>JAZKFI010000012.1:0-239267 GCA_040386575.1 Pseudomonadota bacterium
GTCACGGTCACTGCTGCTGGCAAACGACTCGTGCGGCCACTCGTGCGGCAGGCCCGCAAACATGAAGCGCTCATCCTGCAACCGCTGGGCGCCACCGAGAAGACAGCCTTGCGCCGGCTGCTGCAAAAACTCGGCTCGCGCGCCTGATACCAACTTCTCACCCCAGCATGCGACAACGCAAAGAGCATCTCGATTCCCTGGCCATTTCCCTCTTGCTGGTGTCATGCATTTTCTGGGGCTACCAGCAGATCCTGATCAAGTCCACCGTCGGTGAAGTGCCGCCGCTCTGGCAAGCCTCGATTCGCTTCGTGGGTGCCACAGCGCTGCTCATGATCTGGTGCGCCGTTCGCGGCGTGAAGCTGTTCGAGCGCGACGGCACGCTCAAGGCAGGCCTGCTCGCCGGTCTGCTTTTCGCGGGCGAGTTCACCTGCATCTACCTGGGCCTGCGCGACACCACGGCATCTCGCCTCACGGTGTTTCTCTACACCTCGCCATTCGTGGTGGCGCTGGCCCTGCCTCGTTTCGTGCCGTCGGAGAAGTTGCGACCCGTCCAGTGGGCCGGCCTGGCGATCGCATTCATCGCCGTGGCCATCGCGTTCAGCGAAGGGTTCTCCGGCACCACGACCGCACGGCAGCTTCGCGGTGACGCGCTGGCGCTGGCCGGTGGCGTGCTGTGGGGCATGACCACGCTGGTGATCCGCAGCAGCAAGATGGGCACGGCCAGCGCCGAAAAAACGCTCTTCTACCAGGTGGCAGTCACCGCCGCAGTCGCGCCCTTTCTCTCGCTGGCGCTGGGCGAAACATGGTCGTTCACCTATTCGACGCAGGCGTGGACATCGATCGGACTGCAGACCGCCATCGGCGCTTTCGCCAGCTACCTCGCGTGGATGTGGCTGCTGCGGCATTACCCCGCGACGAAGATGTCGTCCTTCACATTCCTCACGCCGGTATTCGCGCTCGTGTTCGGAGTCGTGCTGCTGAACGAACCCCTCACTGTTCAGCTGGTGCTGGCGCTCTGTGGCGTGGCGATCGGGATCGTCCTGGTCAATCGCAGGGCCTGATCGGCCTGCTCCGCGGCGATCAGCCCATCGAGCACGCGGCGAAAGTGAACCAGTGGCGCATCGGCCACCACCGCCAGCAGCTTGAAGTCCGGGTCTTCGTCCATCGCCTTTTGCTGCGCCTCGATGATGTGCTTGTCTTCCATGAAGCCTTCGATCAGGCTTGCATGCAGCGAGCGCGAGATCGTCGTGTCCTCTCCTTCGAAATTGTTCAGGTAGATCCAGAAGTGGTGAGACGTGCTCCGCGTCTCCGGCGTCATGAACTGGCAATTGCGGTACTCGCGCGCGCCTTGCAGGTTGCCCTTTTCCGCGCCACTGCCCGCCGGCGAGAACAGGGTGAACAGGAAGAAGTTGCCGGGAATATGCATGTGCCCGATGTTGCGGCGATCCACGTTCTGCGTTCGCTCGGCAGCGGGCAACACCTTCTTGTGGAACGGCGGCGGCGCTGCATTCATGTGCCAGCGCTCGACCCTGAAGCCGCGTTCGAGCCGCTCCATCGTCACCGGCTTGGTGACATAGGCGTACTCTTCCGATCCGCCGAGCGTCTTCGTGTGCACGAAGGCCAGGTGCGCGAAGTCCGACAGGTTGTCCACGATGAGCAACCAGTTCGCGTCGTAGTGCAGGTAGCCCGGAATGCCCTTCCACTGCGGATCGCGCAGATACGGAAAGTCCAGGATGTCGTCGGGATCGGCCAGCGCCGGATCGCCCATCCAGATCCACACGAGATGGTCGCGCAGGACCACCGGATAGCTGCGCACGCCGAGCTTGGCGGGGATGTTGTCCTGTCCCGGAATCTGCACGCACTTGCCGCTCGCATCGAACTTCAGGCCGTGGTACATGCAACGGATGCAATCGCCTTCGCGCCGACCCAGCGACAGCGGCGCGCCGCGATGGCAACAGCGATCTTTCAACGCCACGATGCTGCCGCTGTCGCCCTTGTAGAGCACCACGCGCTCTTCAAGCAGCGTGCGAGCCAGCAACTTGCCATCGATCAACTCGTGGTCCCAGGCGGCCACGTACCAGCAGTTTTTCAGGAACATCGGAACTCCGCGTCGTAAGGGGTGATCGTATGGCAACACAGCGCCGCTGCCCATCGGTTCACCATCCGTTCAGCATTCGTTCATGCGGTTGCATGCATAGTGAGCTACCACTCATGGGAGCTTTTGAATGAAACACGTGCACCCTGGTAGTACCATCCGCCCCATCTCGTTGTCACGCTCCTGGTGGACGCCTTTGCGAATGAACCTGTTCATCCTGCCGATCTTCGCCGCGCTCGTCGTGCTGGCGACGCCCGTGTGGGCGGACATCAGCCGTGACGAAGCGGTCGCCGTTGCTGCGAGAGTCAGCAGCGGGCGCGTGCTTTCGGTTGAAAAAACAGAGTCTGCCCAGCGCCCGGTATGGCGCGTCAAGGTGGTGACGGCCCAGGGCGAGGTGCGCGTCATCCTCATCGACGCCATCACCGGAAAACCGCTCTAGCCCCGCACACCGCATGCGCCTGCTCCTCATCGAAGACGACGCCGCGCTGCGACTGGGCCTGGCGCGCAAGCTCGAAGCCGATGGTTACCGGGTCGATCAGGCCGTCGACGGCGAAGACGGTCTTTTTCAGGCGAGCGAATACCCGTTCGATCTGGCCATCGTTGACCTTGGGCTTCCACGGCTGAGCGGGCTGAAGGTCGTGGAACAACTGCGCGCCGGCGGTCGCACCCTGCCTATCCTGATCCTGACTGCGCGCAGCACCTGGCAAGACAAGGTGGTGGGCCTGGAGTCCGGCGCGGACGACTACCTGGTCAAGCCGTTCGAGTACCCGGAGCTGGCGGCGCGCGTGAAGGCGCTGCTTCGCCGCTCGCTCAAGGCCGCTTCCGATGTGCTGACCCTCGGACCCCTTGCCATCGACTTTTCGGCGCAGGCCGCCACGATGAACGGCGTGGCGCTGGAACTCACCGGATTCGAATACCGTGTGCTGGAGTTCCTCGCGCGCGAACGTGCACGCGTGGTGAGCAAGCAGGAACTGTCGGACTATCTGTACCCGCACGACGAAGACCGCGACAGCAATGTGCTCGAGGTCCTGGTCGGTCGCCTGCGCCGCAAGCTGGACCCAGACGGCACGCTCGTCCCCATCGAGACACTGCGCGGGCGAGGTTATCGCCTGACGCTCGGATGACGTCGCGCGGCTCCATTCGCACCCGGCTGATCGTCGGGGCCGCCGTGGTCTTGCTGGCTTTCATCGCGGGCGCTGGCGTGGCCGTGCAGCGCGCCCACGCGGACAGCGTGCAGGCGGCCCATCTGGCGCGCTTGCAGGGCACCGTTTACCTGCTGCTCGCGGGCACCGAGATCGACGCGGCAGGCAAGCTGTCCATGCCCGATGCCTTCGCAGAACCACGCCTCACCCTGCCCGGCTCAGGCCTTTACGCCAGCATCTTCAACATCAGCCGGAGCGAACAGTGGCGCTCGCCCTCCGCCGTCGGCATGAACCCGGCGTTCAAGCGCGATGTGGCCGTCGGCACGTGGGAATACGACACCGTGACGGACGCGGGTGCCAGCTATCTGGCGGTGGCCTACGGCGTGCGATGGGCCGGACCCGGCGTCCCGGCGCCGCTCGTGGTGTCGGTGATGGAGAACAAGGCGGGCTTCAACCGCGAGATCAGGGTCTTCGAACGCACGATGTGGAGCTGGCTGGGCGCGGCCGCCGCCTTGCTGCTGTTGTCGCAAACCATCCTGCTGCAATGGGGCCTGTCGCCGCTGCGCCGCGTGGCCCAGGAACTGAGCCGCATCGAAGCCGGCGAGCAGGTGCAGGTCGAAGGCAGCTACCCCTCGGAGATCGCGCAGCTCACGGGCAACCTCAACACGCTGATCGCGCAGGAGCGCGTGCGCCAGACCCGGTACAAGGAAGCGCTGAGCTTTCTCGCGCACAGCCTGAAGACGCCGCTGGCGGTGCTGAAGAACGCACTGTCGGAGCCCGCGCAGCTCGCGGACACCGTGACGCATCAAGTGGCCCGCATGGATGCGATCGTTCAACACCAGCTCGGCCGCGCTGCCGCGAGCGGTGCCGCGCGATTTGCGCCGCTGTTGCCCATCGCCCCCGTGCTGGGCCGCATTCGCGATTCACTCGCCAAGGTGTACGCCGACAAGCACCTGGCGTTCAACATCGACTGCCCGCAAGACCTGTCCTGGCGCATCGACGAAGGCGACGCATTCGAGATGTTCGGCAATGTGATGGACAACGCATCCAAGTGGGCGCGCAGTCGCGTGACGGTCCGTGCATGGCGCCAGGGAAATCAGCTGCACGTTCGCGTGGAAGACGACGGCCCGGGCTTCACGGACACGCAAGCCATCCTGCAGATCCACGTGCGAATGGACGAGCAGGTGCCGGGCCATGGTGTCGGCCTCGCGGTGGTCAGCGACCTGGTTGCGAGCCACCACGGCACGCTGGAGCTTTCGCGCTCTTCCATGGGTGGCGGACAGGTCGATTTCGCACTGCCTGCCGCCTGATCCGCCGCGCGCTGGAAATCTGCAATCGGTTCAGGTTGCGTTCATGCAGCCAGAAGCATCATGAAGCCATCCCAACCAAAGGAGCTCTCATGAACCGCTTCATCTCTCCCCGCATCGCAGCCACTGCCGCCCTGGCGCTGGGCATCCTCGGCGCCGCCACCGCAGCGCAGGCGCGCAGCGATGTGGTGTTCAGCATCGGCATCCAGCCGGCCCCGGTGTATTACGAACCGGCTCCCGTTTACTACAACAACGCACCGGTCTACGTGCAGCCGCGCCCGGTGTACAGCCAGCCGCAGCCGGTCTATGTCCAGCCTGCGTACGGATACGGCGACAACTGGAATCAAGGGTACTCGCACCGCTGGGAACGTGAGCACCGCCATGCACGCGACACCCGCCCCTGGGGCGACATCGATCGCGACGGCATCCGCAACCGCGATGACTGGGATCGTGACGGTGACGGCGTCGCCAACCGCCATGACCGCTTCCCGGACAACCCTTATCGCCGCTGAACAAGCAGATCCGCCCGCGTCCTACACGCTGGCGGGTCCCGCGCTGACCCCTTGTGCATGAGCTTGGCTCGTTACAAGTGGATGATCTGAATCTCTCTCGAAAGGCTTTGTCATCATGACCACAACAAATCGCAATCTCCGCAACCATATTGCCGCAGCATTCCTGCTGATGCCCGTCGCCGCAACGCTGATGGCCCTGCCCGCTACCGCTCAGGCGCAGAACGTTGCTCCCCGACTCGATTCGTTCGACGTCGCAGCCGACAACGGTCTTGCCCCTGGGTCTGAGTTGAGCTTCAAGGTCGAAGGCGCTCCCCGCGCCCAGGTCACGCTTCGCATTCGCGGCGTCCAGCGCCTGATCGTGCTGAAGGAAACCGATCGCGGCGTCTATACCGGCACCTACACGATCCGCCGCACGGACCGCATCAACGAAGAGAGCGCGATTCGCGCATCGCTGCGTGCGCGCAACGTGACGACCAGCACCGTCTTCAACTTTCCAGCCAACATCGACCGCCCGGTCGTTGTGCGTCCGCTGCCCCCGGTGGTGCAACCGGCTCCGCTGCGCATCGAGCGATTCGCAGTTACTCCCGTCACTCGACTGGAACCCGGCGCCGAACTGATTTTCTCGCTGACCGGCATGCCTGGTGCCCGCGCGGAATTCGACATTCCGGGCGTCGTGCAGAACGTCGCCATGCGCGAAGTGCGCCCCGGCGTTTATGAAGGCAGCTATACGATCCGCCGCATGGACAACTTCGCGCCTTCGCGCCCCGTCGTCGCAACCCTGCGCATCGGCGACCGCGTCGTGACGCAAGCGCTGACCCAGCCCCTGATTGCCGATGCACGCCCTCCGGTGATTCGTCACACCGCACCTCGTGACGGCGAAGCCATCATCGGCCGTGGCGCATCCATCACGGGCACCTTCGACGACGCCGGTGGCGTTGGCGTGGACCCGCGCAGCGTTCGCATCGTGGTCTCGGGCCGCAACGTCACGGCGCAAAGCGAGATCACGCCGCAGCACTTCACCTACCGTGCAGACCTGCCGCCAGGCCGCCACAGCGTTGAAGTGACGGCGAGCGACCTCGGTGGCAACACCGTGCGCCGCGCCTGGGACTTCGAGGTGGTGACCGTCGTGGCGCCAGCACCGACCGTGCTGCCGCTGCAGGTGACCAGCCATGCCAACAACGCGCAGATTCCTGCGGGCGCCACGACGGTGCAAGGCCGCACGCTGCCGGGCGCAACCGTCGATGTGCGGGTGTTGGCCAGCGCATCGGTGGTGGGCCTGGGCATCAACCAGGAACTGCTGTCGCAGCGCCTGCAAGCCGACGGCAACGGCAACTTCTCGTTCAGCTTCTCGCCGAAGTTCGCGCTTCCGGGCACGCGCTACGACGTCGAGATGACCTCCACCCGCGGCAACCTGAAGTCCGAGTCCACGTTGGTCCTGTTCCAGCGTCAGGGTTGATGCAAGCGGCGTGAGGCCAGCTCCACATACCAGTCCAGGCATGCGGGGTTGGCCATCGCCTCCTTGTTGACCACTTTCTCCAGGGGCTGACCGAGCAAGAGTTTCTTGATCGGCAGCTCCTGTTTCTTGCCGGACATCGTTCGCGGAATTTCAGCCACGCTGAAGATTTCGTCGGGCATGAACCGCGGTGAGAGCGCGGTGCGAATCGCGTTGTTGATTCGTCCCCGCATCGCGTCATCGAGTGCAATGCCCGGGCGCAGGACGACGAACAGCGGCATGTAGCTTTCGCGCCCCAGATATTCCAGATCGACCACCATCGAGTCGAGCACTTCCGGCAGCGCTTCCACCGCGCTGTACAGCTCGCTGGTTCCCATGCGCAGTCCGTGACGATTGATGGTCGCGTCGCTGCGGCCGTAGATCACGCAGCCGCCCGTCGGTGCGATCTTCAGCCAGTCACCGTGCCGCCAGATGCCCGCGTACGTGTCGAAGTACGACGAGAGATAGCGCTTGTTGCCTTCGTCGCCCCAGAAATACAACGGCATGGACGGAATCGGCTTGGTGCAGACCAGCTCGCCCACCTCGCCGATGACCGGTTCGCCCTGCTCATTCCAGGCTTCGACCGCACACCCCAGCAGTCGGCATTGCATGACGCCAGGCTCCATCGGAAGCTCGCGGTTGCCGCCGATGAAGGCGCCCGCAAAGTCGGTGCCGCCGGAGATGTTGCACCACCAGATATCAGCCGTGCCTGCCTTGGCGAACTGGCTCGTACCCCATTGCTGCACGTCTGCGCTCAGCGGCGAGCCGGTCGTGCCGAGCGTACGAATCGCACGCAAGTCGCCGATGGTGGACAGCTCCAGCCCCGCCTTCATGCAGTTGGAAAAGAACGCAGCGCCTGCGCCGAAGAACGTCACGCCGGTTTCGGCAGCGAACCGCCAGAGCACGGTCCAGTCAGGGTTGTCCTTGGCGCCTGCGGGGTTGCCGTCGTAGATGCATGCGGTCGTCCCGTTCAGCAGACTCCCCGCCTGCAGGTTCCACATCACCCAGCCGGTCGAGCTGTACCAGTGGAACCGCTCGCCGAAACTGTTGGCGTGATAGCTGCAGCCGACATCGTTGTGCAGGATGTTCAGCGCCATCCCGACGATGACGGTGCCGCCGTGGCCGTGAACGATGGGCTTGGGCAAGCCCGTGGTGCCGCTCGAATAGACGATCCACAGCGGATGATCGAACGGCAACCAGACGGGCTCGAAGGCCGCAGTTTCTGCGTGATCTCGCTGCAGCGCGTGGGTGAAGTCCGTGCACGGCAGCAGTCGCGCCAACGACGCGTCCGGTGCGCCCAGGTTGCGAAGCACGATGAGATGCGCGACCGAGGGCAGCGCGGCACGCATCTCAGCGATCACGTCCACCCGGTCGAACTCGCGGTGTCCATAGATCACGCCATCGGTCGCAATCAGCACCTTGGGCTCGATCTGCCTGAACCGGTCCAGCACCGCGTTGGTTCCCATGTCGGGCGCGCACAGGCTCCACACACCGCCTATGCTCACCACGGCCAGGAACGCGATGATGGTCTCCGGGATGTTGGGCATGTAGGCCGCCACCCGGTCACCGGGCACGACGCCTTGCGCCTTCAAATGCAGCGCCAGCGCCGCGACCTGGTGGCGCAGCTCGCGCCAGCCGATCTCGCGGTGTTCGCCTTTTTCATTGCGGCTCACGATGGCGGGCAGTTGCGCTTCGCTGGCTGCCTCGACGTGGCGAAACACCTGCCTCGCATAGTTGAACTGCGCGCCCTCGAACCATTGCGCGCCGGGCATCCTGGCGTCGGCCAATACCGCGCGGTGCGGCGTGGGCGACTGCAGCTCGAAGTAGTCCCAGATGCTTTGCCAGAAGGCGTCGAGGTCGGTGGTGGACCAGCGCCACAGCGCGTCGTAGTCCGGAAATGTCAAACCTCGCTGGTCCTGCAGCCACTGCTGGTAGAGGCGAATCTGGGGGATGAACGCTGCTGTCATCGGCAAAGCGTAGCAGCGCAGGCGTCGTACGAGCTTCGCGACTTACCCTGACGGTTGTCATTGCGAGCACGACGGTTGTCGTTGCGGACTCGCGGCTGTCATTGCGGGCTTGATCCGCAATCCATCTCCGGTCAGGCGCAGTCGCCGCTTCGCGGTGGATGCCGGATCGAGTCCGGCATGACAAACCGAAGCGGTGCAACAAGCCCTGCACGCCCGTGTCTTGTGCAGTCCGGCCATTGCCCCTAGCATCGCTTTACCAAAAAAGCGAAGGAGTGGGGATATGGGAATGTTCGACTGGACCGAGAAATCTTCCGATGTGCTGAACCAGGGCGGGGTGATCGCCCCCGACGAACGCCTGCCCTGGCCGCAGACGGCCGTGATGGGCGTGCAGCACGTGATCGCCATGTTCGGTGCCACGGTGCTGGCGCCCATCCTCATGGGGTTCGACCCCAACATCGCGATTCTCATGAGCGGCATCGGCACGCTCATCTTCTTTTTCATCACCGGCGGCAAGGTGCCGAGCTACCTGGGTTCGAGCTTTGCATTCATCGGTGTCGTGATCGCTGCGAGCGCATACGCCGGCAAGGGTCCGAACGCCAACCTGGGCGTGGCACTGGGCGGCATCATCGCGTGCGGTCTCGTGTACACCATCATCGGCGCCATCGTGCAGGCCGTCGGCACCAACTGGGTCGAGCGGTTGATGCCGCCTGTCGTCACCGGCGCGGTGGTCGCCGTCATCGGCCTGAACCTCGCCGGCATTCCGGTGAAGAACATGGCGGCCAGCAATTTCGATTCGTGGATGCAGGCCGTGACCTTCGTGTCGGTGGCCGTGGTCGCCGTGTTCACGCGCGGCATGGTGCAGCGCCTGCTGATCCTGGTCGGGCTGATCGTCGCATCGGTGATCTATGCGGTTCTGACGAACGGCCTGGGCTGGGGCAAGCCGATGGACTTCTCGGGAATCGCCAACGCCGCCTGGTTCGGCGCGCCCGCCTTTGCAGCCCCCGTGTTCAGCGCCAATGCGATGCTGCTCATCGCACCGGTCGCCATCATCCTCGTCGCGGAGAACCTGGGCCACATCAAGGCCGTCACGGCAATGACCGGCCGCAACCTCGACCCGTACATCGGCCGCGCGTTCATCGGCGATGGTGTTGCAACCATGGTCAGCGGCGCGGGGGGCGGCACCGGTGTCACGACGTATGCAGAGAACATCGGCGTGATGGCGGCAACCAAGATCTATTCGACGGCCGTGTTCGTGGTCGCTGCAGTGATCGCGATCGTGCTGGGCTTCTCGCCCAAATTCGGCGCGGTGATCCAGGCGATTCCGCTGCCGGTGATGGGCGGCGTCTCCATCGTCGTGTTCGGTCTCATCGCAGTGGCTGGCGCCAAGATCTGGGTCGACAACCGCGTGGACTTTTCGCAGAACAGGAACCTCATCGTCGCTGCCATTACGCTCGTGATTGGCACAGCCGACTTCACGCTCAAGTTCGGATCGGGCCCTGCTGCGTTTGCGCTTGGCGGCATCGGGACCGCCACGTTCGGTGCGATCTTGCTCAATGCGCTGCTCAGCCGTGGGGAAACCGGTGAACGCGGCGAAACGACCGCTCCTAAAATCGATCGATGACTTCCACGACCCCTCCAATATCCTCTCGCATCTGGAAGAAGCCGATCTCCATCGAGTTGCTTGCCAGGTCCCACATCGGAACCGCACCCGAGCACCTGGGCATGGAGTTCCTCGAAGTCGGTGACGATTTCATTCGCGGCCGCATGCCGGTGGACTCGCGCACGAAGCAGCCGTACGGCCTGATGCATGGCGGCGTGTCGGTGGTGCTGGCCGAGACGCTGGGCTCCTGCGGTGGCATGTACTCCAGCGACCCGGGCTATCGCGTGGTGGGCCTGGACATCAACGCCAATCACCTGCGCGGCGCGAAGTCGGGCTGGGTGACCGGCATCACCCGGCCCGTGCACATCGGGCGCAGCACGCAGGTCTGGCACATCGACCTGCATGACGACGAAGGCAGGCCGACGTGCGTGTCACGCCTGACGCTGGCGGTCTTGAAACTGTAGCCACGCTGTCATGCCGGGCTCGACCCGGCATCCACCGCGAAGCGGCAACTGCGCTTGAGCGGAGATGGATTGCGGATCAAGTCCGCAATGACAGCCTTGGAAGCCCGCAATGACAGCCTTGGAAGCTCGCAAGGACAGCCATCTCTTCGGCTGTCATGCCGGGCTCGACCCGGCATCCACCGCGAAGCGGCTACCGCCGTCGAAAGTCATGGATTGCGGGTCGAGCCCGCAATGACAACCAGACCCCCATCACTCCTGCGATTGCGAGCGCGCGAGCCGCTCGCTCTTCCAGTACACGTCGTCGCCGCCGTTGATCCGATTGCACACGCGCGCCAGCACGAACATCAGGTCGCTCAACCGGTTGAGATATTGGCGCGGCGCATCGCGCAGCGCCTCTTCCGTGCCCAAGGTCACCACAGCCCTCTCGGCACGCCTGGCAACCGTGCGGCACACATGTGCCTGCGACGCGGCGCGGTTGCCAGCCGGCAGGATGAATTCCTGCAGCTTGGGTAGCTGCGCGTTGTAGCGCGCGAGCGCGTCGTCGAGCGCCTCCACGGCCTCGGCTTTCAACAACTCGAATCCGGGAATCGACAACTCGCCGCCGAGGTTGAACAGCTGATGCTGGATCTCGACCAGCACGTCGCTCACGCCCTCAGGCAGTTCCTCGCACAGCAGCACACCGATGTGCGAGTTGAGTTCGTCCACGTCGCCCATCGCGTGAACGCGAAGGCTGCCCTTGGAAACGCGCGTGTTGTCGCCCAGGCCGGTCGTGCCGTCGTCGCCTGTGCGAGTGGCGATTTGCGTGAGTCTCTTGCCCATTGCCGAACCCCTTGTTGCTGCTCAGGCTGATTGTGCTTGAACGAGTGCGTGTGCCGTTGATCGGCCCGGTCCTACAGCTCCTGCCGATATTGCCGCGCCTGCATCGGCGACCCGATGCGAAACGATGATTCCCATGACCGCACCACTCCACAGGATTACCGGGCTTGCAATTGCAGCAGCACTTGCGGCGACGGCTGTCGTCGCCCAGACGGCGCCTGCGCCCACTGGGCCTGCCACGCCGCAATTGGTGCAGGTCGCTCCAGGACAGGCAGTGGTCGTTCAGTCCCTGCCTCCGGCCAGCTGGACGCCCCTGCAGACCAAGCAGGCTTTCGATCTCGCCGACAGCGATGGCAATGGCGAACTCAGCCGCGCCGAAGGTCAGCGGCTGTCGATCCTGCCCAAGCCGTTCGAGGAAATGGACGCCAACAAGGACGGCGTGTTGAATCGCGCGGAGTACGAGGCCTCGTTCCGCCGCTAGTTCAAAGGTTCGCCGCGCTCTTACCGAGTGACGTCATCCGGCCCAAAGCCTTAAACTGGCCCGGCTCCCGGAGACAAGCATGAACGCCCCCACCGATTTCGCGCACCTGGTTCCTGAGATCCACCAGCGTGACGTACCGCAAGCCCTCATCGCCGCGCTCAAGGCGCGCTTTGGCGCCAACTGCTCCACCGCGATGGCGGTGCGCGAACAGCATGGGCGCGATGAATCGTCATTCGCCGCGCCGCCCCCCTCCGCCGTCGTCTTCGCCGAAAGCACGCAGGACGTGTCCGATGCAGTGAAACTCGCGGGCGACTACGAAGTCCCGGTGATCGCGTTCGGCGTGGGCTCTTCGCTCGAAGGCCACCTGCTCGCGGTCCAGGGCGGCATCAGCATCGATGTGTCGCGGATGAACAAGGTGCTGTCGATCAACGCCGAAGACCTCACCGTCACCGTTCAGCCCGGCGTCACGCGCAAGCAGGTCAACGAGGCCGTCAAAAGCACGGGGCTCTTCTTCCCCATCGACCCCGGCGCCGACGCTTCCATTGGCGGCATGAGCGCCACGCGCGCCAGCGGCACCAACGCGGTTCGCTACGGCACGATGCGCGAGAACGTGCTCGCCCTCGAAGTCGTCACTGCAAGCGGCGAAATCATCCGCACCGGCACGCGCGCCAAGAAGTCCAGCGCGGGGTACGACCTCACGCGCCTGTTCGTCGGCAGCGAAGGCACGCTGGGCGTGATCACCGAAGTCACGATCAAGCTCTATCCCCTGCCCGAGGCCATCTCGGCGGCGATCTGCTCATTTCCTAGCATCGAGGCCGCCGTGCGGGCCACGATTCAGGTGATCCAGCTGGGCGTGCCGATCGCGCGCGTGGAGCTGATCGACGACAACACCGTGCGCATGGTGAACGCGCACAGCAAGCTCGGCCTGCGGGAGGAACCCATGCTGCTCATGGAGTTTCACGGCTCCCCCGCGAGCGTGAAGGAGCAGGCCGAAACCGTGCAGGAGATCGCCACCGAATTCGGCGGCAATGCATTCGAATGGGCCAGCACCCCCGAAGAGCGCACCCGCCTGTGGGCCGCCCGGCACAACGCCTACTTTGCAGCGATCCAGTCGCGGCCCGGCTGCCGCGCGATTTCCACCGACACCTGCGTGCCGATTTCGCGCCTGGCCGATTGCCTGCTCGACTCGGTGAAGGAAGCGGACGAGAGCGGCCTTCCGTACTTCCTGGTCGGTCACGTGGGCGACGGCAACTTCCACTTCGGCTACCTGCTCGACCCCAACGACCCGAAAGAGCGCGAAGTCGCCGAGAAGCTCAACCATCAGCTGGTCGCGCGGGCCTTGAGCCTGGAAGGAACCTGTACGGGCGAACATGGCGTCGGCCTGCACAAGATGGGTTTCCTGGTCGCTGAAACAGGTGCGGGAGCCGTGGATGTGATGCGAACGATCAAACGCGCGCTAGACCCCAAAAACATCATGAATCCCGGGAAAATCTTCTCGATCTAGCCCCCTTGATCGAGGGGTATCCGTAGAGTGTGACCACCAGTAACCTCTGGTCACATTTCCAACCTAGCGGAGTACCTCGATGTCAGCAGTAATCAAACGACCTTTCCTGCTCTTGTGCGCGGCTCTTGCCGCTGTTGGCCTGATCGCGGCCTGTAGCGATGGTGGCGGTACTTCGACCCCCGCGGCCGTCACACCCGCGGCCACCACGGCGGTTTCCGGTTCCGTGATCAAGGGTCCGGTCAACGGCGCCAATGTCTGTGCATTCAAGGCAGTGGCTTCCGGCAAGGGCGACCAGCTCGCCTGCACGACGACCAACTCGACCGGTGGCTACACGCTGAATCTCGAATACATGGGCGACGTGGTCATCGAAGCCAGCGGCGGCACGTACATCGACGAAGCGACCAACGTTTCCACCCCGCTCTCCACCCCCCTGCAGGTCGTGATCGCCAGCAACGGCAGCGCCACCACCGGCATGGTGACGCCCCTGACCTCGGTCGCGTACAGCATCTCCAAGGGCCTCGCCGGCGGCGTCTCCAGCGCCAACTTCGGCACGGCTTCATCGACGGTCGCAACCCAGTTCCAGCTCGGAACCGGCGTGAACGTCGCAACGCTCGCCCCGACGTTCGGCGCATCTGCCAATGCCTACGGCAAGGCGCTCCAGGCGTTCTCGAAGTACGTGGCCAATGGTGGTTCGTTTTCTGCCTTCGTGACCTGGGCCAACCCGTCGTCGTTCGCGGCCGCTTACTCGAGCGCCTACGTCACCATCAACGGCAACGGCATCACGTTCACCTTCACGGGTACGGGTATTCCTGGCAGCGGCACCGGCGGCACCGAGTCGTGCGGCATCACCGTGTCGGCCAGCGGCACCGTCACCAGCAACGGCCTCACAATTCCGGTCAACCTGCCACCCACGAAGATCTGTATCACCGGTGTACCTGCCGGCACCTGCAGCGCGGGCAATGCGAACCTGAACTCCCTCGCCGCTGCCGGCTCGACACCGGGCGCTGGGTACTCGCTGAACTACACCTATGCCTACGCAGCCGGCGACTGCTCGGGTGCGCTGGTGACGGTGAACTACCAGTAAGGCTGTAGCGACAACATCGGTCGGGGACGCCATGTCCCCGACGACTTCCAGGGGGCGGGCAAGCAATTGCCCGCCCTTTTGCTTCTGCGCCCAGCCCTGCGCTGCTCTGCTCTGGAACGTCAGGCAACGCGCGCCGGCGCGGCTGAGAATCCGACAGTCTGCAGCCCTCGAGCCGGGTGGACGAGCAGATGTTCTCGATGGTTGCCAGGCGCCGCAGAGCCGAGAGCCGGTCTGGTACCGACGTGCGCCAAGCGCGCTTGAACTCATCGATACGGGCGACGAGGGTCAGGATTTCAAGATACGAGGATGGTGTCGGGGAAGGCCACGACCCGATACCACACCCAATAACACCCAATTTCCCGGGCTCTTTCCGGACCATGAACTCCACGATCCAGACGTCTCGCGAGCTGCCTCAGCTGCGCAGCCGGTCGATCAATCCGTTCAACTCTTCGAGCGACCCGAACTGGATCACGACTTCGCCCATCTCCTCGACACGGCCGTGGCGCTTCACGCGCTTTTTCACGCGCACTTCGACTTCGGCGGTGAGGATGTCGGAGAGCTCTTCTTCCACACGCCGCAGGTCGCGCGACTTCTCGTTCTTGGGCTTGGGTGAGACGAGGTTGAACTCGGCGCCGAGCTTCTTGACCAGGCTTTCTGCTTCGCGCACCGACAGCTTCTTCGCGGCGATCTGGTTGGCCGCCGTGATCTGCGATGCGCGCTCCAGCGCCAGCAACGCCCGCGCATGACCCATGTCGATGTCGCCGGCCATGAGCATCGTCTGCACCGGATCGGCGAGATTGAGCAGGCGCAGCAGATTGCTCGCGGCACTGCGCGAACGCCCCACGGCCTGGGCAGCCTGCTCATGGGTGAGCCCGAATTCCTTGACCAGGCGCTGCAGTCCGTGCGCCTCTTCCAGCGGATTGAGGTCCTCGCGCTGGATGTTTTCGATGAGCGACATCGCGGCCGCTGCTTCGTCCGGCACATCGCGCACGAGCACCGGGACGCTGTCCAGGCCGGCGAGCTTCGCCGCACGAAAGCGCCGCTCGCCCGCGATGATTTCGTACTTGCCGCTGTTCGCGCCGTTGGCCACTCGCCGCACGAGGATGGGCTGCATGATGCCCTGGGCCTTGATGCTCTCGGCAAGTTCGTAGAGAGCGCCCTCGTCCATGCGCGTGCGCGGCTGGTAGATGCCGGGCACCATGTCGGCCAGCAAAAGCGATGCGGGCTGGCCGGGACTTGCGGCCTCGGCTTCGTGGGCGGATTCGCTGGCCGTGGGGCCGAGCAATGCTTCGAGGCCGCGGCCCAGGCCCTTGGGTTTCTTGGTCGCCATTGTTTTTCTAGTCTTTCATCAAGTCCTGGAGCAGGACGTGGCCCTCGGGCCAGCTCGCGAGGCCGGAATCGGCATTGATATGGCCGCAATCGCCGTAGTCCATGAATTGCGAACCCCAGGCGTGAGCGAACAGGCGCGCGCGCTCGAACTCGCAGTACGGGTCATTGCGGCTCGCGACCATCACGCTCGGGAATGCCAGCGCGCTCAGGTCGATCGGCGACCAGGTCGGGATCGCGTCGCGCGCTTCGGGCTGTTCAACATCGCCGGGTGCGACGAGCAAGGCACCCTTCACCCGATGCGTGTTGAGCGAGCGCTGGGACCATGCTGCCGTGAGGATGCAGCCCAGGCTGTGCGCGACCAGCACCACCGGCTCATCGCGCGACAGCACCATTTCTTCCAGGCGCGCGAGCCAGTCGCCACGCAGCGGCTTTTCCCAGTCGTGCTGTTCCACGCGGACATAGCCGTGGCGCTTTTCCCAGAGGGTCTGCCAGTGTTGCGCCCCGCTGTTGAACCAGCCGGGCAGGACGAGAACGTTGGATGGCTTCATTGCTCTTTATTTGATAGCTGCCGAACTAGTATTCATGAGGCATTGCAGGCATATGGCTACAATTTCTTGATGCGATCGACCATCTCCTTGGCGAACTCGACATAGGCTTGGCTGCCGCGGGCATTGGGGTCGAAGACGACGCCAGGCAAGCCATAGCTCGGCGCTTCGGCCAGTCGCACGTTGCGCGGAATGACCGTGTTGAACACCTTGTCGCCAAAGTGGGACTTGAGCTGCTCGCTCACTTGCTGCTGCAGCGTGATGCGCGGATCGAACATCACGCGCAACAAGCCGATGATCTGCAGGTCCTTGTTCATGTTGGCGTGCACCTGCTTGATCGTGTTGACCAGGTCCGTGAGGCCTTCGAGCGCGAAGTACTCGCACTGCATCGGCACGACCACACCATGCGCAGAGCACAAGCCGTTGAGCGTGAGCATGGACAGTGACGGCGGGCAGTCGATCAGGACGAAGTCGTATTCGGCGGCGACTGCTGCGATGGCTTCTTTCAGCCGCTTGTCGCGCCGCTCGACTTCAACCAACTCCACTTCGGCGCCGGCCAGGTCGCGATTGGAGCCGAGCACGTCGTAGCCGCACTTCTCGCTCCGAACGCGGGCCTCGGCGATGGATGCCGATTCGAGCAGCACGTCGTACACGGACATTTCAAGCTTGCGCTTGTCGATCCCCGAACCCATGGTCGCGTTGCCCTGCGGATCGAGGTCGATCATCAACACGCGCTGGCCGACCTTGGCCAGGCCGGCTGCAAGATTGACGGTGGTGGTTGTCTTGCCGACGCCGCCCTTTTGGTTGGCGATGCAGAAGATGCGGGCGGTCACTTGGAGATGGCCAGTTTGATGCCGAAGCCCAGCAGGAACATGCCGGCCACTTTTTCAAGCACGCGACCGATGACCGGATTCGCGCGCATCCGCTCAGCCAGGTGATGGGTCAACAGCACGACGATCAGCCCGTACGCGAAGGTCAACACGGCGATGGTCGCGGCCATCACGCCGAAAGTCAGCATGCCCTGGTGACGGGCCGGGTCCACGAACAGCGGAAAGAACGCCATGTAGAAAACGATGGCCTTCGGGTTGAGCAGCGTGATGAGCGCGCTCTGCTTGAAATAGTGCCGTGGCTCGATGTTCAGGATCGGCGCCGCGCCGGGCTTGGCCAACAACATCCGAACGCCGAGGTAGGCCAGGTAGGCGGCGCCCATCCATTGGACGGCGTGGAAAGCGGTGGGATAGGTTGCGAGCAAGGTTGCGACACCGGCCACGGCGGCCCACATCAATACCTGGTCACCCGCGATGACGCCCATCGTTGCCCCCAGCCCGCCGGCTACTCCGCCTTTGCTGGTCGAGGTGATCAATGCCAGGTTCCCCGGGCCGGGAATCGCCAGAAAAATGATGATCGCGGCAACGAACGCGCCGTAGTCTGCAACGCCAAACATGAATTTCCCCGGGGTCTTGGAAGACCGAGTTTACGTTACGACGTCAGCGGCGAATCCACAGAAGGCAGCGGTCGGCGTGCAGTTCGGGCACCTGCAGTTGTTCCACGTGAAACACAGTGACGCCCGGAGGCAACGCCGCCACCTCTTCATCCGGCGCCTTGCCTTTCATCGCCATCCAGACGCCCTGCTCTGCCAGCGCTTTTCCCGACCAGGTAACGAAATCGACCAGCGACGCAAAGGCGCGAGACGCAATGACGTCGTAAGGTCCGGCCAGATTTTCGACCCGGTCGTGGACACCCCGAAGGTTGGGCAGTTTCAGAGTCAGCGCGGCCTGCTGGATGAACGCCGCTTTCTTCGCCACGGTGTCCACGCAGTCCACCTGGATCTCGGGGCAGCAGATCGCGATGACCACGCCCGGCAGTCCCGCACCCGATCCGACGTCCAGCAACTTGATCGCCCGGCCCTCGCTAAACCGGCGCAAGGGAGCAATCACCGCCAGGCTATCGAGCAAGTGATGAGTCAGCATCTGGGCCGGGTCGCGCACGGCGGTCAGGTTGTAAACCTTGTTCCACTTCCCGATCTGCTCCAGATAGTCGAGCAGCTTCGAGATCTGCTGATCAGTCAGGGCCAATTCCAGCGCGACCAGCCCCGCCCGGAGTCGGACATCCAGCTCAGCTCTCATGTTGCGGCGTCATTTGCAGGCGCCTCTGCCCGGCGCTTCTGGGCGTCGAAGCCTTTGGCGCGGCGCTTCTTCAGATACACCAGCAACAGGGAAATCGCCGCAGGCGTGACGCCGGAGACGCGGGAAGCCAGGCCAAGCGTTTCGGGGCGATGCTTCTGGAGCTTTTGCCGGACCTCGATTGAAAGCGCGGGCACCTCCAGATAGTTGAGATCGTCTGGCAGTTTCAGGTTCTCGTAATGGGCCGAGCGCTCGACCTCATCCTTTTGACGTTCGATGTAGCCGGAGTACTTGGCGGCAATCTCCAGCTGCTCCACCACCGGCTCGAACAACTCCCCCAAAGCCGCGCGCGAAACAGACGAGCTAGCCAGCGCCCCGCCGTCCAGCGACATCAAAGCCGAATAACTGATCTCGGGCCGCCGCAGCAACTCAGCCAGGTTGTATTCATGATCGATGGCTTTACCCAGCACGCGCTCGGACTCGGCAGCCGGCAGGTTCTGCGGGCTGATCCAGATCGAGCGCAGCCGTTGTGTTTCACGTGAAACAGCATCTCGCTTTCGGTTGAAGGCATCCCAACGGGCATCGTCCACCAGGCCCAGGGTGCGCCCTGCCTCGGTCAGTCGCATGTCGGCGTTGTCTTCACGCAGTTGCAGGCGGAACTCGGCGCGGCTGGTGAACATGCGATAGGGCTCAGTCACGCCCTTGCTGATGAGGTCATCGACCAACACGCCGAGGTAAGCCTCGTCCCGGCGCGGCAGCCAGGCCTCTTCGCCTCTGCACTGCAGCGCGGCATTGATCCCGGCAAACAAGCCTTGGGCCGCCGCCTCTTCATAACCGGTGGTGCCGTTGATCTGCCCCGCGAAGAACAGCCCCGCGATCGACCGCGTCTCGAAGCTGCTCTTGAGCGAGCGCGGATCGAAGTAGTCGTATTCGATGGCGTAGCCGGGTCGCAGGATGTGCGCGTTCTCCAGACCCACCATGGACCGGACCAGGTCGTACTGAATATCAAACGGCAGGCTGGTGGAAATCCCGTTCGGGTAGATCTCGTTCGTCGTGAGGCCCTCGGGCTCCAGGAAGATCTGGTGACTGTCCTTGCCGGCGAAGCGATTGATCTTGTCTTCGACGCTCGGGCAGTAACGCGGGCCGACGCCTTCGATCTTGCCGGTGAACATGGGGCTGCGATCAAAACCGGACCGAATGATGTCGTGGGTACGCTCGTTGGTATGCGTGGCCCAGCACGGCACTTGCCGGGGATGCATCGCGGCCGTGCCCATGAAGCTGAACACCGGCACCGGGTCGGTGTCACCGGGCTGAATCTCGCATTTGGAAAAGTCGATGGTCCGGCCGTCGAGTCGTGGCGGCGTGCCTGTCTTCAACCGGGCCTGCGGCAGCTTGAGTTCCTTGAGCCGGGCCGACAGCGAAATCGCCGGCGGATCGCCCGCCCGTCCCGCCTGGTAATTGTTGAGTCCCACATGGATGCGTCCGTCAAGGAACGTCCCGGCCGTGAGAACCACTGTCCTGGAACGGAAGCGAATACCAACTTGCGTGACGGCGCCCACCACCCGGTCGCCCTCGACCATCAGGTCATCGACCGCCTGCTGGAAGAGCGTCAGGTTGGGCTGGTTCTCCAGGCGATGGCGGATCGCCGCCTTGTAGAGAATCCGGTCGGCTTGCGCGCGCGTTGCCCGCACGGCGGGGCCCTTGGAGCTGTTGAGGATGCGAAACTGGATTCCTGCCTCATCCGTGGCGATCGCCATGGCGCCGCCGAGCGCATCGACTTCCTTGACCAGATGACCCTTGCCGATGCCGCCAATGGATGGGTTGCAGCTCATCTGCCCGAGGGTCTCGATGTTGTGGGTCAGCAGCAAGGTCTTGCAGCCCATTCGCGCCGAAGCCAGGGCGGCCTCGGTCCCGGCGTGGCCGCCGCCGACCACGATGACGTCGAATTCTTGGGGGTAGAGCATGGGGAAGCCCAGAAAAACGGGCGGGTCAATTTTACAAAAGGGGTGCGATACGCCTCAGACGGCTCTCGCAATAACCATCACGGACCAAGCGCCTGCAGGCTCCTTCCAATATTCGGGCAGCCCACCCCAGCGCAAGACCTCCAATCCGTGGCGCCGAAACAAGTCTGTCAGTTCGGCGCGCCTGAAGAAACGCACTGCGTGCACTTCCGAGACCTTGAACCTCGGATCCTGGGGGTCCGTCAACTCGATCATGACACGGCAGGTCTGCGCCGCGGGATCGAGCGCTGCGTGGGACCTTCGCTCCAGGTGGCGATCGCCGACCACCACTCCCGTGACCCGTGTCGAAGGCGGATGCTTCAAGACACCCGCGGCATCCCACAGGTCCAGCACAAAGAGCGCCCCGGATGGAAGCGACTCTCGCACGGCGCCAAGCAGTTGCACCAGAGACTGCGCTTCGAGCAAATAGCCCATCGCGTTGAACATCATCAGAACCGCGTCGTGCTGACCCAGCTCTGGCCGCTGCGTAAGGTCCGCCTGTCGCCAGGCGAGCGAGCCGTCCAGCCCTGCTGCCCGCCCCTTGCGGGCCGCGACGGCCAGCATGTCGGGCGATCGATCAATACCGGTGACACCATACCCGCGCGCCGCAAGCGGAATGGCGTGCCCGCCGGTGCCGCAGCCCAGGTCGAGCACCCGGCGCACCGAGACGCGACTGAATTCGGAAAATGCCCTTTCAATGGCATCACACTCTGCGCCATAGTCTTTGGCGGCATAGACGGCGTCGTACGTGATCGCGTACGACGAACCAAAGACTTCGGTCACTGCAGCACCGCCTTCACGGCCTCGATCACCTGTTCGATCGCTTCAGCGCCCAGGCGCGGCCCGCTGGGCAGGTAAAGGCCTTGCCGCGCCAGCCGTTCCGCAACCGGGAAATGCGCCCGCGTCGCCCACTCGCAACGCTCAAGCGCGGGCTGTTCATGCAAGCCCAGGAAGAACGGTCGCGTCTGAACGCCGCGCTGCGCCAGCAGACCCGCAAGCTTCTTGCCATCCAGGCCCGACGACTCATCCGGCACGATCCCGTACATCCAGTAAACACTGCGCGCCCAGGCACGCTCCTGAGGCAACGCGACCTGCGCCAGGCCACGGAGCCCCGCTTGATAGCTGCGCGCGATGGACCGCTTCTTCTCCACGATCGCGGCCATCCGCCCCACCTGCGGAATACCCAGCGCAGCCTGCAGATTCGTCATCCTGAAGTTGAAACCCAGGCGTTCATGCCGGAACCGCTGCGCGGGATCGAAAGCAAGATTGCGCAACGACCTCGCCCGATTGGCCAGCGCAGGGTCGTCGGTCACGAGCATCCCGCCCTCGCCGGTGGTCACCAGTTTGTTCGCGTAGAAGCTGAAGCAGCTCACGTCACCAAAGCTGCCGCAGCGCTGCCAGCGATCGACACCGGATCGCCGCGTCAGATACTCCGCGCCATGGGCTTCGGCTGCATCCTCGACGACGGCCAAACCGTGCTCGGCTGCAAGGTCCAGCAGGGGATCCATATCGACCGGATGTCCATAGATGTGCACCGGCATGATGGCCCGGGTTCTCGGTCCAATGGCTGCACGAACGGCATCGGTGTCCATGCACCATGTCACCGGGTCAGCATCGACAAATCGCGGCACCCCGCCGCAATAGATCACCGCCAGCGCGCACGAGACGATGGTGAACGTTGGCATGATCACCTCATCGCCGGGCTCCAGGTCCAGACACGCGACGGCAAGCTGAAGCGCCACCGTGCCATTCATCACCGCCACGCCAAATTGCCTGCCGCAATACGCAGCCCACAACTGCTCGAAGACCTCGACATCACTGCCGGCAGACGACACCTGTCCCGACTGCAGCGCCGCGACAACGCGCTGCATCTCTGCGTCACCGAGGTCGGGTTCGCTCACCGGAATCATGCGCATGCCATCCGGTCCAGATCACCCAGCACGGCTGCAAATCGCTGGTCAAACTCCATGGCTTCACGATAGCAGTTGAATGCCCCCTCACGAAACCGCGCGTAGTCCACGAGGATGCTGGTAACGGCTGCCTCGATCTGCATGGGGTCATCGACGACAAGGCCCGCCCCATGGCCCTCAACAAGGGCCCGCAACCCGGGAAGGTTGGAGCAGACCACCGGAACACCGACACGGCACGAATGCGCGAGCTTGCCGGAAGCACCCGCCATGAGCTGGTAATTGGCGCCATGCCGGTCCGAATAGAGGGCCAGCGACACGGTCGCGCTTGCGAACAGCGAATCGAGCTGGGCGTAACCGACCGGCTCCAGCGACAGCAAAACCCTTCCTGCGCCAGCCTCCTGCACGCGGCGCAGGTACGGATCATCGGGCGACCGCGACTGGCGCTCATGCAGGACCAGACTCCAGTTTGCGGGCCAGGATGCGGCGGCGCGGGCCAGTTCCAGGCCCAGCATCTCCGGAACAATGCCGCCCGCATGCAGGATCACCAGCTGGTCAGCGGGCAGAGCGAACCGGTCATGAAAAAACCTGGAATGCACGTCGAGCGCAGGGCCGGCGGGGGCGTTCGGTACCAGCCGCGTGACGCCCGGGGCCTCCCCGTGCAGGGTGGCGAGCGCGAGCGCGCGATCCGGGTCCTGGACGATGCGCACGTTCGCCCGGCCAATCACCCGTTGCGCCCTGCGGTGGACCCAGCGACGCACCGGATCCCGGCTGCCAGCCAGCGTACCCAGCTCCAGCGACCAGAAAATCAGGCGCGACGGCCTCCCAGCCAGCAGACGAGCAGCGCCGAGCACACCGTCTTCATCGACGCCAATCGCGGCGAGGTACCGCTCACGCGCTCCCAGCGACCGACACAGGCGCAGGAAACGCACGCGGTCCACATGCTCGGCGAACGAGTGCACCATCCGGCCGATCCACGTCGCGGCGCTGCCCCTGGCGATGGACGTGACGGCGACCCTTTGCAACCGCACGATTCGCACCTGCGAAGCATCGAATACGGGAGGTGCCGCATAAGCCAGCGCAGGCTCCCGGATGATCACATCGACCTGAAACCCGTGGCGGGCCAGCGCCTCTATCGCATGGATGAGACTGGGCGCGACACCCAGATAGCCTTCCCAGAAAACCAGCGCAACACGGCCAGCCGATATCACGTGGACGTCTTGAGGTAAATCTTCTCTGCGGCGCCCGCATAGGGCCCGGGCTTGACCTCGAACAACACGGTGTCCTCGATCATCCGGAACCCGTGGCCGCAATCGAGCAGGATGGCCACGTCGCGCGCTCGCAATTCGCGTGTGGCCACCAGCCGCTGCTGGTCGTCGAATATCTGCAGCTCGCAGCGCCCCTGCTCCACCATGAGCGCCTCCGGGCGCAGGTAGCTGGGCGCCTCCAGGGGCTGATGCCTGTGAGGCGCGATCACGTGTCCCTGGGGATGCACGATGCGGCCGACCTGCAACGGGTCCTCGGGCTTCGTGAAAAACTGCGTTGCGGCCGGCTCGTCCGAATGCCGCACCAGATAGCAGAGCACCTTGCCCTGGCTCGACACGACTTCGACGGTCATCCGTGTAATTCCTTCATCGACGCATCGTAAGCCGATCGCCCGGCGGCTTCCACCCGAAGATCCGTGTCGATGAAATCCGGACGACGCACCCAGGCCAGCAGATGCGCGTCGCCGGCCACCTCGCGCTGGTGAAATTGCCAGCCCTGCACATACGATGCGGCAGCAAGCTCGCGCACGCGGCGGGCCTCACGTGACGCCGGGCTCGTATCGGGTTGAAGCGCTCTCAGGCGCCGCACAGCCCCCTTGAAGCGGGCGACTACCGGCCACGCAGCATCTGGACGCGAATCGGGCTGCGCCGCGTTGCCCGCCCGGATCGAAGTGAAGGAATCGCAGACACCCTGGAAGAAAGCTCGATGGCAGAAATAGCCCGCATCCATGCGGTCTGCGGTGCACGCATGAAAAACCAGGGCACGCTGCGCATAGTCAGCCCGCCGGCCGGCCGCCGCCAGCTTGCGCGCCAGACCGGTCTCACCGTCGCCCTGCCACCGCTGATACGGCGCCGGCACCAGGTCGGGATGAAAGCCGCCGCAACTCTCGAGCGCATTGCGGCGAATGGAAAAGTTCAGGCTCCAGATAAATTCAGGATCGACGTCCCTCACGTCCTCTTGCAGGTCCAGCAGGGAGAGCCAGTGACACATCCAGCCACCGTCCGCAGCGGGCGACATGAAGTCCCAGAACCATGCAGGCACCGAGCTTGTAAAGCGGGGAATGCTCGGTCCTCCGAGCAGTGCGAGCTCAGGGTCGGCGAACGCCGTTTGCACCGCGTCAAGCCAGCCCGGCGCGACCTCGACGTCATCGTCGATGAAGGACAGAAGGTCTGATTCCGCGACACCGACACCTGCATGCCGCGCGGCACTTGCGCCAGGTCTGGGTTCCAGCAAATATCGAACACCCGCATGCGCCGAACAAAAGCCTGATATCCGGGCGTCTTCAACAGCACTGCTCTGGACGACGATGACCTGCGTATCGCGCCGGTCCCCGATCTCCCGCAAGAGCGATCTCACCGCGCTGTGGACACAGTAGGATCGACCCGATGTCGGAATGATGATTGAATGCCGGAGTTGCATGAGATGCTTGTTTCAGGGCCATTATTCGCCAAAGTTCCAAGCCCACACAGAACTTGCGCCGCCATGATGCCGAGACAGCCTACACAGTCACCTGCGCGTCCGGTCTCGTGGGCGCGCAACGCGTTGCGTCCGATCGTTCGTGGCAGGAACGCAATGGGCACGATTGATGCGCGCGTCCTTCAGTGCACTAAGAAAGCAGCGCGCCTATGCGCGCGAAAGCCCAGTCGGGAGAGCCAACTATCGGGCAGGCCAGCGATTCTGGCGGATGCACTACGCCCCGTCGCTGTTTGAAGAGGTTTTACAGGACGTCAGACATGTAAGCACCATCCCTCGCGCTGCTCATGAGACAGCGACCCTCTTGATCCATCTCGGCATTAAAGATCTCGCGAAGAGGTTACTCAACAATTTTCGACAGAAGTGCAAGCGATCCGATCGGATCTACCCCTAGCGCCCGACAAGAAGCAGTCTTATATACAGTTTGAGCGCGGGCCACAGCATCCGCGCAGGGCACCCCAAAGCCAAAGCGCCCGTTAGTTGACGTCTGGCGGCAACAAGGTCCCCACCTACTCTCCACAGACGGGCGGCGGATCGCACAGCCTCGGCAGCAATCGCCTTCGATGCCCGCTTCTCTACCGATGTCCGAACCTCGATCGGCAGATATGACGCCGTTGTCCTGACGACCCATAACAAGTCCTCGATGTTCTGTCCCGACCGGAGCTTCGCACCGGTGATGGATGCCGAATGAACCCGGTAATCGGCGAGGGTCTCGGAGGTGTAGGCGAATGGATACCTGCTTGCGATTCGCAGCCACATCTCCCAGTCCTCGCCAAAAGAAACGCCGAAAAACCCACCAAGTTCCTCGTAGACGTCGCGACGGACAGCGATGGAAGCGTATTGCAGACGCTGCTCAACGGCCAATTTGGTCAGCCAGTCGGGAATGAGGCCGCGTCCCTGCAGTTCGGGCTCGGTAACAAGCTGCTCGACTCCCTCGGAGTCGATATGACGATGCCTGCTGAAAGCAGCGCCAGCCTGTGGATACCGAGTGAAGAGGTCACCGATCGCCGAATAAAACCCAGGCAAAACCCGATCGTCGGCGTGCAGCAAATGAACCCATTGCCCGCGCGCGAGTTCCAGGCACTGGTTGAAATTAGCGACGCTGCCGATGTTGCGCGGATGGCGAAAATATTCCACGCGGCCCTGCCCTATCGACTCAACCAGCGCCCGGACATCGATATCAGTGCTTGCGTCGTCCACCACGCAGATCTGCATTTCGTCGGTAGGTGCCGATTGGGCCAGCACCGACCTTAGAGCATCGCCGAGATAGGGCCCCGCATTGAACACAGGAACCATCACCGACCATTGGGGCCGCTTGTTACCCGCAGGCACAGCGGAAATTGAGGGCGGTGATGAGGGAATACAACTCACTGGCTAAGAACTGCAGATGACTCGCGGAGGCCATCAGTATGCAGGTAAAAAAACGCGATCACAATGGATCAGCACTGAAGGACGATGCGACACAATCAATTGCGTGACCCCCGAAGCGCGCGGACCGCAGCCATGATTGCATCTTCGTTTTCGGGATCTAACGCGTTGGTCGCCTCATCAAGAATGAGGACTTGCGGCGAAGCATATAGGGCTCGAGCGATGCCGATGCGTTGTCGTTGCCCACCCGACAGGCGCACGCCGCATTCACCTACAACCTTCTCAAGGCCATCCGGCAACGTTGCGACGAAGTCAGTAAGTTGCGCTGCGGCAATGCCTTGCCGCACGGCGGCATCCTCAATTTCTGCTTCCGGGACACCGAACGCAACATTGCGTCGAATCGTGTCGTCCGCCAGGTAAATCGACTGAGGAACATACCCCAGATGCCGACGCCACGACTGTGGACTCTCACTGATGTCCCGCCCACGAGGATCGCTCATGTCGCCCTGATACTCGCGCTTCACGCCCGCTGAATCACTGCCAGAGACCGGGAATCCGCGCACTATTCTCAGGGCTGCGCAGAAGGCCGCGACCCTTCTGCGTAATCTTGGGATCGGGCAAGTCGTGCAGCTTTCACTCGACCTTCTGCGGAGACGGCGGTTGCGGGCCGCCCACCGGCCCTCTAACGAAACCTGAGCACAGTTTTCACATACACCTTGAGCGCGGGCCAAAGCATGTGCGGCGGGCATCCCAACGCAACTGCTCGCATCAATTGACGCCTGACGGCGCTCGTACCAGCGCCTTGAGACCAGAGATTGCCGGCGGAGCGAACAGCATCGGCAGCAATTGCGGCCATTGCCTGCACCCTCACCTGCCCGCGCATTGCTGGCGGGAGATAGTCCGAAGTCGTGCGCACGATCCACAGCAAGTCGTCCACGCTCTCACCCGACCGGAGTTTTGCCCCCGAAATAGATTCCGGATGAACCCGGTATTCGGCTAACGTTTGCGGGGTATAGGCAAATGGATGTCTGCTTGCAATACGCAACCACATCTCCCAATCTTCGCCATACGATACCCCAAAATATCCGCCGAGTTCCTCATGCACGCTACGACGAACTGCGGTGCAAACGTAAGGCATCCGCTGCTCTACTGCCAGCTTTCGCAACCAATCCGGCACCAGGCCCGGCCTCGCAAGTTCAGGCTCTGCAAGGTAAGTCTCCTGTCCAGATGCGTCGATATGCCGGTGTCTGCTGAAAGCGGCCCCGGCCTCCGGGTAAGTCGTGAAGAGCTCGCAAAGGGCCGAGTAGAACCCCGGCAAGACCTGGTCGTCGGCGTGCAGCAGATGCACCAAGTGCCCTCGCGCCAGCTCCAGGCACGTGTTGAAGTTCGACACGCTTCCGACGTTGCGCGGATGGCGAAAGTATTCAACGCGACCCTGTCCGATCGAGTCGACGAGCGCTCTGACGTCGATGTCCGTACTGGCGTCGTCCACCACACAGATCTGCATCTCGTCAGTCGGGATCTGCTGCGCCAGAGCGGATCGAATCGCCCCGCCAAGGAACTGGCCCGTGTTGAACACCGGAATCATTACCGACCATTGGGGCCGCGCAGTGCCTGCCGGAACAGCATGAATCTTCGGGGGGGATGATGGAATAAGGTTCACGGCGTAGAGATCATCTGCTGTAGCTCTGCGTCATCAGAGTTCCCGTGCAGCCGGCCACGCCGCAGGTAGAAGACCCGATCGCAGTGCGCCAGCGCCGACGGGCGATGCGACACGATCAATTGCGTAACTCGCCCTCGTAGTGCGCGGACAGCCTCCATGACCGCGTCTTCTGTCTCCGGATCGAGGGAATTGGTAGCCTCATCCAGAATCAACACCTGTGGCGAACCATAGAGGGCACGCGCGATTCCGATGCGCTGTCGCTGCCCACCGGAAAGACGTGCGCCGCACTCCCCCACAATCGTCTCAACACCATCTGGCAAGGCGGCGACGAAATCTGTGAGTTGCGCCCCTGCGAGCGCCGCGTCCACCGCCGAGTTGTCAATGTCCGTTTCGGGCAGGCCAAAGGCGACGTTGCGACGAATCGTGTCGTCGGCGAGATAGACGAACTGGGGTACATACCCGACATGTCGCCGCCACGCCTCGGGGCTCTTGATGATGTCTTGCCCCCCAACGAAAACCGCACCTCTTCGCAACGGCAAAAGTCCAAGCACGGCATCTACCAGCGTAGTCTTGCCCGCGCCGCTCGGGCCGTGGAATCCAATGCACTCACCGGCCCTGATCGTGAGGAAAAGCGCGTCCAGCACAGGCTCAGGCTTGCCGGGGTAGCAGCAAGACACATCCCGCAATTCGATGTCGCCCTGATAGGCCTGCATCGGGGTCTGCGCCCTGGTAGCAGCGGCAGTGGCGGACAGCAGCGACAGCTCCGACGTGAGTGTCCGCACCACGGATGTGCTGAACCGTATCGAATGAAGCGACGCCAGCACCCGGTTCGCCGAAGGAATCAAACGGAAAGCGGCCGCCGCGAACAGTCCTGCTGTGGGCAAGATGGCAGCAACCGGCCGGTCGTGCGCCAGCATCGTCAGCACCAGAACCGAGAGGCCGCTCACCGCCAGAAACTCAAGCCACAGTCGCGGTAGTTGCTGCACCACGTTCTGAGAGTGTTCGGCACGCGCGCTCCCGTCGTTCGGCGGGCGGTATTGTGCGATGACCCCATCCTGCCGCCCCGACACAATCAACTCCTTGATTGCCCCCAGGCCCTGCAGCAGGAACTGCAGCCGCAGGCCTTCCTGCTCCTCATGAACCCTACCCCATTCGAAGATCCTGTTGTGGGTCGCCATGTGAAATATCGCCGCCGCACCACCCAGGAAGATCGCAACAATAAAGACACCCAAGGGCTCCACCCAAAGTGCAAGCGCACCAATGGCTAGCAGGATCAGGCACTCGCCGAGCAATATCAACAGTGGCGCCAACGCGTAATGTGCGAAAACCGCCGGCTCTGTCGTGGCGTTGCGGACTAGTTCCGCCGAGTTTCGACTCAGGTGAAAAAGCCATGGTTGCCTCAAGTAGCCAGCGAAAAGCCGAAGCGACAGTTCCCGCTGCACATCAAAGCTCAGGCTGGACCGCTGTTGCGCAACAAGCGCAAGGATCAAATTCTTGATCAGGTGGATCACGAAGAGCGTCAACACGGCAGCTACGACGAGCACCTTCTGATTTCCTTCGTTCCACGCGAACGCAGCAGCGAGCCAGGGATGCAGCTCGCGGGGATCGCCTTGCAGCATCAGCGCAATGACCGGGACCACCGACCCGATACTCAGGACCTCCAGGAAAAGACCGATGACGATCAACGCACACACCCACGCGCAGCGCCTGCGCTGCGATGGCGTGAGCAGGGCCAGCGCCTGCCTTGCCGACGCCAGTATCGAATTCATGGCTTGCGCAGCGCGTCGCCGCGCCACTGGCGCATCCGCCACATGGCCGCTTCGCCCCATAACTTCTGAAGGAGGTAGCGCATGAGGGTATGGATGCGAACTTTCTGGACGTAGAGCCATCCCGGACGGATGTCGTGGCGGCTGTGCGCGCGACCGACCTCGCGCAAGGACTCGAACGCGGTGCCTGAATGATTGCTCACGCCGCCCAGGCGCATCCCCACCGTCACGAGCCCCGGCACAAAAAGAGCCCGCTCGACACGGCGCCCGCGCAACAGCAGCTCGTAATCACCGGCGATCTTGAACGAGGGGTCGTACAGGCCGTACTGATCGAACCAGCTTCGGCGGTGCATCAGTCCGGGATAAGGAACCGCGGCAACTTCGGTCAGCCTGGGGTTCGGGTCCTGCCACGCCCCCGCGCCAAGAGTGCAGAGTTCGCGCTCGCCGTCAAAGATCGCCAGGCTTGCATAGACCAGTTTCAGGTCTGCATCGCAGGACGCAAGCGTCGGCGCAAGCAATGCCAGCGCGTCGTTGCTGCGAAAGAAATCATCCGCGCCAATCACGCAGATCCAGTCGCCGGTGGAAGCAGCAATGCCCTTGTTCAACGCGTCGTACACGCCGCGATCCGGCTCGCTGACCCAGTACGCGATCGAGTTCGAATGAGCCCTGATGATGTCCACCGAGCCATCGGTCGATCCACCGTCGATCACGATCAATTCGATGGCTGGGTAAGTTTGCCCGGCGACGCTTTCAAGGCATTGCGCCAGGTTGGTCGCTGCGTTGAGTACGGCCACGACAACCGTGATGCGCGGCTGCCCGTCCACGGCGCGCGATGTCTCCCATCCGCGCGGTAGGCGGTCAGGGACGGATTCCACCGGGCCGGTTGCGTGGCGCATGAAAAAGTCTAACCGAGGAACGCGAGTCCAATTGCTCAAAGTACCTTGCTCCCTGCGCTGCCAGATCGCCTGCGACCGACGATCCTCGCGAAAAAGTCCAGGTCTCGCTTGCCAACCCGGCCCCGGGACAGCTCGACAGCCAGCATGGTTCCCACGCAAAGAGCGCCGATGCCCAAGGCCCAGATTCCGGGCCATAAGCGCGTGGCGCGCGAAAAGCGCACGGACCGCTCCAGGGGAGCAATCCAGGTGTCATAGATCTCATAACTCACGGCTCCCCACAAGAGACTGACCACGACGAGGGGCCAGAAGTGGGCCAGCAACGCCAAGGTCTTTCGCAGGGGCCGGCCCAATCGCAAGTGCACAGCGCGGATCAGGAGCAAGGCACCCGATGTCATGGCAATGCAGGTCCCGATGGCAGCACCCACCAGGCCCCACTGCAGCACCAGGCCCAGGCTGAATACAACGTTCAGTAGCATCGAATAGACGGCGGCCCTGTTTTGCAGACCCGTGGCCCCGCCTGCCTGCGCCAGGGCCGCCGCGGGCAGTGCAATGACGGTTGCCACGGTACCGATGCACAAGGCAGCAAATACCCCGCCACCCACATGTCCCATCTCGCCCGTCCATGCGTACAAAAACAAGGGCGAGATCGACAACGGCGCCAGCAGGAAGATGCACGCGCCATAGGCGACGAGCCGCGTGCTGGACTCATACCACTCCCATGCACGATCCGGGTCGTCCCCATGAACCATCGCGGTCGGCAGGAATGTTTCCGCGCCGCTGGCCGGAATGCTGCGCAAGGCAGCCACTGCGCGGTTGGCAACCTCGTAGGGCGCAACGCCCCACAACCCCATGACCCCGGCAACCACGAATTTGTCGAACTGGAAATTGACGAACTGCGCAACAGCGTCCATCTGGTTCGCAACACCGAAACGAACCAGTTCGACGAGACGCGCGAACTCCAGCGTCCTCACACTGAAAAGCGGCGTGCAGACGCGTCGCGTCACGACGAAAACCCATCCCACCACCGCAAGCTGGCAGCCCCAATAGGCGATCAGGGTGACATCAAGCCTGCGAGTGGCCACCGCTGCGATCACTGCAACCACGTTGGACGCTGCAGCCTGGGCGAGTGAGACAGCGGAGACGGCGCCGAAGCGGCGCTGCGCAACAAGCGAAAGCGTGCCGACCTGCAGCATGGCCCGCGCCCAGACGCAGCAGTAGATCAGCCATATCGCCACAGCGGGGCTGGCGCCGTTCATCGTCGGCAGGCCGAGCCACCGTGAAACCTGGTTCGCGAAAAGAAATATCAACAGCCCGCCTGCGCCGAAGATGGTGCCGAGCACGAGCCAGACCTGCGCAATGACGGCGCGCCCCGCGTCCCAGTGGCCGTCGCGCATGGGGACCGCAAGAAAGCGGACGACCGTCGAAGGCATGCCAACCTCCAGCAGCGAGAACCCCGCCGCCATCGCCAGCAAGACTGCCCATGCCGCAAAGCCTTCCCCACCCAGAAAACTGATCAGGGCCGGAATGGTCAGCAAACCCAGCGCGACGTTCAAAAGCCGCGCGCCGACCATGACCGAGGCGGCACGCACCGCGATCTGATCAACGCCGGCCATGGACTGGTGTCATGAAATCTTCGCCCCGGGACTGGCGCAACAGGCTGCGAGCAAGCGCAAGACCCAGGAGCAGGTTGACAGGAAACAACTCGGTCACATTCAGGGTGAGACTGCACACAGCCACCGCAACATAGAAAGGCGCGGCCTGCCTGTCGCGCCAGCCAGCCCAGGCCAGAAGCGCATAGAAAAGACAGGTACCGAGAATCCCGACCTGATAAATGAGGCCCGTGAGGCTGGAGTCCGTCGGCAGGCCGCCAGCGACACCGATGCTGAGCGCTGCGTTGGAATTCACACCCAGCCCCTTGCCGAAGAGGGCCTGCGCAGCGGGTTGCCCCAACACGGCTTGCTGGAGATTGGCCAGGCGGCCGGTTTCGCTGGCGACCGAGTCGAACAGGTCCGGCCGGCCGAGCAGCGCAGGCAGGCCCACAAGGGCCAACATGCCCACCCCGAGCAGGAACGCCAGGGCTATACCCACCCCCCTGGCCCCACCCATCGTGCGCTGGACCATCACTGCGCAAAGCACGACCGCGCAGGCCAGTCCGGTTGCAGACGCGCTCAGCCCGATCAGCGCGATGGCGCCCACGGCAAGCAGAGGCAAGAGCCCCCTGCGAGGCAGGAAACAAAGGCAGAACGCAAAGCCCGTTGCCGCAAAGATCCCCATGCTGTTCGGGTGCACCAGCGTGCCGAACGTTCGCCCCGCCAAAGCAAGAGCCGACCACTCCTGGTACATGTGAATGCCATGCAGGAGTTCGTAGGGCAGGAGAAGCAACTGCAGTCCCAACAGGCCCGCCAGTGCCCATGCGAACGTTGCCATGTACGGCGCAAGCCAGCCGGCCAGGAGCGCCACGGCCATGAACGAAAGTGCCCGCGCACCGCTCGCGGCCACCATGAGTCCCTGCGAACTCAGGGAGACGAGCAGCATGATCGCGACATACACGGCAAACGCAACGGGCAATGGCGAAACCGGGGCGATCGCGCGCAGGCTGCGCGACGCAGCAAGCATCCAGGCCGACAGGGCAAGAATCGCAACGAAGACGGCGTCCTTGGCGAACTTCAATGGCCGCTCCGCAGGCGAGACCTCGTGGACGTAACTGATGAACGCGGAGGTAAAGCCTCGCCAGGTGTTCTGAGCCACGGCTCGCGGCACATCCACGTGGGCATGACATTGCGGCTCATCGCGCATATCCGGCACATCGTCGTCCGACAGGCAGTGATGCGCCCAGTAAGCAAGGTAATCGGCATGCGCAAGAACGCCGGTGCGCTTGAGATAGGCAGATGCGCCACTGCAAAGCGCCGCGACAACCATCGCTGCGGCAAGCCATCTGGCGACCGGCCCTGCCCATGCAGCAACGCCCTGCCCGACGCCCGCACGACGCGACAGAAACGGGATTCGGGATTGTGCTTTTGCCATGGGCCTGAACGTTGCTATGCGAAGATGCCTGTAATAGAGTGCCTCAGCATCCAAGAATACCTATGTCATCGCTTGCGCAACCCAGGATCTTCGTCGCCGGCCACCGCGGAATGGTGGGCAGCGCCATTGTGCGCGCGCTGACTGCACGCGGAAATACCAACTTCATCGTTCGCAGCCGCTCCGAGCTCGACCTCACCGACCAGCGCGCCGTCATGGACTTCTTCGCGGCCGAGCGCCCCGACCAGGTCTATCTGGCAGCCGCGCGCGTGGGCGGCATCCATGCCAACAACACCTACCCGGCCGAATTCATCTACAGCAACCTGATGGTGCAGGCGAACGTGATTCACTCGGCCTACACCCACGGCGTGAACAAGCTGCTGTTCCTCGGGTCCAGTTGCATCTACCCCAAGCTCGCGCCGCAACCGATGACCGAAGACGCCCTGCTCACCGGCGCGCTCGAACCCACGAACGAGCCCTACGCCGTGGCCAAGATCGCAGGCATCAAGCTGTGCGAAAGCTACAACCGTCAGTACGGCACCGACTACCGCAGCGTCATGCCGACCAACCTCTACGGCCCCGGCGACAACTACCACCCTGAAAACAGCCACGTCGTGCCCGCCATGCTGCGCCGGTTCCACGAAGCCAGGCTGGCCGGCGCGCCGAGCGTTGCAGTCTGGGGCACAGGCACACCGCGACGCGAATTCCTGTACGTGGACGACATGGCCGCGGCGTCGGTCCACGTGATGAACCTTGCGCCCGAAGACTGGAAGGCCAGCACCCGGCCGATGCAGGCGCTGCTGAACGTCGGCTACGGGTCCGACGTGAGCATCGCGGACCTGGCGCACACCGTCGCGCGCGTCGTGGGCTACCGGGGCGAGGTCGAATTCGATGCGACCCGCCCCGACGGCGCACCGAGAAAACTGATCGACAGCACCCGGCTGCACGCGCTCGGCTGGCAGCCACAAGTCGATCTCGAACGCGGCCTCGCCCTGGCCTATGCAGACTTCCTGTCCGGCAACGTCCGGTAGCGGCCGGTAGCACCAGGCAGCCCCGACAACACCAGGCACCATCATGCGCATCTACAACCCGCAAAAGCGGATCCTCGTCACCGGCGGCGCCGGCTTTCTGGGCTCGCACCTGATCGACCGGCTGCTCGCACAGGGCAACGAAGTGGTCTGCGCAGACAACCTCTTTACCGGCAGCAAGCGCAACATCGCTCACCTGCACACCAATCCGCTGTTCGAGTTCCTGCGGCACGACGTGACGTTTCCGCTATACCTCGAAGTCGACCAGATCTACAACCTGGCCTGCCCGGCCAGCCCCATCCATTACCAGCACGACCCGGTGCAGACCACCAAGACCAGCGTGCATGGCGCGATCAACATGCTGGGCCTGGCCAAGCGGCTGAAGTGCCGCATCCTGCAGGCATCGACCAGCGAGGTGTATGGCGACCCTGCGGTGCACCCGCAGACCGAAAGCTACTGGGGCAACGTCAACCCGATCGGCATCCGCTCGTGCTACGACGAAGGCAAGCGCTGCGCCGAAACGCTGTTCTTCGACTACCACCGCCAGCACCAGCTCGACATCAAGGTGGCGCGCATCTTCAACACCTACGGCCCGCGCATGCACCCCAACGACGGCCGCGTGGTGTCCAACTTCATCATCCAGGCCCTGAAGAACGAGCCCATCACCATCTACGGCGACGGCAGCCAGACAAGGTCGTTCTGCTATGTCGATGACCTGGTCGAGGGTCTGATGCGGCTGATGGACACGCCCGCCGGCTTCACCGGCCCGGTGAACCTGGGCAACCCGAACGAATTCACGATCAGGCAGCTGGCCGAAAGAGTGATCGCGCTGACCGGCTCTCGCTCGACCATCGTGCAGCAGCCGCTGCCCAGCGACGACCCGCTGCAGCGCCAGCCGGACATCTCGCTGGCGCGCAAGCACCTGGACTGGACACCGGCGATCCAGGTGGACGAAGGTTTGAAAAAGACCATCGAGTACTTCGACAAGTTGCTGGAAACGGCTTGAGCAACGCAACGGCCGCACGACCCAGGGTGCTGGTGTCGACTGCTGCCCCCGGATTGGGCGGCGTGGACGCCATGACCCGGTTTGCGGTCGATTGCCTGTCGCGCAACGGCATGGAGCCCGTCCTGGCCCATTACGCACCGTACAGCACGCACCCCCAGCTCTCGGTGCCCGTGTATCGCCTCGGACAGAGGGCCATCGGCGCCAGCCGCACCCAGTCCTACACCGGCATTGAAACGCATGCGTTCGGCGCCTGGTTGCCTGAACTGGAATTCACCCACTACACGGCGACTGCGCAGTGGAAGACGCTGATGGACACTTGCGATGCGCACATTTCCGTCTCGGGCAATGTCCTGGCGGCAACTCCTTTCCTGCAGACTGCCCGACCCTATGTCGCCTGGGTCGCGACGGATTGGGACGGCGACCGCAAGGATCGGGTGAAGGGCTTTCCGGCCGTGCGCAGATTGCTGGATGCGAGCATCAATGGGCCGGTTATCCGCCGCCTCGAACAACGGCTGTTGACCCATGCCAACGTGCTCTCGCTCAGCGAATACACCGCATCGCGCCTCGCCGAAATTGTCGGGCCGACTTTTCATACGGCGTTGTTGCCCGTCCCCGTCGATACAAAGCTGTTTTCGCCTTCGCCCATGCCTGCCACGTTGGGCCGGATCGGTTTCGCAGGCCGGTTCACCGACCCGCGCAAGAATATCGGCCTGCTGCTCGAAAGCGTCTCGCTGCTGCGGCAACAGGGGCACGACGCGACACTGGTTCTCATGGGAGACATTGCGAGCCAGCCGATCATGGTCGCCATCGAAGCACACGGACTCAAGGCGCACGTCTTGCTGCCTGCGCAGCTGTCACGGACGGAAATGGCCGTCCTGATGCAGTCGCTCGACGTGTTCGCCCTGCCGTCCCACCAGGAGGGCCTGTGCATCGCCGCGCTCGAAGCCATGGCCTGCGGCGTCCCGGTGGTGTCGACACGATGCGGCGGGCCGCAGGAGTTTGTCATTGACGGTGAAACCGGCTACCTGACGGACGCAAACCCGCAGGCAATGGCACGCTCGATCGCCTCTATCATCGGAGACAGGCCGCTTCGAGCCAGGATGGCACAAGCGGCCCGCAGAATGGTCGACGACCGATACACGAACTCCCGCACGGAAGCAGTATTTCTCCATGCACTCCACACCACATTCGCGCAATTGGCTTCCTGATGGCAGGCGTAGAAACTGATTCGCCGTTCGATCACCAGCACGTGACGCGCATCGAGCCTCCCAAGGCGTGGCGCACGGTGGACTGGCGCGAGCTATGGGCCTATCGGGAACTGCTGTGGGTGCTCACCCGGCGCGACATCAAGGTCCGCTACAAGCAGGCCGCCCTGGGCGCTGGCTGGGCCATTCTCAGGCCCGTCCTGACCATGGTGATCTTCAGCGTGATCTTTGGTCACTTCGCCAGGATTCCGTCGGATGGATTTCCTTACCCGGTGTTCCTCTACGCCGCGCTGCTGCCCTGGACCTTCTTCGCCGGGGCCATCGGCTCGTCGGCCAATTCGCTGGTTGGATCGGCCCACCTGGTCAGCAAGATCTACTTTCCCCGCCTGATCATCCCGATCGCTTCGGTCGGCGCCGGACTCATGGACCTGCTCGTTTCCATGGGCATCCTGCTGCTGATGATGCTCTGGTACGGGGTGGGCTGGTCATGGAACCTGCTGGCAGCCCCCTTGCTGATCCTGGCCGTGGTGTTTGCCGCCTTGAGCGTGGGCGCCCTGCTTTCCGCCCTCACGGTGGCATATCGTGACTTCACGCAGCTAACGCCGTTTCTCGTGCAGCTGTGGATGTATGTCACCCCGGTGATCTTTCCGGTGTCCATGGTCCCCGAACGCTGGCAATGGCTGCTCTACCTGAACCCGATGACCGGGCTGGTCGAAGGATTCCGCTCCGTCTTCCTGGGCAAGCCGTTCGACCTGGCAGGCCTGGCCGTCTCGATGGCCATCGTGTCCGTGGCGTTCGTCGTGGCGGTCGCCTATTTCCAGAAGGTCGAGCGGCGCTTTGCCGACATCATCTGACATGAGCATGCCGCCATCGATCCGGGTAGAGGGCCTGTGGAAGGAGTACATGGTCGGCCAGCAGGTCGAGCGCCACGGCACGTTCTATGACCTCCTGAGCCACTGGCTTCGGTCGCCGTCAGCGCGGCGCGACCCGGCCGTGTCCGCATCCGGGGCATCTGCCCCCTCCAGCTTCTGGGCCCTGCGCGATGTGTCGTTCGAGGCGTACCCCGGCGAAGTCATCGGCGTGATCGGACGCAATGGCGCGGGCAAGAGCACGCTCCTCAAGGTACTGAGCCGAATCACCGCGCCCACGCGTGGCCGGATAGAAATCCGGGGTCGCCTTGCCAGCCTGCTGGAAGTCGGCACCGGTTTTCATCCGGAACTGAGCGGCCGCGAGAACGTATTCCTCAATGGCGCGATCCTGGGCATGTCGCAAAAGGAGGTGGCGCGCAAGTTCGACGAGATCGTCGCGTTCGCCGAAGTCGAGCGATTCATCGACACACCGGTCAAGCGCTATTCGAGCGGCATGTATGTGCGGCTCGCATTCGCCGTAGCCGCGTTCCTGGAGATGGATGTCCTGATCGTTGACGAAGTGCTCGCAGTCGGCGACATGGCCTTCCAGAAGAAATGCCTGGGCAAGATGCACGAAGTCGCGTCCAGCGGCCGCACCGTGTTTTTCGTGAGCCACAACCTGGCCGCCGTGCGCAAGCTCTGCACGCGCGCGATCCTGATGGACCAGGGCTCGGTCGCCATGGACTCGGACATCGCAACCGTGTTCTCCAGCTACATCCGCAGCTTCACGCTCAGCGACGAAGCCAACCCGATCGTGTTCGCACCGGACGCAACGCTCGATACCGACATCGAACGAATCGAACTGCTGGATGAAGCCGGCGAGCTGGTCGAATCGGTCGCGACCTTCGACTTCCTGCGGGTTCGCATTCGCATCAAGTCAACCGTCGAACTGCCTGGGGCATCGGTGGTGTTCCAGGTGGCGGCGCTCGACGGCACGGTGTTGATCCTCACCTCCACCCAGCCGGACCACACGGTTCCCGTCGACATCAGCGTCGGCGACTCGTTCTACGACTGCGTCTTCGAGAAGTTTCCTTTTTCCGCTGGCGCGTTTCGCATCGGCGCGGGCATTGCAATTCCCGGCGTGCGCTGGATCGTGGACCGTCTCGACCAGGCCATTCTCAACGTCGCTGCCCGGGACGTTTTTCATTCCGGCCAGGCGCCGGAGACATCGAGATACCTGCTCGTCGCCCCCCACCGGTGGGAGACTGGCGGTGCGACAACCGCACAAACCAAGGACCCTTGCCTGTGAATCGCGTCATCGCCGCGTTGCCGCCTGAATTGCAAGGCGCCATCGAATTCCTGACTGTCCCCGAGACCCGCAAGAGTTGGGGCGGGCCCTTCAACGGGCAACTGCGCCGAGCCAGCCAGGTGCGTGAAATCTTCGAGGCGATCAAGCCCGATGCGGTGTTCGAAACCGGAACCTACCGGGCGACGAGCACGATCGCATTGGCTGCACTGTCAGATGCACCGCTGTACACCATGGAGCAATCGGCAAAGCAATGGGGCTACTCGCGCACGCGGCTGCTGCTCCATCGCGGCGTGACCTTGCTCAGGGGCGACAGCCGCGTTCATCTCAAGCGCCTGTGTGAACAATTGCATCGCACGACCAAAGCACCTTTCTTCTATCTCGATGCGCACTGGGAAGAAGACCTGCCCCTCGCGCAGGAGCTGGAAATCATCTTTGCCTTTCCCTGGCAGGCCACTGTGATGGTGGACGACTTCAAGGTCGAAGGAGACACCGGCTATGCCTTCGACGACTATGGTCCGGGCAAGGTCCTCGACCTGGGCTACGTCAAGCACACGGTTGAGCGCCATGCGCTGGAAGTGTTCTTCCCGAGTGCGCCGTCAGCCGAGGAAACCGGAGCGAAGCGCGGCTGCCTCGTGCTTGCACGCAAGGGCGAGGTCGCCGACAAGCTCGATCTGCTCGCCAGCATGCGCAGGCACAAGGTCGAGGCAGCATGACCCCCATCGCGCACCAGTGACAAGAGCGGTCTTCCATTGAGCAATCCAAGAGCCGCCCACTTCATCAGCTGGCCCTACCTCCTGGACGGCCCGCCCAACCGCGCGCTCATTTCCGCATTGCTGGAACTGGGCTACGACGTCGATGTCTACACCAGCGATCCCGAGCTGGACGTCGCCCATCTCGGGCCGCGCGTGCGCGCCCGCCACATCGAATATCGCTATCAATGGATGGCGAAGAACATGCTGCACCCGTCGTGGATGCGCTACGACCTGTTTTGCGGCACCACCGAAGACCCGATGGCCGTGGCAGGCCTGCTCGCCCGCATCTATCGCCGGCGGTGCGTCACGATGGCCGACGAAATCAAGAACGGCAGCACGGGTGGCATGCGAGGCAACCGGTGGAAGTCGCTCTGCCGCTACGGCATGCGAGCGTCCGACCTCACCATCGTCAATACACCCGAGCGCATTTCGATCCAGCGCGAGTACGCGGGCCTGGACGCAGCGCATCCCTTTGTCGTGATGCCCAACAGCTTCGTCACGCCACCTGCGCCCGGCGACCGGGCGGCATTGCGCAGCGAGCGCGGCATCCCGGCCGATGCGCTGGTCGTCTGCTACTCCGGCGTGTTCAGTGTGGGCAACGGCGCGGCGTGGTTCGCGCAGGCCCTGGCCCAGCGCACCGACGCCTGGTTCTGGGGGCAGGTGGTTCCGCACGATCCAACCATCGCGGGCTTGCTGCCCTGGCTGGAAGGACATGAGCGGCTGGTCATCGAGCCGGGGCCCCTGGGCTGGACCTTCCCATCGGTCAGCATGGCAGCGGCCGATATCGGTGTCGTGGTGTACCTGCAGGACGCGCCGCAGTTCCTCAACATGGGCACGGCCTCGCAGCGGCTGTGCATGTTCCTGTCCATGGGCGTCCCGGTGATCGCGAGCAGGCAGGCCAGTTTTCAATTCATCGAAGACTACGACTGCGGCGTGCTGGTCGATAGCGCTGATGAGTTTGTCGCAGCGATTGGCACCATCGCCCAGCGGCTGCCTGAGATGAAAGCCAACGCGCTGCGATGCGCCGCCGGGTTCATCGATGCGCCCGGGCATCACGCACGCCTGGTCGAAGCACTGCGCAAGCTGGACGCGCGCAGGCAAGCCCGCCAGAATTGACAGCGCCCCCCAGTCGATTGTGCCCATCGCCATGCCAGCATCCCCCGCCGCCCGCCCGCACGCCTCATCGACGGGCGACGCCCCATGGCCCAAAGTCAGCATCGTCACCCCCAGCTTCAACCAGGGCCCCTACATCGAGGAGACCATTCGCTCGGTGCTGATGCAGGACTATCCCAACCTCGAATACGTGATCATCGACGGCGGCAGCACCGACGAAACGGTCTCGGTCATCCGCAAGTACGAATCGTCCCTGACGTACTGGGTCAGCGAGCCCGACCGGGGCCAGACGCACGCGATCAACAAGGGCTTCGAGCACACCACCGGTGACATCCTGTGCTACCTCAACAGCGACGACATCCTCCTGCCGGGCGCACTGCGTGAAGTCGTCAAGCAGTTTCGCCAGCAGGACCGCCCCACGCTCGTGTGCTGCGCGGGCCAGTACTTCGGCTCGGGCGTTGACCAGGTGATGGGAGCCCGTGCAACAGAAGACGGCAGCCCGCGCCTGTGGTCACCGCCGCTCACGCCGCGCCTGACCGACTGGCTCACCACCTACACCAGCCTGCTGCAGCAATCCACGTTCTGGAATCGCAAGCTGCACACGGCGCTCGGCGGCTTTCCGGAAGCATTCAATTTTTGCTTCGACAAGGACTTCTTTCTTCGCGCCATCTTCGAGCAGCAGGCCTACATCGCGTGCCCCTCGATCCTTGCTGCGGGCCACCGCATGCACAGCGAAATGAAGACGGCCACCATCCCCGATGTGATGATCCGCGAGAACGAAACGATCTGGCGCCACTACACACCCTTGCCATGGGCGCAGCGGCTGCTGGAGCGTGAACGCCGCGCACAGCGCGCGCAGGAACTCATGGCTTCATGCCTGAACCACCCGCGCCTTGCAGCACGGCTGCGATGCCTTGCCACGAGCGCGCTGCTGTGGCCGCGCGTGATGAGCCAGCGCATGTTCTGGGGCGCGGTTCGGCGCACGTTGTCGCTGCGCGCGGGGTCGCCGTGAAGGTGCTGTTCGTCACGCAGACTGCTGCCGTGCGCGGCGGCGTCGAGCGCTGGCTCGCCAACCTCTGCACGGGTCTCATCGCCAGCGGCGTCGATGTCGTGCTCGCCTATGTCGATGGGCCCGTGTTCCACGACGCACAGGCCTATCTCACCGCCTTTCCCGAGCTCGAGGCCGTGCCGCACGTGATCGTGCGATCGCCATCGGGCACCGCGAGAGGCCGCCTGCGCGCGCTGGAGCAAGCGCTCAAGACCCTGCGGCCCGACATCGTGGTGCCGGTGCTGGTTCACGAAACGCTGGCTGCCACGCAAGCCCGCAAAGCCGCAGGCGACAACATCCGTCTCGTGTATCCGTTGCATGAGAACGAAGTGTGGGCGTTCGAGGCCGTGGCGCGCAATGCAGATGCGATCGACGCCATCGTCTCTGTCAACCTGCTGATGCTGCAGGCATTGCAAGCCTGGGCCGACTGGCCCGCCGATCGGTGCCACCACATCCGCGCGGGCGTGGCTGTACCCTTGCCCACACCCCACACACCGCACAAACCACTTTACAGCGAACGGCTCGTCATCGGCTATTGCGGCAAGCTCGTCGAAAGCCAGAAGCGCGCCGGAGACCTCATCGGCTTTTGCCGCCAGCTCGATATCGAGATGCCCGGCTACGAGCTTCGCATCGCCGGTGAGGGGCATCTGCAGCCGATGCTCGAAAAGGAGCTGGCCAATCACGTGCGAGACGGCCGTGTGCGCTTTGTCGGCACCTTGGAGCCGGCGCTGCTGCACAACGATTTCTACCCGTCGCTCGACGTGCTGCTGATCACGTCCGACTGGGAAACCGGGCCGCTCGTCGCATGGGAAGCCATGATGCATGGCGCGGCGATTCTCACCACCGCCTACCGGGGCCTGCGCAGCGAGGGCCTCCTGCGCCACGGCGACAACGCCCTGGTCTTTCCCATCGGCCAACCCGAAGCGGCAGCGACGATGCTGGCGCGAGCGCACGGCGCAGGGCAGCTGGCCCGCATCGGCGAACAGGGTCGCATCACGGCCCATGCCGAACTGACGCTCGACCTCATGACCACGCGGTGGATCGCGGCATTGCAGGCTATCCAGTCCCTGCCCGCCAAGCCTGCGCCAGCGGACTTCGAAAGCCACGCCATGTCGATCACGCAGTGGCTGCACGACCTCGTTCGAGGCGCACTGAACCGGCCGCTGGCCGGCGCCGACGCGCACGAAGAGTGGCCCCGCTACAACCCGGGCCGCACCGACCCACGAGACCGCGCCGCCTTCTCGGCGCGTCTCGACCTGCTTGAAGCTGATCCTGAAATGGCCCCCCATGCTTGACACCCTGCGAGCCCTCGTTCCGCCTGCCGCCAAAAAGCAGATCAAGCGCGTTCTCGGCCGGCCCGAGACACAGCTCAACGCCGACTGGGATGTGCTGTCCATGATCGGCCCGGTGACGACGCCGCATGTGGTGCTCGATGCGGGCGCGCATCACGGCTGGTTCTTTCACTGCTGGCTCGACTGGTGCCCGCAGGGCGTCGTCCACGCGTTCGAGCCGACCCAGGAATCGTTCGACCAGGCGATGGCGTCGTATGGCAACGACCCGCGCGTACACCTGGTGCAGCGCGGCCTGGGCGTGGGCGATACCGAACTGACATTCAACGTGCTCCAAGGCTCGACGATTTCCAATTCGTTCCTGCAGCCGCAGCAATCCGCCTGGGATGCCATCCACTACGGCACGGGCGAGGTCTCGACGCGCCGCGTGCAGGTCACCTCGATCGACAATTACTGCGCCGCGCAGAACATAGATCGCGTCCACCTGCTCAAGATCGACGTGCAGGGCTTCGAGCTGGAAGTGCTCAAGGGTGCGCGATCCACGCTGTCCCGCATCGATCACGTCCTGGTGGAAGTGGGCATTCAACGCCTCTACATCGGCGCGCCATCATTTGCCGAGGTCTGCGTGTTCATGGAAGTACAGGGCTTTCACCTGATGCACATGAGGGCGTGGCATCAGGGCAATCGCGTGCTGGTCGAAACCGACCTGCTGTTCAGGCGCAATGGACTCGCTCCGCCCGTCGACCCGTCGGGCGCGCGGCACTACGTCAGCCTGCAGGAATGAAACCCGGCGGCGTGCTGTTCATCGCGCCGTCCGCCTATCCATTGGGTGGCGTGGCCGTGTGGCTGGACTACCTGATTCCCGGGCTGCAATCGCTGGGCATCGATGCGAAGCTGGCGTTGACGGCTGGCCCACGGCACGATGCCGCTGCCTACCTTTCACGCTATCCGGGTCTCGGCGCGCTACAGATCGCCAACCCGACCGGAAGCGCGCCAGGTCGCGTGCGGGCCATCGCGAATCTGCTGCGCGAGCACAACCCCGAAACCGTTGTCGCCGTGAACATCGTGGACGTGTACGCAGCCGTGCGCGAAATCCGCGCAAAGGGCCAGCAGATCAAGGCGGTGATGGCCTTGCATGCCATTGCCGCCGACCTGCTCGCTGACCTGGCACGCGAAGCGGATGTGATCGACGCGGTGATCTCGACGAACCAGCTCGCGACTCGCTTGTGTGTCGAGGTCGCGCGCATACCCGCCGACCGCGCGCTCTACGCACCATGCGGTGTTGACACGGACTCCCTCGCCGCCATGACACGCTCGCCGCGCGAAAGCGCATTGCGCATCGCATGGATAGGTCGCCTGGAGAACACCCAGAAGCGCACCGCCGACCTGCCTGCGATTGCGTCGCAGCTCGACGCACTGGGCGTGGACTACGAGCTGGCCCTTGTGGGCGACGGGCCTGACCGCGACACGCTGCTGCAACAACTCGCGCCGTGGATACAGTCGGGCCGCGTCAAGCACATCGGCGCCCTGCCCCCGGACCAGATCGCTTGCGTCTATGCGCAGAGTGACGTGCTGCTCGTCACCTCCGAATGGGAGACCGGTCCGCTGGTGGCCTGGGAAGCGATGGCGGCGCAGGTTGCCCTGGTCACCAGCCGCTACGTGGGCTCCGGGCTTGAAGGCGCCTTGCAAAGCGGCGTCAACTGCCTGGCGTTCGAGATCGGCTCGGCAAACGATGCGGCCGGTTGCCTCGCGACACTGGCCCGCGAACCGCAAACGCTCGCTTCAATCGCACTGGCAGGCCAGCAACTCGTGCAGCAGCGCTACACCGTTGCACGGTCGATACGCAGCTGGGCCGAGTGTCTGCGCACCGCGCACGAACTTCCACCGCTGGCAGCCGCTGCGCAATTGCCACGGCCCGCCGTCCCCCAGGGCCGGCTCGACCGCCTCCTGGGTGCAACAGCCGGCGAAACCGTGCGCGCCGCCCTGGGCATCCGCTACCAGCACGCCGATGCGGGCGATGAATGGCCGCACACCGGCAGCGTCACGCCGGACGACGACCTGATGCGGCTTGCAGGGCGCATCGACCGGCCCGAACGCAATCCGCCGGACAATGGCGCAGCACCCTGAATATCGCCCCATGCGCTCCAAACCCGAACTCTTCATCGCCATCCCGACCTGGAACAGCGCCCTGTTTCTCGAACCCTGCCTGCGGCAGATCGAAGCGACCTGCGCCGGCATCGACTACGAGGTCGGCGTGCTGGACAACGCATCCACCGATGCCACGGCGACCATTGCCAAGGCGCACGGCTGCCGCGTCGAAGTCCGTGCGTACAGCCTGCCCGACGCGCTGAACAAGATGCTGCACTGGTCGAATGCGCCGTACACGCTCTTCATCCACGCCGACACCCTGCTGCTCAATCCGAAGTGGTTCGACCTCTGCAAGGCCAGGATGACGCCATCCACCGCGCTGGTGTCGCCGCAAGACATCGGGTGCGGCCCCTACACACGCCCCTGGGGCAAGGACAAGCCCGAAAGCTCGTTCATGCTCTTTCGCACCGAGGCGCTGCGCCGCATCCGCAAGGTGAGATGGGTGCAGCGGTTCAAGATGAAGATGCCGCAGCGCATCGTCAACTTCTATTCGGCCAACGTCACGCACTACCTGCCCGAAGAACTGGCGCAGCATGGCTTTGGCTGGCAACCGATGAAGGTACACACCTCGCGCCACATGGACCAGGCGCTGTATGTGCCGCGCCCCGATGTGCGCTGCTGGGACGAGGAGCTGGCGCACCTCGAATACGGCCTGGGCAATTTCTACAGCATCGACGGCCAGATCACGCACTATCACAACTGGTACGAGCGGCAGCTGGACAACGAGCAGTCCACGCAGCAACCGGACAAGTCGCTGATTCCGCTGGATTACATCGGCCAGCGCTCGCGCCAGTTCCTGGCGGACCTCAAGGCCAACCAGGTCGGCCTGCCCGACACCGCGATCCCCGAGCGCGAACCGCGCGAACTGCCGGTGCGCGAGATCGCATGACACTGCTGCGGCGCGCGCGGACGCTGTTGGGCGTGCTGGTCAAGGACTTGCCGACCTACGTGCCCGCGCTTGCAGGTGGCGCTCGCGCCTGGCTCAGGGCACGCAACCGCAACGAACGCCTGGAGCCCGGCCCTGACAACCTGGGCTATCGCTGCGATTGGGAATGGACCCGCGAGCTGCACGCACCGCAACACGTTCCCGCCCTGGGCCGCGCGCTGATGCGCCGGGCGCTGGCCGAACATCCCGTGCGACGTACGAAGACCTTCACACCCGACACCTCGCAAGCACCGCAAGTCTGCTTCGTCATCGGCCATCGCGGGCAGGCCCGGTTGCCGCACCTGCTCGCAACGCTGGAGAGCATCGCGGCGCAGGAAGGCGCGCGCATCGAGTGCGTCGTCGTCGAACAGGATGTGCAGGCAACGCTCGCACCGCATTTGCCCGCCTGGGTTCGCCTGATCCACACACCGCCTGCGGACGACACCGTGCCCTACTGCCGGTCGTGGTCGCTGAACGCAGGGACCGACGCAGCGCAGGCCCCCATCGTGATCCTGCACGACAACGACATGCTGGTGCCGGCGGACTATGCGGCGCAGGTCGTGGAGCGCATGGGTCAGGGCTACGACGCCGTGAACCTCAAACGCTTCGTGTTCTACCTCGATGCGGACCACACACGACGCATCTTCGAGGGCCAGGCAGGACTGCTGGATGAAGCGCCCGGGAGCATCGTGCAAAACCTGGAAGCCGGCGGCAGCGTCGCCATCACACGCGATGCATTCGAGCGCATTGGCGGCATGGACGAATCGTTCATCGGCTGGGGCGGCGAAGACAACGAATTCTGGGAGCGCGCGCAGACACTGCGCGTGTGGCCGTGGGCTTACCTTCCAATCGTGCACCTGTGGCACGCGGCTCAACCGGGCAAGCGCGATGCGCAGTACCAGACCGCCCTGCACTACCAGAAGCTCAGGGCAGTCGATCCTCGCGAGCGGATCGAGGCGCTGCGCAAAATCCGGTCCACCCGCACAATCGCACGCGTATGACGGCACCCACATTCACGCACCTCATCAACCCGGTCTTCAAACCGCCTGGTCATGAATTGTCGGTGGCGCAGCCAGTCACCTTTGCGTCGATGGATCGGGCGCGGCAACATTTCGCACAGGAAACGGGCGGCCATGTTCGCGTGATCTGCGCCATCTATGACGAGGACGAGCCCCTGGTACCGCCCTTCGCCGAAGGCGTGATTCGCCTGCGCAAGTCCTTCCGTGATGTCGTCGCTTCGGGCGAAGCACCCAAGCTGCCTCTGGTCCAGGAACTGCTCGATGGCGCCGGGCCGATAGCGTCTGGCGAGTACATCGTGTTCTCCAATATCGACATCGCGTTGATGCCGAACTTCTACACTGCAGCCGCTGCCTACCTGGCCTCCGGTTACGACAACCTGGTTATCAACCGGCGCACCATCCTTCCGGCGCCTTCGCAGCTGAACAATCTGGACCTGCTCTATTCGCTGGCCGGGAATCCGCATCCGGGATACGACTGCTTTGTCTTTCGCATCGCCGATCTGCAGCGCTTCGCCATGGGCAACCTGGTGGTGGGACTGCCGGGCTTCGACTGGATCATGGCACTCAACCTCTGGTACCGGGGCGGCCGGAACCTGGGGCTGTACGACCATCACCTCACCTTCCATATCGGCGACGACAAGTCATGGATGTCGGACGCGATGCGGCACTGGCAAACACTCAACTACGAGAATATGCTTGCGCCGCTGGAGAGTCTTCGTTCGGAGTTCGGCGACAAGGAGCACTTCATCTGGCCGCGCCCACAAGCGCATCGCGGCCTGGTCCACCGGATCATGAACAAGATCGCGCGCCAGCTGCTGGGCGCCTGGCCCAATCAGGCATGAGCGGCTTCCAGGACCTCACTGCCGAAGCTCTGCGCGAGGCAGTCACGGGCAAAGACCTTACGCTGGTTTACTCGTTCGGATGTGACCGCCGTGCCGGCTTCGGTGCCGACTACCTGGGCTTTGTGAGCAAGCTGATGTGGTGCTTGCAGCACCGGGTGGGCTTCCGGTTCGCCGAAGTGCGCCATCCCATCGGCTTCATCACGGCCCGCGGCTGGACTGACTACTTCGAGCCATTTTGCGGCGAGGCGCAGGGTCCTTTTCTGGATCGGCTCAACGTGCATGCGTTTCCCTACCCGCGTCGCCTGCCCTTTCTCAAAACATTGGCAGGTGCCTGGTTGAGGGCGACGGTACAGCCTGCGTCGCAGTACTTCTCGTTCGACGATCTGGAAAAGGTCGATGCGCGCCTACGGCAAGGCCTTGCTTCCATCGATTTCCTCAAAGACCGGCAGGCTCTCATCGCGATCCTGTGGCGCTACAACTTCGAAACGATGCGCGAAGTGCAGCAAATCAAACAACAGGCACGGCGGCTGCCCGAGTCGGCACGCTACTTCGCAATCTGCGTTCGTCGCGGCGACAAGCGGATGGAACACGGATATGTCGGCGTGCAGCGCTACGCCGAGGCCATAGCCCAGCGTGCCGGGTCGTTGCGCACGATGTTCCTGGCAACCGACGACGCGAGTGTGGTGGATGAGGTGCGCCGCGCAATGCCAGACTTCAATGTGCTATCGCTGACCGACCCCATATCGACGGGCTATGTCCACCGCGCCTTCAGCAGCCTGCCTGCCAGTGACCGGCGTCGGCAGACCTTGCGCTTTTTTGCGCAACTCGAATTGATGCGCGACGCAAGCTTCTTCATCGGCTCGCGCACAACCAATGTTTCGTGGATGGTCAATGCCATGCGCGGCGGTGGCGGAGTGGACTGGGTTGACTGAAGCGAGCGCCTTTACGCAACTCCTAGTCATCGTCGCCCCGGATATCGGCGCGGGTGGCAGCGTCAGCGATATCGCGCTGCGCCACGCTCACCTGCTGTCCAGTCAATTTCGTGTGCATATCGTCACGCGATCCGTGCCTGCCCATCTTCCCGCGCACATTGGACGGACGCTCGTGCAGCCTGTGAACTGGAACTGGCTTCGACGTTTTTGCCATGTGCCCAACGAGCTGGCATTTGCCCTGTCGGCCCGTCGAGCGATCCTCGACCTTCATTCTTCACAAGGCTCCGTGGACGCAATTTGGTGTCATGGGCATTCGATCGCAGCACTGGCGGGCGCGCCCTTAAAGGTCCGGGTCGGCGCCGCCATGGTCGCGACGGTGCACGGCGATATCTTCGACCGTCCGCGCGGCACCTACTCGCGGGAGCTCACGGCGCTCTATGAATGGTCCGCACGCCGCACCCACGCAGTTGCAGATGCCATTCATGCCATCAGTCCCAAAATCGCCGAGGCCGCCATCAGGCACGGAGCACCGGCTGAGCACGTGCATACGATCTCGCACGGAATCGACCCTGAAGAGGTGGGACTTCTCGACACGCATCCGCGCGCGGTGCAGGACTTTATGGAGGGCGGCCGCCTGCGACTTCTCTACGTCGGCGCCCTCTTGCCGGTCAAGGGTGTGGATGTATTGGTGCGTGCGGCAGCCGCTGTCACGTCGCATCCAGTCGAGCTGGTCTTGGCTGGCGACGGCCCCGAAAAAAAACGTCTCGAGATGCTGGCCCATTCGCTTGGCGTGAACACGACATTTCTTGGCGCGGTGCCAAGAAATGAACTGGGCAAACACTACCGCCGCGCGGACATCGTGTGCGTTCCCTCCCTGTCCGAAGCGCTGTCCTTGGCAACGCTGGAAGCCATGGTGTGCGGCACGCCGGTCGTCGCAAGCAACACCGGCGGAATTCCCTCATTGATCACCCATGGAAGGTGCGGCCTGCTAGCCGAGGCCGGCGACGCATTCGCGCTTGGCGAGTGTCTGAGCGGGGCGGCTTCGTCACCGGAATACCTTGCCACCCTAGGTGCGCAGGGATGGGCTCGTGCACGCAGGGACTTCAGCTGGCCTGTGATCGGCAAGCAGCTGGAAGCATTGGCACTGACTGCGATTGAAAGCGCACGAATGAGAAAGGGGCCAGGATGACATCGCTCTCCCGCCTCGCCAGCTATGCCCGGCTCTTCAAGCCCGCGTCGCGAGCGCACTGGTCGATCGGCATCTACACCGGATCGGGCCCGACGGACTTGAAGCCTCACCCCGGCCTGCCCGGCGGGCTCGCGTTGTCGACTGACTCAGTGGGCCGCATCCGGTCCAGCGGCGTGGCAGACCCCTTCATGGTCCAGCACGCGGGCCGCTGGCACATGTTCTTCGAGATCGAGAACCTGCAGTCCGGGCGCGGTGAGATCGGTCTTGCGCAAAGCGATGACGGCGTGTCATGGGCCTTCGACAAGGTCGTCCTGGCCGAACCCTTTCACCTGTCGTATCCGCAGGTCTTCGAATGGGAGGGTGCGCTCTACATGCTGCCGGAGTCCGCAGAGTCGAACAGCCTTCGTCTCTACAAGGCCGCATCGTTTCCGCACCAGTGGAAGTTCGAGTGCGAACTGCTGCGCGGCAAATTCGCGGACGCCACGCTGTTCCAGCACGCGGACCGGTGGTGGATCTTCGCCAACGAAGGCTTCAGGCAACAGGACCTGATGACGATCTATCACGCCGACCGCCCCTCGGGCCCGTGGCATCCGCACGCGGCCAATCCCGTGCTGCAAGGCAACCGGACGCGGTCGCGCCCGGGAGGCCGCGTGGTGATGCACGACGGACAGCTTGTGCGTTTCGCGCAGGATTACCAACACAGCTACGGGCGCCTGGTGCGCGCCTTTCGCATCGTCGAACTCGATGCGCACCGCTACGTCGAAGAAGAACTGCAACGCCCGGATGGCGAGCCCATCCTGGGCGCCAGCGGATCGGGCTGGAACGCCGATGGCATGCATCACATCGATGCGCACCGGCTGGCCGACGGCCGCTGGATCGCTTGCGTGGACGGGCGCACCACCGAGCGGTATCTGCCCGCGTGGGATGCCCTGCGCAGGCGACTGGGCGCTAGAGGCACATGATGGGCGCGCTCGTCTCCACGATCATTCCGGTCTTCAACCGCTCGGCGTTGCTGGTCGAGGCCGTGCAAAGCGTCGTCGCGCAAACATACCGGCCCATAGAAATCGTCATCGTCGACGACGGCTCGACCGACGACACACCGGCAACCATCCGGTCGCTCATCGACCAGCATCCCGGCATCGTCAGGTCGATTCGCATCGACAACGGCGGACCGGGCGCAGCGCGCGAAGCGGGCCGGCTGCTGGCGCAAGGCGAGTTCATCCAGTACCTGGACAGTGATGACCTGCTGCTTGCTGAAAAATTCCAGGCGCAAGTCGGCGCCCTGAACCAGAACCCCGACTGCGACATCGCCTACGGCAAGACGCAGTTCACCTGGATCGGCCAGCCACCCGAGCCGGGGGCGTATCGGCGCACGGGCGAGAAGCACGACAGGCTCTTTCCATCGTTCCTGACCGGCCGCTGGTGGTGCACGCAAACGCCGCTCTACCGCCGCTCGCTCACCGATCGCATGGGGCCCTGGACCACGCTCTGGAGCGAGGAAGACTGGGAATACGACGCTCGCGCCGGATCGCTGCGTGCGCGCCTGTGCTTTGTCGACGTCTTCGTCTCCCAGCAGCGCGCCCACAAGCCCGAGCTGCACCTGAGTTTCGGCAGCACCACCGACCCGGACAAGCTGCGCGACCGTGCCAGGGCTCACGAATGGATCCTGCGGCACGCGCAGGCGGCCGGCATCACGACCAGCCAGCCCGAGATGCAGCACTTTGCGCGCGCGCTCTTCCTGCTGGCCCGCCAGTGCGGTGCTGCGGGCCTCGCGAATGAATCCCAGCGGCTGGTTGAGTGCTCGCGCGAAGCTGCGGGCCCCGCGCGCGGCGGCGCACTCGACTACAAGCTGTATCGCGCGGGCGCTCGGCTCCTGGGCTGGAAGACGATGGGACGGCTGTCGCTTTGGCTCGATGAGCGCCGCAGTTGACGCTGCTGCTCCGGCATACTGGCGCGATGATCGGACCTACCCCATGACTGCCCCACTGGTATCGGTCGTCATGGGCGTCTACAACGGCGCGGACCCTCTGGAAGAGACCGTCCTGAGCATCCTGTCGCAAGTCGATTGCGACCTGGAGCTGATCGCCATCGACGACGGTTCGCAGGATGGGTCGGCGCAAGTGCTGGCACGTCTCGCGGCTGCGGATGCGAGACTTCGCGTCATCACGCAAGCCAACGCCGGCCTCACGCGCGCGCTGGTGCGCGGCTGCAACGAAGCGAGAGGCGAGTTCATCGCACGTCAGGACGTGGGTGACATCTCATTGCCCATGCGCCTGTCGCTACAGGCGCGCGCTCTTTCCGAATCGCCGCAGATCGCCTTCGTGAGTTGCGCGCACCGACTGATGGGGCCGGCAGGCGAGCCGCTCGCCACGACCACCACGCCGCAGGACCGCCCGGCCGGGGGCGCCGTGCCCGACCCGCATCACGGCAGCGTGATGTTCCGGCGGTCCGCGTACCTGCAAGCTGGCGGCTACCGGCCCGAGTTCTATTTCGCGCAGGACGTGGACCTGTGGTCGCGCATGATCGAGATCGGCGGCTTTCGGGCCTGCCCCGAAGTGTTGTACGAAGCCCGCTTCGACCTGGACAGCATCACGGCACGCCACCGTCCGACGCAGCAGGCGCTGCGTGCATTGATCGATGAAGCGACGGCCTTGAGACGCAGCGGCGCGAGCGACGCACCGGTGCTGGCTCGCGCCGCTGCACTTCGCCCGGAACCCAAAGGCGCCCCGGCTCACAACCGCCGCGGCGAGGCCGCGTACTTCGTCGGCAGCTGCCTCGCACAACAAAACGACCCGCGCGCACGCCGCTATTTGCTGGAATCGCTGCGCAGCAATCCGCTGCACGTCAAGAGCTGGCTCAAGCTGGCGCGGCTCGCCCTGGGGTCTGCCGGCCGATGACTCGCCTTCCCCTGACGGTCGCCATTCCCACCTACCGGCGCGAGGCCGTGCTGCTCGATACCCTTCGCAGCCTGCTCGCCATGGAGCCGCGCCCCGCCGAAATCCTGGTGCTCGACCAAACCCAAACCCACGACCCGGAGACAAGCCGCGCACTGCAGGCCATGGCCGATGCGGGCGACATCGCATGGGTCCATCTCGAGCTGCCATCGATTCCTGCAGCCATGAACCAGGGGTTGCTACGTGCGACCGGCCCCCTCGTGCTGTTTCTCGACGACGACATCACACCCGAACCCGGATTGCTCGCCGCGCATGTGCAGGCTCACTCGGCGTATCCGCAAGGCGTCATCGTCGCCGGCCGCGTGATCCAGCCCTGGGAAGAAGGCGTGGTCGTGGCCAACGGCGACCCGTTTCGTTTCGCGTCAACCGAGCCCCGCTGGATCGCCGAATTCATGGGTGGCAACTTCAGCGTGCCGCGCGCGATCGCGCTGGAGCTGGGCGGGTTCGATGAGAACTTCGTGAAGGTCGCCTATCGGTTCGAGGCCGAATTCGCGCACCGTTTCAAGGCCTCCGGCCGCAAGATCCGCTTCGAGCCGGCCGCCTGCCTGCATCACCTGAAAGTGACGGCTGGCGGCACGCGCACGTTCGGCGACCACCTGAGCACCTGGCGCCCCGACCACGCGGTGGGTGCGTATTACTTCGCGCTGCGCACGGGCACGTGGCGCGAGTTCGCAACGCGCCCCTTGCGCTCGATTACCACGCGCTACCATCTGCGCCACCCGTGGCGTATCGTGGGGACACTCTTTGCTGAATTGAGCGCCATGGCCTGGGCCGCCGCCCTGACGCTCAGGGGGCCCAAGCGGCTTTCCGACGCCGTAACCAGAACCGGACCATGACACTGACGATTGCACTGCTGGGAATTGCAGGCCTGCTGACGGTCCTCGACTGGCGCAAGGGCCTGCTCATGTGCATCTTCATCGGCGTCGCGCAGGACCCGCTGCGTAAACTCGCGCCCGGCCAGCCGACCTATTACGTTGTCCTCGTCGGCCTGTTGTTCGGCCTGACCTGGCTGCGGGCAGCGGGCGCACACGTGCCGCTAGGGTTGCGATCGATCTACGGCTGGAAGCGCCACCTCAAGGTGCCGTTCACGGTCTTCATCCTGCTGGTGCTTGCCCAGGCATTTCACTCGCTGGCCCGCTACGGCAGCTGGCTCATGCCGGCCGTGGGCATGCTGGTGTGGCTTGCGCCCATTCCTGCCGTGGTGCTCGCCTACCAGTTCGCAACGCGCCGGGGCCTGCGCGGCGTGCGAAAGATCCTGCTCGCCTACGTCCTCGTTGCCCTCGTCGCCCTGTCGGGCGTTTACCTCGAATACAGCGGCTACACATGGACGATGCTGGGCGAGGTCGGGGAAGGCCAGATCATCTACGACGTCGGCACGATCCTGAAGGCGTATTCCGGATTCTTCCGGGCGTCTGAGATCGCCGCGTGGCATACGGCGGCGATCGCCTGCTTCGTCTTCATCCTGTCCATCGGCAAGCGCGCCACGCTGGTGCGCCTCCTGATGGCTGCCGCCTTGATCGCCGTGCTGGTCTCGCTCGGGCTGCTGACCGGCCGGCGCAAGCTGCTGGTCGAAATCACGGTCTTCATCAGCGTCTATTTCTTCCTGGTGGCATGGCTGCAGCGAGGCACCGCCCGGCTGGCGATGGTCGTGCTGGCCGCAGGGGCCATCGGGTACGTGGGCATCGTCGGCTTCATTGCGCCCGACCTGGTGAGCAGGTCGTACACCAACGACCTGCAGCTCAAGGACCCCACCGGCATGGAAGGCTACGCGGCACGGGGCAAATCGGTCTTCAACGACCTGCCCAGTCGCATCGACGAGCTGGGTGTCAAGCCTGTGAGCTGGTCCATCAACCGCTATGGCTGGATGGGCGCGGGCCTGGGAACGGGCAGCCAGGGCACCAGCGCCATTGCAGAGGCCAACGGCATCAGCCGCGGTCCGGCCGAAGGCGGCCTTGGCAAGGTCACGATGGAACTCGGCGTGCCGGGCCTCTTCGTCGTGCTGTGGCTATTTGTCGCGCTGGGCAAACACCTCAAGGCGCAAGTGACCTTCCTCACCGTCCAGTCGCCCCAGCACGCGCGGCTCTCCTACGGCTTGATTGCCTTCCTGGTGGCCAACGCAGCAACGTTCAGTGTGGCCACGCAGGCGTACAGCGATCTCTTTGTGCTGCTGATCCTGGGCTGGAGCCTGGGCTTCCTGCTCGCCATGCCCGTGCTGGCGGCCAGGGGCGATGGCCAGCGCCGCGCTCCTGCCCGCTACCAACCCGGCTACATGGGCGATAGCATCGGCGCGACCCTACCGCAGGGCCTTTCGATGCCGGCGGCCTCACAGCAGTGAGCGCCTCACAGCCGACTGCAGCAGCACCGCCTCGCGTCCTGGTGATCGCGTCGCATCCGATCCAGTACCAGGTTCCGTGGTTCCGGGCGCTCGCGCGTCGCAGCGAGATCGACTTCTCGGTCCTGTTCGTGCAGATCCCCGATGCAAAGCAGCAAGGCCACGGGTTCGGCGTTGCATTCGAGTGGGACATTCCCCTGCTGGACGGTTATGCGTGGAAGCTCGCGCCGGACGTGCGCGGACCTGGCGGATTCGACGGATTCCTTGCCGCGCGCGTGCGCAAACCCGTGGCGTTGCTGCGAGCGTTGAACCCCGACGTCGTGGTGCTGACCGGCTGGCACATCTGGCCGCTCTTGCAGATGCTTGCGGCGGCCCGCTGGCTGCGAATTCCAGTCATCATGCGCGGTGAATCCAATGCGCTCAGGCCGCGCCACCTGCTTTCGCGCATCGCGCATCGCGCCCTGTTGTCGCAGTGCGCGGCGATTCTGCCCATCGGGCGGTCGAGCCGGCAGTTCTACGAGGGCTACGGCGTCCATAGCGCGAAGCTGTTCGATGCGCCCTACTTCATCGACAACGATCGTTTCGCTTCGGCGGCGCACGTACTCGCGCCCGAACGGCAAGCGTTGCGAAGGGCATGGAACATCCCGCAGGGGGCCACGTGCTTTCTGTACGTGGGCAAGCTGGAAAGCAAGAAGCGCATCTTCGACCTGCTGGCGGCCACGGCGATCCTTGCAAGGGAATCCGCGTCGTTCCATGTGCTGGTGGTGGGATCGGGCGACCTCATGGCACAGGCGCAGGCACAGATCGCGCAAGAACATCTGCCGGTGACATTTGCAGGGTTCATGAACCAGTCGGAGATCGCGCGGGCGTATGCCGCTGCCGACTGCCTCGTGCTGCCGTCCGACTTCGGCGAGACCTGGGGCCTGGTGGTCAACGAGGCGATGGCGTGCGGCTTGCCAGCCATCGTGAGCGACCGTGTGGGATGCGCCCAGGACCTCGTGACGCCCGGCGAAACGGGGTACGTCTTCCCCTTTGGCGACGTGAAGGCGCTCGCGACTTGCATGGAGCGATCGACCGCCGACCCTGCGGCATTGGCAGCGATGGGCAGTCGTGCGCGCGATCGGGTGCACACGCGATACGGCATCGCCCAGGCCGCGGCAGGCACCATGGACGCCATCCGCTTTGTGCAGGCAGGCGCATGAAGGTGCTGCACGTGATCCCATCGCTCGCCGAGGTTCACGGCGGCGCGACGGCGGCCCTGCTGTCGATGGAGCGCGCGCTTTCCGTGCAAGGCGTCGAGGTCGAAACCGCCACGACCGACGACGACGGCCCCGGCAAACACAACGGCCGTCCCTGCGGCGTTGCACTGGCTGAAGATGGCATCCGGCGCTGGTACTTTCGCAAGGGGTTCGAGTTCTACAAAGTGTCGGGTCCGTTTGCAACGTGGATCGCAAGCAACGCACAGCGGTATGACCTGCTGCACATCCATGCGCTGTTCTCGTTCACGTCTGTCGTTGCGGCGATGGCTGCGCATCGTGCGCGCGTGCCCTACATCATCGAACCGATTGGCACGCTCAACCGCTACGGCATGACGCAGCGCAGGCCCGCGCTCAAGCGGCTGTCGATGCGGTTCATCGAGGGCCCGATCCTGGCACGAGCCGCTGCCGTTCGATTCACCAGCGACCAGGAGGCAAGCGAGGCCGCGCAGCAGGGATTGACCTTGAAGCCCGTCGTCATCCCGCTGGGCGTCGAGATACCGGACGAAGTGAACCTGCGCGAGCGCAGCCCTGCCGACGAAGGACGCGGTTTCAACTTGCTGTTCCTGTCGCGGCTGGACCCGAAGAAGAATCTGGAAGGCTTGCTCGATGCTTTCTCGCTGGTTGCAGACGAACACCCCGATGCGCGTTTGACGATCGCGGGCGACGGCGCGGCCCCCTATGTCGCGTCGCTGAAGGCGCGAGCGAGCGCGATGGCCCTGGCGGGCCGCATCGACTGGGCAGGCCATGTCGAAGGTGCCGACAAGCGGCGCGCATTCGAGACTGCCGATATCTTCGTGCTGCCCTCGTACTCCGAAAACTTCGGCATGGCCGCAGCGGAGGCGTTGGCTTACGGCATTCCGTGCCTGCTGGGCCGGGGCGTTGCCGTCAGCGATGACGTTGTTCAGGCCGCAGCCGGCATCGCAGTCACCACCGAAGCCGCAGACATTGCGCGCGGCCTGCAATTTATGATGGCCGACAGGTCCGCCCTTCGCGTGATGTCGTCCAATGCCAGGCAACTGGCGCTGAACCGCTTCTCGATGCGGTCCATGGGCGACCGCCTGAACCATCTCTATACGGAAATCCTGGGGCGATGAAAACGATTCTGGTGACCGGCGCAGCAGGCTACATCGGTAGCCACGCCTGCAAGGCACTCGCCGCCGCGGGTTACCTGCCGGTCGCCTTCGACAACATGGGCAACGGCCACCGGTCGGCCGTGAAGTGGGGGCCGCTGGTCGAAGGCGACATCCGCGACCGCGACGCACTGGACCAGGCCCTGCGCCACTACCAGCCGACAGCGGTGATGCATTTCGCGGCATTCGCCTATGTCGGCGAGTCGGTGACGAACCCCGGCAAGTACTACCGCAACAACGTGGACGGATCGCTCACGTTGCTGGAGGCCGCGCGTGACGCCGGCGTCGGGCAGTTCGTCTTTTCCAGCACCTGTGCCACCTATGGCGTGCCCCAGGTCAGCCCGATTGCCGAAGACCATCCGCAATCGCCGGTCAATCCTTATGGCGCCTCCAAGCTGATGGTCGAGCGCATGCTGCGCGACTTCGACGCAGCGCACGGGCTGCGTTCGGTGTCGCTGCGCTATTTCAATGCAGCAGGCGCCGACCCGGAAGGGCTCATCGGCGAATGCCACGAGCCGGAGACGCATCTCATCCCGCTCGCGCTCGACGCCGCAGCCGGAACCGGTAGCCTCACCGTGTTCGGAGACGACTATCCAACGCCTGACGGCACCTGCATCCGCGATTACATCCACGTGGACGACCTCGCCCGCGCGCATGTGCTCGCCCTCGCCGCTCTCGAATCGGGCCGGCCGACCACCGCGTACAACCTGGGCAACGGCCTCGGGTTTTCGGTACGCGAGGTGATCGGGACCGTCGAGCGCGTCACGGGCCGCCAGGTGCCGCACACCATCGGGCCTGCGCGCGCCGGCGACCCGCCCGCACTGGTGGGCGACGCCAGCCGCATTCGCCGGGAACTGGGCTGGACGCCGCAGCACACCTCGCTGGAAGCCATCGTCGAGACCGCGTGGCGATGGCACCAGAGGGCGCGATGAGCAACACGTCGAACATGCCGGCCTCGCCCGTCAGCGTGATGATCTTCACGCTCAACGAAGAGATCCACCTGCCGCAATGCCTGGCCTCGCTCCAGTGGTGCGACGACGTGATCGTGGTCGACTCGTTCAGCACGGACGCAACGGCGCAGATCTGCCAGAGGCCCGGTGTACGGTTCTTCCAGAATCGCTTTGAAGGTTTCGGCACCCAGCGCAACTGGGCGCTGGACCACACCGCGCCGGTGCATCCGTGGATTCTCGTGCTCGATGCCGATGAGCGCGTTCCGCCTGAACTGGCCGAAGAACTCACCATGCTCGCGCGGGCCGATGCAGCCGGCGTGGGCGCGTACCGGGTTCGCCGGCGCTTCCACATGTGGGGCAAGTGGTTGCGGCATAGCAGCCTCTACCCGACGTGGGTCGTGCGCTTCATCCGGGTCGGTCGCGTGCGCTACGAAAATCGCGGCCATGCAGAGACACAGCAGGTCGATGGCGCCATCGGCGACCTGCGCTGCGACCTGGTCGATGAGAACCTCAAGGGCATCGACGAGTGGTTCGAACGGCAGAACCGGTATTCGACGAAGGACGCGCAATACGAGTACGCATCCCTGGGCCGCGAACTCGGCTGGATGTCGCTCGTCTCGGGCGATGCGCTCGTGCGCCGCGCCGCACTCAAGCGCGTGGCGGCGCGCCTGCCTGCACGCGGCATCGCGTATTTCCTCTACAGCTACCTCTGGCGGCGCGGCTTTCTCGATGGCCGCGAGGGCTTCATGTTCTGCCGCATGCGGGCGATGTACCAGACGCAGGTGGCGCTCAAGGTCTTCGACCTCGAAAAGCGGAGCACCCATTGAGCCTGATCCTCGGACTGAACGCGTTCCACGGCGATGCATCGGCCTGCATCTTTCGTGACGGCGTGATGATCGCCGCCGCAGAAGAAGAGCGTTTCCTGCGCATCAAGCATTGGGCCGGGTTTCCCGCCGAGGCTGTCCGCTATTGCCTGCAGGAAGCAGGTGCGACCCTGGCCGACGTGGACCACATCGCCTTGAACCAGGACGGCCGCGCCAATCTGGCGCGCAAGGTCGCCTACACCCTTGGCCAACGCCCCGACCTGTCGATGGTGCTGGACAGGCTGCGCAACAAGCGCAAGCGCACGGGCGCGGCGCAGCAACTGGCAACGGCATTTCCCGGCGTGCAGTTTCGCGGCCAGATCCACGGTGTCGAGCACCATGTGGCCCACCTGTCGTCCGCATTCCACGTCAGCCCTTTCCAGGATGCGGTGGTGGTCTCGGTCGATGGCTTCGGCGACTTCGCCAGCGCCGCCTGGGGAGTGGGGCACGGCACGCAGATCGATGTCGAAGGCCGCGTGCTGTTTCCGCATTCGCTGGGCATCTTCTACCAGGCCATCACGCAGTTCATCGGCTTTGCGCACTACGGCGACGAGTACAAGATGATGGGCCTGGCGCCCTACGGCAAGCCCACGTTCATCGACTCCATGCGCAAGATCGTGGCGCTTGAGAACGTCGGCAGCTTTCGCCTGAACCTCGACGTGTTCCGCCATCACCGCGAGAAGGTGGCGATGGAATGGGAAGGCGGCAGCCCGGAGTTCGGCGACCTGTTCAGTGATGGACTCATCGCGCTGCTGGGGCCGCGCAGGAAGCCCGACGAGCCGCTCACCCAGCGGCACATGGACATCGCGCACTCCGCGCAGGCCATGTACGAGGAAGCGTTCTTCCACCTGCTGGGCAAGCTCCATGCGCGGCATCCGATGGATGCGATTGCCCTGTCGGGTGGTTGCGCAATGAATTCGGTGGCGAATGGCAAGGTGACGATCCGCTCGCCGTTTCGCCAGGTCTATGTGCAGTCGGCAGCAGGCGACGCGGGCGGCGCGATCGGTGCGGCGCTCTCGGTCTGGCACAAGCTGGGCGGCAAGCGCGGCCCGGCCCATGACCATGCCTATTGGGGTCCGTCGTTCAGTGACGACGCAGTGCGGGCGCTGCTTGCATCGCGGGCCGACGAGATCGATGCCGCAGGTTGCCAGGTGCGCCATGCCGACGAGGAGGCCCTGACCCAGGAGACAGCAGCGGCGATTGCCAGGGGCGAGGTGGTCGGCTGGTTTCAGGGCCGGATGGAATGGGGTCCGCGCGCGCTGGGCAACCGCTCGATCCTGGGCGATCCGCGTCGCGCCGACATGAAGGAGCGGCTGAACCTGAAGATCAAGCGGCGCGAATCGTTCCGCCCGTTTGCGCCGTCGGTGCTGAAAGAAGCGGTGCCGCAGTGGTTCGAGCTCGACGGCGATGTGCCTTTCATGATGCAGGTCTATCCGATCCGCAGCGACAAGCGCGCGTTGATTCCGGCGGTGACCCACGTCGATGGTTCGGGTCGCCTGCAGACGGTGACTGCGCAGGCCAATCCGCGCTATCACCGCCTGATCTGCGCGTTTCGTGACCTGACCGATGTGCCGATGGTCCTCAACACATCGTTCAATGAGAACGAACCGGTCGTGTGCACGCCCGCCGAGGCACTCGATTGCTTCCTGCGAACGCGGATGGACCTGCTGGTGATCGGCAACTGCATGGTCACCCGCACGCCAGACGGCGATGCTTGAACTTTCCGGCTTCGTGGCATGGTTGCTGTCGCCGCTGTCGATGGCGTGGCTGCTGGGGCTGGGCGCATGGATGAGCTGGCGGCGGCGTCCGCGTCTGGGCAAAGGGCTGGCGATCGCCGGTATCTCCGTGCTATGGATCGGCTCCATGCCAGTTGCAGGCAACCTGCTCGGTGCACCACTGGAGACCCGCTACGGATCGGTCGCAGTGGCGGATGCGCCACAGGGCGACGTCATCGTCTTGCTCGGTGGTGCGGTGCTGGGCGCCCGGCCGCCGCGACGACCGAACCTGGCCCTGGGCGGCTCGGCGGACCGGATCTGGCAGGCCGCCGCACTGTATCGGGCCGGAAAAGCACCCTGGCTGGTCGTGGCAGCCGGAGAGCGCACACCGGCACAAGGCCGGGAGGCAGAGGCATACGCCATCGTCAGGATGCTCAGTGTCCTGGGCGTGCCGCAGCAGCGAATTCTCATTGATGACCAGAGCCGCAACACAGGCGAAAACGCCATCCATGCCTTGCCGCTGGTTGAGCGGATACAGGCTCGCCGCGTCCTGCTGGTGACTTCCGCGCTGCACATGCCGCGCGCGGTTAAAACGTTTGAAAGTGCCTGGGCTGGCAAGGGGCTTGCAATCACCCCGATTCCATCCGACCTGTCGGGAGACGCCGCAGACAATTTCACGATGTCGTCACTTGTGCCGTCGGTCGACACCCTCAGGTTTGTAACTCAAGCACTAAAAGAGTATGCAGGTCTGGTAGCGCTCGATATCATGTAATCGACACATTGAGATGTCACTGTCACATGTCCTTACAGATTTCCATCATCACTGCCGTCCTCAATCGGTCCGAAACGCTCGCTGAAGCGCTGAGGTCGGTGCGCGACCAGACATGGGGAAACATCGAACACATCGTGGTCGACGGCGGCTCGACCGACGGCACCCTGGCGGTGGTCGAGCAGTACAAGGCGGGCATCTCCCAATTTGTTTCGTCGCCAGACAACGGTCCCTACGATGCGCTGAACAAGGGCATCGCGCTCGCAACAGGCGATATCGTGGGGTTCATGCACGCGGATGACTCGTACGGCTCAACGAATTCGCTGCAGCAGGTCGCGCGCGCCTTCGAGGACCCTGCGGTCGGTGCGGTGTATGGAGACCTCGTCTACGTGGGCAAGAAGGATCCTTCCAGGATCGTGCGTTACTGGCAGGGCGGCCCCTACCAGCGCGAGCGGCTCACCCAGGGCTGGATGCCGCCCCACCCCACCCTGTACGTGCGCCGCGAGCTGTACACCCGCTATGGTGCGTTCGACACACGCTTCAGGATCGCAGCCGACTACGACCACATGCTGCGCCTGCTCTGGCGCGGCCGCGTCAACGCCGCCTATATCCCCGAGGTGCTCGTCAGGATGCGCATGGGCGGCCTGAGCAACGGTTCGCTCCCCAACATGTTCCGCAAGAGCCGGGAGGACTATCGCGCCATGCGCGAAAACGGCATCGGCGGCTTCCAGACACTCCTGATGAAGAATGTGACGAAACTGCCTCAATTCATGGTCCGCCCGGCAGCCGCGCGCTGAGGGTGGTTATTGATTGCAGCATCGGCTTTTTCGCATCAGCATGGGTTCCAAGATGTACGTGTACGCCAGATTTTTCGCATTGACTGCAGCCGCTCTCGTTTCGGGGGCGAGCCTTGCCCAGGGCGCCCCTGCGGGCGGCACCCCCCGGGACGCCAGCGTTTTCCGGCCAGCACCCTCGGAAGCCCACTCACCCAGCCTCACGATCGCACCAGGTGGATCCATCGGCCGCGACTACCGCTTCAGGCCGAACGACCTGATCGAGGTCGAGGTGTTCGAGATGGAGAACCTCAAGCGAACGGTGCGCATCAACGCGCTGGGGATGGTCTCGCTGCCGCTGATTGGCGGCGTTCAGGTGGGGGGGCTCACCGCCACTCAGGCGGAGGCACTCATCGCGTCCCGCTATAGCGAGAAATACCTGCAAAACCCCAATGTGTCCATCTTCGTCAAAGAGCTCAACGTGGACCGCATCACGGTCGAAGGCGCGGTGGTCAGGCCCGGGGTCATCCCGCTGACAGAGAAGATGACGCTGCTGCGCGTGCTGGCGCAGGCCGGCGGCTTCGGCCCCATTGCCAATACGTCGGAAGTCATGATCTTTCGGGTCAACGACAAGAACGTGCGCCAGTTTGCCGTCTTCGATGTCGAGGACATCCGGGCCGGCAAGACCGACGACCCGGTCATCATGGGCGACGACCTGATCGTGGTCCAGCGCGACCGCACGCGCGCCCTGCTCAAGGATTCGATCTTTCGCGACATCGTCGACTCGGTCAATCCATTTTCATTCTTTGCGCGCTAGCTTCCTGAGCTTCCTAGCCCGCGCATCGATCACCCGCCATCCACCTTTTTCGAATCCATGGGCCGCCAAGAACCAATTCCACCTCCGCTGATGCCCAGGCAGGCCAGCGAACTGGCGCTGCGCCAGCCGTACATGCTGCAGACCGCACTGGCACGCCAGTCGGAAGACGAGGACGACGCCAGCGCGCTGACCCTGTCCGACCTGTTCGGCATGATCCTCAAGCACAAGTGGACCTTGTTGCTGGTCGTGCTGATCTCCACCACGATCGCCGGGATCAATACCTTCCTGCTTCGCCCCACCTACAGGGCCACAACGGTTCTGCAGATCGAAAAGGCCCCCGCCCGCATCGTCGAATTCAACGGCGCCGATGTAGAGGGGCAGTCCGCCGATGAATACCTGGGCCTCAAGACCCAGTACGAGCTGCTTCGCAGCCGGTCGCTTGCTGAGCGCGTCATCGACGACATGCAGCTGGACCGGTCCAAGACAACGGTGGTCGTGCCGGGCGCGAGCGCAGCCGCGCCGCCTGCGACCCCGACGCCCGATGGCTACCTGGGCCGCATCGTGTCGGGGTATCGAAAGCTCTCCACGCCGTACACCAACGACACGCAATTCCTCGGGCGTGAAGCTGTCGTCGGTGCCTTCCTGGGCGCGCTGTCCGTCGAGCCGATTCCCAACTCGCGCCTGGTGCGGGTGTCGGTGGACAACTCGGACCCGCAGCTGGCGGCAAGGATTGCCAACGCCACCGCGCAGACCTTTGTTTCGATCGGCCAGGAAAGGCGGATCGAATCGTCTTCCTACGCCAAGATATTCCTGGAAGACCAGCTCAAGCAGGTCAAGGCCAAGCTGGAGGAATCCGAGCGCAAGCTCAACCAGTACTCGCAGCAAAAGCAGATCCTCACGCTCGACGACAAGACCAATGTCGTCAACCAGATCTACCAGGACTTCGCCGGTGCGCTGTCAAAGGCCGAGCAGGAACGCATCCGCGCGGAGACGCTGTACAACGAAGCCAAGGTCAACCCCGAACGCGCGCTGCAGAGCCAGGAAAGCAAGACCGTCCAGACGTACAAGGAAACCAAGGCGAAACTGGAAGTCGAGTACCAGCAGAACCTGCGCATCTACAAGCCCGACTATCCGCGGATGGTCCAGCTGCGCTCGCAGATCACCGAGATCGATGCGCAGATCAAGACCGAGCTGGGCAATGTGGCGGGCCTGCTCAAGGCTCAATACGATGCGGCGGCCGCACAGGAACGGCAGCTCAAGGCCCGGCTCGAAGAGACCCGCAAGCAGGTGCTCTCGACCCAGGACAACAGCATCGACCTGAACCTGCTGCGCCGCGAGGTGGACACCAACCGCCAGCTCTACGACGGATTGCTCCAGCGTCTGAAGCAGGTGGGCATTTCGAGCAACCTCACCACCAACAACGTCTCGGTGGTCGACGCCGCCAACCCGCCCCTGTTTCCGTACAAGCCGAACCTCAATTCGAACCTGATGGCCGGCCTGGGCATCGGCCTGTTCCTGGGGCTTTGCCTGGTGTTCCTGCTGGAGTACCTCGACGACTCGATCAAGGCGCCCGACGAGGTCGAACGGGTGCTGGGCGTTGCGCTCATGGGCGTGGTGCCGGTCGGCGACAAAAAGCGCAGTGGCGCCAACACGATCGCCATCGATGTGCACGCGGACCCGCGCTCGTCAATGGCGGAGGCGTATCGCTCGGTGCGCACGGCCCTGCAGTTCTCCACCTCGCATGGCGCGCCGACCCGGCTGCTCATCACGAGCACGACCCGTGACGAAGGCAAGAGCACCACCGCCCTGGCGCTGGCCATCAACTTCGCGCAGATCGGCCACAGCGTGCTGCTGGTGGACGCCGACATGCGCAATCCGTCGGTGCACAAGATGCTGGGTATCCCCAATGACAAGGGGCTGTCGAACCTGTTGTCCGCCGATACCGGCGGCGAGCAGCTCATACAGGCCACCAGCGTGCCCAAGCTGTCGGTGCTGACAGCCGGCCCGCCGCCGCCAAACCCGGTTGATCTGCTCATGGGCCCCAAGCTCTTGCAGCTGCTCGACAGGGCCAGCTCGGTGGGCATCACCCACGTCATTGTCGATGGCCCGCCGGTGCTCGGCATTGCGGACTCCATCGTGCTGGGCAACCAGATCCAGGACACGCTGTTCGTCGTGCGCGCTTCTGCGACACGCAAGTCGAGCATCCGCGATGCGCTGCGACGCATGCGGCTGTCCGGTCTGTCGCCGCGAGGGGCCGTGCTGACCTTTGCGCCGGCCCGTGCAATTCATGGCTATGGCGCCTACTACGGCTACGGCGCCGACCCGCAAGGCAACGCCACGCTGCCGCGGCAAGCATCTTGAGTGGGAAGACGATGGCATCCGCTGCCTCGGGGCACGAAGGCGCCGTCGAGAGTGCCTTGCTGGAATACCAGGAGTCGCCCGGCCGCTTTGCCCTGATGCGACGCGAGCCTGCGGCCCTGTTCGGCTCCATCCGCGAAGTGCTGCAGATCGCCGCGGGCAAGGCGCCTGGCGGCCAGGGCGACACCCCCCGGCCTGCCGTGCAGCAGGCCGCCTGCTTTTTCATACGGGCCGCGATGCTGCACCCGGGCGCGGACCACTACGCCCTGCTGGGCGTCGATGCCAAGTCCGATGCCGAAGTGATCCGCGACAGGTACCGGGCCATGATGCGGCTCATGCATCCGGACTTCTCCATAGCCGGATCAGCCCAGGCGTGGCCCGCGGATACAGCTGCCCGGGTGAACCGCGCTTACGAAGTGCTCTCATCCGGGCCGGCACGAAGGGATTACGACGCCGGCCTGGAAGCAGCCACTTTTGTCGCCGCGCGGCCAGCGCCCAGGGTCGTGGCCGCCGCCTCCCCGATCGTGCGTGCACCCGGACGCGATTCCGTCATGAGCTCCAAGACGCGCCTGAAACTTCTGGCGCTGGGGTTCGGCGGTGTGGGCGTCCTCCTGCTCCTGGCGATCATGTCCGGGGGCCGCGACAGCGAAAACCTGGTGCAGCGACCGCCACAACTGGCCCAGACCCTGAGCGCTCCGCCGGAGCCCCCCAAAGTCCGGACGCGAGCGGCTGAGCCCCCGCCGAAAACGGCACCTGTGCCCGCGCCCGTCCAGGTTGCGCAAGTGGCTCCGGCCATGCCTGCGGTTGCTGCGCCGCCGCCGCCGCCGCCGCCGCCGCCGCCAGCGCCAGCGCCCGTAGCACCGGTCGCTCCACCTGTTACGCCACCTCCACCACCCCCGCCACCAGCCGCGGCCCAGGCTCGCGTCGCCCCTGAGCCGCTGAACCTGCGCATGACCAACTCTGTCGCGAGCGCGCCATACGCACGTGCGTCTGTCGCTGCAGCGATGGCTCCGGCAGCACCCTTGCCTGCCGCCGCCGTGCGGGTCGAAAGCCCCCGACAGGTCAGTGCCGCCACGGCGGTTGCGGCACTGCCGCCAGCTGCATTCGAGCCAGTGGCGCCTGTGCAACCCGTGCAACCGACAAGGCCCAACCCCGGCGTCACGCTCGCCGAAGTGCATCCGCTGCTCGACCGGTTGATCCAGCAGCTGGAGAGCGGTTCCGGCGAAAGAGTCCTGGGGATGCTGGATCGCGACGCGCGAAGCGCTCCCGGGGCGCAGGCGTTGATGCGCCAATACAACAGTTTGGTTGAAGGCTCGCGATTCGTGAAAGTCTCGCAAGTGCAGTTTCGCAGCGAGCCGATGGACGGCCGCCTGGTGGTCACCGGGCATCTGGTCATGGACGTGGCACACCCTGCAGCGAACGAGCCCGCCCGGGACTTTTCTCTGCAGGCCGAGTTCATTTCCCGCGATGGTGCCGTCTTCATGACCCGTCTGGCGCGGCCCCAGGGCGCTGCTGCGCAAAGGTCGCGGTAAGTTGGCAAATTCCGGCGACACGCTCCTGGGCCGTCCCGCCCTCATGGCACTCGGTGCAGCAGCGGCACTCGTTGCCGCATGGCTGGCCGTGAAGGTGAACCTTCAGCAATCCTGCGTTGTCGGCGATACGCCGTACCTGGACCTGTGCACCCCGGCACCCGACCGCGCCGCCCAACTGCGCGCGCGCATAGCGGCCAACCCCGGCGACACGGCTGCCTACGTCGAGCTGGCCCTGTCTCCCAAATCACCAGCGCAGCAGCAGGCCCTCAGCGCAGCGGTCCTTCTCGCCCCATCCGATCCACGCCTGCAAAAACTCGAGGCCGCGCGCGCGCTCGAACGAAACGACGTCGAGACCGCCGTCGCGATGCTGGTGAAGATCGTCGAAAACCATGTGCAGGAAGAGCCGGCGACCCTGGCGCTGGCCAAGCTGCTCCTGACGGGCCAGTCGCCCGTCCTGCAGGCGCATCTGCAACCGGGCGCCCAGTGGCCGGCGCGCGTGCTCGGCCGGCTCAACCAGGCGGGGGGCTCCATCTCCAGCGCACTGCCCCTGGTGTCGCACGCCCTTGCTGCCGGAGCGCTCGATCCGGCCGCCGTGACAGCCTATGTCGCCCGGATGAAGGACGAAGGCGCATTGACCGACGCCTACACCCTCTGGGTGACCCTTCATGGCAGGACACTGCCGCTGCTCTACAACGGCAGCTTCGACCAGCCCTTCGTGCTGGGCGGCTTCGACTGGGAGCCTCACGCGCAGGCGCAGCGCGGCCGGGCGGGCGCGGTGGTCGACCGTTCGGGAGCCGAGGGACGCAACGGGGTGCTGGACATCCGGCTGACGGGCCGCCCGATTGCGCTTCCGATGATCAGCCAGATGGTCATGGCAGGGGACGGTCCGCTACGTCTGCAGGGAGAGTACCGGGCCATGCAGATGCGGGCGGATCCGCCCATTGCGTGGGTCGTCAGGTGCACCACAGGCCCGAGCCAGGTGGTATTCCGGTCGGAGGGATTCACCGATACAGGCAACGCCTGGAAAAGCTTTGGGCAGAATTTCGAAATTCCGCCCGGCTGCGGCAACATCGTCCGGCTCGAACTGGGCACAATTGCAACAGGCAATCCTGCCGTCTCCGAACTGGCCAGCGGCAGGGGACGCATCTGGTTTGACAATCTCTCGCTGTTACGACGTCCGCGTTGACCAGCGCCAGCTACGTCCGTATAGTGTTACAAAGCCTGACACAGGCTATTGGAGTTACCGTCATGTCCCACAAAACTCTTTGCGCTATCGCGCTCGCCGTCTTCACTGGCGCTGCCGCTTCGCAGGGCGTCATCGGGCAGGTGACCAGTGTGCAGGGCCTTGTCACCGTGAGCGACTCGACCACCGTCACCTCCGTCGTCGCAGGAACGCCAGTGACCGCCGGAACCCGGTTCGTGACCAGTTCCACCGGCGCTGCAACCATCGTCGTGAACACCAGCGGCAGCTCGTGCACGCTCAACCTCCAGCCCAACCAGTCGCTGACATTCGAGCCGAACAGGAGCTGCGCGCAACTGCTGGCACTGGTCCAGACACTGCCTGCCGCACCCGGCACCGCTGTAGCCGCAGTGGCCGTTCCGCCAGCGCCTGCCGCTGCCGGCAGCGGTGGTTTCCTGCCGGTTCTCGCCCTGCTGGGCGCTGGAGCCGTGCTCGCGAACAGCGGCGGCAGCTCGGGACCTGTCGGCGGCGGTGGCGGCCAATTGCCGAATATCAGCGGCCAATGACGGCGGAGACGCCCGGTTCGCATTCAGCGGGGCTTTTAGGCCCCGTTGCTCTTTCTGGGGTGATCGCCCTGCTTCTGGTCACGCCCGTCATGCGCGGCGGCAACCGGCACGTCGCCCTGATCGCGATTGAACTGATCGCGCTGGCGACCGCACTGGCGATCTGGATGAGGGCGCTGCAGCAACGCGAGACGCGCAGCGCCCTCAAGGCCAATCCCCTTGTGTTGCTATTGGCCCTCAGTCCGCTCTGGCTTGCCGTCATCTACCTGACGCCGTTGCCCGGTTTCATCTGGTCGTCCCTGGCCGGACGCGAATTGCTGGATGAAGCACTCAAGCGCGCGGGCATCATGTCCGGCGCATGGCACGCGTTGTCGGTCAGCCCGGACGCCACGGCCGCGTCACTGCTGGCCGGCGTGCCCATCGCGGTGGCTTTTGTCGTCGGGTACCTTGCATCGCTCGCCCAGCTGCGCCTGTTGACGGGCTTCGTGCTGGCGATGGCATTCGGCCAGGTGCTGCTCGGCCTGCTCCAGCTGGCAGGGGGCGAGACATCGCCCCTGTTTTTCGGGATCCTCACCTTCGGCCCGCCCGTGGGCACGTTCGCCAATCGCAACCACTTCGCCAACTACCTCGCCATGGCGCTTGTGATCCTCGTCTGGCATGCCTACGAAAGCCATCGCGAGCCCTTCCCCAAGATCGGGGTCGGCAAGTTCGGCACCCGGCATCGCACGGCCCTTTGGTCAGCCGGTGCCTTGCTGCTGGTCGCCGGCATCCTGATGACGCGATCGCGCGGCGGTGTCATGTTCGGCCTGCCTTTCGCAGTGGCTGCGCTCGTCGTGGCTGCGCTGCGCATCCAGGGCTGGTCGCGCGGCTGGCAGCTGGCGCTACCCATCGCATTTGCACTCCTCGTCGGCGCCACCGCGCTGGTCGGCTTCGACGAGGTCACGTCGCGCATCTCCTTCGAGCAGCTGTCCGGGTCTGCAGGATTTCGCGGCGTGCTCACGCGCACCAGCTTCGACGCTGCAATTGCATTCTTCCCCTGGGGCTCGGGATGGGGCACCTACGACCTCGCCTATCCACGGTTCCAGCCAGCCGAGCTGCCCGGCCGCGCCAACCAGGCGCACATGGACTATGTGCAGTTCCTGATGGAGGGCGGCGCTTTCGCACTCGTCCTGGCGGGCGCGCTGGCCTGGCTGGTCATTGCGCGCGGCCGCAAGCTGATACGCAGGGTGAGCCACGACGGCGTGCTCGACCGCGAGGCGATGGCAGCCGCTATCTGCGGCCTGGGATTTGCGGCGTTGCTGATGCATTCGCTCGTCGAGTTCAACATGCGCATCCCCGCCAACGCCATGCTGGGCGCCTTGCTCGCCGGTATTTTCCTGCGCCCGCTGCGCGCGCCCGTCGAGTCGCCATGATCGACCTGCACAGCCACATCCTCCCCGGCATCGACGATGGCTCCAAGAGCCTGGAGATGTCGCTGGAGATGGCCCGCATCGCAGTCGCCGATGGGATCAAGGTCATGGCCTGCACGCCGCACATCTATCCCGGCGTTTACCTCAACGACACGCAGGGCATACAGGCTGCGCGCAACGCGTTGCAGAAGGCGCTCGATGTGCAAGGCATACCGCTCAAGCTCGTGACCGGTGCCGATGTGCACCTGGTACCCGAACTGATTCCTGCCCTGAAACAAGGCGTGGTCCCACCCCTCAACGGCACCCGCTACCTGTTGCTGGAACCGTCCCATCACATCGTGCCACCGCACTTCTCGGACATGGTGTTCAACCTGGTCGCGTCCGGCTACGTGCCGGTGATCACCCACCCCGAGCGGCTCACCTGGATCGAAGATCACTACCCGCTCTTTGCGCAGCTCGTGCAGCAGGGCGCGTGGATGCAGGTGACTGCATCCGCGCTGACAGGCATGTTCGGCCCACGCGCAAAGTACTGGGGCGAACGCTTCATCGGCGACGGCCTCACGCACATCCTGGCCACCGATGCGCACTCCAGCGGCAGGCGGGTGCCGGTGCTGTCGGCTGGCCTGGCCGTGGCCGAGCGGCTGCTGGGACGCGAAGAAGCGCAGCAACTCGTCGTGGGCCGCCCCGATGCCATCCTGCGCAACGTCGCACCTGCGGATACCGCGCCGCTGCCCCGTCCACTGGCGGGGTTGGGCCGCAAACTCGCGGGCATCTTTCGACGCAGCTCCTGAGGATGAGCTGTGGTGCAATCGGGCCCATGAAACTACTCGTCTTCGCTGGCAGCACCCGCCAAAACTCCTGGAATCGCAGACTCGCGCACGTCGCGGCAACGCTGGCCACGCAAGCGGGCGCGCAGGTCACCCACATCGAACTGGCCGACTTCGACGTGCCCATGTACAACGCCGACCTCGAATCGCGCGGCACACCCGCCGACGTGATCAGGCTCAAGCAACTGGGCTACGACCATGCCGCCTGGATCATCAGCACGCCCGAGTACAACCAGAGCTACCCCGCGCTGCTGAAAAACACACTCGACTGGATCTCCAGCCCGGTCAAGGGCGATCCCCTGTGGAGCGACGGCATGCGCTCCACGACCGGCAAGGTTGTCGGCGTGCTGAGCGCATCGCCGGGCGGCTTTGGCGGCATCCGCTCGCAAAGCCACCTGGTGCCGCTGCTGATGAACCTGCAGATGTGGGTCGCGCCCAAAAACTACGCCCTGGGCCGCGCCCATGAGGCCTTCAACGAACAGGGCGAGCTGGTCAGCGATGCGGCGCGGCAGCGGGTGCAGGAAGTGATCGACCAGGTGTTGTGGGCATCCGGCAGACTCCAGTCAGCCTGAGCCCGGGCAGCGGTGCGAGGCGACGTCGTGACAACCGCACCGACACACCGCAGGGAAATCGATGGACTGAGAGCGCTCGCGGTGACTGCCGTGATCGTCAATCACTTCGACCGGGACCTGCTGCCCGGCGGATTCCTGGGCGTTGACATCTTCTTCGTAATCTCCGGGTTCGTGATCACGTCTTCGCTGGCGGCCCATCGTGCAGCGGGCCTTTCGGACCTGCTGCTGGACTTCTACGTCCGGCGAATCAAGCGGTTGGCGCCTGCACTGCTGCTTTGCGTGGTGGTGACAGGCGTGCTGGTCTGCCTGTTCAATCCCGACCCGCGTGAATCGCTGGGCACGGGCATCGCCTCGCTGTTCGGCGTCTCCAACATCTTTCTGTTCAACCGGGCGACCAACTACTTCGCCGACGCAGTCCAGCTCAACGTCTTCTCGCACACCTGGTCGCTGGGTGTCGAGGAACAGTTCTATGTGGCCTTCCCTATCCTCGTCTGGGTCACCGGATTTGCGAGAACACCCTTGGGGGCTACACGCCTGCTCGCCGTGCTGGGACTGGCAGGCGCGGCGTCACTCGCCCTCTTCGTGCGGGCCGATCCCCGGCACGCGTATTTCCTGGTCCAGTATCGCGTGTGGGAGCTGGCCCTGGGCGCTGCAACCTTCGTATTGACGCACAAGCCGGGCATCAGGATCGTGAACCTGATCCAGCACATTCCGTGCTGCCTGCTGCTCGTCCTGCTTTGCGCTGTCCTGTTCGCGCCATCGGACCTGTCAAAGCCAGCCACTGCTGCTGCGGTATTGCTCACGGCCCTGGTGGTTGCCTGTTCGGGCGACAAGCGGTTCGGCGCGAACATCCTCTCGTCGCGGCCGGCCGTGTATATCGGCACGATCTCGTATTCGCTGTACCTGTGGCACTGGAGCGTGCTGTCGCTCAGTCGCTGGACCGTGGGCATCCACTGGTGGACAGTACCCGTGCAGGTTGCGCTGATGTTCGCGCTGGCCGGCGCGACCTACCAGTACGTCGAGAGGCCGCTGCGGCGGGCCTCCTGGTCGCCGCAGCGGTGGCGCTCCATCGCCTATGGGGTGTGTTCGCTACTCCTGGCGGCCGGCCTCCTGTCCGCGCTGCAGGAGCCGCTCCACGGCAAGCTCTTTGCAGGAAAGCGGCCCTCCCTCGTGCTCAACGGGGTGGAGTCGCTCCAGACGGCGTACGCCACCCCTGACGGAGCACACCACTGGAAAGGTCCGCCCTGCCTGCTCGCCGATGACCGCGACCTCGGCAAGAAAATCCGGATTCCCGATTGCACGCTCGGCAGCTACGACGTCGCTGCGCGCAGGGTCCTGGTGCTGGGGAACTCGTTTGCGGCCGCATTCGTTCCGGCATTCGATGACCTGGTCGTGAAAGACGGCTACGCCGTCACCGTCGCATCTGCATGGGGAGCCTCTGCAGTTCCCCAGATTGCGAATTCGTCGCCATGGAAGGCCACCAACCAGTACTACTGGAACGAGATCGTGCCCGACCTGGTGTCGCAACTGAGGCCCGGGGATCTCGTCTTCCTGGTGAGCGACCTGGCGAAGCTCGCTCCAGCGGTCGCGACGGCCGAGTCCGAGCGCACCTTCACGCAATTGCAGTCCGGCCTGGCGCAGCTCTCGACCCAACTGGCGGCGCGGCAGGTCCGCCTCGCGGTCCTGCACGGCAATCCCTTCGCGCGCGACGCGGGTTGCGAGCCCACGGCGGCCATGCAGCAGTGGTATGCACCATCTGGAGGCCGCTGCAAGTTCCTGTCGAAAGAGATCACCGTGAAGCGGCGCGCGCCGCTGGATGCCGTACTGAATCGCGTGTCACAGCAAACCGGCGTCATCACCGTCGATCTCCTGGATGTGTTCTGTCCGGGAGCCATCTGTACCTATGAAGGCGCGCAAGGCGAAACCCTGTACCGCGACATCTTTTCCCATCCGTCGCTGGAGGGCGCCCGCCTGGCCGCGCCCGTGATCCGGCAAGCCCTGCTGCGCCAGTCAAATCGGTGACAGTGAACCTATGCTGTGCGCTGTAGCGTCTGCAGCCTGCGACCCACCCGCCCATTCAGGAGCCATCATGAACATCCCCTCACTCCAGGACACCGTCACCGCCGAAGAATGGCAGCTGCGCGTGGACCTTGCGGCGTGCTACCGGCTCATCGCCATGTACGGCATGAGCGATCTGGTGTTCACGCACATCACCGCGCGAGTGCCAGGCCCCGAGCATCATTTCCTCATCAACCCCTACGGCCTGATGTTCGACGAGATCACCGCGTCATCGCTGGTCAAGGTCGATGGGCAGTGCAACAAGGTGATCCCTTCGCAGTTTCCGGTGAACCCCGCGGGATTTGTCATCCACAGCGCGATCCACGAAGCGCGTCACGACGTGATGTGCGTGCTGCACACCCACAGCCGCGCGGGGATTGCCGTGAGCGCGCAAAAGGGCGGCATCCTGCCGATCTCGCAGCAATCGACCTTCGTGCTGGCATCCCTTGCGTACCACGACTACGAAGGCGTGGCGCTGCGCGATGAAGAGAAGGCACGGCTGCAGGCCGACCTGGGCCGCGCAAACAACCTGGTGCTGCGCAACCACGGCCTGCTGGTGTGCGGCAAGACCATTGCCGAAGCATTCCTGTCGATGTACATCCTGGAGAACACCTGCCGCATCCAGATCGATGCGCAGGCCGGCGGAGAGCTGATCACCATCGATCCACGCATCATCGAAGGCGCGACCGCCGCAGCGAAAACGGTCACTGTCGGCGGGCCGGGCGCACTGGTGTGGCCCGCCTTGATCCGCCGCCTGGACCGTGTCGATCCCGGCTACCGGACCTGAGCCGGTTCAGGCTGCAGCGCCGACCGCGGCGAGTTCCACAACAGCCTTGCCGCTGTTGGCCGTGAGCCTGGGCTCATGCTCGAACACGCTGATCTCCTTGCGGATCATCTGCACCGAGCCGAAGAACGTGGCGAAGGCCACATCCTTGGCATCGCGTCCTGTGCCGATGCGCACGAGCCGGTCCACCGGCGCCATGCCGGTCGGGTCGAACAACACCCAGCGTCCGCCCAGCCACGCTTCGAACGTCGCATGGAAATCCTGCGGCGGCTCGTCGAACCAGACATAGCCCACCACCAGGCGCGCCGGAATGTTCAGGGCGCGGCACAGCGTGATGCCCAGGTGCGCAAAGTCGCGGCAGACACCGGCGCGCTGCACATAGACTTCCTGCGCCGTCGTGGTCGAAGTCGAACTGCCGGGGCGGTACACGATGTGATCGTGAATCCACTGCACGACCTTGCGCACACGGCTGATGCCGGTGGGCTCCTGGCCGAACATCTGCTGCGCCGCGGCGGACAGCACATCCGACTCGCAGTAGCGTGTCGGCATGAGGTAGTGAAAGATGTTGTCGGGAACCTTGCTCACCGAGTCTTCGGGCAGGTGCTCATCGACGTGCTCGCTGTACACCTCGACGTCGGCCTTGTAGTTGACCAGCAGGTGGCCCGGCTGGGCATCGAAGCGAAAGAAACGGTTGCCACTGCCGTGGTCGGTGAAGTTATGGACCGAGACGCCCGACGACACGGCCAGTTTTTCGCTGCGGATGGACTGGGTGGCCCAGTGCGCGGCCTCCAGGTTGAAGCAAAAGTGCGTAGGCGCCAGCACCTCGTATTCGAGAACCGTTTCTACGGTGGAGACATGCATGATGGGTGAAGTTGCAAGCAGGCGAAAGTGCCGTGCTGCCATCGTACGGATGACTCAGGCGCTTGCGATCAGCAACCATCGCGCCGCCGTGTAGGACGCAGGCGACCGGCGGCGAGTCGCTATTTTCCGAACAGGCCCTTGAGCCCCTCGCTCAGCTTGTCGCCGATCTTCGCGCCGCCACCGGTGCCCAGACCCGGCGCGATCGCGGTGCCGATCGCCGCGCCGATCAATGCGCCACGGCTCAAGTTCACCGATGGCGAATCGAGCGTGCCGCCTACTGCCAGCGGAATGCCCACCGCACCACCGATCGCACCCGATGCGAGATCGACCGTGATGCGGCCGTTGAGCGACTTGTTGGCGGCCATGGCGACGTTCCCCGTGGCCGAGAGCACACCGGACGTGGCCACCAGATTCGTCAGGGTCACGGCCTTGCCATGGGTTGCGACATTGCCTGCCAGCGTATCGAGCGAGGTCTGCCCGCCGCGGCTCATGCCCACCGATTTCACGGCCTGCGCGAGGTCCAGGCCATGCACGACCGCGCCGCGCACATTGAACTTTGTCTGGGTCGTGATGGCATCGACAACGGCGTCTGCATCGCGCAGATCGGCCCGCAGATTCGTCGTCGCCTCGATCTTGCCGGTAAGGGTGCGGCTGGGCGCTGTGAGGGCGGCGAGTTCGACATTCGATGTCACCAGTTCGCCCTGCAACTTCGAGCCATCGCGCCTGAACGTTCCCTTGACCGTACCGCCGCCGATGTCTGCGCGCACGGCCCAGTGATCCACCTGCCGGTCGAGCGCGAGTTTGGCGCCGGCATAAGTGCCAGCTCGCACGCGCACGTCCACCTTGCCGGGCAGGTCATCGGCGTCGAGTGTCGCGGTCGCGTCGATCGTGTTGCTGTTGCCCCTGGCCCCGACCCAGGTGATGCCATCGAGGACCGTGCGTTTGGGCAGGGCGACGCGCATGCTGGGCCCGGATTGCGCCGGCGCGGGCTTGCTCACCTTGCCAGGAGACTTGTCTGTTTTTTGCAGGGCAGCCGCTATCGCCATGACGGCCTGCTCGGGCACCACCGCATTGCGCACGATCAGCGTTGCCACCTCCAGTCGCCCTGCCAGCAGCGGTGCATAAGACGGCCGCGCCTCGATACGCTCCAGGGTGAGCGGCGGCTTGCTCTGGATGCGCAACTGCTCCAGCGCGATGGCTGGCAGCGGCCACACGTCCACACGCACGCGCCCCACATCGACCGGCACGCCCACCGCTTGCGTGATCTGGTCGCCGACGAAGCCGCGAAAGTCCTCGCTGGCGACCCAGCGCTGCAGCACCAATGCCACCAGGATCAGCAGGAGCACAGGCAACACGACCAGCGCCGTGAAAATCCACATCCATCGTTTCATGGCCCGCATTGTGTCTGTTTCCATGACCACACAAAAACGCCGCGGCGCACTAGCATCTGCAGACCGACATCCACACCTGAAAAAAGACGATGAAGCTCTATTACTCACCCGGCGCGTGCTCCCTGTCCACCCATATCGCCCTGCGCGAAGCAGGCCTGGCGTTCGAACCGGTGGTGGCCAGCACCAAGACCCACCAGCTCGAAGACGGCACCGACTACTACACGATCAACCCGCTCGGCTATGTGCCGATGCTGGAACTCGACGACGGCGCCCGGCTGCGCGAAGTGCAGGTCGTGCTGCAGTACATCGCCGACCTCTCGCCGCTGAAGAACCTGGCACCCGCGAACGGCACGCTGCCGCGTTATCGCCTGCAGGAGTGGCTGAGCTCCACCAGCTCGGAGCTGCACAAGAACTTCGGCCCGCTGTTCAACCCGGGACTGCCTGAAGAGACGAAGAAGGTCTTTCGCGACAAGCTCGTCTCGCGCTATGGCTGGCTCGACGGCGAACTCGCCGGCAAGGAGTATCTGACCGGCAGCAATCTGAGCATCGCCGACTGCTATCTGTTCGCCGTCACGCGCTGGGCCAAGGGCATGAACGTGGACATCACGCCGTTCGCCAACGTGCAAGCCTGGTTTGATCGCGTGGCCGCACGACCCGCCGTGCAGGACGCCATGCGGGCCGAAGGCCTGCTCAAGTAGTCGCAGCGATGAGCGGTCGCTGGCGCCAAGCCAGCGCCGCGCCCACCCAGAGCGCGCCGGCCGAGAACACCAGTCCGCGCGCCAGACCGCCCGGGCCGTCGGCAATCCACCCGACGATGGTGGGGCCGACGATCTGCCCTGCCGCAAACACGATGGTGAATGCGCTGATGCCGGCCGCCCATTGCGAAGGCGCCAGGTTGTGCCGCACCAGCGCGGTGGTGGACGCGACAACGGACAGGAAGACGCCGCCGAACACGAGGCCCGACAGGAGCACCAGCGGCCAAGCCGATGTCATGGCCGGCACGATGGTCGCAACGCCCAGCAGCGCATTGAGAACGGCCAGCGGCTGTCCGCCCTTGTAGCGGTCCAGCAGGCCCGCCCAGATGCGCGACGAGGCCATCACTGCCACTCCCAGCAACGCGTAGAAGAGCGTGATCCGCGAAGGCCCCACGCCCTGCTCGCGCAGCAGCGCGATCACGAACGTCATGTAGCCGATGTAGCCGACGCCGAACATCGTGTAGCCGACCAGCGAAGGCGCAAAGGCGCGCCAACGAAATGGCATGTGCGAGGACGCGGTCGTTGCAGCACCCTGCCTTGCGCCACTCTCCATCCGGGCGAGCGCGCGCGCAGGCCAGACCAGCAGGGCCGAGCCGATGAAGCAAGCGAGTGAAAGCAGCCACCACGCCCACGCCCAACCGTGGGTGCGCCCTTGCGCGGCATCGAGCACGGCGGGAACCAGCACCGCCGACAACACGATTCCCACGCCAGTGCCGCCGTAGTAGATGCCCAGGAGGAATCCGCTGCGGGGCGGTTGCAGGGCCCCCATGCGGGCAGCGAGCAAACCGCCAGCGATGAAGAGAAACGCGCTTGCCACACCGGCGAGCACGCGCTGCAAAAGCAAGGGAGCGGCGTCGGTAAAGAATCCGCTCAGGCCCATGAATGAACTGGCCAGCACGGCGCCGATCACCAGCAGCCGCGAAGGCCCGAGGCGCCGCATCAGGGCCGGCGTGACAAGCGCGCCGAGCAGGTAGCCGGCAGCATTGGCGGTATTCATGGCGCCGGCCAGCGTGTAGGACCAGTTGAGGTCGGCACGCATGGGCGGCAGCAGCAGGCCGTAGGCAAATCGGGTGATGCCCAGGGAAACGGCAGCGCCCAATGAAAGCGCCACCGCCAGGGCGATCAATGGCGGCGATGACGTCGTTGGGGCGCGGGGCATCCCGCATTGTCACCACCTGGGCAGATGGAGCAATCGCTGCTGCCGCTTAGCGGTGGATTCAAGATCAGGTCCGCAATGACAGCATTCCAGACGGCTCCTGTTGGACTGTCATGCCGGACTTGATCCGGCATCCATGCAGTTCTCGATGACGGCGTGTGCCTTCCAGTCGTCACTCCAGCACGCTGGCTGCGCCCTTGCGCTTCAAGTCGGCCTCTTCCTGCCGAATACGGGCCGCTTCGGCTTCGTACCGGGCACGCTCCCCCGACATCCGGGAAGTGGCCGGGCCCGCGCCCATGCTGCGGGTATCGGGCGCTGCGCCCATCTGGCTGGCCGCGCGCTGCGCCGGAACCCGGGAAGTCTCCAGCACGATCGCGCCGGCGCTGTCACGCTCTTCCGCCGGCGCAGGACCGACATCGCTCAATACAACCGGTGATGTCTGGGCGAGCACCGGACCCGCCCCCATGGCCGCGAACAGCGCCAAGGCGCAGGCGGATGCACGAATCGAATAGGGGTACTTCATGGGTTGCTCCTTGGGAGGCTTTTGACTTGTGCCCATGGTGCTCACCGGCCCCAAAACGGGGTGTCGTGAAACGGCAGGAGATTCAGTAGGAACCCACCCACACCCGCGCACTCCAACGCAAATCCGTGAACCTTTACACATCAGCTACGTGATGCGCACGGTCGCGTTACAACCGCGCCGCACACTTGCCCTCAACCTGTTCCCCATTGCGGCCAGGCTCTCAATACCGAAAGGGAATTTCATGAAGTTCGCTACCAGACATTTCATCGCCGCCGGACTCCTGGCCACCCTCGGGCTGGCCGTCACGGCGCAAACGCCACCGCCTGCGGCTGCGCAGGGGCCGGCTGCCCACGGCATGCAAGCCCATGAAGGCCGCGGCCGCATGATGGACCCCGCCAAGCGGGAGCAGTTCATGCAGGAACGCATGGCAAAGCGCATGGGCATGCTCAAGCAGAAGCTGCAGATCACCCCGGCCCAGGAAGGTGCGTGGAGCAACTATGTCGCCGCGCTCAAGCCCACGTCGATGCAGCGCCCCAACCGCGCCGAATTCGAGAAGATGAGCACGCCGGAGCGCATCGACCGCATGCGCGCCATGCGCACCGCCCGCCAGGCCGAAGCCGACAAGCGCGGCGATGCGACCAAGACGTTCTACACGGCACTGAGCGCCGAGCAGAAGAAGACATTCGACGAGCTCAGCGCACGCACGATGCAAGGCAAGGGCGGCCGTCACGGCGGTCACGGCGGTCACGGCGGTCACCACTTTGGCGGCCACTTTCGCACCTGACCGCACCCCATGAAAAAAAAGGGCCAGCATTCGCTGGCCCTTTTGCGTTGAGGTGATCCGGTGCGATTACTTCAGCCTGCCATCAGACCCGTAGTAGCTGCGCATCGCTTCCCAGCGCGCAGCGCGGGTCACGACTTCGTTCTGGACATCCGCGCGGCTGCGCATGGCAGGCGCGCTCACGTCGACGTTGGGCGCTCCCATCACAACGGTGCTCGCCTCGCCTGCGCGGGTTGGGGTGGCCGTCGTCTCGGCAGCGGCACCCAGGGCGCGGGTGTCAGGACGGACCTCTTCGCGGCTCATCGGGACAGGCTGCTCGCTAAAGGGCGAATTGGTGGTCTTGGCGTTGGGCACGCCATTGGTTTGGGTGCTCGCCTCGCCAGCGGCCGGCGGGCCGTCGGAGCTGCCGGCGGCCGGGGCGGTCTGGGCCTGCACGCCTGCCGCGGCGAACAGGGCTGCCATCAGGATGGAGAGGTAGGTTCTGGACTTTCTCATGATCGATTTCCTTTCGGTTTTTCAGATGCAAATCAGATTGCGTGAAATCAATTTAGGACTGGCCCCAGGGCCGCCCTATCGGACCATCCCGCCCACCCGCGTAGGAATTCGATGGCGCGATATTCACCACGGATGAGCCCCATCGCGCTGCTGCGTTGCCTACACTGCCCTGATGTCCACAGTTCGCAAGGGCCAGGCGCCAGCCCCTATCGGCCGCACCGAGTTCCATCTTCGTTTCATGGGGTCGTACCAGGACCCGGCCTATCGCGCTGAAGACGAGTCCATCGCGCGGCTCGAGGCCATCGCCTGGAAAGCCTACGTCGATGGAAACAAGGCGCCCCTCACCCAGCCGGCAGGGCCTGGGTACGCAGATCCCACCTATGACCTGTCAGCGGAGTGGGTCGCCACGCACGACAAGCTCGTCGCTGCGCAAGCGCATTGGGGCAAGGCCGACACACCCTCGCGCGTGCTGCTGGTTTGCGGCTCGTCCCGCAACGACGGCACCTGCCCCGGCGAAGTCTCCAAGACATTCCGGCTGACGCAAATCGCCCAGCAGGTACTCGAATCGCAAGGCCTGGAGGTCGAGCTGCTGGACCTCAGCCGCATCACTTCCGACTACGACCGCCACATCCATCCGTGCAAGGGCTGTGTTTCAACAGCGATGCCGCTGTGCCACTGGCCTTGCAGTTGCTATCCAAACCATGCGACACGCCAGACCGGCGACTGGATGAGCGACATCTACGAAATGTGGGTGCGCGCGCACGGCGTCATCCTGCTGACGCCGGTGTACTGGTACCAGGTCGCCAGTCCGCTCAAGCTGATGATCGACCGGCTGGTCTGCGCGGACGGCGGCAACCCCGATCCCACGACCACCCACGGCAAGAAAGCCGAAGAAGCCAAGGCGCTGGAACTCAAGGGCTGGGACTATCCCAAGCACCTGGACGGCCGCGCGTACGGCGTGGTGGTGCACGGCGACGTGGCCGGCATCGAAGGCTCACGCCGCGCGCTGTGCGACTGGCTCGACTGGATGGGACTGATACAGGCCGGCGAGAAATCGCGGCTCGACCGCTTCATCGGCTACTACGAGCCCTACGCCACCAGCCACGAAACGCTGGACAAGGACGAGGCCATGCAGGAGGAAGTCCGCAATGTCGCGCGGGCCGTGGCCCACGCGGTGGGCGAACTGCGCGCCGGCAAGCTCAGCGAACCGGGGAGCAAACTGCAGGCACCCCGGCCCAAGTAACCGGCCGGCGGCTAGAACGTCTTTGCGTAGCGCAGCTGCAGGAAGTTCTCGCCGGGGTTCGGGCGCTTGATGCTGGCGTTGGAGTAATGGGTCAGGCGCAGGCCCAGTTCGCTGTCGCGCTTGGGACCCATGCTGACGCCGAAGCCCAGCGTATCGGCGAAGTTGAACCGCGTGCTGAACGTCTTGGTGCTGGTCACATAGAGCTTGTCCGTCACCGTGAGGCCGATACCGCCTTCAAGGAACCACGGCGAGGCGCCCTGGTTGAACCGGTAACGAAAGATCGGCTGCAGGCCCAGCTGTATGAACGAATCGCGCCCGCCACCGATCGCGCGCCCGCTCCAGTGGCTGATCGACGCTTCTGTAATCGCCGTGATTTCTCCGCCGGCCATCTGCGTGCGCCAGTCCCAGTTCCAGACGAGGCCGCCCGTCACGCTATTGGCCCCACGTTCGGCCAGGCCGCCCTGCAGAAAGTAACCCGAAGGACTGAGGTCTGCGGCGTGCACGGACGCGCCAAAGAGGGCCGCGCAGGCTGCGCCGATGGGCAGCAAGGATCTGGACAAAGGCATGAAGGTCCCCATGGTGTCAAAGATGATCGGATTTCGCGCCCATGAGCGCATTCGCGTGAGTTTGCCATCCCGAGGGCTCTTGCGGGCCGTTTGCCGCTGAGTACACCGGAACTGCCGCCAGTCCTACACCCACGCAAGGTGACAGGCGCTACAAAACCCACTCGCCTCCAGTGAGACTTACCCAGATGACTGACACAGCGGCAACCGCCCCGCCGTTGACCGTGATGACGGTCAACATCCACAAGGGCTTCACCAGCTTCAATCGCAAGTTCATCCTGCCGGAACTGCGGGACGCTGTGCGTGCCGTCGGCGCAGACGTTGTCTTCCTGCAGGAAGTGATGGGAACGAACGGGCATGAGTCCAGGAGCGCCGATGCGCCTCACTACGAATTCCTGGCCGACGAAATCTGGCCGCAGTTCGCGTATGGCCGCAACAGTGTCTATCCCAAGGGTCACCACGGCAACGCGGTGATGTCCAAGTTTCCGATTATCCATTTCCAGAACCACGACGTGTCCGTCGCGGGCCCGGAAAAGCGCGGCTTGCTGCATTGCGTGCTGGACATGCCCGGACGCGAGCAGAAGATTCACGCGATTTGCGTGCACCTGGGCCTGGCCGAGTCGCATCGGGCGCAGCAGCTGGACCTCTTGTGCCAGATGGTTCGCGGCGAAGTGCCGGATGACGCGCCGTTGATCGTGGCCGGTGACTTCAACGACTGGCGCCGACGCGCGCACGCTGTGCTCGAACGCGAAGTCGGCCTGAAGGAAGTGTTCGTGACCGCATACGGCGAGTCGGCCAAGACCTTCCCATCGCGCTTTCCCCTCCTGTCGCTCGACCGGATCTACGTGCGCAATGCCTCGGTGCACCTGCCCGTCGTGCTGCCGCGCAAGCCGTGGTCGCACCTGTCCGACCACGCGCCGCTCGCCGCTGAAATTCATCTGTAGGACCTGGGTCATGAACAGCAAGTGGATCGAAGGAAACGATATCCGTCTTCTGGAAAACGGCGAGGAGTTCTTCCCGCGCGTCTTCGAGTGCATCGCCAACGCCCGGCAGGAAGTGGTCCTGGAGACCTTCATCCTGTTCGAGGACAAGGTCGGCAAGCAATTGCACGAGGTACTGGGCGGCGCTGCCAGGCGCGGCGTGCAGTGCGACATCACCATCGACGGCTTCGGCTCGCCGGACCTGTCGGACGAATTCCTCGGCTCGCTGCGCGAAGCCGGAGTGCGCGTGCATGTGTTCGATCCGGGCAAGCCTTTCATGGGCCACCGACTGAACCTGCTGCGCCGCATGCACCGCAAGATCGTGGTGGTGGACGGCACAACCGCGTTCATCGGCGGCATCAACTATTCGGCCGACCATCTGGGCGACTTCGGCCCGGAGGCCAAGCAGGACTACTCGGTCGAGATCCGCGGCCCGCTGGTGTCGGAAATGCACCGGTTCACCCATGGCGCCCTCATACAGGGCCAGCGCTACCAGCGCGTGCGCGACTGGTGGCGGCAACGCCGCACGGCGCGCACGCCGATAGCTGAGCAGCCCCGCGTGGGCACCGCTGCCGCCATGCTGGTCGTGCGAGACAACGGCGACCACTGGAACGACATCGAGCGCCACTACCGCATCGCCCTGCGCGCCGCGCGCAACCGCGTCGTGATTGCCAATGCCTACTTCTTTCCCGGCTACCGGTTCATGAAGGAAATGAAGCGTGCCGCCCGCCGCGGCGTGGACGTGCGCCTCGTGCTGCAAGGCATGCCAGACATGCCGATCGTGAAGACGGCTGCCATGATGCTGTATCACCAGTTGCTGCGGTCCGGCGTTCGCATCTACGAATACTGCGACCGGCCCCTGCATGGCAAGGTGGCATTGATGGACGACGAGTGGGCGACGGTGGGTTCGAGCAACCTCGATCCGCTCAGCCTGGCGCTGAACCTGGAAGCCAACGTGATCATTCGAGACCGCGAGTTCAACCAGGACCTCTACGGCCGCCTGGAAAAACTCATGTGCGCCAGCTGCAACGAAATCAAGCGCGAAGAACTCGGCGAGTTGCGCGGGATCGCACTGGTGCGCAGCTGGGTCGCCTACCACTTCACGCGCCTGTATCCGGGATGGGCTTCGTGGCTGCCGCGCCATGTGCCGCGCCTGCTGCCTGCCCTGGCCGGCCGCATCCAGGCTGCCTACGCGCACGCGGGTTCCGGCACGCATGCGGCCGCATCCGCCAAAGACTGACGGGTCATGGGCACTCGCACCCTCACTGCGGCCGCGATGCCCACGCCAGAAGCCCAGAAGCCTGGGGATGGAGCCGACCACAAGCGGTGGCGCGACCAGGCGTGGTTCAAGTGGGCCAAGCGCGTTCTCTCGGTCGTCTTCTTCGCTGCCGTCATCGCGATGCTGGTGCGCTACGGGCGCAATGTCGACTGGGACGATGTGCTCGCATCCCTTCGCAGCACGCCGGTGCCGGTGCTGTTGCTCGCGGTGGGGCTTGCGGCCTGCAGTCACCTCCTCTACAGCTGCTTCGATCTCCTGGGCAGGCGCTACACGAAACACTCGCTACCGACGCTCACCGTCATGGGCGTGAACTTCGTGAGCTACGCATTCAACCTGTCACTGGGTTCGCTCGTGGGCGGTGTCGCGTTCCGATATCGCCTCTACTCGCGCCTGGGTTTGTCCAATGGCGAAATCACGCGCATTCTCTCGATGAGCATGCTCACCAACTGGTTGGGCTACATGCTGCTCGCGGGCACCGTGTTCCTGATGCAGCCGCTGCAGTTGCCCCCCAGCTGGAAGATGGGCAACCACGGCCTGCAATGGCTGGGCGGCGCGCTGGTGATGGTGGCTGTCGGCTATCTGGTCGCGTGCTGGCGCAAGGGCGGGCAGACGTTCACGGTTCGCGGCCACGAGCTGCATCTGCCTGAGGTGCGCATGGCGCTCTTGCAGCTGGTCATGGCCACGACCAACTGGAGCCTGATCGCAGGCGTGGTCTATGTCTTGCTTGGACAGAGCGTGCCGTACAGCGATGTGCTCACCGTGCTCCTCATCGGTGCCATTGCGGGCGTCATCACCCATGTGCCTGCGGGCCTGGGTGTCCTGGAATTCATCTTCGTGACACTGCTGTCGCACCAGGTGCCCGAGACCCGCCTCATCGCGGCGCTGCTGGCCTACCGCGCGATCTACTACATCGGTCCACTGATGCTGGCTTCGGTGCTGTACCTGGTGATGGAAGCGCACGCAAGACAACGAAACAAAACTGCCCAGGGAGTGCATGCATGAAGAAGCAACCGTTGGCCGTCAACGCAATCGCGCCCATGTTCCTGTGGATGGACATCGCAGCCAAGACCACGCAGCTGCTGGTGTCGTCGAGCGTCGTCATCAACAATCGCGTCGGGCGGATGGTCGCGGCAGGACCCAACCCGAGTGCGCGCGACCGCAAGGAATTCCAGCGCATGGGCACTGAAAAAGTGACGGCGTTCAACCAGTCCGCGCTGGCTGCCTGGCAGCAGCTGATGCTCGGTTCGCTGGCAGGCTCCGCGCAGATGACAAGCGCCGCGCTTGCGCCCATTCATCGCACCGCCACGGCCAACGCGCGGCGTCTGTCTGGCGGGTCCCGACGCTCATCGAAAGCCCGGTGATGGAAGCGCGGCTGGCCAGCGAAACCGACATCGAGGGCTTCCGCGAAGAGACACGCCTGTTGCTGGCCCAGCAGGTGCCGCCCGACCAGGTGCACTGGTCCACCCAGGCACAAAACAGCGAACAGTTTGCCGATGTCGCCACCGGCCCCAAGCGAGCCGATGCGCCGAAGTCCGCGTCGTCAATCGTCCCCGCGTCGTTCCAGCGCCTGTGCGACGTTGTCGTGCTGCATCACGATCCTGAACGGTTCGCGCTGCTGTACCGGTTGCTGTGGCGGCTGGTGTACGAGCCCCACCTGCGCAACAACTCCATCGATACCGAAATGCTGCATGCCCAGCAGATGGGGCAGTCGGTCCGCCGCGACCTGCACAAGATGAAAACGTCGGTCCGGTTCACGCCCGTCACGGATGAAAGCGGCTTCGCACTGCGAATGGCCTGGTTTGAGCCCGCGCATCGCATCGTCGAAACCGTTGCGCCGTGGTTTGCCGAGCGCGCGCCGCATGAACGGTGGGTGATCTTTACCCCCGAGCGCTCGGTCGAGTGCGATGGGAAGCAACTGCATTTCGGAAAGGGCATCTCGCGCGACGCCATGCCCGCTGCCGATGGCGACGATGCGCAGTGGCTTGCGTGCTATCGGACGGCGTTCGCGAGGTAGGCGAAGCACTGTTTGCAACAGATCGTTTCCAGGCGCGCCGGCCCGCGCGCAAGACATAATCAACAGCATGGCCGACCCCACCATCGTGCGCGTGACGCACCGCTACAACCTGCCTGCGGAACGCGTGTTCGACGCCTGGATCACGCCCGCGACGGCAGCGCGCTTCCTGTTTGCGACGCGCACGGGCAACGTGTTGCACTGCGAGATCGACGCGCAGGTCGGCGGAGAATTCCTGGTGACTGACCGCAGGCCCACCGCCGACGGCGACGAGAGCTTTCTCGACGCGCAGCATCGCGGCACCTACATCGAGATCGACAGGCCGTCGCGCCTGGTGTTCGATTTCAGCGTGGAGCCCTATTCAGGCAGCCCCACACGCGTTGCACTCGACTTCGTCACCCTGGGTCCGACCATCTGCGACATCGTCCTCACCCACCACCTGGGCGACGACGAAACCGCGCAGGTGATGCGTGACCGCACGCGCCTGGGTTGGGAGCGGATGCTGGAGCAGCTGGACAAGGTGCTCAATGCGCGCACCTGGGGGTTTCGGCCGGTGGGGTGAGGCGCTGAGGGTCGAGGCTGTCATTGCGGACTTGATCCGCAATCCATCTTCGAACAGACGCAGTCGCCGCTATGCGGTGGATGCCGGATCAAGTCCGGCATGACAACAGGGGTGACCTCAACCAGCGCCGCCCCCGCCGCCCTTGCCACCGCCACCACGGCGCGACTGACTCTGGTTGTTGCCGCCAATGTGAGACTCGCGGTCGCTGCGGCTTTCGGGGGTGCGCTTGGCCTCGTGCTTCTGCGTGGGCTCCTGGTTGCCCTGCTTGTTCTTGTCGTTCTCGACCTTGCCGGCCTGCGGCTCCTGCTTGTCGACCTCGGGCGTTGCGCTGGCCGTGGGACTGGATCGCTTTGCCATGTGATGCTCCTGTAGAAGAACGTTCATTCTTGGGCGCCCGTACCGAGACGGATGTCGGACACCACCGCCAATTTACACCTCGACCATCAGCATCGCCTCGATCTTGTTGCCATCGAGGTCCCGCACGAAGGCGGCGTAGTAGTTGTCGGTGTACTCCTTGCGGTAGCCGGGCGCACCGTCATCCTTGCCGCCCTGCTCCAGCGCCTTGGCATGGAACGCTTTCACCTCATCGATGGAGCCGGCCAGGAAAGAGATGTGCACGCCGTTACCCACACTGGCCCTGCCTCCATCGTGCGGCGACTGGATCCAGAACTCGGGGAACTTGCGGCCATACCCTGCGCCGCCGTCAAAACTCATCAGGCAGCTGATCTGCAAGGTGGAGAGCACTTCGTCGTAGAACGCCTTGGCCCTGGGATAATCGTTGGTGCCCAGGGACACATGCGAGATGACGCTGTCGGGCAGGTTGGAAGTGGACATGGGAGCCTTCTTGGTAGGTCAGGCCAATGACGATAGACCCCAGCTTCACGCCTTGCAACTGACAGATCTGGAAGCTCGCGAGTGCTTCAGAGAAATCAGTAACCCAGCGGCCGCACGCCGATCAAAGGACCGTGCAGCAACAGCGCAAAGATCGACCAACCCACCAGCCCCACGGCAATCGTGACAACAGTGCCAATCGCGCTGTAGGGGGCATACACGGTGTTGTTCGCGCGATCGCGCCTGCGGGCCGCGCTGAAGCTCAGCACCGCCCACAAGAGAAATGAGCCGAACAAAACCACATCGGCCAGCACGCCCACCGACAACAGGTGAGCGATCGACCAGACCTTCACACTCAAGGCCTGCGGATGGTGGAACTTCCACTTGAACCAGTTGCGTGGAACGTACGCCGCAAAAAACAGCATGAAGGCTACCATCATCAGCACGGCTGTCAGGTGCTTCATCCACGCCGGCGTGACGTAGAGCACCAGCGACTCCTGGCGCGCCATCCTGAACCCGATCACCAGGATCACGAACCCGATGATCGACACCAGCGCGTACAGACCCTTCCACGGCAGGGCGCCCATCCTGGCGATCATTGAAGTACGCCAGCCGTCCGCAAAAATTCGCGTGGAATGCACACCCAGGAACACGACGAGTCCCAGCACCAAAATCAGCATTGCCATCCCTTTCGCTTCGAAACCGTTCGGGCGATTATGCGGCTCGTGCACTGGCAGAGTACGACTGCGCCAACACCCTTGAAGCACATTGACCTACGCCCGGCGCAGCTGCATCGGCGCAGACTCTGAAAGATCGAGGAACACGAGTCATGCCCACCACCACCAACATTGCTGCAGCCGCCTGGAAGTATTTCCGCACGACCCGCAGCGCGACGGCCAGCACGCCGCCGCACGACAACAAACACGCGGAAGAGCCGAGCGAAGACCTGCGCACCGCCACGCAGCGTCCAGCGACCGGCCGCACCTCAGCAGCAGGGCGCAAGGTCGAAAAACCCGGCACCGGCAAATCGTCCGGCCCCAGCGGGCAGCCCGACGAGTTCAAGCACGGCCTGGTCCACACGAACAAGTGATTTCTGTTTTCCTCCCTCCCCCGCTGGGGGAGGGCCGGGGTGGGGGCAAGCGGCCTTCGACATCTCCAGGCCCTGGCCTAATATGCGCGCATGCACACCCGCGCACTCGTCCTCTTCTCCGGCGGCCAGGACTCCGCCACCTGCCTGGCCTGGGCGCTCGCCCGCTTCGATCACGTTGAAACCATCGGCTTCGACTACGGCCAAAGGCACCGCGTCGAACTCGACTGCCGCACCATCCTGCTCGCGCGCCTGCGCGAACAATTCCCTTACTGGTCCACCAAACTCGGCGAAGACCGCGTGCTGCATCTGCCGGTGCTTGCCGAAATCAGCGACACCTCGCTCACGCAGGCCAGCGAGATCACCTACAAAAGCAACGGCCTGCCCAGCACGTTCGTGCCCGGCCGCAACATCCTGTTCTTCACATTGGCAGCCGCAGTGGCCTATCGGCGCAGCCTCACGGTGCTGGTGGGCGGCATGTGCGAGACCGACTACTCCGGCTACCCTGACTGCCGCGACGACACGCTCAAGTCACTGCAAGTGACACTCGGCCTGGGCATGGGTGAGCGCGTCGTCATCGAGACGCCACTGATGTGGATCGACAAGGCCCGCACCTGGCGCATGGCCGAACGCCTGGGTGGCGCGCCCCTGGTGGAACTGATCCGCACCGAATCGCACAGCTGCTACATGGGCGACCACACGACGCTGCATGAATGGGGATTTGGCTGCGGTACGTGCCCGGCATGCGAGCTGCGTGCGATGGGGTGGAGGAACTATGTGGACCGGCAGGGGGTGGATCGCTGATTGACCGCTATGCGGGCAACAAGCCCCACAACGGAACAGCTTCGATTCCATCTGCCATGGCGAAGCGATGCTGACCGGGGTAGACAACGTACAGCGCGTCGAGCTTGAGATCCTCAGTTGCAATCCGCATGGAGGGAGTTGTCCTGGGAGCGGACGACTACCCAGCAACAGAAATTGACCCGGTGCATCGCTCCTGTCCATCAGCGAACGCAAAAGGGGAAAAAGCGCAGGATCGCGTTGCACCTCGTCAATGACAATCAGTCCGTCAAGACTGTCGAGAACTGGAATCAGATTGGCCAGCCGCTGCGCGCCTGGCGGGTATTCCAGATCAAAATAATTTGCATGCCCCTGGGCACAAAGCGTTGCGCCAGAGTGCTTTTGCCGGCCTGGCGAGGTCCTACCAACACCACGCCACGAGAGCGATTCAAGGCACGGCGTATCGCAGATTCGAGTTGCAGGCCATGAAATTCCAAATTCATCATTTGGAATTTCATGGTGATTAACCTGCTTTCCGCTACGGGGTGGCTGCGGTGCAACCAATCGGCCTTGCCGCCTTCTCAACTCCTTCGAAGTGCCGCCTGATCGCCTCCGGCACCTTCGTCTTGGGCGCCTTCTGCACCTTCACCAGCAACTCATGACACGGATCGAACACGTCATACCGGCGCTCAAGATCGCGCTGGATCCTGGCGAGCAATGCCGCAGTCACCTCCGCGTCCGCCATCGCCCGGTGCGCGCGGCCTGAGAACGACAGGTCATGAAACGCGGCCAGCGAGGCCAGCCGGAAACTCACCGCCTCCGGATAGAGCCGGCGTGACAGCAGCATGGTGCAGGCAAACGGCGCATGCTGATTGGAAGGCACGGCGCCCGAACGCCACCCCACGCGCGTCATCTCTGCAGCCCAAAAGCGGCTGTCGAACGAGGCGTTGTGCGCCACCAGCGGCGCATCACCCACGAAACGGCTTGCAGCAGCCATCACTTCTTCAGCGGGCGGCGCATCGGCAATCATGTCGTTGGAGATACCGGTGAACTGCTCGATGAATGCGTTGATGCGAACCCCCGCATTCATCAGCGACTGAAAGCGGTCAACCACCTGACCGTTGTCCATCAAGACGATGGCAACCTCGGTCACGCGGTCACCCATGTTGGGGGACAGGCCGGTGGTTTCGAAGTCGAGGACGGCGATGGGCATGGGGGGAGTTTAGGCGGGGACGTCGCCGGACTAAATGCACCTTAATCCCAACCCAGAGAGATACCTAAACGTACCGTCGTACATGGCCGGCAATCGCGTGTGATCCTGAGCCTCACCTTCTGGCACAACTATCACCATGCCCTGTCGCGCACGAGTCAGAAGCACTCTGTAAGCATTCTTTAGGTACGCCTGTCTTTCGGGTTTAGAAATCCGCTCCCACCGATTTCCTCGGAACGACGAATGCGTCCACCCGCCCAGAGCGTGACGGAAGTCACCGTCCCAAACCACGCATGCCCAATCAAGCTCAAGCCCCTGAACATCGAACTCCGTGGCTGCATCCTCCAGATAGAAAGACGACCGAACATCATCCTTTCCCTTGAGAAACCAATGGACAGGATTCGTGGCAACTCGAACATCAATGGCTAGCGGTTTCAATCGCTGTGCTTGAGATGAGACCATCAAGCCAAACCGCTCGTTCCCTCTAGCCTGCTTCCGAACCCACTCTTTCGCTTTCTCAATTGAACGTGTGATTACCAGCGGATAGCGATCCCCCAACTCCAAAACTCGCGCCTTTGCATCCTCCGAGTCCAGATCCAAGAGGCTCTTAATTAACGATGAGACGCCGCTAGCGCGGAATGACCGCATCGACGTAGAAAGATGCAAGGCGGAGGTCATTTCAAGTCCACCGCGCTCTTCCAAGCGCTGCAAAGCAACGTCCGCGGCGTACTCAGAGTCCGCCAGTTCGGGCGAGACATATACCTGCCAATCCGGAAATGTATCGACAAGCGCATCAATCCAACCAGTGATCCCTGCTTCTCCTCGATTGATTTCTTGCCCACCTCCAACCAAGCACACCACAACGGCCCACTCGTGTCGATTCATGCACGAGAGGAGGAACTCCGGTTCGGACATAGGGAAGTCAGATATCCCTTTCTTCTCCTTCATGAATCGTGCAGTTTCTGCGCGATTCCAAGCCCGCTGCGCCTCGTCAAAAATCGAAATGTGATTATGGGGAGCTGTTTGATCTTCAATGTACGCGTCGCGAAAATGATGCACGTTCTGAATGAATGAAGTTACAGCGCGACGAGCTTCTCCTTTCGAGACCTCATCTGCGGTCCCACGAAGAGACTGGTGCCGATCAGCAGCAAGGGCTTCCTGGAGGACCTTAACCAACGGTCCATTCCCAGAAAGATAAACGGCCTTTCCTTCTGCTTCTGGGAATACATGATTCGAGATGTTCAGCCCCACAAGCGTCTTGCCGGCGCCCGGAACTCCCGTCACAAAGCAGACAATCTTTTGCCGATCCTGAACGGCACGGTGCACGAGCGAGATGACAGCTTGCGTTGTCTCGCCAAGATTCTTAGCTTCGGCACCACTGCCAGAGATTTCTTCAACGCTGTGTCCTGCGTAAAGCGCGCGAGCAGCCTCGACGATCGTAGGCGTTGGCTTATAGCGCCCCTGTTCCCAAACTGCAGCTTCCGTACGACCCGAAGTCTGTATAGAAGTCAAAACACATTGGATTGCGTAGGCAAGTTGAACGGGCGCCAACAAAATAGGTTGCAGCACGCCATCATTACGTTCGGAAAATGAAGGACCAATCTCTTGTGAACTTGCTCGAGTCGCAATGAGCATCGGTGCGACGGCGGCAGCATGGCTAGTCTCGTGAAAATTCTTCAAATCCAGCGCGTAGTCCCAAACCTGATCCACCGCAGAACGCGTGAATGACGTTTCTCCGACTTTGAATTCCAAGACAAACACGATTCCATGCAGAACAAGCGCGACATCAATTCGCTTGCCAACACGCGGAACCGAAAATTCGAAATAGACGCTGCCCGTACCCCTGAAAGACACTAGTTCTATTTGCAAAATCTCAACTTGGGTAAGCCACGCTCGCTGCTGCGCGGCCTCTGCAGTCGTCCTCGCTTCCGCGTTGATTTCACCAAGAATTTGCTCTGGACTCTTTTCAAGAAAATCTTCAACGGAATCGGAATAGAAATACCGTGCCATTGCAGGTCAGGTCATCTAGACATCAATATTCGCCGCCCGCAACGCATTCGTCTCAATAAAGTCCCTGCGCGGTTCCACCTCATCGCCCATCAGCATCGTGAACACGCGATCAGCCTCGATCGCATCGTCGATCTGCACACGTAGCAAACGACGCACCGTCGGGTCCATCGTCGTTTCCCAGAGCTGCTGCGGGTTCATCTCACCCAGGCCCTTGTAGCGCTGTCTTGCGGTCGCGCGTTCGGCTTCGCCGATCAGCCAGCGCATCGCCTGGCGGAAATCGCCCACGCGTTCTTCCTTTTGCTTTTCGCCTTCGCCGCGCATCACCTTCGCGCCGTCGCGCAGCAAGCCGCGGAAGGTGTTGGCGGCTTCGGCCAGCGCTGCGTAGTCGGCGCCATGCACGAAGTCCTGCGTGATCACGCTGCTCTTGATGTTGCCGTGGTGCCGGCGGCTGATGCGCAGGATAGGCTTGTCGGTGCGGGTGTCGAATTCGCCAGCCACTTCGGCCGGCGCAGCATTGCTGGCCTTGTCGAGTTCCTGGAGCTTGGTCTGCAACGCGACCGCCGACGCTTCTGCATCGAGCACCGTGTCCAGGTTCAGGCTCACGCCGTCGGCAATCGCGCGCAGTGCTTCCGCGTCCATGTAGCCGGTCAGGCGCTTGATCACCGCTTCGGCAATCTGGTGCTTGCGCGCGAGTTCCTGCAGCGTTTCGCCGTTGATGATGGAGCTGCCCTCAGGCCCGGTCTGCACGCTCGCGTTGTTCAGCGCAATGCGAAGCAGGAACGTGTCGAGTTCGCTCTGGCCTTGCAAGTAGAGCTCTTCCTTGCCGGCCTTGACCTTGTAGAGCGGCGGCTGCGCGATGTAGATGTGGCCGCGCTCGACCAGCTCGGGCATCTGGCGATAGAAGAACGTCAGCAGCAGCGTGCGGATGTGCGCACCGTCCACGTCGGCGTCGGTCATGATGATGATGCGGTGGTAGCGCAGCTTCGCCACGTTGAAATCATCGGCGCCTGTCGTGGTGCGACCCGATTCATCGGGGTTGGCCGTGGCTTTGCCAATGCCGGTGCCCAGCGCCGTGATGAGCGTCAGGATTTCATTGCTGGTGAGCAGCTTCTCGTAGCGCGCTTTTTCCACGTTCAGGATCTTGCCGCGAAGGGGCAGGATCGCCTGGAACTTGCGGTCGCGGCCCTGCTTGGCAGAGCCTCCGGCCGAATCTCCCTCGACGATGTAGATCTCGCACATCGCCGGGTCTTTCTCCTGGCAGTCGGCCAGCTTGCCCGGCAAGCCCATGCCGTCGAGCACGCCCTTGCGCCGCGTCATTTCGCGGGCCTTGCGCGCTGCTTCGCGCGCACGTGCGGCTTCGATGATCTTGCCGACGATGATCTTCGCGTCGGTGGGCCGCTCTTGCAGGTAGTCGCCGAGCATGCGCGCGATCACGTCTTCGACCGGGCCGCGCACTTCGCTGGAAACCAGCTTGTCCTTGGTCTGGCTCGAGAACTTGGGCTCGGGCACCTTGACGCTCAACACGCAGGTCAGTCCTTCGCGCATGTCGTCGCCGGTCACTTCGACTTTCGCCTTCTTGGCGAGCTCGGTGTCGTCGATGTACTTGTTGATGACGCGTGTCATCGCAGCGCGCAGGCCCGTGAGGTGGGTGCCGCCGTCACGCTGCGGAATATTGTTGGTGAAGCAGAGCACCTGCTCGTTGTAGCCGCTGTTCCACTGCATCGCGACTTCGACGCCGATGTTGGTGTTCTGGTCGCTCTGCCGGTCGCCCATCGCGTGGAATACGTTGGGGTGCAGCACCTGCTTGCCCTTGTTGATGAAGGCGACGAAGCCCTTGACGCCACCAGCGCCCGAGAAGTCGTCTTCCTTGCCGCTGCGCTCGTCGATGAGGCGGATGCGCACGCCGTTGTTCAGGAACGAGAGTTCGCGCAGGCGCTTGGAGAGGATTTCGTAGTGGAAATCGTTGTTCTCCTTGAAGATCTCGGTGTTGTCCGGCAAGAAGTGCACTTCGGTGCCGCGCTTGTCGGTTTCGCCCAGGATCTGCATCGGCGAGACTTGCACGCCATCGATTTCTTCGACGATGCGGTTCTGCACGAAGCCACGGCTGAATTCGAGCACGTGCACCTTGCCATCGCGGCGCACCGTCAGGCGCAGCATCTTCGACAGCGCGTTCACGCAGCTCACGCCCACGCCGTGCAGGCCGCCCGAGACCTTGTAGCTGTTCTGGTTGAACTTGCCGCCGGCGTGCAGTTCGGTCAGGGCGATTTCAGCGGCCGAGCGCTTGGGCTCGTGCTTGTCGTCCATCTTGATGCCGGTCGGTATACCGCGGCCGTTGTCCACGACGCTGATCGAGTTGTCGGTGTGGATGGTGACCACGATGTCGTCGCAATGGCCGGCCAATGCTTCATCGATCGAGTTGTCCACGACTTCGAACACCAGGTGATGCAAGCCCGTGCCGTCCGAGGTGTCGCCGATGTACATGCCGGGACGCTTGCGCACGGCTTCCAGGCCTTCCAGGATCTGGATCGAGCCTTCACCGTATGCCGCGCTGGCGCCAGCCTGGTTGGTGTCGATCTTGGGCTGGAAATTGGAGCTTTCCTCGCCCGCCGGGCCGGTGTTCACATTGTTTTCTTCGGACATCAACTAACTTTCAGCAATCTCTTGAAGTGCCAAACCCGCCTGTGTCGGCGGGTTCGGTGCATTTCCTGAATGTCATGCCGGACTTGATCCGGCATCCACGACAGCGTTTGAACCGATGCCGCATGGATTGCGGATCAAGTCCGCAATGACATCCATGTGGGTCAAATCCGCATCGGCATCACGACGTACTTGAACGTCGAATTCTCGGGAATCGTGAAGAGGGCCGAGCTGTTCGAATCGGCCAGTTCCAGCTTCACCATGTCCTGCTCCATGTTGGTCAGCGCGTCGATCAGGTACGTGACGTTGAAGCCGATTTCGATCGAATCACCGCCGTAGTCGATGTCGAGCTCGTCCACGGCTTCTTCCTGCTCGGCGTTGTTGCTGGCCACGCGCAGCACACCGGGCTCGATGTTCAGGCGGACACCCTTGAACTTCTCGCTGGTCAGGATCGCGGTGCGCTGCAGGCTCGCCAGCAGCGGCGCACGGCCGAGCGTGACGGTGTTCTTGTGGTTCTTGGGGATGACGCGGTTGTAGTCGGGGAACTTGCCCTCGACCAGCTTGGTGACGAACTCCATGCCTTCGAAGCTGAACTTGGCCTGGTTGCTCGCGAACTGCATTTCGATCGCGCCTTCGGCGTTGGACAGCAGGCGCTGCATTTCGAGCACCGTCTTGCGCGGCAGGATCACTTCCTGGCGCGGCACTTCGACGTCGAGCGTTGCGTTGGCGAATGCCAGGCGGTGGCCATCGGTCGCGACGAGCGAGAGCTGCTTGCCTTCGGCGACGAACAGGATGCCGTTGAGGTAGTACCGGATGTCGTGCACCGCCATCGCGAACGAGACCTGGTTCAGCAGGTCCTTGAGCGTCTTTTGCGGCACGGAGAAAACAGGACCGAAGCTCGCGGCTTCCTGCACCAGCGGGAAGTCTTCGGCCGGCAGCGTCTGCAGCGTGAAACGGCTCTTGCCGCCCTTGAGGATCAGCTTGCTCGCGCTCGACTCGAGGCTCACGGTCTGGTCGCTCGGCATCGTGCGCAGGATGTCGATCAGCTTGCGCGCGCCGACTGTTGTCGTGAAGTTGCCGCTGTCGCCGCCGAGGTCGGCCGTCGTGCGGATCTGGATTTCAAGGTCGCTGGTGGTCAGCTGCAACGAGCTGCCCGTCTTGCGGATCAGGACGTTGGCCAGGATCGGCAGGGTGTGCCTGCGCTCCACGATGCCCGCCACCGATTGCAGGACCGAGAGCACCTTTTCTTGCGTTGCCTTCAAGACGATCATGTCTTCCTCTTCTCTTTAATATTCTTTATTTAACTTAGTAGTAGTTAGATAAGGGAGCGGCACTTCTGTGGACAACCGCTATTTTCCCCTTTTTCATCAAGCACTTGGCCAATTTAAAAGCCTGTGATGCTGCCTGCGTTTCGTGTACCCGGCGCAGGGATAACTTTTGCTTTTTGGCCCGTGGTGTGGATAACCGGCCAGTTGTGCCAGAACCATCCACAGGGTTTGCCTGGGCGGAATCCGGATGTCATTGCGGACCTGATCCGCAATCCATGGCCCCGAATTCATGGATGCCGGATCAAGTCCGGCATGACAGCCAAGGCGCGGCAGCTGAATCATCTGCTAGCCCTTCAGCGTCTGTTCCAGCACATGCAGCTGCTGGTTCAACTCGGTCATCTGCTGGCGCTCGCCACCGATCTTGCGCACGGCGTGCAGCACGGTGGTGTGGTCGCGGCCGCCAAAGAGCTCGCCGATCTCGGGCAGGCTCTTTTGCGTCAGCTCCTTGGCCAGGTACATCGCAATCTGGCGCGGGCGGGCAATGCTGGCCGGGCGCTTCTTGGTGTACATGTCGGCGACCTTGATCTTGTAATAGTCGGCCACCGTCTTCTGGATGTTCTCCACGCTGATCTGCCGGTTCTGGATCGACAGCAGGTCGCGCAGGGCTTCCCGGGCCAGCTGGATCGAGATTTCCTTCTGGTTGAAGCGGGAGTACGCCAGGATCTTTCGTAGCGCCCCTTCGAGCTCACGCACGTTCGAGCGCACGTTCTTGGCCACGAAGAAGGCGACCTCTTCGGGCATGTCGGCGCTCTCGGCGCGCGCCTTGTTGATCAGGATGGCCACCCGCATTTCGAGTTCGGGCGGCTCGATGGCCACCGTGAGCCCTGAATCGAAGCGCGAAACCAGCCGCTCGTGGATGTCCGTCAGGCCCTTGGGGTAGGTGTCGGATGTCATCACGATGTGCGATTTCTTGGCCAGGAGGGCCTCGAAAGCGTTGAAAAACTCTTCCTGGGTGCGGTCCTTGTTGGCGAAGAACTGCACGTCGTCGATCAGGAGCAGATCGAGCGAGTGGTACTTCTCCTTGAACTCGTCGAAGGTCTTGCGCTGGTAGGCCTTGACCACGTCCGACACGAATTGCTCGGCATGGATGTAGAGGATCTTGCTGCCCGGCTTGTCGGCCAGCAGCTTGTTACCCACAGCGTGCACCAGGTGCGTCTTGCCCAAGCCGACTCCGCCATAAATGAAGAGCGGGTTGTAGAGATGCCCTGGTGTGGTTGACACGTGCATCGCCGCGGCGCGCGCCATGCGGTTGGCCGTGCCTTCGACCAGGGTATCGAAGGTCAACCCGGTGTTCAGCCGGTTCTTGAATGCAACGCTGGCCGCGTCGTCGCCCAGGTCGGCAGGCTCGGCCACGGCGCCCATCTCTGGACTGCTCGGAGTGCTGTATGTACGGGCTGTCGGCTCTCTGATAGCGAGCGCTAACTCTAGCTGGACTGGCTGCCCATATAGCTTTTCAAGCAGGCTGGCGATGCGAGACGCATATTGCGCACGGACCCAGTCGAGCTTGAAACGGTTGGCCACGAAGACCGTGACCTTGGAAAAATCGTCGGAAACCTGGGCCATCAATGGCTTGATCCAGGTGTTGAACTGCTGCTCTGGCAGCTCTTGCGCCAGCTGGTCGATGCAGGCCTGCCACAGGCTGTCGCCCGCGCCCAGGGCGGCATTGGCCGCCAGGCTGTTGTGTTGCCCCTCGCTCATTCTTGGCTGTTGCCTCTTGTGGATATAGTGCTGCCGGAAAGGTCGCGATTCTAGATTATCAATACGTTGTCCACAAAGACGATTTGGCGATGAACTTGCGACAGGACGGTCTTAAATTGTCCTTGACAAGAGGGCAAAGGCGGCGGGCGAGCCGCTTACCTCAACCCTTATCCCGCAGGGGAGAGGGAGCGGGGCAGATTTGCCGGGACGCCGGTTTTACAGGATAATGTCGGGTTCCCCCGAGAATCATCATGAAACGCACTTACCAACCTTCCAAAGTCCGCCGCGCTCGCACCCACGGCTTCCTCGTTCGCATGAAGACCCGCGGTGGTCGCGCCGTCATCAACGCACGCCGCGCCAAGGGCCGCAAGCGCCTGGCTGTCTAAGCAGTCGGCGTTGTTGCCGGCAGCCCCAGGCGGCGCATGCAGCGGCTGAAAACACGGGCGCAATTCCAGGCTGTCATGGCCGGGTCCACCGTCTCGCGTACACCGCACTTTGCGCTGCATCGCACGGAGCTTCACCCCGACTCGCAAAAGATTGCGCAAGAGTCCGAGAGATCGGCGTCCAGCGGGCGCCTACAGTCTCCGCCCACAGGGCCGGGGTCCGCAGGGCCCGAGGCCCTGTTTGCCGTCAGTGAACCGTGGCTTGGAGCCATGGTTCCCAAGCGCTGGGCCAAGCGCGCCGTGACCCGTAATGCCATCAAACGCCAGATCTACGCCGTGAGCCGCGATTACAACTTTCCCGTGGCTGCCCATGTGGTGCGGCTGCGCTCGGGTTTTGATCGCACGCAGTTCGTGAGCGCCGAGTCCGATGCGCTCAAGCGCGCGGTGCGCGCAGAGCTGCAAAACCTGTTCGCGAAGGCTGTGGCGTGATGCGCAGGGCACTCATCGGCGTCGTCAAGGCGTACCGTCTGCTCTTAAGCCCCTGGCTGGGTTCGGCTTGCCGGTTCACGCCCACCTGTTCCCTCTATTCGATCGAAGCGCTCGAGCGCCACGGCGCGGTTCGCGGCTCGTACCTTACGCTTCATCGCATTGCGCGCTGCAATCCCTGGTGCGACGGCGGTCACGATCCCGTGCCGCCAGTCAAAGACGTCGGCCTGTTCACCCAGCTGCTGAAGTCGGTTCACACCTCCCCCCTTTCCGAGAAGAAGTCTTCATGAACGATATTCGCCGCACCGTCCTGTGGGTGATCTTTACCCTGTCCCTGGTGCTGCTGTGGGACCAATGGCAGGTGTCGAACGGCAACAAGGCCACTTTCTTTCCGACGCCGCAGCCCGCAGCCTCGGCAAAAGCACCAGCCGGCGCCGCCAGCACAGTGCCTGCCAGCACTGTCCCCGCTGCAACAGCTACATCGACCGCGACTTCGGTTCCAGGCGGCACGCCGTCAGCGGCCCCGGTCCCTGCGGCAGCCTCGGAGAAGATCACGGTCAATACCGACGTGATGAGCGTGACGTTCAACACCGAAGGCGGATCGGTGGTGCGTACGGAATTCCTCAAGCATCGCTCGGATGACAAGCAGAGCAATGTCGTGCTGCTGGACAACGTGCCCGGCCACACCTACCTCGCACATTCGGGCCTGATCGGCGGCGACTTCCCCAACCACACGACGGTCATGACGTTCAGCGGCGAACGCCAGTTGAAAGACGGCGCCAATGAGCTGACCGTCAAGTTCGAATCTCCCGAAAAGGGCGGTGTGAAGCTGGTCAAGACCTATACGCTCAAGCGCGGCCATTACGACATGGCCGTCAAGAACGAGGTGATCAACGCAGGGGCAGCACCGGTTGCACCGCAGCTGTACCTGCAGATCGTTCGAGGCGCAGCGACTTCCGGTGGCTCGTTCATCACGAATCCCACCGGCACGTTCACTGGCCCTGCGGTCTATACCGACACCAAGAAGTTCCAGAAGATCGAATTCAGCGATATCGAAAAGAACAAGGCCGACTTCCAGAAGGAATCCACCAGTGGCTTCATCGCCATGGTCCAGCACTACTTCACCAGCGCCTGGGTGCTGCCCGATGGCGTCAAGCGCGAATATCGCGTGCGCAAGGAAACCGGCGAGCTCTATTCGGTAGCAATGGTGACGCCCGTCACTGTCGCGCCCGGCACCACGCAGGCCGTCAATGCCACGTTCTTCGCGGGCCCCCAGGAAGAGAAGGTCCTTGAAAGCGTTGCGCCCGGCCTGGACCTGGTCAAGGATTACGGCATCTTCACCATCATTTCCAAGCCGCTTTATTGGCTGCTCGACAAGCTCCACGGCTTCATCGGCAACTGGGGCTGGTCGATCATGGCGCTGGTCCTGATCATCAAGATCGCCTTTTACTGGCTGCAGGCCAAGGGCTATGAGTCCATGGCCAAGATGAAGGCTGTGAACCCCAAGGTCATGGCGATGCGCGAGCGCTACAAGGACAACCCGCAGCAGATGCAGCAGGAGATGATGAAGATCTACCGCGAGGAGAAGGTCAACCCGATGGGCGGCTGCCTGCCGATCATGGTCCAGATCCCCGTCTTCATCGCGCTCTACTGGGTGCTGCTCTCCAGCGTCGAGATGCGCGGTGCGCCGTGGATCTTGTGGATCAAGGATTTGTCCACGCCCGATCCGTTCTTCATCCTGCCTGTGGTCATGACGCTGACGACGCTGTTGCAGACGGCGCTCAATCCTGTGCCGCCGGATCCGTTGCAAGCCAAGATGATGTGGCTCATGCCGCTGGCGTTCAGCGTGATGTTCTTCTTTTTCCCGGCCGGCCTCGTGCTGTACTGGATCACGAACAACGTGCTCTCGATCGCGCAGCAGTGGCTGATCAACGTCCGCATGGGCGTGCCGCCGGAATTCAACCTGCCGAAGTTCAAGTAACTTGAATCCGGGCGGGTGCGCGGCGGCGGGAACGCCCCCCACCTTGACCCTCCCCCAATCGGGGAGGGGACAATACATCCATGCTCGCGCACAACGACCAGCCCATTGCCGCAATTGCGACCGCACCCGGGCGCGGCGCGGTGGGTATCGTCCGGGTCTCGGCCTCATCGGTGGAGTCCATCGTCGAAGCGATTTGTGCCCGTACGCTCAAGCCGCGCGAAGCCACACTGCTTGCGTTTCGTGCGGCCGATGGTTCGACCATCGACCAGGGCCTGGCAATCCACTTTCCCGCGCCCCACTCTTACACCGGCGAAGACGTGCTGGAGTTGCAGGCGCACGGCGGTCCCGTCGTCATGCAGCTGCTTCTCGCCCGATGCCTGGAGGCTGGCGCAGCGATGGGCCTGCGCGTCGCGCAGCCAGGCGAATTCACGCAGCGTGCTTTTCTCAACGACAAGATCGACCTCGCCCAGGCCGAAGCCATCGCCGACCTTATCGATGCCAGCACCGAGGCGGCCGCGCGCAGCGCCAGCCGGTCGATGGCTGGCGAGTTCTCGCATGAGATCCATCAGTTGCGCGATGCGCTGATCCACCTGCGAATGCTGGTGGAGGCCACGCTCGACTTTCCCGAAGAAGAGATCGACTTCCTCCAGCAGGCCGATGCGCAGGGCCAGCTCGATCGGCTCGTCCAATCCCTGGCCGGCGTCATGCAGCGCGCGCGTCAAGGCGCGCTTTTGCGAGAGGGCATCAAGGTGGTGATTGCCGGGCAGCCGAATGCCGGCAAGAGCTCGCTGCTCAATGCACTGGCTGGCGCCGAGCTCGCCATAGTGACTCCCGTTGCAGGCACGACCCGAGATGTCGTGAGCCAGACCATCCAGATCGAAGGCGTGCCGCTGCATGTCATCGATACGGCGGGCCTGCGAGACAGTGACGACCAGGTCGAGCAGATCGGCATCGAACGGGCATGGGGGCAAATCGAAGGCGCGGATGCCGTGCTGTTCCTGCATGACCTCACGCGCGCGTCGCAGCCGGACTATGCAGAGGCCGATCTGGCGATCGCTCGCGCGCTTGAGCTCAAGTTGGGGCGGCGGGTGCCGGTCATCGATGTGTGGAACAAGGTGGACGCTGCTGCCCCCACCCCAGCCCTGCCCCAGCGGGGGGCGGAGCAGCACGACTCACCGCCCTTGTCGGGGCATGCGCAGGTCGCCCTCTCCGCCAAACACGGCACCGGCCTGGACATCTTGCGGCGTCAGTTGCTTGACGTCGCCGGTTGGCAATCGGCTCCGGAAGGTGTGTACATCGCACGCGAACGGCATGTGCAGGCCCTGCTCAAGGTGAAGGAGCATCTGCAAGTCGCAAACGGCCATCTCGCCCAGGGGGCAGGCGCACTCGAACTGCTCGCAGAAGAACTGCGGCTCGCGCAAAACGCGCTCAATGAAATCACCGGCGAGTTCACCTCTGATGATTTGCTCGGGGTGATCTTTTCCAGTTTCTGCATCGGCAAGTGACGGGAAGCGGACGGGTCGTGCGTGATACAAACCCGTCCGATCACGTTTCAGGTGTAAGGACGAGTTAGCGGCCATTGCCCTGGGCCGGCACTGGCAGTACTGTCAGCCATCATGAATGCACCCCTACGCACGCCGCTGAAGTTCGATCTCAATGGCCTGATCCAGGCGATCGCCCACAACCGCTCCAACGACGCGTTCAATCCGCAGCTCACGCCTGCGCAGTGGGAGTTGCTTGGCGGTTACCTCACGCCTTTCGCGCTGATGGAGGGGCAGGTACTCATTGAGCAAGGCGCACTCGACCGCACCCTCTACATCGTCGAGTCCGGCACGCTCAGCGTGCATTACAAGGATGGCAACGAGCGCGTGAGGCTGGCCGTGGTCGGTCCGGGCTCCGCGGTGGGAGAAGGCGCGTTTTTTACAAGACTTGCGCGCAATGCGACCGTGCAGGCGGCCGGGCCGGCAAAGATGTGGTGCCTCACGCCCATCCGTTTCACCGAACTGAGCAACAGGCAGCCTGCTGTGGCCCTTGAGATTTCCATGGCCCTGGGGTCCGTCGTGACGCGGCGCCTCGCAAACAAGCCCAAACGCGTGGCCGTGACCTGAGCATTCAGGTGAGCCCTGCAACTATTTCACGCCGACACCTTTCGTCGTGAAATAGTTGGTGGCCCCGCCACGCCTCGGGCATACACTGACCGACCCGCAATCCCGGGGTCACGACCCCGTTTCCATTGCCATTCGCAGGTGCCCGCCATGTCCCTTTTCAGCTGGCTATTTCCCGCGCCGTCCAAACGCGCGCCCAAGTCGTTGCCCGACAGCTCGGGCCTGTCCCGCATGGAAGCAACCCGTCCCGTGGGCCGGTCTGGTTCGGGGGGTGGTTCGAACGGCGCTGCAAGCTCCAACGGTAGCAATGGGCAACCGGCCAATCGCAAGAACGAACGCATGGCGCGTCGCGAGCTGCTGTATCAGGTCGTTCGCGATTCGATGATGCGCGCCGGCGTTCTGTCGTCGAGCTACAAATTCAAGGTGCTGTCCCTCGATGCGCGCGGCCGCCAGTTCCTGGTGATGTGCGACCTTGCTCGTGACTATGGCGGCGAGACCTCGCGTCTGGCCGAGATCGAAGCGATGATTGCGCAGGCCGCCAAGACCCGTCACGACATCCTGGTGACAGCCGTGTACTGGCGCATGAACGAACACGTGGCGGTCGGTGAGCCGGTGGCCGTGGTCGGCAGGAAGACCGAGCCCGCCGTGGTCGAGTCAACGCCGATCCCATTAGACTCGTCACCTGCGGTGCTGGAGTCGGCACCTGCCCTACTGGCGGCGCATCCCGACCCAGGGCCAGCGGCTGTCCGCGGTCCATCCCGCTATGACCCGATCCAGTCGGACGAAGTCGAAGCTTTCAGGCGCGCCCTGGCTTCAGGCGCAACGTCGGCCGCAGCGGTGGCGGCTTCCGCAGCGGCAGCCAAGGCCTCGGCAGCATCAACCGCCATTGGCGAGGCGCCTCTCGCCCCCGAATTGCGCGATCCTGCGCAGGCCCACGGCGCGAGCGCCAAGGCCTTTGACGGTTCCACCCGGCACGGACCCCAGAGCTACACCTTGCTCACGGGTTTCGAGGACACCGAAATGCCTGAAACCAAGGGACCAGCGCTGAGCGGCACGCAATATGGTGAGCTTCGCTAAGTGCTCCCTGCGGACCCGGTGAGAACTCCATGAATGTCGAACAGCTGGTGAGCGCCATCAACAAACTGGAGGCTACGGATGCGCTGCAATGCAAGTTGACGCTTCCCGAGTGGAAATCGCTTGCGCCCTACCTTTCCATGCGGTTCCTTAAAACAGGCGATCCCCTGATGACCGAGGGCGACACCGCGCGTGAACTATTCATCCTGGCCGACGGAGAACTGAAGGTGAGCATTCTGGGCAATGCCATTGCCACCCTGGTGCCCGGCACCGTGGTTGGTGAAGGATCGTTTTTCTCGGGGGCACCTCGCAGCGCTACCGTCACACCGTCATGCCCCGGCGTGGCATGGGGCCTGAGCTGGGACAAGTTCGATGCGATGACCAACAAACATCCCAGGCTCGCCGTTGACCTCGTGAAGGGGCTCGCAGCGGTGCTTGCGGTTCGCATGCGCGAAGCGATCCTGGTCGGTCACTTCACCTGACAACGCCCTGGCCGTTCAGCCGCGCATCAGCTTTTCCTCGGCAACGGCGAGTGCCTCGGGCTTGCCGGACAGCACCAGCGTATCGCCGTCTTCCAGTGTCGGGTCGGATTCTGGATCCACAGGCTTTCCGTTGCTGCGGCGCATGCTGACCACGCGCGCTCCCATTGCATGCAGCGCCAGCTTGCTGATGGGGCCTCCCAGCGACCCAGCCCCGAACGGAAGCGTCACACTTGCGAGGCGTTCCGTGTCGCGCTCTTCGACGCTGTCGTCATCGGCCCCATGAAAGTATCCGCGCAGCAGGTTGTACCGTGCATCGCGCTGGTCCTGAACGATGCGGATCACGCGGCGCATCGGTACGCCCACCAGTGCGAGTGCGTGGCTGGCCAGCATCAGTGAGCCTTCGAGCGCCTCCGGCACCACTTCGGTCGCGCCCGCCGCCTGGAGTTTTTCGAGATCGCGGTCGTCCTGTGTACGCACGATCACCGGCACCTGCGGCGCGTGGGTGCGCGTCACGGCCAGCACCTTGAGCGCGCCAGGAATATCGAGATACGTCACGACGACAGCGCTGGCGCGCGCGAGGCCGGCCGCTGCCAGCGCCTGCAGTCGCGCCGCATCGCCGAACACCACGGAGTCGCCCGCTGCTGCGGCCTGTCGGACACGGTCGGGATCGAGATCGAGCGCCATGTAGGGAATGCCTTCGCGCTCCAGCATGCGCGCGAGGTTCTGGCCGCAGCGGCCGTAGCCGCAGATGATGACGTGCTTGTTCACGTTGATCGACTTGCGCGCGATCGTCGTCATTTGCAGCGACTGCTGCAGCCATTCGCTCGCCACCAGCTTCATCACGATGCGGTTGGAGTACATGATCATGAACGGCGTGGCGAGCATCGACAGCACCATGCTCGCCAGGATCGGATTGAGCAGGTCGGGAGGCACCAGCTGGTTCTGGTTGGCCAGCGTCAGCAGCACGAAGCCGAACTCGCCGGCTTGCGCCAGATACAGACCCGTGCGCAGCGATACACCTGTCGAAGCGCCGAACATGCGCGCCAGCGCGGTGACCAGCGCGAGCTTGAAGAGCACCGGCAAGGTCACCAGAAGCAGCACCAGCCCCCAGTTCTGGAACACCTGCCGCCAGTCGAGCAGCATGCCGATCGTGATGAAGAAAAGGCCCAGCAGCACGTCGTGGAACGGCCGGATGTCGGTCTCGACCTGGTGCTTGTATTCCGTTTCGGAGATCAGCATGCCGGCGATGAAGGCGCCCAGGGCCAGCGACAACCCGGCCAGCTCGGTCAGCCAAGCCAGACCGAGGGTGACGAGCAGCAGGTTCAGCACGAAGAGCTCTTCGCTCTTGCGTCGCGCCACGATGGTGAGCCACCAGCGCATCACACGCTGCCCGCCCACGAGCAGCACGGTGATGAGCGCCGTTGCCTTGGCTGCGGCAATGGCAAGGGCGGTGAACAGCTGGTCGGGCGGACTGTTGAGCGCCGGAATCACCACCAGCATAGGCACCACAGCCAGATCCTGGAACAGCAGCACGCCCATCACACGCTTGCCGTGCTCGGTCTCCAGCTCGAGCCGTTCGGCCAGCAGCTTCACGACGATGGCCGTACTGCTCATGGCAACAGCGCCGGAGAGCGCAAGCGCGATGCGCCAGTCGACCTGCCAGATCGTCGGTGCGAGCGCAGCCATGAAAAGCGACGCGAAGGTGATCAGCACGACCGTGAGCAGCACCTGCATCATGCCCAGGCCGAACACATGCGCGCGCATCGCCCGCAACTTGTGCAGGTTGAATTCGAGCCCGATGACGAACATGAGGAACACGACGCCGAATTCGCCCAGGTGGCTCAACGCCTCGGGCTGATCGCCCAGTGCCAGCGCCTTGGGTCCGACAATCACGCCGACGACCAGGTAGCCCAGCATGGGCGGCAACTTGAGCGATCGGCATGCGACCACGCCGAACACGGCTGCGCCAAGATAAAGCAGCGTGATTTCAAGCGAGGACATTTGCGGATGCTACCAAGGGCCTGCGACAGGGCCTCGATAGAATGCCTCCCATGGATCTTCCGCAAGCAACGAGCGCACCCGACGACCCGGTTCCGGCCCATGGCTTCGATGCGAAGCGGGCGTTGGCTCTGGCGCTGGAGACATTCGATATTGAAGCGGCTGCTGTGCTGGGCCTGAAGGCGCGCACGGGCGAGTCGTTCACCCGTGCGGTGGAAGTGATGCTGCGCGTGCGCGGCCGGGTGGTGGTGATGGGCATGGGCAAGAGCGGTCACATCGGCCGCAAGATTGCAGCGACGCTCGCTTCGACCGGCACCCCCGCGATGTTCGTGCACCCCGCCGAGGCCAGCCATGGCGACCTGGGCATGATCAAGCCGATCGACCTGGTCCTGGCGGTCTCCAACAGCGGCGAGGTCGACGAAGTCACGAATCTCCTGCCGGTCATCAAGCGGATGGGCTCGATGCTGATCGCGATGACGGGCAATCCCAACTCGACGCTGGGCCGCCATGCCGACATCGTGCTGGACAGCGGCGTTGAAAAAGAAGCGTGCCCGCTTCAGCTCGCCCCCACAGCAAGCACCACCGCGCAGCTCGCATTGGGCGATGCGCTGGCCGTGGCCTTGCTGGATGCGCGCGGGTTTCGCACGGAAGACTTCGCGCGCTCGCATCCGGGAGGCGCGCTGGGCCGCAAGTTGCTCACGCATCTGTCGGACGTCATGCGTACCGGCGACGACGTACCGAAAGTCAGCGCTGATACACCGTTCACCGGCCTCATGCGCGAGATGAGCGCCAAGGGCCTGGGCGCGTCTGCCGTGGTTGACGGCGAAGGCCGCGTCATCGGGATCTTCACCGACGGCGACCTGCGTCGCCAGATCGAAAAGGGCATGGACCTGCGCGCCCTTTCCGCGCGCGAGGTGATGCACCCCGACCCGCGCACCATCCGCGCCGATTCACTGGCCGTGGAAGCGGCACAGCTGATGGAGCTCCATCGAATCACCAGCGTGCTCGTGGTGGACGCCAACGGCAAGCTCGCAGGCGCTGTGAACAGCAACGACCTGATGCGCGCGAAGGTCATCTGAACGCGATGCCGCCTGTCCTGAATTTCGCGCCCGAGGTGCTGCTGGCGGCGCAGGGCATTCGTGTTGCGTTCTTCGATGTGGACGGCGTGCTCACCGATGGTGGCGTGCTGTTTTCCGATGAGGGCGAAACGCTCAAGCGCTTCAACATCCTCGACGGGCTGGGCATGAAGCTGCTGCAGCGCGCAGGCATCACGCCGGCAGTGATCACCGGACGCGATTCAAAGCCGCTGCGCAACCGGCTGCAGGCGCTGGGGATCACCCACGTTCACTTTGGCACCGAAGACAAGCGCCCTGCCGCAGAAAAAACCCTGGCTGAACTCGGGCTGGATTGGGCGCAGGCCGCCGCGATCGGTGACGACTGGCCCGACCTTCCTGTGATGACACGCTGCGCGTTCGCCTGCGCCCCCGCCAACGCACATGCAGAAGTCCGCGCGCGCGCTCGCCATGTCACGCAACTGCGCGGCGGCGAAGGCGCAGCCCGCGAATTCTGCGACCTGCTGCTGGTAGCCAGTGGCCGGTACGCAGGCTTGCTGGAGGGCTACGCATGAGCACGGTGGCAGGCCGCGCAGCCCCCTGGATGCTGGTTCGGGCCGGCTGGGAGCGCGCATCGATCTACCTGCCGATCATCCTGATGGCCATCATGGCCCTGGGCACGTACTGGCTCGCGCGCAATACACCCATCACCGGACCGGCGAGCGCTCAGCGCCCTGTGACTCACGAGCCCGACTACTACATGCGCGGTTTCTCCGTGAGGACGTTCGACGCGCAGGGCCGCTTGAAGAGCGAGGTGTTCGGCACCGAGGGGCGTCACTATCCGGATACCGATGTTCTCGAAATCGACCAGCCGCGTATCCGCTCTTTCAACATTCGCGGCGAGCTCACCACCGCCACGGCACGCACGGCGATCAGCAACGCCGATGCTACCGAGGTCCAGCTGATCGGCGGCGCCGTGGTGACGCGCGACGCCACGACCGACAAGGATGGAAAAGTGCGTCCCAAACTCGTTGTTCGCGGTGACTTTCTTCATGTGTTCGTCGATACCGAAAAGGTGCGTTCGCCCAAGCCCGTAGAACTCACACGCGGCAACGACAGGTTCACTGCGGACAGCATGGAGTTCGACAACCTCGAGCAGGTCATGGAACTTAAGGGCCGCGTCAAAGGGGTGCTGACCCCGAGCCAGCCCTGAGCCCTCGGCCATGGACAAGCTTGCATTCATCACCGGCGCATCCAGCGGTATCGGTCAGGCGCTCGCCCTGCGGTACTACCAGGCAGGCTGGCGCCTGGCGCTTGCGGCGCGCAGGGACGGTGAGATCGAGGCCTGGGCCCACGGCGCAGGCCTGGCACGCGATCGATACCAGGTCTATGCGTGCGACGTTGCAGACACTGCCAGCATCGCTGCGGCGGGCCGCGCATGCATGGACGCGCAAGGTGTTCCGGATGCTGTGATTGCAAATGCGGGCATCAGCGTCGGAATGGATACGGCGGTGCGGCAAGACATCGACGTCATGGCCCGCACTTTCGCAACCAACAACGTGGGCCTGGCCGCAACATTCCATCCGTTCATCGATGCGATGACCCGGCGCGGCTCCGGGACTTTGGTGGGAATCGGCAGCGTGGCTGGCATTCGCGGCCTGCCGGGTCACGGCGCGTACTGTTCGAGCAAGGCCGCTGTGATCAGCTATTGCGAAAGCCTGCGGGGGGAGCTGCGCTCCAGTGGGGTCAAGGTCGTCACGATTTGTCCGGGATACATAGACACGCCGCTGACCCGCGCCAACCGCTACTCCATGCCGTTTCTCATGAAGCCCGAGGATTTCGCGGAGCATGCGTTTCGAACGATAGAGGCCGGCCGCAGCTACCGGGTGATTCCATGGCAGATGGGCGTCGTGGCCAAGCTGCTTCGTGTCTTGCCGAACCCATTGTTCGACAAACTGCTGGCCGGAAGGCCCAGAAAGCACCGCCAGGGTGAAGGTCGCTGAAGCGAACGCCAAAAACTGAAAAGCCCTCACGCAGAGGGCTTTGTTCTTTCAGGCGAAGTACTCAGTAGCCGCCGCGGTTTCCGCCGCCATTGCCACCACCGCCGCCGCGCGGACCGGAGCCGTAGGGACTGCGAAAGCCCCCATCGCCGCCGCCACCGCCGCCGCCGCGGTATCCGCCGCCGCCGCCACCGCCTTCACGGCGACCACCGCCGCCGCCACCGCCGTAGCCCCCTCCACCGCCGCCCCCGTAGCCGCCACCACCGCCACCACCGCCACCATAACCCCCGCCGCCGCCGCCGCCATAACCGCCACCGCCACCGCCACCTGAGCGAGGGGGACGCGCTTCCATTGGACGTGCTTCGTTGACGACGACACTGCGGCCGCCGAGCGGCTGCCCGTTCATGCCATTGATGGCTGCCTGGGCTTCCGCATCGCTGCCCATTTCGACAAAGCCAAAGCCCTTGGAGCGCCCGGTATCGCGCTCCATCATCACCTTGGCGCTGGTCACAGCGCCGAACTGGCCGAAGGCCTGCTCGAGGTCGCTGTCGCGAACGGAGTAAGGCAGGTTACCGACGTAAAGTTTGTTGCCCATTGAAGGGGACTCCTGGAGAAAAAGTCTTGAACGAAGCGATGGAGTCCCGAAAACGCATTCAACTTGAACCTGAGCGAGCGCGAAAGTGACCTGTTCACCGCAATCCTGCGCGCGATACTGCAAGCACGCGATGTAATTATGAACAGATATTCGCCCGCCGTGCATCATCTGCGGCGCAGTGATGAACCCACAAAAACCCTAAGCGATGGACTGTGCGGCGCCCATGAAAAAAGGGCCTGTAGGCCCATCGAAATACAAAAAAGGGCCCGCAGGCCCTTTTCATTGCTTCAAGCGAAAGACGTTTGCGTCTTGGGCTTAGTAGCCGCCACGGCCACCGCCGCCGCCGCCACCGTAGCCGCCGCCGCCGCCTTCACGACGACCGCCGCCGCCGCCACCACCGTAGCCGCCACCACCGCCGCCGCCGCCGTAGCCGCCGCCACCGCCAGCACCACCACCGCCGCCGAAGCCGCCGGTGCGAGGACGCGATTCCATGGGACGAGCCTCGTTGACAACGAGACCGCGGCCGCCGACCTGTTGGCCGTTCATGCCTTCGATAGCTGCCTTGGCTTCTGCGTCATTGCTCATCTCGACGAAGCCGAAGCCCTTCGAGCGGCCGGTGTCACGTTCCATCATGACTTTTGCGCTGGTGACTGCGCCGTACTGGCCGAAGGCCTGTTCGAGGTCGCTGTCGCGGTAAGAGTAGGGCAGGTTGCCCACGTAAAGTTTATTGCCCATTGCATGGACTCCACAAAAAAAAACACGCCAAAAGCGATGGAGTCCGAAAAACGCAAGCTACAAACCACGCGAAACCGACCATTCACCGCAAACCTGTGCCGCATACGCGCGGACACATGGGGATTATGGGGCAATAAAGCACCGCATGGGAACCCCAGATTCAGTTAGTTTGTAGCGTCTTGGTTGTAATTGCGCCAGTTCGACAGCGAATTTCGCAGGATCAGCAGCTGTTTTTCGAAGACCGGGCAGGCATTGCATGCCGCCAGATGAATGCGCAGGGCGAGCCGATCCTTCAGCGGCAACGCGCGATCTTCCCTTGCTATCAGCAGGGCGGCAGCTTCTTTACAGGTGGGCAGGAACATCATCAGGCGGGGCGGTTTCCAAACCAGTTGAGCTCCAGGCACTCCCGCAGCCGCAGGCGCGCCCGGTGCAACTGCACATAGAGATTGGTCGCGGTCAGGCCCAGCTCCTTACAGATCTCCTCGCTGGACAACTCGAGCCATTCCCGCATCAGGAATACACGCCCCATCGCTGGGGGCAGTTTCTCGGTGCACGCTTCCAGGACGGCAAAGAACTGGCGTGAATCGAGTTCCTGCTCGGGGTTGCCCCAGTCGGCGGGCCTTTGCACGTAATGACCGTCTGCCTTGAACATCAGCGCGTCCAGCTCCTCGGTTCCATCCCCGTCATCGTCCGACAGTGTCACTTCCCGCTTTCGCTGGCGCAACTGGTCGATCACCTTGTGCTTGAGGATGCCCACCAGCCATGTCTTGAGCTGGCTGCGATTGCCGAAGGACTGCGGCCTGGAGAGTGCCGCCAGGATCGTCTCGGAGACGGCATCTTCCGCCCAGGCGTCATTGCGAAGCTGCAGGCGCGCGAAACGCAGCAGGTACAAGCGATGTTCCCCGAGCAGGTGTTCGATCGACGTGTCAGGCATGGGTGGAGGAAATCATCGCATGGCCATCATGAATCGCGCCGTGACGTTACCAGTTCACCTCGCGCTCCGGTGTCGAGCCGATGCGGTGGATGGAAATGTCGGCGCCGGCGTATTCATCCTCAGCCGACAGGCGCAGGCCCAGCAGCGCCTTGATGGTTCCGTAAACCGCAAAGCCCGCAAGCAACGCCCACGCAACGCCAAGCATCGTCCCGATCAATTGGGCCAGCAGGCTGACGCCGCCGAGCCCGCCGAATGCCTTCAGGCCGAAGATGCCGGCAGCGATGCCGCCCCATGCGCCGCAAAGCCCGTGCAGCGGCCACACGCCCAGCACGTCGTCGATCTTCCACTTGTTCTGGGTGAGCGTGAACATGCCGACAAAGATCACGCCCGCAATCGCCCCCACGACCAGCGCGCCCAGCGGATGCATCAGGTCGGAGCCTGCGCAAACGGCGACCAGTCCGGCGAGGGGTCCGTTGTGCACGAAGCCCGGGTCGTTGCGGCCGATGAGCGTGGCTGCCAGCGTTCCGCCAGCCATGGCCATCAGGGAGTTGACGGCGACGAGGCCCGAAATCTTGTCGATGGTTTGCGCGCTCATCACGTTGAAGCCGAACCAGCCCACCGTCAGAATCCATGCACCGAGCGCCAGGAATGGAATGTTGGATGGCGGATGCGCCGAGATCGCGCCGTCCTTGCGGTAGCGGTTGCTTCGTGCACCCAGCAGGATCACTGCCGGCAGTGCGAGCCAGCCGCCCATGGCGTGGACGACGACCGAGCCGGCGAAGTCGTGGAATTCCTGGCCGGCGACCGACTTGATCCACGCCTGCACGCCGAATGCCTGGTTCCAGACGATGCCCTCGAAGAGCGGATAGACAAAGCCCACGATCACGGCCGTGGCGAGCAGTTGTGGACCGAATCTCGCGCGTTCGGCAATTCCGCCTGAAATGATGGCGGGGATGGCTGCCGCAAAGGTGAGCAGGAAGAAGAACTTGACCAGGTCATAGCCGTTCTTCGCAGCCAGCTGCTCCGCGCCGATGAAAAAGCTCGTTCCGTACGCCACGCCATAACCGACTGCGAAGTAGACAACGGTGGAAACCGAAAAGTCCACCAGGATCTTGACGAGCGCGTTGACCTGGTTCTTCTTGCGCACGGTCCCGAGTTCCAGGAACGCGAAACCCGCATGCATGGCCAGCACCATGATGCCGCCCAGCAAGATGAACAAGGCGTCCGAGCCCTGTTTTAGTGCTTCCATATCCCCTCCGATGGATGTTTTGCAATGAATTGGTGCGGTTCTGTGCCCATGGCATCAGGCGCACCAAAAACAAGCAAAAACTGCGCCAGAAACGTGCACCCCATGACTCACGCAATCGCGAGAGGCGTTGATATACTGGCTCCCAGCGCCGATTTGCCTCAGCTTGCGGGCGCTCAATAAATTCAGCTAAAGACAGCCAGTGCATCCCGGCCTCGCTTCTTTGGCGACGCCGGGATTTTTCTTGCCATGACGCTGGTTGCCGTTTCGCAGTTGATGTCGTTTGAAGCGCCCTTGCCGCTGCGCAGCGGTGCGTCGGTTCGTCATTACGCCCTCGCCTACGAGACCTACGGCACGCTCAACGCCGACAAAAGCAACGCGGTCCTGATATGCCACGCGCTCAATGCTTCGCACCACGTGGCCGGCGTCTATGACGGGCAGCCCAACTCCCAGGGCTGGTGGGACACGATGATCGGCCCGGGCAAGCCGGTGGACACCAATCGCTTCTTCGTCATCGGCGTCAACAACCTGGGATCGTGTTTTGGCTCAACCGGCCCCATGGATGTGAATCCCGACACCGGCAAGGTGTACGGCGCCGATTTCCCCGTGGTCACTGTCGAAGACTGGGTCGATGCGCAAGCGCGCCTGCTGGACGCCCTGGGCATACAGACGCTGGCCGCCGTCATGGGCGGCAGTCTGGGTGGGATGCAGGCGCTCTCGTGGACGCTGCAATATCCGGATCGGGTACGCCACGCGGTGGTGGTTGCCAGCGCGCCCAACCTCACTGCCGAAAACATCGCATTCAACGAAGTTGCGCGCCGCGCGATCGTCACCGACCCGGACTTTCACGGCGGGCATTTCTACGAGCATGGCGTCGTGCCAAAGCGCGGACTGCGCATCGCGCGAATGATCGGTCACATCACGTATCTGTCGGACGACGTGATGAACGAGAAATTCGGACGCCAGCTGCAAAACGCCATCGATGTTCGCTACACCACGCAGGACGTGGAGTTCCAGATCGAAAGCTACCTGCGCTACCAGGGAGACAAGTTCAGCGAATATTTCGACGCGAACACCTACCTGCTCATCACTCGCGCACTCGACTACTTCGACCCCGCGCTCAAGCACGATGGCAGCCTGACCCGCGCGTTCGCGCAGGTGCGGGCGAAGTTCCTGCTGGTGAGCTTCACGACCGACTGGCGTTTCGCGCCCTCGCGCAGCCGTGAGATGGTCAAGGCACTGCTCGACAACCGCCGCGACGTGAGCTACGCCGAGATCGACGCGCCCCACGGGCACGATGCATTCCTGCTGGAAGACGCACGCTACCTGTCGGTGGTGCGCGCGTACTTCGAGCGCATCGCAGCGGAAACCACACAGGAGGCCGCATGAGCGAACGCCAGGCCATGGAGTCCATTGCAGCGCTCGTGCCCAGGGGCTCGCGCGTCCTCGACCTGGGCTGCGGCGATGGCGCGATGCTCGACTACCTGCAACGCGAGCGCGGCTGCAGCGGTTACGGCATTGAGATCGACGATGCCAACCTGCTCGCATGCGTCAAGCGCGGCATCAATGTGATCCAGCTGAACCTGGACGAGGGACTGTCGATGTTCGATGACTCGTCCTTCGACGTCGTCCTGCAGGTCGACACACTCCAGCACCTGCGCAACACCGAAACGATGCTGGTCGAAACGGCGCGCGTCGGCCGCACGGGCATCGTCGCCTTCCCCAACTTCGCCCACTGGCCTAACCGCCTGGCGGTGATGCGCGGTCGCATGCCCGTGACCAGGCGCCTGCCCTACCAGTGGTATGACACACCCAACATTCGCGTGGGCACCTACAAGGACTTCGAGGTGCTCGCGACCCGCAACCGTCTTTCGATACTGGATGCGTTCGGCTTGCAGGACGGCCGCGAAGTGCGTTTCATGCCCAACGCCCGCGCGAGCACGGCGGTGTTCAGATTCGAACGCGGTTGAAGTGGGGGCCGTGCCTGGGTTAGCATCGGGCCTATCGGGAACACAGCCTCCCGGTCTCCCAAGATAGACGGTGTCCCGTCCAAGCGCTGGCAACTTCCTTGTTGGAGTTTTTCGTGGACACCTCTATGCCATCTACGTTTTCCATTTCCCCCTCTGATCTTCTGAACCTTGTCGGTCGTCCGGGTGCGCCCATGTTGGTCGACGTGAGACGCGACGTGCGTTTTGATGAGAGTGATCGCATGGTGCCTGGCGCACTGCGCTGCGCGCCCGACGCGGTTGCGGAGCTTGCGGCAGCGCATTCGCCCGGCGAGGTCATCGTCTATTGCGTGCACGGCCTGGAGATCGGGGAGCAGGCTGCATCCGTGCTGCGAGCCGCGGGATGGAACGCCCGCTTCCTGCAAGGCGGCATCGAAGGCCTGATCGACGAGGGCCTGCCGACCCTACGCAAGCGACCGGATCTGGGCGTGACGGGGCAGGCGCCCTCGCGGTGGATCACCCGCGCGCGGCCCAAGATCGACCGCATCGCCTGTCCATGGCTCATCGCGCGATTCATCGACCCGAATGCCCGGTTCCATTACGTCCCGACGGACCAGGTGTTCGAAGAGGGCCGGCGATTGCGCGCGGTGCCCTTCGACATTGCTGATGCACCGATCACGCACGAGGGCGATCAGTGCAGCTTCGACGCGCTGCTCAGGGCCTTCGATCTTCGCGATCCCGCCCTGGATGCGCTCGCAGACATCGTGCGAGGGGCTGATACCGATCGGCTGGACCTGACTGCGCAATCGGCCGGCCTGCTTGCGGTCTCTTTGGGACTCTCGCGCCTTCACACCAACGACCTTGAAATGCTGGCCGCAGCGATGCCGGTCTACGACGCGCTCTACGCCTGGTGCAAGGGCGCCTCGCACGAGCGGCATACGTGGCAGGCGACGGCAGCAGCGGAAGGCAACGCATGAACGCAGTTCCATTCGGTCAGGCGCTTCGCTTCTGGTTGCGCCTGGGCTTCATCAGCTTTGGCGGACCTGCCGGGCAGATCGCGATCATGCACAGGGAGCTCGTGGAGCAAAAGCGCTGGATCTCCGAGCGCCGTTTCCTGCATGCCCTTAACTACTGCATGCTGCTGCCCGGCCCGGAGGCGCAGCAGCTGGCCACCTACATCGGCTGGCTGATGCACAGAACGTGGGGCGGTATCGTGGCGGGCGCACTGTTCGTGCTGCCCTCGCTCTTCATCCTGATCGGCCTGAGCTGGGTCTATATGGCCTACGGGGACGTCGCCTGGGTCGCAGGCATCTTCTACGGCATCAAGCCTGCCGTGGCCGCCATCGTGTTGCAGGCCGTCTGGCGCATCGGGAGTCGCACGCTCAAGCATCCCCGGCGAGTGCCGCTGCTTTGGGTCATCGCCGTCGCGAGCTTCGTCGCGGTGGCGATCGTGCGTGTTCCGTTTCCTGCAGTGGTGCTGGCTGCGGCCGTCATCGGCGCGCTGGGTGGCAAGTACTTCCCCGCCCAGTTCGCAGGTGCGGGCGGACATGCCTCCATCGCGAAGCTGGAAGCCGGCGAGCCCTTCGTGATCGACGACAACACCCCCACGCCCGAGCACGCGCGCTTCAAGCCGTCGCGACTGGCGGCGGTGGTTGTCGCAGGCGCGCTTCTGTGGCTCGTGCCGATGGGGGTTCTGGTCGCCACGCGCGGTTGGGACGACACCCTGTCGCAGATGGGCTGGTTCTTCACCAAAGCAGCGCTGCTCACGTTCGGCGGCGCGTATGCGGTGCTGCCGTATGTGTACCAGGGAGCGGTCGAGCATTTCCATTGGCTGACCGGGCCCCAGATGATCGACGGGCTGGCGCTGGGCGAGACCACGCCGGGTCCGCTGATCATGGTGGTTGCGTTCGTTGGATTTGTGGGCGGCTGGTCGCAGCAGGTGCTCGGACCGGGTATGCAATTCGTGGGGGCGGCGCTGGCTGCAACCATCGTCACGTGGTTCACGTTCCTGCCGTCGTTCCTGTTCATCCTCGCCGGTGGGCCGCTGGTGGAAGCAACGCACGGCAACCTCAAATTCACGGCACCCCTCACAGCCATCACCGCCGCAGTGGTGGGTGTGATTGCGAGCCTGGGGGTCTTTTTCCTCGGGCACATCGCGTGGCATCCCGTGACCGGCAAGCTCGATGTTTTCAGCCTGGCAATCGCGGCAGCCGCGGCGCTCGCCCTCTTGCGCTTGAAGGTGGGTGTGATGCCGGTGATCGGCGCCTGTGCGGTCGCGGGTCTGCTCCTTCGTCTCGCGGGCGTCGCCTGAGGCGGTATGCTGGCGGCTCCGTTGAGGAGCGCCTATGCCCCGGTTTGCCGCCAATCTGTCCATGATGTACCCGGAGCTCGAATTCCTCGAGCGATTCGACGCCGCAGCGCGCGATGGTTTCCGCGCTGTGGAGTTCATGTTTCCTTACGCGTTCGATGCGTCTGAAATCACCGCACGCCTCAATTCCAACGGGCTGCAGCAGGTGCTGTTCAATGCGCCGCCGGGCGACATGGACCAGGGCGAACGCGGCATCGCTTGCCTGCCTGGCCGCGAGGCGGAGTTTCGCCAGGGGATCGAATCGGCGCTTCGCTATGCCGACGCCTTGAAGTGTCCGCGGATTCACGTGATGGCCGGCGTGGTGCCGGCAGGCGTCGATCGCGCCGCCGTGCGCCCTACCTATGTCGCGAACCTGCGTTGGGCCGCTCAGCAGGCTGCCAGACAAGGGCTGGATGTGCTGATGGAGCCGATCAACACGCGCGACATCCCCGGTTTTTTCCTGAATCGCCAGGACCATGCGCACGAGTTGCTCGGCGAGATCGATGCGCCGAACGCCAAGGTGCAGATGGACCTGTACCACTGCCAGATCGTCGAAGGCGATGTCGCGATGAAGATCCGCCAATACCTGCCGACAGGCCGGGTCGGACACATGCAGATCGCGGGAGTGCCCGAGCGCCACGAACCCGACATCGGCGAGATGAACTATCCCTACCTTTTCAAGGTGATCGACGAGGTCTGCGCGCAATGCGGCTGGGACGGCTGGGTCGGGTGCGAGTACCGCCCTGCACGCGGCTCGCAGCCAGGCGGCACATCCGCGGGATTGGGCTGGCTGCAGAACTGGCGCTAGGACGTGGCCTTTGGCATCGCGCAGCCTGTTGCGAGCGAACTTGTCATCAGGAAGAGTCGCTTTATCGGCTGTGTGCAATCGGTGGGTGACCGCGCCGAGGCCCTGAACATCGTTGCCAGCCTTCGGCTGGAGCACCCGTCCGCGACCCATGTTTGCTGGGCGCTGCTGGCAGGCGGCCAGTCAGCTGCCAATGACGACGGAGAGCCCTCGGGCACGGCGGGCCGGCCGATGCTGGAAGTGCTGCGCAGGCAAGACCTGGACAGCGTACTCGCAACGGTCGTGCGCTACTACGGCGGCGTGAAGCTGGGTGCCGGCGGTCTCGTGCGCGCCTATACCGACGCCGTTGCCCAGGCCCTGCTGACGGCGCAAAAGATTGAAAGAGTGGAGCGTGCCGCGCTCAGGTGCGCAGTGCCGTATTCGATGGAGGGGCTGGTTCGCCGCGAGTTGAAGCTGGCTGGGGCGCAGTTAGACGGGGTGAGCCACGATGACGCAGTGGTGTTCGATTTCACGCTGGACAGCACCGCCATGCAGGCACTGGTCACCCGACTGAACGAGGCGGGCCAGGGCGACCTGATCTGGTTGGAGTAAGCGCTCCCAGGTCGAGCTGCTCAGGCCGGGGCCAGGGTGACGATGAACGCGCTGCCATCGAGCACTTGCTCGACATGGGCCGCAGACGGTCCGACTTGCGCGACGGCACGGCGCAGCTGAACCTCGCTGCAGTCGAAACGCTTTCGCCACCAGCTCACCTCGCGGGGGTCGTCCAGGTCAATCAGCCCCCGATTGGCGGGGACCGTCTCGAATACGTAGGCCATGTTATTTGTCTCCCAACGGCTGGTACTGTCTTGTCACGCTTTGCATTTGACGCCCTTCCAATGGGTGGCCCTGAACGACGCAAGCGGAACCATTCGTAAGCCCGTTCCTACCGCCTCGCTATGGAACAACCAGCATAGGACGTGCCAGCCGGTGGCCGGAGCTATCCAAGTGTCTCAATCAGCTGGCAGGCACCCGCCGGCGCGCGCTCCTTGGCCCCATTGATGAAGAAGACGAACACCTCGCGAGACGGCCCCTTGGCCGTCCACGCGCGGGCGCCTTCAGCCCACTTCGCGATTTCGCGGGGTGGGTATCCGGTGGGGCAATCCGAGGTGCTGCGCATCAGGCGGATATAGGCAAGGTCGCTTTCCGGGTCGGCGATGGCCGGGAATTTCTCCGAGTCGGTGTGCACGGTCGTGCAGCAAAAGCGTCTGGCCAGCGGCAGGAACCGCGGATCGTTGAAGCTGTCGTGGCGCACATCGAGGACGTGACGCAACTGGCGGTCGCCAACCTGGTGCGGCAGGAGCTTCAGGAATGCCTCGAAATCGGGCGCGTCGAACTGCTTCGTTGGCATGAACTGCCACACGATGGGGCCGAGCTTGTCGCCCAGTTGCGAAATGCCGCTGCTGACAAAGCGCCCGATCGACTCGCCGGCGTCGGCAAGGACGCGCCGGTTGGTTGCGAAGCGATTCGCCTTCAGCGAGAAGACAAAGTTATCGGGGGTCTCGTCCCGCCACCGGGCGAAGGTCTCTGGCTTGAAAGTGCTGTAGTACGTGCCGTTGATTTCGATCGCGGTGAGCTGGCGGCTCGCGTAGTGCAGCTCCTTGCTGTGCGCGAGGCCCCTGGGGTAGAAGTTGTTTCGCCAGGGCTCGAAGGTCCAGCCGCCCACGCCAACGCGGATGGGTTGGCGATGCGAATTCCCGACATGGATGAGCGCGTCTTCTTTCCTGATTTCCATGCGGCTGTCCCTTGCGACAAAGGTTCCACTCTAGCGCCGTCCCCGGCCCCGGCGTACAGTGGCGGATTGACTCCTGACACAACACGCACACCATGAACGCACCGCTGCACCGCGAGATTCCCCAGGGCCTGCTCGACCCTGTTGCCGCCCTGGCCCACACCACGGCCAAGTGGGATGGCGACATCGTTCGCCAGCTCACCGACTACATCGCCATCCCGGCCAAGTCGCCAGGCTTTGACAAGGACTGGGCCGCCCACGGCTATCTCGAGACCGTGATGCGCAATGCGGCCGCCTGGGTCGAAGCGCAAAAGGTCGAAGGCCTGAAGCTCGAAGTGGTCCGCCTGGAGGGCCGCACGCCCGTCCTCTTCTTTGAGATTCCGGCGACCAAAGCAGGCAGTACCGAGACCGTGTTGATGTACGGCCACCTCGACAAGCAGCCCGAATTCAGCGGCTGGCGTAACGACCTGGGTCCCTGGACCCCCAAGTACGAAGACGGCAAGCTCTACGGCCGTGGCGGCGCAGACGATGGCTATGCGGTTTACGCAAGCATCGCGGCCGTGCAGGCACTCAAGGCGCAGAACGTGCCGCATCCGCGCATCGTCGGCCTGGTCGAGACCTGTGAGGAATCGGGCTCTTACGACCTGCTGCCTTACGTCGATGCGCTGCGGCCACGCCTGGGCGAAGTGTCGCTCGTGATCTGCCTGGATTCGGGCGCCGGCAACTACGACCAGCTGTGGCTCACCACGTCGCTCCGCGGCATGGCCAGCGGCACATTGAAGGTCGAAATCCTGACCGAGGGCGTGCACTCGGGTGATGCCTCGGGCCTGGTGCCTTCGAGCTTCCGGATCATGCGGCAGGTGCTGGACCGCCTAGAGGACAGCAAGACCGGGCGCCTCTTGCCTGCGAGCTTCCATTGCGAAGTTCCGGCAGACCGGCTCGCGCAGGCCAAAGCCACGGCCGCCATCCTGGGCGACGAGGTCTACAAGCGATTCCCCTGGGCGCACTACGACTGCGGCGGGTCCACTGCATTTGCGCTGCCGACGACGACGGACCCGGTGCAGGCCCTGGTCAACCGCACCTGGACGCCGACGCTCTCGGTGACGGGCGCGGAGGGTTTTCCTTCCCTGCAGGACGCGGGCAACGTGCTGCGCCCCTACACCGCGTTCAAGCTGTCGTTGCGCCTGCCGCCCCTGGTGGAAGCGGCGCAGGCCGTGCAGGAACTCAAGGCGCTGCTCGAAGACAACGCGCCCTACCAGGCCAAGGTCACATTCGAATCCAACGGCGGCGCGACGGGATGGAATGCTCCATCGACAGCCAGCTGGTTCCAGAATGCGCTGGACCAGGCATCGCAGGCGCATTTCGGCGCACCTTGCGGGTTCATCGGACAAGGCGGAACGATTCCCCTCATGAGCATGTTGAGCAAGGGATTCCCCAAGGCCCAGATGATGGTTTGCGGCGTGCTCGGCCCGAAGAGCAATGCCCATGGCCCCAATGAATTCCTGCATGTGCCTTATGCGCGCAAGCTGACCGCGGCGGTTGCGGAGGTGATCGCGCAGATGCCGTGAGCCCATAACCGGCCAAAGATGCGGCAGTGATTTGTGAACTACGTCACACGACCTGAGTGACCTCTTCACAAAACGCCTCGCTGCGTCGCTCTGGCTCTACCGTTGGTCGAAATCGCCGTTGCGCGCCTCATCGATGCGGGCCATCATCCGCGGCTTATGAGCACCGCCTTGCGCAGCGAATCCACGCTGTCGACATTCACCGCCACCGATGGTGACAACCTCGCCATCCAGGACTGGCCGCTACCCGAAGGCGTGAGCCTGCGCGGCGTGGTGATCATCGTTCACGGCCTGGGCGAACACGCCGGCCGCTATGACGCGCTCGCCAGGCGCCTCAATGAGTGGGGCTTCGCGGTACGTGGATACGACCAGTATGGTCACGGCGAATCCGATGGCGTGCGCGGCGCGCTGCCGGTGCCGGACCGGCTGACCACCGACCTGGCCGACGTGATCGACAGCACCCGGTTGCGAATGCATGACAGCACGCCGCTGATCGTGTTCGGCCATAGCATGGGAGGACTCGTGGCGGCGCACACCCTGGCGCATGGAACGCTGCCCGTGCAGGGGCTTGTGCTTTCGTCGCCTGCCCTGGATGCCGGGCTTTCCAGCTTTCAAAAATTCCTGCTGGCTGTAGTGCCCAGATTCGCGCCCAACCTCACACTGGACAACGGGCTGGAAATCGACCTGATCTCGCACGACCCTGACGTGGTGGAGGCTTACAAACGCGATCCGCGCGTGCACGGCCGGATATCGGCGCGGCTGGGACTGTTCATTGCGCAAACGGGCGAGGCCGTCATCGCGCGCGCGCCGAAGTGGAAAGTGCCTACCCTCTTGATGTATGCAGGCGCCGACAAGCTCGTGAACCCGGGCGGCAGCCGCGCTTTCGCCGCCGCAGCGCCCGCATCCGCAGTCACCCATCACTGCTTTGAAGACCTCTTCCACGAAATCTTCAACGAGCTCGATAACGAGCCTGTTTACGACATGCTCAAGCAGTGGCTCGACGCTCGCTTCTAAGGCGCAGCGACATCCACACCAAAGCGGCGCCTGTGAGCACGACCGGCACCAGCGAGCCGTAGTTCAGGAGCGTCCATCCCTGGGTGGTGACGAGCACGCCCGACGCCAGCGAGGTGATGGCCAGCGTTGCGAACACGAAGAAGTTGAGTGCTCCTTGCGCGCGGTCTTTTTCGAGCGGCCCGTAGGCGGCAAGAGACAACGTGGTGCTGCCGGTGAAAAGGAAGTTCCAGCCCACGCCCAGCAGGAACAATGCGATCAGGAACTGGTGGAGTTCCACGCCCGCGAGGGCAACGACGATGCACGCGAGAAACAGCGCCACGCCAACGCCCATGACGGGTAGCGGCCCGAACCGCTTGATCAGGTGGCCGGTGAAAAATCCCGGTGCGAACATGCCGATCACGTGCCACTGCAGCACCAGCGCCGCATCTGAAAACGGGAGCCCGCATTGCTGCATCGCAATCGGTGTCGCAGCCATCAGCAGGTTCATCACCCCGAAGCCGAGCGCACCTGTCATTGCCGAAACGATGAAGACCGGCTGTCGCAGGATTTGCGAAAGGGGCCGGCCGCCCTCGCTGTCCTTCTTCCCTGGCGGTGGCGCGAAGTCGATGAAGGCCATGATGATCATCGAGATAGCAGCAACGAGCGCCAGTGCAAGGTATGCCCCTGCGAACGGAACGTCGAAGACGTCGCGTGTGCGGGCTGCCAGGTTGGGTCCGGCCACGGCGCCCAGAAGACCCCCGGCCATGACCAGCGAGACGGCTTTTTCGCGGACCTCCGGCTTGCACAGTTCTGCTGCGGCGAATCGATAGAGACCCGCATTGGCGTTGAAGTACCCTGCGATGACGGTTGCGAAACACAGCAGCCAGAAATGGCGCGTGATCGCCGCGTATGCGCACAGCAAAGCCGACAGCAATGCGACGACAAGGCCCAACTGGAAAGAGATGCGTCTGCCGAATCGCTTCTGGGTAGCGGCAACCACCTGCGTGGAAAGCGCCCCACCGACGACGTAGCCCATGACCGGCAGCGTGGCCATCCAGCCAAAGGGCGCGAGCGCCAGGCCGACCAGGCCGTTGATCGCGATGAACGTGACGTTGTTGGTGAGGTAGAGGCCCTGGCAGATCGCCAGCAGCCAGAGGTTGCGGTTCATGGGGTCGCCAGCGTGAGCGCCGCCAGGAGCGCAAGAGGTGCGGTCTCGGCGCGCAGCACTCGGGTGCCCAGGGTCACGGGGGCAAATCCGCTTGCGATCGCCTCGTCTTCCTCGCGGGACGAGAGACCGCCTTCCGGACCGGACAGCAAAAGCAGGGGCTGGTGGATTCCCGCTGCATCCACCGCGGCACGTCCGTGCGCTGAAAGCGACAACACCAGCCGGGTTGATGCGACCGGGGCCAGCCCCAGCCAGCGCGAGAAGTCGGTGACCGCCAACACCTCTGGCACGCGATTGCGACCACATTGCTCGCACGCGGCCACCGCAATGGCTTGCCAGTGCGCCTGCTTTTTCTGCGCGCGCTCGCCCGAGAGCTTCAGCACGGTGCGTTCAGTCACGAGCGGCTGGATGCTGGCGACCCCCAGCTCGGTCGCCTTCTCGACCAGCCAGTCCATGCGTTCATTGGCAGGCATGCCCAGGGCCAGGTGAACGGCGCGCGGAGCCTCGCGTTCGATGGCGTCGTGCGCTCGGACCTGCACGCGCACGTTGCTGCGCCCCATCTGTTCGACGACGGCTTCATATTCGCCGCCCTTGCCATTGAAAAGCGTGATGGCGCTGCCCGGCTGTAGCCTGAGCACCTGCACGTGACGCGCGGGACCTTCGGGCAGTTCGACGCGCTCGCCCGCGACAAGCGGGGCATCGCAGTAAAAGCGTGGCATGCGGTGCGGCGCCTAGACCCGCCCGAAGGCGTAGCCCGTCTGCACGTCCATGCCCTCGATCTCTTCGAGCAGCTTGGCAAACGGCCCGAGTTCACGGTACCGGTTGGCCGCGGCGAGGATGTAGCGGATGAAACGTGGCGCATCGGCCAGGTAGCGCGGCTTGCCATCGCGCAGGGTCAGGCGCGCAAAGATGCCGGCGACCTTCAGGTGCCGCTGCAGCCCCATCCACTCGACGGCGCGATAGAACTCGCCGAAATCCGGGTTGACCGGCAGGCCGGCTTTCTGGGCCTTCTGCCAGTAGCGCACGGTGATGTCGAGCACGAACTCTTCATCCCAGCTGATGAAGGCGTCGCGCATCAGGCACGCGATGTCGTAGGTGATAGGGCCGTACACGGCGTCCTGGAAATCGAGCACGCCCAGACGGGGCTCTGCCGCATCGCGAGGGATCATCAGGTTGCGCGGCATGAAGTCGCGATGCACGTAAACCGAAGGCGACGCAAGGTTGGAACGCACGATCTTGTCGAATGCGCCGTCGAGCGTCGCGCGCTGCTCGGCCGAGAGCGTCACGCCCTTGTGCTTTTCGATGTACCAGTCGGGAAAGAGTGCGAGCTCTCGCCGCAGCAGGGCCTCGTCATAGGGCGGCAGCACATCGGGCTTCGACGCCAGTTGCCACGCGACCAGCGCGTCCACCGCCCGCAGGAAAATCAGCTGGTTGGACGGCGGGTTCTCCGGGTCCAGGACCTCGATCATGGTCTGCGTTCCCAGGTCTTCCAGCAGCAGGAATCCGTTGGATTCGTCCCAGGCCAGGACGCGAGGTGCGTTCAGTCCGGCGTCCAGCATCAGCTGCCCCACCTTCACGAAGGGATGGCAGTCTTCCTTGTCCGGCGGGGCGTCCATGATGACGCGGCTGGCGGCACCGGGGATGGCGCAGTCGACTCTCAGGTAGCGCCGAAAACTCGCATCGGCCGATGCGAGCCGGACACTGCTGGCGATCAGTTGCTGCGGGTCGGCGATTGCCTGCAGCCACCGCAGGAAGGCGGCCTCGCGTGCGGGATCGGGCCAATTGACCGTAACGCTTGTTGCGGCAGGGATATGAATGGGTTCGCTCATGGATAATCCATTCTACAAATCCACTCCCGCCGGCCGGCCCCGCCCCCTACGGGAATCACATGTCACTGAAGTACGACCTGAAACACAAGGCGTTTTGCGCCCGCTTTGCCCTGACGCCTGTGGCCCTCGTCGCAGGCGCGCTCCTGCATGGCGGCCCGGCCTTTGCGCAAGCTGCGCAAGACGGCGTCTCGCTCAAGCCCACCCCGCAGCTCAGGGAAGACATTCCCACGGGGGAGCGCAAGCAACTCCCCACCTTCATCTTTGGTGACCGCATCACCGGCCGGCCTGACCTGGAAACCACGGTCGACGGCGAGGCAGAGATGCGCCGGGGCAGCACTGTCATCCGGGCCGACCGCCTGGAGTACTACCAGCCCGATGACCTGGCCAAGGCCAAGGGCAATGTGCGCATCAACCGCGCGGGCGATGTGTTCGAAGGCCCCGAGCTGCAGTTGAAGGTCGATTCCTTCGAGGGCTACTTCCTGGAGCCCAAGTACAAGTTCCTGCAGAACGACGCCTACGGCCAGGCTGATCGCGTCGACTTCATCGACGACAAGCGGGCCATCATCCGCAAGGCGACCTACACCACCTGTCAGCGCCATCCCGGCCCCAGCTGGATGCCCGACTGGATCCTGCGCGCGGCAAGTATTCGCATCGACAACGAGGAAGAGGTCGGCCAGGCCACCAACGCTGTCCTGAGCTTTATGGGTGTGCCCATCCTGCCGGTGCCACAGCTGAGCTTTCCGCTGTCCGAAAAGCGCAAGTCGGGCCTGCTGCCGCCGACCATCGGCCTGGACAACCTCAACGGCGTCGAGCTGACCCTGCCCTACTACTGGAACATCGCGCCGAATCGCGATGCGACGTTCTTCCCCACGCTCATGACCAAGCGCGGCGTGGACCTCGGCGGCGAATTCCGCTACATGGAAGCGGGATACGAAGGCAAGGTCAGGGCCAACTACATGCCGACCGATCGCCTGCGTGACGACAGCCGGTGGGGCTATTCGGCGCGTCACGACGGCACCATTCCAACGGCTGTCGGTCCGGTGGGCGTTGCGATCAACCTCAACCGTGTCAGCGACGACAACTACTGGCGCGATTTTTCGCGCACCACGTCATCGCTCACGCAACGCCTGCTGTCCAATGAAGCGGGTCTGTCCTGGGTATATGGCGACTTGTATTTCGGCGCGCGCGCCCTGAAGTGGCAGACGCTGCAGGATGTCACCTCGCCGATCGTGCCGCCTTATGACCGGATGCCGCAGCTGCTCACACGATATGCGCGCAGCGATCTCATCGGCGGGCTCGACGTGTCGGCGGAAGTGGACTACTCCAAATTTGTCTCCGACCGCGTGCTCAATGGGCAACCCAACGCGCAGCGCAGCTACGCACTGGCCCAGGTCAGCCGGACCTGGCAGGCGCCGGGCTGGTTTGTGGTGCCCAAGATGCAGCTGCACGCCACGCAGTACAAGTTCGACGCTCCGCTTGTGACGGGGCAGACGTCCGCAAGCCGCACAGTTCCGACGCTCAGCCTGGACGGCGGCTTGATTTTCGAGCGCGATGCCTCGTACTTCGGGCGCAATTTCCGCCAGACGCTGGAGCCGCGCGCGTTCTACGTTTACACGCCGTACCGCGACCAGAGCAACCTGCCCAATTACGACTCGGGCTACAACGACTTCAACTTCGCGACGATCTACACCGAGAACGCATTCGGCGGCAACGACCGTATCTCGGACAACAACCTGCTGACGCTGGGGGCCAGCACGCGGCTGCTCGACCCGGATACGGGCGCTGAAGCGGCGCGGTTCAGCGTTGCCCAGCGGTTCCGGTTCAAGGATCAGCTGGTCACGTTGCCCGGCGCAGCGCCCGTCAGTGAACGCCTGTCCGACGTTCTCTTTGGCGCCACGATCAACTGGTCGCCCAAGTGGAGCATCGACTCGACCTTCCAGTACAACCCCAAGACGTCGCGATCGATCCGCTCCACCATCGGTGGCCGCTACAGCCCGAGCAACTACCACGTCATCAGTGCTGCGTATCGCCTGCAGCGTGGCTCCAGCGAGCAGATCGACATCGGCTGGCAATGGCCGCTGAACGATTTGTGGGGCGACAAGGGCAAGGACCTGGGCGCCGGACGCGGCGAGGGCGAAGGCCGCTGGTACAGCGTCGGGCGCCTGAACGTGAGCCTGAAGGACAAGCGCCTGGTCGATGCGATCGTCGGGCTGGAATACGACGCCGGCTGCTGGCTGGGCCGCGTGGTGTTCGAGCGCCTGCAAAGCAGCACGAATACGTCGAACAAGAAGGTGCTCTTCCAGCTTGAATTCGTCGGCTTCACAAGGCTGGGGTCCAATGCGCTGCAGACCCTCAAGGAAAACATCCCGCGCTACCAGTTCCTGCGCGAGCAGGTGACCACGCCCAGCCGCTTCAGCAATTACGAGTGACACGAGTGACCCACATGAAAATTCGAGCCTTCACCCTGTCGATCGTCTGCATCGTGCAGCTGGCAGCATGGCCTCTGGCGGCCAGCTCGCAAGGGCTGCGTCCGGGGCCATCTGGCGCCGCGCCGCGATTGGCGCCACGCGTCATCGACAACACGCCGCGTGCGGCCGACTACATCGTCGCCATCGTCAACTCCGAGCCGGTCACCAACAACGAAGTGCGCTCGCGCATGGCCCGGTTCCAGGAGCAGCTCGCCGCGCAGAACCAGCCGATACCGCCGCGTCCCGAGTTCATGCGCCAGGTCCTGGAGCGGCTGATCGCCGAAAAAGCGCAGATCCAGCTCGCCAGGGAAACCGGCATCAAGATCGAAGAAGCAACCGTCGACCAGGCTGAACTCAATGTGGCCCGCTCCAACCAGATGGACGTTGCGCAGCTGCGCCGGCAGTTGGCTGCCGAGGGCATGCCGGTCAATCTGTTCAGGGAAGAGCTGCGCAACCAGCTCCTGCTCAATCGCCTGCGTGAGCGCGAAGTCGAGCCCAGGGTTCGGGTGTCCGACCTCGAACTCGACGCGTTCATCCGCGAGCAGCAGGGACGCACCGACATCGGCACCCAGGAAATCAACCTCGGCCACATCCTCGTGGCAGTGCCGGAAACCGCCAACGATGCGCAAGTCGCCGCGTTGCGTGACAAGGCGCTGCGCATCCAGGCTCGTGCGAAAGCGGGCGAGGATTTCGCGAAGCTGGCACGTGAAAATTCCGATGCCGCCGGAGCCGCAACCAACAGCGGAGTCGTCGGCCGTCGTCCGGCCGACCGCTATCCGCCGTTGTTCCTGCAGGCCATCGCCAACCTGAACGAGGGCGGCGTGAGCGAATTGATCCGCTCGAACGCAGGCTTCCACCTGGTCAAGGTCATCGAGAAGCGCCGTTTGAGCACGATGCCAGGCGCCACTGTCGAACAAACGCATGCGCGCCACATCCTGCTGCGGCCCACTGCGCAGATGCCCGAGGCGGCAGCCGTCGCGCGACTGGCCGATTTCAAGCGGCGGGTCGAGGCAGGCCAGGCGGACTTTGCTGCGCTTGCGCGTGAGTTCTCGCAGGATGCGAGCAATCGCAACGGTGGGGACCTCGGCTGGACCAATCCAGGCGCGTTTGTCCCGGAGTTCGAGGAAACGCTCAGCAGCCTCGCGCCCGGGCAGATTGCCGACCCGCTGATCTCGCGATTTGGCGTGCACCTGGTCCAGCTGCTCGAGCGCCGCCAGGCCAGCTTGTCGCAGCGCGAACAGCGCGACATGGTTCGCAACGTGCTTCGCGAAAAAAAGCTCGATGAGGTTTACGTGACGTTCGTGCAGGAAGTGCGCGGCCGTGCGTTTGTCGAATACCGCGAGCCGCCGCAGTAAGCGGCGAGTGCGCCGTTGAAACATATTCCGCGCAAGCGTTTCGGCCAGCACTTCCTGTCCGACGGCGGGATCATCGATGCGATCGTCTGTGCGATCGATCCGCATCCCGGTGAGCCCATGGTGGAAATCGGGCCGGGGTTGGCAGCGCTGACCCAGCCGCTGGTCGAGCGCCTGGGTCACCTCACGGTCATTGAACTGGATCGCGATCTCGCGCAGCGGCTGCGCGCGCATCCGCAACTGACGGTCATCGAGTCAGATGTGCTCAAGGTCGATATCGCCGAACTGGCAACGACGATGGGCGCGAAAAAGCTGCGCATCGTTGGGAACCTGCCCTACAACATCTCGACGCCGATCCTCTTTCACTTGCTCGGGCATGTGGAAACCATCGCGGACCAGCACTTCATGCTTCAAAAGGAAGTGATCGACCGCATGGTGGCCGAACCGGCCACGAGCGACTACGGCCGCCTTTCAGTGATGCTCCAGTGGCGCTACGCGATGGAGAACGTGCTTTTTGTGCCGCCGGAGTCTTTTGATCCTCCTCCGCGCGTGGACAGCGCCGTGGTGCGCATGGTCCCGCGCACGGCTCCTGTCGATGTCCCGGAAAAACTCCTGTCGGAGATCGTGCAGGTGGCGTTCAGCCAGCGGCGCAAGATCTTGCGCAACACGCTGGGCCGGTGGCTCGAAGACCGCGGGTTTGCTGGCGACTTCGATGTGCAGCGACGGGCCGAAGAAGTCCCGGTGGACGAGTACCTTGCGATTGCGAGCGCCATGGAAAAGGCCCGTCGCTAAGGACGGGCCCTTGTTCTTGCGTAGCCGCCCACGGGGCGATGACGCCCCGCGCCTCGTGGCTTACGCCGCAGCCAACCAGTAACCCGCGTTGAACGGGCTGCTCATTCGCAGCGCCAGCGGAGACACATCGACCAGCTTGTCGGTCGGCATCTTCTCGCCGGATTCGGTGGTGGGGACCACCGTTGCGGGCACTTCGGCGCCCGGAGCCTCATTCGCCCGTTCTGCTTGGCTATTTTGCGCAGAACGGGCTACAGAAAAGAATAGAAGCACCTGAACGGTATTTTCCGTTCGGCCCAGTAGTCAGCGGTGTCGCGGAAGATGTCGAGCAGCTGCTCGCGCGCTTCCTTGTCGAACTTGGCGTTGGCCGGAATCTGCTCCAGGACCACGATGAAACCGGGCTGCGGGCCCGATTTATGCACCGGGTCGGTCATGCAGTCGTACAGCGCATCGAAGTTCTTGCCGAAATGCACCGGCAGCATGAATTGCTGCGCGATGAGGTCCAGCACGTCCTGCTTGCTCTGGGCGTTGGCCAGGTTGGCGTACAGGAAATGCTGGCCCAGCGCGCGCGCCGTGTCCTGCAGGTCCTGCACCCTGAATGCACGGATGGACTGGACGATGTTCGTCCGTACGCCCTTCAATGCGTTCTCGGGTGTTTCCCGACGAAGTGGGGTATCCATCTCCGCGTCTCTTTCCATAGTCACAAAATCGTCCCGCTTCATTTGGGGTGTCACTCCACGATCATTCGAAAACTGGCGTAGTGGTCAGCGGTGTAAAAACAGGCCTGCGGCGCCCTTGCGGGTCCTCCACAGACGATCCGGCGAGCGCCCCGGTCCCGGGAACCTGGTGTGGCGACGGTGTATTCGCGGTAGAACCCGCGCCGGGCGGCCGGTAGCAGTCGCTCCCGGTTGCCGAACACCGAACCATCCTTGTCATACGGGAACGGCCCGCCCTGGCGGATCAGTTCATAGGTTTCACGTCCCTGCCTTGGCAACTGGGAGACAGAAACTGTCGCCGTCGTGCCGCTGGCCGGATCATCCCGGAAGCTCCTGGCTTGTACTGACTGGCCGACCAGCGAGGCCGCCAGCAAAATGCTAGTGAGCGCAAACTTGACGGCCGCAAAGCGAGCCATGAACGGACCTTCTTGGGTGACCTTTGGGGGGCGTTTCCCGGGTTTTTTGGGGCTCCATAGCCCTCGGGTAAACCCGGAAATTTCAGGCGCTAGTGTGACGTATTCGTGTGGAAAAGGCAAGCGACTGCCCAAATTTTGGGCAGCGAGCAAGGCCATTGCGACCTTCCCGTCAGGCTTATAAGTTAGCGCCCGCTTTTTAGGCGGGGCTTATTTGGAAGCTATCTCGCCGCGTTTGCATCGGCGACGGTCAGCGCTGTCATATTGACGATGCGGCGCACTGTGGTGCTCGCCGTGAGAATATGCACCGGCTTGGCCGCACCCAGCAGCACCGGGCCGATGGCGATATTTCCGCCGGCCGCCGTCTTGAGCAGGTTGTACGAAATATTGGCAGCGTCGATGTTCGGCAGCACCAGCAGGTTGGCGTCCCCATACAGTGTGCTGTGCGGCATGATCTGATGCCTGGCGGCCCCGTCGAGCGCCACATCGCCGTGCATCTCGCCGTCCACTTCCAGCCAGGGCGCCGACTCCCGCAGCAGCTCGAGCGTCTCGCGCATCTTCACCGCGCTCGGCTGGTTGCTTGAACCAAAGTTCGAATGTGACAAAAGTGCTGCCTTGGGCTTGATGCCAAAGCGCATCATTTCTTCGGCGGCCATCACGGTGATTTCCGCAAGCTGCACGGCGGTCGGGTCGTAGTTGACGTGCGTGTCGACCAGGAAAACCTGGCGGCCCGGCAGCATCAGCCCGTTCATGCAGGCATAGGTGCAGACGCCCTCGCGCTTGCCGATCACCTGGTCGATGTACGGCAGGTGCAGCGCCGTGGTGCCCCAGGTCCCGACGATCATTCCGTCGACTTCATCCTTGTGCAGAAGCATCGCGCCGATGAGAGACAGGCGCCGGCGCATTTCGATCTTGGCCATCTGCGCCGTCACGCCCTTGCGTTCGGTCATGCGGTGATAGGTTTGCCAGAAATCGCGGTAACGGTGGTCCTGCTCGACATTGACGATGTCGTAGTCGAGCTCCTCTTTGAGCCGCAGCCCGAACTTTTCGATTCGCTGCGCAATGATGGCGGGCCGCCCGATGAAAGTCGGACGGGCGATGCCCTCGTCGACCACGATCTGAGCCGCACGCAGGACGCGTTCTTCTTCGCCTTCGCAAAACGCCACGCGCTTTTTCGCTGCGGCCTTGGCCATCGCGAAGATCGGCTTCATGGCTGTGCCCGACGCGTACACAAAGCTTTGAAGCCGTTCGCGATAGGCGTCCATGTCCTGGACGGGCCGCAGGGCCACGCCGCTATCGGCGGCAGCCTTGGCGACCGCAGGCGCGATCTTCATCATCAGTCGCGGATCGAACGGCTTGGGGATCAGATATTCAGGGCCGAACGCCAGTTGCTGGCCGGCGTAGGCTGCGGCAACGACTTCGCTCTGCTCGGCCTGTGCAAGCTCGGCGATGGCATGCACTGCTGCAATTTCCATTTCCACCGTGATCGTCGTGGCGCCCGAATCGAGCGCGCCGCGAAATATGTACGGAAAGCACAGGACGTTGTTGACCTGGTTGGGGTAGTCGGTGCGGCCCGTGGCGATGATGCAGTCGGGGCGCACTGCCTTGGCGTCTTCCGGATCGATCTCCGGATTGGGGTTGGCCAGCGCCAGGATCAGGGGGCTGGCTGCCATCTTCTTGACCATCTCGGGCTTGAGCACGCCACTGGCCGACAGGCCCAGGAAGATGTCCGCGCCGTCGATGATCTCGGACAGCGTCCGCGCGTCGGTCTTGCGGGCAAACGGCAGCTTGTCCTCGTCCATCAACTCCTTACGGCCCTCGTACACCACACCGGCCAGATCGGTTGCGAAGATGTTCTCAACCGGCATGCCCAGCTTGACCAGCAGGTTCAGGCAAGCGAGCGCCGCGGCGCCTGCGCCGGAGGTCACCAGCTTGACGTTCCTGATGTCCTTGCCGACCACCTTGAGGCCGTTGATGATCGCCGCGCCGACGCAGATCGCCGTACCGTGCTGGTCGTCATGAAAGACAGGGATCTTCATCCGCGAGCGCAGCTTGCGCTCCACGTAAAAGCAATCGGGGGCCTTGATGTCTTCGAGGTTGATGCCGCCGAAGGTGGGTTCCAGCGCCGCGATGATGTCAACGAGCTTGTCGAGGTCGTGCTTCTCGTTGATCTCGATGTCGAAGACGTCGATGCCCGCGAATTTCTTGAACAGGACGCCCTTGCCTTCCATCACCGGCTTGGCCGCAAGCGGGCCGATATCGCCCAGGCCCAGCACGGCGGTGCCGTTGGTGATCACCGCCACCAGGTTGCCGCGTGCGGTGTACTTGAACGCGTTGTTCGGATCCTTGACGATCTCCTCGCAAGGCGCGGCGACGCCGGGCGAATAGGCGAGCGCGAGGTCGTGCTGGTTGATCAACTGCTTGGTCGCGTGGATGGCGACCTTTCCCGGTGTGGGGAACTCGTGGTATTCGAGTGCAGCCTGGCGCAGTTCAAGGCGCTTTTCGATGGAATTGGCGTCGTCTTTGGACATGTTCTCGTTGTCTCCTGGAGGCACAGCTTAGGTCAGTGCCGCTTCGTGGGGAGTGCGATTGTAGTTCTCGCGGGGGAAAACCCTAGTACGCTATCTTGCGTATCGCGTGGGTATCTGTTTTGACTAAAAGCGCAGGTATCCAGCCGTGGCGTTGCCAGCGAAGGCATCAGTCTGGAATCGCGGACAAGGTCGCCAGCTCGTAAGCCAACTCGTCGATGAAGGAGTCGGGATAGCCCGCTTCCTTCAGTGCCCACTTGAAGCGGTTGGCCAGGCGCGCCTTCTTGTAGATGTTGAGCGGGTGCTTGCGGCGAAAGCCCGTGAGCTCCTGCGCGAGCGTGGCCTGCACTTTGCGAAAGCGGGCCTCCTGTTTCTTGCCACCCACCGAGAATTCGGTCGCCGGGAAGCGGCTCACGAACATATTCACCATCGTGTCGGCAAATGCATCGACTGCCGCCGTATCGAACCACTTCAGGACCATGTCGTTATGCCCGCCTTCGCGGCAATTTTGACACGGAGATTTGGCGGGGCCGCAGTTATCATCCGCCGACGCGGACCCCGCGACAGGAGCTTGGCCATGGCACTGATGGACTTCATCAAGAAACAGTTCATTGACATCATCCAGTGGACGGAAGACGGCGAGGGAACCCTTGCCTGGCGCTTCCCGATGCGCGATATGGAGATCCAGTACGGTGCATCGCTCACCGTGCGCGAATCGCAGATGGCGGTCTTCGTCAATGAAGGCAAGATCGCCGACGTGTTCGGCCCGGGCATGTACAAGCTGAACACGCAGACCATTCCGGTGCTGACGTACCTCAAGAACTGGGACAAGCTTTTCGAGTCCCCCTTCAAGAGCGACGTCTACTTCTTCAGCACGCGCCAGCAGGTGGACCAGCGCTGGGGCACGCCTCAGCCCATCACGATCCGTGACAAGGATTTCGGGATGGTGCGGTTGCGCGCTTTCGGCAACTACAACTTCAGCATCGCCGACCCCAAGGTGTTCCACCAGAAGATCTCCGGCACGCGCGATGTGTACACCGTCACCGAACTCGACGGCCAGCTGCGCGGGATGATCCTGCAACACCTGTCCGACGCGATCGCTCAGAGTGGCATCCCGTTCCTGGACCTGGCTGCGAACCAGATCGAATTTGCCAGGGCGCTGTCCACCGAGCTCACGCCGGCCTTCGAAGCCATCGGCCTTCGGCTCGAAGGCATGACGGTGCAGAACGTGTCGTTGCCCGAAGAGCTGCAAAAGCTGCTGGACCAGCGCATCGGCATGGGCATGGTCGGCAACGACATGGGCAAGTTCATGCAATACCAGACGGCGCAGGCGATTCCCGAAATGGCCAAGGCGGCAGGCTCGGGTGGAGGCAGCGTGGCTGGGGATGCGATGGGCCTCGGTGCGGGTATTGCGATGGGCCAGGTGCTGGCGCAGAACCTTCAGCAGGGCTTGCAGCCACGACCTGCAGAGGCTGCCCCTGCCGCGGCGGCGGCAATCAGGCCGGACGACGTGATGGCCACGCTGGAAAAGCTTGGCGAGTTGAAGACCAAGGGCATCCTCACGCAGGAAGAATTCGACGCCAAGAAGGCGGAGCTGCTCAAGAAGCTGGTTTGATGTCACTGCGGGCTTGACGTCCGGGGTGTCATCCCGGGCTTGACCCGGGATCCATGCGGGGCTTTTTCAGGCGCCGCATGGATTGCGGATCGAGTCCGCAATGACAGCCAACTACAACAACAATAGAACGTGGCGACACAGTCCCCGCAAAGAACCTACCGGGCCCCATGCCCCGGATGCGGCGCGCCTGTCGAGTTTCGCAGCGCCCAGTCCACCTACGCCGTTTGCAGCTTTTGCCAGAGCACCGTTGTGCGCAGCGGCGAGACACTCTCTCGTGTCGGCAAGATGGCCGAGCTTTTCGACGACCACAGCCCCTTGCAGCTCATGGCGTCCGGACGCTGGCAAGGCAAGGCGTTCACGCTGGTCGGCCGAATCCAGTACCGCGGCGAGACCGGTGCATGGACGGAATGGATCGCGATGTTCGACGACGGCACTTCAGCCGTACTCGCGGAAGACAACGGCGCCTATGTCTTCGCATTGCCTGCGACCATCGAACGCGACATACCTGAGGCAGCGCGGTTTCGCGTCGGCATCGGCACTGCGATCAGCGGAAAGCCGTTCACGGTCGCTTCCAACGAATCGGTCTCGCTGATCTCGGCGCAGGGCGAACTGCCCAGGCTGCCTCCGCTCAACCATCCGTTTGCCAACGTCGAGCTGCGCAGCGCGGACGGCGAGGTGCTGAGCATCGACTACGGCAGCGAGCCCGCGCAAGTCACGCGCGGCAAGTCGGTGCTGCTCGAAGAACTCGCGCTCAGCGGTCTGAAGGAAGCGAGCGCAAAAGACGAAAAGGCACGCCAGTTCGCGTGCCCCAACTGCGGCGCACCGGTCGAAGTGGCGCTGGCAACCAGCAAGTCGGTGACCTGCCGCGCCTGCAACAGCATCATCGACCTCACGAGCGGCATCGGCGGTGAACTCGCCCATGCCGAGCAGCACGAGCCGGTGCAGCCGCTCATCCCCCTGGGCAGCACAGGCCAGCTCCAGGGCGTGATGTGGCAAGTGGTGGGCTTCCAGCACCGCATGGGTCACGAGCCCGGCGACGACGAAGAGCACTTCGGCTGGAGCGAGTACCTGCTGTACAACCAGAAGCGCGGGTTCATCTTCCTGGTCGATTCGACCGAAGGCTGGAGCATCGTCAAGCCCACCACGGGTGCACCGACCTGGGAGGCGGGGGCGCAGACGGCGTCCTACCTCGGGTCCTCGTACCAGCTGCTCTATAGCTACGAGGCCGAGACCACCTATGTTTCAGGGGAGTTCTACTGGCCGGTGGAGCGCGGCCACAAGAGCTTCAACCGCGACTTCGCCAAGGGGGGCAACCTGCTCTCGATGGAGCAGACACCGCGAGAGGTGACATGGTCCAGCGGCAGCAAGATCGACAGCGATGCGGTTGCCAAGGCGTTCAGGATCGAAGACAAGGGCGAGCTGCTCAAACGCACCGACGCAGGCCCTGCGAGCACGGCCAAGGGGCTGGGTTGCGGCACGATCATCGTGCTGTTCATCATCATCCTGATCCTGCTCTTCGTCATCAAGGCGTGTGTCGCATCCGACAACACTGGCTCGGGCTACACCTCAGGCACGAGCCGCTCCAGCGGCGGCTCCTACGGCGGCTATTCGGGTGGCGGCGGCCACAAGTAGCTTTATGCAAACACAACCGATTTTTCTGGAGAAGCATCATGGGCATTGAATGGCTGAAACCGGGCGCCTTCTTCGGCTCCATCCTGTACGCAGTGATTGGCGTCGCCATCTTCTGGCTCACGTTCCTCATCATCGACAAGATCACGCCGTACGACTTGTGGGAAGAGATTGTCGAGAAGCAGAACGTGGCGCTCGGCATCGTGGTCGGTGCGATGGCGCTGGGCATATCGATCATCGTTGCTGCGGCCGTGCACGGATAGGCTGGTGAGTGCCATGGAGGAGGCGCGGCCATCGAAGGCCACGCCGCATGCGCGGCCTCTGGATGCCACGGAGCAACCGCGTGGCGCACCGCGACCGGTTGAAGTTGCGCTGCTCGCCTCGGTGTTCGTCGTCGCGGCCTGCGGGCTGGTGTACGAACTGGCGGCAGGCGCGCTCGCCTCGTACGTGCTGGGCGATTCGGTGCTGCAGTTCTCCACCATCATCGGCACCTACCTCTTTGCGATGGGTGTCGGCTCGTGGCTCTCGCGGTACTTCGAGCGACAGCTGCCCGCGCATTTCCTTCGGATCGAGCTGCTGGTCGCGTTGATAGGCGGCTTCCTGCCCGCGCTGCTTTTCATTGCGAACGCATACATACCCGGTGCGTTTCGCCTGCTGCTCTATGGCCTGGTGTTTGCCGTCGGCACGCTGGTGGGGTTGGAGATTCCTTTGGTGATGCGCATCCTCAAGCGCAACGTCCAGCTCAAGGATCTGGTCTCGCAGGTGCTGACCTTCGACTATCTCGGCGCTCTGGCCGTATCTGTGGCGTTTCCGCTGGTGCTGGTACCGCATCTGGGGCTGATCCGCACGGGCTTGCTGTTCGGCTTGATGAACGCTGCCGTCGCGCTGTGGGCCGTGTGGCTGTTTCGCCATGAGCTGCGCAGGGTGACGGCGCATGTCGCTGTTTGCGTTGCGACGCTGGTCGTGCTCGTGACCGGCTTTGCACTCGCGCAGAACATCACGTCGCTGGCAGAAGATCACTTCTACCAGGACCCGATCGTGTTCACGGCGACGTCGCCATGGCAGCGCATTGTCGTGACGAAGGGGCGTGCTGGCCATCGGCTGTTCCTCAATGGCAACCTGCAGTTCTCGGAACGCGACGAATACCGTTATCACGAGGCGCTGGTGCATCCCGCGATGGCCGCGCACGGCGCTGCTCGCAAGGTCGCGGTGCTCGGTGGCGGAGACGGCATGGCTGTGCGCGAAATCCTGCGCTATCCCGGTGTGGAAAGCGTGACGCTCGTGGAGCTCGACCCGCACATGACCCGGCTCTTCTCATCGCACGAAACACTCGCGCGGCTCAACGGTGGTGCACTCACCTCACCCAGGGTGAAGATCGTCAACGCCGACGCCTTCCAGTGGCTGCAGGAGTCGAAGGAAATGTTCGATGTGATCGTGGTGGACTTCCCGGACCCCACCAACTTTTCTGTCGGCAAGCTCTACACGACTTCGTTCTACGCGCTGATGGAGCAGCGGCTTGCGGCCAGTGGTTACGCCGTGGTGCAAACGACCTCACCGCTGGTGGCGCGCCAGAGTTTCTGGACGGTGGTGACCACGCTCGAATCGGTAGGGCTCGCAGTCGCGCCCTACCACGCGAATGTACCGAGCTTCGGCGAATGGGGCTTCGTCATCGCGGGCCGCAGGCCCTATCGCATGCCTGCGGAACTGCCGCAGGGCCTCCGGTTCCTGGGCCTTGGCGGATTGCCGCAGCTCTTTGACTTTCCGCGCGACATGGCGCGTGTTCCCGCTGAGGTCAATCGCCTGTCGAACCAGGTGCTGGTGACGACTTACGAACGCGAGTGGGGCAAGGTCACCCCGTGATCGCACGTCGCGCTGTCCTCGCGTCGGCGGCGGCGCTCGCGCTGCCCGCTTGCGAAACGAAGCGGGAAATCACAGGAGCGCTGCTCGGCGCCAACGCCGAACGCGGGCATTGGCTGCGCGACCTGGGATCGCAGCAACAACCGACGACATCCCGGCAGACACGAGTCGTGATCGCAGGCGGCGGCATTGCAGGCCTCGCTGCCGCGCGCGCCCTGCGCAAGCGGGGTATCGAAGACTTCGTGATGCTGGAGCTCGAAGACACGCCAGGCGGCAACAGCCGGGTCGGCGAGATCGCCGGCATCGCGTGCCCGCTCGGCGCGCACTACTTGCCCGTGCCCGGTGACGCGGCGCGCGAGGTTCAGCAATTCCTCGAAGATGCGGGGCTGCGCAAACGCGTGGCGGGACGATGGGTGTACGACGAGCGGCATCTGTGCCATGCGCCGCAGGAGCGACTGTTTTTCAACGGCGCGTGGCAGGACGGCCTGTTGCCGCTGCAGGATGTGGGCGCGGCAACGCTCGCGCAATATGAGCGGTTCTCGCAGCTGGTGATGCGCGCGCAGCAGCAGAGCCCGTACAGCATGCCGGTTGCGATGACCACGCCGAGTGCATCGCATCTGTCGCTCGATGCAATGACGTTCGATGCATGGCTGCTTCGTGAAGGGCTGACCGATGCGCACCTGCGGTGGTACCTGGACTACTGCTGCCGTGATGACTACGGCGCGGGAATAGCCGCCGTCTCGGCCTGGGCGGGCATTCATTACTTTGCGAGCCGGCACGGCTTCCAGGCGCCGGGCCATCAGGCGGATCAGGCTTCGACTTCGACCGAAGGCGTGCTGACATGGCCCGAGGGCAATGCATGGCTCGCGCGCAGGCTGGCTGAAGGACTCGGTGATCGGCTGCAAACGGGCCGGGTGGTGACGCGCATCGAAGAGGCCCGGCACGGCGTCACCCTGGACGCGTACAACGCTCGCGCAAAAAAGGTGGAGCGTTGGCAGGCGCAGCACTGCATCGTCGCGTTGCCGCTCTTCATTGCCGCACGGACGGTGCAGAACGCGCCTTCGCTGCTGGCCGAGCGCGCGCGTGCCACCCGCTACGCGCCATGGGCCGTGGTGAACATGCACTTGCGCGAGCCACTGCGCGATCGTGCTGGCGCGCCGCCTTCCTGGGACAACGTGGTCTATGGTTCGCGCGGTCTCGGCTACGTCGATGCGCGGCACCAGAGCATGGACCCGCGCCCCGGGCCTACCGTGCTCAGCTGGTATTCGCCGCTGCCCGAGCGCGACCGCGCGTTGCTGCTTTCGCGCGGCTGGCCGGACTGGTTGCAGGCGGCACAAGCCGAGTTGGCCGCCCCGCATCCGGACCTGCGCGAGCGTGTCACCCGGGTCGAGGTCGCCCGCTATGGACATGCAATGGCGATACCGGTGCCCGGGACGCTCGCGCGAACCGCGGCCGGCCTGCCCCAGTCCACTCGCCTGTCATTTGCCCACGCTGACTGGGCAGGCTATTCCGTGTTCGAGGAAGCCTTCACAGCCGGCCACCGCGCAGCAATGCGGGTGGCCTGACCACACGGTCACCCGCGCATCAGCGCTTCAATCTCGTCGGCCTTCACAGGCACGCCGCGCGACACCAGCTCACACCCGGCATCCGTGACGATCGCGTCGTCCTCGATGCGGATGCCGATGTTGTGGAACTGCTCCGGTACACCCTCGCCCGGCCGCACGTAGAGACCCGGTTCAATCGTGAGCACCATGCCGGGCTGGAGGATGCGGCTCGGCCGGTTCTTGATGATCTCGCCCGATAGTGGATCCTTGCGCTCGCTGACTTCGCCCGCCTGTGACGGCTCGACGTAGCTCCCGCAATCATGCACATCCATGCCGAGCCAGTGCCCGGTGCGGTGCATGTAGAACGGAAAGTACGCGCGCTTCTCGATCACGTCTTCCAGCGAACCGACCTTGTTCCTGTCCAGCAGGCCGACATCGAGCATGCCCTGCGCGAGCACCTTGACGCTCGCATCGTGCGGATCGTTGAAGCGCGCGCCTGCCTTCGTTGCAGCCACAGCTGCTTCCTGCGAGGCCAGCACGATCTCATACAGCGTGCGCTGGGGACCGGTGAACTTGCCGTTCGCAGGAAAGGTGCGCGTGATGTCGCTCGCATAGCCGTCGAGTTCGCAGCCCGCATCGATCAGCACCAGCTCGCCATCGCGCACCGGCGCCATGTCGGCGCGGTAGTGCAGCACACAGGCATTCGCCCCGGCCGCGACGATGGATGTGTACGCCGGATACTGCGAGCCCCCCAGCCGGAATTCGTGGAGCATCTCTGCATCGAGGTGGTACTCGCGCACGTCCTTGCCTTCGCGCAGCATTTGCGCGGAGAGCTTCATCGCGCGGATGTGCGCGCGTGCGCTGATCTGTCCGGCGCGCCGCATGATCTCCTGCTCATGCGCGTCTTTCACCAGCCGCATTTCGTCCAGGATGCTGCACAAATCGCGCTGCGTCTCGGGGCAGATCGCGCCGTAGCGCACACGGCCGCGAACCTTGCCCAGCCAGCCGCCCACGCGCGCTTCCAGACCTTCGTGAATCGCGAACGGATACCAGACCGCGCTGCGATTTTCGAGCAGCCTGGGCAGTTGCGCATCGAGCTCGTCGAATGAATATGCCGCCTGCACGCCCAGCGCCGCAGGCGCTGCATCCGGCCCGAGGCGGTAGCCGTCCCAGATCTCGCGCTCCAGGTCCTTGGGCGCGCAAAAAAGCGTGCTTCTGCCGTCGCCCGAAATCACGAGCGCGGCATGCGGCTCGGAGAAACCGGTGAGGTAATAAAAGTAGCTGTCGTGCCTGAACAGAAAATCGCTGTCGCGATTGCGCGGGCGCTCCAGCGCGGTCGGGATGATCGCGATGTCGTTCTTGCCGAGTTGTTCGGCAACACGCGCGCGACGCGCGGCATAGAGGCTGGTCGGATTTTGGGTCATGCAGAAGCTTTCTGTTGTGCGCCCGGTGATGCCAGGCTTTCCAGTTGCGCCGGCGTGCCGAGGTTGTGCCAATCGCCCCGCCAGACTTCGACGCTGATTCGTCGTTCGCGCATTTTCTCAAACAGCAAAGGACCCAGGGCAGCGCGCTTTCCCTCAGGAATGTGCGCGCAGAGCTCCCTGCGAATCAGGGCGAAATTGGCGAATGTCCAGCGCAGTCCATCGGGACCTGCTTCATCGGCCAGTCCGAGCCCGTCTGCGCCAATGCCGAAATCGCCCTTCAGGTGGAAATCAGGGTTGGGCACCAGCCACAAGTGCGCGAGCAATTCGCCCTGGGCGAATCGGGCCAGCTTCGCCGGATCGAATACAAAGTCCGGCGCAAAAATGTCCGCCGAGACCACCCAGAACGTGTCGTCCAGCAGCGGCAACGCCTTGGCAATGCCGCCTGCCGTCTCCAGCGCGCCGCCGTGGTCGCGCCCTTCCATCGAGTAGTGAATCTGCAAGCCCCAGCGCGAGCCATCGCCCAGCGTCGCCGGAATCTGATCTTCGAGCCAGGCGGTGTTGATCACGACGGCCTTGACGCCCGAACGGGCCAGCGCCTCCAGGTGCCATTCGATGAGCGGCTTGCCGCGCACCTTGAGCAGGGGTTTGGGGCACGAGTCGGTGAGCGGTCGCATGCGGTCGCCGCGACCGGCAGCCAGGATCATGGCAGTGGCGCGCATCATGAATCTCCGTCGCCGCGATCGAGCGAGCGCTGCTCCGTCCACTCCGGCTGGAAGCGTTGGACCAATGCGGTCATGAGACCGCGCGCCTTGGCGGAGTGATCCGCGCCGAAGTTGCACACATAAACGTCGATGGTCACTGCTCGTTGCTCCGGCCAGGTATGAAGGCACACATGCGACTCGGCCAGCAAGATGGTGGCTGTCACACCGCCCGGCCCGCGGTCGGTGCCGGGGAATGTGTGAAACAGGCGATTGACTGCCTGCAAGCCCGAGGCTTCGACGACTTTCACGCACCAGTCGCCCAGTTGCTGCGCGTCGGTCAGCCACAGCGCTTCGCAGCGGCAGCGGTAGAGGTCGGCGGTGAGGTGAAGCCCTTGCATGGCAAGAATGTAGACGAAGCCACCAGCAAAACTCAGCAGAACCCCGCGCAACAGCCGGGTTCGCGCACCCCGTTAAAATCTGGGGTTTCCCCTGATCAACCCCCGGAGCCCTGCCCCCATGGCCAAAGATTCACCCGTGGCGAACGACGATCGCACCAAAGTACCTGCCGATCACGCCAACATGGCCAATGCAATCCGGGCGCTCGCCATGGATGCTGTCCAGGCAGCCAATTCCGGCCACCCCGGCGCCCCCATGGGCATGGCCGACATCGCCGTCGCCCTGTGGGGCAACCACCTCAAGCACAACCCCCGCAATCCGCACTGGTTCGACCGCGACCGCTTCGTGCTGTCCAACGGCCACGGCTCGATGCTGCTTTATGCGCTGCTGCACCTCACCGGCTACGACCTGCCGATGCAGGAACTCAAGAACTTCCGCCAGCTGCACAGCAAGACGCCCGGCCACCCCGAAGTCGATGTGACACCCGGCGTCGAGACCACCACCGGCCCGCTCGGCCAGGGCATCACCAATGCCGTGGGCATGGCGCTGGCCGAAAAGCTCATGGCTGCCGAGTTCAACCGCGAAGGCCACACGGTTGTCGATCATCACACCTACGTTTTCATGGGCGACGGCTGCCTGATGGAAGGCATCAGCCATGAAGCCTGCGCCCTGGCAGGCGCGTGGAAGCTGGGCAAGCTCATCGCGGTCTATGACGACAACGGCATCTCCATCGACGGCCAGGTCGCGCCGTGGTTCGTGGATGACACCCCCGCGCGTTTCCGTGCCTACGGCTGGAACGTGATCGGCCCCGTGGACGGCCATGACGTCGCTGCTGTCGACAGAGCCATCGGCGATGCGCGCCGCGGCGGTGTGGACAAGCCCACGCTCATCGTTGCCAGGACCCACATCGGCAAGGGTAGCCCGAACCGCGCGAACACATCGAAAGCGCACGGCGAGGCGCTGGGCCTGGAAGAAGTCAAGCTCACGCGCGAAGCCATCGGCTGGCCGCATGAGCCCTTTGTGGTTCCAGCCGGCGTGTACGGCGATTGGGACGCGAAGGCCAAGGGTGCGCAAGTCGAGACCGAGTGGGACAAGCGTTTCGCGGCCTATCGCAGTGCGCATCCCGAATTGGCCGCCGAGTTCATGCGCCGCATGAAGGGTGAGCTGCCGAAGAACTTCGCGCAGGTGGCGGTCGATGCGGCCGTCAGCGCCCAGGCCAAGGCCGAGACGGTAGCGTCCCGCAAGGCCTCGCAGATCGCGCTTGAATTCTTCACCGCAGCCCTGCCCGAAATGCTCGGCGGCTCGGCCGACCTCACCGGCTCCAACCTCACCAACACCAAGGCCACGGCGCCGCTGCGCTTTGACCTGGCTGGCGATGTGAAGAAAACCGAAGACGGCCGGATCGGCCGCCACATCAACTACGGCGTGCGCGAATTCGGCATGGCCGCAGTGATGAACGGCGTTGCACTGCACGGCGGCTACATCCCTTACGGCGGCACGTTCCTGACCTTCAGCGACTACAGCCGCAATGCGATCCGCATGGCTGCGCTGATGAAGCGCCGGGTGATCCATGTGTTCACGCACGACTCGATCGGCCTGGGCGAAGACGGCCCGACCCACCAGTCGGTCGAACATGCGGCCAGCCTGCGGCTCATCCCCAACCTGGACGTCTGGCGTCCCGGCGACACGGCTGAAACGGCAGTGGCCTGGGCGGTCGCCCTGCAAAACGCCAATCGCCCCACGGCACTACTCCTGTCGCGGCAGAACCTGCCGTACGCACCGAAAGCCAGCCTGGACGAAATCAGCAAGGGCGCGTACGTCCTGGCCGAGCCGAGCGAAGTCGGCCTCTCCAAAAAGGCGCAAGCCGTGATCATCGCGACCGGCTCCGAAGTGCAACTCGCACTCAAGGCGCAGGAGCAGCTCGCGGCCAGCGGCATTGCAGTGCGCGTCGTTTCCATGCCCAGCACCAACGCATTCGATCGCCAGGACCTGGCCTACAAGCAAAGCGTGCTGCCCGCAGGCATTCCGCGCATCGCGGTGGAGATGGGCGTGACCGACGGCTGGTGGAAATACGGCTGCGCGGCAGTCGTGGGCATCGACACCTTCGGCGAATCGGCGCCGGGCAACGTGCTGTTCAAGCATTTCGGGTTCACCCCCGAGAACGTGGCCGATACGGTGCGGACCGTGCTGCGCAAGTAACCGGCGTCATGCCGGACTCGATCCGGCATCCATGAATTTCTGGATTTTTGATTCACAGGAGATTTTCGAAATGACCATCAAGATCGGCATCAACGGCTTCGGCCGCATCGGACGCAACGTGCTGCGGTCCGCCGTGCAGAATTTCAGCGACATCGAAGTCGTCGGCATCAATGACCTGCTGGAGCCCGAGTACCTCGCGTACATGCTGCAGTACGACAGCGTGCATGGCCGTTTCAAGGGCGGCGAGATTTCGGTCGATGGCAACAACCTCGTCATCAACGGCAAGAAGATCCGCCTGACGCAGGAGCGCGACCCCGCCAACCTCAAGTGGAACGAAGTCGGCGCCGACGTGGTGATCGAATCGACGGGCCTGTTCCTGGACAAGGAAGGCGCAGGCAAGCACATCGCGGCCGGCGCGAAGAAGGTCATCATCTCCGCGCCGTCGAAGGACGACACGCCGATGTTCGTCTTCGGCGTGAACGACAAGACGTACAAGGGCGAGGCGATCATCTCCAACGCCTCGTGCACGACCAACTGCCTGGCGCCGCTGGCCAAGGTGCTCAACGACAAGTGGGGCATCAAGCGCGGCCTGATGACCACCGTGCATGCAGCGACCGCCACGCAAAAGACCGTGGACGGACCGTCGAACAAGGACTGGCGCGGCGGCCGCGGCATCCTGGAAAACATCATTCCGTCATCGACCGGCGCGGCCAAGGCTGTCGGCGTCGTGATCCCCGAGCTGAACAAGAAGCTGACCGGCATGAGCTTTCGCGTGCCGACCTCCGATGTGTCGGTGGTTGACCTGACGGTGGAACTCGTCAAGGAAGCCAGCTACAAGGAAATCTGCGCCGAGTTCAAGGCGCAATCGGAAGGCGCGCTCAAGGGCGTGCTCGGCTACACCGAAGACAAGGTCGTCGCCACCGACTTCCGCAGCGATCCGCGCACGTCGATCTTCGACGCCGATGCCGGCATCGCGCTCGACGGCACCTTCGTGAAGGTCGTGAGCTGGTACGACAACGAATGGGGCTATTCGAACAAGTGCCTGGAGATGGTGCGGGTGGTCATGGCGAAGTAGTTAAGATATCCTTTAACGATTGCGTTAAAGGATATGGTCATGAGTTTGCGCGCCAGCGATGTGGTTCCCATCAGCGAAGCCCGCGCTCGGCTCACCGAGCTGGCCGAGGACGTTGTGGGCCATGGCACCGAAAAGTTGCTCACCAAGAACGGCGCCAGTTACGTGGCGCTGGTTGATGCTCGAAAGCTGGACTACTACCACGCGCTGGAGGTGGAGCACGCAGGTCTGGTGCTAGTCCAGGCTGCGCTTGAAGGCCTCGAAGACATGGCCGCCGACCGTATTCTCGACGAAGCGGAACTCGACCAGGCATTAGCGCCCTCGCCCGTCAGGCCGCGAAAAAAATCCTGATCCGAAATGCCGTTACCAGTCAATGCGCGGATTCAGGCCGCGCAATCTTTCGTGCGCGACGTGCGGATCGCCCAGGACTTCCTGCGCCAACTTGACGTGGCCAGCGCCGAAGCTCGCTACGCAGTGCTGGTGGCGCGATTGACAGAAGCTCGGGGACATCTTCGCTGGAACCCTGCCGCCGGCCGGCCGGCCCGATTTCTGGATGCGCGCTCGGCGCAAGGCCAGATGTTGGCAGCTCGCGCCAAAAATCTAGCCGCGGCACATGGCGTTCCAGAACTGCGCGAACTGGTCGTCAAGCCGTATGTGATGCTCTACGCACACTCCAGCGACCGGGTGGTGCTGCTAGCGCTGAAACACGAGCGCGAACTGTTCTTCCATCTCGCTTAACGCTCACCTGTTGCGCAACCGAGGCAGGCGCGAGCCGGACGCTAGGCTGGCGTCTCTTCCCGCCCACCCGGATGTTTCGCAAACCGCTGCACCTCGCGCCCATGCACCGGCGCGCTGTCGGCAAACGGCCAGCCGCCGAACTGGGTGCGCCGGTAGTCCTGCATCGCCTGCATGATCTCGGCCTGCGTGTTCATCACGAAGGGGCCGTACTGCGCGACCGGTTCGGCAATCGGGCGGCCCTGCAGCAGCAGGAACTCGCCGACTGTTTCGCCGTTGAACAGCTCCACAGACGCATCGGCCCGCAACTCGATCGCGCTCGGGCTGTTCACAGCCCGACCCGCAACCTGAGCGCCCGTGCCCTTGAAGAAATAGAGCGTGCGCTTCGTTCCCTTGCCCAAGGCAGCCGGAAGCGTCCAGCGCGCGCCCGGTGCCATGCGCACGGTCCAGATCGCAACGTCGGATTCGGGCTGCGCAGCCCATGAATCCGGTGGCGGTGGCAAGGGGTCGGCCGCGCCAGCCAGGCGCCCTGCGACGACGGACACTTCGGTCTCCAGGCCCGCCTCGTCCTTTGTCACCAGCCGCGGAATGTCCTGCGACCAGAACATCGTGAAGTGCGCGGGCGCCATCTTGTTCTTCGCGGGCAGGTTCAGCCAGATCTGGAACAGCTCAAGCGGGTTGGCCTGGCCCTGCTCCAGCAGCGGAAACATCTCGCTGTGGACGATGCCCCTGCCAGCGGTCACCCATTGCGCATCGCCCTGACCGAAGCGGGCCGTCGCGCCGAGCGAATCGGAGTGGTCGATCAGCCCCTTGCGCACGACAGTCACGGTCTCGAATCCGCGATGCGGGTGCGCCGGAAAGCCCGGCACGGTGTCGCCGTGGTACATGCTCCAGCCGTCCTTGCGGCTGAAGTCCTGGCCGATGTCACGTCCGGCCAGCGTCGTGTCAGGCCCCATGGCGGCGTTGCCCTTGGGGTAGGCGTCGTCGTGGTACGCGCAAAAGAGAAACGGGTCCTGCGTGGCCCAGGGAAAGCCGAGCGGCTGGACAGTGACAACAGCGGATGGGGTGGTGGCAGTGTTCATGGTCGTCAGTTGGGGGCTGGAACGCCCATCAGAAGTCGCACCGGCAGGACAGTGAGTTTCACAACCCCCTCTGCGCGCTCAGTGGTGATGCCCGTGCTCGCCATGCACATGGCGGTGCGCGATCTCCTCGGCACTGGCCGCACGCACGCCCAGCACCTTGAGAACAAACTTCAGTGACTTCCCGGCCAGCGGGTGATTGCCGTCCAGCAGCACCGTGTCGCCCTTGATCTTCGTGACGTGAAAAACATGCGGATCGCCGCCATCGGTTCGGCCTTCCAGCTGGCCGCCGACCTTTACGCCGGGCGGGAATTCTTTCTTGGGGATGGTGCGCAGCAGCGATTCGTCGCGCTGGCCGAAGGCATCGTCGGGTTCGAGGTTGAGCGTGACTTCGTAGCCGGCCTCGTGCCCGTCCAGGGCCGCTTCGATCTTGGGCAAGGTGTTCTCGTACCCGCCGTGCAGGTAAACCATGGGCTCCTTGCTTTCCTCGATGAGCTTGCCGGTGGTTTCGGCAACTTTGAAGCGCAGGGTCACCACGGTGTCTTTTTCGATTTTCATGGGACGGATTTTGCCCAAAGAAATTGCGTACAGTCCAAGGATGACTGAGAGCCCCACCGAAATCGAAACGACCCAGGCGCAGCAACCCGCGCCTGCCGAGACAAAACCCGCCGCCCCGACACGGGCACCCCGCAACCTGCAAGCCGCTCACGCCGTGCTGGAGCGGCTGTTCCAGCTGTATCCGAAAATGTTCGGCGCGAAGTTCCTGCCGCTCAAGCTGGGCGCGTTCCAGGACATCATGGCCCGGCACCCCGATGATTTCGCCAAGGAAGACCTGAAGGTCGCACTGGGCCTTCACGCGCGATCGACGCGCTACCTGGAGAGCGTCGCGGCCGGTAACCCGCGCCACGACCTGGACGGCAATCCGCTGGAGCCGGTGGCGCCCGAACACGTCCACCACGCCATCGGCGAAATCTTCCGGCGCAAGTCGGGCCGCAACCTCGAAGAGGCGCAGGCCTGGCGAAAGAAGCGTCTGGTAGCCGCCATCACCGCGTCGGGCCTCTCGCGTGAGGACTACGAAGCACGCGCCGGCATCAAGGACGAGGCAGCGCAGGCGGCCGTGGACGAGGCATTTGCCGAGATCGCCGAGCGGGCGGCCCGTCATGAAGCCCTCAAGCGGGCCTTTGCCGCCAGCGGCCAGACGGTAGAACAATTCGCGGAAATGTATGGCATGAAGGTGGGGGCGGTGCGCGAGGCGCTCGGCCCCGATGCCGCCAGCCGTCCCGCCAGTGACCCGGACCCCACGCCAGCTTCCACCTAGGTCCGTCTGTTCCCCCTGAGCCGCACCTGAGTTCTGCCACCGACATCGCCACAGAAAGGCCTCCTGTCATGCTGAGTTTCATCACCGTCTGCCGCAGCCGGCTTCATCACCTGAAGCTCTCACTGCCCAAAATGGTGGCGCAGCCGGGAGCCTCGGTTTTCGTGGTCGACTACGGCTGCCCTGATGGCACCGGCGACTGGGTCAGGGCGAATTTTCCGCAGGTGACGGTGGTCGCTCCGCAGGATGCGCACAAGTTCGAACTGGCGCGCGCCCGCAACCTTGGCGCCGCTGCCGCGATTGCAGCAGGTGGCGAGTGGCTGTGTTTCATTGACGCCGACACGCTGATCGCGCCGGACTACACCAGCACCGTCATGCCGTTCCTGGAGCGGGGCGGGTTCTACCGGCCCAAGAGCGGGATCGGCGATAGCGTCGGGATGTGCATCTGCCATCGCGATGACTTCAAGAAGGTCGGTGGCTACGACGAGGTGCTGCAGGGCTGGGGCATGGAGGACCGCGACCTCTACACACGGTTCCTCATCGACGGCCTGGCCCGCCGGCGCTTCCCGGGGCATGCATTCGAGATGATCCGGCACAGCGTCGATCTGCGCGTGCAGCACTACGCCATCAAGACCCCGGAGCTCAGCAGCACGCTCAACCTCGTGTACTGCACAGCCAAGTGGGACCTGATGCGCCTGGAGCTTGCCAAGCTCAGCCTGCCGAGACGCAAGGCACTCTATCGGCAAGTCTCGCAGCTGGTGCTCGACGCCCATGAAAAGAAGGCACCGCTCGTGATGCGGCTGGCCGTATCGTCGAAAAAGAGCGTCACCGGCGTGACCCTCACCTCGCAGCTGGTGTACCGGATGGAAAGGACCACTGACGAGTCCGGAGAGCCGCTCATCGCGGACAGCGGTCATATCCGCGGTTACGGCGACGACGACTTCATCACCGCAGGCGAGGGCGTCGAAGCTGCGGACCGGGCCTAGGCTTCTTCCTTGATCCGGTACTGCGATGCAAGCTGCGCCTGCACGCCAGGCGGTACGGCCTCATAGTGGCTGAACGCCAGGGTGTACCGGCCCTGTCCTCCGGTCAGCGCATTGAGCCTTGACTGGTAGCTTGCCAGCTCCGACAGCGGCGCCTGCGCCAGCACTGCCAGCCCCGTGGCGACGGTGGCCGTTCCACTCACCTGCCCCCTGCGCGAAGCCAGGTCTCCGGTGATGTCGCCGATGTTGACCTGGGGCGCCGCGATCTCGACATTGACGATGGGCTCCAGCACGCTGGGCCGCGCCGCCTGCACGGCTGCGATCAACGCCCGCTTGCCGGCCTGGATGAACGCGATCTCCTTGCTGTCCACACTGTGGTGCTTGCCGTCGTACACGATCACGCGCAGGTCGGTCACCGGGTAGCCGGCCACCACGCCCGACTCCAGCGCCTGCCTCACGCCCTTTTCGACGGCGGGCATGAAGTTGTACGGAATCGCACCGCCCTTGACCTGGTCGATGAACTCGAACCCCGAGCCGCGCGGCAAGGGCTCGACCTTCAGGAACACTTCGCCGAACTGCCCCGCACCACCGGTCTGCTTCTTGTGACGGTGATGGCCTTCGGCCGGCGACGTGATCGTTTCGCGATAGGCAATGCGCGGCGGACGCGTGAGCACCTCGCACTTGTGAACCTCGGTGAGCCGGTCGAGCAGCGTGCGAAGGTGCAGATCGCCCAGGCCGTACACCACGGTTTCGTTGGTGGTTGCGGCATGCTCCAGCCGCAGGCACGGGTCCTCGCTCACCAGCTTGAGCAGGATGTCGTGCAGCCGCTGCTCGTCGCCCCTGCGCCGGGGTTCGATCGCAAGGCCGTGCACCGGCACCGGAAACTCCAGCGGCGCGAGATGGATGTGGTCATCTTCGGCCGCGTCATGCAGAACCGCATCGAAGTGCAGCTCGTCGACTTTCGCGATGGCGCAGATGTCGCCGGGCAGCGCGCGCGGAATCTCCTTGAACTCGCGCCCCTGCAATGTGAACAGGTGACCGACCTTGAACGGCCTTCGCGCATCGCCGACATAGAGCTGGCTGTCGCGCGTGAGCGTGCCCTGGTGCACGCGAATCACACCCATCTTGCCCACGTAAGGGTCCTGCGTGACCTTGAAGACATGGGCCAACACGTGCTTGCCCGCGTCGGGCACTGCGTGCATGGGCTTCGCACCGGGACCTTCGCCATTGAGGAACTGCGGCGGGTTGCTCTCGGTGGGATCGGGTAGCAGGCGGGTGATGACATCGAGCAGTTCCGGCACGCCCGCGCCGGTGCGCGCCGATACAAAACAGATGGGAATCAGGTGCCCTTCGCGCAGCGCCTGCTCCAGCGGTGCATGCAACTCCTGCGGATCGACGTCGCCATCGTTGAGGTAGCGCTCGACGAATGCCGCATCCACTTCCACGACCTGCTCCACCAGCGCGCGATGCGCCGCTTCCACCGATGAGAAATCGGTGCCGGCATCGTCCTGCGCGCGATTGAAAAAACAATCGACGACCTTCGTGCCTTTGTGGGCCGGCAAATTCACCGGCAGGCATTCGCGGCCGAACGCGGCCTGAATCTGTGCGACGAGCGCTTCCAGGTTCACGCCCTGCGCGTCGATCTTGTTGACGATGATGATGCGGTCGCGCTCGCGTTGCGCGGCCCACGCCATCATGCGATGCGCCATCGGCTCGACACCGGTCTGCGCGCTGATGACGACCGCTGCGGTCTCCACCGCTTCGAGCGCAGGCAGTGACTGGCCCAGGAAATCCGGCGCGCCGGGTGTGTCTATCAGGTACGCGTGGACACCGTTGTGCCGGAAGCCCAGCACGGACGAGTTGAGCGATCGCTGGGCCTTCTTTTCAAGCGGGTCGTGGTCGCTGACGGTCGAGCCACGCTCGACCTGACCCGGCGCACCGATGGCGCCCGACTTCCACAAGAGCGCCTCCACCAGGCTGGTCTTGCCCGACGTCGCAGGGCCAACGAGGGCCAGCGTGCGAAGCGAGGCGATATCGACATTGGCCACGGCTGTGGGCATCGCGATCTCCTGTGCAAGGATGAACGCACATGTTAAGCCCGGGGCCAGCGATCGTGCAACGTCACCTCAACCGTGTCACCCCACAGGTCGATCTGCGCGGGGCTTGCGTCGTGCGCGATGTTGGCTGCGGTGCCGCGCACATAGCCCAGGGCAACGCATGCGCCGGCGCTGTAACCCGCCGACGAGATCTCTCCGACCGTCACGCCATCGACCAGAATCGTCTCGCCGCCCCACACATAGACATCGGGCGGCAGCAGCAAGGTCACGAGCTTCTTGCGCAAAGGCAAGCCGTGACTCTTGCGCAGGGCCGACTGGCCGATGAATGAAGACGGCTTGTCCAGCTTCACGCTAAAGCCCAGGCCCGCTTCCCACGGTGACTCATCGGGGCCCAGTTCCGCGCCCCATGCGCGGCGACCCTGCTCGACGCGCAGTGCGTCGAGCGCGTAGTAGCCGGCGTCGCGCAGACCCAGGTCCTTGCCGGCTTCGCAGAGCGCGAGGTACACGTGGCGACACATCTCCACCGGCACATACAACTCGAATCCAGGACCGCCGACGTAGGCCATGCGCGCGGCGCGAACACGGGCGAGCCCCAGGTCGATTTCTTTCGTCCACGAGAACTTCAGCGCCTCGGGCGAAAGATCGTCGGGGCTGACGCGCGCCAGCAGTTCGCGAGCCTTCGGCCCCATGAGGCCGAGCACGCAATACATGGTCGATACGTCGGTGAGCACGACGTGCTGGTCGGCAGTGATGTGCCGGTTGATCCAGTCGGCATCGCGGGTTGCTTGCGCGGAGCCCGTGACGACGAGGAAGCGATCGCGCGCCTGCCGGATGACGGTGAGGTCGCTCTCGATGCCGCCGCGCTCGTTGAGCATCGGCGTGTAGACCATGCGGTGGACGGGCACGTCCATCTCGTTGGCGCACAGGCGCTGGAGCAGCGCGAGTGCATCGGAGCCTTGCAGGAGCAGCTTGGAGAACGAGCTCTGGTCGTAGATGGCGACGGCTTCGCGGGTGGCGCGCTGTTCTTCGATCATGTCGCTCAACCAGCCAGGCTTGTCCAGTGTGTGCTGGTATTTCTCCTCCCCGCGTTGGGGGTGAGATTGCGCCTCCCCCCGCTGGGGGGAGGGAGCAAGAGGGTGCCGGAAATAATTCACCCGCTCCCACCCATTCTTGCTGCCGAACTCTGCCCCCTTGTCCTTGAGCAGGTCATAGAGCGGCGATGTGCGCAGCGGCCGCGCCGTCTGAAGTTCCTGTCTCGGCCAGCGCATCGCATAGTGCAATCCCAGGGTCTCCGCCGTGCGCTCCGCCAGGGCCTTGCGATTGCCCGTGAAACTGCCGAAGCGGCGAATATCCACATCCCAAACATCGGTGCTCGGCTCGCCGCCGATGATCCATTCGGCAATCAGCCGCCCGGCACCGCCACTGTTGGCAATGCCCGCCGAGTTGAAGCCCGCGCACACGAAATAATTTCGCAGCTCCGGCGCTTCACCCAATATGAAATTGCCATCGGGCGTGAAGCTCTCGGGCCCGTTCAGCAGCATCTTCACTTCCGCTGTCTCCAGGCACGGCGTGCGATGCATCGCGTGGGTCATCAGGATCTCGAACTGGTCCCAGTCTTCATCCAGCAACTGGAACTGGAAGTCGTTCGGAACCGGATCCATCTTCCACGGCTTGGCATGGGGCTCGAAGCCGCCCATCACCAGGCCGCCGACCTCTTCCTTGTAGTAGATGAACCCATCGGGGTCGCGCATCACCGGCAGCATGGGATGCACGCCGGGTATCTTGCCGGTGACGATGTAGAAATGCTCGGCAGAAAACAGCGGCACGTTCACGCCCGCGAGCACGCCGAACTGGCGCGCCCACTGCCCGCCGCAATTGACCAGCGTCTCGCACTTCACGACGCCGTGCGCCGTCTCCACGCCCGACACGCGGCCCTGCTCCGTGATGACGCCCGTCACCTCGATGTCCTCGATGATCTTCACGCCGCGATTGCGCGCGCCCTTGGCCAGCGACATGCACAGATCCGCCGGATTGGCCTTGCCATCACCGGGAAGCCACAGGGCGCCCTGCAGGTCGTCGATACGAAGAATGGGATATTTCTCCAGCGCCTGCGCCGGCGATATCTCATGGCATTCCACACCGAAGCTGCGCGCCATCGCGAGTTGCTTTCGCAGCACCTTCATGCGCTCGGGTGTCTTGGCCACGTTCACGCTGCCGCATTGCTTCCAGCCGGTCGCAAGACCGGTCTCGGCCTCAAGCGTGGCGTACAGCTCGATGCCGTACTTGCTCATCTGCGTCATCGTGCGGTTAGGTCGCATCTGGCCGACGAGACCTGCCGCGTGCCATGTCGTGCCGCTGGTGAGCTTGCCCTGTTCGAGCAGCAGCACATCGGTGATGCCCATCTTCGCGAGGTGATAGGCGGTCGAGCACCCTGCGATGCCGCCGCCGACGATCACAACCTGTGCCGATGAAGGCAGTGCCATGGGAAACCTCCAGTTGTTAGCCGGCCTACGCGATTCGAAGGGCCATCACGCCCGCGACGATGATGGCGGTGGCCGTTGCGCGCCGCGCGGTGAACCGCTCCTTGAGAAACCACGCGCCGAGCAACGCAGCAAAGAGAACCGATGTCTCGCGAAGGGCCGCAACAGTCGCGACCGGCGCGCGCGTCATCGCCCACAGCGCGATGCCGTAAGAGCCGAACGAGGCGAAGGCGCCCATCAATCCCACCGGCCAGCGCGCACGCGCATACGGCCACACCACAGGCCCTCCGCGGCGCAGGAACACGATGAGCGCGAAAGGCCAGCCATCCAGTGCGAACAGCGCGATGACGTACTGCAGGGCGTTGCCGCTCTCGCGCACACCGAGTCCATCGACGACGGTGTACATCGCGATCACCACGGCGTTGCTCAGCGCGAATGCCACCGCGCGCGGCGACTCCAGCGCATGCCGCGACAGGCCCAGGGCCAGCACGCCGCAGCTGATCCCCAGGATGCCGGCCCATGCCATCGGCGTCAGCGTCTCGCCGAGCGTGAACGATGCAGTCAGCGCGACGAGCAGCGGCGCCGTGCCGCGCATCAGCGGATAGGTCAGGCCCAGGTCGCCATGCTTGTAGGCGCCGGTGAGCGCAATGTAGTAGCCGATATGGATCACGGTCGATGCAATGACATAGGGCCATGCGGCCACCGGCGGCAGCCCGACGATGAACACCACTGGAATCGCTACCAGGGAGCCGATCAGGTGGATGACGGCGGTGTCGAGCGCCTTGTCCTTGCTCGACTTCACCAGCGCATTCCAGCTCGCGTGCAGCAAGGCCCCGAAGAGCACGGCCGCAACGACGGGCCAGGTGAGCGTCATGGATTGGCGCCCGACTGCAATTCGCAGCGGCGCGCGCGTTCGAGGAAGTGGCTCAGTGGAGGAGTCGGCAGGCCTGCGGTCTTGGCCAGGTCGTCCCAGACTCGCAGACGAACCGCATCGGCAGCGCCGCGCTGCGAGATGAAGGCTTCGGCCTGCCCTTCGTTGTAGATGCCACCCTGCAGGCCCAGCGAGCGCTTGGAGTCATCGGACAGCGCAGCGAAGTAGCCGGGCCGCACGGAACACAGGTAGCGCTTGGCATCGACGTGCAGCTTGATCGGTTCGATCACGTCATCGCTCAAGAGTCCGCGCAAAAATGGCAACGCGCGGTATTGATGAACATCGTCGATACCCTGAACCGTGGGAGAGGGCCCCAGGTCGTGGAGCAGATGGCCGAGATCGTGAAGCAATGCTGCGGTGATGAGTGCGTCGCTCGCGCCTTCCTGCTCGGCGAGCAGTGCGCTCTGCAGCGCGTGCTCCAGTTGCGTCACGGGTTCACCCGTGTATTGCTCCGCGCCGCGATCGGCGAACAGCTTCTCGATGTCGGAGAGTGTCAAGGCCACGGCGTTTGCAGGGTTGCACTCACTGCCAGGGCAGCGAGTAGGTCTTGAGGTTGGTGAAGCTCTTCATCGCTTCCTGCACGCCTTCCTTGTAGCCCAGGCCCGAGTCCTTGATGCCGCCGAACGGTGTGAGTTCGAGCCGGTAGCCGGGCACCTCGCGCACATTGACCGAGCCGACATGCAGTTCATTGACGAAGCGCGTGATGTAGTCGAGCCGGTTGGTGCAGACCGAGCTGGAAAGGCCGTACGCGGTTCCGTTCGAAATCGCAATCGCCTCGTCGATGCTGCCGAACGTGATGATGGGAGAAACGGGCCCGAAGGTTTCTTCGCGCACGACGGTCATGTCGGGTCGTACCGCGCCGAGCACGGTCGGTGAATACAGTGCGCCGTCGCGCACATTGCCTGCCAGCAGCTTCGCGCCCTGCGCCACCGCTTCATCGACGCGCGCTGCAAAGGATTGCGCAGCTGCCTCATCGATCACCGTGCCCATGTCGTTGGCCTTGTCCTGTGGGTCGCCGAACTTCCACGCTCTTGTCTTGTCCACCACCAGGTCCGTAAAGCGCGCGGCGATGGACTCATGCACCAGCATCCGCTTCACCGCGGTACAGCGCTGCCCGGAATTCTTGTACGAGCCTTGCACTGCCAGCGACGATGCTTCGTCCAGGTCCGCATCTTCCATCACGATGATCGGATCGTTTCCGCCGAGTTCCAGCACCACGCGCCTATAGCCTGCCTTCGACGCGATGTACTTGCCGATGGCCACGCCGCCGGTGAAGGTCACCAGATCGACACGCGGGTTGGTGATCAGTTCGTCGGCGATCTCTCGCGGGTCGCCGGTGACGATGCTGAGCATCTCGGGCGGCAGCCCTGCTTCATAGAGGATGTCCGCAAAGAAGATCGCGGAGAACGGCACCTTCTCGGATGGCTTGAGCACCATGCGGTTGTTGGTCGCGATGCTGGGCACCACCTTGTGCGCCACCTGGTTCATCGGATGGTTGAACGGCGTGATCGCGCTGATGATGCCCAGCAGTGGCGAGCGCTGCGTGTACACGCGCCGTTTCTTGCCGTGGGGCGTCAGGTCGCAGCTGAAGATCTGGCCGTCGTCCTTGAGGACTTCATTCGCGCCGAACAGCAGCACGTCGCTCACGCGGCCTGCTTCGTAGAGGGAATCCTTCACGCACAGACCTGATTCGGCGGTGATGAGCTGGGAGATGTCGTCGAGCCGCTCCCGGATGATCGCCGCGGCCTTGTTCAGGATGGCGGCACGCTCGTAGCGGGTGAGTTTCGGTTGAAAGGCGTGGGCGATCTCGAACGCGGACTTCACCTCTTCGAGCGTGGCTTTCGGAACGCTGCCGATGCGCTGCGCCGTGAACGGATTGAACACCTCGATGACGCGGTCGCGCCCTGCGCCGACCTTCTCGCCTGCGATGCGCATGGCGTCCAGGCCGTGCGACTGGATGAAGTCTGCTTTCATCGGCTGTCATGCCGGGCTTGATCCGGCATCCATGCTGCGGTTGATCGAACGCCGTCTGGATTGCGGATCAAGTCCGCAATGACAGCCTCAGGGTTGGCCAATCTGTCACTGCGCATAGTTCAACGCCAGATCAAACGCATCGAAATTGCGGAACCTGCGCGTCATGTCCAGCCCTGGCAGCTTGCGGTTCAGGATCAGCGGCACGCGCTGCTCGCTGATGCCGCCGTGCGATCGCAGCGGTGCATCCAGACCCGACAGGTCATGACGGCTTGCGGAAGTGCCGATCACCGTGAAGCGCTCCGACACACACACGATGTCGCCGATGCGATCGGCCGGCAACTCGAATCGCTCGGCCGCAGCCGCCCGGTCCAGGACGACTTCCATCCCCTTGAGCGCCTGCAGCTTCGCCACCACCGGCGCGACTTCCATGCCTTCGGGCAGGTAGATCGTCGCGAACGAACCCAGCGCGCCGTGATGCACGACATACGGGTCGGTGATCGGCAGGATCACCCGCGTCTTCACGGGGCCCAGCGACTGATCGCACCAGTCCTGCAAATAGATCACGTCGGGCGTGCCGTCCATCGCAACCTTGGCATTCATGCCGTGGTCTGCGGTGATCGCGATCACGCAGCCCAGATCGTCGAGCTGGCCGAGATAGCCGTCCATCATCGAATAGAAATCGTTGGCGCCTTCAGTGCCCGGCGCATGCTTGTGCTGCACGTAATCGGTCGTCGAGAGATACATCACGTCGGGACGGTTGCGCTGCATCAGCTTCACGCCGGCGGCGAACACGAACTCGGAAAGATCGGCGCTGTAGACGCTGGGCACCGGCAGCCCGACGATGGACAGCACGTCGTCGATGCCGTTTTCTTCAATCGTGACTTCGTTGGACTTCTCGGACGAAAAGCAGATCCCGCCCTTCATGCCGTGACCGAGCAGGCGGCGCAGCTTGTCCTTGGCCGTGATGATGGTGATCGACTGGCCCGCGTCGGCCAGCGCTGCAAAGATGGTTGGCGCGCGCAGCCACTTGGGGTCGTTCATCATCACTTCGGTGCCGGTCGCGGTGTCGAAGAGATAGTTGCCGCAGATGCCGTGCACCGAAGGCGGCGCGCCGGTCACGATGGACAGGTTGTTGGGATTGGTGAAGCTGGGCACCACGCAATCGGCGACCAGGCCTGCGCCGTTGGCGAGCGTGCGCTTGAGCCAGGGCATGCGGCCGGTGGCCACCGCTTGCGCGAGGTAGTCGGGTTCGCATCCATCGACGCAGACGATCACGGTCGGCCGCGTGGGCAACTTGTATTGGCGTTTATTGACTGTCAGCACTGCGGGCTTTCGTGGGTTGGGCGCCTGCACCGGCATCGGCGCGCGACTGGCGGCGCAGGTCGTTTTCGATGGTGCGTTCCTTGCTGTCCATCGCGTGGTCGAACATCGCCTTGCCGGCGGCGTCCGGGTCGCCCGATGCGATGGCTTTCAAGATGGCGCGGTGCTCACCGGCCGAGATCGGCAGCAGCCATCCGTCGGCCAGATTCAGGCGCCTGAACAACGACAGCTCCTTGATCAGCTTGCGGTAGATGGAAGTGAGCTTGCTGTTGCCGGCCATCTCGACCAGCCGGTCATGGAACTTGAGATTGAGCAGGTGGTACTTGTAGGCGTCTTCGGCCTTGACGGCCTTTTCCATGGCATCGACCAGCGCCTTGATTTCCTTGAGCTGCGCGGGGGTGATGTGTTCGGCCAGACGCCGGCCCACCAGCTGGTCCATGGTGGCGCGCAGGTCGAAGATCTCGATGGCTTCATCGATCGGGATATCGCGAACGAAGACGCCGCGATTTTTCTCGTTGCGAACGAGCCCTGCTTCTTCGAGCATGCGAAAGGCCTCGCGCACCGGCCCGCGCGACACACCCATCTTCTGGGCCAGCGTCGCTTCGATCAGCTTGCTGCCCGGCGCGTACTCGCCTTGCAGGATGCCCCGCTCGATTTCCTGCTGCACCACAGTGGTCAGCGAACTGCTCTGGAGCAGCGCGATGGTGGGGTGCAGGGCGGCATTCATGCCCCGCATTAGAGCAGCATCGCGCGGATTGTCAACAATCTGCAAAAAACAATTGACAAGGTTTTACACCCGGCGTCAAATGAATCTCATCGGCGAGGGGCCGGTCACGTCATGTCATCAAGAAGCGGGGCGTCACGAAAGCGTCACCCGCGGTCCGCAGTATCGAAACCTTTTGTCCTTGAGGAGTTCACCCATGCGCACCCGTTTTGTCCTGAAGTCCGTCCTGCTCGCCGGCCTCGCCGCCTGCGCCGGCCTGGCCTTTGCCCAGAAGACCCAACTGCTGGTTTACACGGCGCTGGAGACCGACCAGCTCAAGGCCTACCAGGAGGGCTTCAACAAGTCCAACCCCGACATTGAAATCAAGTGGGTGCGCGACTCGACCGGCGTCATCACGGCCAAGCTGCTCGCCGAAAAAGGCAACCCGCAAGCCGACGCCGTGATGGGCGTGGCCGCTTCCAGCCTCGCGTTGCTGGACAAGAACGGGATGCTCGAGCCCTATGCGCCGATCAACCTCGACGCCATCATGAGCCAGTACCGCGACAAGAAGAAGGTGCCGGCATGGTTCGGCATGGACGTGTGGGGCGCGACCATCTGCTTCAACACGGTTGAAGCGCAGAAGAAAAACATCCCCAAGCCCGAGACCTGGAAAGACCTGACCAAGCCGGTCTACAAGGGCCAGATCGTGATGCCCAACCCGGCATCGAGCGGCACGGGTTACTTCGACGTGACGGCATGGCTCACGCTCTTTGGCGATGACAAGGGCAAGGGCGGCGGCTGGAAGTACATGGACGGCCTGCACGAGAACATCGCGCAGTACACGCACTCGGGCTCCAAGCCCTGCAACATGGCAGCCGCCGGTGAATACGTGATGGGCATCTCGTTCGAATATCGCGGCAATGCCAACAAGGCCAAGGGTGCGCCGATCGATCTCGTGTTCCCGAAGGAAGGCCTGGGCTGGGACCTGGAAGCATTCGCGATCCACAAGGGCACCAAGAAACTGGCTGCTGCCAAGAAGCTGGCCGACTGGGCTTCGAGCAAGGATGCGATGCTGCTTTACGGCAAGAACTTCGCGATCACCGCGCAGCCGGGCATTGCGCCGCCGCTGGCCAATGTGCCCAAGGATTACGAAGCGCGCCTGGTGAAGATGGATTTCAGCTGGGCCGCGGAAAATCGCGAGCGCATTCTGGAAGAGTGGACCAAGCGCTACAACGCGAAGTCGGAGAAGCGCTGAGCGCATGGACCTTGCCTCCAGAGGCTGTCATCGCGATTCCCACTGGCTGTCATTGCGGCCCAACCGGCTGTCATTGCGGAATTGATCCGCAATCCATGCGGGCGACGAGTCAAGCGCCGTCGTCGCTTCGCGATGGATGCCGGATCGAGTCCGGCATGACAGCTAGGTACGAGTCCGGCATGACAGCCGGGTACAGCGCCAGCATGACAACCCGGTACAGGTCCGGCATGACAGCCCCAGTTGCAGTACAGCGTTTCAAATGACCCCCAATCTCTTTCTCGACCTGCGCCACATCCGCAAGGAGTTCGGCGCTTTCACTGCACTGCACGACGTCAGCCTGGGCATACAGAAAGGCGAGTTCGTTTGCTTTCTCGGGCCCTCGGGCTGCGGCAAGACGACGCTGCTGCGCATCATCGCGGGGCTGGAAGTGCAGACGGCTGGCGAGGTGTGGCAGGGCGGGCGTGACATCTCGCGACTGCCCCCGGCCGAGCGCGATTACGGCATCGTCTTCCAGAGCTATGCCCTCTTTCCCAACCTGAGCGTCGCCGACAACGTGGCGTACGGCCTGGTCAATCGCAAGACGCCTCGCGCGGACATCGCCAAACGCGTCACCGAGCTGGTGAAGCTGGTGGGCTTGCCGGGCAGCGAAGGCAAGTACCCGGCGCAACTGTCGGGCGGCCAGCAGCAGCGCATCGCATTGGCGCGCGCGCTCGCCACATCGCCCAGCCTGCTGCTGCTCGACGAGCCGCTGTCAGCGCTCGACGCGCTGGAGCGTGTGCGCCTGCGCCAGGAAATCCGTGCGTTGCAGCAAAAGGTCGGCGTGACCACCATCATGGTGACGCACGACCAGGAAGAGGCGCTGTCGGTTGCCGATCGCATCGTTGTGATGGATCACGGATCGATCGAGCAGGTCGGCACGCCGCTCGACATCTACCGTGAACCGGCGTCGCCCTTCGTCGCCGATTTCGTCGGCAAGGTGAACACCATTTCGGCCAGGGTGCGCTCCGGTGCGCTTCAGTTCGGTAGCCTGAGCATTCCGTGCGAAGGCGCCGATCGCGATGCGCGCATCTACCTGCGGCCCGAGGATGTGCTCGCGCGCCCGATCAATGACGGTGACCTGCATGTATTCGACGCGAACATCGAAAAGATCGAGTTCCTGGGTTCCTACTGCCACGTGCGGGTGGCCTCGCCCGCGCTGGATGGCAATCCGCTCACGGTGTACCTGTCGCTCAACTTCCTGTCGGAGCAGTCGCTGGAAGTGGGCTCACCGCTTCGCCTGAAGCTGCTGCCCGAACGCATCAAGGTGTTCTGACCATGAGCGCCGTGTTGCCAGTTGCAGTTCGCGCGCCAGTGAGGCAGTCGTCGCACTGGACCGACCGGGTGGCGCACCTCGCCCTGTTCGTGGTGGCGCTGCTGCTTGTGGCATTCCTCGCCCTGCCCTTGCTCACCATCTTGTTGCAGGCATTGCAGGGCAAATCCGAAGAGTTCGTCGGGCTGCGCAACTTCATCGAATACGCGCAGACGCCATCGCTGCTCACCAGCCTGTGGAACAGCATCTGGGTGTCCGCGCTCGTCACTGTCATTGCCGTGCCGCTGGCCTTCGGTTTCGCCTATGCGCTCACGCGCTCGTGCATGCCGCTCAAGCCGCTGTTTCGCGGCATCACGCTGATCCCGCTGCTCGCGCCGTCGCTGCTCGCGGCGATCTCGCTGATCTACTGGTTCGGCAACCAGGGCGTGCTCAAGAGCTGGACCACTTTTTTTGGCTGGGGCGAAATCTACGGCGCACCGGGAGTCGTCATCGCCGAATGTTTCGCGGTGTTTCCCCATGCGCTGATGATCCTGGTGACGGCGCTCAGTCTTGCAGATGCGCGCCTGTACGAAGCGGCCGACGCCATGGGCACCAGCAGCGCGCGCAAGTTTTTCACGATCACGTTGCCGGGCGCGAAGTACGGCCTGATTTCTGCCGCGCTCGTCACGTTCACGCTGGTCATCACCGACTTCGGCATCCCCAAGGTGATAGGCGGCAGCTTCAACGTGCTTGCAACCGACGTGTTCAAGCTGGTCATCGGCCAGCAGGATTTCTCCAAGGGCGCGGTCGTCGCCATCTTGCTGCTCGCGCCGGCCATCATCACGTTCGCGGTCGATGGTTACGTGAGCCGCCGGCAGACCGCGATGCTCACTGCGCGTGCAGTGCCGTATCGCGCCAAGCCATCGCGCGGCTACGACGCCCTGATGACGCTGTATTGCTCGTTCATCGCATTCCTCGTGCTGGCGATGCTGGGCATGGCGGTGTTCGCATCGTTCGCCAGCTTCTGGCCGTACAACCTGTCGCCGAGCCTGCGTCACTATGTGATGGGGCTGGTCGATGCGGAGGTGAGCGTCGGTTTCGTCAACAGCCTGAAGATGGCGGCAGGCACCGCGTTCTTCGGAACGGCGCTGGTGTTTTGCGGCGCGTACCTGCTCGAAAAAACCAAAGGCATGCAGGGCTTGCGCGGCATCGTCAAGCTGCTGGCCATGCTGCCGATGGCTGTGCCGGGTCTGGTGCTGGGCCTGGGCTACATCTTCTTTTTCAACGAGCCGGGCAATCCGCTCAACGGCCTGTATCACACCGTCGCGCTGCTCACCATCTGCACCATCGTGCACTTCTATACGACGGGGCACCTCACCGCTGTGACGGCGCTCAAGTCGCTCGACGGTGAGTTCGAGGCGGTGAGCGCATCGCTCAAGGTGCCCTTCTTCAAGACCTTCTGGCGCGTCACGCTGCCGATCTGCACGCCCGCGCTGGTGGACATTGCGCGCTACTTCTTCATCAATGCGATGACGACGATTTCCGCGGTGGTGTTTCTCTATTCGCCGGAGACCAAGGTGGCATCGATCGCCATCCTCAACCTCGACGAGGCCGGGGAGATCGGTGCTGCCGCCGCGATGGCCGTGTTGATCGGCGTCGCATCGACGATCGCCACCTTGATCTTCATGGCGCTGGCGTGGTGGGTGAATCGCCGCACACAGGCGTGGCGCACCACGGACCGATAAGAACGACGGAGACACATTCATGGATCGCGACAAGATTCTTCTGACCCCGGGCCCGCTTACCACCACCCTGCGCACCAAGCTTGCCATGTTGCGCGACTGGGGTTCGTGGGACAGCGACTTCAACGAGGTCACGGCCAAGCTCCGCGCGAGCCTGCTCAAGATCATCCACGGCGAAGACACGCACGTCGTCGTGCCGTTGCAAGGCAGTGGAACCTTCAGTGTGGAGGCTGCGATTGCCACCGTGGTTCCACGCGACGGCCATGTGCTGGTGCTGGACAACGGCGCGTACTGCAAGCGCGCGGGCAAGCTCACGTCGATGATGGGCCGCAACTGCACGCTCATGCCATTTGACGAGGCCGGGCAGGTGTCGCCCGTCGCGCTGGAAGAAAAGATCAAGTCCGACCCGAGCATCACGCATGTGGTGCTGATCCATTGCGAAACGGGAGCGGGCGTGTGGAACCCGCTGGAAGCCGTGGCGGAGGTCTGCGCGCGTCATGGCAGGGGCCTGATCGTGGACGCGATGAGTTCATTCGGCGCGCTGCCCATCGACGCACGCGAAACCCGATTCGACGCGCTCATCGCCGCCAGCGGCAAATGCCTGGAAGGCGTGCCCGGGATGGGGTTCGTCCTGGTGCGCAAGTCGGTGCTGGAGCAATGCGCGGGCCGCAGCCAGTCGCTGGCGATGGACTTGCACGACCAGTACGTTTATATGGAAAAGACCGGGCAGTGGCGCTTCACGCCGCCCACCCATGTGGTGGTCGCGCTGTGGGAAGCTGTGCAGCAGTTCGAGGCGGAAGGCGGGCAACCCGCGCGGCTGGCTCGGTATACGAGCAACTACCAGACGCTGATCGACGGCATGTCACGGCTGGGCTTCATGCCTTTCCTGGACCCTTCGATACAGGCGCCGATCATCGTGACTTTCAATGCACCGGGCGATGCCCGTTACGACTTCAAGACCTTCTACCAGGCCGCGCGTGCACGCGGTTTCATCCTTTATCCCGGCAAGCTCACACAGGTGGAAACTTTTCGCGTAGGCTGTATCGGCGCGATCGGCCCCAATGAAATGGAGCAGGCCGTGAACGCGGTAGCGCTGGCGCTCCAGGACATGGGCATTGCATCGGGTGAGCCGGCGATCTGATCTCTTCATCGATCCGAGGACAACAAGAAGATGGCAACCAAGGTCCACCCCGCGCTCGCCGCAATCAAGAAGTCCGGTGCCCGCAAGGTCAAGGTCGCATGCAGCGACATCGACGGCGTGCTGCGCGGCAAGTACCTGCACAGCTCCAAGTTCGAAGGCGCGGCCGAACAGGGGCCCGGAGGCGGCTTCGGCTTTTGCGATGTCGTGTTCGGCTGGGACTCCAGCGACAACGTGTACGACAACGCGCAGGTCACGGGCTGGCAACACGGCTTTCCCGACGCACTCGCGCGCATCGACCTGGACACACACCGCAATGTCCCGTGGGACGGCGGCATCGACTTCTTCCTGGGCGAATTCGTCAACGCCGACGGCACGCCGTATGCCGTCTGTCCGCGCCAGACGCTCAAGCGGGTGCTGGCTCGCGCGAAGAAGCTCGGCTTCGACGTGATGACGGGCATGGAATACGAGTGGTTCAACTTCCTGGAGACGCCGCAAAGCTGGGCCGCCAAGAAGGGAGTCGGACCCGAGACGCTGACGCCGGGCATGTTCGGCTATTCGCTGCTTCGCGTGAACCAGAACCGTGAGTTCTTCAACGCCATCATGGATGAGATGCAGGCCTTCGATGTGCCCATCGAAGGCCTTCACACCGAAACCGGCCCCGGCGTTTACGAGGCCGCACTGGGATTTTCGGAAGCGCTGAAACAGGCGGATCGGGCGATCCTCTTCAAGACCGGCACCAAGGAGATCGGCGCGCGCTTCGGCATCATGCCCAGCTTCATGGCCAAGTGGAATTCGCAGCTGCCCGGCTGCAGCGGTCACATCCACCAGAGCCTGTCGGACGGCAAGACCAATCTCTTCTACGACGCGAAGAGCCCGCGCAAGATGAGCAAGCTGTTCGAGAGCTATGTGGCCGGACAGGTGGCCTGCCTGATGGAATTCGCGCCCATGTTCTGGCCGACGATCAACAGCTACAAGCGGCTGGTCGATGGCTTCTGGGCGCCGGTCAAGCCGACCTGGGGCATCGACAACCGCACCGCGAGTTTCCGCGTGATTGCCGGCAGCCCCAAAGGCACGCGGCTGGAAACGCGTTGTCCGGGCGCGGATGTGAATCCGTATCTGGCGATGGCGGCGGTCATAGCGGCGGGTCTCTACGGAGTCGAGAAGGGCCTGAAGCTCACGGCGCCGCCTATCACCGGAACCAACCAGGGCGCCGATGATATTCCCCGTGCACCGCGCACGCTGATCGAGACCACGCGCAACTTCAGCAATTCGAAGATCGCGCGCGAGATGCTCGGCGACACGTTTGTCGAGCACTTCGCGGCGACGCGCGACTGGGAGTGGCGCCAGTGGCTGGACGGCGTGACGGACTGGGAAATGAAGCGCTACTTCGAGATCATCTAGCCGCCTGTTCCCATGAAGCGGTTTGCTGTCGCCCTTGCCAGCGCCTTGCTTGTCGCAGGTGCGGCGCAAGCGCAGCTCAGTGATGTGGAGCAGCGCATCGTCGCGGCCGTGAAGCAGCGGTCCCCGCAAGCCGTGGACCTGCTCGAAAAAATGGTCAGGGTCAATAGCGGCACCTTGAACGTCGAAGGTGTGCGCGAGGTGGGCCGCATCACGCGGGCCGAACTCGACGCGATCGGCATGACGACACGCTGGGAAGAAATGCCTGCGACCATGCAGCGCGGCGGGCATCTCGTCGCCGCTGTGGATGGCGGCAAGGGCCAGCGTGTGTTGCTGCTCGGCCACCTCGACACCGTGTTCGAAAAGAACAGCAGCGTCGCGTTGTGGGCGCGTCGGGGCGACCGCGTGCGCGGCCAGGGTGTGGGCGACATGAAGGGCGGCAACGTCGTCATGCTTGAAGCCCTGCGTGCGCTGCACAGCGTGGGCGCCCTGCGTGATGCGCGCATCTCGGTGCTGTTTACCGGTGATGAGGAGCGCACGGGCGCGCCGCTGGAGCTTTCGCGCGCCACGCTGGTCGAATTGGCGAAGCAAAGCGATGCCGCGCTGTCGTTCGAGGCGAGCACGCGTCTGGGCGGCAACTACGCTGCAAGCATCGCGCGGCGGTCGTCGGGCGGCTGGACGCTGTCCGTCCGGGGCCGGCCGGGTCACAGCGCCGGCGTGTTCGCACCGGGGCAAGGTTACGGCGCGATCTATGAGGCCGCGCGAATCCTCAATGCGTTTCGCGAACAGGTTGTGGAGCCCAACCTCACGTTCAATCCTGGCCTGGTCATGGGCGGCACCAGCATTTCCTATTCCGACGAAACCGCAACGGGCGCCGCCTTTGGCAAGACCAACGTGATTGCGCGCGACGTGATGGTGCGCGGCGACCTGCGCTTTCTCTCGCCGGAGCAGGGCGCGCGCGCCAAGCAGCGTATGCGTGAGATCGTTGCAGCGAACTTGCCGGGCACGACAGCGACGATAGAGTTTCGAGACAGTTATCCGCCGATGCCACCCACCGAGGCCGGACAGCGGCTGCTCGATGCCTATTCAAAAGCCAGCATCGATGCCGGCTTCGGCCCGGTGGTCGCGTTCGACCCGGGCAGGCGCGGCGCGGGCGACATTCAATTCGCAGCGCCGTATGTGCCGGGCGTGGATGGGCTGGGCGCACTGGGCTCTGGCTCGCACACCGACGACGAAGACCTGGAAGTCGCGTCCATCGAGCGCGGAGCGATCCGCGCCGCCTTGATGATCTATCGGTTGACCCGGCCATGACAGCACCATCTCCCACCTTCGAAATCCGCAAGCTCGATACGCATGACGCGCACGACTACCGGGCGTTGCGCATCCGCGCGCTGTGGGAGTTTCCGGAGGCTTTCACCTCCAGCTACCAGGAAGACGAACTGCTGCCGATGGAATGGTGGGAGGCGCGCCTCGCGCGCGACAACACGACTTTCTGGGGCGCCTTCGACGGCGGCAACCTGTGCGCGATGGTGGGCCTGGAGCGCGAGACGCGTGCCAAGAATTCCCACAAGGCCACTGTTGTCGGCATGTATGTGTCGCAGGAGTACTTCGGCACCGGCATGGGCAAGATGCTGATCGATGCGTTGATCGCACACGCTCGGGCAGCGGGCCTGGAGTTGCTCGTGCTCACCGTGACCGAAGGCAACACCATCGCCACCCACTTCTACGCCGCCGCCGGCTTTCATTCGTTCGGCATCGAGCCGCGCGCGATCCGGATCGACGGCCGCTATTTCGGCAAGAACCACATGTATCTCGAACTCAACACATCTTCATCATGAGCATCAACGGATTTGCATTTCCCACTCCCATTCGCTTCGGCCCCGGCGCCCGCAAGGAAGTCGCGAAACACCTGCTGGGCAAGGGCCTCAAGCGGCCCCTCATCGTCACCGACAAGGCGCTAGGCGCATTGCCTGTGCTCGCGGAGTTCAGGAGCCATCTGCAGGGGCTGGATGTCGCGGTGTACGCGGGCGTCTTCGGCAACCCGGTGGCCAGCCAGGTCATGGATGGTGCAGCCGCCTACAAGGCGCACAACGCGGACTGCGTGATCGGGTTTGGCGGCGGCGCGGCGCTCGACGTCGCGAAGGTCGTCGGCCTGGCTGCCACGCACGAAGGCAACATCCTCGAATACGCGTGGGACCATCCGCAGGTGCGCGCCATCGACAAGGAGCTGCCGTACTTTGTCGCCCTGCCGACCACCTCCGGAACCGGGTCCGAAGTCGGACGCTCATCGGTCATCAGCGAAGACGACACGCACCTCAAGAAGATCATCTTCAGCGCGAAGGTGCTGGCCCGCTGCGTATTCGCGGACCCCGAGCTCACGCTGGGCCTGCCGCCGCACGTGACGGCAGCCACCGGCATCGACGCCCTTACGCACAACATCGAGAGCTACCTTTCGCCGGCCTATCACCCGCTGTGCGACGGTATCGCGCTGGAAGGCACGCGCATCGCCGCACGTTCGCTCGAAAAAGCGGTGAAGGAACCGTCGAACATCGAAGCGCGCGGCGACATGATGATGTCGTCGATGATGGGCGCCATCGCGTTCCAGAAAGACCTGGGCGCGGTCCACTCGTGCGCTCATGCACTGGGCGCTGTGTGCGACCTGCATCATGGCCTGGCCAATGCATTGATGATCGATACCGTCCTGGCCTGGAACTACGAATCGGCGCCCGCCAAGTTCGATGAACTGGCGCATGTTTGCGGGGTTCAGGGTGGCGGCACGCAGTTCGTGCCGTGGCTTCGCGCGCTGAAAGCCCGCATCGGCTTGACCGGCAAGCTGGGGGCGCATGGCGTCAAGGCCGAGCAGATTCCGCGCCTCGTCGAAATCGCTGTCGCGGACATCTGCCACCAGACCAATCCCCGGCCCGTCACGGCGCAGGACTTCCAGCGGTTGTTCGAGGAGGCGATGTGACCGCACAGGGCGATCGGCTCAAGATCGGCATCTCGGCGTGCTTCATGCACGCCGATCCGGCGCGGCCGCTCTTCACCGGCAAGACACTGCAGTATGTGGAGCAGTCGATAGCGCACTGGGTGATGTCCACAGGTGCCCTGGCCGTGATGATCCCGAGCCCGACTGGCGCGACCCAGCGCGGCGATGTCACGCTGGATCACTATGCGCAGTGGCTGGACGGCCTCATGCTGCACGGCGGCGCAGATGTCTCACCGCTCAGTTATGGCGAACAGCCGCTGCAGGAGAAGTGGTCCGGCGACAAGATACGCGACGAGTACGAGATCGATCTGGTCGCTGCATTCGAGCGCGCAGGCAAACCGGTCTTCGGCGTGTGCCGCGGACTGCAGTTGCTCAACGTCGCATTTGGCGGAACGCTGTACCAGGACATCGCCACCCAGCTGCCCGACGCGCTTACGCATCGCGATGCCACGACTTACGACAACAACTTCCACACCGTGGACATCATGCGCGATTCGCGGCTGGGCCAGCTGTATCCCGACCTGACCCGCGTGAAGGTCAACAGCATCCACCACCAGGCCATCAAGGACCTTGCATCCGGTTTCGTGGTGGAAGCGGTGAGCCATGAGGACGGCATGGTGGAGGCCATCCGGCGCAGTGATGCCGGCAAGCCCTACATTGCCGCCGTGCAGTGGCACCCCGAATTCCACCGCGCCGATTCAGACACCATCGATGATGCAGCGTTGCTCGCCGATTTCCTCGCCGCTGCAGCCGCTGCCAGAAAAGACACGAACCCATCATGACCACGCTTGCCATCTACAACCCTGCTACTGGCGAAAAGATCGCCGACCTCCCCGCCGATGATGCCGCCAGCGTCGCCGACAAGTCACGCGCTGCGCGTGCCGCCCAGCGGCCATGGGCTGCGCGCCCGCTCGACGAACGCAAGCTGTGCATCGACAGGTTCCGCAGCCTGGTCGTGCGCGACCTGGAGTCGCTCGCGATCACGATGACGCGCGAAACCGGCAAGCCGATCAGGATGTCGCGCAATGAGCTCAACGGGCTGCTCGCGCGTCTTGATTTTTTTGTCGGGATGGTGGAGCCGTTGACGGCGACGGAGACCGTTTACGACGAGGGCGGCATGAAGGAGCGCATCGAGCATGTGCCTCTGGGCGTCATCGCGAATATCTCGGCCTGGAACTACCCCTGGTTCGTCGGCTGCAATGTCATCGTGCCTGCTCTGCTCACCGGCAATGCGGTTTTGTACAAGCCCTCGGAGTTCGCGACGATGACGGGGCTGGAGATTGCACGCCTCTTGCATGAAGCCGGTGTGCCCAAGGATGTCTTCATCCCGCTGGTAGGCGCGGGCGATGTGGGCGCAGCGTTGCTGGAGCAGCCCATCGATGGTCTCTTTTTCACAGGGTCCCACGCCACCGGCAGTCGCATCGCGAAGGCGGTCGGCTCGCGGTTCATCAAGCTGCAACTGGAGCTCGGTGGCAAGGACCCGACCTACGTTTGCGACGACGCCGATCCGAAGGCCGCAGCTGAATCCCTTGCGGATGGCGCGATGTACAACACCGGGCAGAGCTGCTGCTCGGTCGAGCGCATCTACGTGCACGAGCGCATCTACGACGCATTCGTTGCTGCTTTCGTGGAAACGGTGAAGGGCTTCAAGTCGGGCGATCCGATGAGTGAGGGCACCTACATCGGCGCGATCACGCGCGCGCCCCAACTCGATGTGCTCGACGCACAGGTCGCAGACGCGAAGGCACGCGGCGCGACGCTGCACACCGGCGGTCATCGGGGCAAGGGGCCCGGCAACTGGTACGAAGCCACCGTGTTCAGCGATGTGAATCACGACATGGAGCTGATGCAGGAAGAGAGCTTCGGTCCGCTCATCGGGATCCAGAAAGTATCGAGTGATGAGGAGGCCGTTCGCCTTATGAACGACACGCGTTACGGCCTCACGGCCGGCGTTTACACACCCGACGCCGACAGGGCGCACACCGTGCTGTCGCGGGTGAACGCAGGCAGCCTCTACTGGAACTGCTGCGACCGTGTCAGCCCGCGCCTGCCGTGGAGCGGGTTTGGCGATTCAGGTGTCGGCCTCACGTTGTCGACCTATGGCATACAGGCGTTCACGCGGCCACGCGCCTGGCACCTTCGCTCGTGAATTGCCGCCCGTGATTCTTCGCACGATCGCTTTTTTCGACCTGGACCACACGCTGCTGTCCGGGGACAGCGACGTGCTCTGGTGCGAGTTCCTGATGGAAAAACGCATCCTGGAGCGCGAGTCGTTTGCCGCGCGCAACGCGGACATGGAAGCGCGCTACCAATCGGGCACGGTGGGTGTCGAAGAGTTTGCGCAGTTCTACGTGAGCACGCTCGCCGGTCGCACCGCAGCGCAATGGGAGCCGCTGCGGCGTGAGTTTCTCGAAACGATTGTCGTGCCGCGTATTCCGGCCGCTGCCGTCCAGCTCGTGGAGCGGCATCGCCAGGCCGGTGACGTGCTGGTGATGACCACAGCGACCAATCGCTTCATAACCGATCTCACCGCACGGCATTTCGGCATCGAGCATCTGCTCGCAACCGAAACCCAGATGCAGGACGGCGTGTTCACCGGCAAGCCCGAGGGCACGTTGAACATGCGCGGTGGCAAGGTCGACCGTATCGAGGCCTGGCTGCTGGCACGCGGCGAGTCCCTGGACGACTACCGCAGCGCGGCTTACAGCGATTCGATGAATGACCTGCCGCTGCTGGAAGCAGTCGATGATCCGGTGGCCGTCGATCCCGACCCGCGGCTGGCGAATCTGGCCTTGGCGCGTGGCTGGCCGATCCTGAAGCTGCATGGGCGCTGAGCCATGGCTGTCAATGCGGACTTGATCCGCATTCCATCGTTGATCTGGCGCCGCTCCCGCTTCGCGGTGGATGCCGGGTCGAGCCCGGCATGACAAGTGTGCAGGCTGTCATTGCGGGCTCGACCCGCAATCCATCGTCGATCAGGCGCCGCTGCCGCTTCGCGGTGGATGCCGGATCGAGTCCGGCATGACAGGGTTGTTTCGCTGAATAATGCACAAGCACCAGGAGCTTCCCATGTCCGCACGAGACCCCCAACCCAACTCGCTCGCCGATCGGATCGACGCCGCAGCGCAGGCGATCGAACAGCGCGTCATCGCGTGGCGGCGCGACCTGCACGAGAACCCCGAACTGGGCAATCGCGAGTTCCGCACGGCAGGCATCGTCGCAGCGCATCTGAAGGCGCTGGGCTTCGACGAGGTTCGCGAGAAGGTCGCCTACACCGGGGTCGTCGGGCTCCTCAAGGGCGGGCTCCCCGGCCCGGTGGTGGCACTGCGCGCCGACATGGACGGCCTGCCCGTCACCGAAGAGGTCGATGTGCCTTTCGCCTCGAAGGTGCGCACGAAGTGGAACGGAGAGGATGTCGGCGTCATGCACGCGTGCGGCCACGACTGCCATGTCTCCATCCTGATGGGCGTCGCCGAAATCCTGGCCGGCATGCGCGCTGAACTGCGTGGCTCGGTCAAGTTCATCTTCCAGCCCGCCGAAGAAATGCCGCCCGAGGGCGAGGAAGGCGGCGCCAAACAGATGATCCTGGAAGGCGCGCTGCAAAACCCGGTGCCCCAGGCGATCTTCGGGCTGCACGTCACATCGCGCCTGAACGTCGGCAAGGTGGGCTATCGACCCGGCCCGACGATGGCGAGTTCGGATCGTTTCCGCATCACGGTGCATGGCAAGCAGACGCACGGGGCAGCACCGTGGCTGGGCGTGGACCCTATCGTCACGTCGGCGCAAATCATCATGGGCCTGCAAACGGTGGTCAGCCGCGGAATCGACATCGCACGCGAGCCGGCTGTGGTCACCGTGGGCATGATCAAGGGCGGTGTGCGCGAAAACATCATCCCTAACGAAGTCGAGATGCGCGGCACGATCCGCAGCTTTGACGAGGGCATGCGCGATGAGATTCACGAGCGGGTCACGACGCTCGCCGAAGCGGTCGCGCGTGGCTCGCGTGCCAGCTGCTCATGCGTGATCCAGAAGAACTATCCGGTGACGGTGAACGATCCGGCGCTGACGGCGCAGATGGTGCCGACGCTGCAGCGCGTCGCAGGTCCGGGCGCACTCGAACTGGTACCCAAGGTCACGGGTGCGGAGGACTTCTCGTTCTTCCAGCAGCTCATCCCGGGCCTGTTTTTCTTTGTCGGTGTCACACAGCCGGGAATCGATCCTGCGAAGGCGTTTTCCAATCACTCGCCGAAGTTTTTTGCCGATGAGCGCGGGCTGCTCATCGGGGTGCGGGCACTGGCGCATCTGACGTGCGACTATCTCGAATCCGAAGGCTGATCGCGGATCGGCGGCCCCCGGCGGCGTAAACTAGCCGCCAGAACGGACGCACGGCTGGAAAGGCGTCTGTAAAAAAAAACAAGGACGTCAAAACAATGGCCCTGATCGTCGTCATGGAAGACGATGCCGGAACACGGATGCTCGTGGCTTCCGTCTTGCGCAAGGACGGCCATGAGGTGCTGACTGCTGAAGACGGGCAAACCGGCCTGGAACTGGTGATCGCCAATCGGCCGAGTCTCATCATCAGCGATGTGCAGATGCCCAGGATGAACGGCTTCGACATGCTGGCGGCCGTTCGCAAGGACCCCGTCACCGCCGCCATTCCGGTCATCCTGCTGACTTCGCTGCAGGAGCGCGCGCACATGCGCATCGGCATGACCACCGGCGCCGACGACTACATCACCAAGCCGTTTCGGGCCGCCGAACTGCGCGAAGCCGTCTCCGCACAGCTGAACAAGCGATCCGTACAGGCGACGCTGCAGGCGATGGCGGTCGATGCCGCCGTGCAGCAGGCTCTCGTCGACCAGAAGCATGAGCTGGCCAGGCTCTACGAAGAGCGGCTGGCTGCCGAACTTAGCGAGCGTTGGCCCACCGGCACCGAAGGCGACGAGCAGATCCACAACGCCACGGTGCTGTTCGTGGACATCCCGAACTATGCCGCGGTGGCGCAGCGGCTCGATGCACAGGAACTGGCCGACCTGGTCCGGAAGCTATATGGCAACGCTAACGACACCGTGCATCTTTTCGGCGCGCGCCACATGCGCTTCGTGGGCGAGGGGCTGCTGGCGATCTTCGCCGAACAGAGCGACACCAAGACGGTGAGCCATTCCCTGCGCGCGGCGCGCGCGGCCCTGGGCCTGATCGACTCGTCCCATGGTTTGCAGGAGTACCTGGAGAGACGCTATCCCAACCGCGGCCTGGCGAAATTCGAAGTCAATGTCGCACTGCATTCCGGGGACGTGGCACTCACGCTGCTGCAAGACCCGCTGCATGGCACCGCCTCGCAGTTGCTGCCGGTGGGCGATGCGGTCAGCGCCACCATCCAGCTGCAAAAGGCCGCGCGGGAGCACGGCTGGCATATCGTCATCAGCGCAGCAGCGCTCAGGCCCATCACGGGCGCGGTGGTAACCGGCGGCCGTGCCCTGGTCAACCTGCCGGGGCGCGCCGCGCCTATCGACGCGGTGGAACTGCTGGGCCTTGCGGTATGACCATGCAGGGGAGCCGTCGCAGGTGAAGTTCTCGCTGCGCCGAATCCTGGCAGCCAGCCTGGTGCCGCTGGCGATCGTGCCGGCGCTGATGGTCGCCTGGATCATGACGCGCAGCAGCCTTGAGGCCGCCGAGGAACTGGCCGGTGGCATCCTGTCCAACGTGGCCGCGAAAGTGCAACTGGGCACGGAGGTCCATCTGGGCCAGGCTCATGCGGCGCTCGATGGCCTCTTGCCTGAGCGGATGGACGCGCAGCAGCGCGAACTCGCGCGCCGCTTGCTCGCAACGCCGGCCGAGTTCGAGCCGATGGCGTTCCCCCTCGCCCGGCAGTCGACCAATGTGCCCAGCGTCTACATGGGCAACAAGCGCGGCGAGTACCTGGCGGTCGAGCAGACGTCGCAAGGCATGCGGCTGCACATCCGGGGCGACCAGGGTGGACCGCGCAGTTCCTTCGCGGCGATGAGGCCGGGCGACCGCAGCAAGCCCTTGCCGGCAGAGACGGACAATTTCGAGCCGCGCACGCGCCCGTGGTACCAGGGCGCCATGACCGCCAAGGACCGCGTGTTTTCTGCGGTGCAGCTGGTTCCCGGCAAGAGGCAGCTCTTCGTCACGTTGTCGCAGCCGGTCTATGACGACGACAGTGGGGCAGCCGGCGTGTTCGGCGTGGACCTGTACCTGCAGCAACTCGCCGACCTCTTGCAGACCCAGAGAATCAGTGCGCGGGGCGCTGCGTTCGTGGTGGACGAAGCCGGCTTGCTCGTGGCGGGTTCCGCAGGCGATCCGCTGTTTCGCGAGGTCGACGGCAAGCCGGTTCGTCGCAGCCCGCGCCACAGCGCCAATGCGGTCATCCGGCAGGGCTTTGCGGCACTGGAGGCGGAACGGGCGGCGAGGCGCGAGGACACAGTCGCAAGCAACACCGCACTGCAGCGACTCCCGCTGGCCGGCGATGCGCTCCTGATGATGCAGCGTCCCTTCGGTGAAGCGCTGGGCCTGCGCTGGACGCTGGTCGTCGCGGCCCCCGAGAGCGATTTCACCGGGAACATTTCCCGTGCCTGGAAGGTGTCGCTCATCGTCATCGGGGCACTGGTGCTCCTGTCGGCCCTGCTTGGATATTTCGCGGCCCACATGATCGGCCGGCGTCTGGGGCGGCTGAGTCGGGCCGCCGAGCAACTCGGGCGTGGCGAGGTCCCGGCGATCGATACGGCGACAAGGATCCGCGAAGTACACCAGCTGTCTCGCGTGCTGCACGACAGCGCTGAACAGTTGCAGGTTTACAGGCAGCAGGTCGAGGCCGACGCACGCGCCTTGCAGGAGGCCAACGAAACCCTCGAAGCGCGGGTCGAACGGCGCACCGAGCAGCTGGCCGCCTCGCGCGAGGAAGCGCTGTCAGCCGCGCGCGCCAAGGCCGCGTTCCTCGCGACCATGAGCCATGAGATTCGCACGCCGCTCAATGGCGTCGTCGGCATGAGCACGCTGCTGGCCGAGACGCCGCTGGACGCCGAGCAGCGCGACTACCTTCAGACGATCCGGCTTTCCAGCGACCAGCTGCTCGCGGTGATCAACGACGTGCTCGATTTTTCAAAGATCGAGTCGGGCAAGCTCGAACTGGAAATCGAGCCCGTCAGCATTCGCGGCGCCATCGAGGAAGCCTGCGACATCGCCGCCTCGCGTGCCCGCGAAAAGGGGCTGGAGCTCATCATCGATGTGCCCGATGCCGGCACGATGCCGGAGGCGATCAAGGGCGACGTGACGCGGCTGCGGCAAGTGCTCATTAACCTGATCAACAACGCCGTGAAGTTCACTGCCAGCGGCGAAGTGGCGGTTCATGCGCGGCAGCTCAAGGCGGACGACGGCAAGGGCCGAAGCGTGATCGAATTTCGGGTGACCGACAGCGGAATCGGCATACCACCCGAGCGCGTCGGCCAGCTCTTCCAGGCATTCACGCAGGTGGACGCGTCGACGACGCGCAAGTACGGCGGTACGGGGCTTGGCCTTGCCATTTGCAAGCGGCTCGTGGAGCTGATGGACGGCGAGATCGGCGTCGAGAGTGAACTGGGCAAAGGCTCGACCTTCTGGTTCACGGTGGCAGCTCCCGTGACCCAACTCGCGCCGACGTTCAGCGTGAGCGACGCGGGCTTGCTGGATGCAAAGCGCATTCTGGTCGTGGATGACAACGCGACCAATGTGCGCATCCTCACACGGCAGCTTCAGATGTGGGGTATCGACGTGACGCAGGCGAACTCGGGCAAGGAAGCGCTGGGGTTGATCGATGGAGCGGGCCAACCCGCGCACATCGTCATCACCGACATGCACATGCCCGAGATGGACGGCGTGGCGTTCTCGCGGGCGTTGAAAGAGCGGTCGGCCTGGCGTGACGTGCCCGTTGTGCTTCTGAGCTCCGGATTCATGCCGGCGGCTGACGAGAGCGCATCGCTCTTTGCGGCGCGCCTGCTCAAACCCGCGCGGCAAAACCAGCTGTTCGAGACACTGCTTCGATGCCTGTCGCCGCAAGGCAGTGTGCGCGCGCAGTCCGTTGCGGTTGCTGCCGACGCGAAGAAGGACATCACGGTCCTGGTGGCCGACGACAACGCAGTGAACCTGAAGGTTGCCTGCGCAATGCTGATGAAGCTCGGTTATGAGTACGTCACGGCCAATGACGGACGCGAAGCGGTGCAGGCCATCGCGCAGGCGCATGCCAGCGACCGCAAGTTCGGCGCTGTACTGATGGACGTGAACATGCCCGATGTCGACGGCCTGGAAGCGACGCGGCAGATCCACGCGGCATGGGGTGCGAATTCGCCGCCCATCATTGCGTTGACAGCAGGCGCATCTGCGGAAGACCGTATGCGATGCGAAGCGGCGGGCATGGATGACTACCTGACCAAGCCGCTTCATGTGGCCGCGCTCGCACAGGCGCTGGAGCGCTGGACGACGGGCGAAGGCGGCGCGAGTGCGAAGTCTCTCGCATCACAGGGCTTCGCCGATGCGCAAGTGCCGCTGCTCGATCCGGCGCGGCTGGAAGAATTCAGGGAATTCGACGACGAGGACCTGGCGATGACAAAGGAAGTCGTCGCGCTGTTCGTGAGCGATGCACCCCGGCGCCTCGATGCGATCGAGGAAGCGGTTGTCGCAGGCGACGCCTCGGCGCTTGCGACAGCCGCACATGCGCTCAAAGGCGCGGCAAGCAATGTGGGCGCGACGGCGATGCAGCAGGAGGCCGCGCATCTGGAATCGGAAGCCAGCGGCGGGAGCGTGACCGGCGCGGCGGCGAGGCTGACGCATTTGCGCGATCTCTGGAGCCGGACCCGGGCGAAGCTGGCTGAGTGGGGATGAGTGGGGGTGAGGCGGCGTGCTGGGCTGCCTCTGGGCCTTCGCGCCTTGGCGGGCCGTCGCTCCTTAATTCGTGCAGTATAAAAAGTCTGCGGGGACCAATCAGCGATTGGCCATATTCAGGCTGATCGCAGGTCCGATAACGGCCAGTCTGCAGTGCATGGGGCGAGGCATGATCGCTGCCAGATGACATCCCATCCGCAATCGCGACTTCCGACCGCCTTTAACCGCCTCGCCTGGTCGAACCTCGCCGCCCAATCGGCCGAGCAGTTGAGCCTGGCAGCTGTCCCGCTGGTTGCGGTGTTGCTGCTGGGCGCAGGGCCTGGCGAGATCGGCACGCTGGCCGCAGTGCAGACACTGCCATTTCTCCTGCTCGCGATCCCGCTGGGTGTGATGGCCGACCGCGTGGCGCGGCGCAAGCTGATGGTGTGGTGCGAAGTCGTTCGCGCCCTGTCGCTGCTTGCACTGTTGGCGATGGTGTGGACGGGTCAGCTTTCCATCGCCGGGCTGGGCGTGCTGGGCTTCATCGGCGCGGTCGGCACCGTCGGCTACAGCGTGGCGGCGCCTGCGCTCGTGCCGGGTCTCGTGCCCCGGGACATGCTGGCGCGGGCCAACGGGCGGCTGGAGCTGGCGCGCAGCATGGCCTATGCCGGCGGACCGGCCATTGCGGGGGCGATGGTGGCGTGGGCGGGCGCATCGGCAGCGTTCGTCGTTGCGGCGGTGCTGTCGTGCGCGGCGGTTGTGTTGTTGCTGCGGTTGAATGAGCCGCCGCGCGCAGCCGCACCCGCGCGCCACCCGCTGCTGGAGATTCGCGACGGCGCGCAGTTCGTGTGGCGCGATCCTTTCCTGCGGCCGATCCTCGTCACCGGAATGGCCTGGAATATTTCGTGGTTCGTGTTGCAGGCCGCCTATGTGCCTTACGCGGTGCGCGCCCTTGGGCTGAGTGCGCAGGCCGTGGGCGTCACGCTGGGTAGCTACGGTGCGGGCATGGTTGTGGGGGCGTTGCTCGCGCCGCGCATCGTCGGTGCGATGTCATTTGGCCGCGCGATCCAGCTCGGCCCCGCCGTGTCGGTGTTCGCCATTGGCGCGATCGTCGCGACGCTGCTTGTGCCCAGTGGCTGGCTGGCGGCGTTCGGGTTCTTCCTGTTCGGCGTCGGACCGATCATCTGGACGATCACCACCACGACGCTGCGCCAGAACATCACCCCCGGCGCGATGATGGGACGCGTGTCCTCGGTGTTTCTCACGGTGAACGCAGGCGCGCGTCCCGTGGGGGCCGTGCTCGGCGGCGTGGTCGGGTCGGTGTGGGGTGAGCCCGCCTGCCTCGTGCTGGCCGGTGCGGGATTCGTCCTGCAGGCGGCGCTGATCTTCGCTTCGCGACTGCGGGATCTCAGGGAGATTCCGCGGGCAGCGCCAGCCTAAAGCGCGACGAGTTGATCTTGCCGGGCACCCTGAACGGCGCTTCGTGGGATGCGGATGTCGAACGTCACCAGCCGACCCTTGTTCCTGACCGCGAGGCCCAGCAAGTAGATGTCGGTCAGTTGGCGGGGGCTGTGCATGTGCAAATGGTGAAAGCGGTCGCCGTCAAGAAGGCTGACGTCGTCGCTCCAGAATTGATGGAACGCCGTGTTCGTCGATTGCTTCAACATGGCAACCAATGCGGGAAGTGGTTGAGGATTCGTGTAGCCCGGCAAGCTCATGATGCGAAGGCACCCGTTCTGCGTGAGCGGGCAACTGGCCCAACCCTGGTCGGCATTGCGTCCAAACCAGCTTGCAGCGCGCTGGTGGTGAACGTGCTGCGGGTCGTGCAAGGCGATCAGCACGTTGACATCGAGAAGCGAGCGCACTAGACGCCTTCTTCGTCGCGCAGGCGGTCGATCTGTTCGTTGGTGACGATACCGCCGCGATGCGGCAAAGGATGGATGCCGTAGGTAGCGAGCTTCTCCGAAACGGTGTGCGCTGCGACCGCATCGGCGCCTATTGGATATTCCATTGGCATCGTGAAGGCGCGACGGACCAGTTCGCTGATAGTTTCACCCAGCGTCTTTTTCTCGCGCTTCGCCAGCTCCTTGGCGGCGAAAAGCACGTCGTCGGCAATGTCGAGCGTTGTTCTCATCAGTAATCGCATCATTTGATGTTTGATGATAGCGCATCAAACATCAAACATCAAACATCAAACATCAAAGACCTGGAGCGGCAGCATTTGCGTTCAGGTGAGGTGCTTGCCCACAATCCCCGCCAGCTCAAACATCGTCGCCTGCGGCTTGCCAAACACCGGCAGGAGCTTCGCGTCCGCGTTGATCGAGCGCTTGTCCTTGGCGTCCTGCAGGTTGTTGGCCTTGATGTAGTCCCACAGCTTCTTGATCACTTCCGTACGAGCGAAGGGGCCGTCGCCGATGACGGCGGACAGCTGCGCGCTAGGAACCAGCGTGCCGGTCTTGGGCACCTTGGGTGCAGCCGCTTTCTTCGCAGGCGCGGCCTTTTTGGCGGGAACTGCTTTCTTCGCAGCCGATGCGCCTGCAGTCTTTGCCGCCGTTTTGCCTGCGGTTTTGGCTGCGGCCTTGGCGGGGAAGGCGCTCTTGGCTGCCGTCTTCCTCGGTGGGAACTTGCTGGTACGCGGCTCGAACTCGAAAGTCACCTTGCCCGCTTCCTTGTCCCAGGCCAGGAACGCCTTGAACGCACGGCGGGTGCGCATCGACACGAACTTGTCCATCAGGTCGGTCTTGCCGGTGGCCAGCAATTTCTCCATCTGCTCGCGCGCAATCGGTTGCTGCAGGATCACTTGCCCGCTCTTGAAATCGCAACTCGGCACGGCCTGCGCCGTGGTCGGGACCGTCCGCTCGCAGATGTAGTTCTTGCCGAACTCGAACACGCGCGCACCGCATTTAGGGCAATTGCCCAGGGGTTGCTGCGCGCTGAAGTCGATGACTTCGCCGGTCTCGGCCGGGTCCTGCTCGTTGCCGAAGTCGAACTCGAGCTTCCAGTTCTTGTCTTCTTCGTTGAACTTCAGGACGATCTCGGAGGTGAACGGCCAGCCCGCCTTGGAGCGGAAACCTTCCAGCGGCCCGACGTGCTTGTCGCGCAGCAGCTCCTCGACTTCTGCAATTTCAAACGTGCGGCCTGCAGGCGTCTTGCCGAACGAAAAACCGCAAGCGTCTTCGCCGGTTCCCGACTTGCCCGTGCAGGTGTAGCGGCGATAGTTCTCGCGCACGATGCCGTTGCAGTTGGGGCAAGGCGTCTTGAGCGTGACGTAGTCGCCCGGCACCGTGTCGCGGTCGTATTCCTTGGCCTTCTTGACGATGTGCTTCGTCATCTCGGCGATCTCGAGCATGAAGGCGTCGCGTGACAGCTTGCCGTGCTCCATCTGCGAGAGCTTGTATTCCCACTCGCCCGTCAGGTCGGGGCGCGAGAGTTCTTCCACCCCCAGGCCGCGCAGCAGCGTCATCAGCTGGAACGCCTTGGCCGTCGGAATCAGCTCGCGGCCCTCGCGGTACATGTACTTTTCGTTCAGCAGGCCTTCGATGATGGCCGCGCGCGTGGCTGGCGTGCCCAGGCCTTTTTCCTGCATGGCCTCGCGCAGCTCGTCGTCTTCGACCTGCTTGCCCGCGCCTTCCATGGCGCCGAGCAATGTTGCTTCCGAGTAGCGCGCGGGAGGCCTCGTTTTCAGCCCCTTGGGCTCGACGGTTTCCGCACGCACCATCTCGCCGGGTTTGACCGGCACCAGCGTCTTGCTGTCTTCGCCTTCGGGCTTGTCGGCGTCGGCTTCCTTGCCCCAGATCGCGAGCCAGCCCGGCTTGACGAGTACCTTGCCGTCGGTGCGGAAGCTGTGTCCCACGGCCTGCGTGATGCGCGTCGTGACCATGTATTCGGCGCTCGGGAAGAACACCGACAGGAAACGCCTGACCACCAGGTCGTACACGCGCTGTTCGGCATCCGACAGGCCGCTGGGCGCCTGCAAGGTCGGGATGATCGCAAAGTGATCGCTGACCTTGGCGTTGTCGAAAATCTTCTTGGTCGGCTTGACGTAGCTCTGGTCGATCGCCTGCTGCGCAAACGGCGCGAGGTGCTTCATGCCGCTGGCCGCGAGCGTGCCCATCGTGTTCTTCACTACCGCGAGATAGTCCTCGGGCAGGTGGCGCGAATCGGTACGCGGGTAGGTCAGCGCCTTGTGCCTTTCATACAGGCTCTGCGCGAGGGCGAGCGTGGTCTTGGCCGAATAGCCAAAGCGTCCGTTGGCCTCGCGTTGCAGCGAAGTGAGGTCGAACAGCATCGGCGATGCCTGCGTGGTCGGCTTCGACTCTTCGGTGACGGTGGCGGCCTTGCCGCGCACGGCGTCGGCGATCGCGCGCGCTTCTTTTTCGGACCAGACGCGGTCGGCGCGCAGCTCGGCGTCTTCCGCATCCTTCTTCCATTTGGGGTCGAACCACTTGCCGGGGTACTCGCCGGCCTCAGCCAGGAAGGACGCATGCACTTCCCAGTAGTCGCGGCTCACGAACTTGCGGATCTGCTCTTCGCGCACCACGACCACCGCCAGTGTCGGCGTCTGCACACGGCCGACGGTGGTGAGGAAGAAGCCGCCGTCGCGCGAGTTGAACGCCGTCATCGCGCGCGTGCCGTTGATACCCACAAGCCAGTCGGCCTCGGAGCGTGAGCGCGCCGCATCGGCCAGGCCCGCCATCTGCTTTTCGCTACGCAGCGACTCGAAACCCTCGCGGATGGCTTGCGGGGTCATCGACTGCAGCCACAGTCGCTTGACCGGCTTGCCCAGCGACTGCGCCTTGCCGGCCTTGTTGCCGGCTGCGAACTGCTCGATGAGCCGGAAGATGAGTTCGCCCTCGCGTCCCGCGTCACAGGCGTTCACCAGATCGGTGACGTCCTTGCGCTTGGCCAGCTTCACCACCGCGTTCAGGCGCGACTTGGTCTTGTCCACCGGCTTCAGGTCGAAGTAAGGCGGAATGACGGGCAGGTTCGCAAAGCTCCACTTGCCGCGTTTCACGTCGAATTCTTCGGGCGCCTGGATTTCCACCAGGTGGCCCACCGCACTCGTGACGACGTACTTCTCGCTCTCGAAGTGGTCGTCGTGCTTGTCGAATTTGCCCGCCACGGGCGTGAGTGCGCGAACGATGTCCTGCGCCACCGATGGCTTCTCGGCAATTACTAGAGTTTTACCCATATATCAGTTGTCCAGGCAGCAAGGCGCCCACGAGGCATCGTTGCCCAGGGGCCGTTGGGGGGCACCCGCGGAACCGGCTTTGCCGGGCCGCTGGGTGCACCCCCATGAGGAGGAGGCGCCGCAGGCGCTTCGGGGGTGGTCTCTCACTTCAATACAATCGTCTTTCCTTACGCGCGCGGATGCGCGCGCGTGTGTGCATATTCAAATTAACAGAGTTTTGCGTAATGGGTGAAAAAGCATCGAAAAGTGGCAGCAAGCCCGCGAAGGCCGAAAAGCCCGCCAAGCCTGAAAAGGCGGACAAGCAAACCAAATCGGAATCGGGCCGCCGCATCCAGGTGCGCAAATCTGGCGTCCATGGCAAAGGTGTCTTTGCCCTGCAGCGGATAGCCGAAGGTGAAACCATCATTGAGTACGTTGGCGAGATCATCAGCTGGAAGAAGGCCCAAAAGCGCCATCCGCACAACCCCGATGACCCGAACCATACCTTTTATTTTCATGTCGACGAAAAAAGGGTGATCGACGCGGCCTTTGGCGGTAATGCCTCGCGCTGGATCAACCATTCCTGCAAGCCCAATTGCGAGGCCGACGAAGAAGACGGCCGCGTCTTCATCAAGGCGCTGCGCAACATCAAGGAAGGCGAGGAACTCAGCTACGACTACGGGCTGATCATCGACGAGAAGTACACCAAGAAGCTCAAGGCCGATTATCCGTGCTGGTGCGGCGCCAAGAAGTGCCGGGGCACCTTGCTGGCACCCAAGCGCCCCCGATGAGCCCCTGGCCCGGCCAAGCCCTGCAGCAGGCGCTGGAGCCGCTGGTGCCGGGCTTTGCGGTGGCCATCCTGGAAGAAGTCGATTCCACCAACAGCGAGCTGATGCGAAGGGCTCGCGCGGGCCGGATGGAGCCCGTGCTGCTGGTGGCCGAACAGCAGACCTCGGGCCGGGGTCGGCTTGGCCGCCAATGGCAAAGCAGTGTGGGCGAGTCGCTCACGTTTTCGCTGGGCATGCCGCTTGCGCCCAGGGACTGGTCGGGTCTTTCTCTGGCGGTGGGCGTGAGCCTTGCGCAAAGCCTGCACCCGGCCATAGGCCTCAAATGGCCCAACGATCTCTGGTTTGAAATGCGCAAGCTCGGCGGCATCCTGATCGAGACCGCGAGCACCGGTGAAGGGCGCGAACCCTCGCGGTACGCCGTGATCGGCGTGGGCATCAACATAGCGCAGCGGCCGGCGTCCGGGCTTTCGACACCACCGGCCTTTCTTCGCGAGATGCTTCCCGGCATAGACGCCGCGCAGGCGCTCGCGCGCATCGCCGAGCCGTTGGTGCGAACTGTTCAGGCTTTCGAGCACTCCGGTTTCAGTGCATTCCGGGCGCGGTTCGACGTACGGGATGTGCTGCGAGACCGACCGGTTGTCCTGAGCGACGGCACCACCGGCACGGCGCATGGCACCACCGAAGGCGGCGCATTGCTGGTGCATACTGCCCGTGGCATGGTCCCTGTCACCAGCTCCGAAGTGAGCGTACGCCCCGCTGCCTGATGCTGCAAATCCTTCCATGTTGAGATTACTGGTCCTCGTCCTCCTGCTGGGTAACGCGATTTACTTCAGCTGGACCAGGGGCGCGCTCGCGGGTCTGGGGTTCGCCCCGACGCAGCAGGCCGAGCCGCAGCGCCTCGCCCAGCAGATCCGCCCCGAGGCCGTGCGTGTGATCGCCACGGATGAAGCGCGGCGCATCGAGGTGCAGGCCTCGGCGCCGGCTCGCGAAGCGGAGTGCCTGCAGGCCGGGCTCTTCGACGACACACAGGCCAGCGCAGTCAAGGCGGTGCTGGAGCCGTGGCCGGTCGGCTCGTGGTCCATGGAAGCCGCGTCGGAGCCCGGACGCTGGATCGTCTACATGGGCAAATACGCCAACGCCGAATATGTTGCCAAGAAGCGGGCCGAGTTGCGCAACATCGGCATCTCGTTCGAGCCGTTGGGCAATCCGGCGCTCGAGCCGGGGCTTTCGCTGGGCGGCCACACCACGCAGGCCGCGGCGCAGCAGCAACTCGAAGCGCTGGCCCTTCGCGGCGTGCGCACGGCCAGGGTGGTCCAGGAGCGGCCCGAGGCCAAGGGGCAGTTGCTCAAGCTCCCTATCGTTGACGACAGCCTGCGTCCACGCCTGGAAGACCTGAAGAACGTGCTGGGGACGAAGACCTTTCGCCAGTGCCGTTGAACCAATTGGATTTCCCTGGAGACACACCATGACGATCAAGCTTTACTACGCTTCGGGCGCCTGCAGTTTCGTGCCGCACGCCCTGCTCGAAGCGATTGGCGAACCGTTCGAGCCGATGCTCATCAAGATCCACCGCGGTGAAAACCAGGGGCCGGAGTTCCTGGCTATCAATCCACGCGGCCAGGTGCCGGTGCTCGACGACAACGGCGAGATCGTGACGCAGATCGTGGCCATCATCAGCCACCTGGACCGACGGTTTCCGCAAGCGGGCTTGCTGCCGCGCGAGACGCTGGCCCGAACGCGCGCGCTGGAAACGCTCATGTGGATGAACAACACCGTCCATCCCACCTTCACCCATTGCTTCATGCCCGGGAAGTTCGCGGGCACGCCCGAAGCGCAGGCTGAGATCAGGGCGTTCAATGCGCCGATTTACGCCAAGCATCTGGCGCAGATCGATGCGATGGCGCAAGCAGCGGCGGATGCGGGGCGCCAATGGCTGGTGGGCGAATCATTCGGCCCGGTCGATGCCTATGCCTTGACGCTGCTGCGTTGGGGCGGTCTCGCTGGGCACGATCCGCAAGGCTTTCGGGCACTGTGGGCGCACGTCCAGCGTGTGGCGCAGCACCCCCCGGTGGCGCGTGCCATCGAACGCGAGCGCTTGCAGCTGAACGTTTACAAGCCGGCGGCCTGAGATTCGCGGAATTCGGCGGCGGTCGGCGGATCGTTCAGAACGAAGCGTACGACGATGCGAATCCCCGGCGGTGTGTGACCCGGGTGGGCATCTTCCAGTGTGATTTCAGCGCCGTGCTGGCGCGCGATCTCCCGCACGATGGGTAGGCCGAGTCCTGAACCATCCACGTTGGTGCCGAGCGCACGGTAGAACGGCTGGAACACGAGTTCACGCTCTCCCGGTGGAATGCCGGGCCCCGAATCTTCAACCTCCAGCACCAGCACGCCTGCTGACGGATTGGGCAGGACGCGCGCCGTGATGACGCCCGGGTGTTCGATGCTGGACGGCGTGTAGCCCACAGCGTTGTCCAGCAGGTTGCGAACCATCTCCTTGAGCAGCGTCGGATTGCCTTGAAGCTGCACACCGGCGTCGCCGGGCTGCGCGCCGTCGTAGCCGAGATCCAGCTTTTTATCCATGGCGCGCGGCACCGTGTCCTGCACGGCTTCCATCGTGATCTGCGCCATGTCGCAGGGCTGGAACGCGATCGTCTGCCCGCTGCTTTCGGCGCGTGCGAGTGCGAGCAACTGGTTGACTGTGTGCGTGGCGCGAATGCTCGATCGCCCGATCTGCTTGAGCGACTGCTTGAGCTCTTCGGCGTTGAAGCCCTCGCGTTGCGCGAGATCTGCCTGCATGCGCAATCCGGCCAGAGGCGTCTTGAGCTGATGCGCTGCGTCGGCCAGGAATCGTTTCTGCGTGGCGATCGAATCTTTCAGCCGAGTGAGCAGGTCATTGACCGACGAAACGAGCGGCGCAACTTCCAGCGGCACGGCCTTGTCATCGAGCGGTGAAAGATCGTCAGGCTTGCGCGCGCGAATACGTTCTTCGAGCTGCGACAGCGGCTTGATGCCACGTACGAGCGCAAGCCACACGAGCAACACCGCCAGCGGCAGGATCACGAACTGCGGCAGCATCACGCCCTTGATGATCTCCGTGGCCAGCACGGATCGCTTCTCGCGTGTTTCCGCCACCTGCACCAGTGACGATTGCGCGCCGGGCATGTCGAGGTTGACCCAGGTGTAGGCCACGCGCACTTCGTGGCCGCGCATCTCGGCATCGCGCAGTCGCACTTCGCCGGGCTTTGGCGTTTCGTCTTCCGGCGGTTGCGGAAAATCGCGTTCGCCCGAAAGGAATTCGCTGTGCGGCCCCAGCACCTGGTAGTACACAAGGTCGGAGTCGTCGGCGCGAAGAATTTCGCGTGCAGGCTGGGGCAGGTTGAACGTGACCCGCTGGTTGTTCACGGTGATGAGCTGGGCGAGCGCCTGCACGTTGTATTCGAGCGCGCGGTCGAACGGCTTGCCCGCAATGCTCTGCGCGACGAGCCACGTCAGCGCCAGGCTCACCGGCCACAGCAGCAGCAGGGGCGTGAGCATCCAGTCGAGGATTTCCCCGAACAGGGAGCGCTGCTCACGTTTGAATATTTTCAAGCCGGAATCTTCTCCAGGCAGTACCCGAGACCTCGTACGGTGGCAATGCGGATCGGTCCCTTTTCGATCTTCTTGCGAAGGCGGTGGATGTACACCTCGATCGCGTTGTTGCTCACTTCCTCGCCCCATTCACAGAGGCGCTCGACCAGCTGGTCCTTGCTCACGAGGCGGCCCGCGCGCTGAAGCAGGACTTCCAGCAGGCCCAGTTCGCGTGCAGACAGTTCGACCATCTTGCCGTCGATGGTCGCCACGCGACCCGCCTGGTCATACACCAGCGGGCCGTGCTTGATGGTGCTGCTCGCGCCGCCCATGCCGCGGCGCGTTAGGGCGCGAACGCGCGCTTCGAGTTCCTGCAGGCTGAACGGCTTGGCCATATAGTCGTCGGCGCCGTAGTCCAGGCCCTTGACGCGCTCCTCGATGGCATCGGCCGCCGTGAGGATGAGAACCGGCAGCGAGGAGCCGCGGCCGCGCAACTTGCGCAGCACTTCCAGCCCGTGCATCCTGGGCAAGCCCAGATCGAGGATCAACAAATCGAATTCGTTGTTGGTCATCAGGGCCGCATCGGCTTCGGTGCCGCTGGCGACGTGATCGACCGCCGCACCCGATGCGCGCAGGGATCGCAGCAAGCCGTCGGCCAGCACCTGGTCGTCCTCGGCGATGAGAATCCGCATGGCTGTCTCCTCGTGTTTCAAATCATTTTAGGCTTCGGGATTGCCGGGGCTGTCTTGGCATGTCCGCGCCCCAGGACCCTGCATACGCTTCGAGGCCGATCAAGACGACCGTGGCCACGTCCTTGCCGACCTCGCTGCGAAATTCGTCTTCGGCCAGCTTCACCGCGTTGCGGAACCCTTCGAGCCACGACAGGCCGGTCGGCGTGAACTTCACCAGTCGCGCGCGGGTGTCGTTCGGGTCGCTCTCGCGCCGCACGAGTCCCCATGCCTCGCACTGGTCCACCAGGTCGCCCATGGCCTGCTTGGTCATCCCGGCGCGCGCGGCAAGGTCCGTCAGTCGCGACCCTTCCAGCGAGAGATGGCGCGTGATGTGGATGTGCGCGGCGCTCACCTGTTGCCGCGCCGCGAGGTTGGACAAGGCCAGCGGCACATCCACCGCTTGCGCCATCAGGGCGAGCACGCGTTCGTCAAACCGGCGCATGGCGTGGCCGAGCAGGCGTCCCAGGTGGGTGAGTCGCCAGGAGTCGCCGGATTCGGGGATTTCCGTCATCGTTTTATCGTAAGGCAAACTGACGAAAAAAAGCGTTTACTTATTTCAACTGCGCGCTACAGTACTGGTCAGGCATCCAGCCTGTTTGTAAAAACACTGGATCAGATTCACACCTAACCGATAGCTAAACCGTTGAAAACCAAGGAGATTTCCAAAATGGATGCCCAAGTCAAAGGAACCCGGATCGCAGGCCCCGACACCGAAAAGAGCAAGGCTCTCCAGGCAGCGCTGGCCCAGATCGAAAAGCAGTTCGGCAAGGGCACCATCATGCGGCTGGGCGAAGGTGAGAAGCTGGAAGACATCCAGGTTGTCTCCACCGGCTCTCTCGGCCTCGACATCGCGCTGGGCGTCGGCGGCTTGCCGCGTGGCCGCGTGATTGAGATCTACGGTCCGGAATCGTCCGGCAAGACCACCCTCACGCTGCAAGTGATTGCCGAGATGCAGCGCCAGGCCGGCACCTGCGCCTTCGTCGACGCCGAGCACGCGCTCGACGTGCAATACGCGCAAAAGCTGGGCGTGAACCTGTCGGACCTGCTCATCAGCCAGCCCGACACCGGCGAGCAGGCACTGGAAATCGTGGACAGCCTCGTTCGCTCGGGCGCGGTCGATCTGATCGTTGTCGACTCGGTGGCCGCCCTCACCCCGCGCGCTGAAATCGAAGGCGAAATGGGCGATTCGCTGCCCGGCCTGCAGGCCCGCCTGATGAGCCAGGCGCTGCGCAAGCTGACCGCCACGATCAAGAAGACCAACTGCATGGTCATCTTCATCAACCAGATCCGCATGAAGATCGGCGTGATGTTCGGCAGCCCCGAAACCACCACTGGCGGCAACGCGCTGAAGTTCTACGCCTCGGTGCGCCTGGACATCCGCCGTACCGGCACGATCAAGAAGGGCGAGGAAGCCATCGGCAACGAGACCAAGGTCAAGGTGGTCAAGAACAAGGTGGCATCGCCATTCAAGACGGCCGAGTTCGACATCCTCTTTGGCGAAGGCATCAGCCGTCACGGCGAAATCATCGACATGGGCGTGACGGCGCGGGTGCTCGAAAAGTCCGGCGCCTGGTACGCCTACGCGGGCGAAAAGATCGGCCAGGGCCGCGACAACGCGCGTGAGTTCCTGCGCGAAAACCCGGCGCTGGCGCGCGAGATCGAGAACAAGGTGCGTGATTCGCTGGGCATTCCGCTGCTGCCGGCCGACGTCACCGCCGAGTGATTGCCTGACAGCTGCAGGGTGCGAGATTGATGCAGCGGCCGCCGCTTTCCCTGAAGGGGCGCGCCCTGCGCCTGCTCAGCGGCCGCGAGCATTCCCGCGCGGAGCTCGAGCGAAAGCTCGCCGAACACGAAGCGGAGCCGGGGCAGCTCGAGCGCATCCTCGACGAATTGCAGGCGAAGGATTTCATCAACGAGCAGCGCGTCGCTGACTCCGTGCTGCATAGACGCGCCGGCAAGCTCGGTGCCATGCGCATCCGGCAGGAACTGCAGGCCAAGGGTCTTGACGCTGAACTGGTCAGCAGTGCGCTCGACAGCCTGAAGGCCACTGAACTGGCGCGAGCGCGCGAGGTTTGGACGCGCCGGTTCGGTGAGCAGGCCAGCGATGCAGGGCAGCGCGCGAAGCAGGCGCGGTTTCTCATTGCACGGGGATTTAGTGGTGAAGTGGTCAGGCGCGTGGTCTCCGGCGCAGATTTTGAATCGTGATAATCGGCGGACCTTGGGCACACCTACCAACACCGATACGAACGCGAGCCTGCGCAGTCAGGGCAATGCAATGCTTGCCGAGGGCAAGATCGCAGAGGCGACGCAGTGCTACGAGCAGGCGTGCAACAACGATCCGACCGACTCGCTGGCCTGGCTCAATCAGGGCTACGGCCGGCTGGTCATGGGCGAGATCGAGCGGGCAGCCGAATGCCTGCAGCGCGCGTTGGCGCTGGATGACACGCTAGCCGACGCGCACTTCCTCTTGGGACAGATTGAATCAGGACAGCCTGATGCAGCGCTGGCCCATTTCGACGCAGCGTTGAAGCTCGATGCGGCACATGCCGGCGCATTGCAGGGCGCATCGCGCGCCCTGTACATGATGGGCCGTCATGCGCAGGCGCTGCATCACCTGGACCGATGGCTGGCGGCCGTGCCTGGGGACATCGACGCCCTGCAGGGCCGCGCGGCTGTACTGCTGGAGTTGGGGCGAAACGAAGAGGCGCTTGCCGCCGCGTCGCAGGTCCTGGCAAGCCAACCCGATTCGATCGACGCACTGGATCACGCCAGCGCGGCCTGCCTGCGGCTTGGAGGGTTCGACGAAGGACTTTCGTTGCTCAGGCACGGCCTTGCCGTCGATCCCCAACATGCGGGCATGCACTGGAATCGGGGTCTTGCGCTTCTGACCCTGGGCCGCCTTCAGGAGGGCTGGCCGGAGTTCGAGTGGCGCTGGCAGGCAACGGTGCTTGCACAGGCGCGGCCCTCGTTCATGACGTCGCATCCTGCGTGGCGCGGCGAAGACCTCGGCGCAATGACGCTGCTGCTCCATGCCGAGCAGGGCTTGGGCGACACGATCCAGTTTGTCCGGTTCGCGCCGCTGCTGGCCGCGAAAGGCGCGCGCGTGCTATTGCTTGTGCCCGCGCCGCTCGCGGACCTGTGTTCGCGCCTGCCCGGATGCGAAGTCTTCGCCGACGAAAGCGCACTGCCGCCCTTCGACTTTCACTGCGCGATGATGAGCGTGCCTGCGGTCCTGCAAACATCGATGGATGCGATTCCCGCGCCGCTTCAATACTTGCGCAGCGACGCGGCCAAGCGTGAGCGGTGGGACGCACGCCTGGGCCGGCGCCACGGCTTGCGCATCGGCCTTGTCTGGTCGGGAGGAACGCTGCACAAGAACGATGCGAATCGATCCATGCCCCTCGCGACCCTGCTGCCTGCACTGCCGCCCGGCAACCAGCTCGTAAGCCTGCAAAAGGAAGTGCGCGGCACGGACCGGGTGACATTGAATGACAGCGGGATCCTGGACTTTTCCGGCGAGCTGCAAACCTTTGACGACACGGCCGCGCTGGCGGATTGCATGGACGTGATCGTCAGTGTCGACACCAGCGTGGCGCATCTTGCGGGCGCGCTCGGCAAGCCCTTGATCCTGATGCTGCCGGACGTGCCGGACTGGCGCTGGATGCTGGAGCGAGGCGACAGCCCGTGGTATCCCACGGCGCGCCTCTTCAGGCAGGATGAGCGCGGCAAATGGCACCGCGTGATCCAGAACGTCAAGGCCGCCTTGCTGCGGCTTGCCGCTTAAATCCCCAGCATCAACTTCAGGTTCTGCACGGCGGCGCCGCTGGCTCCCTTGCCGAGATTGTCCAGGCGTGCAACAAGCACTGCCTGCCTGAAGTCGTCACTGCCGAAGACGCGCAGTTCCATCTTGTTGGTGTCGTTCAGCGCCATCGCCTCGATCTTGCCGCCTTCGGTTGGCGGCTCGACGGTGACCCATTCGCTGCCGGCATAGTGCTTCGCAAGTGCGTCGTGCAGGTCGGCAATCCTGGGTTGGCCGGGCAATGTATCCAGGTGCAGGGGAAGTTCGACGAGCATGCCCTGCTTGAAGTTGCCGACGGCCGGAATGAAGATGGGCCGGCGCGTGAGTCCGGTGTACTTCACGATCTCCGGCAGGTGCTTGTGCTTCATGCCCAGGCCGTACACCTCGAAGAGCGCAGCGGTGCCGCCTTCATGCGCTTCGATCATGGTGCGTCCGCCGCCGGAATAGCCGCTGACGGCAGGCAGCACGACCGGGTAATCCTTTGGCAGGATGCCCGCATCGACGAGCGGGCGCAAAAGCGCGATCGCGCCGGTCGAATAGCAGCCGGGATTGCTCACGCGTTTTGCATTGGCGACCGCGTCACGCTGGCCCGGGGCCAGCTCGGGGAAACCAAAGACCCATCCGTCTGCCGTGCGATGCGCCGTGGAGGCGTCGATGACGCGCGGACCGCGTCCCTGCGTGCGTTCGATGTCATCGACCATGGCGACCGACTCGCGCGCCGCGTCGTCGTGCAGGCACAGGATCACCAGGTCCACGCCGGACATCAGCTCTCGCTTGGCGTTGGGGTCCTTGCGCAGCTCGGGCGCAATGCTCACGAGCTCGACCTGCGGCATCTTTTCGAGCCGTTCGCGGATTTGCAGGCCGGTGGTGCCGGCCTCGCCGTCGATGAATACTTTTGGCATGTCGCTTTCCTGTGCAAACTACGCGCCCCACTGTAAGGCAGAACGAAAAGTTGGTGCGTTGCAGCATGATACAGTTGACGGCTGTTCCCCGTGGGCTCAACCGCCTGCCGCCGGTGACATTTCTACCCCGTTCCTCGAGAGACACCTCATGAAGATCCACGAGTACCAAGGCAAGGACATCTTGCGCAACTTCGGAGTGCCAGTGCCTCGCGGCATCCCGGCATACACCGTTCAGGAAGCAGTGGAGGCGGCGCAGAAACTCGGCGGCTCCATCTGGGTCGTCAAGGCCCAGATCCACGCGGGTGGCCGCGGCAAGGGCGGCGGCGTGAAGCTCGCCCGCTCCATCGACGAGGTGAAAAGCCTTGCCGGCGAGATCCTGGGCATGCAGCTCAAGACGCACCAGACCGGGCCCGAAGGCCAGAAGGTCCGTCGCCTGCTGATCGAGGAAGGCGCGGACATCAAGAAGGAATACTACGTTTCCGCCGTGACCGACCGTGCCACGCAGAAGGTTGCGTTCATGGCCTCCAGCGAAGGCGGCATGGACATCGAGGAAGTGGCGCACGCCACCCCCGAAAAGATCATCAAGGTGTTTGTCGATCCGGCTGTGGGCCTGACCGACGCGCAGGCCACCGAGCTGGCCAGTGGCATCGGGGTTCCTGCAGGCTCGACCGCCCAGGCAACCGATGTCTTCAAGAAGCTCTACAAGGTGTACATGGACACCGACGCCAGCCTCGTCGAGATCAACCCGCTGATCCTCGAAGGCAACGGCAACATCAAGGCGCTCGACGCGAAGTTCAACTTCGACGCCAACGCCCTCTTCCGTCATCCCGAAATCGTCGCGCTGCGCGACCTCGATGAAGAAGATCCTGCCGAAGTCGAAGCCAGCAAATTCGACCTCGCCTACATCTCGCTGGACGGCAACATCGGCTGCCTCGTCAACGGCGCCGGCCTGGCCATGGCCACCATGGACACCATCAAGCTCTTCGGCGCGGAGCCGGCGAACTTCCTGGACGTGGGCGGCGGCGCAACGCCGGAGAAGGTCACCGAGGCCTTCAAGATCATGCTCAAGAACAAGAAGGTCAAGGCCATCCTGGTCAATATCTTCGGCGGGATCATGAAGTGCGACACCATCGCGACCGGCGTCATCACCGCTTGCAAGGCAGTGAACCTCTCCGTGCCGCTCGTCGTGCGCATGAAGGGCACCAATGAAGAGCTGGGCAAGAAGATGCTGGCCGAAAGCGGCCTGCCCATCATCAGCGCAGACACCATGGCAGAGGCGGCACAGAAGGTTGTTGCCGCAGTGAACGCTGCATAGGAACCGATATGTCGATCTACATCAACAAAGACACGCGCGTCATCACGCAGGGCATCACCGGCAAGACCGGTCAGTTCCACACTGAGAAGTGCCAGGAATACGCCAACGGAAAGAACTGCTTCGTTGCAGGCGTCAATCCCAAGAAGGCCGGTGAATCGATCTTCAACATCCCGATCTACGCATCGGTGAAGGAAGCCAAGTCCGAGACCGGCGCCAATGTGTCCGTGATCTACGTGCCGCCAGCTGGCGCCGCGGCGGCGATCTGGGAAGCCGTCGAAGCCGAACTCGACATGGCCATCTGCATCACCGAGGGCATCCCGGTTCGCGACATGCTCGAAGTGCGCAGCAAGATGAAGGTTCGTGAAGCGGCCACTGGCAAGAAGACGCTGCTGCTTGGCCCCAACTGTCCCGGCCTCATCACACCCGACGAAATCAAGATCGGCATCATGCCGGGCCACATCCATCGCAAGGGCCGCATCGGCGTCGTGAGCCGTTCCGGCACGCTGACGTACGAAGCTGTCGCCCAACTCACCGAGATCGGCCTGGGCCAGTCGTCGGCTGTGGGTATTGGCGGTGACCCGATCAATGGCCTCAAGCACATCGATGTGATGCAGGCTTTCAACGACGATCCGGACACCGACGCGGTCATCATGATCGGCGAGATCGGCGGACCCGACGAGGCAGACGCTGCCCGCTGGTGCAAGGACAACATGAAGAAGCCTATCGTCGGCTTCATCGCCGGTGTCACGGCCCCGGCCGGCAAGCGCATGGGCCATGCGGGCGCCCTGATTTCGGGCGGCGCGGATACGGCTGACGCCAAGCTGGAGATCATGGAAGCGTGTGGGTTCAAGGTCACGCGCAATCCGTCGGAGATGGCCAAGCTGCTCAAGGCTTTGCTGTAAGCTTGCGCGGTCGTTGAGGTTTTCCACAACACAAAGCCGATTGTCCTGATGAACAATCGGCTTTTGCATTGAGCAGTCAAGAAGAAAGAGACACGCATGGACGCCCTACTCACAGCCCCCTTCTGGATCGCTGTCGGTCAGATCATCCTGATCGACATCGTGTTGGGCGGGGACAACGCCGTCGTGATCGCCCTGGCTTGCCGCGGGCTGCCTCCGAAGCAGCGCAAGATGGGCATCATCTATGGGACCGCCGGCGCCATCATCCTGCGAGTCGTTCTCATTGCGTTCGCGCTCGCGTTGCTCGCTGTTCCTTATCTCAAGGTGGTGGGAGCGGTTCTGCTGGTCTGGATCGGCGTCAAGCTGATGATGCCGGAAGGCGATGACGCTCACTCCAACATCAATCCAAGCGACAAGCTCTGGAGCGCGGTGAAAACCGTGATCGTGGCCGATCTGGTCATGAGCGTGGATAACGTCCTGGCCATCGCCGGGGCTGCCGAGAGCGCTGGCAATCACCAGCTCGTCCTGGTGATCTTCGGTTTGCTCGTGAGCATTCCGATCATCGTGGCAGGCAGTCAGATCGTACTCAAGCTGATGGACCGCTTCCCGATCATCATCACGCTGGGCGCCATGCTGCTCGGCTGGATTGCCGGCCAGATGGCATGGACCGATCCCGCCGTGAAGGGCTACCTGCCTCCAGGCAAGACGTTTGAATACGCAGCTGCCGCCTGCGGTGCTCTCCTGGTGCTTCTGCTCGGCAAGGTACTCGCATCGCGCCGGGCTACCCATCACGATCCCGCCTGAACTGGTGCTAACCCCGCGCCGCGTAATTGCAACAAATCGTAGGGCGGGCGTGACAAAGCCTCTTGTCCGCGGCATTTACGTCTGTTAACGTCCAGCGAACCTGTAGCCCCTCGGGGGTGCGGATGGGTAATACCTCGGTGTTCCCAGGCTTGAATGGTCGTCTGACGAGGGGCAGGCATTGAGTACATCTAAATCGGCGAAGCGGGGCCAGTTCTGGCGTGCGGACTGGTTCGTGGCCGTTTTGATCGTGGTGGCGGTCGTCATACTCAACCAGACGACGGACTTTATCGGCACCCTGGAGCGGCGCTTCTACGATTTCGGCGTCACCAGCAGCAGCCGCCAGCCCTCGGATCGCATCGCGATCATCGCCATTGATGACCAGAGCATCGCCAACATCGGACGCTGGCCGTGGCCGCGCGATGTGCACGCCGAAATGATCAGCAAGCTCGCGGCAGCCAAGGCCAAGACGATCGTACACACCACCTTCTTCTTCGAGCCGCAGACCGACCGGGGCATCACCTACATCCGCAAGCTCAAGGAAACGCTAGGCCCCGTCCCTGAAGGCCAGGGCGGCGTGGCCGAGCAGTTGGCCAAAACCATTGCCGAGGCCGAAAAGGCGCTCGACACCGACGCCCTGCTGGCAGCATCCATGACGGGTGCCGGCAACGTGCTGCTGCCTTCTGTCTACGAACTGGGCGATCCGCAAGGCAAGCCCGACAAGCCGCTACCCCAGTTCGTTGCCAAGAGCACGGTGCGCGAAACCAATGGCTTTTCAGTGCCGGCGATTCGCGGCCAGTACCCGCTCGAAGTCCTTGGCAATGCCGCCGCGGGTATCGGCCACCTGAACCAGCTTCGCGATGTCGATGGTTCCGTGCGCGACGACCCGCTCCTCGTGAATTTTTACGGCCAGGCAGTTCCCTCCATGGCGTTGCTGGCGGCGGCACGCAGCCTGAACCTCACGCCGGCCGACATCAAGCTCAACGCGGGTGAGTCGGTCCAGCTGGGCAAGCTGCGGATCAAGACCGACGAGAGCGCACGCATGCTGCCGCAGTTCTACAAGGGCCGTGACGGCAAGCCGGCCTTCCCGGTGGATTCGTTCTACGACGTTCTATCGGGCAAGATCCCCGCGAGCAAATACGCCGACAAGATCGTGCTGATCGGCGCAACGGCTGCGGGCGTCGGCTCCCAGTTCGCAACACCTGGCTACGCGGGTCTGTCACCGGCCGAGATGATGGCGCACATCACCTCCAGCATCCTGGGCGAACACTTCATCACCCAGCCGGGCTGGACGACATGGGCGGCACTGGGCGTATTTCTGCTGGTCGCGGGCTACCTCATCGGCTTGTTGCCCCGCCTGAGCGCCGGGCTCGGCGCCATCGTCACGACGGTCATCTTCCTCGCGCTGCTTGTCAGCGAGTACGTGATGTTGTCCACGGCGTCACTCTGGATGAAGTTCATGTTCCCGGCGATGCTGCTGGTGATCGGGCATCTGGCGCTGACCACCAAGCGGTTCCTGGTCACCGAGGCCGGCAAGCTCAAGTCCGACGACGAATCGGCAGAGACGAACCGCATGATGGGCCTGGCGTTGCAGGGACAGGGTCAGCTCGATGCCGCCTTCGACCGCTTCCGTCGCGTGCCGATGGGCGATTCGGTCATGGAGAACCTGTACAACCTCGCCCTCGACTTCGAGCGCAAGCGTCAGTTCAACAAGGCGCAGGCCGTCTACGAGCACATGTACGCGTTCGACAGGAAGTTCAAGGACCTGGAGTCCAAGCTCAATCGCGCGAAGAACCTGTCCGAAACCGTGATGCTCGGCGGCGGTGGAGCGCACCCTGGCGGCACCATGCTGCTGGACGGCGGCGCCGTCGAAAAGCCGATGCTGGGTCGCTACCAGGTGGAAAAAGAGCTGGGCAAGGGCGCCATGGGCGTCGTGTATCTCGGCAAGGACCCCAAGATAGGCCGCGTGGTGGCGATCAAGACGATGGCGCTGTCGCAGGAGTTCGAGGGCGACGAATTGGCCGACGCCCGCGAGCGCTTCTTCCGCGAGGCCGAGACCGCCGGGCGGCTGCAGCACCAGAACATCGTGACCATCTTCGATGCGGGCGAGGAGCACGACCTGGCTTACATCGCCATGGAATTCCTCAAGGGCAAGGACCTGGTGGACCAGTGCAAGGACGGCCAGCTCCTGGACATGCCGCGTGTTCTTTCGATCGTTGCGCGAGTGGCCGAGGCGCTCGCCTATGCGCATCGCCAGAACGTGGTTCACCGCGACATCAAGCCCGCCAATATCATGTACGAGCTGGAAAGCGACACCGTCAAGGTGACCGACTTCGGCATCGCGCGCATCACCGATTCGAGCAAGACCAAGACGGGCCTGGTGCTGGGCACGCCGAGCTTCATGTCGCCTGAGCAGATTGCAGGCAAGAAGGTCGATGGCCGTTCGGATCTGTATTCGCTCGGTGTCATGTTGTTCCAGATGCTGACGGGCGTGCTGCCGTTTCGCGGGGATTCGATGGCGGAGCTGATGTACAAGATCGCCAACGAAGAAGCACCGGACATCCGGATCGTGCGCAAGGACATCCCCGAGAAGCTGGCCAACGTCGTGGCACTGGCACTGTCCAAGCGGCCTGAGACCCGTTACCAGGACGGCGATGCGTTCGCCGCAGACCTTCGCTCGGCCCAGGCTGAAATCCTGGGCGTCAGCACCTCCGCGGTCAATGCAATGGCCAAGGGGGTCGTGCTGCGACCCGACGACGAAGTCAATGCAGCCCGTGCCCGCGCACCGACTCCCACGGCCGCCGATGCGCCCACCGGAGAAGCCGACAAGACGGTCATCATGGGGGCTGCGAGCACGGCACCCGCGGCGGCGGCCCAAGCCTCTGCAGGCAAGCCTGATTTCGATGCCACCGTTGTCAATAGTCCTGTGCCGCCGGCCAAGTCTCCCGGCTATGATGCGGGCCAGACAGCGGGTGGCGGTGATCCAGATTTCATCAAGACCGACATCTTTCAGCGACCGCCTGGGCGCGGCCCTGATTCAGGGGGCGGCAATGGCATTTGAGGCTTGACCCGGACCTTATGAATTACGAGTTTTGCATTCGCACCGACCCCGGGCTCGCGCGCGAGAACAACGAGGACTCCGTCACGTTTGACGAGCCTACGCGTCTCGCCGTGCTCGCCGATGGCATGGGCGGCTACAACGCCGGAGAGATCGCCAGCGGCATGGCGACCACCTTCATCAAGTCCGAACTGGGACGCTGGTTGTCCCAGGCGGGGCGCCACGCCAATGTGCGCGAAGTGCGCCGGGCGATGGAGATCTGCGTGGACAACGCCAATCGTTCCATCTTCAACGCCGCCAATTCAAACCCACAGTACAGCGGCATGGGCACGACCCTGGTGGTCGGTGTGTTCCAGGAAGGCAAGCTGCTCCTGGGCCACATCGGGGACTCGCGCTGCTACCGGTTGCGCGGCGGTGAGTTCGCCCAGATTACCCGGGACCACTCGCTCCTGCAGGAGCAAATGGACGCGGGGCTCATCACGCCCGAGCAGGCTGCGACCTCCAGCAACAAGAACCTGGTCACCCGCGCCCTGGGTGTGGAAGACGCAGTGTTGCTTGAAGTCAACGAACACAGGGTCGATCCGGGCGATATCTACCTCATGTGTTCGGATGGTTTGTCAGACATGGTGGATGATGGGGGAATCGCCAAGATTCTGGGGACTGACGCAACGCTGGAGCAGAAAGTGGTGCAGTTGGTCGATGCGGCAAACGCCAACGGAGGCCGGGACAACATCTCCGTGCTAGTGGCCCAGGCGGGCACGGACACGAAAAAACGCGGCTTGATTTCCAGAATGCTGGGAAAATAGTCTTTGGTAGTAGTTTGCCGAAAATGAGTTATTCAGACAGGAGCGGGCCATGCCGAAAATGATCGTCTCGATCGACGGTGTTGTCATCAAGGAAGTGCAGTTGACAAAAGACCGGACGACCCTGGGGCGCCGGCCATACAACGACATCGTGATCGACAACCTGGCGGTGAGCGGAGAGCATGCGGTTCTGCAGATGACGGGCAATGAGGTCTATCTCGAAGATCTCAACAGTACCAACGGCACCTACGTGAACGGAAAGGCTGTCAAGAAGCAGCTGCTGCAAAACAGCGACACCGTTGAGATCGGCAAGTACAAGATCAAGTACGTCAACGAGGTCGCCGGCCCGACCTTCGAAAAGACGATGATTCTCAAGGCCGGCTCCGTGATGCCGCCGGTGGCGCCGAAACCCGTTGCGGGTGCCGTGCCCACCGCAGCCGCGGCCGACCTGGGCGCGAGCAGCGCGGCTCTCAACGCCACCATCAAGGTGCTCTCCGGGGCTGCTGCAGGTCGGGAAGTGCCGCTGGTCAAGGTCGTCACCACCATTGGCAAGCCTGGGGTCGCTGTCGCGGCAATCACGAAGCGCCCACACGGGTTCGTTGTCGCTCACGTCGAGGGCACGAACAAACCCACGATCAATGGATCGGCCATTGGCGCTGATCCGGTCACCCTGAAAAACGGTGACCTGCTCGAGCTGGCCGGCACGCAAATGCAGTTCGTCCAGGCCTGATCCTGGTGGCGGGCTTGCGCCCACATCACCACAAGCCACGACTGGGGCGTTTATGGGGCTGCTAGCCAAACACTGGTCCCGCATAGCGGTCACGCTGATTCCGCTGGTTTTTGCGTTGCTGCATGCGATAGGCATCGTTCCTCTCAACGTGCTCCAGCGGCTGGACGACATCATCTATGACGGTCGCTTGCGTGCGACCATGCCGCGCACGCTCGATGACCGCATCGTGATCATCGATATCGACGAAAAGAGCCTCGCGGAAATCGGGCGATGGCCCTGGAGCCGCAATCGCCTGGCCGAAATGACCGATGAGCTGTTCGACCGTCAGAAGGTCGCTCTCACCGGATTCGACATCGTGTTCGCCGAGCCCGACGACAGTTCCGGACTCAAGCGCCTGCGCCAGCTCGCGCAGGGCGAGTTGAAGGACCAGACCGGGTTCACCGACAAGTTGAACCAGCTGCAGGGCTCCCTCGACTACGACTCCATGTTTGCGCGCTCCCTCGAAAAGCGGCCCGTCGTGATGGGCTACTACCTCACGAGCGACCGTGACGGGCGCACATCGGGTGTGCTCCCTGCGCCTGTCATGAGCAAGGAGGCGCTCAACGGAAGGCCGATCAAGTTCACCAGCTGGGATGGCTTCGGCTCCAACATCGAACAGGTCGCCAAGGCTGCGCCGGTCGCCGGATTCTTCAATCCACTGCTTGATACCGATGGCGTGGTGCGCTCGGTCCCGTTGCTGGCCGAGCACAAGGACAAATACTACGAGTCGCTGGCGCTGGCGATGTTCCGAATGCTGGCGGGCATGCCGCAGGTTGAACCGGTGTTCCCGACCGACCGTTACCTCGCACGCAGCTACCAGGGCCTGGATTCGGTCAAGCTGCGGCTGGGCAACAAGTCGATGTCGATCCCGGTGGCCGAGGGCGTCACGACGCTGGTGCCTTTCCGCGGGCCGGGTGGCGTCAAGGGCGGCTCGTTCAAATACGTTTCCGCCGCCGATGTCATCGCCAAACGCCTTCCGGAAGGCAGCCTCAAGGGCAAGATCGTCCTGGTGGGTACCACAGCGCCAGGCCTGCTTGACCTGCGGGTCACCCCCGTCGGTGAGGCCTACGCCGGAGTCGAGACGCATGCCAATCTCATTTCAGGTCTGCTCGATGACCGCATCCCGGTCAAGCCCGACTGGGCACTGGGCTACGACGTCGCCATCCTGGTGATTGCCGGCTTGACGCTCGCTTTTGCGCTGCCGCTGCTGTCGGCCATCCGTGCCGTGTTCCTGAGCGTCATCGTGATTGCAGCGATCGTCGCGGCGAATTTCTGGGCCTACCTCGGAGGCATGCTTGTGCTGCCCCTGGCAGCATCGCTGGTCATGGCCATCACCGCATTCGCGCTCAACATGGGTTACGGGTACTTCGTGGAAAGCCGTAGCAAGCGCGAGCTGGCGAACGTGTTCGGCACTTACGTTCCTCCCGAACTGGTCGATGAGATGGTCAAGCAGGGCGCGGCCAACTTCAGCATGAAGGCGACCAACAAGGAATTGACGGTGATGTTCTGCGACATGCGCGGCTTCACGAAGATGTCCGAGACCATGGAGCCGGTCAAGCTGCAGGAACTGCTCAATAGCGTGTTCGACCGGCTCACCGACATCATCAGCATGAACCGCGGCACGATCGACAAGTACATGGGCGATTGCGTCATGGCTTTCTGGGGCGCACCGCTCGACTTGCCCAATCATGCGCACCTGGCCGCCAAGACATCCCTGGAAATGGCCAATGCAGTTCGAAAGATGAACGAGGAGCATCGTGCCAAGGGCATCCCGGAAATCGGCGTCGGGATCGGGCTCAACACCGGCATGATGTGCGTGGGAAACATGGGCTCGGAAAATCGCCGGGCGTACACGGTGATCGGTGATGCAGTCAACCTGGGATCGCGGCTGGAAGGGCTCTCGAAGGTTTACGGTGTGGACATTGTGGTGAGTTCGAGCACTCGCAAGCTCGCCACGGACTTTGCATGGCAGGAACTTGACCTTGTGCGCGTCAAGGGCAAGGCGCAGGCCGTCGCGATCTACTGGCCGGTCGCTCCCGTCGAGCGAATCGAAAAAGGCACGCAGGAAGAACTCAAGACCTGGGCCTCGTTCCTGAAGGCCTATCGCATGCAGGACTGGGACCAGTGCGACGTCCTCATGCTCAACCTGCAAAGAATGAATGCCAAAAAATACCTTTACGAACTCTATAGCGAACGTGTAGCCTCGATGCGATTGTTGCCCTTCGATCCCGAGTGGGACGGGGCAACCAATTTTGAAACCAAGTAGAGGATGCTGCTCACATGAAGGTGCGCGTGCTAGGCTGTTCCGGAGCGATCGCCAAGGAGTGCCGAACCACGTCATTCCTGATCGACGAAGACGTGCTTGTCGATGCGGGCACTGGCGTGGGCGATCTCACGCTCAAGGAAATGAAGGGCATCGAGCACGTGTTGCTCACGCACTCGCACCTGGACCACGTGGCGGCCCTGCCGCTGATGATCGACTCGATCGCATCGACGTTGATCAAACCCGTGAAGATCCATGCGTTGCCCGGCACGATCGCCGCCCTGAAGACGCACATCTTCAACAACATCATCTGGCCCGATTTCAGCCGCATCCCCACGATCGCCAACCCGTTCATCACTTTCCACGAAATCCAGGTGGGCCAGACGATGGACATCACCGGCAAGCGCATAGAAGTATTGCCTGCTGTGCACACGGTGCCAGCGGTGGGTTATGCGGTGACCTCGGGCAAGGGCTGCTGGATCTTCACCGGTGACACCGAACGCAACCCGGCCTTCTGGCGCCGCATCAATTCGATGAATGTCGCGGCGCTGGTGATCGAGACCGCATTCAGCAATCGCGAGAAGGACCTCGCGCAGCGCAGCCTTCACCTGTCGCCCATGTCGCTGGCCGAAGAGCTCGACTGCATCGACAAGGGCAAGTCATTTCCGATTTACATCACGCACACGAAGCCCGCAGAGACCGAGCTGATCATGGCGGAGATTCAGAAGTTCGACCAGACGCAGCCTTTCGGTCCCAACGTCACGCACGATATCCGCTGGCTGCGGGCCGGGCAGGAGTTTGATTTATGAACGCCGTGCTGAAACCCGAACATCGCGACACCGACCAGGCGTTCTTCGATTCGCAGATGCTTCCGCCCGAAAAGCGGGGCGTGTCGTTCGAGGCATTGTTCTTTCGCCAGCTGCAGCAGGTCACGACCAAGATCCATGAGACCGAGAACATCGACCAGATCATGCTGGAGGCCAGCCAGGACATCTGCAAGCTGTTCAACGCAGACCGGCTGACGTTGTACGCGATCAGTGAAGATCGCGCGTCCATCGTCTCCAAGGTCAAGACGGGCCTGAACACCAGCAAGGACCTGAAGCTGCCGATCAGCGCGCAGAGCCTGGCGGGCTACGCCGCCTTCAGCAAGCAGATGCTCAACGTCATCGATGTCTACGACGACGAGGCGCTCAAACGGGTCCATCCGACGCTGACGTTTCTGAAGGAAGTGGACAAGCGCTCGGGCTATCGCACCAAGCAGATGCTCGTGGTGCCTATCCTCGATGGCGAAACGCTGCATGGTGTGCTGCAGGTCATCAACAACAAGAGCGACCAGCCGTTCGGCGAGCTGGAAATCGAAGGCGCGACGCAGCTTTGCAAGACGCTCGCCACGGCCATCCGTCAGCGCATGCAAAAGGCCGAGGACGGCCAGCGGCGCCGCGCGACCAAGTACGACGGCCTGGTCTCCGCAGGGGTGCTGACGCCCGCCGAACTTGCCCAGTGCATCCAGCAGGCACGCGAGGAAGCGAAATCGGTCGAGCACATGTTGATGGCCAGCTTCCAGATCCGGCCGGCGCAGATTGGTCCGTCGCTGTCCAAGTTCTTTGGCGTGCCCTATGAGCCCATGAACAAGGGCCGCGTTCGCATCGAGGCCCTGCAGGGACCGCTCAAGCGCGATTTCGTCGAAGAGCAGGGCTGGATTCCGCTGGAGGAATCCCCCGAAGGTCTCGTCATCATGTGCCTGGACCCGGAGGCGGTTCGGGGCTCGCGCATCGTGCCGCAGGTGTTTCCGCGCATCAGCAAGTTCTCTTACCGCGTCACGACACAGACAGAGTTCGAGGAAACGCTGGCCCAGCTCTGGGGTGCCGAGGAAGCCGGTGCATCGATCGACGAGCTGCTGGCGGACCTGTCGGCTCCGGCGGGTGACGACGAGTCGGAAGACGGAGGGGACGTCTCCGCCGCAGCCGATAACGAACTGGTGAAGTTCGTCAACAAGGTGATCGTCGATGCCTACAACCAGAAGGTGTCCGACATCCACATCGAGCCGCTGCCCGGCAAGGCCAAGACCGGGATCCGGTTTCGCATCGACGGCAGCCTGCAGCCTTACATTGAAGTGCCGTCTCATTTCCGTCAGGCGATGGTCACCCGCCTGAAGATCATGTGCGACCTCGATATCTCCGAGAAGCGCAAGCCCCAGGACGGCAAGATCAAGTTCAAGAAGTGGGGTCCGCTCGATATCGAATTGCGGGTTGCGACCATACCGTCATCCGGCGGGGTCGAGGACGTGGTGATGCGTATCCTGGCCGCCGGCGAGCCGATACCGCTCGAAAAGCTCGGACTCACACCGCACAACAAGGAGCGCCTCGAAAAGGTGGTCAGCAAGCCCTACGGCCTGTTCTACGTGTGCGGCCCGACCGGCTCGGGCAAGACGACGACGCTGCATTCGATTCTCAAATTCCTCAACACGCCCGACACCAAGATATGGACCGCTGAGGACCCTGTTGAAATCACGCAGAAGGGTTTGCGGCAGGTCCAGATCAACAAGAAGGCCGGCATCGACTTTGCGCTGGTGATGCGGGCCTTCCTGCGGGCCGACCCGGACATCATCATGGTGGGCGAGTCGCGCGACAAGGAAACTGTGTCGATGGGCGTTGAAGCTTCGCTCACGGGTCACCTGGTCTTCTCGACACTGCACACGAATTCGGCGCCGGAATCGATCATCCGCTTGCTGGACATGGGCATGGACCCGTTCAATTTCGCCGATGCGCTGCTCGGAATCCTGGCCCAGCGTCTGGCCAAGAAGCTGTGCGATTGCAAGGATGAGTACTTCCCCGATGCAGACGAGGTCAAGCTGTTCGTGACGGAATACGTCGAGGAACTGCGTCACTCCGCGGCATGGAAAGCCGACTACGCCACGGAGGCCAAGAAGCTGTACGACAGTTGGGTCAAGCTGTACGGCCACGACGGCCGTCTGAAGTTCTACAAGGCCAAAGGCTGCGAGAAGTGCAACAACACAGGTTACAAGGGGCGGATCGGCCTGCACGAACTGCTGGTGGCCGATGATCCAACCAAGCGGCTCATCCAGGAGCGCGCGCGCGTTTCCGAGCTTTTCGCATCGGCTGTTGAAGGCGGCATGCGCACCCTGAAGATGGACGGCATGGAAAAAGTCATGCTGGGTCTGACCGACCTCAAGATGGTTCGCTCCGTTTGCATCAAGTAGCAATTTCCGCGGGGTTTTGCAGATTCTTGCGGGGGCGGTTACTAGAATGATGAGCTTTACAACCGGTAGGAGGTTTCAGATGCGCCGTTCGCTGCAACAGGGCTTTACCCTGATCGAGTTGATGATCGTGGTCGCGATCATCGGTATCCTGGCAGCCGTTGCGCTGCCTGCCTACCAGGACTACACCAAGCGCGCCAAGTTGTCTGAAGTGGTGTTGGCAGCATCGGCATGCCGCACGACCATCAGCGAGGTCTACCAGACCGGCTCCCTTACGGCGGTTGCTGCAAATGCGTGGGGCTGCGAAAGCGCTTCGCAGACGTCGAAGTATGTGAAGTCGATCGCCACCGATGCGGCTGGCCTTATCACTGTCACCGCCACCGGCTTTGGCGACACCAACATCGATGACAAGACGATCGACCTGGCACCGACGACCGCCAACGGCACAGCAATCACTGCCTATTCGCAAGGCACGATTGTCGGCGGCTGGAAATGCGGGCCGGGCGCGTCCAATCCGGTGCTTGCAAAGTACTTGCCCGGCTCCTGCCGCGGCTAAACGCATAGCGTCACAAGTCGACAGGAATGTCGGCTGCGATGTCGGCCCGGGCCGCGTTTTGATGCAATGGGTTGCGGACTGCGGCTTAGTTGGCAGATTCAAGGGAGTTACGCAGTGGCACAGCACTTGCGGTTGTGAGTGTTCACAACCAAAGGAGCTTCAATGAAGCGTCAACTGCAACAGGGCTTTACCCTGATCGAACTGATGATCGTTGTCGCGATCATTGGCATTCTGGCTGCGGTCGCCTTGCCCGCCTATCAGGACTACACGAAGCGCGCCAAGCTGTCTGAAGTGGTTCTGGCTGCATCGGCTTGCCGCACCACGATTTCCGAGGTTTATCAGACGGGTTCGCTGACGGCTGTTGCCGCCAACGCATGGGGCTGTGAGTCGGCTTCCTCCACGTCGAAGTACGTGGCGTCCATCGAGACGGATGCTGCCGGCAAGATCACCGTGACCGCACAGGGCTTCGGCGATACCGGCATCGATGCCAAGACGATCGACCTGACCCCAACGACGGCAACCGGCACGGCGATCACCGCTTACAGCCAGGGCACCGTGGTCGGTGGCTGGAAGTGCGGCCCGGGCTCCACGAACGGCATCACCGCCAAGTTCCTGCCAGGTTCTTGCCGCGGCTAAGCTCCACAGGGGCCATCAGGTATGAGAGAGCGGCTTCGGCCGCTCTTTTTTTGACCTGAATCGACCCAGCTCGACAAAGATGTCGGCTGGGGTGACGGGCTACGGCGGGCTTGGCGCTCCGCACCCCTTCGCAGCGTGACAAATGTCCTGCTTGCCACCCCGCAACGCCTTGGCACAGCAATTGCAAACTGAATCAGCTTTCATCACCCAACAAACCGGAGGTTTTTCATGAAGCGTCAACTGCAACAGGGCTTTACCCTGATCGAACTGATGATCGTTGTCGCGATCATTGGCATTCTGGCTGCGGTCGCCTTGCCCGCCTATCAGGACTACACGAAGCGCGCCAAGCTGTCTGAAGTGGTTCTGGCTGCATCGGCTTGCCGCACCACGATTTCCGAGGTTTATCAGACGGGTTCGCTGACGGCTGTTGCCGCCAACGCATGGGGCTGTGAGTCGGCTTCCTCCACGTCGAAGTACGTGGCGTCCATCGAGACGGATGCTGCCGGCAAGATCACCGTGACCGCACAGGGCTTCGGCGATACCGGCATCGATGCCAAGACGATCGACCTGACCCCAACGACGGCAACCGGCACGGCGATCACCGCTTACAGCCAGGGCACCGTGGTCGGTGGCTGGAAGTGCGGCCCAGGCGCCACGAACGGCATCACCGCCAAGTACCTGCCGGGTTCTTGCCGCGGCTAAGCGGATCCAGCCGGCAAGCCGGCTGGGCCAACGCAGGCAACTGTGTACAAAGACGAGCGGCTTTCGCCGCTCGTTTTTTTTCGCCATGAAACGGCACAGCTCGACAAAAATGTCCGCCCCAATCGTCAGGCAGGCCGTTTTTTGACAGATCGGCAGGAGCGGACTACTGTCGAGCACGCAGTTTTTCACGCGGAACACCTTGGCACAGCACTTGCACTGTGGATCAGCTCTCTACCACTTAATAACCGGAGGTTTCTCAATGAAGCGTCAACTGCAACAGGGCTTTACCCTGATCGAACTGATGATCGTTGTCGCGATCATTGGCATTCTGGCTGCGGTCGCCTTGCCCGCCTATCAGGACTACACGAAGCGCGCCAAGCTGTCTGAAGTGGTTCTGGCTGCATCGGCTTGCCGCACCACGATTTCCGAGGTTTATCAGACGGGTTCGCTGACGGCTGTTGCCGCCAACGCATGGGGCTGTGAGTCGGCTTCCTCCACGTCGAAGTACGTGGCGTCCATCGAGACGGATGCTGCCGGCAAGATCACCGTGACCGCACAGGGCTTCGGCGATACCGGCATCGATGCCAAGACGATCGACCTGACCCCAACGACGGCAACCGGCACGGCGATCACCGCTTACAGCCAGGGCACCGTGGTCGGTGGCTGGAAGTGCGGCCCAGGCGCCACCAACGGCATCACCGCCAAGTACCTGCCGGGTTCTTGCCGCGGCTAAGCCAACACTGGCAACTGTGTGTGTGAAACGAGCGGCTTCGGCCGCTCGTTTTATTTTGTAGGCATGCTGGGCATGATGCCTTCCTCACCGATCCTTCCTGAATGAACGCCGAAGCCAACGCCGCCCCGGAACTCACTATCCTGATGCCGTGCCTGAACGAGGCGCGGACGGTTGTCCAGTGCATCCGTGCAGCACGCAGCTTTTTTGAAAGCCGCTCGATCGCTGGCGAAGTGCTGATCGCTGACAACGGCTCCACCGATGGCTCACGCGACCTCGCAATCGCTGCAGGCGCACGCGTAGTCGAAGTGCCGGAGCGCGGCTACGGCGCGGCGCTGATGGCGGGAATCTCTGCTGCCCGCGGTCGCTACATCGTCATGGGCGATGCCGACTCCAGCTACGACTTCGCGAGCCTCGACGGATTCCTGGAGCGCCTGCGCGCCGGCGCGCAGCTCGTCATGGGCAATCGTTTCCGTGGCGGCATTGAGCCTGGCGCCATGCCCTTCCTGCACCGGTACCTGGGAAATCCCGTCCTGAGCTTCATCGGACGCCTGTTTTTCAGGGTGCCTATCGGCGACTTCCATTGCGGCCTTCGCGGCTTTTCGCGCGAGGCCATCCAGTCGCTCGGACTGGTGACGCCCGGCATGGAATTCGCCAGCGAGATGGTGGCGAAGTCGGCCATGGCGGGACTGAAAATCGAAGAGGTGCCCACCGTACTGCGCCCGGATGGCCGCGGTCGTCCTTCACACCTGCGTACCTGGCGCGATGGCTGGCGGCATCTTCGTTTCCTGCTGCTGTTCTGCCCGCGCTGGCTCTTTTTCTACCCGGGCTTGCTGCTTCTGGGCGTCGGGCTGGCGGGCTTTCTGGTGCTGGGCCGCGGGCCGCTCAACTTCGTGGCGATCGGCTTTGACGTCCACTCGCTCCTGTACATGGGCGGCGCAACGATCTTGGGCATGCAGCTGATACAGCTGGCCCTGCTCACCAAGTGGATGGGCGTGCTCGCCGGGCTGGTGCCCACGCCGAGCTGGCTGGACCGGTCCCAATCGCTACTGAGCGTCGAAGCGGGCCTGATCGCCGGGGCCGTCATGCTGCTGGGCGGCCTTGCCTGGTCGGTGGGCCTGGTGCTGGACTGGCGCGATTCCGGATTCGGGGCGCTCGATCCGCGAGAGATGATGCGCTCGGCGATTCCGGCCGTGACCCTGATGGTGGTGGGCATGCAGGCCGCAGCAGGCGCTCTGTTTGCAGGTGCGCTGCTGTCATGCTGGCGTTCGGGTACGCGCGCTCCATGATGCGCAACACGCTCGCGAGCCTGCGGTTCGGCGGGCCGGCGGAGATGGCGGTCATTGCCCTGCTGGCATGGGCCGCGCTCGTTTCGGTGCCGGTCTGGTTCGCACCCATGGGCCTGTCGTGGGACGCGCTGAACCACCACATCTACCTGGGCTGGATGGCGCAGCACTCGCGCCTGGACGAAGACTTTCTTGCGGCGGGCTACCAGACCCTGACCTATCCCTACCTGTATTGGCCCGTCTACCGACTGGCGGCGGCCGGCGCGGGACCGCAGCTCGCTGGTGCAGTGCTCGCCAGCCTGCATGTCATCACGGTGCCTGCGGTCTGGCTGATCGCGCGTTCCTGCATACCGGGCACGACGGCGTTCGATGCCGCCATGCGCGCGATGGCCGTTCTGCTCGCGTTCCTGAGCGGCGTGATGTTGTCGCAACTCGATTCGAGCTCCAACGACCTCCTGGCCGCATCTCCACTCGTGTGGGCGATTGCGCTCTCCCTGGAGGCCTTGCGCCCTGACCGGGCCCGGGCGCGGCGACTGCTTCTCCTGTTGGCGGGCCTGTTGGCCGGAGTGTCGGTGGCGTTCAAGCTGAGTAACGGACCGATCGCGATGCTCATGCCGATGCTGTGGATGTTCGCGGGCGTCGGCATCCGGGAGCGATTGACCAACACGGCGCTGGCTTGCGTCTGCACTCTGGCCGGATGCCTGATGGCGTACGGCCATTGGGGCTGGCAGCTCTGGGCGCGCTACGGCAACCCGATCTACCCCTTCTACGACGCTGCGTTCATGCCGCTGCGAGCCATGCTGGGCTGGGCGCCATGAACCGCTTCGTCCCCGACACGCTGCGCGATGCGATCTGGCGGCCGATCTCCATGGCGGTGCCCGATGCGGGGCTGTACATCGAAATCCTCGCGCCCGACCTGCGGTTCGCCATCCTGATCGTGCTGATGGTGGTGACGGCCGTGATTGCCATTCGCCGGCGGCCCGCGCCTGGGTTTTCGCCGACGTGGCTGCTGATCGCCTTCACCTGGCTGGCCTTCATCCCGTGGCTCGCCACCACCGGCAACGGTCGCTACTTCATCGCGGTGCTGCTTCTGGCGGGGCCGCTGTGCATTGCTCTCATTCACCGGTTACCGATGACTGCCGGGTTCCGCGTTTGCGCCGCATTGATCGTGATAGTCGCGCAAGTCATGGTGATCGCGCAAAGCAACCCCTGGGGCCGCTGGCCGCTGGCTTTCTGGTCAAAGCCGTACTTCGATCTGGCGCTGGGCGAACAAGAGCGCAACAAGAGCGCCGCCTACATCACCATCACCAGCATCTCCTATTCGCTGATTGCGCCCATGTTCGCGCCGGGCTCGCGCTGGATGAACATCGCGAGCCTCACCGGTGAGCCCGAAATCAATATCGACGACCGCCGCGCGCAGGCGTTCCTGCAACGCGTCCAGCGCGATGCACTGCCGCTGAAAGTGGTGGCGCCCACGGTGCCCATGTTCAGGCAGCCCGATGGTCAGCCCACCGACGCGATGCGCAACGAAATCAACCGGCTGGTCGGCCGCCACGGCATGCGGCTCGTTGCCAGCCAGCGCTGCAAGGTGGTCCTGTCGCGCACCATGGCCGCGATGGCGACGAGCAAGTACGACGAGATTTCTGCGTCCGAACTCGCAAAGTACGGCATGTGGATCTGCGACCTCGAATACCCCGTCGAGCGCCCGCCTCGCACATCCACGCAGCCTGAAAACGAACTCGCTGCGCGTGTGTTCGGCAAGCTCGAAAGCGCGTGTCCGCGCATCTTTCCTCCGGGCCAGGGCGTGAGTTCCCGAGTAGGCGATGGCGTTGCGCGCGGCTACGGAAGCTCGGACACCAAAGCCTACGTGCTCGATGACGGAACCGTGCTCTACAAATACTGGCGCGCGCTCAATCCCGCCCGTGTCGGCACCGTCGACGAAGTGCTGGCGCCCGGATTCAAGATGGATTGCAACGCGATACGCGGCCGGTCAGGGCTGCCCTGGGAGAAAGAGATTTGACCTGGTGGGTGGACGTCAGCTACACCCGCACGCAAGCGGGCTCGGACATCGGCATCACGCGCACGGTGCGCCGTCTGCTGGGTGAACTGCGCGCTGCAGGGCGCGACTGTGAAGCCGTGGCCTTTCATTCGTCGGGATTCAGGCGGGTTGATTTCGAACCCGTATCGAAGCGCCCCATAGCGACGGCAGCATCAGCCAGTCCAACGCCGGCACAGCCCAGGGGACGCCTGTTCCGGCTCATCACGGGCACGGTGGCACGTCGGCTGGTGCCGATCGCCCTGCGCATCGCGCCCTGGCGCTTGCTGCGCGCGCTCTGGCAAAGGTCGAGCACGCTGGCCTTCAACGACCTGACGCGCGATCAGGAGCCTGCGCGTTTTGCCGCAGGCGATCTGCTGCTGATGGCGGACGCATCCTGGAACTACGCGGCGTGGGTGGCCGCACGCCGTGCGCAAGCCAAAGGCGTGCGAGTCGTACTGCTGGTGTATGACCTCATGCCACTGCGTCATCCCGAATTCTGTTTTCCGCTGGTGCCGCGCCTGTACGGCACCTGGCTCGCAGAGATGCTCCTGTGCAGCGACGCGGTCGTGTGCATTTCGCGGGCGACGGAGGACGACTTGCGCCGCTGGGTCCATGAAGTCGATTTGCCGGTCGTGATTCCGCCGGCGGGTCATTTCCGCCTGGGCAGCGATCCATCATCGGCAGTCCAGTCAGGCGCGATCCGCCCAGCAATCCTTTCCGTGCTCGATGGCGCTGACGCGTGCTTTGCGTCCGTGGGTTCGTTCGAACCCAAGAAGAACTACGGCCTGCTGCTGCAAGCGTTCGAAGAGCTGTGGTCGCAAGGCTCGCAGCTGAGTCTCATCATCGCGGGGCGCCCCACCTCCGACAGCGCCGAGCTCATCGAGGCGATGCGGGTTCATCCACAGCAAGGGCGTTTGCTCCTCACGGTGCACGACGCGACCGATAGCGAGATCGTGGCCCTCTACGAGAAATGCCGCGCGCTGGTGCTGCCCTCCCTCTTCGAAGGCTTCGGACTTCCGCTGGTCGAGGCGCGCACGCGCGGTTGCCCGGTGATTGCGAGCAACCTGCCGGTGTTCGCGGAGCTGGCCGATGGCGGCGTCACCACCTTCGATCGCACATCGGCAGGTGCGCTGGCTCGCGTGCTGGTCGACCACGCGCTCAATGACAGGCGGGGACAGGTTGCCCCCATGCAGCCCTTCACCTGGGCTGACAGCGCGCGTCAGTGCGCGGCCCAAATCGAACAGCTGCTGGCGTCAGCCCCGGAAAACTAGGGCGCTCGGCTCCGTCACGGCCGGCGTCGGCGGACCATGGTGATGAACTGGCCGATGAAAGCCTTGCCATTGAGCACGGCCAGACCGGTCGCCAGCCTCAGTCGCGCCAGGAGCGGGTAGCCGCGCGCGAGGCCCCATGCAATGCCTGTCAATTCATGGAAGGGCATCAGCCAGGAGCGCCAGCCCTTGCGAAAGATGGCGAAGATGTCGTGGGTTGCACTGACCCCGCGCGAGCCCAGCACGACCCAGCCTTCCTGCGCCCGATTCATCTTGCCGCGTGCTGCAAGGTGCAGCACCACGGCCCAATCAGCCCCGAGGAAAAAGCGCGAGAGGTGGCGGCAATCGCTCACGGCGTCACGGCGCATCAGCGAAAAGAATCGGCCATTGGCATGGAACGCTTCGAACATGCCGATCAGGCGCTCGGGCGCGTCCCCGGTCAGGCTGCGGTCGCCCATGTTCCGCTCATGGAATTCGCCATGGTCGAAGCGCACCGGCGACGTCGAAGCGACGAAATCGGGGTGCGCCTGCAGGAAGGCCAGGTTCACTGCCAGAAAGTCCGGCGAGCGCACGTCATCGCTTGCCGCCCACATGAAGAACTCGCCTTGCGCGTGGTCCAGCACGTATTGAAAGTTGCGATTCGCGCCAATGTTTTCTGGCTGGCGAATGTGGCGGATGCGTGCATCGCGCGCAGCATAGTCCTGCAGGATTTGCGAAGTGCCGTCGGTGGAGGCGTTGTCGGAGATCAGCAGTTCAAAATCACGGTGCGTCTGCGCCAGCAGGCTGTCGAGCACGCGGCAGATATCGCCGATCGCGTTGTAGACCGGCATGCCGATCGTCACGATGGGCTGCGTCATGGCATCACCTTGCTGGACTGAGTCGGCTGCAGGCGTGCGAGCACACGCTGCCGTAGCAGTGGCGCCGCGGTGATCGATGCCATCAGCGACAGCAATCCAGTCGCCATGAGCCACACGAACTCCACGATAGCCGACGGCCCGCTCGGCTTCACCGCGTACATGAGCACAGTGGCGATAGCGGCCGCCAGTGCAGGCAGCGCCACATCCGCGAAGTACCAGACGGCCTTCTCGCTTCGCAGGACCCGGCGATGCATCAAGGCGATGCCGACGGTCAGGTAGCCTGCGTTGAGCGCGACCCATACCCATGCCGCGCCGAGCGCGCCGTAACGCGGTGTCACCCACAGCAGCGCGGGCACCAGCACCAGCGCTGCCACTGCGTTGACTCGCGCCGCCAGGCTCGACCAGCCATGCGCGAGCTGCAGCATGTAGGGCATGTTCATGAAGCCGTTGAGCATGGTTCCCGCCGCCAGGGCGCACAGCAGCGGCGCCGCACGTTCGGCCAGTGCTGCATCGCCGGTCCACAACCCCAACACGGAAGCCGGAAACACGATCAGCAGCAAGGCCGCAGGCACCATCAGCGCACAGACGATCTGCGCGCCCTCGTGATAGGCGCGAACAAGCCCCGGCTCATCGCCCGACGTGAGCAGGGCCGTGAGGCGTGGGTAGTAGGCCTGTGTCACCGGCGTCACCAGTTGCAGCAGCGCCGTCGCCACCACGCCCGCGAGCGCATAGACCCCGAACGATTCGAGGCTGAGCAGTTTCGACAGCAGGATCTTGTCGACCTGCGTCAGCAGCAGTGCAAGCGCAGTGGACGCGACCAGGCCCGCCGCAAAACGCCACAGGCCGCGCAGTGATTCAACCGAGAACGTTGCCGGCCTGCCGGCCTTGGGCAACTGCCGATACAGCGCGACCGCGAAAACGACGATGGCGAGCAGCGAGACTGCGCCTTGCCACAGGAAGAACGCGCGGATGCTGCCATCCACCCACATCAGGACGCCCAGCGCGCCGGCCCAGCGAAGCGTCACCAGCATGGAGTTCGCGATGGCCAGCCACACTTGCCGTTGCAAGCCCAGGATCGCGCCGTGATACAGGCTTTCGACCAGCCGCGCGGCGACCACGAACCCCATCACCGCGATTGCTTCCGTCACCACGCCCGGTGCCAGCGTCTGCGCTCGCAACCATCCCGTTGCGAGCCAGCCCGACGCTTGCATCACGACCAGTGCGATGAGGGCCGCAACCACCAGGGCAACGTATTCGACGCTGCGCAGCAGATTGCGAATCGACTGCGCATCGTGCGCGCCTGCGCTGAACCGCGCCATCTCGCGATTGAGAACGAACGACATGCCCATGTCCAGCAGCAGCAGCCACGCTTGCAGCAGCGCAAAGAATCCGATGAGGCCGTACGCCTCCATCCCGAGCAGGTGGATGTAGGCTGGGATGAACGCCAGCCCCATGAGGGCCGTCCAGGCCTGCGCGATGTAGTTGGCGACGAGATTGCGCTGGACGGACAAATGCAGGGCCTCGCGCGGGGCTGCCGCGCCGCTAGTCGCCGATGACGGCGTAGGAGATGCGGGGCTCGAAGTCGAATCGGCGCACGCGCAGCGTGTTGAGGTTCAGGCTTTCCATCACGGCGATGGTTTCGCCGGGAAACGCCTCTTCGTTCAGCTCGTCGAACACCAGCACCGAACCCTTGGGCATGCGCGGCAGGAACTGCTCCAGCGCCACCTTGGTCGGCTCGTAGATGTCGAAATCGAGGTAGAGGCAACTCACCACGAAATGCGGATGGTCGCGCAGGAACTGCGCCGAGGTCTGCGCGAAGTCGCCCTTGACGATCTGCACCTTGGGGAAGTGGTTCAGCGGACGGCTGATGTTGTACAGCTCGATGGCGCGCTGTATGTCTTCATACGCGCCTTCGGCTGCGAAGCCGCTTTGCTTGAGGTGCGCCGACTTGCGATCGGGCAGGCCGCGCAGGTCGGCCTCGGCGATGCTCGGAAAGCCGGTGAAGCTGTCGAAGCCGACGATGCGCCGCTGGAAGTTGTACGGCTCCAGGATCGTGCTCAGCTTGGCAAAACTCATGAGGCCGCCGCCGAACAGCACGCCGCATTCGACGATGGAGCCCTGCACGTCCTCGATCAGCTTGAAGATCTCGTAACGTGCCAGAAAACGCGCGAGATTCTGGCGCGGCACGTACTTGGCGAAGTTCTCCAGCTTCTCGGTCGCCGAGCCTGCCCCTTCGTTGAAGTACGACTCCAGCGCCTGGCGCGATGCGTAGTCCCACTGGGCCTGCGTACGCGGGTCGTGCATCGTGGGCGAGATTTCGCCCTTGTCGGCTTCGCTTTTTCCTGTCTCGCTCTTGCTGGTGTCGTTCATGCGGCCACGCCTTGCAGGTTTTCCTGTGGAATCGGCTGGAAGTCGCGCGAGCGCAGGAAGTCGCCCAGCGTCGTGCCGGTCGCCTTGTTGTCGATGTTGGGTGCGCCCTTGCCGCTGCGCAGGTCCGAAAGGCTCACCGTGCGGAAGTCGATGCTGAAGCGGGTGACGCCGGAATCGTTAGGCGCCGTGGCGTGCAGTTGCGCGGCTGAAAACAGCAGCATGTCGCCACGCGTGCCGGCGATGCGCACTTCGCTTTCAAGATCGACGGGCTCCTGCGGCAGCGGGTGCTTGCGCGTATCGACCTTGCCCTGCTCGGTTGCCAGCTGCCTGCCGACCTGGCACCACTCGGCATAGTCGAACTGCGACGAGCTGTTGGCAAGCGGCCTGGCCCAGTAGCCGGGCAGCATCGACATCGCTCTTTGCGGTGTCACGTCCAGCACCGGCATCCACCAGTTCACCTGCGCCGTCGGGCTCGAATACCAGATGTCGCGGTGCGCCTTGTAGGCATAACTCACGCCCGATGACAGGTAGCCGCCATGAGGCACGACGCGCAGGCGCGGCACGTCGAAGTAGGTGTCGTCCAGGTCGCAGCCGAACGAAACGAGAACGTCGCGCACCAGGGTCTTGGTGACTGCGTCATTGGTGAACCTGGACTTGAGCGGGCCGACCCGCTGGATGAATTCCTCGACGCTCAGCTCGAACTGGGCGCGTTCGGGTTGGGGCCCGAGCGCCTCCTGCGCCATCGCGTATGCGTGAGCAGCCAGGGCCAGCGTCGATTCGCGGCGGCTGTACACCAGCAGGTCGCCGCCAAAGAGCTGATCGCGCGCCGCGTCCCAGGACAGGTCGTGGTTGAAGCCTATGTTCGCCATGCGACGGATGTTAAGCGATCCGCTCCAGATAGCCATCCGGTGCGACTGTCACAAGAAGTTGGTCCTGCACCCGGGTATCGATGCGCAGATGCAAGGGCGCGCCGTCTGCCGCCACGCGGCCAGGCGACTGGAGACGGCGCAGGTATTCGTGCACGGCCGTTTTCGGGTTGTTGCCCTTATCCCACGGGCGCTCAGGGTACGAGCCTTGCGGCAGGTCTTCGACCACGGTATCGAAGACGCAGCAGTAGCTGCCGGGCGACGTCAGCGGCGCATAGGCCTCGAGTTCGGCCAGCACATGGTCGTGCGTGTGGTTGGAATCGAGGAACACCATCACCTTCGCATGGCCCTTCGCTGCAGCGGTCACCTGCGCGATGATCTCCGGCGCGATGGACGAGCCTTCGATCATGTCGATGCGATGCGACAGCGGATGCCGCTCGATCGCTTCGCGGTTGTGCGCGCGGATGTCGATGTCCAGCCCCAGCACCCGGCGCCGCGTCGCGCGCGGATCGAGCACCCGGCGCTCGGTCACGGCTTCGCAGTAGTCGATCATGGCGAGCATGGAAGCACTGAGGATCAGCGAACCGCCGTGCGCGATGCCGGCCTCGATGATCAGGTCGGGCTGCACCTTCCAGATCAGCTCCTGCATCGCGACCATGTCCTGCGGATACTGGATCACCGGCCTCGACAGCCAATGAAAGTTGTACGAGTAGCCGGCAGCAATCGATGCCTCCATGAACGCGCGGCCCGCTGCGCGCAGAGGGGCATTTTTTGCATTGGCGGCGATACGCGCGCTGACTTCGTCTTCGAAACTCATGGCATCAAACCCTTGCGTAGTGGAACCGCGAGCGCGACTGCGCCACGATCTCGTCGAAATAATTGGGATTCATCACGAACACCAGCGCACCCGGCTCCAGCAACTGCAGCGCCGTTTCGGGCGAGACGATGGGGATGCCGGTGACCGCCACGAAGCGGCCCTGCTTGGCGGTGTTGATGTCGATGACGGCGTCGAGCAGCTGGCCCTGCCGGGCGAGGTAGCTGCAAAAGATCACGCCCTTGGAAGAGCCGCCCCATGCCGCTCGTGACCCCTGGTGTGCGGCAGCCTGCTCGCGGCAGGCGGTCACGCCATCCAGAAAATCGGCCGGCATCTCGAACGGGGCCACCCGTTCGGGTGGCGGGGCGCGCAAGGTCGAGAGGTCGGCAATCAAATAGATGTACTGGCCGCCAAAGAGCCGCCCGCTCGCCAGCACGTTGGAGAACATCGCCTGCAGGTCGCGCAGCCGGAAGTAGTTGACGTGCTCGTAGAAGATGTCGAACCAGGCCCGGTTGCCTGCGATCCAGTCCAGGCAGGGCACCTCGATGTAGATCAGGCCCTTGCCGCCGTTGGCCCGCGCGATCGACGCCAGGAAATCAAGCGGATTGCGGATGTGCTCCAGCACATGGCGCAGCACGATGCCTTCGCCGGACAGGCCCAGGCTCGCATCGAAAGCCGCCTTCACCACATGCGCACTGGCGCCTTCATACGCAGGATCGACGCCGACGGCGTTCCAGCCCCTGGCGCGCATGCGGTCCAGGAAGTACCCCTTGCCGCAGCCCACTTCGAGCACGCTCGTGTGGCCCATGTGAGGCAACAGCAGTGCCATCACTTCATCGAGGTGGCGCTGGAATGTCGGCGAGTGCGCCTGCTCGTTCTGGTAGTCCTCGTCGTAGGTGAGCAGCGCCGGATCGAAGGCCTCGTTGAACACGAGTCCCGTCACTTCGTCCTGCACGAGGCGTACATCCCCGACCGTGCAGGCCGTCGCCTGTTCGCGCGTGGCGTACACCCGGTTTTGCAGCGCGGGCAGGCCGTGGGCTTCAAACAGGAGGCGGCTCATGATGCGCTCGCATCCAGCGATGAAAGGCGTGTGGCATCGCCCCAGAATGCCATGGCTTCGTAGGGCGGGTAGGGCAGCACGCCCAGGTTCATGCGCAGGGATGACCCGGCCTGCCTGATGTGTTCTTCAACGAGGCTGCGCACCGAAACCGGACGGCCGCTGCAGATGTTGGTCACGCCCGTCAATTCGGGTTGCTCCAGCAGGTTCGCCAGATTGCGCGCGACCGCTTGCACCGGCAGGTAGTCGCGCAATTGTTCGCCGCCCGACATGTCGATCGATTCCTGCCCATCGGCGATGGCCTGGTCCACCAGCGCGAGCAGGCTGCGCGGGTTCTGGCCGGGGCCGAACATGTAGAACAGGCGTGCCCATTGCAAGGCGAAGTCATGCTCGCCCTGCAAGGATTCAAGGTACTTGCGAAGGCCGTCCTTGGCAGCCGCATAGGGGAGCGTCGGCTGCGGCTCCATCGTTTCGCAGAGGCACCCCTCCCGCACGCCGTATTCGAGGCAGGTACCGGTGACCATGACCTGTCCGAGCCCACGCTCGACCAGGCCGCGAATGAACCTGCAATGCGCAGGCAGGGTGCGTTCGACGTGACTCGCGAGCTTGTAGTGGGGCAGATCGGGCCACGCGAGATGCGCGAGTGCGTCATGGTCTGCAAGCCCGGCGTGGGAGTCGCCCGACTCGATGTCATGAACGACCCACTGCACGCGCGGATCGCCCGTGCTGCCGGGATCTTTGCGCGTGAGGGCGGTGACTGTGTGGCCGCGCGCCACTAACTCGGCCAGCAAATGCCGGCCGACGAATCCGGTTGCGCCGGTCATGAGGATCTTCAAGGCACATCCCTCATCACAGCGCCCCCATCACAGTTCCCTCATTTCGGGAATCGCTGCGAAGAAGCGTCCGCCCCAATCTCGCACAAATGACAGTTGCGTCGTCACCTCCGCGGCAATGTTCCACGGCAATATCAGCACGATGTCGGGCTTCTCGCTCTCGAGCATCGAAGGCGCAACGATGGGTATGTGCGCGCCCGGCGTGAACTTGCCCTGCTTCGAAGGCGCCGCGTCGCAGATGAAGCTGACCAGATCCTTTTTCACGCCTGCATAGTTCAGGAGCGTGTTGCCCTTGGCGGCAGCGCCGTAGGCCGCGACCCGTTTGCCCTGGCGCTTCTGCTCGATCAGGAAAACAAGCAATGCGTCCTTGACTGCATCGGCCCTGGCCTGAAACGCGCTGTAGGTGGCGAGATCGCGCAGGCCGCTTCGTGCTTCGGCTTCGAGCACGGACCGGACGGCGGCAGTTTGGGAGCGTTCGTCGTCCTCATGGCAACCGTAGACGCGCAAGCTGCCGCCATGCGTGGGCAGCTCTTCAACATCGAACACGCGCAGGCCTGCAGCCGCAAAGATCGAACAGGTCGTGTGCAGCGAAAGATACGAGAAGTGCTCGTGATAGACCGTGTCGAACTGGGTCTGCTCGACCAGGCGCATCAGGTGCGGAAACTCCAGCGTGATCGTGCCGCCGGGCTTGAGCACCCGCTTCATGCCGGCGGTGAAGTCATTGATGTCCGGCACATGCGCAAAGACGTTGTTCCCGATGACGAGGTCGGCTGTGCGGCCCTGTTCAACCAGCGTGGCTGCGAGGGCGGCGCCGAAGAATTCGCGCAGCACCGGCACACCGAGGGCCTGCGCCGCGTCGGCCGTGCTGTCGGTCGGTTCGATGCCCAGGCAAGGGATGCCCGCTGCCACAAAATTCTTCAGCAGATATCCGTCATTGGCCGCGATCTCGATGACGTGGCTATGTGCGTCAAGTCCAAGCCGCTGCGTGATCATTCGTGAATACGCGGCTGCGTGCTCGACCCAGGTGCGCGAGGTGGAGGAGAAGTACGCGTAGTCGCTGTCGAACAGCTCGCCCGCATCCGCGTAATCGTCGGTCTGCACGAGCCAGCAGTGGGCGCAGACAAACAGGCGCAGCGGGAAGTTGCGTTCGGGCTGGTTGAGCTTGTCGGCGGTCAGGTAAGCATTGGATGGCGGCGCGAAGCCCAGGTCGAGGAACACATGTTCCAGGGCGTGAGCGCAGTGGCGGCAGTTCATGAAGGCAGTCCCTTGAAATCTGCTGCGAGCGGTGCGAGCCGCGCGTCCCGATCCGACAGGCCGCTCACCGCAAGCGGCCAGGCGATCGCCAGCGATGGGTCGCGGCAATCGACGCCACCTTCGGCATCGGGCGCATAGGCTGCGGTGTGCAGGTACAGCAGTTCGCTGCCTGCCTCCAGGACCTGGAAGCCGTGCGCGCAACCCTCGGGGATCACGAGCATCCGGTCGTTGACCGCCGTCAGCTCTTGTGCATGCCACTTTCCGAACGTGGGCGAGCCGGCTCGCAGGTCCACGGCGACATCCCAGACGCGTCCCTTGAGGCAACGCACGAGCTTCATCTCGGCGTGCGGCGCCCGCTGGTAATGCAGCCCGCGCACGCAGCCGCGTTCGGCGGTGACGGAGTGGTTGATCTGCATGATTCGACGACCACCGAGCACGGCGCCCAACTCATCTTCGCAAAAGAGCCTGGCGAAGCTGCCACGCGCATCGGTGCGGCGCTGCGTCTCTACCAGCATCACGCCTTCAATACCGGTCGCCGTGGTGTTCATTGCGCCCATGCGAGTCCCTTGGCGCGTGCGGCGACGGTGTAGGCGGCGAGCTGTTCGTGGCTGATGAGGCGCTGCTCGTTCATGAACGTTCGATACCAGGCCGATGTGGCTTCGAGCGCCTCGTCCAGCCCCCAGGCCGGAGACCAGCCGAGTTGATCGTGCGCCTTGGTGCTATCGAGCTGCAGCAAGGCGGCTTCGTGCGGATGTGCCTGCGCGCTGAGCTTCCAGTCGAGTTCGGGCCAGTGGGGCTTGAGCTTGCCGAGCACGGCCTCGACGCTGCAGATGTCGGTGGACGCAGGGCCGAAATTCCAGGCGCTTGCGACCTGCGCGCGGCCTTCCAGCAATTGCTGCCCGACCAGCAGGTACCCCGACAGCGAATCGAGCACGTGTTGCCACGGACGCGTTGCGCGCGGCGCGCGGATTTCAAGCGCTGCGCCAGCACCGATGGCGCGCACCAGGTCGGGCAGCAGCCGGTCCAGCGACCAGTCACCGCCTCCCACCACGTTGCCCGCACGCGCAGTCGCCAGTAGCGGGGCCCCCGCCTCATGAAAATACGATCGCCGGTAGCTTGCGGCCACCAGTTCCGCGCCCGCCTTCGAAGCGCTGTACGGGTCATGACCGCCCAGGGCGTCGGTCTCTCGATACGGCTCGTGCGTCTCGCGGTTCTCGTAGCATTTGTCCGATGTGACGGCGACGATCGCACGCACACTTTTGACGTGCCGACACGCTTCCAGCACATGCGCCGTGCCCATGACGTTGCTGGCCCAGGTGCCGAGCGCGTCCTGGTACGACGGCCTCACCAGTGACTGCGCCGCCAGGTGAAAGATGATGTCCGGCTGCAGCTCGTTCACCGTCCGGAGCACCAGGTCGGCGTCGCGGATGTCGCCGCGCCGGTCGTCGATGCCAAGCCCTAGCAAATCCCAATGATTGGGCGTGCTCGATGGCGCCAGGGCCAGGCCGCTGACTTGCGCGCCGAGGGTGCCCAGCCAGAGCGACAGCCAGCTTCCCTTGAAGCCGGTGTGCCCGGTGACCAGAACGCGTTTGCCGCTGTAACAACCGCCGAACATGTCAGGTCCACACCTTCCATGGTGGGTTGCCTTGCCACAGTTCTTCGAGCTGGTTCTTGTCGCGAAGGGTGTCCATCGCCTGCCAGAAGCCACCGTGCCGGAAGGCGCGCAGCTGGTCGTGCTGGGCCAGCGCCTGCAGCGGCTCGCTTTCCCAGCTGGTCTGGTCGCCCTCGATGTGGTCGAAGACGCCGGGTTCCAGCACGAAGAAGCCGCCATTGATCCACGAGCCGTCGCCTGCGGGCTTTTCCTGGAACTGGCGGACGGCATCGCCCTCCATGCCCAGCGCGCCATAGCGGCCGGGCGGCTGTATGGCCGTGACGGTGGCCTTGCGGCCGTGGCTGCGATGGAAGGCTATGGTCGCGCGCACATCGAGGTCGGCCACACCGTCGCCGTAAGTGAAACAGAACGTCTCATCGCCCAGGTAGCGGCGCACCCGCGCCAGCCGGCCGCCCGTGAGCGTGTCCACGCCGGTATCGACCAGCGTCACGCGCCAGGGCTCGGCATGGCGCACATGCACTTCCATCTGGTTCTGGCTCATGTCGAAGGTCACGTCCGACGTGTGCAGGAAGTAATTGGCGAAGTACTCCTTGATCGCATAGCCGCGGTAGCCCAGGCAGATGACGAAGTCGTTGATCCCGTGGTGGGAATAGATCTTCATGATGTGCCACAGGATCGGCTTGCCGCCGATCTCGATCATGGGCTTGGGCTTGAGGTGCGACTCTTCACTGATGCGGGTGCCGAGGCCGCCGGCGAGGATGACGGCTTTCATGCCGGCCTCCGGGCGGGCGCGTCGTCACGTTTCGGTGTCGGATGCGTGATCATTGGGCGTGCGGTGGAAAGCTGCGCCGATTATGGACCGGCCCCGCATTGCCGCAAGCCAGCAGATGCGGCAGTTATTATTGCCCCGACCACCAACCCGCACGCCCCTGAGACTCACCGAGTGACCGCGCTACTTGTTACCGGCCTGACTGGCTTTGTCGGCTCTCATCTGTCGCAACAGGCGCAGGCGGCAGACCTGTGCCTGGACGGCAAGCCGGTGGACCTGCGCGATCCTGCAGCCGTGCTGGCGGCGGTACGCAGCCTGCAACCGAAGGCCGTGATTCACCTGGCCGCGCAAAGCTCGGTTGCGCTCTCCATCGACGATGCCGACGAGACGTACAGGGTCAACTTCACCGGCACGCTGAACCTGTTGCGCGCGCTGCGCGATGCGGGCTTTCAGGGGCGCATGCTCTTTGTCGGGTCAGGCGATGTGTACGGCAGCGTCAGGCAGGAGTTGCTCCCGGTCACCGAAGACGTGCCCCTGCGCCCGCGCAATCCCTATGGCGTCAGCAAGGTTGCTGCCGAAGCGCTCTGCTATCAATGGAGCCAGTCGGGGCCTTTCGAGATCGTGATGGCGCGGCCCTTCAACCACATCGGCCCGGGCCAGAGCAAGCAGTTCGCCATTGCGGACTTCGCCAGCCAGGTCGCTGCGTACCGGCGCAAATCAGCAGCCGGGGTGGCGGGCGCGTCGGGCTCCTCGCAGTTGCGGGTGGGCGACATCACCGCCACACGCGATTTCACCGACGTTCGCGATATCGTGCGCGCTTACCTGGCGCTGCTGGAATCAGGCGTCAATGGCGAAGCCTACAACGTCTGCTCCGGCGTGGAGCGCAGCCTGGGCGACATCATCGAAGCCCTGTTCGACGCGGGTGGCGTGCGCATGGACATAGCGATCGATCCACAACGCCTGCGACCGTCCGAGCAGCGGCGCATGCTCGGAAGCTTCGCCAAACTTCGTGCGCACACCGGCTGGGAGCCGCGCATTGAACTGCCCCAGACATTACGCGACATCCTTGCACACTGCGACGAAAAGGCCTCAACCCCATGACGAAGACTGCGCTTATCACCGGCATCACCGGACAGGACGGTGCGTACCTCGCGCGACTTCTGCTGGGCAAAGGCTACGCCGTGCATGGCGTCGTCGCCCGGCGCTCCACCGACACCCTGTGGCGACTGCGCGAACTGGGCGTGCTCGACGGCGTGCGCCTGTGGGACGGCGATGTTTCCGACCTGTCGTCGGTGATCCGTATCGTGCAGGGATCGGCAGCTGACGAGATCTACAACCTCGCCGCGCAAAGCTTCGTCGGCACCTCGTGGTCGCAGCCGTTGCTCACCGGCCAGGTCACCGGGCTGGGCGCGGTCAACGTGCTCGAAGCGATCCGCATCGTCAACCCGAAGGCGCGCTTCTACCAGGCCAGCACCAGCGAGATGTACGGCCTGATCCGTGAGCCGATGCAAAGCGAGACCACGCCGTTCTATCCGCGCAGTCCCTATGGCTGCGCCAAGCTCTACGCGCACTGGATGACGGTGAATCACCGCGAGAGTTTCGGTCTGCACGCATCGAGCGGCATCCTGTTCAACCACGAGTCGCCATTGCGCGGCATCGAGTTCGTCACGCGCAAGGTGACCGACGCAGCCGCGCGCATCAAGCAGGGCCGGCAAAAGGGCCTCAAGCTGGGCAACATCGACGCCAAGCGCGACTGGGGCTTCGCCGGTGACTACGTCGAGGCGATGTGGCTCATTCTGCAGCAGGCGCAGGCAGATGACTTCGTGATCGCGACGGGCCGCACGGCCACGGTGCGCGAGATGTGCCGCATCGCGTTTTCGCACCTGGGCATGAACTATGAAGATCACGTCGAGATCGACCCGCAATTCTTCCGCCCCGCCGAAGTCGAAGTGCTGCTCGGCAACCCTGCCAAGGCGATGGAAAAGCTCGGATGGCGGGCGACGACCACGCTGGAGCAACTCATCGCGATGATGGTCGATGCCGACATGAGGCGTGTCGAGCGTGAATGATGGGCAACCGCGCGCGAGCGATCCATCGCCTCGTGCGGTGGCCTGTGTCCACGAGTGGCTCACCGAGTGGGGCGGCTCCGAAGACTGCTTTCGCCTGATCCTTCAGGCCTACCCGCAGGCGCGCGCCTACGCGACGATCGACTATCTCTCGCGCGCTGACCGCGAGCGCATGGGGTCGCGCCAGATCAGCACGACTTTCCTGCAGCGTGCACCAGCGGTGCGGACGAAATTCTGGAACTACCTGCCCGTCACTGCGCTTGCCGTCGAAACACATGACCTCAGCGACGCGCAGATGATCATTTCGAGCTCGCACGCCTTCGCCAAAGGCGTGTTGACGCGAGCCGACCAGTTCCATGCGAGCTATGTGTACTCACCGATGCGATATGCCTGGGACCTGCATCACCAATACCTGCGCGACTACAAGCTCGACAAGGGCGTGAAGTCCTTGATGGCGCGCTACATGTTCCATCGCCTGCGCCGCTGGGACCGGCAAACGGCCAACAACGTCGATCTGTTCATGGCGATCTCGAAGCACGTGCAGGCGCGAGTCTGGCGCTGCTATCGGCGACCCGCGCGGGTGGTGTATCCGCCGGTGCGCACGCATCTCTACCAGGTCGAGACGCGCAAGCAGGATCACTACGTGACGGTCTCGCGCCTGGTTTCGTACAAGCGCATCGACATGATCGTGGAGGCATTCCGTGCGATGCCGTCGCGCAAGCTCATCGTGATCGGCGATGGTCCCGACATGCCGGCGCTGCGCGCTAAATGTCCGCCCAACGTGACGCTGCTCGGCAGGCAGGACGACGAGTCGGTGCACCAGCATTTGCGCGCGGCGCGTGCTTTCATCTTTGCGGCGCACGAGGACTTCGGCATTTCGCCGGTCGAGGCGCAAGCCTGCGGAACCCCGGTGATCGCTTACGGCGCCGGGGGCTCGCTGGAGACTGTCCGTGGGCAGGGCGACGGCATCCGCGCGCCGACCGGCCTGTTCTTCCGTGAACAGACGGCGGCAAGCCTGGTGCGGGCGGTGGAAGATTTTGAGGCGGCCGGTGCTGTGTTCGACCCCCATGCCTGTCGCGAGTGGGCCGAGCAGTTCAGCGAAGCGCAATTCACCCGCCGCTTCGCCCTGTGCGTCGAACAGGGGTGGGACCTCTGGCAACGCAACCCGCGCGATGTGGACAGCATCGCGTTGCAGCCATGACCGGCGTTCCCTGGATGCGATTGGGGCCGATCGCACTCTTTCTCCTGCTGGTCATCCCCTGGCTTTCATCGCGCGCAGGAGGCCCATCCACCTCCGTCGAGCCATGGCTTCTGAGCGCGCTTTGCGGGGCAGCGGCCTATGGAATTTCGCGCTCGCGCTCGCCCGGATGGGGTGTCAGCGGTGCGCTGGTGGTATTTGCGCTGTGGGCGATTTTGCGCAGCGGCGTCAATGCCGATACGGTCGCGCTGGCAGCCGCCTGCCTGCTGGTCTTCATGGCTGCGAGCATCGCAAGCGCGGGCTCCGACGACGACTCATTCATGCGTGCCGTGGCGTGGGCCTGGCTCGCCGCAGCGGCCATCAGCACCGCCATTGCGCTGGTCCAGTACTTCGGCTTTTCGGATCGCTTCGCCCCATTTTTCAGCGGGACGACTGCAGGCGAAGCCTACGGCAACCTGCGCCAGCGCAACCAGTTCGCATCGCTCACGGTGATCGGCATGGCGACCTTGTTCTGGTTGCGGCCGCAGCACCTCACACGCTGGCAGGCGTTCGCGGTCATCGCGTGGCTTGCAGTCGGTAACGCAGCCACGACGTCGCGCACCGGCATCGCAGAGATGATCGGCCTGGCCGTGCTGGCTTGCATCTGGCCCGGCGAACGCAAGGCCCGTGTGCAGTTGTGGCTCGTGGCGTTCGCCGCGTATGCGATCGCCGCGTTTGCATTGCCCTGGCTGCTGGATGCGGCCAGCGGCTCGCCGGGCAACCGGCTGTGGGAGCGCGTTGCGTCGGTGGATTCGTGCAGCAGCCGCGCGGTGCTGTGGTCGAACGTGCTGCACCTCATCTCGCAAAAGCCGTGGACCGGCTGGGGCTGGGGCGAGCTGGACTATGCGCACTACATGACGCTCTACGAGGGCGCGCGCTTTTGCGACATCCTGGACAACGCGCACAGCCTGCCTCTGCACCTGGCCGTGGAGCTGGGCGTGCCTGCGGCGGTGCTGGCCTGCCTTGCAATCATCGGGGCCGTGCTGCGCGCGCAGCCCTGGAAGGAAGCCGATGGCGCACGGCAAATGGCCTGGGCCGTGCTGGCCGTGTTGGGGCTTCACAGCCTGCTGGAATATCCGCTCTGGTATGGGCCGTTCCAGATTGCAGGCGGCCTTGCGTTGGGGTTGCTGATTGCACCGCGCCTTGCATTGCAGGATGGGGATGACGACGGCCATGACGCAGGGCGCGACCGGTCACCGACTGACTCACGCGCGTTTGCGCCAGCGTTTGCACCCGTGCTGGCGATCGTCGCGATTGCGGGGTGTATCTACGCCGCCTGGGACTACCGCCGCGTGAGCCAGGTGTACACCGCGCCGGAGGCTCGAGACAGCTACCTGCGCGACGACCCGCTCCCGCTGGTGCGCAACTCGTGGCTGTTTCGCAGCCAGGTGCGATTCGCGGAACTGACGCTCACGCCGCTCACCTTGGGCAACAAGGAGTGGACGTACGAAACGGCGCAGACTGCGCTGCACTACTCGCCCGAGCCGCGTGTCATCGAAAAGCTGATCGAGAGCGGAACACTGATGGGTCGCGACGACGAGATGGTCTTGCACCTGGCCCGGCTTCGCGCCGCGTTTCCGGATGCGTACGAGGCCTGGGTGAAGGCGAAGAAGTAGCCACGAACCACGTATGAGCGACCCCATCGAATCGTTTGCCAACCCGCAAAAGCTGCGCACCGGCTTCAATCGCGTGATGCACGCCACCGGCTATTCGTTCAGCGGTTTGCGCCGCGCGTGGGGTGAGCCGGCCTTTCGGCTGGAGGCGATCCTGGCGATCGTGCTGGTGCCGGCGAGCCTCTGGATAGGCCGGTCATGGGTCGAGTCTGCGGTGCTGGCTGCGACCGTGGCGTTGGTCTTGATCGTCGAACTGCTCAACACAGCCATCGAAGTGACGGTGGACCGCATCGGCCCCGAATGGCATGAACTCTCGGGGCGGGCGAAGGATCTCGGGAGCGCTGCGGTGTTTCTGTCGCTTGTGCTGGCTGCCTGCGTGTGGAGCGCCGCAATTGCCGTGAGGTTCGGGCTGGTTTAGGGGACTGCTGGCGTTCGGCCTACCCCGCCACCCAGTGCCCCGACTTCCCACCCTGCTTTTCCAGCAGCTTCACGCCGTTGATCGTCATGCCGCGGTCGACGGCTTTGCACATGTCGTAGATCGTGAGCAGGGCGATCTGGACAGCGGTGAGCGCTTCCATCTCCACGCCGGTTTGGCCCACCGTTTCCGCTGTCACCTTGCAAGCGACACCCGCAGCGCCGCCGTTTTCCGAGCGATGAATCTCAAACTCGATGGCGACATGCGTCAGGGGCAGCGGATGGCACAGTGGAATCAGGTCGCTGGTCTTCTTGGCGGCCTGGATGCCGGCGATTCGCGCGATGCCCAGCACGTCACCCTTTTTTGCGGTCCCAGATTCGATCAGCGCGAGCGTCGCGGGCAGCATCTCGATGCGGCCGGCGGCAACGGCAATCCGCTTGGTGGACGCCTTGTCCCCGACATCGACCATATGGGCCTGGCCTTGTGCGTCGAAATGGGTGAGCGGGTTGGAAGCAGTCATGTTTACGCGAGCGACATCAAGTTCGCGCATCATACGGGCCATGGTCAACTGGAACGACAGGGTGCGTGCCGCCGGCATCCACCTCGCAATCAGTCTCGTCATCGCCCTTGCCGCCGCGGCGCTCGTGTTCGCGGTCTGGTATCCGTATCCCTACCGCGAAATATCCGGCGGACGCGAACTCTTCCTGATCCTGGTCACGGTGGACGTGATCCTGGGCCCGCTCATCACGTTTGCCGTCTTCAACCGGGCCAAGCCCCGTGCCGAGCTGCGGCGCGACCTGGCGTTTGTCGGGGTGCTGCAAATGCTGGCGCTGGTCTACGGCCTGTGGACCGTCTCCGTTGCGCGGCCGGTGCATCTGGTGTTCGAGATCGACCGATTCCGCGTGGTCCACGGCGTCGATGTGCCGGAAGATCTGCTTGACCAAGTGCCCGCTGGCATCGAGCTGGCGCCTCTGGGCGGCCCGACGCTGATTGCCGTGCGGCCTTTTCGCGACCAGACCGAAAGCGCCAACGCCACCGTCGCCGCGTTGCAGGGCGTGCAGATCGGCGCGCGGCCCGACTTCTGGATTCCGTATGAGCAGGCGCGCGGTGCGGTGCAAAGTGCGGCGCGGCCGGTGTCACAGCTGCGCACGCGTTTTGCGGGCAACACGGCCAACACCGCTGCGATCGATGCGGCCGTTGCCCAAACCGGGCGCCCCATCGACACGCTTGTTTACATCCCGGTGGTGAGCCGGAAACTTTTCTGGACGGCGCTGCTCGATCAGGGCAGCCTCGCGATCGTCGGCTTCGTGCCACTGGACCCCTATTGAAATTTCCTGCCCGCTTCCTTCGTTCCCGCAGCCTCGCCGCGTCCCTGGCGCTGGCGTTGCTGGTAACGCCGACCCTCGCGCCCGCGCAGCTTCCCACGCTGGGCGATGGCAGCGACATGACGTCGAGCGCCGAACGCAAGCTCGGCGAGAAGATCGCGGCTGAACTCTTTCGCGACCCGGACTACATCGACGACCCCGTCATTGATGAGTACGTGCTGGGCATCTGGACGCGCCTGATGGCTGGCGCACGGGCCCGCGGTGAGCTCTCGCCCGAACTGGACGAGCGTTTCGCCTGGCAGGTTCTGGTCGGCAAGGACCGCAGCATCAACGCCTTTGCCTTGCCCGGCGGCTGGCTCGGCCTGCACCTGGGGCTGTTGAGCGCGACCGTGACGCGCGATGAACTGGCTTCGGTGCTGGCCCATGAGCTCAGCCATGTGACCCAGCGGCACATCTCGCGGATGATGACGCAGCAGTCGCGGCAGGCACCGCTCCTGATGGCGGCGATGATCCTGGGCGCCATCGCAGCCGGCAAGAACGCCGATGTGGGACAGGCCCTGATCGTGGGCAGCCAGGCGCTGGCAGCGCAGCAGGGCCTGAATTTTTCGCGCGACATGGAGCGCGAGGCGGACCGCATCGGCCTGGGCGTCGCGACGCAAGCGGGCTTCGAGCCGCAGGGCTTTGTCGGGATGTTCGAGAAGCTGCAGCAGGCTTCCCGCCTGAACGACAACGGCAGTTTTCCGTATTTGCGCACCCACCCCATGAACATCGAGCGCATCGCCGACATGCGTTCGCGGATTCCCGAAAAGACTCGCGGGCAGGCGCCTGAGCCGGACCTCATCCACGCCATCATGGTGGGTCGCTCGCGCGTGATGTCCAACCCCGGCGTCGATGCGCTGCGAGGGCTGGTCGCCGAATCGGAGTCGTCCTCGTTTGCGTCATCAGGGCGCGCGCGCCAGGCTGGCGGGCTCTACGCAGCCGCGCTCGCCCATTCAAAACTTCGCGATCCGCAGGCCGCGAGCCGGGTGGCGGCGCGGCTGGCAGCGGTGGTCGCCGGCGATGCGGCCGCCGTGCGCCAGGTCAGGCTGCTCACAGCGGAGATCGCTTTCCAGGCCGGCGATCCGGCCCGTGCGGCGCAACAGCTCGATGGCGCGGCAGCCGGCAGGCCGGAACTGATCCTTGCCTCGCAGGCGCAGGTGGTGAGCGGCCGCGCAGCCGAGGCGGCGCAAAAACTCCAGACGTGGGTTGCACTGCATCCGAAAGATGCGCAGGCCTGGCAGGTGCTGGCCACGGCGCACACCGCGCAGGGGCAGACGTTGCGCGCGATTCGCGCCGAGGCCGAATCGCGCGTTGCGCACCTCGACTACAAGGCGGCGATGGACCGGTTTCGCTCAGCGCAGGAGATCGCGCGGCGCGGCGGCGTCGATCACATCGAGGCCTCGATCATCGACAGCCGCGCGCGGCAGGTCGAGTCACTTCTTCGAGAACAGGCTCTCGAGCGCTGATTCGACCACCACGCCGATCAGCGTGTAGATCAGTGACCCGATGAGCGCCGCAACAAAGCCGCGCACCTGGAAGCCGTCGAGCAGGCCCGACGCGGCCCAGAACATCAGCGCGTTGATGACGAAGAGGAAGAGGCCGAGCGTCACGACCGTGACGGGCAAGGTCAGCAGCACGAGGATGGGCCGCACGAAGGTATTGAGTAGCCCAATGACAAGCGCCGCCAGCATGGCGGCGCCAAAACTCGTGATGACCACGCCGTCGTAGACGTAGGCCACCAGCAGCAGCGCCGAGGCGCTGAGAAGCCATTTGACGATGAGTTTCAGCATGCGGCCAGCATACACCGGCCACAGCTCAAACCGCCCCGGCGGCTAATCGGCGGCCAGCACCAGCATCGCCGCGAACCCCGTGATGGCGCCGGGCACGTCCCACTTGCCCCCGCGGATTGCGGGCTTGTCGGCCGCGACCGGCTCCAGCGGCTGACCCAGCCTCGGGCGACGGGCGTCGATGATCCGGCAGGGACCGTGCTGGGCGATGAGCTTGCGGCCCAGGTCGCTCAAGGGCCCCTCGGCCATCTCCATCGACACCTCGTCACCGCTTGAGCGCAGTTGCGGCGCGACGGCGGCGAAGAGTTTGTCCGACCACTTCGCCCGCCAGTTCTGGCGTGCGCTATGGCTGACCCATTTGCTGATGCGCCGTGTCATGCGCGGCGCGCAGGCCACCAGGACCCAATGCATCTGCGCACCAGGGGCACGGCCGGACCGCGCTGCCAGCAGGGGTTCGAGATGCTGCTGCGCGTGATCCGCGTCATCCACGTAAACGATGACTTTTTCCATGGTGCGCTCCGTTTCCATCAGTGGGTGGTGGGTCGCATGGTACGGGTAGCCCAGGCGCCTGCGGCGAGAACGCCGACAACAGCCGCAGCATAAGTGGCCCAGCGCAGCAATTGTTCATCGAAGACATTGGCCAGCAGCGGCTCGCCCACGATCATCTTGGCGGCGGTGAAGGCAAGGACTGCCGCACCGGCCTGGATGATGACCGGGAAGCGCTCGACAAGCTTGAGCACCATCGTGCTGCCGAAGACGACGATGGGTACGCTGATGAGCAGGCCGATCACGACCAGATCGAACGATCCCTGCGCCGCGCCCGCCACGCCCAGGACGTTGTCCACGCCCATCAGCGCATCGGCGATGACGATGGTTTTCATGGCGCCCCAGAACGTCGTGGCAACGGCGCCATGTTCCTTTTCCCCGCCGGTATCGGCGAGCAGGCGGTAGGCGATCCAGATCAGGCCCAGGCCACCGACCAGCATGAGGCCGGGAACCTTGAGCAGCCAGACCACGCCCACGGTCATGATGGTCCGGATGGCGATGGCGCCCACCGTGCCCCAGATGACGGCTTTTCGCTGCAGGTCTTTGGGAAGCTGGCGTGCCGCCAGGGCAATGACGATCGCGTTGTCGCCCGCCAGGACGAGGTCGATCAGGATGATGGCCAGCAGGGCCGACCACCAGGGGGCTGATGAAAATTCCATGAGAAAGAGGCTCCAGGTTCCTTCGATAACAACCCGGAACCGGTGCGTCTGCAGGAGCTGTGATCGAAAGGAATCACGGGCGTGCTTCGACTGAACCGGTCCGGTTCGCAGTCGAAGGTCTTGCTCGGCATGGAATCATGCGGATATGTGCCCGGCAAGCCGAAAGTGATCCCGTTGAATGAATCAGGATCACTTCGTGATGACGACTTTGCCGATACCTGCTGCACGCGGCGCCCTTGAAGCGGGACGCCTCCCTGTGCGGCAACAAGCGGGAGCTACTCCCCTTCGTGCCGCGATTAAAGCACAGGATTTCAGGCGCTGTGCGTGCGGGTGGGGCGCTATCATCCTCCTCCCCCTGCAGGCGAGACATGGCCGCAATCCACATCACCGATATCGAGGCCGCCATCAATTACTGGCGTGAGCGCAAGCCCTCCCCTGACGGCGTCACGCTCGCACCCGAGCTGCGCGCGCTGGCCGAGGTGTATGCGTTGCTGATTTACTACCACGAGGAAGAAGCCCAGGAAAAGGGCTTTCCGCCTGCCGCCTATGCCGCGTGGAAAGCGTGGTACGACACGACGCCCGACACCCCCTGCATCGCCATCTGTTCGACGAGCCAGGGCGATGACCAGTGCAAGGGCTGCGGCCGCACCTTCGAGGAAGTCCAGCGCTGGCCCGAGATGAGCCCCGGCGAAAAACGCACGACCTGGCGTCGCATCACCCTGCACAACGACGCGTGGCGCTTCAACAGGTATGCCGAGCGGGCCGCTGAGGGGGTCGATCCCGCTGCCGTCCCTGCGCCCGTAGCGCGCGTTCCGACGGAACCGGCGTAGCCATGCTGCGACTGGCGCAGGCGCCCAACATCGCGATCGCTGCGTTCTGGGTCGAGGCACTGCGCAGCGCCGGCATCGATGCATCCGTGCAGCGTTACTTTCTCGGAGCCGCTGCAGGTGAGTTGCCGCCCGACCAGTGCCTGCCCGAAGTGTGGCTGCTCGACGATGCGCAGGAGGCGCAGGCCCGCGAACTGCTGCGAGAACTCACCCACGCGCCCCAACGCCGCTGGACCTGCGTGTGCGGCGAACTGGTGGAAGGCGGTTTCGAGCAGTGCTGGAACTGCGGCACTGCGATGCCGTGAAATAGAGGCTGTCATTGCGGACTCGATCCGCAATCCATGGTCGGTAGAACGCAGTGTGGCCGCTTCGCGGTGGATGCCGGGTCCAGCCCGGCATGACAGCAACTTCTAACGACGCCCGTACTGGTCGTCGAAGCGTACGATGTCGTCTTCGCCGAGGTAGCCGCCGGACTGGACCTCGATGATCTCCAGCGGCACGTGACCGGGGTTGGCGAGCCGGTGTTTCACGCCCATGCTGATGTATGTGCTCTGGTTTTCGCCGAGCAGAAATACCTTGTCGCCGCAGGTCACTTCGGCCGTGCCCGAAACCACGATCCAGTGTTCGGCCCGGTGGTGATGCATCTGCAAACTCAGCTGAGCACCCGGCTTGACCATGATGCGCTTGACCTGAAAGCGCGCGCCTGCGTCGACCGAGTCGTACCAGCCCCACGGCCTGTGCACCTTGCGCGGCTGCATCGGCTCCGCACGTTTGCCCTTGTTGAGCCCAGCGACAACATCCTTCACGTCCTGGCTGGCCGTGCGGTTCATCACCAGCACGGCATCGGGCGTCTCGACGACCACGACGTCATCGAGACCGACAACAGTCACCAGGCGGCTGGTCGCATGGACCATCGTGTTGCGGCTCTTGTGCAGCACCACATCGCCTTCGACGGCGTTGCCCTGCGCATCGTGCGGGCGCGACTGCCACACCGCATCCCAGGCGCCCAGGTCGCTCCAGCCCGCGTCCAGCGGCACCATGCAGATATCGAATTCGCTGCCCGGGCAGCGTTCCATCACCGCGTAGTCGATCGACTCGGACGGCACGCCCTCGAACTCGGGCTTGCCGGGTCGCACGAATCCGTCAGCCGATGCGCGCGCCTGCCAGGAATCGCGGCAGGCCGACAGGATGTCCGGGCGAAACCGCCCCAAAGCCGCGAGCCAGGTCGACGCCTTCAACACGAAGATGCCGCTGTTCCAGTGGAATTGTCCGGAAGCCACGTACTGCTGCGCCGTGGCCAGGTCGGGCTTCTCCACAAATTGCGCGACCGTGCGCGCGCCCGATGTGTTGGCTTCAGAGCGGATGTAGCCGTAGCCGGTTTCGGGCCGCGAAGCGGGCACACCCAGCACGACGACAGCACCCCTTGCGGCCTCTTCGATGGCGGTGCGCAAGGTGGCTTGCATGGCGGCGATATCCGTGACGCCATGGTCGGCGGGACACACCAGCAAGACGGGATCGCCGCCGCCTTCCAGGGCTTGCAGCGCCGCCAACGCCAGCGCAGGCGCCGTATTTCGGCCCGCGGGTTCCAGGATGACTGCTGTCTGTGCGTGGCCCGAATCTGCCAGCTGATCGCGCACCAGGAACCGGTAGTCCTCATTGGTCACGACCACCGCAGGCGCAATGGTTGTGCCGCTGCCTTCAAGGCCGACCAGCCGCAAGAGCGAATCCTGAAGCAGCGTGCGACCGGAGCCGGCGAGACCCAGGAACTGCTTCGGGTGGCCCTGGCGCGACAGCGGCCAGAGCCGGGTGCCGCCGCCGCCGGCCATGATCACGGGGCAGATCGCAACTGCGGGGTGAGTCATTTCATTTCCATCGCAAGGGCTCGAACTCGATGCTGCCTTCGGTGCTGCTGAGTGTGAGCATGCCTTCCTGCAGGGTTGCCTGCAACTGCATGCTCCGTTCGGCCAGCGCGGCCAGGGCTTGCGAAGGCACGGTTGGTATGCGCCAGACCTGCAGGTTGGACAGGCGCGAAACCTTGTTCTCGATACCTCGCCACCACACTTCTGCGGCGTGGTGGAAGCAATAGACGAGCACGTTGTCAGCTTGAGAGCACGCTTTGGATATCGGTTTTTCCTCGGGCTGCCCGACCTCGATCCACACCCGCGTGCGGCCGGTGAAGTCGCGCAGGTACACGTCCGGATCGTCCGGGTTGGACAGCCCCGCGCCGAAGCCGAGCGTCGCATCGCCCCCGCAATCGGTTTGCATGCGATGGGCGTTGAAGGCGAGTGCCGCCAGGCGAACCATCATCCGCTCGTCGGTTTCGCTCGGATGCCGCGCGAGCGTGAGGTTGTGGTCGGCGTAGTAGGCGTTGTCGATATCGGCGATCGCAACGCTGGCCTTGAAGATGGTGGACTTGATTGCCAAGATAGTTGCCGGTCGGGCCTTCAGGCCCTGCGAGCGAGCTCGGCGGCCTTGCCGACGTAACTGGCAGGGGTCATCGCCAGCAGCCGGTCGCGCTCGGCCTGCGGAATCTCCAGCGAACGGATGAGCGTGTGGAGATCTTCGGGCCGCACGGTCTTGCCGCGCGTGACTTCCTTGAGCTTCTCGTACGCGCCTTGCACGCCGAATCGGCGCATCACGGTCTGAATCGGCTCGGCCAGCACTTCCCAGGATGCATCGAGGTCGGCAGCGATGGCTTCCTCGTTGATCTCCAGCTTGGACAGGCCGATCCCCATCGAGTGATAGGCCAGGGCCGCATAGCCCAGCGCGACGCCCATGTTTCGCAGCACGGTGGAGTCGGTCAGGTCGCGTTGCCAGCGGGAAATCGGCAGCTTCTCGGACAGGTGGCGCAGCAGCGCGTTGGCGAGCCCGAGGTTGCCCTCGGCGTTCTCGAAGTCGATCGGGTTGACCTTGTGCGGCATCGTCGATGAGCCGATCTCGCCGTCCCGCAGGCGCTGCTTGAAGTAGCCCAGGCTGATGTAGCCCCACATGTCGCGCGACCAGTCGATCAGGATCGTGTTGGCGCGAGCCACTGCATCGAACAGCTCGGCCATGTAGTCGTGCGGCTCGATCTGGATGCTGTAGGGCT
>JAZKFI010000013.1:0-41769 GCA_040386575.1 Pseudomonadota bacterium
TGTGGGTGGGCTGGTTCGGCTTCAACGCCGGCTCCAACCTCGAAGCCAACGGCGTCGCCGCACTGGCCTTCGTCAACACGCTGGTCGCCACCGCTGCCGCAACGCTGTCCTGGATCGCCGGTGAAGCGCTGTCCAAGGGCAAGGGCTCCATGCTCGGCGCCGCTTCCGGTGCTGTTGCAGGCCTGGTGGCGATCACCCCGGCTTGCGGCTTCGTCGGCCCGATGGGCGCGATCGTGATCGGCCTGCTGGCCGGCCTGGTCTGCCTGTGGGGTGTCAATGGCCTGAAGCGCATGCTGGGTGCTGACGACTCGCTCGACGTGTTCGGCGTCCACGGCGTCGGCGGCATCCTGGGTGCCCTCTTGACCGGCGTGTTCGCATCGCCTTCGCTGGGCGGCACGGGCGTGTACGACTATGTGGCCAACAAGGTCGGCGACAGCTACTCGATCGGCGGCCAGGTCTGGATCCAGTTCCAGGCTGTGCTGACCACGGTCATCTGGTCCGCAGTGGTCTCCTTCATCGCCTACAAGCTGGTCGATCTCGTGATCGGCCTGCGTGTGACCGAGGAAGAAGAGCGCGAAGGCCTGGACATCTCGTCGCACGGCGAGACGGCCTACAACCGGTAAGTTATCGCAAGTTCTCCTTTGAATGTTCAGCCCGCGCGAGTGCAAGCTCCGCGGGCTTTTTTGCGCTCATGAAGCGGGCGCAGGCTGCACAATGCGGTCATGATCCGATTGACTGCTGGTGAGCTGATCTGTGAACTCGAGCCGCAACTGGGCGGCTGCATGTCGGGGCTGTGGCTGGGCGATGTGCCGGTGCTGCGGTCCGCGCCGGCGGGGCAACTCAGCTCGGCGAGACAGTCCGGGTGCTACCCGCTGGTGCCCTTTTCTAATCGCATCTCGCATGCGACGCTGCAGTGGCAAGGCACGCTCTATCCGCTGATCCAGAACAATGCGCCCGAGCCGCACGCGATCCATGGTGTGGGCTGGCAGCGTCCGTGGGAAGTGCTCGAGAGCGACGAGCGGTTAGTGATGATGAGTTACGAGCACGCAGCCGATGAGGCGTGGCCGTTCGCGTTCGACTGCTCGCAGACCATGCGCGTCGCTGGCCATTCGATGGAAGTCACGCTCGCCATGACCAACCAGTCGGCGGTCGCCGCGCCGGCGGGGCTCGGATGGCATCCGTATTTCGTCAAACGTGCCAATAGCCGCATTTCGTTCGAGGCGAGCGGCCGTTGGGAGATGGGTGCGGACAAGCTGCCGACTTCGCGTTCGATGTCGCGGGGACTGAGCCAGGATTGCGCAACCCTGGACGTGGATCACTGCTTCGACGGCTGGAGCGGCGTTGCGATCTTGCAGGACGAGGTGTTGAAGGTGCGCGTGTCGTCCACGCTCAGGCGCGTGGTCGTCTTCACAACGCCGCAGCGCGACACCGTGGCGATCGAGCCCGTCAGTCACGTGAACAACGCCATGAGCCTGGTCGATGCCGGCGCAGACCCGGCCACGCTGGGCGTGGAAATCCTGCAACCCGGCGAGACGCTCTCGGCGCAGATGACCATCGACGTGGAGCGCGCATCGTGATGCAGTGGTCGGCTGTCGTGAACGAAGCGGATCAACTGGGCGAATCGCCGTTCTGGCATCCGCAGGAGCAACGCCTGTACTGGGTCGATATCCCTGCATTCCAGATTCGCAGATTCCATCCAGCCACGGGCGTTGTGGAAAGCTGGGCCGTGCCGAGCGAGCCCGGTTGCATTGCGCCTGCGCGCAGCGGCGGCCTGGTGATGGCGCTGCGCGACGGCATCTATCGCGCAAGCAGCTGGGGCGGTGCGCTGCAGCTGGTGAGCCGCTTCGCGCATGACAGCGCGACCACAAGATTCAACGACGGCAAGGCCGACCCTGAAGGGCGCTTCTGGGCCGGCACCATGTACGAGCCGCGCGATGCGCGCAAGGCCGATCTGTACAGCATCGACATGCGCGTGCAGGAAGGTCAACCGCCGGGACCGCACATCGAACTGAAGGCGCAAAACGCCGTGATTTCCAACGGGCTCGCCTGGTCGCCCGATGCAAGGGTCGTGTACTGGGCCGACACGCCGTCGCATGTGGTGCAGGCCTGGGACTGGGACAGGCACACCAATGCGATGACCCATCACCGGGAATTCGCGCGCATGCCGGGCAAACCCGAGGGATGGCAGCCGGGCGATACGGGCTACGGCGGCCGTCCCGATGGCGCGGCCGTGGACGCGCAAGGCAACTACTGGGTGGCGATGTTCGAAGGGCAACGCCTGCTGAAGTTTTCTGCCGGCGGCGAGCAGCTGGCCGAGATCGCGCTGCCCGTGCGCTGCCCCACGATGCCGTGCTTTGGCGGCCCCGATCTGAAGACGCTCTACGTCACCAGCGCGAGCTACAAGCGGCCTGCCGATGAACTGGAACAGCTCCCGCTATCGGGCCGCGTGATCGCCGCGCAGGTCGATGTGCCGGGCCTGCCCGTCAATTTCGTCAGCGACTGACCCCAAAAACTTCAATTCAACGCGAGCCGCCCGCGCTTACCATCGCTGCAATGGACACGGCCCTCGCCACGATCATCGAACGCATTGGCGCAGCCGCGCAGGACGGCACGCCGTTGCGCATCCGCGGCGGCGGCAGCAAGGACTTCTACGGCGAGCCGACGCAGGGCGAGTTGCTGGATACGCGAGCGCTCACGGGCATCACGAGCTACGAGCCGAGCGAGCTGGTCGTCACCGTGCGCGCGGGGACGCCACTGGCCGAGCTGGAAGCGGTGCTCGCCGAGCGCGGCCAGTGCCTGCCGTTCGAGCCGCCTCACTTCAAGGGCGGCGCGACCGTTGGCGGCATGGTGGCCTCGGGCCTGAGCGGACCGGCACGCGCGAGCGCAGGTGCTGTGCGCGACTTCGTGCTGGGCCTGTCGATGGTCAACGGACGGGCAGAGTTCCTGATCTTCGGCGGCCAGGTGATGAAGAACGTGGCGGGCTACGACGTCTCGCGCCTCATGGCAGGTGCGCTGGGCACGCTGGGGCTCATCACCGAAGTCAGCCTGAAGGTGTTGCCACGCGCGCCGGCCGAGGCCACGCTGAAATTCCAGATGACGCAGGGCGAGGCGCTGCAAAAACTCAATGAGTGGGGCGGCAAGCCGCTGCCGCTGAACGCGAGCTGCTGGGTGGACGACGGATCGACGCCCACGCTGTACCTGCGATTGCGCGGCGCGGTCGCGGCGGTCGAATCGGCGTGCCGCGCCTTAGGCGGTGAGCGACAGGACAACGCTGCCGTCGCGCCGGACTGGACGCTGTGTCGCGACCAGCACCTGCCCTGGTTCGAGGAGCGAGGCGAGCGCGACCTCTGGCGGCTGTCCGTGCCCCAGACCGCGCCGGTGCTCGACCTACCGGAAGCGCCTCTAGTCGAGTGGCACGGCGGCCAGCGCTGGGTGCGAGCCTTGCCGGGCGATGCGAATCGCCTGCGGGACGTCGCCACGGCAGCGGGCGGCCATGCGACGCTGTTCCGATCGGACTCTGCATCGACCACGGTGCCGCGCTTCCAGCCGCTGGCCCCGTCGCTGGATCGCATCCATCGCGAACTCAAGACGCAGTTCGATCCCAGGCACATCTTCAATCGTGGCCGGCTGTTTGCTCACGCCTGAGCCGCCACGACCGTCACAGCCGAAACGATGCAAACCCACCTCAGCGACGAGTTCAAGGACACAGCCGAAGGCCGCGAGGCCGAAGCCATCCTGCGTCGCTGTGTGCACTGCGGCTTCTGCACGGCAACCTGCCCGACCTACCAGCTGCTGGGCGATGAACTCGATGGTCCACGCGGGCGCATCTATCTCATCAAGCAAGTGCTCGAAGGCGAAGTGCCTACCCGCCAGACGCAGCTGCACCTGGACCGGTGCCTGACTTGCCGCAACTGCGAGACGACCTGTCCGAGCGGTGTCGAGTACGGCCATCTCGTCGATATCGGCCGCAAGATCGTCGATGAAAAAGTGGGGCGCGGCGCAGGCTCTGCGGCGCTGCGCTGGACCTTGAAAGAAGGGCTCACCTCCGCGGCGTTCGGTCCTGCGATGAAGATCGGGCAGGCGATGCGTCCGCTCCTGCCGTCGGCGCTGAAAGACAAGGTGCCGCTGGCAAAAGCCGCCGGTACCTGGCCGACCCGCACGCACACTCGCAAGATGCTGATGCTCGAAGGCTGCGTGCAGCCATCGATGATGCCCAACGTCAACAGCGCCACTGCACGCGTGCTCGATGCGGTTGGCATACAGGCTGTGATCGCGCCCAAGGCGGGATGCTGCGGAGCGGTGAAGTTCCACCTGAACGACCAGGAAGGCGGCCTCGCGCAAATGCGCGCGAACATCGACGCGTGGTGGCCGCTGGTCGATAGCGGCGAAGTCGAAGCCATCGTGATGAATGCGTCGGGCTGCGGCGTGACCGTCAAGGAATACGCGCACCACTTGCGGCTTGATACGAGCTATGCCGACAAGGCCGCGCGCATCAGCGCGCTCACGCGGGACCTGAGCGAGCTGCTGCCCGAGATCGCAGCGTCACTTCGCGGCAAGGTCGGCGCATCTGCGGGTGTCCTCGCGTTTCATCCGCCGTGTACCTTGCAGCATGGGCAGAAGCTGCGGGGCAGCGTTGAAGTACACATGCGCGATCTGGGCTTTGACGTGCGCGTCGCGCCTAACGAATCGCATCTGTGCTGCGGATCGGCCGGCACCTATTCGGTGTTGCAACCCGAGATTGCGCACCAGTTGCGCGACCGCAAGCTCGGCCACCTGGGCGAGTTGCAGCCCGCAGCGATCATCTCGGCGAACGTCGGGTGCATCACGCACCTGCAAAGCGGTACGGCGACGCCCGTCAGGCACTGGGTGGAAGTGCTGGATCAGGCGCTGGCAGCCTCCTGACACCACCGTGTCAGCAGGAGGAGTACAAAGTATCCTCCCACTCGAAACCAGCGATGCCCCAATCAGTCGCTCCTGACATCCATGCGCCGCGCCGACCGCCTCTTTCACATCATCCAGCTCGTTCGCGGACGGCGCCTCACCACGGCTGCCTACCTGGCGCAGCGGCTCGAAGTGTCGGAACGCACCATCTACCGCGACGTGGCGGACCTGCAGCACCAGGGCGTGCCGCTGGAGGGCGAGGCCGGCGTGGGCTACCGGCTGGGCGCGGGGTTCGACCTGCCGCCCATGATGTTCACCCAGCACGAGGCCAAGGCCCTGGTTGCGTCGGTGCGCATGGCGCAGGTCTGGCTCGATCCGGCGCTGGCCGAAGGTGCGCAGGACGCGTTGGGCAAGATCATGTCGGTGCTGCCGGTGGAAGCGCGCGCTGCGGCGGAAGCGCTGGCGGTGTATGCGCCGCCCAGCGGTGTGCCGACCGCCACCCAGCGCACGTTGCAGACCCTGCGCGAAGCCGTGCAGGAGCGCCGCAAGATCTTCATCAACTACCGCGACCTGAACGAAAAGCCCAGCGAGCGAACGCTGCGGCCGTTGGGTTGCTTCTACTGGGGCAAGGTCTGGACGCTGGCGGCGTGGTGCGAACAGCGCAGCGACTTTCGCAGTTTCAGGGTCGATCGGGTCACGTACGTGCGGCGGCTCGATGAGCAGTTTCGCGATGAACCGGGCCGTACGCTGGCGGACCTTGCGCGCCTGACGGATGCGCAGGCGAAAGAGCAGGGCTGGGCGACCTGACCGCGGCTGCGTTCGAGATCAGCCCGCGAGCGCCTTCTCGATATCCTTGGCCAGCCCCGCTGGTGCATCGGCAGGCGCAAATCGCTTGATGACCTCGCCGTCCTTGCCGACGAGAAACTTGGTGAAGTTCCACTTGATTCCGGTCGTGCCGAGCAGCCCCGGCGCTTCCTTTGTGAGGAACTTGAACAGCGGGTCGGCGTTGTCGCCGTTCACATCCACCTTGGCCATCATCGGAAAGCTCACGCCGAAGTTCAACTGGCAGAACTGCGCGATCTCGTCGTTGCTGCCGGGGTCTTGCGAGCCGAACTGGTTGCACGGGAAACCCAGGACCACCAGGCCCTTGTCGCCGTAGGTCTTGTGCAGTTCTTCCAGGCCGCCGAACTGAGGCGTGTAGCCGCAGGCGCTCGCGGTGTTGACGATCAAAAGCGCCTTGCCCTTGAACTGTTCGAGTGGAACGGTCTTGCCGTCGATGGTGCGTGCTTCGAAGTCATAGATGGTGCTCATCGCCCGGATTGTGCGCCGATCGCTCCGCTAGTGGGGTCCTGGGGGTCTGCCGGGGTCAGTGCGCCTTTGGCGTCGATGGCGACAACGCAGACCACGCAGCCGCGGCCAGGATGAGCGAGCCGCCGATCCAGGTGCGGGTGTTCATCTCGGCTGCGCCCAGCAGCACGGACGACACGGCGGCAAACACGACCTCGGACAGCATGATGAGCGCAGCCGTGTGCGCGTTGACCCGCGAAGCGCCGTACTGCAAGGCGACGTTGCTCGCGAGAAAACCCAGGCTGAGGCCGAACGCGACCAGCGCCCAATCGGCACGCGGCAGCGGCGGGGCTGCGATCAGCCCGAAGCTCATCACCATGAGGCCAGCGACTGAGGCTGCAATCGCACCGCCTGCGAACATCGCGAGGATGCGGGCGGGCGGCGCCACATCGCTCATCTTGCGCAGCAGGATGTTGGTGAGCGCGAAGCTCAGGCCGCCGCCGATGGCCAGCCAGTCGGTTGCGCTTTCCGGGATGGGCCAGGGCGACCCCGGCACTTTCAGCACGATGACCACGCCCATCATCGCCAGCGCGATGCGCGCGAGCCCGATAGCGGTGGGTCGCTCACCCAGCATCGGCCACGCCAGCAGCACCGTCCATGCGGGCATCAGGTAGAAAAGCAGCACGACGCGAACCACGTCGCCCATCGTCACGGCCCAGTTGAAGCCGACGTTGGTGAAGCCCGCTGCTGCCATCAGCAACCACAGCAAGGGCTGCCTGCCAAAGCCCTTGCCGGCATGGGGCCGCACCATGAGCAGCAGGCAGAGCGATACCAGGTAGATCGTCGCCGTGGCCCAGAGCGGGTGCAATCCGCGCGTTTCGAGGTAACGAAACGGCCACCACGACACGCCCCAGACGAAGGCGTTGATGACGAGTGCGAGTGCCGGCGCGAGGGTGGAGGGCGCGCGTGCGGCGCCGGAGCCGGTGGACACGCTCAGCAGGCCCTAGCCATGCGAGTTGTCGTGACGGGCGATGCGCAGCAGGTGGTCGAGCTCTTCGCGGTGCTTGATGGTGTTGCTCTTGTGCCAGCGCGAAATCGCCCACATCACGCCAGCCACGATCAGACCGAAGCCGGTGATCGCGCCGAACGCGGACATGCCCATGCCGGTCGAGAGGCTGTAGAACGCGCCCAGGAACAGGATGCAGGCCTGTTCGTTGAAGTTCTGCACCGCGATCGAGCGGCCCGCGCCCATCAGGTTGTGGCCCCGGTGCTGCAGCAGTGCGTTCATCGGCACCACCAGGAAGCCGCCCAGCCCGCCCATCAGGATGAGAAAGGGCACGGCTGCCCAGACGTTGTTGATGAAGTTCATCACGATGATGAGCAAGCCCATCAGGATGCCCATGGGGATGACGCTGGTCGCCGTGTCCAGCTTCATGCGCATCGACGCGATGATCGCGCCGACGGCGGTGCCGATGGCCACCACGCCGCCGAGCGACGAGGCCTGCGTCGTGCTGTAGCCCAGTGCTGCCGCGCTCCAGGCCAGGATGATGTAGCGCAGGTTGCCGCTCACGCCCCAAAACAAGGTGGTGGTCGCCAGCGAAATCTGGCCGAGCTTGTCACGCCACAAACGCGAGTTGCAGGTCCAGAAATCGGGGACCAGCTCCAGCGGATTTTTTGGCATGGGGCGCATTTCGACGCCGGTGTGCGGGATGCGCGTGTTGAACCAGGCAGCCAGCGCGTAGATGAAGATCAGCACGAAGATGGCTGCTTCGGGCGGTGTGTCGATGCCGGTATCAATGATCGGGAAGTCGAGCGCGAGCATACGGCCGGCGATCACGTTGCCCACCAGCTGGCCGCCCAGCAGGATGCCCAGGATGATCGACGCGATGGTGAGGCCTTCGATCCAGCCGTTGGCCTTGACCAGCTGCGAGGCGGGCAGCATCTCGGTGAGGATGCCGTACTTGGCCGGTGAGTAGGCCGCGGCGCCCAGGCCGACGACCGCATAGGCGGCCAGCGGATGGAGCCCGACCAGCATCAGCAGGCACCCAGCGACCTTGATCGCATTGCTCACGAACATCACCGTGCGTTTGGGATAGGCGTCGGCGAACGCGCCCAGCCATGGCGCCAGGATGACGTAGAACAGCGCGAAGATCGGCACCAGTGCGGCGCGCTGCCATTCGGCGCCACCACTGGATTTGATCAACTCTACCGCGGCGACGAACAGCGCCTGGTCGGCCAGCGACGAGAAAAACTGCGCCGACATGAGGGTGTAAAAACCGCGCTTCATTCCTGCTTCGTGAGCGCATCAGCCAAGCTGATGGGCAGTGTTTTGTGCGAGTGTCTCCAACTGACTCGGCGTTATATCACGCTGCCCAGTGCTTTAATCCCGCCATGCCCCGTCCCATCCAGGCCACCATCCACACAGAAGCGCTTCGCCAAAACCTCGCCCGCATGCGAAATGCGGCGCCCGATGCGCGCATCTGGGGGGTGGTCAAGGCCAACGCGTACGGACACGGCATCGAGCGCGTGTTCGACGGATTGAGAGGCGTCGATGGCTTCGCATTGCTCGACCTGGACGAAGCGCAGCGCGTGCGCTCGCTCGGCTGGCGAGGCCCGGTGCTGCTGCTCGAAGGCGTGTTCGAAGCGCGTGACCTGGAGCTGTGCTCGCGCCTGGGCCTGTGGCACACCATCCACTGCGACGAGCAGATCGACATGCTCGCTGCGCACAAGACGCAGGAGCCGCATCGCGTGTTCCTCAAGATGAATTCGGGCATGAACCGGCTGGGCTTTGCGCCGCCGCGATACCGCGCTGCATGGACCCGGCTCAACGCCTTGCCGCAGGTCGACGAGATATCGCTCATGACGCATTTCAGCGATGCCGATGGCGCACGCGGCATCGCGCATCAGCTCGAAGCATTCGATGCCGTGACGCACGACCTGCCGGGTGAACGCTCGGTCGCCAACAGTGCGGCGAGCCTTCGGCAGGGCGGCGAGCCCATGGTGCGCGGCGACTGGATCAGGCCGGGGATCGCCGTCTATGGCAGCGCGCCCGACTACCCGGATCACGACATTGCGCACTGGGGTCTGCAGCCGACCATGACGCTTGCGACGCGAGTCATCGGGGTGCAGCAACTCGATGTGGGACACACGGTGGGATACGGGTCGAGCTTTGTCGCCGACCTGCCACTGCGCATCGGCATCGTCGCGTGCGGCTACGCCGATGGCTACCCGCGCCACTGCACCACGGGAACGCCGGTGCTGGTCGATGGCGTTCGCACGCGCATCGTCGGCCGGGTCAGCATGGACATGATCACTGTCGACCTCACGCCGGTGCCGCAAGCCGGCATGGGAAGCGCCGTGACGATGTGGGGCCGTGCGGGCAACGGAGAAATCCTGACCATCGACGAGGTCGCACGGTCGGCGGGAACGGTCGGCTACGAACTCATGTGTGCGCTGGCGCAGCGCGTGCCGGTCGTGGTGGACTGACAGGCCCTACTTCGCCGGCAGGTCGTGGTACCAGACCCGGTCCACCCGAACCCAGGTGGTGGGCACTTGCCGCAACGTGGTCGCGTCCGATAGCGTGACCACACCGTGGTCCGCCGCGTCGTTCACCACGACAGAGGCAATCTCGCGGCGTGGCGGCTGTCGGGCGGCCCAGGCGTCCAGCGACAGTTGCTTGCGAACGGTGGGCGAGAGAAATTGATAGCTGGCGGCCGCATCGCCGCGATTGACGGCCTCGACGTAATCGGCGGCACGCATCTGCAGCCTCCTGGCATCGTCGGGCCATGCCGACCAGGCCAGCACCACCAGCACCACCACCGTCAATGCATTGACGAGGTTGATGCGGTTGGCCCGCGCAGCAAAAAGGCGGGGCGGTGCGGGTTGCGGAGGATCCATCGGGGCGGCCACTGGCGGATTGAATCACTGCACAGGCCCGCGCGCAACTAAAAACTAGGAACTTTTGCGTAACCCCAGCACCATGACGGTGGCCACGACGACCAGCGCACCCGCGACCTGGATGGGCGCAATGGTCTGGCCCAGCAGCAGCCAGGCGAGTACCAGCGCGAATACCGGCTCCACATTCATGATGGCCGAATTGCCCACAACGCCCAGCCGCGGCAGCACCGTGAACATGATCGTGAAAGCGGTGCCGTAGAGGAAGGTGAGCGCCGCCAGGCCGCCCCAGCCGGCGGGGGCCGTGGGCAAGTGGAAGCCGCCCTGCACGCCCACCGTGGCGAGCGCGACGAGGCCTGCAATCGTCATCGTCGTGGCCGTGCGCACGCGCCCGTCGACGTCCCCGGCTTCGTGCTGCGTGATGACCAGCGCCAGCCCGAACGTGCCTGCAGCGGCCAGCGCGAAGCCGACACCCGCGCCGATCCGCAGCCACTGGCCGGCAGCGCCCAGGCCCGAGGCAGCGCCGAACACGTCCAGGGCAAGCGCCAGCCCGGCAAGGATGATCGGCATGGCGATCAGCAAGGCCCGCTCGGGCTTGTGCCGGTAGATCAGGAAGGACCAGATCGCGGTCCAGAGGGGATAGGTGTTGAAGGCGAGCAGCGCCAGCGCCACCGGCAGTCGCGCCACCGCTGAATACAGGCACAGGCTCTGCACGCCGATCAGCAGCCCCACCAGCGGCAGCATGCGCTTGTGCCGCGCCGTGAATGCAATGCGCACACGCTGCATCGACAGCAGGATGGCGATCACGGTTGCCGTGACCGCGCTGCGAAACACGACGGCCGTCGCGACGTCCACGCCGTTGTTGAACGCGATGCGGGCCGCGACGTGGTTCGCGCCCATCATCAGTGCGATCAACAGCAGTGTGGCGAAAGCAGTTCCGCTGATGGCCTTGCGGGACGTTCCCATCAAGAGGCCGCCATCAGTACAGGCCGCGCACGCGTGCGTGCAGTCGCGCCAGACCCAGCAGGGCGTCGGTGGAAGGTGTCGGTACTCCGGTGATCTGGCCCAGCTCCCGGACGACGGCCACCAGGGCATCGAGCTCGACCGGCTTGCCGGCTTCCACGTCCTGCAACATCGACGTCTTGAAGGCGCCCAGCTTGAGCGTGACCTGGTGCCTGTCTTCCGGCTCCTGGTCGATGACGATGCCCGCGCGCGCGCCGATCTCCCTGGCTTCGAGCATCACCTTGCCGATGAACGCACGCACCAGGTCGTCTTCGAGCACGCGATCGGTCGTGGCCCCCGTGATGGCACTGATCGGGTTCATCGTCATGTTGCCCCACAGCTTGAACCAGGTGTCTTTCTGGATCTGGTCGGACAGGACCGTTTCCAGTCCCGCACGTTCGAGCAGGGCAGCGAGTTCGAGAACACGCGGTGTCTTCTGTCCGGAAGGTTCTCCGATGATGAGCTTGTTGCCGAAGTGCTGGCGCACGCGGCCGGGTCCGTCGAGCGAGCAGCTGGCATGGACCACGCAACCGATGATGTGTTGGACCGGCACGTGCTTCGCAATGCTGCCGTCCGCATCGACCGACGACAGCCGCTTGCCCGCGTGCTCGCCGCCGAAGCCTTCCAGGAACCACCACGGCACACCGTTCATCGCCGTGAGGACGATGGTGTCGGGGCCGAGCAGGGGGCCGATTGCTTTTGCGACATCGGCCATCGCCGGCGCCTTGACGGCGACGATGACGAGGTCTTGCACGCCGAGTTCGGCAGGCGACGCGCTGGCACGCACGTCCACCTGATCGGTCTGTGCGGGGGTGTTCGTGGTGAGCTGCAGTCCGTGCTTTTGAAGCGCGTCCAATGTTGCGCCGCGCGCCACCACGCTGACTTCGCAACCGGCCTGCGCCAGCCGCACGCCCAGCCATCCGCCGATCGCGCCGGCGCCGTAGATGCAAACCTTCTTCATGCCTTGATCAGTTCCTGTAAGAAGCGTCGATCCGGTCCACACGCCGCACGAGCGCGTCGAACACGTCCTGGCCTGCGCCGAACTTCGCGTCCCACTGGAACGAGTCGGCCACCGTCTTCTCGGCGACGGCGACCGGAACGGCAATCGCAGGGCCCAGTGCGGCTTGCGCCACTTGCACATCGCAAGCGCGCTGCAGTGTCCACAGGCGAACGAACGCGAGCGCAAGCGTCGGCCCCCAGGTCAGCAGGCCGTGATTGCGCAGGATGACCGCCGGCTTGCCGCCCATGCTCTTGAGCAGGCGAGGCGTCTCCTCGGCGTGCACCGTGATGCCTTCGAAGTCGTGATACGCGACCAGCCCATGCAGCTGCGCCGAATAGAAATTGTTTTGCGCGAGACCTGTCGCGGTGCATGCCACGGCGAGGCCGTTGGTCGTGTGGGTGTGCATCACGCAATGCGCGTTGTCCACGTTCTCGTGGATCGCCGAGTGCACGGTGAAGCCCGCCGGGTTCACGGGCCACGGGTTGTCGTCGAGCTTGTTGCCCTTCAGGTCGATCTTGAGCAGGTTGCTGGCCGTCACCTCGCTGTAGTGCAGGCCGAAGGGATTGATGAGGAACTGCTTTTGTCCGCCGGTCACGCTGTCCGGCAGGCGGATCGTGATGTGGTTGTAGATCATCTCGGTCCAGCCGAGCATGTCGAAGATGCGGTAGCAGGCCGCGAGCTGCACGCGCGCCTGCCACTCATCGGGATGCATGGCCGCGGACACGGGTTTGAGGACGGCGTTCATGGGTCGTTCCTTGCTGTATCAGTAAGTGGCGCTGGTGGAAGCTGCAGCGACGTCGGTCTTGAACTTTGCAGCCAGGGCGGTGGTGGCTCGGGCGAGCATCACAGCATCGACGCCGACTGCCACGAATTCGCAGCCCATGTCGAGATAGCGGCGCGACGTCGCGTCGTCCTGCCACAGGATGCCGGCAGCCTTGCCGGCCTTGTGGATGCGCGCGATCGCGTCTTCGATCGCGGCCTGCACCTCGGGGTGCATCGCGTTGCCCACATGACCCAAGGCCGCCGACAGGTCCGCCGGGCCGATGAAGATGCCGTCCACGCCCTCGACGGCCGCGATGGCATCGAGGTTGTCCAGCGCCTCGCGGGTCTCGGCCTGCACCAGCAGGCACACCTGGTCGTTGGCTTCCTTGGCATAGCTGCCGATGCGACCCCAGCGGGACGCGCGCGCTCCGCCCATGCCGCGAATTCCGCCAGGCGGATAACGCATCGCCTGCACCAGCTCTGCGGCCTGGGCTGCGGTATCGACCATCGGCACCAGCAGGGTCTGGATCCCGAGATCGAGGTACTGCTTGATCAGGGTGACGCCCGCATGGCCGTGACCGACCGGCACGCGTGCAATCGCATGCGAGCCCGGATAGGCGGCGATGGTCTGGGCCTGCTGCAGGATGGAGCGCAGGTCATTGGGCGAATGCTCGCCGTCGATCAGCAGCCAGTCGAATCCGGCGCCTGCGCAGATCTCGGTGGTGTAGTGATTGGCAAGACCCAGCCAGAGACCGACCTGGGGTTTCCTGCTCTTGAGAGCCTGCTTGAACGCGTTGACGGGAGTTTGCATGGCTTGTCTCTTTTGAATGGTTAAACAAAACGAAATTCAAACCGGCCGAGCTGGCCGAAGTCGGCATCGAACACATCGCCGGTCTTCGCGGCCACGGGCCGGGTGAACGAGCCCGCGAGCACGACCTCGCCGGCTTCCAGGAATTCGCCCCACGCAGCCAGCTTCATTGCAAGCCACGCAACGCCGATGGCAGGATGGCCCTGCACGCCGGCTGCGAGGCCGGTCTCCTCGACGACGCCATTCTGGCGCAGGATGGCGCCGCACCACGGCAGGTCAACTTCGTTCGGATGAGCCTTGCGGCCCGCGAGCACGATGCCTGCATTGGCCGCGTTGTCGCTGATCGTGTCCTGCACGCGCCGCATCTTTTTTGTGTGCCTGTCGAACTGCTCGATGCGCGCGTCGATGATTTCGATGGCGGGCTGCACGTAGTCGGTTGCGGCGAGGACCTGCTCGATGGAAATCGCGCTGCCTTCGAGCCGATGCTTGAGCACGAACGCCAGCTCGACCTCGACGCGCGGCGCGATGAACCGGCTCGCAGGGATATCGCCTGCGTCGAAGAACATGTCGTCGAGCAGCGTGCCGTAGTCGGGCTCGTCGATCTGGCTGGAGATCTGCATCGCGCGCGAGGTGAGCCCGATCTTGTGGCCGCGCGCGGTTCGGCCTGCGGCAATCTTCATCGCGACCCACGCCCGCGAGACGGCATAGCCATCTTCCACGGTCATGTCGGGAAAGCGTTTGGAGAAGTGCTCCACCTGGACGCGCGACTTTTCGCTCTCGTCGAGTTCGCACGCAAGCTGGGCGATGGTTTCGGTGGTGAAGGTCATTTGTTGAAGAGGGGATGCAGCGAGCTGTGCTTGCCGTCGTACACCTGGCCCGGGCTTTCGTCGATTTGCAGGGTGATGCCGATGAGGTGGCTGTCAAAGACGGGCTCGAAGTGCTGCCTGACCACATCGAGCAAGCGATCGCCTGCTGTCTTCTTCACTGCATCGCTGCGCCCGACGGCCATGCGGATGTTCAGATACACGAAGGCGTATTCACCCTTGCCGTCAGCCACCGCGTAGTGCGCCGCCGGATAGGCCAGCACGCGCGTGCCGCCGGTCGGAAAGACCTGCTTGTCGTCTTCGTCTCGCAGCGTGAGCATTTCATCGGCCAGAGACCGGCAGAGCGCGCCCATGTCCGTCATCGCATCGACGTTGGGTGTGTACAGAATCACGAGATGTGGCATGTCGCTCCTGGCTGTTGGCTGTCATGCCGGACGTGATCCGGCATCCACCGCGCAGCGGCTACGGCCGTCGAAGTCATGGATTGCGGATCAAGTCCGCAATGACAGCCAAAATTGGGGTCAGATTCCAATTAATTTGATTCCAGTCAATTTGTTCAAGCGTCAAGCGTCAAGCGGCGTCACCGGAAACACCGCGTTGATCTGTCCCGTGCCGGAGCTGCCGAAATACGGCGTGATGATTTCGGCGGGCGCCTCGTACCGGTCCCAGCCCAACAGACCGAGCAGCATTGCCGTGTCGTGCATGTCGCCTTCACCCCAGCACTTTTCGGCGTACATCGGCAGCATCCCGATGAAGGTCTTCCAGTCACCGCGCTTCCACAATTCGACGACGCGGTGATCGACCTGTTCCAGGAAGGGGTCGTACACCTTGTGCATGAATTCGGGCGCGCGGCCGTTGTCGGCGAAGTGATGCGAGAGAGAGCCGCTCGCAAACACGGCGACGGTGCCGTCGTACTTTTCCTCGATGGCCTTGCGCACGGCCAGGCCGAATCGCGCGGACTCGTTCAGGTCGTGCCAGTCGCACCATCCGCTCACGCAGACCACCTTGTAGTGCTGGTCCGCATTCATGTAGCGCATCGGGACCAGCGTGCCGTATTGCAGTTCGAGCGTGGTGTCGGAATGCGCGCGGCTCTTGACGCCCATCTCGTTGGCCATGTCGCCGATCATGTGGCCGAGCGCCGGGTTGCCGGGATAGGCGTAGGGCAGGTTCTTGATGAAGTGCGGCAGTTCGTTGCTGGTGTACACGCCTTCGAACTTCGGGCCGCAGTTGATGTGGTATTCGCTGTTGACCTGCCAGTGCACGTCGAACACGACGATGGTGTCCACGCCCAGGGCCCTGCAGCGCCTGTCGATCTCCCTGTGCCCGTTGATCGCCGCGTCGCGGCAGCCGAAGTTGGGCCCGGGAAACTCCGACAGGTACATCGAAGGGACGTGCGTGATCTTGGCGGCTAACGCAAGCTTACCCATGGCGAGCCTCCTGATGCACGAGCTTACCCATGGCGAGCCTCCTCGAGACGGGCTGTCATTGCGGGCTTGACCCGCAATCCATGCCTTCGACCGCCGTAGCCGCGTCGCGGTGGATGCCGGATCCAGTCCGGCATGACAGCCGTTCTGATGAAACCTGCGCTCATGCAACCCCCCAATGCGGAATGTGGTGCGAGCCCAGCGACACCGCGATGTTCTTCGGCTCCAGAAAAACCTCGTAGCTCCAGGTGCCGCCTTCGCGTCCAGTCCCCGATGCCTTGGTGCCGCCAAACGGCTGGCGCAGATCGCGAACATTCTGGCTGTTCACGAAACACATGCCGGCTTCCACCGCGGCCGCCACGCGATGCGCCTTGCCGATGTTCTCCGTCCAGACATAGCTCGACAGGCCGTACTGGATATCGTTGGCAAGACGGATCGCATCGGCTTCATCCTTGAATGGAATCAGGCACGCGACCGGTCCGAAGATCTCGTCCTGCGCGATCTTCATGCGGTTGTCGACATCGGCGAACACGGTGGGCATCACATAGTTGCCCTTCTTCACCCGATCGCTCAAGACCGGCGCATCGAGCCCGCCGCACAGCAGCGTCGCGCCTTCCTTCGGGCCCAGCTCAATGTAGCTGCGCACCTTGGCCAGATGCGCCTGCGAAATCATCGGGCCGATCACCGTTTTTTCATCGAGCGGATCGCCCACCACAAGACGCCTGGCGCGCGCAGCAAACTTCTGCGCGAAGTCCGCATAGATCGACTGCTGCACCAGGATGCGACTGCCCGCCGTGCAACGCTCGCCGTTGTTGGAAAAGATCATGAAGATCGCGGCGTCGAGTGCGCGATCGAGATCGGCGTCGTCAAAGATGACGAACGGCGACTTGCCACCCAGCTCCATGCTGAACTTCTTCAGTCCTGCTTCTTTGACGATGCGATTGCCTGTCGCCGTGGAGCCGGTGAAGGAAATGGCACGCACGTCCGGATGCTTGACCAGCGGCTCACCGGCTTCCTTGCCGTAGCCATGGAGAATGTTCAGCACACCCGGCGGAATGCCCGCTTCCATCGCGAGTTCGCCCAGGCGCGCAGCCGTCATCGGCGACAGCTCGCTCATCTTGAGCACGGCCGTGTTGCCGAATGCGATGCACGGCGCGACCTTCCACGTCGCCGTCATGAACGGCACGTTCCACGGCGACACCAGCGCACATACGCCGACCGGATGGAACAGCGTGTAGTTCAGATGAGTTTCGGTGGGGTAGGTGTGACCATCGACGCGCGTGCACATCTCGGCGAAATAGTAGAAGTTGTCCGCCGCGCGCGGGATCAGTTGCTTGCCGGTTTGCGCGATGACCTGGCCGCAGTCGTTGGTCTCGGTCTGCGCGATCTCGGGCACGTGCGCCGCGATCAGGTCCCCGAGTTTGCGAACCAGCTTCGCGCGCTGCGGCGCCGGCATTGCCGCCCACTTGGGAAAGGCGTCTTTTGCGGCGGCCACTGCAGCGTTGACCTCTGGCTCGCCGCCGGACGCGACCTCACCCAGCACTTCCTGCGTGGCCGGATTGACGGTCTCGAAATAGTCGGTGCCTGCGACCGGCTTGCCGTTGATGAGGTGATCGATGCGCATGTCTATTCGATGGTGTTCATGAGGGCGCCCAGGCCCTCGATTTCGGTGACGACCACATCGCCTGGCCTGCAATCCACGACCCCATCGGGCGTGCCCGTCAGGATGATGTCGCCGGGCCGCAGCGTCATGAAGCTGGAGAAGTATTCGATGAGAAAGGGCACGCCAAAGATCATGTCCTTCGTGTTCCCCGATTGCGTGAGCTTGCCGTTCACGGTGGTGGACAGGGCGAGCGCCATCGGGTCGGGGATGTCGGCAGCGTCCACGTACCAGGGCCCGATCGGTGTCGTGCGGTCGCGGTTCTTCACGCGCAGGTTGGGGCGGTACCAGTTCTCCAGGTAGTCGCGGATCGCGTAGTCGTTCGCGACGGTGTAGCCGCCGACGAAATCGTAGGCGTCATCGCGCCTCACATGGCGCGCGGTGCGGCCGATGATGAGGGTGAGTTCGCACTCGTAGTGCATGAACTGCACACCTGCCGGACGCGGTGTTGTCTGGCGATGTCCTGTGAGCGCCGTCTCGCCCTTGAGAAAGACCAGCGGCTCCTCGGGCGCCTTGAACTCCAGTTCCTTCGCATGGTCCGCGTAGTTCAGGCCCAGCGCGAGGATCGTGCGCGGCAGCTGCGTGGGCTCCAGCGGCGGCAGCCAGGTGACGTCATTGAATGCGGCCCGCGTGCCGTCCGCAAGCAGCAGCTGGCCGTCCGCCTCGACCGCGCGTTGGGTGACGCCGCCATGAATGATTCGCGCGTGCTTCATGCAGCCTCCGCGATCAGTGTGTTGGTGAGCGTGCCCAGGGCCGGCATGCTGATCGCGATCGTGTCACCCACGCGCGCCAACGGGCGGCCGATGTCGCAGCCCAGCATCAGCACATCGCCCGGTGCGAAGCTCATGAATTCCGACACATCGGCCAGCAGTTGCTCTGCCGGCCGCACGAGATCGGCAAAGCGCACCGTCTGCTTCAGCTCGCCGTTGATGCGTACCTCCAGCTTGAACACCGAGGGGTCGCCCGCTTCATTGCGCGGTCTCATGCGCGACCCGATGCCCAGGAAGCCATCGAGGCAGCGGTACTTCACCGGCGGGCGAAAGTAGCTGTCGTGCGCAATGGCCAGGTCGTTCATCAGCACATAGCCCGCGACTTCGTGTGCGTTCATCATCACCATGCCGATCGTCGCGCCCACTTCGACCTGCGCCACGCGCGGCGGCACCGCGATCGATGCGCCGTCGGCGCTCCAGGTGTTGGCGGGCTTGATGTACAGCACCGGCGCCTTGGGAGGGGCCTTGTAGGGCGCCTCGTTCATCTTCGAGGCCCACGCATCGGCCTCTCCGCGAAAATTCAGCAGCGTGCCGTAAACGGTGCGCAGCGGCGGCATGCTCATGGCTGCTCCAGTTCGATGAGTTCGTCGAGCAATTGATAAAGCTGCGCGAGCTTTTGTTTGCCGAGCGATTTTTCCATCCACTCGTAATGCGCCTCGACCGTGCGCGACAGTTTTTCCACGAGCTTGAGTCCCCTGGGCGTTGCCTGAACGACAGTGCGCCGCTGGTCGAGCGGATCGCGCTCGCGCCGGATCAGACCGTCGCGCTCCATGCGCGCGAGCATGCCGGTGAGACTGGGGCCGAGGATGAACGCCTCGCGTGCAACACGCCCCGTCTCCACGGTGCCATGTTCGCCGAGCACGCGAAGCACTCGCCACTGCTGGTCCGACAGGTTGTGCTCGCGCAGGCTGGGCCGCGTATGGGCCATGACCGACTCGCGCGCTTGCAGGAGCAGGCGCGGCAGGTTGCGGTGGGCGAATGGCGTTGTCACAGTTCGGCGCAGGCGATTTATTTAACATGTTAAATGAGTCGGATGGGTTTGTCCATGCGCCGCCCTACACTCGACCAATGGCCAAGGAAAAGACAACTTATTCATGCACCGAATGCGGCGGCACCAGCCCGCGCTGGCTGGGCAAGTGCCCGCATTGCGAGGCGTGGAACACATTGATCGAAACGGCAGCTGAGCCGTCACCCGGCACCGCAAGGAATCGCTTTGCGTCACTCGCCAAAACCGCCGAGGTGGCGGTGCTTGCCGACATCGAAGCCAGTGAAGTGGACCGCACGCCCACCGGCATCTCCGAACTCGACCGCGTGCTCGGCGGCGGCATCGTCGAAGGCGGCGTGGTGCTGATCGGCGGCGATCCGGGCATCGGCAAATCGACGCTGCTGCTGCAGGCGCTCGACGGCCTGCAGCGCGCGGGCGTGCCGACGCTCTACGTCACCGGCGAAGAAAGCGGGGCGCAAGTCGCGCTGCGCTCTCGGCGCCTGGGCCTGGACCGCTCGCAGGTCAGCGTGCTGGCCGAAATCCAGCTCGAAAAAATCCTCGCGACGATTGCATCGACCAAGCCGGCGGTCGCCGTGATCGACTCGATCCAGACCGTGTACTCCGACCAGCTCACCTCCGCACCGGGCTCTGTCGCCCAGGTGCGAGAGTGCGCGGCGCATCTCACACGCGCGGCGAAAGCGGGCGGCACCTGCATCGTCCTGGTGGGACACGTCACCAAAGAGGGCGCGCTCGCCGGGCCCCGCGTGCTGGAGCACATGGTCGATACGGTGCTGTACTTCGAGGGCGATACGCACTCGAGTTTTCGCCTCGTGCGCGCCATCAAGAACCGCTTCGGCGCGGTCAACGAGATCGGCGTTTTCGCCATGACCGAGAAGGGATTGAAGGGCGTCTCCAACCCCAGCGCGATCTTCCTGTCGCAGCATGCGGAGCCGGTGCCCGGCAGCTGCGTGCTGGTGACGCTCGAAGGCACCCGGCCCATGCTGGTCGAAATCCAGGCACTGGTCGACAGCGGTGGGCCGAGCCCGCGCCGCCTGTCGGTCGGCCTGGATCGTGATCGACTTGCGATGCTGCTGGCGGTGCTGCACCGTCACGCGGGGGTGGCCTGCATGGACCAGGACGTGTTCGTGAACGCTGTCGGTGGCGTGCGAATTTCCGAACCGGCCGCCGATTTGTCGGTGATGCTGGCGATCACCTCCAGCCTGCGCGGGCGCGCGCTGCCCAAGGGGTTCATCGCCTTCGGCGAAGTGGGGCTCGCCGGTGAAGTGCGACCGGCGCCGCGCGGACAGGAGCGCCTGCGCGAAGCCGCGAAGCTCGGGTTCTCGGTGGCCGTCGTGCCCAAGGCGAACGCGCCCAAAAAGGGCAGCCGCGACATCGAAGGCCTCACGATCCATCCGGTCGAGCGCATCGAGGAAGCGATGGAAGTCGTGCGCAGCCTCGGATGAGTCCTGGCAGGGCCTACGCACTTGCCGCAGAACGCGTGACTCGCGCTGCAAGGACAATCACGCCATGAACTGGCGTCAAATTGCATATCCCATCGCGGGCGTGATCCTGGTGGCCGGCGCCTGGCGCGCGGCCGGCTGGGCCGGTGTGGCCATCGTTGCCACCGGCATGGTGACCTGGGCGCTGCTGCATTTCAACCGGCTGATGCACGTGCTCAAGAAGGCGGCCGACAGGCCCAAGGGTCGCGTCGGCAGCGCCGTGATGCTCCACACCAAGCTCAAGCCGGGCGTGAACCTGCTGCACGTGATGTCGATGACCGGCTCGCTCGGCGAGCTGGTTTCGCAGCCGGATGCGCAACCCGAGGTGTTTCGCTGGACGGACGACGGCGACTCGCATGTCACCTGCGAATTCGTCAATGGCCGGCTCGCCAGATGGGAGCTGGTGCGCCCGCCGGAGCAGCCCGAAAGTTCTCCCGGAACCTCTCAGGGTGACGCGCCGTAAAATCCCGAGTTCGACTGAACCCGAAGGATTGATATGAGCGTTGTACCCAGCATGGCCGATCGCGACGGCAAGATCTGGATGGATGGCGAGATGGTGGAGTGGCGCGACGCCAAGATCCACGTCCTGAGCCACACCCTGCACTACGGTTGCGGCGCCTTCGAAGGCCTGCGCGCCTACAAGACCGCCGAGGGCACGGCGATCTTCCGCCTGCAGGAACACACCGACCGCCTGTTCAACAGCGCCAAGATCCTGCGCATGGCCATTCCGTTCACCAAGGAACAGGTCAATGAGGCGCAGCGCGCCGTGGTCAAGGCGAACAACCTCGAAAGCGGTTATCTGCGCCCGCTCACCTGGATAGGCTCGCAAAAGATGGGTGTCAGCCCCAAGGGCAACCAGATCCACCTGATGGTGGCGGCCTGGGCCTGGGGTGCCTACCTCGGCGAAGAGGGCATGAAGCGCGGCATTCGCGTCAAGACCTCCAGCTACACGCGCCACCACGTCAACATCACGATGACGCAGGCCAAGGCGGTGAGCAACTACACCAACTCCATCCTGGCCAACATGGAAGCGCTGGACGACGGCTACGACGAGGCACTGCTGCTCGATGCCTCGGGCTTCGTGTCCGAAGGCGCGGGCGAGAACATCTTCGTGATCAAGGACGGCGTGATCTACACCCCCGACCTCTCCGCCGGCGCGCTCAACGGCATCACGCGCAACACCGTGTTCCACATCGCCAAGGACCTGGGCCTGGAAGTCGTGCAGAAGCGCCTGACACGCGATGAGGTCTACATCTGCGACGAAGCGTTCTTCACCGGCACCGCCGCAGAAGTCACGCCGATTCGCGAACTCGACCGCATCGAGCTGGGCGCCGGTTCGCGCGGCCCGATCACCGAGAAGGTGCAGTCGGCATTCTTCGACATCGTCAACGGCCGCAATCCCAAGTACGCCCACTGGCTGACGAAGGTCTGAAGATGGCAACCACCGAACACAAGCAGGCAGTCGTCGAGCTGCTCGCGACCGACCTGAACGCCAATGGCGGTGTGTACTGCCCCAGCCCTGTCGCAGGCATGAAGGTCTGGAACACGCACCCGCGCGTTTACCTGGACGTTGCTTCGACCGGCGAAGGCAAGTGCTCGTATTGCGGCACGGTGTACCGGCTGAAGGCGGGCGAGCACTTCGGTGGCGGGCATTGAATTGCCGTCATGCCGGACCCGATCCGGCATCCACCGCGCGCAGCGCGGCCCGAAACATGGATTGCGGATCACGTCCGCAATGACATCCCCTTGACTGCTTCGCTCGTCATCGCCCCCCAGTGGATAGGCGATGCCGTGATGACCGAGCCGCTGCTGCGCAGGCTGCACCAGCGCGGCGAAACGCTCACCGTGGGCGCCTTGCCATGGGTCGCGCCTGTGTATCGCGCGATGCCGCAGGTCCACGACGTCATTGAATTTCCGTTCCAGCACGGCGGCCTGCAGTTCAAGGCCCGCCGCACGATCGCTAAACAGGTGGAGGGTCGGTTCGACACCGCCTACGTCCTGCCGAACTCGCTCAAGAGCGCGCTGCTGCCGTTTCTGGCGAGCATCCCCAAGCGGGTCGGCTATCTGGGCGAGTCCCGCGTGGGCCTGCTCACGCACCGCCTGAAAAACCCGAAGAACAAGCCGCCCATGGTGGCGTTCTATTCGGCCCTGAGCGGCGAGCGGGACGGTCTGGCAGACGACCGGCCCAGGCTCTCCCTGGATGCGTCGGCAACGGCTCGCGCGCTCGCCCATGCAGGTCTCGACGCGCGCGGCTTCTACGTCTTCGCCCCCGGCGCCGAGTTCGGTCCCGCCAAGCGCTGGCCCGCCATCCACTTCACGGAACTCGCACGTCAGCTCGATGCGCCGGCGGTCCTGCTCGGGTCGGCCAAAGAGGCCGCGCTTTGCGATGAAATCGCCCATGCGGCGGGGACGGGCCAGTGCATCAACCTGGCGGGCAAGACATCGCTGGCCGACGCGTTCGCGATCATCGCGTCGGCCCGGGCCGTCATCAGCAATGACTCCGGCCTGATGCACGTGGCCGCCGCATTCGGTGTGCGGCAGGTGGCGGTGTTCGGCTCTTCCAGCCCGCTGCACACGCCACCCTTGAATGACAGCGCGAGCGTCGTCTGGCTCAAGGACGATGCTGCCTATCAGCCGCCGCTCGACTGCGCGCCTTGCTTCGAACGCGAGTGTCCCCTGGGCCATACGCGCTGCCTCGTCGATGTTTCGCCCGAAAGGGTGCGCGCGCTGCTGTGACGGACGTTGCCCCGCGCCCGAATCAACCCGCGCCCTGGACGATAGCGCTTGCCGGCGCGTTGTCCCTCGCCGTCGCCATGGGCATCGGCCGGTTCGCATTCACGCCCATGTTGCCGCTGATGATCGGCGAAGGCCAGATCGACATCGCCGCAGCCGGGTGGGTTGCGGCGGCCAACTACGCGGGCTACCTTGCCGGCGCCGTCACCGCACCGCGCCTGCGCTGGAGCGCGGTGCGATTGGGCATCGTCGCACTGGTGCTCACGGTGCTGCTGACGGCGGCGATGGCCCTGCCCGTCTCCGCGTGGATCTGGGGCGCCCTGCGCTTCGTCGCGGGCGTTTGCAGCGCGTGGGCCTTCATCGCGACAGCGGTCTGGTGCCTGGGCGCACTCGCGCGCATCGGCAAGCCTGCGTGGAGCAGCTTCGTTTACACGGGCGTCGGTTTGGGCATAGCGGGCGCAGGCCTCTATTGCCTGGCCGGTGCGAGCCTGGCGGCCCCTGCCAGGTCGCTGTGGCTGCAACTCGGGGCGCTGGCGGCGGTTCTTGCCCTGCCGGTGATGCTGGTGCTGTCCCGGATGGGCGCGGCTCCCGTCGCGGCGCCATCGCAGAAAGCGGGGCAGAAGCCTTCCGGCCGCAATACGGGCCTGGTCATCAGCTACGGCATGCTGGGCTTCGGCTACATCCTGCCCGCCACTTTCCTGCCGGTGCTCGCGCGATCGGTGGTGGAGGACCCGCGCCTCTTCGGGTTGGCGTGGCCGGTGTTCGGCACCACGGCGGCGCTTTCGGTTGTGGTGGGCGCATGGCTGCTGCTTCGCATGTCGCGCCTGAAGATCTGGGCTGCTTCCAACGTGTTGATGGCCCTGGGCGTCTTGCTGCCCTCGGTGTGGTTGAACGGCTGGACCATCGCGTTGTCGGCGCTGCTGGTGGGCGGAACATTCATGGTCGTGACCCTGGCGGGCGTGCAGGAGATCCGCGCCCGCACCACCGGCGACCCCACCGCCGCCGTCTCGCGCATGACGGCGGCATTCGCGATCGGCCAGATCGCCGGCCCCGTTTTTTCGTCGCTGCTGCTGCATGTGCCCGGCTTTCGCGAGACCGGTCTCACGCTGGCCTTGCAGGCCGCCGCCTTGTCGCTCGTTGTCTGCGCGGCGTGGCTCTGGCGCGAAGCGCATCGAATGTCCTTGGCCGTTCAGGAGAAAACACATGCCCGCTGACAAGCCGTCTTCATCGCACACCCAGGGTTCGGGCGCCGAGCGCATGCCGCTGCCCGAACCCAGCTTGCTCAATGACGAGCAGCGCGCGGCTGCCCAGGCGTTGATCGACGGCCCGCGCAAGGGCGTCTATGGACCGTTCCTGCCGCTGTTGCGCAGTCCGCAACTGCTCGATCGCGTGGCCAGGCTCGGCGAGTACCTGCGCTTTGACAGCGTGCTCGACGCCCGCATCCGGGAGCTCGTGACCTGCGCTGCGGCCCGCCATGTGAGCAATCAGTTCGAGTGGCAGATGCATGAGCCGCTCGCGCTGAAGGCCGGTGTGTCCCAGGTCACCCTCGATGCGCTGCGGGATGGCGCACGTCCAAAGCAACTGCCGCAGGATGAAGAGATCGCACTCGACTTCGCGCGCGAGTTGCTCGCCACGCACGGCGTGAGCGACGGCACTTACTGCGCAGCCAGTGCACAGGTCGGCGAGCAGGGTGTGGTGGAGCTCACGACGCTCATCGGCTACTTCGTCATGGTGTCGTGGCTGATGAATGTGGCGCGCACGCCTGCGCTCGCGACCGCGCAAGGCCCGGGCATCACGTCGTTCCCGCTCTAGATCTGCACCCGGGTGCCCAGCTCGATGACGCAGTTGTTCGGCAGTCGCAGGTAGTCGGCCATGTTGCCGGCATTGCGTGCCATGAACGCAAACAGCTTCTCGCGCCACAGCATCATCCCGGCCTGCCTTGTCGGGATGATGGTTTCGCGGCTCAGGAAGTACGTCGTCTCGAACAGGTTGATGGATAGCGCTTCGCTGCTGCAACGGCCCAGGGCCTGCGGAATGTCCGGGCTGTCCTTGAAGCCGTAGTTCACCGTCACCTTCCAGAAGCCGGGCACCAGGGGCTCTATCTTCACGCGCTCGTCTTCGGGCACCCACGGAATGTCCTGGAACCTGACGGTGAGAATCAGGTTGCGCTCATGCAGCACCTGGTTGTGTTTGAGGTTGTGCATCAAGGCCTGTGGCACCGTGTCGGGGTTCGCCACGGCGTACACAGCCGTCCGCCTTGCACGGGGCAGGTGGTCGCTGCCCAGGGCCTGCAGGAACGGCAGCAGCGCGGGGTCTCCCAGGGCGAAGCTCTTCATCAGCAGTTCGCGTCCGCGTCGCCAGCTGGCCATCACCGTGAAGAGCACCCCACCGAGTACCAGCGGGAACCAGCCGCCTTCCATGAATTTCAGCGAGCAGGCGATCACAAGCACCAGGTCCACCGCCAGGAACACGAACGTGGCACCCGCAGCCAGCCAGAGGGGATACCGCCACGCACGCCGCACGACAAAGAAGGTGAGCAAGGTCGTCGTGAACATGGTGATGGTGACCGCGATGCCATACGCGGACGCCAACGCGGTCGAGCTGCCGAAGCCGACGACGGCCAGGACGACTGCGGCGAGAAGAATCCAGTTCACCGCCGGGATGTAGATCTGCCCGATCTCCTTTTCGGACGTGTAGAGCGTCTGCATGCGCGGCAGCAGCCCCAGCTGTATGGCCTGCTTGGTCAGGGAGTAGGCGCCGGTGATGACCGCCTGCGAGGCAATGATGGTCGCCGCGGTGGCCAGGATCACGGCGGGAAGCAGCAGGCCGGGGGAGAACAGGTGGTAGAACGGGTTGTCCACCGCGCCGGGGTTGCGCATCAACAGGGCGCCCTGGCCGAGGTAGTTCAGTGCCAGCGAAGGCAGCACCAGGAGTGTCCAGGCCAGCTGGATGGGGCGCCTGCCGAAGTGACCCATGTCCGCATACAGCGCCTCGGCGCCGGTGAATGCCAGCACCACGGCGCCCAGGATGATGAAGATGCCCCAGCCATGCTGCATGGCAAACCGCAGGCCCTGAAGCGGGTTCAGGGCCGCCAGGATGGCGGGTTGCTGCGCGATCTGGATGACCCCTGCCACCGCCAGCACCACGAACCACAGGCCGATGATCGGCCCGAACAGTTTGCCCACCGTGGCGGTGCCGAACTTCTGCATGGCAAACAGGGCGATGAGCACGCCCAGCGAAATCGGCAGCACGTAAGGCTTGAGCGCTGGCGTGACAACCTCCAGGCCTTCCACTGCACTGAGGACAGAGATGGCCGGCGTGATGATGCTGTCGCCGTAGAAGAGCGCCGCGCCGAAGACCCCGATGAGCAGGAGCACCAGGCGCCGGGTGGGCGTGCGTCCGGCGGCCTTCGCAGCCAGGGCCGTGAGCGCCATGATTCCGCCTTCGCCCCGGTTGTCGGCTCGCAGGATCAGCAGCACGTACTTGAGGGTGACGACGAAGATGAGCCCCCAGAAGATGAGCGAGACCGCCCCTGTCAGATTGGCCGCGTCGACGGCCAGCTTGTGCGCGGGGTTGAAGATTTCCTTCATGGTGTAAAGCGGACTCGTTCCGATGTCGCCGTACACCACGCCAAGGGCGCCGATGGTCAGGGCCGCCTGGCCCTGCCTGCTCACAGTAGTTGTCATCCAGGTTCACCTGCAGTCGAAGAGGCCGCAGTGTGCTGGGGTCGGTGTCAGGAAAGCATATGGAATCAGCCGGCGGCCAGGCGGTAGCCGACGCCGGTTTCCGTCAGCAGATGGCGCGGTTCGGCCGGCACCGCTTCGATCTTGGCGCGAAGCTGGCCCATGTACAGGCGCAGGTAGTGGCTGTGGTCAGTGAACTCCGGCCCCCACACGTCTGCCAGCAACTGCCTGTGCGTGACCACTTTTCCCGCCGTGCGGGCCAGGCGCGCCAGCAGTTTGAACTCGGTCGGTGTGAGATGCACGGGCACGCCCTTGACCATGACGAGCCTCTTCTCAAGGTCCACCTGCAAGTCCTCGAACGCGTGCATCCGCTGGGCAGGCGCCAGGGCGGTTCCCCGATGGCGCAGGGCGACCCGGATGCGGGCCAGCAGCTCGCTGACGCTGAACGGCTTGGTCAGGAAGTCGTCGGCGCCCGCATCCAGCAGCTTGACCTTCTCTGCTTCCTGGTGGCGGGCCGAAACGACAAGGATGGGAAGGCTGGACTGGCGCCGAGCCAGCCGCACGAGATCGATGCCGTCGCCGTCGGGCAGTCCCAGGTCCAGCAGCACCAGGTCGGGCGGGGAATGCGCGATCATGGCCGCGGCCTCGCTGATGGAGACAGCCGTTTGCACGTCAAAGCCTTCGACGCCCAGCGATGACTGCAGGAGCGCGCGGATTTCGCGGTCGTCTTCCACGACCAGGACACGCAAGCTCATGCGGGCTCCGACGTCGGCTGGGCAAGCTCCACAGGCAGCGTCAGCACGAAGCTGGAGCCGCCCCCCACGCGAGGCTTCATGGCGAGTTCGCCCCGATGCGCGCGCGCAATGGCCCGGCAAACGGCCAGACCCAGCCCGGTGCCGCGTTGCCCGGAGCGGTCGCTGCGGCGAAAGGGCTCGAAGATCGCCAGTTCCTCACCTGCAGCGATGCCATTGCCACGGTCGTGCACCGCGACTTCGATCGCGCCCGCAGATGAACTCACGGTGAGTTCGATGGCCTCTGCGCTGTACTTCAGCGCGTTGTCCAGAAGGTTCTCCAGCAGTTGGGCCAGCAGCACGGGGTCGGCCTTGATCAGGGGCAGGGATGCCGGAACATTCGACCTGATACGACGCGTGACGTCCCGGGCTCGCACACGCGCAAGCACAGCGCCCACGATTTCTTCCATCGACTGCCAGTCGAGATGGAGCTCGCCGGCGTTGCCCAGTCTCACCAGTTCCAGTGTGTTCTCGGTGAGCGCGGCCAGGTGCTCCGACTCGCCGAGGATCGCCCCGATGAGTCTTTCCTGCTCTGCCAGGGGCAGCTTGTCGCGCTGGGTCTGAAGGCAGGACGCCGCGCCCATGACCGCAGCGAGCGGGGTGCGAAAGTCGTGCGAGATCGCGGCCAGGAAGGTGTTTTGGGCCTTGTGCCACCTGGACATTTCTTCGGCGGCGTGCGCTGAGGCGGCCAGACTCAGGCGCCACAGCGCCTGTCCGGCGAGCGCGCAAATCGCTTGCGCATGTTCACGCCCCGAATGGTCGGCTGCCGACACGTTCTCGACGCAGGCGGCGCCCACTACATGTCCCTGGGATTGCAGCGGCAAGTACCAGGCGTTCAGCCCGGGCCAGCGTCCGGTGCCAGGTCCCAGGGTGGCTGCTTCGCGGATGCATGCCAGCATTCCGTTCATCAGGCCGGGTTCGCTGCTGCCGGGAAGATCCAGTTCACCGGCGGATGTGAGGATGGCGACCGCGCAGGGGCCCGGAAACGCCCGCCCCAGGAACTGCTGCGCATGTCGCCGGACTTCCAGCGGATCCGCGCAGCTCGCCAGCTCGGTGGCAAGTTCCTGCAACTGCCGGGCGCGGCGCTCGTTGAGGCGCGCCATCTGCGTCTCGCGTCGAACGGCGGTGCCCAGGTGGCTGATGACGAGCGCCACCGCCAGCAGGGCAAGGAGCGCCGTCAGGTTCTCCTGCGCGTCGACCTGCAACGTGTAGCGCGGCGGCACAAAGAAGAAGTTGAGAACCACGACGGCCGCCACTGCGGTGACCAGCGAGGCCGTTCGGGTGAGGTTGTACGACGCGACGACGACGACCAGAACGAACAGCATCGCCTGGCTGGTGAGGCTGATGTAGCTGTCCAGCGCGATCCCCAGAATCGTTGCCACCGCCAGCAGTGAAACCGCAATCGCTGCGTCCCTGGAGGAATGGGTCACCGGCGGCTGCACGTACCGCGGAAAGTCAGCATCAGCATCTGGGCTCATCGTGCCGTCAGGCTAACACCCGGCGCGTCAGGATTGCGTTAGTGGAGCGGATCAGGCCGCCGCGGGCCTTCAATCTATCAATCGTTAGAATGTTGGGATGAGATCAATCAAGGACACCTTGTATGGGCAGGTCGCCCGCGTCGCGAAGGCGCTCGCCAGCCCCAAGCGACTGGAGCTTCTTGAGCTGCTGTGCCAGGGCGAAAAGTCCGTGGAGAGCCTGGCCGGCCAGGCTGAAATCAGCGTCAAGCTCGCCAGCGCGCACCTGCGTGAGTTGCGCCTCGCCCGTTTGGTGGAGACGAGAAAAGAAGGCAAGTACGTCGTCTACCGTCTTGCCGGCACGAGCGTCGCTGACCTTTGGGTAACGCTGCGCGAGCAGGCCGAAGAGCGCCTGGTGGAGCTGCAGGCGGCCATGGCGTCTGTGATCGAACACCCTGGCGAGCTGGAGGGCGTGGACCGCAAATCCATCCTGAAGCGGGCCCGGTCCGGGGAGGTTCTGATACTGGATGTCCGTCCCGAGGAAGAGTTCGAGGCGGGGCACCTGCCGCATGCGCAGTCCCTGCCGGTGAACGATCTCAAGAAGCGTCTGGCCGAGATACCAAAGGACGTCCCGGTGGTCGCTTACTGCCGCGGTCCTTTCTGCTTCATGGCCAGGGACGCGGTGAAGCTGCTGCGAAGCCGCGGCTATCAGGCGCTGCACCTGCCTGATGGCGTTGCGGAGTGGCGCGCCCGCGGGCTTCCGGTCGAGGCTTGACGGGACCGAGCCATGAAAGCCCTCTGGATTCGAAAACCTCTGCGAAGTGGCGCGCCGCAGCAGCCACGTTACGGCATCCGGGCGAACCTCGCACAGGTCCTTCAGCAGCTTATGCAGGTTCTTCTGGTGGGCATGACGATTGGAATGATGCGCAACGTGGTGCCGGCGCTCGCCGAAAGCGAATTCGGGTTGCAGCGCGGCTCCTTCATGCTGCTGGTCGCCTTTGTGGTGGCATTCGGGTTCGTGAAGGGCGCCATGAACTTCGTCGCGGGCCGGATGGCCGAGCGAATGGGCCGGCGCCGTGTGTTGCTGCTGGGTTGGCTGGCGGCGTTGCCGATTCCGCCCATGGTCTACTTCGCGCCTTCGTGGAACTGGATTGTGGCGGCGACGGTGCTGCTCGGGATGAACCAGGGCTTGACCTGGTCGATGACGCAAACATCCAAGCTGGACATGACTACGCCGGACCAGAGGGGCCTGGTCATTGGACTGAACGAGTTCTCCGGATACGTGGGTGTCGCTCTTGCCGCTGTCATCACAGGCTATGCAGCGTCCTTCCTGGGCCCGCGAGCGGGTCTCCTGTGGTTCGGCGGCGTTGTCATCGGGCTGGCCACGCTGCTGGCCTGGCTCGCCGTCGCGGAGACCCTACCCTGGGCCCGCGCCGAAACCAGGCACGGGGCCAACGCAGGCACGAGCGGCGCTCGCCCGCGGTATCCCACCGGCATGAGCAATGAGCCGGGCACCAGGGAGATATTCGCCGTCATGACGTGGCGCGATCGCCGGATGGCAGCGCTCTGCCAGGCCGGCCTCGTGGAAAAGTTCGTTGACGCATTGGTCTGGGCGTTCTGGCCGGTTTATCTGCACCAGCAAGGCGTTGGCCTGCCCGGCATTGGCTGGATCGTCGGGGTCTACGGATTCACCTGGGGGGCCGCCCAATTCTTCACGGGCAAGCTGTCCGACCGCCTCGGACGCCAGGCGCTCAATGTCTGGGGCATGTGGATATGCGGTGCGGGCGTACTGCTCTTTCCGCTGGGCGAGGGTTCCGCCTGGTGGAGCGCTTGCGCCGCTGTCGCCGGCCTTGGCATGGCGATGCTGTATCCGAACCTGAGCGCCGCCGTCGCAGACATTGCCCATCCCGCCTGGCGAGCCTCGGCCATCGGCATCTATCGCTTCTGGCGTGACCTGGGTTACGGCATTGGAGGCCTGGGCCTGGGCATCGCTGCGACCCTCGGGGGGAACCTGGTCACGGCCTTCTGGTTTGTCGCCGCCGCAATGTTCATCTCTGGCGCCGTGCTGTACCAGTGGGGGGAGGAAACCCATCCGGGGCTGAACCCTCGGGCCATCAGCCAATGAACACCCGCGCACAAAAAAACAGCCACCTTGCGGTGGCTGTATCAAGTCCTCGAGAGGACGTCGTTGGGAGACTTGGAACTGGTGTGAATGAATTGCGTGACAGCGTTGAGGCGAACTTTAAATCGACGCGCCATCAATCGCATCCTTCAAATGAAGGAGGTCCGCAGGAAATGAAATCTTTAGGCCACCGGTTCGATGGACTTTTTTCACGACAGCCCGGGATTACGAATTCTCTTACTGCGACTTACACCTGGTCACAGGGGATGTGAAGCACGAAGGAGGCGCCGCCACCTTCGTGGTCTTCGCAATGCACCGAGCCCTGGTGGCGCTGCGCGATGGAGTTGACGAGCGCCAACCCCAGGCCCACCCCGCCGAAGCGCTCGCTTGCACCGGGGAGCCGGTAGAACGGCTCGAAGATGCGCTCCCTTTCCGAAGGGGGAACCCCGGGCCCGCGATCGTTCACGCGCACAACGGCGTCGCGTCCCTGGCGCTTGAGTTCCACCGTGACCGGGCCGTCGCTATAGCGCCGCGCGTTTTCCAGCAGGTTGCGCACGGCGCGCCGCATCAGTTTGGACACCGCCTGCACGACCAGCGGCTTGCCGTCATCGGTCGCGGCCAGTTCGGCGCCCGAGCGCGCGCATTCTTCAGCCACCAGGCCGGTGAGGTCGATCGACTCGATCGTGCCCATGTCGCTTTCGCGCGCGTCCAGACGGCTGGCCAGCAGGATCTCGTCGATGAGCTGGTCGAGCTCGGCGATGTTGCGTTCAATCTCGCTGCGCGTCGCAGCCGAGGCGGGCGGCTCCATCAGCTCCAGCCCCATGCGGATGCGCGCCAGCGGCGAGCGCAACTCATGCGATGCGTTGGCGAGGAGGGACTTGTTGGCCTGCAGCAGTCGCTCTACTCGCTCGGCCGCGTGATTGAAGCGTTCGGCCAGGAAGGCCAGCTCGTCGGTGCCGGTTTCCTTGATGCGTGTCGTGAGGTCGCCTTCGCCCCAGCGCTCCACGCCCAGGCGCAGGTCGTCCAGCCGCTGCGTCAGCCTGCGGATGATGGGGTAGGTGCTGATGGCAACAGCCAGCGCGACGATGCCCAGGATCCACAGCAGGCCGCCGGGGCCGCGCGCCCAGTACGAACGACCGGGTGGGCCTTCGCCGGGATTGCGCTTGCGCGCCGGCAGCTGCACGGTCTGTGTCGTGCCGTCGTTCATCTTCACATCGAACTCGAGGCCTTGTCCCGGCACCCAGGCAGCACGCGCGCGCACCTGCCCGATGACATCGCCGGCTTCGTTGCGGATGATCACTTCGCGCTCGGGCGCCTGCTCGGCGTTCATGCGCCAGAGGTAGCCGAACGCAATCGTGAGCACGCCGACAGCAACCACCACGGCCAGCCAGAGACGCAGGTAAAGGGGAACCCGGAAGCGGGCGCGCCAGGCAATCATGAAGTGGTCCGGTCCTTCAATCCTGCTGCTTGGCAAACACGTATCCCACGCCGCGCACGGTGAGGATCCGCTTGGGGTTCTTCGCGTCAACCTCGATGGCGGCGCGGATGCGGCCCATGTGCACGTCGATGGAGCGATCGAACGCTTCGAGTTCGCGGCCCCGCACAGCCTCCATGATCTGGTCGCGCGTGAGCACACGGCCCGCGCGTTCAGCCAGCGTAATGAGCAGGTCGAACTGGTAGGAGGTGAGCTCGACCGCCTTGCCTGCGACGATCACGGTGCGCGCATCGCGATCGATCTCCAGCGTGCCAAAACGCATCACCTTCGCGGTGGGCTGCACACCCTCCACGCGGCGGCGCAGGATGGCGCGGATTCGGGCGAGCAACTCGCGCGGCTCGAACGGCTTGGGCAGGTAGTCGTCTGCGCCCAGCTCCAGGCCCACGATGCGGTCCATCGGGTCGCCCTTGGCGGTGAGCATCAGGATGGGAATCTGGCCCATCGCGCCCGGCAGCGAACGCACGCGGCGGCAAACCTCAAGCCCGTCGAGATCCGGCAGCATCAGGTCCAGCACCACCAGGTCAGGTGAAGCGCCCGGGGGCGGGTCCTGCAGGAGCGCGAGCCCGGCCTTCGCGTCGGCAGCGTGTGTGATGCCGAACCCGGAACGCTCGAGGTACTCACCCACCATCTGTGCGAGGCGGGCGTCATCTTCGATCATCAGCAGTTGTTGCATGCGGGAATGGTAATGAGTTCGGTTGGGCGGCGTGAGTCTTTCGCGCCGGGGCTCGTGATCGCATATTGGTCCGCTTGCACCGGTACCCACACGAAGCGGCGGTAAAGTTAGGTAAATGGCCCAGCTCTCCAGCGATGTGTTTTTCCACGAAGTGCCGCTTGCTCGCGCAGGGGCCGATGGCAATGCGGTGGCGATCGTGCACGAGGGCGATGAGATCGGCTACCGCGACCTCGCGCTTCGATGCGATGCGATGGCTGCGGGCCTTTGGCACGAATGGGGTGTTCGCCCCGGCGATCGCATCGCCTGGCTGGGCTCGAATCACCCCGTGCAGATCGCACTGCTGTTCGCGCTCGCGCGCATCGGCGCCATCTTGCTGCCACTCAACACGCGCCTCGCGCCGCCAGAATGGCGAGCGCTGGTCGAAGATTGCTCCCCACGATGGCTTGTCCATGACGCAGCGTTTGCGCAGGCGGCCCATGCGCTCGATGGGCACCGCGGCATCGCGGCACGGAGCGTGGACGAACTCCTTCGGTTCGACACACCGCAGGCGGCCCCGGTGATGGGCCTGCCGTCGTCGCCCGTCTTGCTGGTGTACACCTCCGGCACGACCAGCCGCGCGAAGGCCGCCGTCCACACGCAAGCCAATTTGTTGGCGAACATGCAGATCGCATCGCAGGTGCAGGAGATGACGCGGCGCGATGTCGTGGCAACCATGCTGCCGCTCTTTCACGTCGGCGGCCTGTGCATCCAGACCTTGCCCGCGCTGTTCGCCGGGGCCAGGGTGATCCTGCATTCCCGGTTCACACCCGATGCGGCGCTGGCCTGTTTCGAGCTTGACCGTCCGACGCTGACGTTGCAGGTGCCCGCGACGATGCGCGCCATGATCGAGCATCCCCGCTGGGAAAGCGCAGACCTGTCCAGTCTGCGCGCGCTCTGGGCGGGGTCCAGCGTGCTGCCGCGCGATGTGGTCGATGCGTTCCACGCGCGGGGCGTTGCGGTATGCAACGTGTATGGCTCGACCGAGACCGGGCCGTTCTCGATCGCGCTTGCACCGCGCTTTGCCATGAGCCATGCCGGGTCGTGCGGCTGGCCCGCGCCCGGCGTGGATGTCATGCTGCATCAGTCAAGCAAAGGCGTCGGCGAAGTGCTGGTGCGAGGCCCGAACGTCGTCGAACGCTATTGGCCCGACCAACCTGCCTGCGACAGCGATGGATGGTTCCACACGGGTGACCTGGCAAGCCGCGCCGAGGACGGAAGCTACACCATCGCCGGCCGCCTGAAGGATCTCATCATCTCCGGCGGCGAGAACATCCATCCCGCCGAAATCGAAGCCCTGCTTGCAACGCATCCGGGCGTGGCCGAGTGCGCGGCATTTGCATTGCCCGACGAGACATGGGGCGAAATCGTCGCCGTGGCGGTGGTGGTCAAGCCCGGCGAGGCGATTGCAGAGCAGGAGCTGCGTGACTGGGCGCTGGGACAGCTGGCCCGCTACAAAATGCCGCGCCGCTGGTTCTTTGTGCAGGCGCTGCCCAAGACCGCGCTGGGTAAAGTGCAGCGCGCCGAACTCTCGTTGCTCGCAGCCCGCTAGCCGCGCAGACTTCTAGGCGTCGCGCGGCGGCGCCGTCACCGTCGTACGGGATGCCAGCCAGACCAGCAACAACACCGGCACGCCGAGCAATGCGGTCGCGGTGAAGAAGTTCACGTAGCCGTACGCATCGACGAACTTGCCCGAAAAGCCCGCCATCCATTTGGGCAGCAACAGCATCATCGAACTGAAGAGCGCGTACTGCGTTGCCGAGTACTTGATGTTGGTGAGGCTGGACAGGTAGGCAATGAATGCCGCCGATGCGATACCGCTGGAGAGGTTGTCCGCCGCAATCACGAAGATCAGGCCGTGCAGGTCGTGGCCGCGCGTGCCCAGCCATGCGAACAGCAAGTTGCTGGCCGCGCTCAGGATGGCACCCAGCATCAGCACGCGCATCACGCCAAAGCGCATCGACAACGCGCCACCGATGAACGCACCCACCAGGGTCATGATCACGCCGTACACCTTGGTGACGGCTGCGACCTCATCCTTGGTGTAACCCATGTCCACATAGAACGGATTGGCCATGATGCCCATCACGATGTCGCTGATGCGGTACACGGCAATCAGCCCCAAGATGAGCGCCGCGTGCCAGCCGTAGCGGCGAATGAATTCGGCGAAGGGCTCGACCAGCACTTCACGCAGCCACGCAGCGGCGTTGCGCGCGGGCGGCAGCACCTTGTGCGCAGGTTCGGGCGACAGCAGCACCGTGGCCATGCCAACAGCCATGGACGCGGCCATCACGAGATAGGCGGTTTGCCATGCGGCATGCTGGTAGTTGGCGACGTTGGCCACTTCGGCGCGGGCTGCAATCCACAGCACGCCTGCACCCGCCCAGATCATCGCCAGCCGATAGCCCGTCTGGTAGGCAGCGGCGAGTGCCGCCTGCTTGCCCGTATCGGCAGACTCGATGCGAAATGCGTCCAGCGCGATGTCTTGCGTGGCCGAGCCGAATGCGACCAGCAGCGCGCACCAGACAATCGTTTCAAGCGATGCCTTGGGGTCGGTGAAGGCCATGCCCACGATGCCCGCGATGACGATGCACTGCGCGAACAGCAGCCAGGCACGTCGCCGCCCGAGCAGGCGCGACAGGATGGGGATCGGGAGGCGGTCCACCAGCGGCGCCCAGCACCACTTGAAGGCGTAGGCCAAACCCACCCAGGAGAGATAGCCGATGGTCGTGCGGTCGATGCCGGCTTCGCGCAGCCAGAAGCTCAGGGTGCCCAGCACCAGCAGCAACGGCAGCCCGGCAGAGAACCCCAGGAACAGCATGCGCAGCGTGGCGGGCTCGAGATAGACCTTGAGGGTCTGGCCCCAGGTCGGCGGCGGAGTCTGCGGTTGGGGCTGAGGCTGGGTAATGGTGTTGTCCGACATGCGGGTTGCTTTCGCTGTTTATCATGGCCCTCCATGTGCCAGCAATGCTACCAATCAACCCACAGCCCGTGGCCCCGCCGCGGGTTTCTTCTTGCCATGGGCGCCGCGATCGCGTCGCCGGTCATGGCCCAGGTCGATGTCGGCCAGGCGTCGCGGCTTCGGGGCCTTGTCCCCGCCGACAAGATCGAGCAGGCCGGCGTCATGCAGTACTCGCAGCTGATGGAAAAGGCCCGTGCCCAGAATGCCCTCGCGCCGGACGGCCATCCGCAACTGCAACGCCTGCGCGCCATCGCGCGCAAGCTGATCGCACAAAGCGGCAAGTGGAACGACCGCGCCAAGGACTGGCGCTGGGAAGTCAACCTCATCGGCAGCAAGCAGATCAACGCGTTCTGCATGCCCGGCGGCAAGATCGCGTTTTTCACCGGCATCCTGAGCCAGCTGCAGCTCACCGACGACGAAGTCGCGATGGTGATGGGGCACGAAATTGCACACGCCTTGCGTGAACATGCGCGCGCCCGCATCGCCAAGAGCCAGGGGACGGGCACCGTTCTTTCGATCGGCGCCCAGTTGCTCGGCCTGGGCCAGGTCGGCGACCTGGCGGCCAATGTCGGCACGAAGCTCATCACGCTCAAGTTCAGCCGCAACGACGAGATCGACGCCGACCTGGTCGGCCTGGAACTCGCGGCGCGCGCGGGGTTCGACCCCAATGCGTCCATCGCACTATGGGAAAAGATGGGCAAAGCCAAGGGCGGCCAGGGCTCGCCGGCGTTCCTGTCCACTCACCCGACGGGCCCCGATCGCATCGAGCGGCTTCGCGAGAACGTGCCACGCGTCAAGGGCCTCTACCAGCAGGCGATCGGCAAGCGCTGAGCGCGTGAGCGATTGGCGCTCAGCGCGTGCGCAATCCGTTGACCTTTGTTCAGATGTAGTCGATGCCGGTTGACGTCAGGCCGACGATGTCCACGTTCTCGGCGTTGAGCCAGAACTCTGCGGCGGCCACACCGAAGGCAGCCTGCGTGTAGCTGCCGTTGTCCATGTACTGCGCCCAGGTCTGGATGTAATCGGCGGGCATCACCATTCCTGCAATGTTGTTCACCAGCAAGGTTGCGACCGCGTGGTTCGATGCGCCGCCACCCAGCGCCGCGTTGATCGAGGACATGACCAGTCCCTCGAAGCTGGTGCCGGCATCGAGCGACGATAGTGCCGAGCCGATCAGGCCCGCATGGTGGGATGCGGCCACGCCGTTGACGGCGCCGAGCAACTTGACGGCCAGGCCGGCGTTGCCATCGACGTCGAAGGCCACCTTGGCATCGTTGAACTGCAGGCGCTCGACGCCCGACAGGATGTCGGTTCCAGTAGCGCCGCCAGACACCGTCTTGCCCGTCCCGTAGGCAGCGACGGTGTAGCCTGAACGCGAGGCGTTGATGATGGCTGTGTCCAGGCCGGCGCCGCCTTCGATCCAGTCGTTGCCGCCGCGGCCTTCGATGCGGTCGTTGCCCATGCCGCCCGAGATCGTGTTGTCTGCTGCGTTGCCTGAAATGGTGTCGGCGTAGCTCGTGCCCACGGCGTTCTCGATCACGGCGCCCTTGGCGATCGACAGCGTGTTCGTGTAGGTGGCGGTGATGCTGCCGCCTGCTGCCGGGCGGGCCGACGCGGTGACAGCCGCGCCGATGTTGCTGACGGACCCGTCGGCCATGTCCAGGGTGATGGACCGGGCGAGGTGACTGCCGTCGAGGGTGTCGGTACCGCCGGCGTCCCACAGGGCATGAAAGCCTTGCTGGAACTTCGCATCGGCCATGTCGTATGTCGTATTGCCTGCGCTGCTCGTGGACGCGCCGTAGAGATATTGCAGGGCTGCGATGTCCAGCGGCATGGGCTCGTTGGGGTACTTGGACATGTAGCCCGAAGAGCCGCCTGCCACTGTCGAATAGCTCATGACGGTGTTGGGGATGATGTTCTGCTCGGTGCTGAGCACGGAGCCGCTCTCGAACGGGTGCTTCAGGCCCATCGCGTGGAGCGTCTCGTGCAGGATCAGGTTGGGGCGATAGAAGTCCCAGGTCGATGAAGCCTGGTCTGCGCCGATCCAGATATCACCGCCGATGGCCGATGAGGACGGGAAGTAGGCGTAGCCTGCAAAGCTCATCTGGTTGGGTTCGGCGGAGTAGCCGTAGCGCAGCACGCCGCACTCGGCCGCGTTGTCCGCCACTTCGACGAAGTCGACGTTGCAGACCGCCTCGATGCTGGAGAGCAGCTGGCGCGTGAGGGCCTTGTCGGCTTCGGAAAAGCTCGAGAGCGAACTGCTCATCTGGGAATAGGTGAATGACGACTGCCAGGGGTTGGCGAACGAATACGTGATGATCGTCGTGGCGCTGGAGTCCTGGCTGGACCACATGCTGCCGGACATCAGTGTGTCGACGTTGCCGCCAATGCCGTAGGTCGCTGCAGCACCGACGAACTGGTAGGCGTTGTCGTAAGGCGAGGTGGCGAATGCGCCGACCGAGCCGCCCTGGCCGGGGAGCGTCGCATCGCCGCAGGCAGGGCAGCCGCAGGTGTAGACGGGCAGTGCGACTTGTGCGGGCTCGCTGTTCAGGAGGCTGGAGAAAAGGCCCTTGTCAGCACTGGTTTCGAACAACATGTTGGTCCCTTGATCGGTCTTGAAAACACGCCTTGAAGGCATGTATTGATGAGACCGTTCGGGGGACTTCGAGCCTTAGGTGAAAGCAGCCTTCGGCCTAAGCTGATGCGATGTGGGGGCTAGGGCGCATGCTTAGTGCGCACGCTGACAAGTGCCTAAAGCGCGATGGGTGAAAACATGTACGCCAGACGCAAAAAAGGCCCCGTGAGGGGCCTTTTGAAACCATTTGATTGCGTGACTTGCGCTATCGGGTTAGGGCGTTTGCTGATGCTGCGGTTTTGGCCGGCCACAGCACCGATGCGATCGCGACCACCATCAGCACGACGGCGGCCCAGTCCTGCCAGTGCAGGATTTCACCGAGCCACAACGCGCCGCTGAATACGCCCAGCACCGGTATGAACATCACGCTCAACGTCGATGCCACCGGCGGCAGGCCGCGTGCGAGATAGAACCATGCAGCGTGCGCGTAACCGAAGATGAGGATCGCGTTGTAGCCGATGGCCCACGCGACCGGCCCCGTTGGCACGCGCCACTGATCGCTTTCAAAAACGAGAGACAGCAATCCCATCGTGAGGCCGGCGACCACCGTCATCCAGAACGACAGCGTGAGCGTGGGCAGCTCGATCTTCGAGCGGCGCAGCAGCTGCGTGCCCAGTGCCCAGACGCTTGCCGCAAAGAGGGCGAGCGCAACCGCCCCCGGCTTTCCGGCCAGCCCGGTGAATTCGTGCCACAGCAGCAGGGATACGCCGAGCGCGGCAGCGGCGACACCGGTCCACGCGCGACGACTGAGCACGGCGTGAAAGACCAGCGCGCCGATCACGGCTGAAAAGATCGGCATCGTGTACCCGAGGATCGCGGCGCGTCCGCTCGATAGACTGCGCACCGCCAGGATGATGCAGATGTGCCAGATCATCATGTTGGTGACGGTGAGCCACGAGAACTCGAGCCAGTACTTGCGCGGCAGGCGAAACGGAACCTTGAGCACGACGAGCGCAAGGCCCAGCACCGGGATGCCCAGCAGGATGGACAGCGCGCGGAAGGTCAGCGGCGGGTAGCCCGTCACGCCCAGCTTCATGACAGGCCAGTTCACGCCCCACACCAGGGTAAGAAGCACGAGGGTTGCGATCTGGCGGGAGGTCAATCTTTGCATGGCCGATGATTGTGCGGCATCCACCGCGAAGTGGTTACGGCCGCTGAAGACATGGATTGCGGATCAAGTCCGCAATGACAGCCTCTCTCTGGATGTCATACCGGGCTTGACCCGGTATCCACCGCGAAGCGGGTACGGCCGTCGAAGACATGGATTGCGGATCAAGTCCGCAATGACAGCCGGTATGGGTTGTCGTTCGCCGACACCCGCGCTCTTACAATCGGGGCCATGACCTTCATCGAGATGCTGCGCCAGGCCGAGCAGCAAAGCGGCTCCATGCTCTGCGTGGGCCTGGACCCCGAGCCTTCCCGCTTTCCCGCCCACATGAAGGGCGATGCCTCAAAGATCTTTGACTTCTGCGCGCGCATCGTCGATGCCACCGCCGATCTCGTCATCGCCTTCAAACCCCAGATCGCCTACTTCGCCGCGAACCGCGCCGAAGACCAGCTCGAACGGCTGATGGCGCACATGCGTGCCGTCGCGCCTCATGTGCCGGTCATCCTCGACGCCAAGCGCGGCGACATCGGCTCCACCGCGCAGCAATATGCGCGCGAAGTGTTCGAGCGCTACGGCGCCGACTGCGTGACGCTCTCGCCGTTCATGGGCCGCGATTCGGTCGAGCCCTATCTCGAATACCCCGGCAAGGGCGCATTCCTGCTGTGCCGCACATCCAATCCGGGTGGCGATGACTTCCAGAGCCAGCGCCTGTCGTCGGTCGCGGGCGAGCCGCTCATGTACGAGCATATTGCGCGCCTGGCGCAAGGTCCGTGGAATTCCAACGGGCAACTCGGCCTCGTGGTCGGTGCAACTTACCCGGCCGAGATCGAGCGTGTGCGCGCCATCGCGCCTACGCTGCCGCTGCTCATTCCGGGTGTGGGTGCGCAAGGTGGCGATGCGATCGCGACGGTAAAGGCCGGTTGGCGCCCCGATGCGCCCATCGTCGTCAATTCATCGCGCGCCGTGCTTTATGCGTCGAGCGGCGAAGACTTCGCTGACGCGGCGCGTCGCGAGGCCATCAGGACACGCGACCTGCTGGCCAGCGGCCGCGACCAGAGTTAACAGGCCCTCATTTCAGGAGAGAAGTTTTGACCGAACGCAAGAAGCCCGAAGAACTCCGCAGCCACCGCTGGTATGGCGTCAAGGACCTGAGGTCGTTCGGACATCGCTCGCGCACGTCGCAGATGGGCTATCACCGCAGCGACTATGCGGGCAAGCCGGTGATTGCGATCATCAACACCTGGAGCGACATCAACCCCTGCCACTCGCACTTCAAGCAGC
>JAZKFI010000014.1:0-250683 GCA_040386575.1 Pseudomonadota bacterium
CCCCCGGAGCCCATCGCAGCGCCGAAGCGCCGCTCGCAAACTGACCGACTTGCCGTGCCGCGCCGTCGGCAGGGAAACGCCAGATCGATGACACATAGTCGTTCGCATCGCTATCGACGCTGCGAACGGCGGCAAACACGCTTTCGTGCTGCTTGTTGCCGTTCAACTCCATGACTTTGCGATGCAGGCGCAAGTCGTCAACCGTGAATCGTTGCATGGCTCCTCCTGTTGGAGTCGCAATTCAAGCAAGCACAGTCCCGAGCTCATGTAGGACATCAACGAAACACTCGTCAGCAGTGCGACTCGCGCGAAAAAACGAATATAAATTTGTCCGCGATTAACCTGCGTTAACCCCGCCAATGCCACCGCGGGCCCATCATCTGTCAGGGAGTAATTCTTGATGTATGTTGAACGTGTACTGCTCAACCGCGAAGGCGGCGAGCTTAGCGACAAAGAGCGCCGAGTGCTCGAATCGGCGATCGACCGCATCAGCACTTTTGACGAAGGCGACATCCTCGTGCGGCAAGGTGCCCCCGTCTCCACGAGCACCTTGCTGCTGGAGGGATTCATCACGCGGCACATCGACGATCCGTCCGGACGCCGCCATCTCGTGGCCATGCATGTGCCCGGCGATTTCGTCGATCTTCATGGCTATGCCCTCAAGCGGCTGGACCACGACCTGGGCGCGCTGACGCCCGTGAAAGTGGCCGTGGTGCCGCACGCAGCGCTGGAGCAGATCCAGGAAGAGATGGTGCACCTGACGCGGCGCCTGTGGTTTCTCACCCTGCTTGACGCCGCCATCCACAGGCAGCGGATCTACCGGCAGACCAGCCTGAACGCCACGGCACGCGTGTGTCACTTCCTGTGCGAAACCAATGCCCGCCTCCTGGCGATCGGCGAGTCGGATGGCAACAGTTTCCGGTTGCCGATGACGCAAGGCGACCTGGGCGAGGTCTGCGGCCTCACCAACGTGCACGTCAATCGCGTGGTGCGTGAACTGCGCGAGATGCAGCTGTGCACCTTTCGCGCCTCGATCGTCGAACTGCACGACCTGCCCGCGCTCGCCACGCTCGGCCAGTTCGATGCGCACTACCTCTACCTGAACGGTCCCACCGCGCGACTTGCGATGGGCCAAGCGGAGAAATCATGATGAGCCAGACCAATCGGCCGCTGCGCCCCTGTGATGTTCCCGGCAAGGCAACGCTTGAAGCGGGCGTCGTCCTGCTGGACGGCCCCAACGGAGTCGCAGTTGCGATGACCCCCGCCTGCGCCCTGCAGACAGCAGACAACCTGCGGCGCGCGGCCATGGCTGCCGCCAATGAGCCCACCCGACCTGAAGCGCCGGATTCATGAAGAGCCCAAGGCCTTGAAGCACGCCGCAACACGCCCCTTACGCGTCGCCATCGTGGACGATCACCACATCGTCCGCACGGGCCTGCGCGAGTACCTCACCGAAGCGGCGGGCATGGACGTGGTCGGCGAGTGCGGCTCCGGCAGCGAAGCGCTCGACCTGGTGCGCCAGGTCAAGGCCGATGTGCTGGTGCTCGACATCCAGATGCCCGAGCGCAGCGGCCTGGACACCATCGGGTCCCTGCGCGCGCGTTGCCCGGATCTCGGGATACTCATCCTTTCCGGGTATCCAGCCGAGCAATATGCAGTCAAGCTGTTTCGCCTCGGGGCCAGCGGCTACCTCAACAAGCAGTGCGAGCCGTCGGAAATCGTTGCGGCCATCCGGGTGATCGGCAGCGGCAAGCGCTACGTGCAGCCGGAAGTGGCGAGCCTGCTGGTGGACCAGGTGGTGGATGCACAGGCGATGGCTCCGCATGAGCAGCTCACGCAGCGGCAGTTCCAGATCTTCATCAAGCTGGCGCGCGGCATGTCGCAACCCGTGATAGCCAGCGAACTGTCGCTCAGTCCTCGCACCGTCAGCACCTATCGCTCGCATGTTGCTGCTGCGCTGGAGCTGAAGTCGGACGCCGATTTCGCGTACTACGCGATCAAGCATGGGCTGATCGATTAGCGACGCCCCCTGTCGTCATCGTCCTACGTTCGCGTGGGGACGCGGCTACTAACCTCGTTCGCGGCGCTATTGCCGTTCGAACCCACGAGGGACACACATGCCTAAAAGCACGAAGCCGGCCCCGGGCCGGGACAAGAGCAACGACAGCGCAGCCAAAGCCGCCGCTCGCAACACCGACAGCGGCCCTTCAAAAGGCCCAGGCTCATCCGCGGACCCTGCGGTAGCCAAGGCTGCGCAGACAGGCGACATGGCCAAGGCGATGCCCTTCAATGCGAACAAGCCGGGCGAACATGGCTTTGCCAACGGCCTGTCGCCCCAACCCGGCGCGACCGTCATGCCGGCATCGCGCCTGCCGACCGGCAGCACGCTCTCCGAAGAGAACACATCGCAGAAGGTCGGCAGCGTCGCACCCGATGGCGTGAACTCGACCATCGAGCCGCTGGACCGCGTACGCGTCGACTCCGGCGGCCAGATGCTCACGACCAACCAGGGTGTGCGCATCGCGGACAACCAGAACTCGCTGAAGTACGGCGTGCGCGGCCCTGCCCTGCTCGAAGATTTCATCCTGCGCGAGAAGCTTACGCACTTCGACCACGAACGCATCCCCGAGCGCATCGTGCACGCACGAGGCTCAGCCGCACACGGATTCTTCGAAGCTTACGAAGCCGCGACCGACCTGACGAAGGCCGCCCCCTTCAAGGAAGCCGGCAAGATCACGCCGGTCTTTGTTCGCTTCTCCACCGTGCAGGGCGAGCGCGGCTCCAAGGACACGGCACGCGACGTGCGCGGGTTCGCGGTGAAGTTCTACACCGACGAAGGCAACTGGGACCTGGTGGGCAACAACATGCCCGTCTTCTTCATCCAGGACGCGATGAAGTTTCCGGACCTCGTGCATGCCGTCAAGCCTGAGCCGCACAACCAGATGCCGCAAGCCGCGAGCGCGCACGACACGTTCTGGGACTTTGTTTCGCTCATGCCCGAATCGACACACATGCTGATGTGGGTCATGTCCGATCGCGGCATTCCGCGCAGCTACGCGACGATGCAGGGCTTCGGCGTGCACACGTTCCGCATGGTCAACGAGGAAGGCACATCCGTCTTCGTCAAGTTCCACTGGCAGCCGATGGCCGGCACGCACTCGCTGGTCTGGGACGAAGCCGTCAAGATCTCGGGCGCCGATCCCGACTATCACCGCCGTGACCTGTGGGAGCGCATCGAATCGGGCGCATTCCCCGAGTACGAACTGGGTGTGCAGGTCTTCACCGAAGAGCAGGCCGAGTCGTTCAGCTTCGACATCCTCGACGCAACCAAGCTCGTGCCCGAAGAACTCGTGCCGATCCGACCGCTGGGCCGAATGGTGCTCAACCGCAACCCGGACAACTTCTTTGCCGAGACCGAGCAGGTTGCGTTCTGCACCGCGCACATCATCCCGGGCCTGGATTTTTCCAATGACCCGCTGCTGGCCGGCCGCATTCACTCGTACGTCGATACGCAGATCAGCCGCCTGGGGGGCCCCAACTTCCACGAGATCCCGATCAACGCGCCCATCGCCCCGGTGCATAACAACCAGCGCGACGGCATGCATCGCCAGGCGATTCCGCGCGGACGGGTTTCGTACGAGCCCAACTCGCTGGCGGGCGGTTGCCCGTTCCAGGCCGGAGCCGCGCAAGGCTTCGTCTCGGTGGCAGCGAGCATCTCGAGCAAGGAAGACCAGGGCAAGGTGCGCGCCAAACCCGAGAAGTTTGCGGACCACTACACACAGGCCAGGCTCTTCTTCGAAAGCCAGACGCCGGTGGAGCAGGACCACATCGCCAACGCGTTCCGGTTCGAGCTGTCGAAAGTCACGGTGCCCGCGATTCGCGAGCGAACCGTCGCCATGCTGCGCAACGCGTCGGAGGCGCTCGCGCAGAAAGTCGCCAAGGGACTCGGCATGAGTCCTGTGCCCGACGCGTTGCCTCTGGCATTGCCTGACGTTGCGACGCCCGAGGTGCTCAAGTCGCCTTCGTTGTCGCTGCTGCATCGCCCGGGCAACGGCTCGCTGGCCGGCCGCAAGGTGGCCATCCTTGTCGCGCCCGGTGTCGAAGGCGAATTCGTCAAGCAGGCGCAAGCCGCGTTGCTCAAGGAAGGCGTCGTGGCGCGACTGGTCGGACCGCGTATCGGCATGATGCCCACCGCTGCGGGCGACACCCTGGACGCCGACGCCTCGATGGAAAACGAACCCGGCTTTCTCTTCGACGCGCTCGTCATCGGCGATGGCCCAGAAGCCCTCGCGGCCCTCTCGCAGGACGGCCACACGGTGGAATTCATCAAGGACCAGTTCCGGCATTGCAAGCCGATCCTGGCGATCGGTGACGCCATCGAACTGCTCGCGCTCGCCGGCCTGCCTGTGAGCCTGGACAAGAGCCTCGTGCAAGGCCCCACCGGATTGGTCGTCGCCGAAGCGGCCGACGCCACCGAAGCCCTTGGCGACTTCATTGACGCCATGACCCAACACCGCCACTTTGGCCGCGAAATGGACCCGCCACTGCTATGAACAAGACACCTACACCCCCATCGCAAGACGTGAGCGATATCGACGACGAGGATTCGACGATGCCCGATATCTCCGACAAGGACGCCTGCGAATTCCTCGACGCAGACCACATCGCCGTCAAGCACCTGTTCGTGGACTATGCGCGGCTGGCCGTGCTGCCCCAGGCTGCGGCCGACAAGACGGCCGACCAGCGCACCGCGCTGGCGATGAAGATCTGCGACGAGCTGACGGTCCATGCGCAGATCGAAGAGGAGATCTTCTATCCGGCGCTGCGCGAGGCATTGCCGGATGCCGGCGCGCTGCTGGACAAGGCGCTCGCAGAACATCAGCAGGCCAAGCAGCTGATCGCAGACATACGCAGCATCGGCAAGGCCAACCCCGCGATGGACACCCTGGTCGCCGAGCTGAACGTGGCGATCGAGAACCACGTCAAGGATGAACGCGACATGCTGTTCTCCAAGGCCATGGCCGCGCCTGCTGTGGACCTGCTCGCACTGGCCGACGAGATGTTCGATCGGCAGCAGGAACTCGAAGCCGGTTGATCGCGCAAGGTGCGGCCTGTCTGACATGCGGTCTACGCGATGGACGACAGGCCGCGAGGCACCCTGCGCTATCTTCATTTCACGCCACACGGGTGGCCCGCAAGTCAAACAACCAAGGAGCATTTCATGGCATCACGCAGCAGCAAGACTTCCGAATCTTCCACCAGCACCAAGTCGTCACCCGAGGCCAAGGCAAAGTCATCGACAAAGGCCAAGGGCACCGGCAGCGCCACCAGCAAGCGCGCTGCGCAGGGTGGCGGCGAGAAGAAGACAACGGGTAGCAAGGCCAGTTAAGCGCAGCTGGCTGGGATGCCGGAGCCGCTCCGGCATCCACCGCGGCGCTTGATCGGAGATGGATTGCGGGTCGAGCCCGCAATGACAGTCAAATACCTGTGTCATGCCAGACCTGATCCGGCATTCACCGCTGCGCGCGATCGGAGATGGATTGCGGGTCGAGCCCGCAATGACAGCCACACTACCGTGTCATGCCGGACTTGATCCGGCATCCACCGCGAAGCGGCGACGAGGGTTGCCTTAATCGCTAGCTTGCTTCAGATCCGCGAAATCCCTCACCAGCGGCATCACCGAAATCGCCACGAGCAGCGTGGCAATGGGCAGCACCGCCGAATAGCCGATCGCCTTGAAGCTCCAGGCACCGATGATGGCGCCCACCACGAACAGGCCCAGGATCGTGGACAGCACGACCAGCCGCTCACGATCCGCGCGCACAGGCCCCGCCGCGCGACTGCCCTTGTTCCAGTAAACCAGCCGCCCCAGTTCGATTCCCAGATCCGTGATCACACCCGTCATGTGGGTGGTGCGAATTTCAGCGCGCGAGATCTTGGTGATCACGGCGTTCTGCAGTCCCATGATGAAGCACAGCAGCAGCACCGTCGTCGGAACGAACAGCTCCACCAGCGTGTTCAGGTTGGCACCCAGCAAGCCGAACACCAGAAGCAGCACCGCTTCAACGATCAGCGGCAGCGAGAACTCGCTGTGCAGCCGATGGCCGCGCGCCCAGTTGATCAGCACTGCGGTGCACATAGCCCCCGCGATGAACGCGGACAGCAGCGCTATTCCGGCCAGCACCAGCCCGATCTGACCCAGCACCAGGTCGTCGGCAATCGCAGAGACGATGCCCGTCATGTGCGACGTGTAGCGCTGCACCGCCAGGAAGCCACCTGCATTGATGGCGCCGGCGACGAACGCCAGCAGCCCGCCCAGCTGGCGGTTCGCGCGCTGGGTACGGTCCTTTCCCGTCAGCTTGTTCAGGAAGATCAGAGGCATCGTCAGACAGGCTTGGTCATGTACCCCATCCAGGGCCAATAGGTCAGCGCAAACACGACCAGCAGCACCATCGCCGCCAGCGTGATGACAAGGCCGGTACGCACGAAGTCCCGCGCGTCGAAGGTATCCGTTCCATAAGCAATCATGTTCTGCGGCGCATTGACCGGCAGGATAAAGCCGAAGCTCACCACGAACTGCAGCAGCATCGTCATGCCGATCACGTTGATGCCCGGCGTCTGCACGGCCAGCAGCACGCTCATGATGATGGGAATCATGGTGGACGCCAGCGCCGTCGCGCTCGCAAAGCCCAGGTGGATGACGATCAGGAACAGCGACAGCAGCATCAGGATGGCGAACGCACTGGCCTGTGCAAGGCCCAGGTTCTGCACGATCAGGTTGGCGAGCCACCCGGCTGCGTTGGTCTTGAGCAAGGCCGTGCCGATGCTGATGCCGACGGCAAACAGCACGACCGTGCCCCAGGGGAACCCGCGCTGCGACTCCTTCCAGTCCATCACACCGATACGCGGAAGCAGCATCAACGCAATCGCCGCGATGGTCGTCGACGATGTGTCGAAGTCATGGAGCACCTTCTCGGTGGCCCAGAAGCCAAGCAGCACCAGCACGATCGCCAGCAGCTTCCACTCGCGCACCGTGGTCTTGCCAATGGCGTCGAGCTGCTCACGTATTGCCGCCTGCCCGCCCGCGATCTCTTTCATCTCGGGCTTCATCATGCGGGTCATGATGAAGTACACCGCGATGCTCAGCAGCGCGGAGAACGGCGCGCCGGCCACGAACCATTCCAGCCAGGTGATGCTGGTCTGGAACTGCTTTTCGATGAAGCCGATGGCCACCATGTTCTGCGCGGCGGCCGTCTTGATGCCGACGTTCCACACGCTCGCCGTCTGCGCGGCGGTGATGACCAGCAAGCCCGCGAAGCGGCTGCGCTTGTCCACCTTGAACGCCAGGATGAAGCCCATCATGATCGGCACCAGGCACGCCACCCGCGCCGTCGTGCTGGGCACGATGAACGACAGCAGGAAGCCCGTGACCATCGCGCCGATCACGATATGGTTGGTGCGCGCATCGACCTTCGACAGCACCAGCAGCGCGATGCGCCGGTCCAGGCCGGTGGCCGTCATGGCTGCCGCGATGAAGCAGGCCGCGGCCACCAGCGCCACGGCGCTGTTCGAAAAACCCGACAGCGCCAGCGCCAGCGCCGCGCCCGTGCCCATGTCCGCGCCCGCAGGCTTTGCCGCATCGGGCACCCACGCCAGCAGGAAGATCATGAGCGCGCCGATCACCACGGCGCTCACCGCGTAGTCAAGCGCCTCGGTCATCCACACGATCACCGCAAAGGCCAGCACCGCGAGCATGACCTGCCCTGCTGCCGGCAGGCCTTGCGCCGCCGGCATCCACAGCACCAGGAGCAGCGCCGCCATTGCAACAAACAATCCGGCCTTCTTGATCATGCTGATCTCCTGTTGATGAATTTGCGCAGTTCGCTGAACCACAGGACGACGCTTCCCATCCCGATGCAGACCAGCCACTGGTCCGGCGTCAAAGGCGCAGTGCCGAAGGCGACGTTCAATATTTCAAGATGCACGACGCCGACCTGCAGCACGGCGGACAGCGCGACCGCAGCCCACAGCCAAGGATTGGTCGTGAGATTCGCAAACGCACTGGCCGTCTCCGATCGGGCGTTGAAGCAATTGAACAGGTGGGCGACCACCAGCACGGTGAAACCCGCCGTGCGGGCGTTGGCGAGGTCACGGTCGCCTTCAATCAAACCGCCGGGCAGGTACATGTCCATGGTGAGCAGACTCACCACCGCCACCACCACGCCCACCAGCACCACACCCCACCACATGGCCGCGTCGATCACCCGCTCACCCGCATGACGCGGCTTGCGTGCCATGACGTCGTCGCCTGCGGGGTCTATGCCCATCGCCAGCGCGGGCCATGAATCGGTGATGAGGTTGAGCCAGAGGATTTGCGTCGCCAGCAAAGGCAGCACGGGAGCACCACCCGGGGCGGCGAGGCCGATCACGCCCGCGCCCACGACGCCCAGGAACACGGTGAGAACCTCACCCATGTTCGACGACAACAGGTACCGCAGGAACTTGCGGATGTTGTCGAAGATGCCGCGCCCTTCCCTCACCGCATGAACGATGGTGCCGAAGTTGTCGTCGGCCAGGATCATGCGGGCCGCGCCCTTTGCGACCTCGGTGCCCGTCACGCCCATCGCCACGCCGATGTCCGCCGCTTTGAGCGCAGGCGCATCGTTCACGCCGTCGCCTGTCATCGCGACGATGTTGCCGTCTGCCTGCAGGGCTGCGACGATGCGCAGCTTGTGGGCAGGCGCGACGCGCGCGAACACGGAAGTCTCTCGCACCGCCTGCGCAAAGGCCGCGTCGTCCAGCTTGTCAAGGTCGATGCCGGTGAGCGCCGACGCTCCCCCATCGACAAGTCCCAGGTCAGCGGCAATCCGGGCCGCAGTGCGAGGATGGTCGCCCGTGATCATGATCACGCGGATGCCGGCCCGGCGTGCCTCGGCAATGGCGACCGCCGCCTCTTCGCGAGGCGGATCGATGATGCCGGCAGTGCCCACGAAGATCAGGTCGCGCTCCAGCAGTTGGGCCGCTTCCAGGTCCTCGTCGGCACCCAGCGGGCGGTAAGCCACCGCCAACGTGCGCAGTGCCGCATCCGACAACGTGTCAACGTCCTTCAGGATTCTTGTTCGCAGCGCGTCGTCGATGGCCACGACCTCCATGCCGACCCGGGCTCGCGTGCACAGCCGCAGCAGTACATCCGGCGCGCCCTTGCAGATCACCACGCGCTCGTCGCCGTGTTCATGGTCGATCTCTATGCTCGACATCCGCTTGCGCTCGGAGGTGAACGGAATTTCGGCGATCCGGTCGAACCGCTTTTCGCGCCGCTCGGTCGCGCCGAGCTTGCGTTCGGCCACCAGGAATGCCGCTTCGGTCGGATCGCCGTGGACTTCCCAGGAGCCGTCGGCAAGTTGCCGCAGCGATGCATTGCCTGCAAGGCTTCCGCCGCTCAGAAGCACCACATGCTCGGCATGCACCAGGCCCGACTGCAGGCTCGCGCCCTGGTGTTCCACCTGCCCTTCGGGCGAGTAGCCGACGCCCGTCACCTCGGTCGCGCCCGAAGCCGTCATGACGCGCACGATCGTCATCTCGGACCGGGTGAGCGTGCCAGTCTTGTCGGAGCAAATCACGGTCGTTGCACCCAGCGTCTCGACCGACGACAGGTTCTTGATGATGGCGTTGTGCCGCGCCATGCGCTGCACGCCCAGCGCGAGCACCACCGAAAGAATCGCGGGCAGCCCTTCCGGCACGGCGGCTACGGCAAGGGCCACCCCCAGCAGCAGCACACCGACCACGCCAGAGATGCTGTCCGGCTTGTTGATGTAGAGCACGGCAGCCACGACCACCACCGCGATGACCAGCACCGCGATGCCCAGCATCCGGCCGATGAGCGATATCTCTTTTTCGAGCGGTGTGCGCTGCTGCTCGGTCACGGCAAGCATTCCCGCAATCGAGCCCATCTGCGTGGCCATGCCGGTCGCCACCACGAGGGCGTGCCCGGTGCCCTGCGCTACGAACGTTCCCTTGAACACCATGTTCAGGCGATCGCCCAGTGCGGCAGGCGCCGCGAGCGGCGCAATGTCCTTGAGCACCGCAGCGCTCTCGCCGGTCAGCGAACTTTCCTGTACCTGCAGCGATGCGGCCTGCACCAGCCGGGCATCGGCCGCGATCGCGTCGCCCTCGGCCAGCACGAGCAGGTCTCCCTTGACGAGCTGCGCGCTCGGCACGCGTTGCGCCTGCCCGTCGCGCACGACCGAGGCCGTCGGCGCGCTCATGCGCGCAAGTGCGGCGACGGCGTCGTGCGCCTTGGCTTCCTGCACATGGCCCAGCACCGCGTTGAGGATGACGATGGCGGCGACCACGATGGCATCCACCGGCCAGCCCGCCATCCCCTCGAACACCCAGGCCGCTATCGAAATCGCAATCGCGGCCAGCAAGAGGTAGATCAGCGGATCCTGGAACTGCGCCAGCACGCGGCGCCATGCGGGTACACGTGCCACCGCGATGAGTTCGTTTTCGCCGTCTTGCGCCAGCCGCCGGGCTGCTTCAGCCGCCGTAAGGCCGGTTTCCAGGTTGGAGCCTAGCGAACGAGCGAGGTCGTCGATGGAGGCTACAGAAGGATCGCCTGGCCCGGGCTGCGCCATCACTGTGCGGGTGTCACCAGCTTCGACAGTTCGGTCACTCCGACGGGAGGACGCGTGAGCCACGGAACAACGAACAGCCGCCGGGCCAATCGGCCCGACATTCTCTGGATCTGCTTGCGCTCGCCTTCCAGCCGTGCCTTGAGCAAGGCGTCACGTGTCCCTGCGGAAATCACGCTCTTGTTCAGCACCCACGCATAGGGTTCTATGCCGGCGCGCCGCAGGTCTTCCTGCAAGGCCGCCGCCTGCGACACAGGAGTCACCTCCGGCAAAGTCACCAGGATGATCCGTGTGTACGACGCATCCTGCAGCCGCATCAAGGGCGTGATGACGCGCGCAGCCCCGCCCTGCTTGCCAGTTCCTTCATACGCCTGCATCATTTGCCGATGATAGGCGCCTGTCGCGTCCATGAGCAGCAGCGAGTGACCGGTCGGTGCCGTATCGAGCACCACGAAAGCACTGCGCGCCTCGCTGACGATGTGCGAGAACGCATGGAACACCGCGACCTCTTCGGTGCAAGGCGATTGCAGGTCTTCCAGCATGAGCGCCTGCTCCTGCGCATCCAGCCCGGGGGACTTGGCCGCCATCATCTTGCCGATGTAGCGCTGCGTCTCGACCTTCGGATCGATGCGGTCCACGCGCAGCCCCGGCACCTCGCCCTGCATGGTGACCGCCAGGTGCGCGGCCGGATCGGTGGTGCTCAGGTGCACGGTCTTGCCGCGCTGGGTGAGGCCGATAGCCAGGGCGGCGGCAACCGTCGTCTTGCCGACACCGCCCTTTCCCATGACCATGATCAGCCCGCGCCCAGCGGCTGCCAACTCGTCGGCCAGCGCAGAAAGTCCCTGCAGATCGTCGATCTGAACGGTCGTCACTGCAGTGGCAGGCCGGACGGGTGCCGTTGTCGTATCCGCCGACAGCAACGCACGCAGCGCCGGCAAACCGACCGTGTCGAAAGCGCGCAGCGGCACCTGGTCCTGCGGCAGCGCGGCCAATGCTGCAGGCATCTGCGCGAGCGCCTCGCGCTCCAGCGCTTCGATGGAGGCGGCGACGGCATCGCCGGGCTCGCTCGCGTGGAACACGCCATTGACGACCAGCCGCTGGTTGTTCAAGCCCAGCGTGCGCAATTCATCGGAGGTGCGTGCGGCTTCGGCGATCGCGCCCTTGTCGGCGCGGGTCACCAACACCACGGTGGTCTGCGCCGGGTCACTCAACGCAGCGAGCGCCGCGTTGAATCGCTCTTCCTGCATCTTCAGCCCCGAGTGCGGCCCGAGGCACGAAGCGCCTCTGTCGTTGCCGCCCAGGAAGCCGCTCCAGGCCTTGGGCAGGCTGAGCAGGCGAAGCGTGTGGCCGGTGGGGGCTGTGTCGAAGATGATGTGATCGAACTGCGCGCCGTCGCCGGACAGGAGCGACGCGAACTCATCGAACGACGCGATCTCCGTGGTGCAGGCACCCGAGAGTTGCTCGCGCACTTGCGCAAGCTCGGTCGTACCCGCATCGGTGCCCATCTGCGCCAGCACGCGCTGGCGATAGGACTCGGCCGCCGTATCGGGGTCGATATTCAGGACCGACAGGCCGGGCGCGCCGGGCACGGGAACAGGCGAGTTGCGGAGGGCGATGCCCATCATCTCGTCCAGGTTCGATGCCGCGTCGGTGCTCACCAGCAGGACGCGTGTGCCCGCATCCGCCAGCGCAAGTGCCGTGGCCGCCGAGAGCGACGTCTTTCCCACACCTCCCTTGCCGGTGAAAAAAAGATGACGCGTCGGCTGGCTCAGCCACGACCTTGCAAGCATGCATATTCCTTATCGATGGACCGGCAACGCGTTCAGCGGAATGCGCAGGTAAGCCACGCCGTTTTCGTCGGCGGGCGGCAATTGTCCGGCTCGGACATTCACCTGAATGGACGGCAGGATGAGCGTGGGCACCTCGAGCGTGGCGTCGCGCGCCTTGCGCATGGCGACGAATTCCTCTTCAGAGATTCCATCGCGTGCGTGGATGTTGCCGGCGCGCTGGGCGGCCACCGTGGTCTCCCAGGCTGCGTCGCGCGACACCGGCGGGTAGTCATGGCAGACGTACATCCGGGTTTCGGGCGGCAACGACAGCAGCTTGCGCATCGAGCGATACAGCTCGTGCGCATCGCCGCCCGGAAAGTCCGCGCGCGCGGTGCCCACGTCGGGCATGAAGAGCGTGTCGCCAACGAAGACCGAGTCTTCGATCAGGTAGGCCATGTCGGCCGGTGTGTGGCCCGGCACAAGGATCGCCTTGGCCTGCACGCCGCCGATCATGAAGGTTTCGCCGTCCTTGAACAGGTGATCGAACTGGCTGCCATCGGGTAAGAAGCTGCGCTCGAGGTTGAAGAGCTTCTTGAACACGCCCTGCACCACGCGAATGTTCTCGCCGATCGCGATCTTGCCGCCGGCCTGCTGCTGCAGGTAGCGCGCGCCCGACAGGTGATCCGCATGGGCATGCGTCTCCAGGATCCAGTCGAGTGTGAGATCGTTGTCTTTCAGGCAGGCAAGCACCTGGTCAGCGGAGGTGGTGCTTGTGTGGCCGGACTTGAAGTCGTAGTCGAGCACGGGGTCGATCACCGCTGCGCGACGGGTGGCCGGGTCCCACACGACATAGCTGACGGTCCATGTGTTCGGGTCGAAGAAGGCCTGGATCTGGGGTTGAGGCTGGGGCTGGGGCTGGTTCATCGCATTTCCTTTTGGAGTTTCAATCTATTGACGAATATTATATTACTTGATATATTATATGCAACCCCGATCCATCGACCCAACCCAATTCAATTGCATCCCTCATGAAAGAACCTGTCCTCGTCCTCGACCCCGAAGCGCTGCGTGCCGCTGCGGGCAAAGCCGTCGGCACTCTGAAACTGCTCGCCAACGTCGAACGCATGCTGCTGTTGTGCCAGCTGTCGCAAGGCGAAATGTGCGTGAGCGACCTTGAAGTGCAGCTCGACATCCACCAGCCGACGCTGTCGCAGCAGCTGGGCGTGCTGCGCAGCGAAGGCGTTGTCAACACGCGCCGCGAAGGCAAGAACATCTTCTACTCAATTGCCAATCCCGATTTGATCGAGATCATCTCGGTGCTTTATGGTCTCTACTGCCCAAAGGATGAAAAATGACAATCGCATGGAATGAATTCACCCCGTGGTCGGCGCTGGCCGGTGGCGCGCTGATCGGTCTTTCCGCAGCCATGTTCGTGCTGCTCAACGGCCGTATCGCCGGCATCAGCGGCGTGCTGGGCGGCCTGCTCAAGCCCGTCAAGGGCGATATCGGATGGCGCGTAGCCTTCGTGCTCGGGCTGGTGGGCGCACCGCTCGTCTATGCGCTGGTGGCCGCCCTGCCCACCCCCCGTATCGATGCCGGCTTCGGCGCACTCATCGCTGCCGGATTGCTGGTGGGCGTGGGCACGCGCTACGGCGCCGGCTGCACGAGCGGCCACGGGGTTTGCGGGCTCTCGCGCCTGTCGCCCCGCTCGCTGGTGGCAACCGCTGCGTTCATGGGCGCAGGCTTTGTCACCGTTTTCGTGCTGCGTCACGTTCTGGGCATCTGAACAGCCATCTGAAGGATCCAACATGCTTGTCTTCACCTCTCTCCTCGCAGGCCTGATCTTCGGGCTCGGCCTCATCATCTCCGGCATGGCCGACCCGGCCAAGGTGCAGGGATTTCTCGATCTCGCCGGCAAGTGGGACCCTTCGCTCGCCTTCGTGATGGGCGGCGCCATCGGTGTCGGCGTCATCGCGTTTGCACTGGCTCGCAGGCGCAGCGTTTCCATCCTCGGCGCCGCCATGCGCCTGCCGAACTCGCGCGAGATCGACCGCCGGCTGGTCGGCGGCAGCGTGGTGTTCGGCATCGGCTGGGGCGTGGCCGGCTTTTGCCCGGGCCCGGGACTGGTGGCGCTCGGCATGGGCGAGACAAAAGCGCTGGTCTTTGTCGCAGCGATGCTGGCCGGCATGGCCGTGTTCGAGCTGTTCGAGCGGCGCAAGCACACGGCCACGCCGCGCACCGCATAAACTGCATCGATGGACAGTTCCCTCGTCTGGCTCGCAACGCTCTCGACCATCGTCGTGCTGCTGGGCTACGAGATTGCCCTGGCGGTCGCGCAACGCCGGCGCCCCGATCGCGTGGCACGCACAGCGCACGCCACGTTGCGAGAAGAATGGTTTGCGGCGGTGTCGCAAACCAGAGGCAGCGAAATCCTGGCCGTGCAGACACTGCGCAATTCGCTCATGTCGGCAACGATGACGGCATCGACGGCCGTGCTGGGTTTGATGGGCACGGTCACACTCGCCGCGCCGTCGCTGCATGCCACCTTCGCGCAGGACGCAACGCCGGGCATCACGCCCCGGCTGGTGCTGGAGCTGCTGCTGCTCACGCTCTTGTTCGCATCGCTCGTGTGCTCCGCCATGGCGGTGCGCTACTACAACCATGCGGGCTTCATCACCGGGATGCCGGTCGAGTCGCCAGCCCGGCAGAAATGGGCGCAAGCCGGCGCCGCCTACGTGCGCCGTGCGGGCACCCTGTACAGCTGGGGCCTGCGTCACCTGATCCTGGTGGCACCGGTGCTCGCATCGCTGCTGCATCCCCTTGCGGGTCCGGTCGCAGCTGTTGCGATCGTTGTCGTCCTGTCCGGCTTCGACCGGATCGGCGCGAGGTAAGAACAAGCGGCCTGGCGCATCGGGGCTACGCCTCGATGATCACCTTCAGAGCCTTGGTGTCTGCCGCCCGGCCGAAGGTGTCATACGCCTCCAGGATCGCCGAGAGCTTGAAGCGGTGCGTGATGAGCTGCGTCGCGTCGATGCGCTTTGATTGCACCGACTTGAGCAACATCGGCATCGACACCGTATCGACCAGTCGCGTGGTGATCGTGATGTTGTGCGACCACAGCCGCTCCAGGTGCAGGTCGGCTTTCACGCCGTGAACACCCACGTTGGCGATGGTGCCGCCTGCCGTCACGATGTCTTCGCACAGCGTGAACGTGGCCGGAATGCCCACCGCCTCGATCGCCGTGTCCACACCGCGCCCGCCCGTCAGCGCCATCACCTGCTTCGCTGCGGTGCCATCGGTGCTGTTGACGGTCGCCGTTGCGCCGAAACGTTTGCCAACGGCCAGGCGGTTGTCGTCCAGGTCGATCATGATGATCTCGGACGGCGAGTACAGCTGGGCCGTGAGCAGCGCGGCCAGGCCGATCGGCCCTGAGCCGACGATGGCAACAGTCGAGCCCGGTTGCACCTTGCCGTTGAGCACGCCGCATTCGAAGCCGGTGGGCAGGATGTCGCTCAGCATGACCAGCGCTTCTTCGTCGGCGCCATCGGGTATCGGATAGAGGCTCGTGTCGGCATGGGGAATGCGCACGAACTCAGCCTGCGTTCCGTCGATGCTGTTGCCCAGGATCCAGCCCCCGGTGGTGCAGTGCGAATACATGCCCTTGCGGCAATATTCACAGCGGCCGCAGGCGCTGATGCACGAGATCAGCACCTTGTCGCCGGGCTTGAAAGTCATGACACCCGGGCCGACCGAGTCGATGACGCCCACGCCTTCGTGGCCCAGCGTGGTGCCGGGTTTGCAGGTGGGCACATCGCCTTTGAGGATGTGCAGGTCGGTACCGCAGATCGTTGTCTTGGTGACGCGCACGACGGCATCGGTGGGACTCTGGATGACCGGCTTGGCGCGGTCATCGAGTTTCTTCTGGCCGGGGCCGTGATAGACGAGAGCGAGCATGGGGACTTTCTGTGTTGGGATTGCCAACACCATGCGCGCTCGCCACTACATCGTCTGTTCGCTGACGTACAAAGTGCCGCGCGCCCGCAGCTGGCCGCACCCGGCATCGACATCCTGTCCTGCTGAGTTGCGCAGCTTGGTCAGCACGCCCCTGCCGTGGAGTTCGCGTGCGAGCGCATCTGCCTTTTCCATCAAGGGGCGCCGATAGCCGAGGCCGGGGACGGTGTTGTACGGAATCATGTTGAGGATGGCGTACTTGCCCTTGAGCAGGCGCACCAGGCCGTCCACCTCTTCTGCCGTGTCGTTCACGCCGTCGAGCAAGGTCCATTGCACCTGCATCGGATAGCCGGTGGCGCGCGCGTAGGCCTCGCCCGCTTCGATCAGATCGTCAGGGGTGATTCGCGGTGCGCGAGGCAGCAACTGTTCGCGCAGGTCGGCGCGCGTGCTGTGCAGGGAGAGCGCGAGTGCGGGCTTGACCGGACTGCGGGGCAATGCGTCGAACACGCGTTCGTCGCCGACGGTTGAAAACACCAGGCTCTTGTGCCCGATGTTGCCCGCCGTGCCCAGGAATTCGATGGCTTCCATCACATGGGCCAGGTTGTGCGCGGGCTCGCCCATGCCCATGAACACGACCTTCTTCACCGGCTGAACCTTGCGCGCCAGCACCACCTGCGCGACGATCTCTGCACTGCCGATCTGCCGCACCAGCCCGCCCTGCCCGGTCATGCAGAAACGGCACCCGACGGCGCATCCGATCTGGCTCGACACGCACAGGCCATTGCGCAGCAGCAAGACGCTTTCGCAGGTCTGGCCGTCCTGCAGTTGCACCAGCAATCGCTGCGAGCCGTCTGCGCCCGGATGCTGCGATGCGATGGTCGCCAGTGCTTTGAACTCGCTCATCAGTGCGGGCAACTCATCGAGCAGTTGCCGGGGCATGAAGTCTTCGAGCTTGCGCCGGCCGCTGTCCTGCGGCAGCGCATGGGCCCAGAGACGAAGCACGCGCTGCGCGTGACGCGGATTGGCGCCTGCATCAAAGAGGCGCTGGCGAAGATGCGAGATCGAAGTCATGAGGGGAATGCGAGCTTAACGTGCCCTGCCTATACTCGTTGAATGTCCGACCCAAGCACCTACACACCCCCTCCCGTCTGGACCTGGAACAAGGACAGCGGCGGCAAGTTCGCCAGCATCAACCGCCCCGTCTCCGGACCGACCCACGAAAAGGAACTGCCTGTCGGCGTGCATCCCCTGCAGCTTTATTCACTCGGCACGCCCAACGGCGTGAAGGTCACGTTGATGCTGGAGGAATTGCTGGCTCTAGGTCACCCGGGCGCCGAGTACGACGCCTGGCTCATCAATATCAATGAGGGTGCGCAGTTCGGCAGCGGCTTTGTCGAGGTCAACCCGAACTCCAAGATTCCCGCCCTGGTGGATCGCAGCGGCGAACAGCCCATCCGGGTTTTCGAATCGGGCGCGATCCTGATCTACCTGGCCGAGAAGTTCGACGCGTTCCTGCCGAAGACCGGTGCGGCCCGTGCAGAGTGCCTGTCGTGGCTGTTCTGGCAGATGGGCAGCGCCCCTTTCCTGGGCGGCGGCTTCGGACATTTCTACGCCTACGCGCCGCACAAGATCGAATACGCCATCGACCGGTATGCGATGGAAGTCAAACGCCAGCTCGATGTGCTCGACCAGCGGCTTGCGCAATCACGCTACGTCGCGGGCGACGACTACACCATCGCCGACATGGCCATCTGGCCCTGGTACGGCACGCTCGCCCAGGGGCAGCTTTATGGCGCGGGTGAGTTCCTGCAGGTGCAGGGCTACAAGCACGTGCAACGCTGGACGAATGAAGTTGCCGATCGTCCCGCAACGAAACGCGGACGCATGGTCAATCGCGCTTGGGGCGAGCCCGCGAGCCAGCTGCGCGAGCGGCACGACGCGGGCGACTTCGAGACGAAGACGCAGGACAAGATCGGCTAGCTTGAATACGTTGTCATGCCGGACTTGATCCGGCATCCACCGCGAAGCGGCGACTGCGTCTGATCACAGATGGATTGCGGGTCAAGCCCGCAATGACAGCTCGAAACCGTTCTCATGCCGGACTCGATCCGGCATCCACCGCGAAGCGGCGACTGCGCCTGTTCACAGATGGACTGAGGGTCAAGCCCGCAATGACAACCGCAGGAGCCGTTGAAACGTCGGACACTCACTGTGGCTCGGCGCGGGGCACACTGCGGCATGACGAAGACCTTTGCTCATCGCCTTGAGCCGCGCGATCTGCGCGTCGATCTCGTCGGCCTTGGATGCGAGCATCTTGCGATCGATGTCGGGCTTGCCGTGGGGCGTGAACATGGTCGCGATGTCGTCGAGCGAAAAGCCTGCCGCCTGGCCCAGTGCGATCAGCGACAGCTGGTCGATGACAGCGGGGTCGTACACGCGCCGCAGGCCCTGCCGTCCGATGGGCGCGATGAGTCCTTTTTCTTCGTAGTACCGCAAGGTCGAGGCCGCGAGACCCGTGCGTTTGGCGACCTGCGCGATGTCCATGAAAAAACCCCTTGACTTCAAGTTGACTTGAACTTCTATAGTGCAGTCACTACACCCGTTCGTCAACACGACTTATCCCGAAAGGAACCCGAAAATGACCCAGACACTCAACACTTTCGCCGCGCAGGCGCACGACGTCCTCGCGCGCCAGAACAATCCTCAGGGGCGCGAAATCGTCGCCGGCCTGCTGCGCAACGCACTGAACGACCGCGCCTTCGTTGAATCGCTGTTCGACGATGCATCGCCTGAACGCAAGGTCGTTTACGAAGACAAGGAGCTGGGCTTTTGCATCCTGGCGCACCGCTACACCGATGCGAAGGACAGCGGTCCGCACGACCACGGGCCATCGTGGGCGATCTATGGACAAGCCGATGGAGAAACGGTGATGACGGACTGGGCCGTGAAGCAAGCGCCATCGGGCGATGCGCCTGGCAAGGTCAGCCCGCTCAAGAGCTATTCGCTGACGCCGGGCGTCGCGCACGTGTACAACGAGGGCGAAGTGCATTCGCCGAGCCGGGCGGGGCCGACGCGCCTGGTGCGCATCGAAGGGGTCAATCTGGCGAAGGTGGCCAGGGGGAAGTACGAGGTGGTTTGAGGTTGGCGCCAAGCTGAGGCTGCCGGCCCTCACTCCGGCCCTCTCCCGCAGGGAGAGGGAGGAATACCGCAGGAGCGGAGCGTCGTTACTTTTTCGGCGACATCACGCCCATCATCAGGTCGGTGTTGAGCTTGGCCATCTGCTGGATCAATGACCACTGCTTGGTCATGATCTGGGCGAATTCGGGGCTGGTCGGGTTGGCTTTGCCGGACATGGCGAGCTGGGCCGTCTCCTGGGCCATCTTCTGTTGCTCGCCCATGATCTGCTTCACGGCTGCGTTGTACTCATCCAGGGTCATGATTTGTCTCCAGTTTGCAGGCAGGTTGCCTGCGTGCATCTTACGGTCCGCGTCAGAATGCGTCATGGATTTCCAACCCCTGCTTGAAGAAATCGTTGCCACCCTGCGTCCGCAGTTGGGCCGTGAGGGCCAGGTCGCCAGCTACATCCCGGCGCTGGCCCGCGTGTCCCCGATGCAGTTCGGCATCGCACTTCGCACCTGCGACGGCCAGGAGGCGCATGCCGGTGACAGCCTTGCCCCGTTCTCGATCCAGAGCCTGTCCAAGCTGTTCTCGCTGACGCTGGGCATGCGCGAGATGGGCGAGCAGATCTGGGAACGCATCGGGCGCGAGCCGTCGGGCAACCCGTTCAACTCGCTGGTGCAGCTCGAATCCGAGCAAGGCATTCCGCGCAACCCCTTCATCAATGCCGGCGCGCTCGCGGTCACCGACCGTCTGGTGAGCCTGCTCGATGCCAAGGCGCAGATGCTCGCGTTGCTGTCCGGCCTGTGCGGCGAGTCGGTGCATTTCGACGAGGAGGTCGCGGCATCGGAATCGTCCACAGGGTTTCGCAATGCGGCCCTGGCCAACTTCATGAAGAGCTTCGGCCGCATCGACAACGACGTGAACACCGTGCTCGACGCGTACTTCCATCATTGCTCGATCAGCATGAGTTGCCTGCAGCTGGCTCGTGCGTCTGGCTTTCTGTGTCGAGACGGTGCGCACCCGTTTGCTGGGGAGCCGCTTCTCTCGGAACGCCAGACGCGCCGCATCAACTCGCTGATGCTCACGTGCGGCACTTACGATGCAGCGGGTGAATTTGCGTTTCGCATCGGCCTGCCTTGCAAGAGCGGCGTCGGCGGCGGCATCGTGGCGGTCGTGCCCGACAAGCTGACGATGTGCGTCTGGTCTCCCGCGCTCGAAGCCAGCGGCAATTCGCTGCTGGGCATGAAGGCCCTGGAGATGTTCACCGCCAGGACGGGGCTGTCCATCTTCTGATGGGAAAATGCGCCATGCCTTCCACCGACGACCTGGTCCATACCGCCTTCTACAAGTTCTCGCCCCTCGCGTTCCCCGAGCAGGTCGCGGCGGCGCTGCGCGACATGCTCGCGTCGCAGGGGCCGGGTGCGGTGACCGGCAGCATCCTGGTTGCGTCCGAAGGCATCAACGGCATGCTGGCCGGCACGCAGGCCGTGGTGACGCGGGTCGAGCAGGCACTGGTGGGCGATGCGGCCTTTGGCGGCGCATTCGCCGGGATGGTTTTCAAGCGCAGCGAGTGCGTCACGCGTCCCTTTGCCAGGCTCAAGGTCCACGTCAAGAAAGAGATCGTGCCGCTGGGCATCGAAGGCGTGGATGCGCGCCAGACCGGCATCGATGTCAGCCCGCAGGAATGGCGCGAGTTGATCCGGCAACCGGACGTGGTGCTGCTGGACAACCGCAACAGCTTCGAATACCGGCTCGGGCATTTCGAAGGCGCCATCGATCCGCTGGTGCAGAACTTTCGCGATTTTCCCGAGTATGTTCGCGCGCACGTGGACGAGTGGAAAGCGCAGGGCAAGCGGGTCGCCATGTATTGCACCGGCGGCATCCGCTGCGAAAAGACAAGCGCCTGGATGCGCGAGATGGACATGCCGGTGTACCAGCTCGAAGGCGGCATCCTCAACTTCTTCCAGCAGGTGCCTGACGCCCAGCGTGACTGGATCGGCGAGTGCTTTGTCTTCGACAACCGCGTCGCGCTCGATACGAAGCTGCACGAAACATCGACGACGCTTGACGACGTGTACCAGGGCGAGCCGGACGGGGAGTGGCGGCTGCAGCGCGCGCGCCGCCTGGCTGCGGCGGGCGAGCAGTAACCATGCTGCCGGTGCGCGACGGCGTCGGCGCGAGCCAGGTCTCGCTGCCGGCAGGTCCGTGGCTGTGCGTGCTGGACTTTCTGGTGGAGCGGTTTCCGGCGATCAGCGCGGATGAATGGACGGCCCGCATGACGAGCGGTGATGTGCTGGATTCGGCGGGCCACGCAGTGACGCCGACGCAGGCGTACACGCCGCACGGCAAGCTGTTTTACTACCGCACCGTGCCAGACGAAGCCGTGAACGCAGCAAAGGCCACGGTGCTGTTCGAGGACGAGTTGCTGGTCGTTGCGGACAAGCCGCACTTCCTGCCGGTGACGCCGTCGGGTCAGTATCTGCAAGAGACGCTGCTCGTGCGCCTGCGCAGGCAGCTGGACCAACCTGAACTGACGCCGATTCACCGCATCGACCGCGAGACCGCAGGGGTGGTTCTGTTTGCAAAGAAGCGTTCCCTATGTTCGGGCTACCAGGCGATCTTTGCCAGGCGTGAGGTGGACAAGCGCTACGAAGCGATTGCGCCGTTCGATGCGCGGATGCAGTTTCCGCTCACGCGAAGCAGCACCCTGGTGACCAGCGATCACTTCATGCAGATGCGCGAAGCCGATACTGCTTCGGGCGCCGTCGCCAATTCAACAACAGACATCGAACTGCTGGAGACGCAAGGCGCGTGGGCTCGCTACCTGCTGCGACCCGCCAGTGGCAAACGCCACCAGTTGCGGGTGCACATGGCTGCGCTGGGACTGCCGATTCTGGGGGACCGGATTTATCCGCATCTGCTCGGGCAGGGAGGCGATGATCTGAGCAACCCGCTGCGGCTTCTCGCGCAAAGCATTGCGTTCACCGATCCGGTGACAGGGAAACAACGCAGTTTCAGGTCGTTGCTGGAGCTGAGATTTCCGCCAGCTGCATGGATCCCTGAAGTCATGGATGCCGGATCGAGTCCGGCATGACAGCCAATACCGCTGTCATTGCGGGCATGACAGCCAGTACCGCTGTCATTGCGGGCTTGACCCGCAATCCATCTTTGATCAAGCGCAGTCGCCGCTGCGCGGTGGATGCCGGATCGGGTCCGGCATGACAACCCGCCACCACGTCGGCAATAACTCGCGCACCTGCGCACGTGCAAAGCGGTCGTCGATCAGGTAGACGATGCCGCGGTCTTCCTGGGTACGGATCACCCGTCCCGCTGCCTGCACCACCTTCTGGATTCCGGGATACAGATAGGTGTAGTCATAGCCCGAGCCAAACGCAGCTTCGAGGTGCGCCTTGAGCTGTTCATTGCGCGGGTTCACCTGCGGCAATCCCAGGGTGGCAACGAACGCACCCACCAGCCGGTCGCCGCGCAGGTCGATTCCCTCGCCAAAACTGCCGCCCAGCACCGCGAATCCCACACCCGCACCGCCTGGCTCGAACCGGTCGATGAACGCCCGGCGCGCGCCCTCGTCCATGCCGCGCGACTGCGTCCACACCGGCACCTGCGGAAACTGCCGCTCGAATTCGCCAGCCACCAGATCGAGGTAATCAAAGCTGCTGAAGAACGCGAGGTAGTTGCCCGCCTGCTCGTCGAACTGCTGCGCGATCAGTCGTGCGATCGGCGCCGCAGAACGCTGGCGGTCGGGAAAGCGCGTCGATATCTGGCTCACGACTTTCACCTGCAACTGGTCTGCGCTGAACGGCGACTGCACATCGATCCACGCCGTGTCATCGGGCAGGCCGAGCATGTCCATGTAGTAGCGCGGCGGGTTGAGCGTGGCAGAGAACATCGTCGCGCTTCGGGCCGATGCAAAGCGGGGCTTGAGGAAAGGCGCGGGAACCAGGTTCTGGATGCGCACGGTGGTTGAAGGCTTGCCGAACGCCAACGCGTCCGATGCCAGTTCGATCAGCGAATGCGGCCCGAATGACTCGGCCAGCCGCTGGAAACCCAGCATGTCGAAATAGAACTGTTGCAGCGCCCCATCGACCGCACCGGGCTGCGCGTCAGCCAGATGAGACTCGACCGCCGTGACGGCCTGCTTGAGCGCGTTGGTGAAACTGATGGGCAGCGAATCCAGGGTTCCGTCGGCCTGCAAGGGTGCCTTGCGCAGCGCAGCCCAGCTGCGATTGAATTTGTCCAAAGCGGGTTTGAGGGCCAAGGGTGCGGTGAGCCGCACGCCGCGCAGCGAGACCTGGCCGAGCGACCCCGAATACATCGAGCGGGCGCGCTCGACCAGGTTGTGCGCTTCGTCCGCGAGCACGCCGACCCGCCAGTCATTGCCGATCGTCATGCCATGCAGCATCGCGCTGCTGTCGAAGTAATAGTTGAAGTCACCGATGACCAGGTCGGCCCATCGCACGAGTTCCTGGCCGAGGTAGTACGGGCAGACATCGTGCCTCAAGGCTACCGTGCGAACGGCGGTGCTGTCGGTCATCTTCGACTGGACGCATTCGAGACGTGCGGCAGGCAAGCGGTCGTAGAAGCCCCTGGCCAGCGGGCACGAATCGCCGTGGCAGGCCTTGTCCTTGTGCTCGCAGGCTTTGTCGCGTGCCACCAGTTCCAGGACCCGCAGGTCCAGCGCAGGCGCGCTCTCACCAATCAACGCCGCAGCATCGAGCGCCATGCGCCTGCCGGTGGACTTGGCCGTGAGGTAGAAGACCTTGTCGAGCTTTTGCGGCTTCATGGACTTGAGCATCGCGAACGTCGTGCCGACCGTCTTGCCGATGCCGGTCGGTGCCTGCGCCATCACGCACCGACCTGTCGCCGCGCCCCTGTACACGGACTCGGCCAACTCGCGCTGGCCCGTGCGAAACGTGGGATGCGGAAACGCGAGTGTTGCCAGGTTGTCGTCCCTGCTCTCGCGATGCGCCATCTCGCGCTCGGCCCAGGTCGTGAAATCACGGCATTGCGCCTCGAAGAAATCACGCAGCTGCGCGGCGGTGTGGGTTTCGGTCAGGACTGTCTCGGTCTGCGATGCGATGTCGAAATACACCAACGCGAGCGTCAGCTCCTGCAACCCCCTCGCCTCGCAAAGCAACGCGCCATACACCTTGAGCTGCGCCCAGTGCAGGTGACGATGGTTGCCGGGTTGCCGGGACAAATCGCCGCGATGCGTCTTGATCTCTTCGAGCCGGTTGAGCAGGGGATCGTAGCCGTCGGCCCTGCCGCGTACCGTCAGGGAGCCGAACTCACCGCTGAGGCTGACCTCGGTTTCATACGCCGGCCCTCGCCGGCTGGCCACGAACTGGTGGCCCGCAATGCCCTCCTGCGCGGAAGGCGAAGGCGTGAACCGCAGGTCCAGGTCGCCGCGCTTGGCGGTGAACTCGCAAAGTGCGCGGACGGCGACGGTGTAGGGCATTGGCTGATCGTATTCGATGGACTTTTCTTTGCCGCTATCCTCGGATGAATGCTTTGCGAAGACCTCTCTCCCGGCCACGGTTTCCTGCGGTTGGCCTCCATCCCCCACATAGCGGTCGACCTGCGCTACGCCAGCGAAGACAACTTCGTCGGTCGCAACCTCTACGGCACCCTCGACTGCGCCTGGCTGCACGAACGTGCGGCGGCCGGCCTGGCGCGTGCAGCGGTCCTGCTTGAAGCGCGTGCGCCTGGCCATCGCCTGCTGGTACTCGACGCATTGCGCCCTCACCGCGTGCAGATCCAGCTGTGGGACCACCTCGATGGCACCGACTTGCGCCAGTACGTGGCCGATCCGGCGCGCGGCTCCATCCACTCGTTCGGCATGGCGCTCGACGCGACCATCATCGACCCGCAGGGCCATGAGCTCGACATGGGCAGCGGCTTCGATGAGATGACCGAGCTGTCCCATCCCCGCCTGGAAGACCTGCACCTGGCCAGCGGCGAGCTGACCGAAGCGCAGGTGCGCAATCGGCAACTGCTGCGGGGCGTGCTCACCGAGAGCGGATTCAGCGGCGTCGACAACGAGTGGTGGCACTTCGACATGCTCGATCGCCAGTACGTGCGCGAAACTTTCACGCGGGTTGATTGAGTCACGAGTGAGGCAATGACCCCACGGGACTCTACGAGATTCACGGAAAACAACCGGCACGGCGGTTGAATGCCTACAGTCGAGGCACAGGAGATTTCGATCATGAGCTCAGATGCCCAGTGCCCCGTCGCCCACAAACCCAAGCAGACGCGAAACAACGCGAACTGGTGGCCTGACCAGCTCAACCTTGGCCTGCTGAACCACCAGTCGGAGCTTTCCAATCCGATGGTCCAGGACTTCGACTACAAGGCCGAATTCAAGACGCTCGATCTCGACGCCGTCATCCGCGACCTCCATACGCTGATGACCGATTCGCAGGACTGGTGGCCCGCCGATTACGGCCACTACGGCCCCTTCTTCATCCGCATGGCCTGGCACGCAGCGGGCACCTATCGCATCTTCGACGGACGCGGCGGCGCACGGTCCGGCGAACAGCGTTTCGCCCCGCTCAACAGCTGGCCCGACAACGGCAACCTGGACAAGGCGCGGCGCCTGCTATGGCCGATCAAGCAGAAGTACGGCCGCAAGATCTCATGGGCCGACCTGATGATCCTCACGGGCAACGTCGCGCTCGAATCGATGGGCTTCAAGACATTCGGTTTTGGTGGCGGCCGCGAAGACATCTGGGAGCCGCAGCCCATCGACTGGGGGCCTGAGTCGACCTGGCTTGGCGACGAGCGCTACAGCGGAGAACGCGAACTCGCCAGGCCGCTCGCGGCCGTGCAAATGGGCCTGATCTACGTGAACCCCGAAGGGCCCAACGGCAAGCCTGATCCAGTCGCATCGGGGCGCGATATCCGGGATACGTTCGCGCGCATGGCGATGGACGATGAAGAAACCGTGGCGTTGGTCGCTGGCGGCCACACCTTCGGCAAATGCCACGGCGCGGGCGATGCGAAGAACGTTGGCGCGGAACCCGAAGGCTCCAACATCGAAGAACTCGGGCTGGGCTGGAAGAATTCATTCGAATCCGGCATCGGCGCGCACACGATCACGAGCGGACTCGAAGGTGCGTGGACGCCGACCCCGACGACGTGGGACATGGAGTACTTCGAAACGCTGTTCGGCTTCGAATGGGAGCTGACCAAGAGTCCGGCTGGCGCACACCAGTGGCGCCCGACGGGCGGCGCCGGCGCGAATGTGCCGGACGCGCACATCCCGGGCAAGTTCCACCAGCCCATGATGACCACCGCAGACATGGCGCTGCGCATGGACCCGATCTACGAAAAGATTTCGCGCCGCTTCATGCAGAACCCGGCAGAGTTCGCCGATGCCTTCTCCCGCGCCTGGTTCAAGCTGACCCATCGCGACATGGGCCCGAAGGTGCGCTATCTCGGGCCGCTGGTGCCCAAAGAAGACCTGATCTGGCAGGACCCGGTCCCGACTGCGGATCACCCGCTCATCGACGATGCCGACATCGAGTCGCTGAAGGCGCAGTTGCTCGCATCGGGGTTGACCGCGCAGCAGCTGGTGAAGACAGCGTGGGCTTGCGCTTCCACGTTCCGCGGGACCGACATGCGCGGTGGCGCCAATGGCGCGCGCATCCGGCTGGCGCCCCAGAAGGATTGGGCCGCCAACGAGCCGGCGGAGCTTGCGCAGGTGTTGGCGAAGCTGGAAGCGGTTCAGCAGAAATTCAATGCGGGCGCATCCGGGGGCAAGAAGGTGTCACTGGCCGACCTCATCGTGCTGGGCGGCTGCGCGGCAGTGGAAGATGCAGCGCGCAAGGGCGGACACGACGTCAAGGTGCCCTTCACGCCAGGTCGAACCGACGCTTCGCTGGATCAGACCGACGTCAATTCATTCGAAGTGCTAGAACCTGCCGCCGATGGCTTTCGCAACTACGCGCGGCCCGATACGCAAGCGATGGCGGCGACAGCGCTCATCGACAAGGCGAGCCTCTTGAAATTGAGCGCGCCGGAGATGACCGCGCTGGTCGGCGGCATGCGTGCGCTCGGTGCCAACGCGGGTAACTCGACGCATGGCGTGTTCACCCAACGCCCTGGCACGCTGTCGCCCGATTTCTTCATCAACCTGCTGGACATGCGAACGGCCTGGAAGAAATCAGAGACCACGCCCGGCGTCTTCGAAGGCCGTGACCGCAAGACCGGCGAGTTGCGCTGGACGGCAACGCTCGCCGATCTCGTCTTCGGCTCGAATGCGCAACTGCGCGCGCTGTCGGAGGTTTACGCGGCCAACGACGGGCAAGCGCACTTCGTCAATGACTTCGTGGCCGCCTGGTCCAAGGTGATGGACCTGGACCGGTTCGACGTGATCTACGGCGGGAAGTAAGTGCGACTGGTCGCGACCAACCGCCCTACTGCTCGGCCACGTAAAACACGGCGTCCTGCGTGACGTAGACGTTGACGGATTCCGGGCGACCGGTCGATGGCGCCCGGCTGAATCCGGCTTCGAGCTCGAAGTCGCTTTCGGTTTCCGTGAGCCCAATGCGTGCGCTGACGAGGCGGTCGCCCGCCGCGTCGATGAGCGCGCCGATAGTGGCAAATGAACTCTGACGCGCGGGCGTGCCGCCAGGCGGCACGATGAGAGATACCTCGCCACCCAGGATGAAGAGTTCGACGTCATCAGCGCCCTGGCCTTGCATGTCTTCGATCAGCTCGGCGACATTGCGCTCGTCATGCTCGCCCAGATCGTCCGGCGCGATTTCGTACATCCCGGCAATCGTCACGCCGTCTGTCGTACGCCCGCGCGCGCAAAGCACGAATCCCACCGACACGTCGGGGATGACGACGGCTTCGCCTTCCTGCAACGGGAACACGGCGGCGCCGTCTGTCAGGGCGTCATGAATGACGGTGAATTCACGGGGATTGATCCACTGGCGCTCTTCGATGCCGGGGGCGGAAAACACTGCATTGGATGCGACGAGCTCATCGATCAGCTGAAGGTCGGCGAGCGTTTCGACCGCCATCCCGTCTTCAGGCGTTTCGACCTCCATCCTCTGCCTGCGAGCAGGCGGTTCAGCAAAATTCGAAATCGGACGACGGCCGGCAGCAGGGAGCATGGCGATAGAGCGGTGAGGCGGTGAAGTGAAGGGCCGGCCAGTCTATGGGTGCCACTGCGGGTGACCTACATGCGGAAGTCTCCGGGTGCTGCTTCACAGCGAACCATTCATCCGCAACGATTCCAGGCGCAGCGTGATCTTCTGCTGCAGGTCGCTCAGCTTTCTTCGCAGTGCCACTCGCTCGGGTTCGGATTCGCAGCTGTCGAGCGCAGCCGTCAGTGCTGCCCGCTCATGAAACAGTTCGATCTCGGCAGGCACCACGCCCGCGTCCTTGAGAATCTTGAACGGCATGCGCAAAGCTTCGGGGGTTGCTTCCCAGCCCGCGTCCTGCGTCAGGGGCTTGCCGAACCCTTGGGTGCCAGCCAGTTCACCGGATGCGAGAGCCTCGCGAAGATGCCGTGCGATTTCTTCGTCTTGGGTTGGCATGGGGTGCTCCTTCGTGCTTCGCTTCTCAAGCCCTGCGGGAATGACGTGCAACGTACTGACGCAGCACACCGTCCATCTTCGACTGCCAGCCGTCACCGGTGGATTTGAAATAGGCAACTACCTCCGGGCTGTACCGTACAGACACAAGCAGCTTCTTGTTTTCTGATTTAGGTCGCCCACGTAGCGCACGCATCGGAACCATGGCCTTGAGCTGACTGGGCGTAAGCGGACTCGCGTCGGGGTCGCGGCGAGCGGCCGCGGTGATTGCCTTGTCCTCCTGGACAGAGGGCACAACGATAGAGGGCCGTTTAGAGATTTTCGACATAGTGCTTCACCTCACGACGATTGGCTCGGCGCAGGCTGATGATTCTCATCGCCTCGCCTCGGTCAACAAAGGCTACGTAGTACAACAATTGCGTCCTTGGTGCGAGTGCGATCATGCGCCTCTCGCCGTAATCAACGCGTTCGTCAGCCCATACAAGTGCAGCATCCCAATCCAGCTCTGCAGCCAAGGTCAACGATACGCCATGCTTCTCGTGATTACTCGCATCTTTGGCCGGATCGAACTCAATCTTCATCATTTAATGTAGCTACAAATAATATACCCGTCAAGGTGGGCACCGGTTCAGCCACGAGCCCCCGGTTGCCAACCCGCCCCATCCCGTGCACGATGGTGCTGCGCCGCAAGAAAATCTGTCGCGCCCTGCCCTTACGCCAATGCTGTTTCTCTGGCCTCAATACCTGTGGTTGCTGCTTGCGCTGCCGCTTCTGCCAGTGGCGTATCTCTGGTTGCTGCGCCGGCGCGGGAAGGCCGCGCTGCGCTACAGCACGCTGAACATCGTCAGCGCAGCAGCGGGTTCCAACTGGCGCCGCCATGTTCCACCCGCTCTTTTTCTGCTGGCGCTTGTCGCCATGTTGCTAGCCGCCGCACGTCCCATGGCTCGCATCCCACTGCCCTGGGCGCGCTCATCCATCATGCTGGCGATGGACGTCTCGCTCAGCATGCGCGTGACCGATATCAAACCCACCCGGCTGGTCGCGGCCCAGGTGGCGGCCAGGCAGTTCCTGCGCGATTTGCCCAAGGAGATTGAAGTGGGCCTGATCACCTTTGCCGGTAGCAGCCAGGTCGCTCAAGGCACGACACTGGACCGCGAAGCGCTGGTCGCCGCGATCGACGGATTCCAGATGCAGATGGGCACCGCGGTGGGCAATGCCATCGTGCTGTCGCTGGCAGAGATGTTCCCCGATCACGGCATCGACGTCGGCGAGATGACGTTTGGCGGCAGGCGCGCGGGCCGCAGCCTCGACGACAGGAACAAGCCGCCGCCCAAAGAGATCACGCCTGTCGCGCCAGGCTCCTACAAGTCCGGCGCGATCATCCTCCTGAGCGACGGGCGACGCACGACGGGAATCGATACGCTGGCGGCGGCGAAGATGGCGGCCGATCGCGGTGTTCGCATCTATGTGGTGGGGTTGGGCACCGTGGACGGCGAAGCATCGTCCATGGAGGGCATGCCGATCTACCTCAAGCTCGACGAGCCCACGCTGCGCGAAGTCGCGCGCATGACCGGCGGCGAGTACCACCATGCCGGTACGGCCGAAAAACTCGTGCACGTCTACGAAAACCTCGGTTCCCGCATGCAGGTGATCACGCGCGAAACGGAACTCTCGGGCCTGTTCGCACTGGGAAGTGCGTTGCTGATGTTCACCGCGGGCCTGCTGTCCCTGGTGTGGTTCCGCCGGCTCGTGTGAACCTGAATTCGTGTGTCAGTCCGGCACGAACCGTTCATTGAAGCGCACCGCATCCGCCTCGAATTCGAATGTCACCAGTTGCCCGTTCTTGCGGTCGGCCAGCCGGTGCGCCGCAAATAGGCTCCATCGTCCCTTGGGTTGATAGCTCGGCGGGTCCACCAGGGCATAGGGATACGGCACGAACACTTCGTGCTCGAATATCTCCCTGTCCCGGTTGCGCGGCGACGGGAAGAGCTTGTAGATGCCGGTGTTGATGGTTGGTTCGGGCATGAGGGGACTTTAGGCGATACGCGTCATCAATCCAGCCCAACCTTGATGTCGTCCCGCGCAATCAGGTGCGTCAGCACGATCTTGGACGACCACAGCCGCCTGGCCAGTTCGGAATAGCCCGAATACGAGTAACCGGACCCGGCCTGCAGCTTGACCACCGTCAGCTGCCGGGAAAGCGCAAGCATCAGCACATCGACGATCGCGTCGCGATTGCGGCTGAACAGGTCGGGTGTGGCCGATGCATTCCTGTGAAGCGGCTCGCCGGCCTGCGCGGGCAGCGATGAAAACGAAAACACACGATGCTCGCCCAGTGCCTGCCTGAATTCGTCGAGAACGCCGGCGTTGTCTGTGGCGAGGAACAATTTGCCCGGCGGCGATTGGCGCAACTGCTCCAGCATGGGCAGGTAGTCGCTGCGGTAGTCGGTGTGCCGCACGTGGATGGCGTCGTAAGGGCCGGCCATTGCGATGAGCCGGCGCTTGAGCTCGTCCGTCACCCGCCGCGTCAATGTCATTCGCAGGAGCGCAAAGATCGCGACCTCGTTGCGGCCATCGGCGTGATGGACCAGCAGTTCGTGAGCGTAGGACCTGTTCATGTCGAAGGTGAGTGACTCGCCGGTCTGCGTATCCATCCAGGCCCACGGATCGCCTTCGCGACGTTCACCGGGTGGCGGCTTGGCGCGCCTGCGGGCCTGGTATGTGGACACGCGGCCTTGCAGGAATTCAGGCGCGACGGTCGCTGCGTCCAGCGCTTGCGGCGTTTCGTCCAATCCAAGGAGCAGGCGTGATTGCCGCGACTCGAAGTAATGGCGCAGGTCGTCCTTGAAGGCCGATGTACCTTCGAAATTCGTGTCCACTATGACCCTGCGACCGGCCCTCTCCGCATAGCGGCAGCAGACCTCGATGCGGCTCAGCATGTCGTTGAAGCCGCCTTGCGGGCGGCACAAGAGGGTGCGTTCCATCGCGGCGAGTGTAGCGGCGGGACCCAGGCCAATTCAGGGAGAATGGCTGTATGCGTACATTCATCATCACAGCAGCCATTTCCATGGCTTTCGTCGGCAGCGCCCTTGCGCAGACCGCACCCGTCACCACCGCCAGCGGCCTGGTCTATCAATCCCTCAAGGAAGGCACTGGCGCTTCGCCTGCGGCCTCCGACACCGTCAGCGTCCATTACCGGGGCACGACACTGGACGGCAAGGAATTCGACAGTTCCTACAAGCGGGGCCAGCCCGCCGAGTTCGTTCTGAGCCGGGTCATCAAGTGCTGGACCGAGGGCGTCCAGATGATGAAGCCCGGCGGCAAGGCGAAGCTGACCTGCCCGAGCGCGATTGCCTATGGCGAGCGCGGAGCCGGGGGTGGCGTGATCCCGCCGAATGCGACATTGAACTTCGATGTCGAGCTGATCTCGGTCAAGAAGTAAGTCGGACAAAGCAAGACGGACAAAACAGGAGAGCACCGATGGGCGCGCAATGGAAAGCAAAGGGCAAGGCGCAAGCTGCTGATGCCCGGGGCAAACTTTTTGGCCGGCTGGCCAAGGACATCATGGTCGCTGCGCGAAACGGCGCCGACCCGGCATCGAACTCGCGCCTGCGGCTGGTCGTCGAGCAGGCCCGCAAGGTGTCGATGCCCAAGGAAACACTGGACCGCGCCATCAAGAAAGGCGCGGGACTGACGGGCGAAGTGATCCACTACGAACGCGTGATCTATGAAGGATTCGCACCTCACCAGGTTCCGGTGATGGTCGAATGCCTCACGGACAACCTGAACCGCACCGCGCCCGAAATGCGGGTGCTGTTTCGCAAGGGGCAACTGGGCACGTCCGGATCGGTGTCGTGGGACTTTGACCATGTCGGCATGATCGAAGCCGAACCTGCGGCCGCAGGCGCCGACGCAGAAGTGGCGGCCATTGAGGCCGGCGCGCAGGATTTTGAAGCGGCCGGCGAAGATGGCGTGACCACCTTCATCACCGACGCAACCGACCTCGATGTCGTCAGTCGCGCCCTGCCCGCCCATGGTTTCACGGTGCTGTCTGCCAAGCTCGGCTACAAGCCCAAGAATCCGGTCGATCCGGCGAGTCTGGGCGATGAGAAGCTGGAAGAAGTCGAAGCCTTCCTGGCAGCGATCGACTCGAATGACGACGTGCAGAACGTCTATGTGGGGCTTGCTGGCTGATTGCCTCCTGCAGTTGCCGCGCCTAAACTGAATTTGCGCGAAATCGCGCATCTTCAGGAGTCCGGCCATGGCACTGCCTGCGATCACGATCACTGTGGACCAGTACAAGGGCGGGGGCGAGGTGTCGCCCTATCCCGTGGAGCAGTTCAACAAGGTCTGTCTTGCGCAGGGCGACTCCTGGTTTTCGATCGGCGCGTTTCCTCCGCCGCTCACGACCAACCTGCTCTTCTCGCTCAAGCTCGGCGCATCGTGCGTGATCGTCAATTGCGCATCGCCCGGCAACGTGCTCAGCCACATGACCGACACGACCCGAAGCCGGCATTTCCTGCAGCTGCTCAATGGCACCCATGCCATGGTGTTCGACGCCATTCTTTTGTCGGGCGGCGGCAACGATCTCATCGATGCTGCGCAGTCCACAGATCCGTCCCCCAACAGGCGATTGCTGAGAACCCGGGCCGAATGGGGACCCTCCGTTGCAGGGGGGATGCGCTACATCAGCGACGCGGGGTGGTCGGTGTTCGAAACCCACATCGATGCGGTGTTGGGCGAACTGATCAAGGCCCGCGACAAGCCAGCAAGCAAGAACCGCAATGTGCCATTGATCATGCACACCTATGACCGGCCCTCCCCGCGCAATTGCGGTGCAGGCATGGGATGCGGCCCGTGGATGTCCAGGGCGATGCAGGCATTCGAGATTCCCCAGGACGACTGGGATGCGGTGGCCGGCGAGCTCTTCACGCGACTGCGCGACTTGCTCATGGCGATGGCGGCGAAGCATCCCCATGTGCATCTCGTCGATACACAAGGAACGCTGGTGCCGTCGGGAAACACGGAAACCGGTCCGACGGCCGACTGGCAAAACGAGATTCACCCGACGCGAGCGGGATACCGGCAACTATCGCAGAAGTGGGCGACGGTGCTGGATACCGTGCTTTGAACGCCTTGAAGTTTCCGATTGCAGTTCAACTGTTGTGTTCTAAACTGCCGAGCACCATGACCACCCGCCGCCAATTTGCCTCCCGCCTTGCCGCCGCAACCGCCAGCGCAACCAGCGCCTCGGGGGTGTTTTCGCAAGGGGTCTCGTCCAGTTCAGCCGCAGGGACGCTGATCGTCCCGTTCTCGGCCGGGTCGCTGGCTGACCTGCTCGCGCGGCGATATGCCACGCTGCTGTCCGAGGCCACCGGCAGCACCTTCCTGATCGATAACCTGCCCGGCGGCGCAGGCGTCATTGCAGCCAGGGCGCTGCTCAAGCGCCCTGCTGACGGCCGCACATTGCTCTGGGCGAATTCGGGCCTGATCTGCAACACACCCCTGCTCGCCAAACCGCCACTCGAGTTCGATCCGGTCACCGATTTCACGCCGGTGTGCACCTTTGCAGCGTCGCCGTTCGTGCTGTTTGCGGGCCGCGACTTCCCGGCGTCCAACCTCGACGAATTGCAGCGCCTTGCGCGCGCCCAGGCCGAGCCGGTCACCTACGTGGGCGCCGACGTGGGCAGCGCAAATCACGTCGCCGCTGAAGTGCTGCTACAGCGTCTGGGCGCTCGCGGTACACACGTGCCCTACCGCAACAACCAGCAGGCTTACCTCGATGTGAGCGAGGGCCGCGTCCAGGTCGGTGTGTTCGGCTGGAACAACATCGCGCCCCTGGTGAAAGCCGGCAAGGCCAAGATACTTGCGGTGTTGGCAGACAAGCCGCTACTGGCCGATGGCAGCGTGCCGACCATGATGGCCCAGGGTCACGGACGTTTCGACATCCAGGGCTGGTTCGGGCTTTTCGTGCTCAAGGGCACGCCAGCAGCGCAGATCGCAGAGCACGAAAAACACATGCAGTCGATGCTCAGGAACAAGGGCTTCGCCGACTTCCTGGTCGAAGCCGGCCAGGAACCCAACTTTCGCAGCCACGCGCAGGCCGTGCCTTTCGTCGAAGCGGAAGTCGACCGCTATCGCCGCGTGTTGCAGCGGCTCAAGCTGATTTGAGCTGCTCGGCGAATTGAGTCCGCAGCTCGGAGCGGATGATCTTGCCCGTCTCGTTTCGCGGAATCGATTTCGCCGGGATATAGACCGTCGGCACGCGCCCCAACCCGAACTTTGCGACGCACGCGCGCTTGAGTTCGGCGGAATCCATTTCCTCGGCGCAGACAATCGCAGCCGTCAGATGCTCGGTGCCACTGGCCGACTCGCGCACGAACACGGCAGCATCCTGTATGCCAGGGAGGTCGCACAGGAATTGCTCCAAGGGCACGGGATCGACCTTGACCCCTCCTGCGTTGAGCAGATCGGTATCGCGGCCGGCGAGCTCCAGCAACCTGCCGGGTCCCCATCGCCCCCTGTCGCCGGGATAGAACCAGCCGCCGCGAAATGAACGCTCCGATTCCTGAGGGTTCTGCCAGTACCCGTTCGCCATGTACGGCGTGCGGATGCGTATCGAGCCGTCCTGCCCAGCCTCGACCGCTTTGCCTTCAGCATCGACGATCTCGACTTCGGCGTCGGGCTGCAGGTAGCCCGCAACCGAAGGCGCGGTGCCCGCTTGCGGACGATGCGCAGCCATGCCCCCTGCCTCGGTCGAGCCGTACATCGTCATGATGTTGGGCGAAAGCCGCTCGGAGATGGTCTTGATGAGTGCCTGCGAGACCGCGCCACCGGCCATTCGCACGCTCTTGACGCTGGGCAGCTGTCCCGGACCTGTCAGTGCATTGGCGATGCGGGCAATTTGCGCAGGAGAGCCGTACAGGCCCTCAATCGAAAAGCGGTCGATGCATTCGGCAGTCCTGGTCACTTTGTGGCTCACGAACACGGGTTGTCCCGCAATCAGCGACGCAGCGGCCGAGTTGAAGCCACCTGCGGATGCCAGACCCATGACGGAGATGGCGTTGTGCGGACCGCGCAGGGCCAGGCTCGCCCGCGCGCGCCCGACGAGGTCGTACATCGTCAATGCGACGGCCTTGCTATGGCCGGTCGTGCCGCTTGTCATGAAGATTCGGGCGGGACTCGCAGCTGATTCGTAGCGCCGCTGGGCGCTGGCGCCGCGGCCCTGTTTCGCCGCTGCGATCCAGTCCGTGGTCAGGCGAATGGTCCTGGGCCCGTCGAGCTGGGGCTGCGGCGCGTCCGTGACGACCCAGTCGTGCGCCAGGCCCGGGCCGATGTCCGAATAGCCCGGCGTGGAACTGGTGATCGCGCCCTCATGCATCAGGGCGAGCGTTGCGATCCAGTCGATGTCCTTGTTGGGTGTGGCCACGATGGCGATGTGACCGGGCTTGACACCGGCCTCGCGCAGGCCTGCAGCAAAGCGGCGCGTCAGGCGAAGCAGCTGCAAAAAGGTCAGCTCGATTTTCAGGCCCTGCAATGCAGGACTCTGGGGGCTCACTCGCGCCCAGAAAACAAGGTGGTCGTACAGATTGGCCATGATGTTCCTAGCGCCGCAGCGCGATGGGTCCGAAAGTGACGTCGGCCTGCGCCGCGATCCAGGCCACGGTTGCCCAGGCCGCCGCGTTTTGCGCCATGTCGCCGGGATTGACCTTGTCGATCGTGTCGGCCACCGTGTGATGGATGTCGAAGTAGTTCGTGCCGTCCTGCGTGAGGTCGATGGCGGGCCAGCTGTTGGTTCGCATCAGGACTGCAGCATCAGGACCCGCCGAGCCTTCGTTCCCTTCAGCCGCGACGCCCAGCGGCCTGAGCAGGTCGGCCATCGCCGTGATGGCTGGAAGCGCCGCTTCGCGCACGCGGCTGCGAATCCGCCAGATCTTGCCGGCCCCGAAGTCGCTTTCTCCCACCAGCTGGTGGGGCACGTCCTTGTATCGCGCTGCGTACGCATGGGCGCCGTCGAATCCGTTTTCTTCATTGGCAAACAGGACCACCCGTATCGTGCGGCGAGGCTTTCGCTTGCCGTCCAGGATGGCGTGGGCCGCAGCTGTCACGATCCCCACGCCTGCCGCGTCGTCCTGGGCGCCGGGTGTGATGTCCCACGAATCGAGATGCGCGCCGACCAGCACGATCTCGCCGGCGAGGTCCGTCCCGGGGATTTCAGCGATGACGTTGTTCGACGTGGCCTGGACATGAGCGGTGCGGGCCATGAGAAGTCGCATGCGAAGCGGCTCGTTCCTTGCCGCGCGCTCGGCGATCCAGTCGGCATCGGGCACGGACACGGCCACCGCCGGAATCGAGGCGACCTGCGGGTCGTACCGCAACGCGCCGGTGTGGGCGATGCGATCGGCGTCGGTGCCCAGCGACCGGATGGCCACCGCCAGCGCGCCCCGCCTGCTGGCTTCGACGGCGCCGCTGATGCGCGAGAGGATTCCGCGCGAATAGCCGCTGCCATCTCTCGTACGGCTGATCTTCTCGTCGATGAAGACGATGCGCCCGCGCGCCCTGTCGCTCGCGTCATTGCGAAGGGACATGAAGTCGGCGTAGTACACGACCTCGGATTCGATGCCTGCGTCGGGCGTGCCTACGGTGTTGCCCAGTCCGGTCACCACCAGCTGGCGGCCGCCAGCGCCCGTCACCGTCGCGCTGGTGGCGCCACGTTGCCACGCGACGAGCGGCACCGGCTCTGCACGCACGTTGGAGAATCCGAGGCGCGTCAGGTTGGCGACTGCCCATTGAACGGCCTTGGCGTCGCCAGGCGTGCCGGCAGCACGCGGACCCACCTGGTTGACGAGCGACGCCATCAGCTCGAACGGCAACCGCGAGGCCAGCGTTGTGTCGCGCAGCCAGGCTGCATGGGTAAGGTCAGATCCGTGGAGCACAGGTGTGGCCGATTGTGCACGCCCCCCCCATGACACAGCGCCCAGTGCCGGCGCCAGCAGTCCATGGAGCAACACGGCGCGCCGCAGTCGCGAGATTTTTTTCATCGGACGCATTTTGCATAATCCGCGCCTGATGACGAAGAACTACTGGTTGATGAAGTCGGAACCGCAAGAGGTGTCCGTGGACGATGCACTGGCGGCACCGAAGTCGACGGTTGCCTGGACGGGCGTGCGCAACTACCAGGCCCGCAACTTCATGCGTGACCAGATGCGGGTGGACGACGGCGTGCTGTTCTACCACTCGAGCTGTGCGGAACCCGGCATCGTCGGCATCGCGCGAGTGGCCTCCACGCCCTACCCCGACCCCACCCAGTTCGACCGCAAGTCGCCGTATCACGACGCGGCTTCCAGACAGGAAGAGCCGCGGTGGCAACTGGTGGATGTCCAGGTGGTCAAGAAAACGCGCAACCTCACGTTGCCCGAGTTGCGCGCAACCCCTGGTCTCGAAGAGCTGGTGGTGTTGAAAAAGGGGAACCGGCTCTCCATCACGCCGGTGGAGGCCAGGCACTGGCGGCTGATCGTCGGGCTTCTCGGCTGATCTTCGTTTTCGATGCGGACGCCGGAACGAACCTTGGTACGTCGTTACTCAATGTCAGAGCCAGTGCGACTTGCGCGCCGGTATCCAGAAAGGACCCCGAATGACTTCCGAGCAGTACATGGTGCTATTGCAGGACCTCGCCCGTGTGGCAGGCCTGGCCAACCCATCCGCGCTGATGGAAAACGGCCGGCTCAAGGTACAGGATCTCGATTGCGTGCTCGAACACTCGCCGGCCTACGACGAGAAACTGTTGCAGGTTCGCATGCGGCTTGGCACCATGCCGAGCGACACCACAGACCTCACGCGCGCAATCCTCGAAGCCAACTACGTGAGTGGCTATGGCGGTGAATGTGTCTTCAGCCTCTATCCCAAGTCCGATGACGTGATCATCACCATGAAGGTGCGGCTGCAGGAATCGCTGACGGCGCAGGAACTCTGGCAGGGGATATCCGATGTGGCGCAGCACGGCAGCCAGATGTGGGAAGGCATCGTCAACATGGCGCGCGCCTCCAGCGACGAGGCGCCGCGAGACACGCGCCACGAGCACAGCTTCAAGCCCTGAACCCTGGACACCTTCCATGAACTCTGAACAGTATCACGCGCTTCTGCAGGACCTCGCCAAGCGCGCCAACCTGGCCGACCCCTCGGGTCTGGTCGACCACGGCCGGGTCAAGATCGGCGAGCTGGATGCCGTGCTCGAACATGCGCCTGGCTACGACCCCAAGCTGCTGCAGGTGCGATTGAGACTCGGCGCGCTCCCGCAAAAGGGCGACGACCTGGTCCGTGCCGTGCTCGAAGCCAACTACACCAGCGGCTACGGCGGCGAATGTGTTTTCAGCCTCTATCCAGCGACTGACGACGTCATCATCACGATGCGGGTGAAGCTGGACGACGCGATGACGGGCCAGGACCTGTGGCAAGGGATTTCGGACGTGGCGCGGCATGCCTCGCAGATCTGGGAGGGCGTGGGTGCGGTCGCTCAGACCTCGCCCAGCGTCATGCCCCATGGACTTCGCATGGGGCCCGGCATGATGGCGTGAAGCGTGCGCCGCATCGCCCATGAGAAAGCCGCCCGAGGGCGGCTTTCTCATGTCTGGCCGGTCGGCCGCAGCGCAGCCTACTCGCCGGTGGAAACTTCTTCCGGCTCCGGCTTGGCCTTGCCCTCTTTCTTGGGCAGCGGCTGGATGTCGAGCTTCACTTCGGAAGTGTCCACGCCCTTTTCGTCCTTCTTCTCCTCGATGTCCACCGTGAGGCGGCCACCGTCGGTCAGACGGCCGAACAGCAGTTCGTCGGCCAGCGCGCGCCGGATCGTGTCCTGGATCAGGCGCTGCATCGGACGCGCACCCATGAGCGGATCGAAGCCCTTCTTGGCCAGGTACTTGCGCAGTGCATCGGTGAAGGTCACGTCCACCTTCTTTTCCGACAGCTGCTGCTCCAACACCAGCAGGAACTTGTCAACCACCCGCAGGATGACCTGCTCGTCGAGCGCCTTGAAGCTCACGATCGCATCCAGACGATTGCGGAACTCGGGCGTGAACAGCCGCTTGATGTCGGCCATCTCGTCGCCCTGCTCGCGCGAATTCGTGAAGCCCATCGTCGTCTTGTTCAGCGACTCGGCGCCCGCATTGGTCGTCATCACGATGATCACGTTACGGAAGTCGGCCTTGCGGCCGTTGTTGTCCGTCAGCGTCCCGTGGTCCATCACCTGCAGCAGCACGTTGAAGATGTCCGGGTGCGCCTTCTCGATTTCGTCGAGCAGCAGCACGCTGTGCGGCTTCTTCGTGATCGCCTCGGTCAACAGGCCACCCTGATCGAAGCCGACGTAGCCCGGAGGCGCACCGATCAGGCGCGAGACCGCATGCCGCTCCATGTACTCGGACATGTCAAAGCGGATCAGCTCGATGCCCATGATGTAGGCGAGCTGCTTGGCCGCTTCGGTCTTGCCGACGCCGGTGGGGCCGGAAAAGAGGAACGAGCCGATCGGCTTGTCGCCCTTGCCCAGGCCCGAGCGCGCCATCTTGACCGAACTGGCGAGCACTTCAAGTGCCTTGTCCTGCCCGAACACCACGCTCTTCAAGTCACGCTCTATCGTCTGCAGCTTGCTGCGGTCGTCGTTGGACACGTTCGCTGGTGGAATGCGGGCGATCTTGGCCACGATTTCCTCGACCTCGGTCTTGGAGATCGTCTTCTTGCGTTTGCTCGCCGGCAGGATGCGCTGTGCTGCGCCGGCCTCATCGATCACGTCGATAGCCTTGTCGGGCAGGTGCCGGTCGTTGATGTACTTGGCCGACAGCTCCGCCGCCGCCTGCAGGGCGCCAGCCGCGTACTTCACGCTGTGGTGCTCTTCGAAGCGCGACTTCAGGCCCTTGAGGATCTCGATGGTTTCCTGCACGCTCGGCTCGACCACATCGACCTTCTGGAAGCGCCGCGAGAGTGCGGCATCTTTTTCGAAGATGCCGCGGTACTCGGTGAACGTCGTCGCGCCGATGCACTTCAGTGCGCCGGAACTGAGCGCCGGCTTGAGCAGGTTCGACGCATCGAGCGTTCCACCCGACGCAGCCCCTGCGCCGATGAGCGTGTGGATTTCGTCGATGAAGAGGATCGCGTTGGGCTTGTCCTTGAGCGACTTGAGAACGCCCTTGAGGCGCTGCTCGAAATCGCCGCGGTACTTGGTGCCCGCCAGCAGCGCACCCATGTCGAGCGAATACACGTTCGACTCGGCCAGGATGTCCGGCACTTCCTTTTGCGTGATGCGCCAGGCCAGGCCCTCGGCAATCGCCGTCTTGCCCACGCCAGCCTCACCCACCAGCAGCGGGTTGTTCTTGCGGCGACGGCACAGGATCTGGATCACGCGCTCGACCTCGTACTCACGCCCGATCAGCGGATCGATCTTCCCGTCCTTCGCGGCCTGGTTGAGGTTCTGCGTGAATTGCTCGAGCGGCGAGGCCTTCTCGTTCTTTTCGCCGCCCTCTTCGTTTTCGCTTGGCGCAGCCTCGCCACCCTTGGTGGGCTCGGGTGGGTCGCTCTTCTTGATGCCGTGCGCGATGAAGTTCACCACGTCCAGCCGCGTCACGCCCTGCTGGTGCAGGTAGTAGACGGCGTGCGAATCCTTCTCGCCGAAGATGGCGACGAGCACATTGGCGCCCGTGACTTCCTTCTTGCCATTGCCGGTGCTCTGCACGTGCATGATGGCGCGCTGGATCACTCGCTGGAAACCGAGCGTCGGCTGGGTGTCGACGTCATCGGTCCCCGCCACCTGGGGCGTGTTGTCCTTGATGAAGTTCGACAGCGACTTTCTGAGGTCGTCGATGTTGGCCGAGCATGCCCGGAGCACTTCCGCCGCGCTGGGGTTGTCCAGCAAGGCAAGCAGCAGGTGTTCCACGGTGATGAACTCGTGGCGCTGCTGGCGTGCCTCCACAAATGCCATGTGGAGGCTGACTTCCAATTCCTGGGCAATCATGAAATTTCCTTTGCCTTTGACTTGACTGACACTGTTGCAGATTACTTTAAATCGGATCGAGTCGCGGTTATTCAACCGGTTCACTCACACATTGCAAAGGATGGCCCGCCTGACGGGCTGCGTCCTGGACCTGGTCGACCTTCGTGGCGGCTACATCGCGTGAATAAATTCCGCAGATCGCCTTTCCGTCCAGGTGGATCTTCAACATGATTTGCGTTGCCGTCTCCCTGTCCTTGTTGAAAAATTCCTGAATCACCACCACGACGAATTCCATCGGGGTGTAGTCGTCATTGAGCATGACGACCTGGTACATCTGGGGAGGTTTGGTCTTCTGGGTGCGCCGCTCGAGTACGACCGACCCGCCTTCGTCAGCCGGCTTGCGCGTCTTTGGCGCGACCGGTGGGGTCGTGGGGGGTTTGGTTGCCATGAATTTCATTCTATCGAGCGCGCTTTGCTGCTGCAGCCCTCAGGTGAATTGGAGATGGATTCGTCACATTCAAGATACAACGTACGCAAAGCATTTTGCGGCCTGGACCGACCACAAAAATCAACGCAGCAAAAGACAATTGAAGCAAAGGCGCGTTCAAAAATGCCAGTTAGTGAAAAAGTTGACAGGTCATCCCGATTTCCGGGACACTTCGAAAAGGAATTGGGAAAACTGCGGGAAGAAAAAAATGGCGACTGGTACTGTGAAGTGGTTCAACGACGCGAAGGGTTTCGGCTTCATCGAGCCCGATGGAGGTGGCGCGGATGTGTTCGCCCATTTCTCGGCCATCGCCATGGAAGGTTTCAAAACCCTCAAACAGGGCTCGCGGGTCACATTTGAAGTCACCGATGGACCCAAGGGCCAACTGGCTCAAAACATCCTGGCTGAACCCGGCCAGGAGGCCCCGCAACCCATCCAGACCCAGGACCGGCAGCGTCACTCCAAGGTTCGTGCACCACAGTTTCATGCGACAGGGCACGGCCACGGCGACATGCTGACAAAGTAGGTCCATCACTCTTCCTGTCTGCCTGACATCGCCTGGAACAAGGCATGCGCAGATTGCCAGGCGCCTTCGACGCCGGTGCAGCCGAACGAATCTCCACACACACCGAGGCCCCGGGCGCCGTCCCACCAGAACCGCTGGCCTGCATCTGCGCCTGAAGACGGTGGCGTGGCATAGCGCCAGCGATGCACAACGGCGTGCTGCCACAGGACGGGCTCGCCGAGCCAGTCCTGCAGCGCGGCCTGCATCTGGGCCTGGACCCAGGTTGCCGGTTGTTCGATGTGTTCAGCACTCCAGGCCGGACGCGCGTGCGCGACCCAATGAGCCTCATCGTCCACGGACTCGCGGCCGGGCCGGACGTCATTGCGCATGACCCAGGCCAACGGACCGTCCTCGGGTCGCCCGGCGTCACCCACGCCACCGTTCACCGGGTTGCGCGCCACGCCCATCAGCGTCCAGCACGGCTGCATGCGGACATGCGACGCGCTCTGAGCCCAATCGCCCCGGTGGGAGGGGAGCAGCGGGGCTGCCTGGGCAGGAGGCAGGGCAAGCACCACTGCATCGAAGTGTCCGGGAAGCGTCGCACCTGCTGCCTCGATCTGCCAGCCGAGCTGACTTCTGTGGATTCGATCCACGGGGAAGGACCACGTCGCTGTGAGGTCGCGCAGCAGCCAGCGGCAAAGCGAAGGCATATCAGGGGTGGGCAACCACCGCGGTCCCAAATCACCCGATGAACGCTTGTGCCCAGGGGCCAGCGGACTCCATTGCACCAAGGCGCCGGGTGGGAAAGCAGTGCGCAAAAACTCAAGGAACGCAGGATCGTCCGCCATGAACGCTGGCACGCCGTGATCGAACCGGGTCATGCGGCGGTTGCGCTCCTCATCCATCCACTCCAGCCGCCGGGTCGCCAATCGGCCACCCGCTCCCCGGGCCTTGTCCACGACGTGGACGTCCAAGCCTTCATCGGCCATCGCCCGTGCGCATGTTGCTCCGGCGATGCCTGCGCCAACGACGACGACTTTGGATAACGAGACTCGATTCATCGCTGCGATTGTACGCATTTCGGCGTCAAATGCAGTTCAATCTCGCCACCCGGTGATTTATAGAATATTATTGACGTCAAACCCGATTCATCTGATTCGACATGAAGAAGACGCCACCACGCCCCCTGCCAGAGCAAAGCCTATCCGCCACGGGATACCGCAGCGGTGCAGTTGCACGGATGCTGCAAATGCCCGTGGCGACCCTGCGCGTCTGGGAGAGGCGCTATGGCGTCACGCAGCCCACGCTTTCAGCCAGCGGGCAGCGCCTATATTCGGCGCAAGATGTGCGGCGCCTGGCCGTACTCAAGCAGCTCACCGACCTCGGTCACGCCATCGGCAGCCTGGCACCGCTGGACATGGACCAGTTGCAGCAGGTCGCAGGCACGCATGCCGCCATCTCGGTGGCTCGCCACAGCGAGAATCCTGCCGTCAAACTGCCCTTGCCGGTGCAACCCTGGCGGGTGGCGGTCATCGGCACTGCATTGTTTGCAAGGCTCGACAGACCCGCACTGATGCAACAGCTTTCCAGGCCCGTGCGGCTCGTGGGTCCATTCGCTGATGTCCCGCACGCTGCGGCCGCTTTGCAGGACGAAGCAATCGATGCAATGGTCGTGCACGAACCACGCCTTCACGAAGGCTGGCTTGCTGCGGTGAAGAATGCGTCACCCGCGCTCGCGGCCGTCCCTAAGGCGGTGCTGTATCGCTTTGCCGCCGAATCGACCTGTGCAGCACTGGCAACATCGGGCATCGCCCTGCTGCGCGAGCCCCAGATCGACATCGTGGTCGGCCAATGGCTGCACGGTGTTTTGAACACGAAGCTCGCGCCCCGTACGACCCCGCACGAGCTTACTCACACAGATCCGGCGACGCTGCCACGCCGCTGGGACGACGCCGCACTTTCTGACTTTTCCGCGCAGTCATCGAGCATCGCCTGCGAATGCCCGCGCCATGTGGCCGAAGTGCTGATGCAACTCGCGCACTTCGAGGCCTACAGCGCCGAATGCCGCAGCCGCAACGCGCGCGATGCGCAAATGCATACCTATCTGCAGCAGGTGGCGAGCAGCTCGCGCATCCGCTTTGAACAGGCGCTGGAATATGTCGCCCTGCACGAAGGCATGCGCCTGCCGCGCCACGAACAACCCGAACGCACCCCACCATGAAACCATCCACCCTTCCCTCCACCCTCCTTCGCCAATTCCTGGGAGTCGCTATCGCTGCCATTCCGCTCGCCAGCCAGGCCATCGAAGAGCCCGACTACGAAGTCATCCGCCAGCTCGACCAGGCGGAGCTGCGCCAGTACGCGCCTTACGTCGTGGCCGAGGTCGTGCTCGATGCGAGCGCCGACGAAGCGGGCAACCAGGCCTTCCCGATCCTCGCCGGCTACATCTTCGGCAAGAACAAGGGAGAAAAGAAATTGGCGATGACTGCGCCTGTGACCCAGAGCGCCGTGCCAGTGAAGATGGCCATGACCGCTCCGGTCACGCAAGCCGCAGTCGCAGGCGGCATGCGGGTGCAATTCGTCCTGCCCAAGAGCGTGACCCTGGAATCAGCGCCGCAACCGCTGGATCCGCGCGTGCAACTGCGCCTGGTTCCAGCGGCTCAGTGGGCAGTGATTCGCTATTCGGGCACCTGGTCGCAATCCAACTATGACGAGCATCTGGGCCTGTTGAAGACCACACTCGACAAGGCCGGCGTGATGACGCAAGGCGAACCGGTGCTGGCCCGATACAACGCCCCATTCACGCCGTGGTTCATGCGGCGCAACGAAGTCTGGCTCGCAGTTCGGCAACCTCAATGAAGGCGGCATCATGCGCATCCTGATGACCGGCGCCACGGGGCTGATCGGCCGTGAACTGGGCAAGGCGCTCGCGTCGCGTGGCGACTCGCTCGTCTGTCTGGTTCGCGATGCGAGCGCGGCGCGTCGGCGCCTGCCGTTTCCTGCCACGTGCCATGCCTGGGACCACACCCGCGCGGTGCCGCCCGAAGCCCTGGACGGGGTCGATGCCATCGTGAACCTGGCCGGTGAGCCGGTCGCCGACAAGCGCTGGACGAAAGCCCAGAAGCAGCTGATCAGCGACTCGCGGGTTCTGGGCACGCAGCAGTTGGTGCGCGCGGTGCTGCAGCACGGTCATGGTGTCGCCACCTTCGTCCAAGGCTCGGCCATCGGCTACTACGGCGAGCGCGGCGACGAACGGCTCAGCGCTTCCAGCACGAAGGGCCGCGGCTTCGCTTCGGACTTCGTCCACGCCTGGGAAGGCGCGCTCGAACCGCTGACCAGGCAGCGCCCCCGGATGCGCGTCCCGATCGTGCGCACGGGCGTTGTGCTGGCCCGGGACGGCGGTGCACTCGCGAAGATGCTGCCGATGTTCAGGCTCTCGATGGCCGGACAGCTCGCATCGGGCAAGCAGTGGATGAGCTGGATCCACCTCGCAGACATCATCGCCCTTTTCATGCACTCGCTCGATAGCGCTCCTTCGGGCGTGCTGGAGGGCGTGGCGCCGCAGCCTGCAACCAACAGTCAATTCACCAGGGCACTGTGCCGGTCGCTGGGCGTGATCGAAAACCTGCCGTTGCCCCGGCCGGCGATCGCCCTGCTGTTCGGCGAGCGAGCCGACATCGTGGTCGGCAGCACCCGGGTAGAACCGCAGGCGACACAGGCCTCGGGCTTTCGGTTTCGGTTCGAAACCATAGCGTCCGCGCTCGAGGATTTGCTCGCCCCGCTGCGTGGTGGCGTCCACCTGCGGGTGTGGGAGCAATGGGTTTCGCGGACCGAAGCAGACCTGCGCCCTTTCCTCTTCGATGCGACGAACGTCAAGGACTGGGAGCCGCCGCGACGCCTCATCGACATGCGAGCCCAAAGCCCCAAAGCGCTTTGGCAGCACGACCACGACTTCATCCCGATGGCAGGAGGCACGCTCTTGCGCGACACCGTTCGCTACCGGCTGCCAGCGGGCTGGCTCGGCGCACTGGCCGGTGGGAGCAAGGCGGCAGGCGATCTCGAACGCGTATTCGACAGCCGCGCGCGCATGATCGACGAGCGCTTCAGGACTTCCTGAAACAAAAACCCCATGCGAGCTGGCCGCATGGGGTTTCGATGAAATCGCGAGAGACGCCGTGCGGCGCCCCGGGAACAGACTACATGTTGTCGATCATCACCTGGCCGAAGCCCGAGCAGCTGACCTGCGTCGCGCCGTCCATCAGGCGTGCGAAGTCATAGGTCACCTTCTTGGACAGGATGGACTTCTTCATCGAGCTGATGATCAGGTCGGCGGCTTCGGTCCAGCCCATGTGGCGCAGCATCATCTCGGCCGAGAGGATTTCGGAACCGGGGTTCACGTAGTCCTTGCCCGCGTACTTGGGCGCCGTGCCGTGGGTGGCTTCAAACATGGCGACGGTGTCGGACAGGTTGGCGCCGGGGGCGATGCCGATGCCGCCGACCTGTGCGGCCAGGGCGTCAGACACGTAATCGCCGTTCAGGTTCAGCGTGGCGATCACGCTGTACTCGGCGGGACGCAGCAGGATCTGCTGGAGGAACGCGTCGGCGATGCTGTCCTTGACGGTGATGTCCTTGCCCGTCTTGGGGTTCTTGAACTTCATCCACGGGCCGCCGTCGATTTCGACCGCGCCGAATTCCTTCTTGGCCAGGGCGTAGGCCCAATCACGGAAGCCACCTTCGGTGAACTTCATGATGTTGCCCTTGTGCACGATGGTCACGCTGGGCTTGTCGTTGTCGATGGCGTACTGGATCGCCTTGCGCACCAGGCGCTCGGTGCCTTCGCTGGAAACAGGCTTGATGCCGATGCCCGAGGTGTTCGGGAAGCGGATCTTCTTGACGCCCATTTCGTCCTGCAGGAACTTGATCAGCTTCTTGGCCTTGTCGCTTTCGGCTTCGAACTCGATGCCGGCGTAGATGTCTTCGGAGTTCTCGCGGAAGATCACCATATGGGTCTTGTGCGGCTCCTTGACCGGCGAAGGCACGCCGTCGAAATACTGGATGGGGCGCAGGCAGACGTAGAGGTCCAGTTCCTGGCGCAGGGCGACGTTCAGGGAACGGATGCCACCGCCGACGGGCGTCGTGAGAGGACCCTTGATCGACACCACATAGTCGCGCACGGCAGCCAGCGTCTCCTCAGGCAGCCACACATCGGGGCCGTAGACCTGCGTCGACTTTTCGCCGGCGTAGACCTCCATCCAGTGGATCTTCTTCTTGCCGCCGTAAGCCTTTGCCACGGCCGCATCGACGACCTTGAGCATGACGGGGGTGATATCCAGGCCGGTGCCGTCGCCCTCGATGAAGGGAATGATCGGCTGATCGGGAACATTCAACGACGTGTCGGCGTTGACGGTAATCTTCTGGCCTTCGGCAGGCACCTTGATGTGCTGATACATGGGGGAACGTCTCCGGGGGGTGGAACTACTGTGCGGCCTTGCCGCCATGCGGGGAAAACCCTCGAATTCTAGCCTCGAAACTGTCCTGCACCTTTCAACTGTGCAGTTGTTGTCAACCGATGGGCTCGATGCCGCGTTGCCGAGTGTGCAGCCTGCTTCAGGCAGCATCATCCAAAGTCAGTCACATAGGAATTACCCCATGAACAAGCTCCTCGCTACCCTGGTCGCCACGCTCTTCGCAACCGCAACGTTCGCTGCATCGCACGCTGGCGCCCCGATGGCAGCTGCTTCCGGCAAGGCTGCAGCCCCGGCTGTCGCCGCTTCCGCCGCCACCAAGGCAGAAGTCAAGGCCGAGAAGAAGGAAATGAAGGCCGAAGCCAAGGCCGAGAAGAAGGAAGCCAAGGCTGACGCCAAGGCAGAAAAGAAGGAAGCCAAGGCTGTCGAGAAGACCGAAAAGGCCGCCGCCGAAGCCAAGAAGGACAAGGCAGTAGCCGCTGCTGATGCCAAGAAGGACAAGAAGGAAGCCAAGGCTGAAGTCAAGAAGGAAGAAGCCAAGAAGTAATTCAAGGCCCTCTTGAAAACGCCCGCTCGCTGCGGGCGTTTTTACTTGTGCGCGGGTGTCAACCGAGGTGCACGGCGACTCGTTACGGGTGAGCCCTCCGAGCAATTGGGGGGATTTGAAAAAATCATCACAACACTCAAAGACCTTCCATGACCAAGCTGCTCGCAACTCTCGTCGCATCCATTTTCGCTGTCTCCACCGCCTTTGCAGCTTCGCACGCCGGTGCCCCAATGGCCGCCCCTTCAGGCGCCAAGGTCGAGAAGAAGGAAGAAGCCAAGCCAGTCGCCAAGGCTGAAAAGAAGGCCGCCAAGAAGACCCCCAAAAAGACCAAGAAGGCTGCTGCAAAGAAGGCCGCTTGATTCCCCGCAAAAGAAAGTCGCATCCGTGCGACCTTTCCTGATCGCAATGCCCGCTTCGCGCGGGCATTTTCATTGGCGCGTCAAAATGTCACCCATGAACAAAGCACTGTCGTTCGTTGCCGCACTGGCTGCCTCCATCGCGCTGTCTCCTGCCCTGGCGCAGGAAGGGCCGCAAATGAACCTGCCTCGGGTCAAGCTCTCAGCCGGCATGCATCAGATCGAAGCCCAGGTTGCGCAAACCAACGAGCAGCGGCAGACGGGCCTCATGCACCGCCGCGAAATGCCCCAGCACGAAGGCATGCTGTTCATCTTCGAGCAGCCCACCCAGCAGTGCTTCTGGATGAAGAACACCCTGCTTCCGCTGGCGATCGCCTTCGTCGCCGACGACGGCACGATCGTCAACATCGACGAAATGAAGCCGCAGACGCTCGATTCGCACTGCTCCACGAAGCCCGTGCGCTACGTGCTCGAAATGAATACGGGGTGGTTTGGCAAGAGGGGCATCAAGGCCGGCGCCAAACTGGCCGGCGAGCCCTTCAAGGCGCGCTAAGGGCGGGCATGCCGGGCCCGGCATCCGCCGCGAAGCGGCCAGTGCGCCTGATCGAAGATGAATTGCGGAACGAGTCCGCAATCACAGCCTGGAAAACAGGTGTGTCGCTCAGCCGAAGTTCTTCTGCGCGAAGTCCCAGTTCACCAGCTTGTCGAGATAGGTCTCGACGAACTTAGGACGCATGTTGCGGTAGTCGATGTAGTAGGCGTGTTCCCAGACGTCAACCGTCATCAGCGCCTTGTCCGCGGTGGTCAGCGGCGTGCCCGCGGCGCCGGTGTTCACGATGTCAACGCTGCCGTCGGGCTTTTTCACGAGCCACGTCCAGCCTGAGCCGAAGTTGCCAACGGCCGACTTCACGAACGCTTCGCGAAACGCGGCGTAGCTGCCCCACTTGCTGTTGATGGCATCGGCCAGGGGGCCGGTCGGCTCGCCGCCGCCAGCGGGCTTCATGCAGTTCCAGAAGAACGTGTGGTTCCAGATCTGCGCGGAGTTGTTGTAGATGCCACCAGAGGACTTCTTGATGATTTCCTCGAGCGACATATTCTCGAACTCGGTGCCTTTTTGCAGGTTGTTGAGGTTGACCACGTAGGCGTTGTGATGCTTGCCGTGGTGGAACTCCAGCGTCTCTTTCGAGTAGTGGGGCGCGAGCGAATCGATGGGGTACGGGAGCGGGGGAAGGGTGTGTTCCATGGCTTGCTTTTCCTCTTGAGGTTATGGGTCGAACGTCAGCCGACGATTCTATGAACTAAATCAGGCCGATGGCGTGACGGTGACAGGTACCTGCCCGTCGGCAAGGGTTGCGACCAGGTTCTGGCCGGCAGCTGTCTGCTTCACGCTGGTCACCGGCGCTCCCGCCTGATCAGTCAAAAGCGCATACCCGCGCTGGAGCACGAGCTTGGGGTCCAGCAATTCCATCCGGAGTCTCGCGTGCTCGAGCGCCTGGCCCTCGCGCTGCAGGCGCGAACGCACGGAATAACCCAACCGATGGGCCACGGCGCCAAGCTTCAACTGCTGGGTAGCGATTCGGCCCAGCGGACGGCCCAGCCTTGACGCTGCATGGTCGGTTCGCTGCGCAGCGACGTCGAGCCGGCGACGAATCGCACTCGTCATGCCCTGCGCCGCGCCGAACAACTCGTCCATCCAGGCATCGCGGGCACGCGCTGCCAGCTCAGCCGCCGCCGTCGGTGTGGGCGCGCGCACATCGGCGCAGAAGTCGGCAATGGTGAAGTCGGTCTCATGCCCGACGCCGCTGACCAGCGGCACCGGACTCTCGACGATCGCATGCGCGAGCTGCTCGTCGTTGAACGACCACAGGTCTTCTATGGAGCCGCCACCGCGCACGAGCAGGATCACGTCAATGTCGCCGCGTTCAGCCAACGCATACAGCGACCGCAACGCCTTCACCAGTTCACCGGCCGATTGAGCCCCCTGCACCGAGGCGGGGGCCAGTATCACGGGCACATGGGGCGCCCGGCGCCGCAGTGCGGTGACCACATCGTGCAATGCCGCAGCACCGGTCGAAGTGACAAGCCCGATTCCCCTGGGCATCAGGGGAAGCTCCCGTTTGCGAGCGGAGTCGAAGAGCCCCTGGGCCTCCAGCCGCGCCTTCAGCTGGAGAAACTGCTCGTACAAGGCGCCCTGTCCGGCCTTGGCCATGCTTTCGACGATCAGCTGCAAATCGCCGCGGGGCTGGTAAACGTCAAGCCGGCCGAAGACCTCGACCTGGTCGCCGTCACGAGGCACAAAGTTCAAAAGCGATGCCGAGCGCCGGAACATGGCGCACCGGATTTGCCCTTGCCCATCCTTGATCGAAAAGTAGAAATGCCCGCTGGACGGGCGTGAAAAGCCCGAAACCTCTCCGCGCACCGCAACCGGATTGAACCTGGCCTCCAGCGCATCAGCAACGGCGCGGCACAACGCACCAACTTGCCAGATTCGCGGCGTCAATCCTGCATTTGCTGCGCTGCCCATCAGCATCGCCTTGCGTTTCGTCCGGATTTGTCGTTGCAGTTAGTCCACAGCGCGCAACCCGAGCGACGGCAGGCGCGGGTTTCCCCGCGAGACGCTGATTTTTCCGAGCAAGTACATGATTTCATTGATTATTTTCCTGCTCAATTTGTCATCGATTTGTCATGATGCAGGTTTGGCGCGGCTTGGCGGACATCGGGGGTGTAGTTCTCAACAAAGTTATCCACAACTTCTGTGGGTCAGGTCCTACACGCGGCAAGCGATTTCCTACAGGACGTCGCGGGTACACGATAATCGCCCGCACAACGAAGTAGTTGCCACCCGGAGCCCCCTCTTGCTTTCGATCATACAAGCCGCAGGCTGGCCAATCTGGCCCCTGGTTGCCTGCTCCATCCTTGCGCTTGCGCTCGTGATCGAGCGTTTCATCAGCCTCAAGACCTCCAAGGTCGTGCCCCCGAAATTGCTCGAAGAGGCGCTCGCCGTTTCGCGCAATGGGGTGCCCGCACCCGATGTCGTCGCCCAGCTGTCGCAGCACTCGGCTCTCGGCGAGGTACTGGCCAGCGGTTTTCGGGCCATCAACTCCGACCCGCGCTGCACCGAAACGGACCTGCGCGCGACGATGGAGAACACGGGTCGGGCTGTTGCCCACCGCCTCGAACGATACCTGAGCGCGCTGGCGACCATCGCGTCGGCTGCGCCCTTGCTGGGTCTGCTCGGCACGGTCATCGGCATGATCGAAATCTTTGGATCACAGTCGCCCACCGGGGGCACCACCGGCGGCAATCCCGCGCAACTGGCGCACGGTATCTCCGTCGCTCTCTACAACACCGCTTTCGGGCTGATCGTCGCGATCCCCTCGCTGATATTCTGGCGCTACTTTCGCGTGCGGGTTGACGATTACCTGCTGACGCTGGAGCTGTCCGCAGAGCGGTTCGTGCGCCACCTCAACACCATCCGCGGCCGCTGAGCCGGGCACGATGAATTTCCAGCCACGCAAGAAGGACGAACCGGAGATCAACCTGATCCCGTTCATCGACGTGCTGCTCGTCGTGCTGATCTTCCTGATGCTGTCCACGACCTACAGCAAGTTCACCGAGTTGCAGCTGCGCCTGCCGGTCGCCGACAGCGACGCGCAGCGCGACTACCCCCGCGAAGTGATCGTGTCCGTCTCCAACGACGGCCGATACTCGGTCAAAGGCACGCCGGTCATTGGCCGCGATGTCAACGCCGTTGCTCAGGCGCTTTCCGAAGGAGCGAAAGCAGGCAAGGACAGCGTCGTCATCATCACCGCTGACGCCGCCGCTCCCCACCAGTCCGTCATCACGGTCATGGAGGCGGCGCGTCGCATCGGCCTGAACCAGATCACGTTCGCCACCCAGTCATCGGCCCAGGCGGCCGCGACACGCTGACGATGGGCGACGCGCTGCAGCGCGCATGGCTGCGGCGCGGCGCGCTGGCCCGGGTTCTTTGGCCGCTGTCGCTCGTGTTCGGCTCGCTTGCAGCACTGAGGCGACTCGGCTTTCGCGCCGGCTGGTTCAAGCGGACCCGGTTGCCGGTACCGGTCATCGTGGTGGGCAATGTGGTCGCGGGCGGATCGGGCAAGACGCCCGTTGTCATCGCCGTTGTCCATCATCTGCGTTCGCGCGGAATCCACGCAGGCGTCGTGTCTCGCGGCTATGGCCGCGCCGGCAACAGTTGCCAGGAGGTTGCTGCGACCAGCGACGCGCGGGATGTGGGCGATGAACCTCTTCTGATTGCTCGCGGATGCGGCGTACCGGTATTCGTTGCGCCTGCTCGCGCCGACGCCGCGCACGCACTGCTCGCCGCGCACCCGCGAGTGCAGGTCGTCGTTTGCGATGACGGTTTGCAGCACTACGCTCTCGCTCGCGACATCGAGATCTGCGTCTTCGACGACAGGGGCATCGGCAACGGATGGCTGCTGCCGGCCGGTCCGTTGCGCGAGGCGTGGCCACGTCACGCTGACCTGGTGCTGCGAACGCATGGTGCGACAGGCATCGAGGGCCACCTCGTTCGCCGGCACATCTCCAGTACCGCCGTACGAGGCGATGGAGCTAAACGCCCGCTCGATGAATTGCGATCAAAGCGCGCCCTGATCGCCGTCGCCGGGATTGCAAGACCCGAAGCGTTCTTTGACATGCTGCGAGCGCAACAGATGAAGCTTGTTCGCACGGTGGCACTTCCCGACCACGCCGCTGACGCGGATTACGGCTCGCTGTTGGCCGCCATTCCACCCGACGCGACACTGGTCTGCACCGAGAAAGACGCGGTCAAGCTCTGGAAACACCGGCCCGACGCATGGGCCGTGCCGCTCGAGGTCGAAATTGCTCCCGGGTTCTGGCGCGAGTTCGACGCCCTGCTGCAACCGCTGCTCGATGCAAAGCTATCATCCGGCCATGGATCCCAAACTGCTTGAGCTGCTGGTCTGCCCCGTGACCAAAGGTCACCTGGACTACGACCGCGATCGCCAGGAGCTGCTGTCGCGCAGCGCGCGCCTGGCCTACCCGATACGCGATGGCATTCCCATCCTGCTGGAGGAAGAGGCGCGAACCCTGAGCGATGAAGAGCTGGAACGCCTGCCTGCTCGCACGCCTTTGGTGTGATGGGTTTTTGCGTCCTGATCCCGGCGCGACTCGCATCCACGCGCCTGCCGAACAAACCGCTTGCAGACATCGCAGGCCAGCCCATGGTCGTGCGCGTTGCGCAGCGGGCCCAGGCCTCGGCCGCGACCCGCGTTGTCGTTGCGGCGGATGACGCGTCCATCGTCGACGCGTGCAGAGCCCATGGCGTCGAAGCGATCCTCACGCGGGCAGATCACCCGTCGGGCAGCGACCGTCTAGCCGAGGCTTGCGAACAGCTCGGGCTCGACGGTCGCGACGCGGTCGTGAACGTGCAGGGCGACGAGCCGATGATCGACCCATCCCTCATCGACTCGGTGGCCGACCTGCTGGAGGCGCGACCCGAGGCCAGCATGAGCACGGCCGGGCATGCCATCGACAGCGTCGCCGAGTTCGTCAATCCGAACGTGGTCAAGGTCGTGCTCGACGCCAACGGCCTGGCGCTTTATTTCAGCCGTGCGCCGATTCCCTGGTGGCGCGATGCAAACGCTGCGGGCATCACTGCCCTGCCCGCCCCCCGGCCGCTGCGGCACGTCGGCATCTACGGTTATCGCGCGGGCTTCCTGCGAGGATTTCCGGCGATGGCCGCAGCGCCGGTAGAAGGTATCGAAGCGCTTGAGCAACTGCGTGCGATGTGGCACGGCCACCGCATTGCGGTACACATCACCCCCACCGCCCCGGGCGTCGGTGTCGATACGCCTGAAGATCTGGAACGCGTGCGCACCCTCTGGGCAGGGTCGGGGTTCAAGCCCGGCGTGTAAGGCTCGCCGAAGGGGACGCGTGATATCCTTTGCCCCAATAAAGTGCAACGGCAGGAAGCATCAATTCCCGCTCGCAGCACCGGCCAAGATCTAACGTTCCGAGGACATCCATGAGACTGATTCTGTTGGGCGCCCCCGGCGCAGGCAAGGGCACGCAAGCAACTTTCCTCTGCCAGAAATACGGCATCCCGCAGATCTCCACCGGCGACATGCTGCGCGCCGCAGTGAAGGCCGGCACGCCGCTGGGCATCGAAGCCAAGAAGGTGATGGACTCCGGCGCCCTGGTGAGCGACGAGATCATCATCGGACTGGTGAAAGAACGTCTGGCCCAACCCGATTGCGCCAAGGGCTTTCTCTTCGACGGATTTCCCCGCACGCTTCCGCAAGCCGATGCCATGAAAGCAGCCGGCGTCAATCTCGATTACGTGCTGGAAATCGACGTGCCCTTCGACGCGATCGTCGAGCGCATGAGCGGTCGACGTTCGCACGTTGCGTCGGGCCGCACCTATCACGTCAAGTTCAATCCGCCCAAGGTCGCCGGCCTCGATGACGTCACCGGCGAGCCGCTGGTGCAGCGCAAGGACGACGAAGAAGAAACCGTGAAAAAGCGCCTGGAGGTGTACGCCGCCCAGACGCGCCCCCTGGTCGAGTACTACTCGAACTGGGCGAAGACGGAACCTGCGACGGCGCCGAAATATCGCGCGATCAACGGCACGGGCACCGTCGAGGAAATCACGGCCCGCGCGCTGCAGGCGCTTTCAGCCTGATCGCCTGATTGGGCTGAGACAGGTCATACCGGGCTGGACCGCAGCCCGTACGCCTTCCCGTCCACGAACAGGTATTCGGCACGCAGGATGGGTTCGCCCTTTTCTTCCTTGAAGATGAAGCCCAGCACCGAAATGGAAGCACCGACCTTGATTTCCGGCACTTTCCATGTCTCCAGCCGCGTGAGGGGCGCCAGTTCGATCTCCCATCGCCGGTCGCGCCGCTTCGGCAGCGTGGCCCGCGTCAGCAGCGCCTTGCCGTCCACCGGAGCCGACTGCGCCGGCACCTGACGCATGCCCAGGTCCGCGGGCAGCTTGAGGTCTGCCGGCACTTCGAGCATCAGTTCGGCGTGCGGGTTCTGCCACTTTGAGCGGACCACCTTGCCTTCGAGGTAGATGGGCCTTTCCTGGTCAAAGCTGCTCCAGCCATGATGTGCATGCGCAAGGGCGGGCACCGCCATCGCGGCCATCAAAAAATTGCGACGTTGCATAGGAAGTTCTCCAGTTCGTGTGCAATCAGCGATAGGCGATCCAGCGTCCGCACGTGAGCACGGCAAGCCAGATCAGCGTGGAAGAAACCATGAGCAATTTTGCAGCGGCATCCAGCTTGTGGAGCGATCCGCGTCCATGAAACCATGCCGCGTTGCAGCCTGCGGCGAACAGCAGCAGGATCTTGAGCTTGAAGGCCCGATTGGCCAGAAGCTCGGCAGGCCGCGTCGCAAACATGACGAGACCCGAGGCTGCAGCAAGCGCGAACCCGGTGATCGCAATGCCAAGGCTGAGCCGGGCGAGGTCCGCGACCGGCAACGCTGCGCCGCGACCGAATACGCGCAACTCCAGCAACACCAGATTGCCCAGAAGCAAGGCGATGCCGCAGATGTGGACGATTTCCAGCAGCGGGTACAGCCACGCGCTGGATTCAATGGCCTGTCCCATCAGGCGAGCAGTTCGAGCAGCATGGCGATGCGAGCCTTCACAGGGGACAAGCCGCCTGAATCGGGAAAGAGGTCGCGCTCGTGCGGGATCACGCGTCCGGCGGCCACGCGCGTCGAACGAACGATGCGCACGCCGGCTGCGCGCGCGCGCAGGAGTGCCGCTTCCAGGTCGTGATGAACGGTGCCGTTGCCAGTGGCCGCGACGACGATGCCCTTCACGTGCTGTGCGATCAGCGCATCGACGACCGCCCCGCTCGCCCCTGCGTAGTTCATCACGATCTCGACCCCGGGCCACCTGGCGGGATCCGCCTGCACCACCGTTGCAAAGGCGGATCCCGCACCAGCGGGAGATTCAGGCCATGCGCGCCAAGCTCGTACCGCCCCTTCCTCAACCACGCCAATCGGCCCCGCATCACCTGAAGAAAAGGCGTCCAGGCGATACGTGTGCTGCTTGGCTGCATCGATCGCACCGTGAATCGTCCCGGCGCACACGAGCACGACACCATGCGCACCCGGCGCGCTGGCAACGGCAACCGCGTCGACGATGTTTTGCGGACCGTCAGGAGCCAACGCGGTAGCGGGCCTCATTGCACACGTGAGCACCACGGGCTTGCTGGTGGACAGCACGCAGTGCAGAAAGAACGCGGTCTCCTCCAGGGTGTCGGTGCCGTGTGTGATCACGATGCCAGCGACGTCCGCCTGCGCAAGCCAATGGGCGCTCCGCTGCGCAAGCGTGGACCAGATGGCAAACGTCATGTCCCTGGAATCGACCTGTGCCACCTGCTCAGCCACCAGCGGCGTGCCCTTGAGCTGGGGAATCCGTCCGAGGATTTCGGCGATTCCCAGCTGGGCGGCGCTGTAACCGACGTTGTCGCCCGCGGTCGAGGACGTACCGGCCAGGGTGCCGCCCGTCGCCAGAACTACGATTTTTTGCGGAGTCACTTGCACTCTTTTCAAAACTGTTCAAAAATACAGGTACTGGATATCAAAACAGTGGGGTCCCCAACATGCTCGATTCTCCCAAGCTCACCGCACGCCAGCAGCAAATCCTGGAACTGATCCAGAGTGCCATCGCCCGAACGGGCGCGCCGCCAACGCGTGCAGAAATCGCCACAGAACTTGGCTTCAAGTCTGCCAACGCGGCCGAGGAGCATTTGCAGGCCCTCGCACGCAAAGGCGTCATCGACCTGATCAGCGGCACGTCGCGCGGAATCCGGCTCAAGAGCGATGCGCTTCGCATGATCAATGAATCGCGAATCAAGCAGTTCTCCTTGCCCCTTCAATCGCTTGCGCAACTCGCGCTGCCACTCATTGGTCGCGTCGCTGCTGGCTCGCCCATTCTCGCGCAGGAGCACGTTGACCAGACCTACTACGTTGAAAACAGCCTGTTCCAGCGCAAGCCCGATTACCTGCTCAAGGTGCGCGGCATGTCGATGCGCGACGCAGGCATCATGGACGGCGACTTGCTCGCCGTGCAGGCGACCAAGGACGCCAAGAACGGCCAGATCGTTGTTGCCCGCCTTGGCGATGACGTCACGGTCAAGCGCTTCCGTCGCAACAAACACCTCATCGAACTGCACGCAGAAAACCCTGACTACCCCACCATCGTGGTCGAGCCCGGAGAGCCATTCGAAATCGAAGGCCTGGCCGTGGGTCTCATCCGCAACACGATGCTGATGTAGCCGTTGCGGCCTTAAAAAGGCCACCCAATTCCGGCTTGCCGCAGGTGGCGGGCGTATGACAAACGACCGTGTGTCGTCATCACCCTGCAGCGAGCCGTTCAATGTCAATCCTGCCTGTGTTCAACCCTCTTTAGTTTCAGGAGAGTCGCATGGGAATGATGATGATTTCATTGGACGGCCTGCTCGCGCCGCTGCACCACCTCGCATCCTGGTTCGCGCCGCGCCGGATGGCGACGCTGACCGCGCCGGCCCGTCCGCAAGGATCCGTCCAGGCGTCGCATACGCGCCCCGCGTTCCTGCGTAAACCCCGTCCTGGCATCCCGGCCCAGTGCCGACGCGCGACGCGGCCCTTGCGCGTATTTCGCGTCAGCTCCGATTCGCAGGCGACAGTGACCGGTGCCCGAATTGCGATCTCGGGATCGATGGCCGACGTGTGCGCCGAACTCGACCGGCTGGCCGCTATGGAGGCTTCCGCGCGCTAGCCCTGCCGCCAGCGCATGGGGCTCGTTTCCCGCTTCAGGCGTTGGCGTTGGCGCCCGCCAGGTAATCGGCCTTGCCAAGCTCAACGCCGTTGTGACGCAGGATGGCATATGCCATCACGAGGTGAAAGCTGGCGTTGGCCATGGCCCAATGCTTCAGGTACGCCTCGGCTTTCATCGTGCGGGTCTTGTCGCGGCCCACGGGAAATGTGATGTCCTTGTCTTCGGTGCCGTCGAGCTTTTCGGCGGGCACTGAAGAAAGCCACGCGACGGTTTTCTGGATGCGATCCATCAGCTCGCCGAAACTGGCTTCGTTGTCTTCGAACTTCGGCGCTTCGACGCCGGAAATCCGAGCGACTCCATTCTTGGCCGCGTCACATGCAATCTGGATCTGGCGAGTAAACGGCAGCATGTCGGGCGCAAGGCGATAACCCAGGATGGCGGACGGCTCGATCTTGCGCGCTTCCACGAATGCCTGGCCCTTGCCAACGATGTGCGAGAGGTTGGAAAGCATCGTGGTGAAGACCGGAATGCTGGCTGAGTACATCGAAATCGTCATTGAAAATCCTCGGGTTGATCTTTTGCGAAAGGACGAATGCTAGCGGTCACCGCCCTTTCATGCTGGCAAGGGCCATTGATGACCAGGCCCGGCCAAACGCCTCATGAGGCGAGGCACAATGCGAAGCAATGAACATTGTGATCCTCGACGACTACCAGGACGCGGTAAGAAAGCTTGCCTGCGCCTCGCGACTTGAAGCCTATCCCGCCAAGGTCTTCACCAACACGGTCAAGGGCACCGGCCAGCTGTCCGTGCGGCTGCGAGATGCGGACGTGATCGTCCTCATTCGCGAACGAACCCATCTCACCCGACTGCTGGTCGAAAAACTGCCGCGGCTGAAACTCATCTCGCAAACGGGCCGCGTCGGTGCGCACATCGACGTGCAGGCCTGCACCGAGCGCGGCATTGCTGTGGCTGAAGGCGTGGGGTCACCCATCGCCCCCGCCGAACTGACCTGGGCGCTCATCATGGCGTCCATGCGCCGGTTGCCTCAATACATCAGCACGCTCAAGCATGGCGGTTGGCAGCAATCGGGGATGAAGTCCGCATCCATGCCTCCCAACTTCGGCGTCGGACAAGTGCTGCGCGGACGCACGCTGGGCATCTGGGGATACGGCAAGATCGGTCAACTGGTGGCCGGATACGGCAAGGCGTTCGGCATGGAAGTGCTGGTCTGGGGCAGCGAGGCTGCGCGCGAGCGAGCCGCAGCCGATGGACTGCATGCAGCCAGCAGCCGCGAAGAGCTTTTCAGGGTGAGCGACGTGCTCAGCCTGCACTTGCGGCTGTCGGAAGAAACCACAGGTATCGTCACGCTGGAAGACCTGGGTCGGATGAAGCCGACCTCGCTCATCGTCAACACATCGCGCGCCGAGCTCATCGCGCCGGACGCACTGATTGCAGCGCTCAATCGCGGCCGACCCGGCATGGCCGCGATCGACGTCTTCGAAAGCGAGCCTATCCTGCAGGGACATGCGCTGCTGCGGCTCGAAAACTGCATCTGCACGCCGCACATTGGCTACGTCGAGCAGGACAACTACGAACTTCTCTTTGGCGCCGCGTTTGACAACATCGTCAATTTCATTCGCGGCACGCCGACCAATATCGTCAATCCTGGCGCCTTGCAGATGCGCCGCTAGCCGTTGACATCCCGGTGAACGACAAACTGCCACGCGTGCTGTGGCCGCTCCTGCTGGGCAACTTCGTCATCGGCACGGGTGTCATGGTGGTGCCGGGGACGCTCAACGAAATCAGTTCGTCACTCGACGTTTCGGTCGCAACGGCCGGCCAGCTGATCTCCGCCGGCGCCCTCCTGATGTGCGTGGGCGCGCCGCTTTTCGCAGCCATCGTTGCCGGATGGGACCGGCGCCGCCTGCTGGCGCTCTCGCTGGCCTGGTACGCGGTACTGCACCTGGCGTGCGCCCTCGCCCCGGGCTTTGGCCTGTTGCTGCCCCTGCGCGCGATCACGATGATCGCGCCGGCCATCTTCACGCCACAGGCAGCTGCGTGCGTGGGCCTGCTCGTGCGGCCCGAGCAGCGCGGACGTGCAATCACGTTCATCTTCCTGGGTTGGTCGATTGCTTCGGTGCTGGGTATGCCGTTCGGCGCACTGATCGGCGGCACGTTCGGCTGGCGCGCGGCGTTCGGCGCGGTCGCGCTGCTGGGCGTTGCCAGCGCGGTCTGGGTGTGGCGCGCCATGCCCGACGGGGTCAAGCCCCCGGCACTGTCGGTGGCGCAGTGGCGCGAGACGCTGCGCTCGCCGGCGCTCATGCTCTGCGTGCTCGTCACGCTGCTGTATTCGGCCGGCCAGTTCGTGCTGTTTTCCTATTTCTCGCCTTACTACAGGCAAACCATTGGCATCACCCCGGGTGAGCTCGCCCTGCTTCTGGGCTGGTTCGGTTTGTTCGGGTTCATCGGCAACGTGGTCATGTCGCGCCACATCGATCGCATCGGCGCCTCGCGTGCGGTGATGGTCGGCATCTGCCTGATGGCGATCAGCCTGCTCGTCTGGCCGTTGGGTGTCACCATCTGGCTGGCCGCGCTGGTCTCGGTTCCGTGGGCGTTGGGGTGCTTCTCATCGAATTCGGCGCAACAGGCGCGGCTGGTCGCGATGGCGCCGGCTCTGGCATCGGCGTCGATCGCGCTCAACACTTCAGCGATGTATGCCGGACAGGCCATCGGCGCGGCCAGCGGGGGCTGGATGATTGCCATGGGCGGCATGCATTCCCTGCACTGGGCGGGCCTTGCGGGCCTTCTGCTGGCCATGGCTGCGAGCGCCTGGGCGAGCCGCTTTTCCTTTGCCAGGCGTTAGCGTGGCGGATTCTTGAGCCGGGAAGGCGCCACCCGCGCCGTAGCCGCATCGAACTGGTCGAAGTCGATCAGGTTGCCTTGATCGGTGGCCCCGGCGGTCTTCTCGGGGCTCGCTGCCGGATCCTCCAGGTTCACATCGACGCGCCCGCCGGCAAGCAGCGTCGCGAACAGCTTGAAGTCCTCTTCAGAGGGCCCCTGCAGTTCAGCGGCTACCGGGCCGGCATTCGTCAACGGAAACTCATCGGACTGCGATGGGGGAGCATCCAGATCGATCTCGTCGAGCCCGGAATCGTCCACCACCGCCTTGGCCAGGTCATGCAGCGTGAGCAGGTCGTGGAAAGCGGCCATCTCGAAGGGCTGGGGAGCGAAGGCGCCCGGAATCAGGTAGATGTACTCTTCAATCACGTCGAGCACGCGGCGCGACGGCCACAGCGCAGTGATGCGTCCAATCGCATCGGCGTAGCTCTCAAGGCCCGCGGTCTCATTGCGATACGCGTCGAACTCCGGGACGATGACATTCATGCGCCGCTGGATCTGCTCGCGCAAACCGTCGTATCCCTCCTTGCGCTGCAGGCGATGGTGCAGGTCGAGCAGCGCCATCCAGGCGAGAGCACTTGTCTGCGGGCTGGCCTGCACATGAGCCATCAGGACGTTCACGGCCCTGTCGTAGTCTCCCAGGGACACGAAGAATTCGGCCTGCTCCTGCAGATCTGAAAGCTCCTCGGACTTCATCGCACGCCAGGCGCCTGTCTGGCTCGGCTGGAAGTCCAGGTGGCCGAACGACGAAAGCGCCTCTGGAACCTTGTGCCCGCCAGGGGACGGTTTGGCCTCGGTGAGCTGGTCGAAGCTGCTCAGGTCCAGGTCGAGCGACGCCTCCTGCGTTTCCTGCGGCGCCACGCGCTGCGTTTCCTGCATCGAGCGGTCGATCTCCTCGACGACAGGGTCATCTTCGGGCATGACCTTGACGTCCTTCCACCAGGTCGGGTCCTGCTCGCGCTGCGCCTGGCGCCTGCGCCAGAACAAAGCCACCAGCAGGCCGGCGAGCAACGCAAGGGACAGGGCACCGAAACCCCAGATGGTGCGCGTGCGATCGAGCTCGGCCTTTTGCAGCTGTGCTTGCAGCGCTGCGATCTCCGCCTTGCCCGATTGCACTTGCTGGCGAAGCGACTTGAGTTCCGTGTCCAGCGTCAGCAGCTTCTGGAATTCCTCCGGGGGCATGGTTAGCGCGCGCAGCGCAGCCGATGCCTCGGCGCGTTGGGCCGGAGACACTTCGATGAGCCGCTCGATGGTCTGCGTGAGCTTGAGCGTGGGATCGACCTCGACGCTCAGGTCGATGGGATCGAGCTTCAGACGGCTGGCCGCATCGGGTCCGGCGGCCCCACGCTGCTGCTTCATGACAACCGACTGCCTCCGCGCTGCCGGTGACTTCGCTGCTGGCGAAGCCGGGGGCGTAGCCACTGCCACTTGCCCCGCCGGACCTGCACGCAAGGGCGCGGGCACGATATCCGTGCGGCGCACGACTGACGGCGGCGGTGCGGCTTCGCGAGCGGCGCCCCGGTTTCGGCGCGACGCGGGCGAAGGCGTTTGTTGCGCGAGCGCCTGTGCCTGACCCGACTGCCCCTGCGGAGCTCGCGCCATGCCTGGGGCCACGGCGGAGGCAAGGGGCGCGACCGGCACGCCCGGCAGGCGGATCGCCTGCTGCTGCTGGTCCGCAGGCAAGTCGGCCAGCAGCACGAAACGCCTGGTGGTGGGCATGGTGCAGCCAACATGCGCCACGATGGTGACGACCGGTTCTTCGACAGGCCTGAATGTGCGTATGCGGATGACAGCCTGTTGCGCCGAAAGCACCTCAAGCTGTGCCGTCACGCCGGAGGTCTGGGAGTCGCCCTGCGTGACCTCGGCGCGCGCGCACAGCGACGCCGTATCGGCGCCTGGGTCGAGGACGACGCGAACGGAGACGTCAAGCGGCCGTCCGATCAGCGGGACGCCCTCAACAGGTCCGAGGCTCGTCGCAAGGCTGGCCGGTGCGGCAACCAGAAGCACCGCATGCAGCAGCAAGCCCCGCTTGGGGGAGCGGCTTGTCATTGTGTCTAATTGTTGCACAGCCATCGCCGGGGAAAGTGGTTAGCACGCTACAACGATAATCACAAAATGACTGTTACTTTTTCAAAGGTCGGCGTCGTCGGCGCCGGTGCGATGGGCCGTGGCATTGCCCAGATTGCGGCCCAAGCCGGCAGCGAGGTCTTCCTGTTCGACACGCAGGCCGCGGCCGTCGCGAAGGCTCGCGACGACATCTTCGGCCAATGGGATCGCCTGCACGAAAAGGGCCGCATCGACGCAGCCGCCGTGCAACGCAACAAGGCCCTGCTCCAGCCTGCGGACAATCTGGCCGCGCTCGCAGACTGCGACCTGGTCATCGAAGCGATCGTCGAGCGGCTGGACGTCAAGCAGGCGCTCTTTGCCGAACTCGAAGGCATCGTGGCGCCTTCTGCAGTGCTCGCGACCAACACGTCATCGCTGTCGGTCACCTCCATTGCAGCCGCCTTGAAGCGCCCCCAGCAGTTCGCCGGCTTCCACTTCTTCAATCCCGTGCCGCTGATGAAAGTGGTCGAGGTCATTGCGGGACTCAAGACAACCAAAGCTGCGTGCCAGCAACTCGCCGCATTCGCGCGCGACATGGGCCATACGCCCGTGCAGGCCCAGGACACGCCAGGCTTCATCGTCAATCACGCGGGCCGCGCCTACGGCACCGAAGCCCTGCGAATCGTCAGCGAAGGCATCGCCGATTTCGCAACCATCGACCGCATCCTGCGCGACCAGGTCGGCTTCAAGCTGGGCCCCTTCGAGTTGATGGACCTCACGGCGCTGGACGTTTCGCATCCGGTGATGGAGTCGATCTACCGCCAGTACTACGACGAGCCGCGCTATCGCCCCAGCGTCATCACGGCCCAGCGCCTGGCCGGTGGCGTGGTCGGGCGAAAAGTTGGCGAGGGGTTCTATTCATACATCGACGGCAAGGCGCAGGTCCCGCCCGAACCGCCAACGCCCGAGGTCGCTGAAATGCCGCCGGTCTGGGTTTCGACGCGTGCGGCAAGGCGCTCGGAGTTGTACCAGTTGCTCAAGGACCTGGGCGCAAGGATCGAGACCGGGCAGTCGCCTTCCCCGCAGGCCTTGTCGATCGTCGCCCCGCTGGGCTTCGACATCACCACCGTGGCTGTCGTTGAACGCCTCGATCCTTCGCGCACCGTGGGCATCGACATGCTCATCGACGACGCTGCGACGAAACGGCGCGTGCTCGCGACCAACCCCGCCACGCGCGCCGACATGCGCGATGCGGCGCACGCCCTGTTCGCCCGCGACGGCAAGGCCGTGAGCGTGATTCGCGACTCGGGAGGCTTCGTCACGCAACGCGTGGTGGCGTGCATCGTCAACATCGCATCCGACATCTGCCAGCAGCAGATCTGCAGCCCGAAAGACCTGGAAACTGCCGTGACGCTCGGGCTGGGATACCCGCTCGGGCCGCTCGCAATGGGTGACCGCTGGGGGCCGACCAACATCCTGGAAGTGCTGTTCAACATGCAGACGGTCTATGGCGATCCGCGCTATCGCCCGAGCCCGTGGCTCAGGCGCCGCGGCGCAATCGGCCTGTCGCTCCTGCACGAGGAAAACCAATGACAGCCGAACTCAAGAGCACCAGCCAGGGCGCGACGATGGTGCTCACGATCTGCAACCCCGATCATCGCAATGCCCTGGGTCCCGAAATGTACGCGGCCGGCGTCGAGGCCCTGAGCGTGGCCGAAACAAGCGCCGAGGTGCGCAGCGTGGTCATCGTCGGGCAAGGCACGGTGTTTTCTGCCGGCGGCAATCTGCAGCGGCTGCAGGCCAATCGCCAGCAGCCACCCGAAGTGCAGGCGCAGAGCATCGAGCAGCTGCACAGCTGGATCGAGGCGATCCGCACCTTTCCCAAGCCGGTGATCGCAGCCGTCGAGGGGGCTGCAGCGGGCGCGGGGTTTTCGCTGGCGCTGGCCTGCGACATGATCGTCGCCGCCGACGATGCGATCTTCGCCATGGCCTACAGCAGCGTGGGCCTGTCGCCCGACGCAGGTGCCACATGGAGCCTTTCGCACGCGATGCCGCGGCAACTTGCCAGCGAACTGCTGATGAATGGCGAGCGAATCGGTGCACAGCGGCTGTTCGATCTGGGCATCGTCAATCGCGTCGTGTCGACCGGGCAGGCACTGAGCCAGGCGTTGTCGATCGCAGAGAAACTCAATGAACGCGCACCCAACGCCATGGCGAGCATCAAGGAGCTCCTGAACGATGCGCCAGGCGCGATGCTCAGCCGCCACCTGGCGAGCGAGCGCGACCACTTCGTGCGCAACCTGCACCACGCGAATGCGGGCATCGGCATCGAGGCATTCCTGGCCAAGTCAAAGCCGCGCTACGAATAGCACCGGGCGAGCGGCGAGTCGGCCACGAGTCGCCTAGGGGATCATCCCCCGTTGTTTCAGCGCGTCCCGCACGCGACAATGCACGGCACCAGCAGTCGCTGACAAGACAGGCCATGGACGACCCCATTCTTACTATTGAAGAACGTGAAGCGATCAATTCGGGTCGCTGGTTCTCATCCCTTTCCCCTTCACTCAGGCACGACATCCTGCGATGCGCTTACGTCAAACGCTACAAGGACGGCGAACTCATCTGCGCGCGCGGCGATGCGGCCGACGAGTGGAGCGCTGTGTCCAAGGGCGCGGTGCGCGTGAGTTCCACCTCGATCTCGGGCAAGCAGGTCACGCTCACATACGTGGAGCCGGGTGTGTGGTTTGGCGATGTGGCGATCTTCGACGGCGACCGGCGCACGCACGATGCCTATGCCCACGGCGACACCAGCATGCTCACTGTGTCGCGCGGCGACCTGCGGCGCATCCTGACCGAACACACCGAGCTGTACGAGGCGCTGCTTCGGCTGCACGCGCGTCGCATTCGCCAGCTGTTCGGACTGGTGGAAGACTTGAACACCCTGCCCCTGCGTGCGCGACTGGCCAAACAGCTGACGCACCTGGCTCGCAGCTACGGTGTGCCTTCGCTGTCGGACGCGCGCGAAGTGCGCATCGGCTTGCAGCTCGCGCAGGAAGAACTGGCGCAGTTGCTGGGCGCATCGCGCCAGCGCGTGAACCAGGAACTCAAGGCGATGGAGCGCGAGGACGTGATCCGCATCGAGCCGGGCGGCCTGGTCGTGCGCAATCGCGAAGCGCTGATGAAAATCATCGACGCCGAACTCTGACAAGAACCATTCGATGACCAACTTCGACCACTTCATCGGCACGCGCGCTGTCTCCGACAAGCACGCCTTCGACACCGGCGCCCTCACCGGATGGCTCGAAAAGAACCTGGACGGATTCAGCGGCCCGCTCACTGTCGAGATGTTCAAGGGCGGCCAGTCCAACCCCACGTACAAACTCGTCACGCCCGGCAAGAGCTACGTGATGCGCGCCAAGCCCGGACCGGTCGCCAAGCTGCTTCCGTCGGCCCACGCGGTCGAGCGCGAGTTCGCCGTGATGAGCGGGTTGGGCGGCACCGATGTGCCCGTGCCCCACATGTACTGCCTGTGCGAAGACGAATCCGTCATCGGCCGCGCTTTCTACATCATGGAGTTCATGCAGGGTCGTGTGCTCTGGGACCAGGCCCTGCCCGACATGACGCCCGCCCAGCGCGCCGAAATCTACGACGAGATGAACCGCGTGATCGCGGCGCTGCACACGGTCGATTTCGCGTCGCGTGGCCTTGCGGGTTACGGCAAGCCCGGCAACTACTTCGACCGGCAGATCGGCCGCTGGAGCAAGCAGTACAAGGCATCGGCCGATGGCGCAGGGCCGATGAGCCAGCCGATTCCCGAGATGGAACAGCTGGTGGAGTGGCTGCCGAAAAACATACCTGCCGCTGCACGCGACGAAGCCAAGGTTTCCATCGTGCATGGCGACTTTCGCCTGGACAACCTGATGTTCCACGCGACCGAGCCGCGCATCATCGCGGTGCTCGACTGGGAGCTCTCCACGCTCGGCCATCCGATGGCCGACTTCAGCTATCACTGCATGGCCTGGCACATTCCACACAGCGCTTCGCGCGGCATTGGCGGGCTCGACTTGAAAGCGCTGGGCATCCCGTCTGAAGAAGAGTACATCCGGCGCTATTGCGAACGCACCGGGCTTGCCACCCCGCAAGAGCTCAAGGGCGACTGGAATTTCTATCTCGCCTACAACATGTTCCGCATCGCTGCGATCCTGCAAGGCATCGCCAAGCGGGTCGAGACCGGCACAGCGTCGAGCGCGCAGGCCGCCGCTTCAGGCGCAGGCGCAAAACCGATGGCACAACTCGCGTGGCAGTTCGCGCAAAAAGCCTGAACTGCCGCATCGCACAACGCCACAAGCACTTACCCCAAGGAAGACACACATGGACTTCGAGTACTCACCCAAGACCCGTGAACTGCAGGCCAAGCTGCTCAAGTTCATGGACGACCACATCTACCCGAACGAGCAGGCCTACCACGAGGAACTCGAAGCCAACACCAAGGCCGGCAAGCGCTGGTCGGCGCTCAACACCATCGAAAACCTCAAGCCCAAGGCGCGCGCCGCGGGCCTGTGGAACCTGTTCCTGCCGGTCGATAGCGCATCGGCTTCGGGCTACGAAGGCGCGGGCCTGACCAACCAGGAATACGCACCGCTGGCCGAAATCATGGGCCGCGTTCAGTGGTCGAGCGAAGTCTTCAACTGCTCCGCGCCCGACACGGGCAACATGGAAACGATTGCGCGCTACGGCTCGGAGGCGATCAAGGCGCGTTGGCTCAAGCCCCTGCTCGAAGGCCAGATCCGCTCGGCGTTTGCGATGACCGAGCCGGAGGTCGCCTCGTCGGATGCAACCAACATCGCCACCCGCATCGAGCGCGATGGCAACGACTACGTGATCAACGGACGCAAGTGGTGGATCTCCGGTGCGGCCGATCCGCGTTGCGCCGTCTTCATCACGATGGGCAAGACCGACCCCGAGGCGCCCCGCCACTCGCAGCAAAGCATGATCATCGTGCCCGCCGATGCCAAGGGCATCCGCATCGTGCGGCCGCTCACGGTGTTCGGCTACGACGACGCGCCGCACGGCCACGTCGAGATGTTTTTCGAGAATGTCCGCGTGCCCGCAGACAACATCCTGCTGGGCGAGGGACGCGGCTTCGAGATTGCACAGGGCCGCCTGGGCCCCGGACGCATCCACCACTGCATGCGCCTGATCGGTCTGGCCGAGCGCGCGCTGGAGTTGATGTGCCGCCGCGCCCTGTCGCGTGTTGCATTCGGCAAGACCGTGGCGCAGCAGACGGTGACGCAAGAGCGCATCGCCGAAGCCCGCTGCAAGATCGACATGGCTCGCCTGCTCACGCTGCGCGCGGCCTGGCTGATGGACATCGCCGGCAACAAGGTCGCCAAGAACGATATCGCGATGATCAAGGTGGTCGCACCCAACATGGCGCTGCAGGTCATCGACTGGGCGATGCAGGTTCATGGCGGTGGCGGCGTGAGCGGCGATTTCCCGCTGGCATCCGCCTGGGCCGGTGCACGCACGCTGCGATTTGCAGACGGCCCGGATGAAGTGCACCGCAATGCAATCGCGAAGTGGGAGCTGGGCAAGTACGGCGCCTACGGCAAGGATGCCGAAGTGCCGATCACACGCGGCAGCTGAACTTCAGCAAAGTGGCTGTCATTGCGGACTCGATCCGCAATCCATGCCTTCAACGGCGGTCGCCGCTGCGCGGTGGATGCCGGATCGGGTCCGGCATGACAACCGGGGCGTCTGTCATTGCGGGCTTGACCCGCAATCCATGACTTCCATCGGCGCTTGCGCTTTCGCGGTGGATTGCCGCATCGGGTCCGGCAGGACATCAGGGTCAGCCCCTGGGCTCAGGCCCCAGGTTGACCAGGGCCGAATCGCAGCAGGTCTGGAAAATCAGTGAAGCATGCCGCAGTGTCGGCATGCCCGCCGGCGAATACTCCATGCGCAGATAGGCCTTGCCGCGCAGGATCAGGATCATGAACGGGACCTCATCCGAGGGCGCCGGCTCGGGCCACTCGGTCATCATGATCGCCAGCTGCGGCTCTATCCAGGCCATTGCGTTCTCGCGGCGATCGGTGAGCACGCTGTAGCGCTGCCAGAACTCATCCGACGGCCCTTCCCAGCCTACTTCCTCGAACATGGCCAGCCAGCGCATCTCTTCGGGAAGGCTTGGATCGGCAGACGTCTGCAGCGGATCGGTGAAGATCGAATACGCCTTCTTCTCCAGCGCCTCCTTCAGCGGCTTGTTCATGACCAGCACGGCTACGTCGTCACGCACTGCCAGCTCGGCACGAGCGCGCAGTTCTTCACCCAGGATGTAGTTTCGTGTGGGGCGCCCGATCTGCATGCGCCAGGGCTTGCCGTTGATCTTTCCCTGGAGCGCGACTTCGTTCCCGCTGCCATCGACGGAAAAGCCAAAGCCCTGGGTCGCGGCCCATTCAGACATGGGGCCATACGACTGCTGGGAGACAGGGCCCTCTGCCGACGACGCTCGCTTCGCGCCTATGGAAAGAGCCTTTTTGATGCGATCAAACATGCGCTGGACGTTTCCCCTAGAGTCGCATTATTCATGAACCCCTGCCGGAGCAACAAATGATCGAGGTATTTTCGTGGGCAACGCCCAACGGGCACAAGGTCCACATCATGCTGGAAGAATGCGGCCTGCCTTACCAGGTGACGGCAGTCAACATCGGCACGGGCGACCAGTTCAAGCCCGAGTTCCTCCAGATCAGCCCGAACAACAAGATTCCGGCGATCACCGACCCGCAGGGCCCCGACGGCAAGCCCATTCACCTGTTCGAGTCCGGCGCCATCCTGATCTACCTGGCAGCCAAGACCGGGCGTTTCATGCCCTCAACCGATCGCGAAAAATACGACGTGCTGCAGTGGCTGATGTTCCAGATGGGTGGCGTGGGTCCGATGCTGGGCCAGGCGCACCACTTTCGCCTCTACGCGCCCGAGAAGGTGGAGTACGCGGTCAATCGCTACTCTAACGAGGCCAAGCGTCTCTATGGCGTCATCGAGCGGCGGCTCCAGGAAAGCAAATGGCTGGGCGGAAAGGAGTACTCCATCGCCGACATCGCAACGTTCCCGTGGATTCGCAGCTGGGAAAAGCAGGGACTTGCGCTTTCCGACTACCCCGCGGTGGAGCAATGGGTACGCAAGATCGAAGCGCGGCCGGCGGTCAAGCGCGGTGTGCAGGTGCTGGCAGACCTTCGCAAGCCCATCACCGACGACAAATCGCGCGAAATCCTGTTTGGCAAGACCCAGTACGAAAGGCGCTAGGGGGCCGACGCCCCGCTCACAACGTCAATTGCTTCCGGCCACTGCGGCAGGACCCTGCACAGTCTGGAAGCCGAAGACATCGCGAAGCGGCTTCGTCTCCGGCAACACGTACACGACGCCGTACGTCCCCTTGAACATGGGGCTCACGACCTGCTCGTAAAAGGGCACGGGAACGTTGATGCATCCGTAGGTGATGCGCTTGTCAGCAACGGATGCAGAGGCAAGGCGCTCTGCACGTCGCTCTTTGGGCGTGCCCTTCACGACGCGGTGCAAGGACAGGGCCGATTCGTAGTCCACCCACAGCACCTCGATGCCGTGAATGTCTTTTGCCAGGGACGCCATGAAGCGGCCCGCAGGTGTTGTTCGTTCTTCCGGCTTGATCGCGGACAGTTTTTTCTGGCCGATGCCGGGAACCGTGTGGTCGCCGATCGCAACGCCCAGAAGCGCGCTCGTCGTGCCCCGGAGCTTGCCATCCGGCTGAAATACAAAAACGCGCGCCTGGAGCTTGTCGATCACCATGAAAGGCAGGTTCTTGTGGTCGCCCGACTGGAGCACCCAGTCCGCCACTTCACGGGCCTGGCTCGAAGGCGTGGTGGGCCCGAAATCGGCCTTGCGCGGGGGCTCGACGAGACCTTGCTGGAGACTGATGGCAGGTTCAACGGGAACCGGAACAGTAAATGCCGCTGGTTGGTCGGCGGCGCCAGCAGCAAAGGCCCCGAGACACAAAGTCAGGATGACTGCGCATCCTCGCATCCGTCCGGCAAAACCCATCATTTCCTTGAACCTCAGATGAAACATACGCAACATTCGCCGTTCGTGGAAGGCCCGGGAACGGCTGACCTGCGCCGAGTCTAAACCGCGATCGGCTCGCGTGGGTGCGTGTTACATGCCCCCCAAAAAAAACACGGCGAAGATGCGATCTTCGCCGTGTTTGTCGTTACCAGCGCTTAGTTGCGACCTTGCTTCGGCGGCGGCTCAGGCGGCGGAGGCGGGGGAGGAGGAGGCGGCGGCGGTGGCGGCGGTGGTGGCGGAGGCGGCATCACGCGCGGGGGCGGTGGTGGCGGCGGCGGCGGTGCGACATAGACCGGAGCGGGCTGGACCACAGGCACTGCGCGCGGAGCGGAGCCGAAGTAGTACACCAGGCCGACCGAAGCCATGTCGACGTGCGACTTGTTACGCACGGCATCGTTGAAGCGATAGCGCTCCAGTTCTGCACGAACGGAAAGGCGATCGGTGAACGCGTATTGCGCGCCGATGCCGAACTTCGCGCGGACGTGCATGTCACCGTGATTGCCGGTGACTGCAGGGCCGCCCGTACGGAAGAATTCCGTGCGTTCGTCCATGTATGCAGCGCCGACCTTGCCGAAGACCGAGAAGCGCTCGCCGAACGGGATGATCCCGACCAGGTCGAGGTTCAGGCCCTTGGGGTTCACGGAGCCACCGAACGTGCCGATGGGGCTCGTGGTGTAGTCGTAGTTGAACTTGCCGAGGTTGAAATATCCACCTTCAAGGGCGAAGTTCCGGCTCAAGCGATAGCCGCCGTAGACCTTGTAGCCATTGCTGCTGTCGCTGTCGCGATAGGTCAGCACGCCATAGCCGGGACCGGCGAAAGGCGTGATGTTGTTGGCGCGTTCGAAATCGCCGCTGGTCGAGCCGATACTGGCACCGGCATACCAGCCGTTAGGCTCGGCAGCAAGTGCGGAAGTACAAGCCATTACGGCAGCAGCCACAAGACTGAGCTTGTGGATGGCCGGCAAATGCCTTCGTAGGTTCATGATGGTTCCTGTAAGTTGTTCACGTTCCTGTGAGGAACTGGCGCTAGCATCGTGCAGTGCAGCACTGACCCCTGTAGGACAAGACCGTCTGATCCATAAACGTGGCCCTGGGGCAACTCGACAGTGAAGAACGTGTTTCCAATTGTGTTGAACCCGGCACGCGGATCGCATTACCGAGATAATCGCCGCCCTTTTTTCAGCGGGCGTGAAAAGCGAATTTGAGAGGATCGGGACGATGCGCTGAATGGCCTGCCCGGAGGGAATCGAACCCCCGACAACTTGCTTAGAAGGCAAGTGCTCTATCCAACTGAGCTACGGGCAGTCAGGCTGGAAAAAAGCCGTTGGTGAAACCAACGGCTTGAATGGTCGGGGCGACAGGATTCGAACTTGCGACTTCTGCGTCCCAAACGCAGCGCTCTACCAGACTGAGCTACACCCCGAAGTCACGGATTGTACCTGCCCCAGCAGACGCTTTCGCGAAGCGAGCGAAATTAGAGCTTCACGTACTCGTATTCGACCGGCTGCGCATTGATGCCGCGGTCGGGCGGTGCGATCCAGCCGGCCATCTTTCCGGGCTCGGTGACGCGGTGCATCAGGCTCTTGACGAAGGCGATATCCGCTTCAGACGGCAGCCACTGGGCCTTCTTCGCATCGAACTCGGCCTGCGTGATCGGCTGACCCAGCGGATCGGTCGGGATGTTCGACCACACGCCCACCTGGCGGCGAAAACGCGTCGAGGGCAGCTTCAATTCGAATGCGATGCCAGCGCGCTTGATGGCCATGTTCCAGCGTGTCACGCCGACATTGCAGTCCTTCACGTATTCCAGCCGTGTGATCTCGTTCATGCCGTTGCGGGTGGAGACGGACTGGTTCATCAGCCCGCCCTTGCCGTCCGGCACCTGTATGGTCATCTCGGTGTCGGACTCGACGTGGTCCGCGAACTTGGCTTCGTCGGGACGGCCCTTGATGCCGTTGCTGAAGTAGTTGGCTGCGTTGGACGACGACTCCGAACCAAATAGATCGAGCGAACTGGTGAACCAGAAATTCATGAAACGCTGGATCGTCGGCAGGTCGATCACGCCGGCCTTGCGCAGCGTAGCTGCGTCATCGGTATCGAGCTCCTTCATCACTTCCAGCGTGCGCTTGATCACGCGGCCCACACCCGTCTCGCCGACGAACATGTGATGCGCTTCTTCGGTCAGCATGAAGCGCGTGGTGCGTGCGAGCGGATCGAACGCGCTTTCGGCAAAACTCTTGAGCTGGAACTTGCCGTCACGGTCGGTGAAGTAGGTGAACATGAAGAACGACAGCCAGTTGTCCATCGGCTCATTGAACGTGCCCAGGATGCGCGGCTTGTCCGGGTCGCCGCTGTGGCGCTCGAGAAGTTCCTCGGCCTCTTCCCGGCCGTCGCGCCCGAAGTGCGCGTGCAGCAGGTACACCATCGCCCACAGGTGCCTGCCCTCTTCCACGTTCACCTGGAACAGGTTGCGCAGGTCGTACAGCGATGGTGCGGTATGGCCCAGCAGACGCTGCTGCTCCACCGATGCGGGCTCGGTATCGCCCTGCGTGACGATCAGGCGGCGGAAGGTCGAGCGATATTCGCCGGGCACGTCCTGCCACACATCCTGCCCCATGAAGTCGCCAAAGCCGATCTTGCGGCCCTCTTCCTTGTCGGCCAGGAAGATGCCCCATCGGTACTCGGGCATGGGCGTGTAGCCGTAGCTGGCCCAACCTTGCGCGTCAACGCCGACAGCCGTGCGCAGGAACACTTCCTTGGCCTTGAAGTCGCTGGGGCCCATCTCGTCCCACCAGTTCAGGAACGCGGGTTGCCAGTGCTCCAGCGCGCGCTGCAACTGGCGGTTCTCGCCGAGGTGGACGTTGTTGGGAATGAGGGCTTGGAGGTCGATGTTGCTCATAGGGTTCTCTCGTAGTGATCACATGATGCTGTCGGCTGTCATTGCGGGCTTGACCTCGTGCTGGATGTCATTGCGGACTTGATCCGCAATCCATGTCTTCAACTGCCGTCGAACTGCATGGATGCCGGATCGAGTCCGGCATGACAGCCATTGGGAATCCCAGCCCCCGCATGACAGCCTCAAAGGTCAGATCCGCTTCCAGTCGAATTTCGCTTTTTTCCCGGTGCCGAAGAGTTTCAATGCGCCCTCCTCGCCCACTGCGTTGGGCCTGATGAAAATCCAGTTTTGCCAGGCTGACAAACGTCCGAAGACACGCGTCTCCATCGTTTCCTTGCCGGGAAAACGCAGCGACGCTTCCATGCCCGTGAGGGCGTCCGGAGACAGCGACGCGCGCTCCTCCAGCATGATGCGAATCTCATCGTCCCAGTCGATGTCATCGGGGGTCAGCGTGACAAGGCCCAGGGCCAGCGCCTGGTCGGCACGCAACGGGCTGTCCTGCAATGCCTGCAGCTGGGCGATGGTCTGATCGTCCTGGCAAAAACGCGTCTGCAGGCGGGTGAGCGCGTTGACTTCCGGGTACCTGCCAAAGTTGGCTGCGTTCAACTGCAGCGAAGGCGCAGCGTCCGGCGAATCGGGCAAGTCCAGCATGTAGATGCGATCGCAGGCGAGAGCCAGTTCGAACAAGGTCCCGGCGAAGCAAGAACCCGCATCGACAAGCGCGATCAGCGAGCGGCTCGTCACGTCCAGCCGTGCGAGCGTTCGGCGCAGCGCCCCGGTCGTTTCGCGCACGAGCCAGTGGTCCTTGTGCCGCTCCAACACTGCATCGGCCTGCATCACATGGTGCGCATCGCCGCGAGTCTTGATGACCCAGGTGCCGATCTCCAGTTCGTTGGTGCGCAGGTTGAGGATCAGGTCGTCGAGCTCACGGGCGAACTGAAGCGGCCACCAGTTGGCGCCGGCAGCCTCGATGGCTTCAGGCTTGCTTTCAACCGCGGCCTTGGGCGCGCTCACGGTGATGGTCGCAATACGCGCAGCACGGTCGATCTCTGCGCTGACCGTGTTGTAGTGATAGCCGCCGTCTTCGATGCGCGGTGCAAGCGGCGTGAGTTGAATGCCCTTCGTGCCGCTGCGATTCGACTGCCTGCGCAGTGCCTCCACCTCGGCTTCAACCAGCTGCGCAAACTGCTGGGGCTTGGCGTGCGCATCGATCAGCTTCCAGTCGCGAGCGCGGTCTGCGCGCACGCCTTCGCTGGTCGTGCAGAAGATGTCGGCAAGATCGCGGCGCACCTTGCGCTTGTCGGTCACGCGCGTCAGGCCGCCGGTGCCGGGCAGCACGCCCAGCAGCGGCACTTCCGGCAGGCTCACCGTGCTGGCGCGGTCGTCGATCATCACGATGCGATCACAAGCCAGCGCAAGCTCATAGCCACCACCCGCGCAGGCACCCGTCACGGCAGCGAGGGATTTCAATCCGTCGTTGCGCGACGAATCCTCAAGACCATTGCGCGTCTCATTCGTGAACTTGCAGAAGTTCACTTTCCACGCGTGGGTGGAAAGGCCCAGCATGTAGATGTTGGCACCCGAGCACCAGATCTTTTCCTTGCCGCTTTCGAACACCACCACCTTGACTTGCGGATGCTCGAAACGCACCCGGTTGATGGCATCGTGCAGCTCGATGTCAACGCCCAGGTCATAGCTGTTGAGCTTGAGCTTGTAGCCGGGCTTGATGCCGCCGTCTTCGTTGATGTCCAGCTTGAGGCGTGCGACGTCGCCTTCGACGGTCAGCGTCCAGTGCTGGTACTTGGTCGGGTGGGTCGCGAAACTCACCATCTCGCGGTCTCCCTGCTTGAACAGGAGTGGCTCGGTCATTGCGTTCATGTATGTCCTCGGGTCGGTTGTGCGTTTCAGGGAACAGCGCGTTCCAGGTCCTTGAGCGATTGCTTGACGGTGCGGGCTGCCGTATCGACGACAGCATCGGCGCGTGCATAAAGGGCCTCACGGCTGGCAAGGATTCGGCGGATGTCTTCCATCGCCTCCACCGTGGCGCCGCTGGTCGAATCAAAAGGGCGCATATCGCCCTGCGCCACCACACGGCTCATGTGTTCTTCGGGGTTGGCCTTGAGCCAGACGCAATAGAAGCGGCTTTGCAGCAGGTCGAAAGTCTCGCGCTCGCTCACGATGCTGCCGCCGGTCGTCATCACGACGCCATCGGCGTGGTCTTCGGCGATGCGAAACAGGGCGCGGCGCTCATAGCGGCGGTAGCCGCCCTGCCCGTGCAACAGCAGGATCTCGTTCATGCTCGTACCGGCTTCGCGCTCGATCTCGCGATCCAGTTCGATGAAGGGCACGCCGCGCGCTGCAGCCAGTTGCGCGCCAAGCGTCGTCTTGCCCGCACCGCGAAGCCCGATGAGCGCCACCCGCTTTTCGCGACCTTCGGCGTCACCGATGCCAAAGGTCGACGCAAGCAGCGAATGCGCCTGGTCGAGCTGGGCATCGTCGAGCCGCCCCAGCAACGAATAGAGACGGCTGAGCGCGGGACGCGGCGCATCCTGCAGCAATTCAAGAATCGTGATGTTCAGTGCGCGAGCCGCAGCTTCCAGCGAGTTGATGGAGACATTGCCCTTGCCGCTTTCCACGTCCGCGAGAAAACGTTCGGACAAACCGGAGTCGGCTGCCAGCTGCTTGCGCGTCATGCCTCGCCGCGCCCGCCATGCACGCACCCTGGCACCCAGTTCAGCCAGGGTGGCCTTGCTTTCGTGATCGGTCGTTGCTTGCATTTGACGTTTTTCTGCCTGGGACTTGCGCTAGATCAAGATTGCAGTATACTTCCTATCAATCGCATGTCAAGCAGTTTACTGCATGCAACCCAAGGATGAACAGGTATATGAAGCTCAAGATCCTCGTTGGCACCATGACCAGCACCGCCGACTATGTTGCGCAAGCGATCCAGATGGACTGCGCCGACCTCATCGAGGACATCGAGGTGCTGTTGATGGACGGCCTGGATATCAGTGCCTTCGATGACGCAGATGCACTTTATCTCATCTGCTCTTCCACTTATGGGTCAGGTGACGTGCCGGACAACGCCCGCATGCTTTATGACTCCCTGGACTCGCAACCGAAATTCCTGGGGCATGTGCGCTACGGCGTGATCGCGCTCGGCGACCGCACGTACCTCAACACCTTCTGCTTCGGCGGCAAGAAGTTCGACGAGCGTCTGCAGGGCCTGGGCGCCCAGCGTGTTGGCGAGGTCTGGTGTCACGACGCGAGTGCAGGCACGCTGCCCGAAGAACTCGGCGCCGTCTGGTGCCGCGAGTGGCTTGCGCAGGCACTGACGCTCGCACCCGTCGCCGCCTGATCGCGCCCCGTCCCATGCGAACGAGCCGCGCCGATCACACCCATACGCCGCCGCGGATTGAAATCCCCAGGGATTACAACGCGGCCCATGACCTTCTGAGCCGCAATGCGGCGCGCCCCGACAAGGTCGCCTTCATCGATGCCGCTTCCGGCGCACAACTGACCTACGGCGAGCTGGCCGACCAGGCCTATCGTCTGGCCGGCGCCTTGCGCGATCGCGGCTTTTCGCCTGAAACGCGTGTCATGGTGGCGATGCTCGACACGCTGGAGTGGCCTGTCGTCTTCCTCGGATGCATCCTGGCCGGCGTGGTCCCTGTTGCCGCCAACACGCTGCTCACGACGAAAGACTTTGACTTCATGCTGCGCGATTCGCGCGCGCAGGCGCTGTTCGTTTCAAAGCCGCTGCTGCCTGCGTTCGAGCCGCTCATTGGCAACATTGCGTCGCTGCGCACCGTGTTCGTGGCGGGCGCAGATGGCGATAACTCGCTGGTGGCGCTGGTGGGTACGGGCGGTACATCCCGTACTGTCACTGAAACCTGCGCAGACGACGCCTGCTTCTGGCTCTATTCCAGCGGCTCCACCGGGACGCCCAAAGGCACGGTGCACCTGCACAGCCACCTGGTGCAGACGGCCGAGCTCTACGGACGCGGCGTCCTGGGCATTCGCGAAGACGACGTCGTTTATTCGGCTGCGAAATTCTTCTTTGCGTATGGCCTGGGCAACAGCCTCACCTTTCCAGTCAGCGTGGGCGCGACGACGGTGCTTCTGCCCACGCGTCCCACGCCGGGCGATGTCTTCAACATCCTCAAGACATTCAAGCCTACGATTTTTTACGGCGTGCCTACGCTCTACGCAGCTTTGCTCGCAGACGCGACGAAGCCGTCACGCAATGAATTGCGCCTGCGCGTCTGCACCAGCGCCGGGGAAGCCCTACCCGCCGAGATCGGCAAGCGCTGGACCGAAACCTACGCCTGCGAAATCCTCGACGGCATCGGCTCGACCGAGATGCTGCACATCTTCCTGTCGAACCGGCCCGGCGAAGTGCGCTACGGCACGACGGGCACGGCCGTGCCTGGGTACGAGCTGAAAATCGTGGGTGACGATGGAAGCGAATGCGGCCCCGACGAGATCGGGGAGTTGCAGATCAAGGGCCCGAGCGCGGCCATCATGTACTGGAACAGCCGCGAGAAAACAAAGTCGACATTCGCAGGCGAATGGACGCGCAGCGGCGACAAATACACCCGCAGCGCCGACGGTTTCTACACCTACGGCGGCCGCACCGACGACATGCTCAAGGTGGGCGGCATCTACGTTTCACCCTTCGAAGTCGAAGCTTGCCTGATGACCCACGCCAGCGTGCTCGAAGCCGCCGTGGTGGGCATCGCCGATTCGGACGAGCTGGTCAAACCCAAGGCATTCGTGGTGCTCAAGGCGGGCCAGCCCGCCTCGGCCAGCGACCTGCAGATGCATGTGAAAAGCCTGCTCGCCCCGTACAAATACCCCCGCTGGATCGAGTTCGTTTCCGAGCTGCCCAAGACCGCAACGGGCAAGATACAGCGCTTCAAGTTGAGGTCTGCCGCGGCACCCTCTGCCCCCTCCAACTCCGGGTAAGCCACAGTACGCCCGCTCTCACAGCAGACGGAAAATGCTTTAGGCTTCAATTAATTCACAGAGGAAGAACCCCATGACCACTCGCCGTCTCGTGCTGACCCGTAGCGCCGCCATCGTGGGCGCAGCGTCCACCGGTTTGCTGCTGCCGCAGATCACCCGTGCCCAGGGCAACAAGGTGCGCGTGGGCCTGATGCTGCCGTACACCGGCACGTTCGCGCAGCTGGGCGTCGCCATCGAGAACGGCGTTCGCATGGCCATCAATGAAAAGGGTGGCAAGCTCGGCGGCCGCGACATCGAGTGGTTCAAGGTCGATGACGAATCCGAGCCGTCCAAAGGCGTCGAGAACGCCACCAAGCTGGTGCAGCGCGACAAGGTCGATGTGCTGATCGGCACGGTGCACTCTGGCGTGCAGATGGGCATACAGCGCGTGGTCCGCGACAGCGGCACGCTCTGCCTGATTCCGAACGCCGGCGTGCACGCCGCAACCCGCGCGCTGTGCGCACCCAACGTGTTCCGCACCTCGTTCACCAATTCGCAGCCCACGCTCGCGCTCGGCAAGGCCATGGTGGACAAGGGCCACAAGAAGGCCGTCTGGATCACCTGGAAGTACGCTGCCGGCGACGAGGCCTATGAAGGCTTCAAGGAAAGCTACACCGCAGCCGGCGGCACCATCGTCAAGGAACTGGGCCTGCCCTTCCCCAACGTCGAGTTCCAGGCACTGCTGACTGAAATCGCTTCGATCAAGCCAGACGCAGTGGCCTGCTTCTTCGCAGGCGGCGGCGCGGCCAAGTTCATCCGCGACTATGCGGCTGCAGGTCTCAAGGGTCGCATCCCCCTGTACGGCTCGGGCTTCCTGACCGAAGGCGTGCTGGACGCTGCCGGCCCCGCAGCCGACGGCATCATCACCACCATGCACTACAGCGACTCGCTCGATACGCCGCGCAACAAGCAGTTCCGCTCCGCCTACGCTTCGCAGTTCAAGATGCAGCCTGACGTGTACGCCGTGCAAGGCTACGACACCGGCCTGCTGCTCTCGCAGGGCGCTACCGCCGTCAAGGGTGACCTGGCCAACAAGCAGGCGCTCTACAAGGCCATGGAGTCCGCCACCATCGACAGCCCACGCGGCAAGTGGACGATGAGCAAGTCGCACAACCCGGTGCAGGACATGTACCTGCGCGTGGTCGAGAACAAGGAAAACAAGGTGATCGGCGTCGCCGCCAAGGCGCTCGCCGATTCGGGCGCCGGCTGCAAGATGGGCTGAGCCTGGCGCTGCCCGGCGACGCACCGCAATTGGCTGTCATGCCGGACTTGATCCGGCATCCACCGCGAAGCGGCGACTGCGCTCGATCCACGATGGATTGCGGATCAAGTCCGCAATGACAGCCACTAACATCGGTCATGCCGGACCTGATCCGGCATCCATCTCCGAACAGGCATGGATCCCGGGTCAAGCCCGGGATGCGAGCCAACTGAAGCAATGACCCTGACCACCTACCTCCTCTACGTCGCCGCCGTCCTGCTGCTGATCGTGACGCCGGGGCCGACCATGCTGATGTGCATGACCAACTCGGTCAACCACGGGCCGCGCCACGCCATGACTTCCGTCGCCGGCGCAGTGACGGCGGTGCTCGCGGTCATGGCGCTGTCGGCGATGGGTCTGGGCGCGCTGCTGGCTACTTCAGAGACTGCGTTCACGATCGCAAAGGCGGTGGGTGCGGCCTACCTCATCTGGCTGGGCGTAAAAACCTTCCGCAGCAACTCGATGCTGACGGTCGAAAGCGACAGGCAGCCCAAGCGCCGGTCGTTCTACCTGCAAGGTTTCATGGTCGGCGCGAGCAACCCCAAGGCGGTGCTTTTCTTCGCCGCGTTCTTCCCGCAGTTCCTCAATCCCGCGGAACCCATCGCCATCCAGTTCGCGATCCTCGCCCTCACCTTCATGGCCTTCGAATTCGCCATCCTCACTGCGTGCGCGCTCGGCGTAGCCAAGCTGATGCCGCTGCTTCGCACCAGCGGTGTCGTGCGCTGGATCAACCGCGTGTGCGGCGGGCTCTTCACCGTCATGGGCGGCCTGCTGCTCCTGACCCGCCGAACCGCCTGAGCGACTGATCGCCTGACCGCCTGTGGATCTCGCCAACTTCCTGATTCAGCTGCTCAACAGCGTCCAGTACGGACTGCTGCTGTTCATGCTTGCCGCCGGCCTCACGCTGATCTTCGGGATCATGGGCGTAGTCAACCTCGCGCACGGCAGCTTCTACATGCTGGGTGCGTACCTCGCATGGTCGCTGTCCAGCATGACGGGCAGCTTCACGATTGCCATCCTTGGCGGCGCAGTGCTGTCGGTGATCTTCGGGCTCGTGCTCGAGCGCCTGCTCTTTCGCCACTTCTACAAGCGCGATCACCTCGACCAGGTACTGCTCACGTTCGGCCTGATCTACATCTTTGAAGAAGTGCGATCCATTCTCTGGGGTGACGATGTGCATGGCGTCACGATTCCACAGTTGCTGTCGGCTTCGATTCCACTGACCGACAACCTCTCTTATCCGGTGTATCGCCTGTTCATGTCGGGCGTCTGCATTGCGCTGGCCATCGGGCTCTACCTGCTGATCTCGAAGACGCGCCTGGGCATGAAGATTCGCGCGGGCGCGTTCAACCGCGACATGACCGAATCGCTGGGCGTCAACATCAAGCTGATCCACGCCGTCGTGTTCGCGATTGGCGTTGCGCTCGCCACCATTGCCGGCATGATCGCGTCCCCGATCTCCAGCGTGTACCCGAACATGGGCTCGCAAGTCCTCATCATGTGCTTTGTGGTCGTGGTGATCGGCGGAATCGGCTCGGTGCGAGGCGCATTGATCTCTGCCCTGCTCGTCGGTCTGGTCGATACATTCGGCAAGGTGCTGCTGCCGCAAGTCGCCGGAATGCTGGTTTACATGTTGATGGCAGCCGTGCTGCTTTGGAAACCCGAAGGGCTGTTCAAGCAATGAAGGCCAATCTCGAAACGCTTCCACGCAGCTTGCAGGTCGTCGTCGGCCTGGGACTCGTCGCGTTGCTCGTGTTCCCGTTTGTGGGAACCGAGTTCTATGCGCAGATGGTCGCTCGCATGATGATCCTGGGCATCTTCGCGATGAGCCTGGACTTGTTGCTCGGCGTCACCGGCCTGGTGTCGCTGGGGCACGCGGCGTTTTTCGGCCTGGCGGGTTATGCGCTTGCGTTCCTCACACCTGCGGGTGAGGCTGTCAGCCTGTGGTGGACCTTGCCGGCAGCCGTTGCTGCGTCGGGACTGGCCGCGCTGGTGATCGGCTTCTTTGTCGTTCGCACGCACGGCATCTACTTCATCATGGTGACGATGGCGTTCGCGCAGATGGTGTTCTTCCTGTTCTTCGACAACAAGGCGCTCGGCGGATCGGACGGCATCTACGTCAACTTCAAGCCGTCTGCCGCGCTGTTCGACCTGGAAAACAAGAAGGCGTTCTACTACTTCACGCTGGCGATGATGGTGCTGGTGTATGCGTTCCTGCGCCGCCTGTTGTGGTCGCCGTTCGGGCGTGTGCTGGCGGGCATCCGCATCAACGAGCACCGCATGCGCGCGATGGGCTATGGCACCTTCGGCTACAAGCTAACCGCATTCACGTTGTCGGGTGCGCTCGCCGGACTGGCAGGCTATCTGTGGGCTGCGCAGACCGGCTTTGTGAACCCCGAGCTGATGGGCTTCCACATGAGCGCGCACGCGATCATGATGGTGATCCTGGGCGGAATGGGCAACTTCGCCGGCGCGATCATCGGCTCGTTCGCATTCGAATACCTCCTTCACGTCTTCAAGGACTTGCCGCAGATCGGCAGCGTGAACCTGGGCAAGCACTGGCAGTTGTGGATGGGAATCTTCATCGTGCTCGTGGTGGCGTTTGCGCCGCGCGGCTTGCTCGGCCTGGCCGAACGCATCTCGCGCCGCAAGGAGGCAGGCGATGTCTGAGCCGCTTCTCGTTGCCCGCAACTTGACCAAGCGCTTCGGGGGACTGGCTGCCGTCAACGACGTCTCGCTCGATGTTCACCTGGGCGCGATCCACGCGGTGATCGGACCGAACGGCGCAGGCAAATCGACGCTGACCAATCTGCTGTCGGGCGATCTGTCTTCCACCTCGGGCTCGATCACGTTGCTGGGCAAGGACATCACCGGCTGGTCGCCCGAACGCATCTCGCGCGCGGGCCTGGGGCGCAGCTATCAAAAGACCAACATCTTCCAGCCGTTCACGGTGTGGGAAAACGTGCGGCTTGCGGCGCAGTCGCGCGAGCCCCATGCAGCACGGTGGCTCCAACTGGCGAGCGGCTTCGGCACCACCAACGATCGCGCCACCAACGCACTGGAATTGGCGGGTCTCACCTCGCGTCGCGATGCGATTGCGGCCACCATCAGCCATGGCGAACAGCGCCAGCTCGAAATCGCGATGACGCTGGCGACGGGGCCGCGTGTGTTGCTGCTCGATGAGCCGCTTGCGGGCATGGGAACGGCAGAAGCCGAGCGCATGGTGCAGTTGCTGCTCAAACTCAAGCCGCAGCACGCGATCATGCTGGTCGAGCACGACATGGACGCCGTGTTCGCGCTGGCCGACAAGCTCACCGTGATGGTCAACGGCCAGGTGATCGCGAGCGGCACGCCTGCGCAAGTGCGCGCCGACGCGAACGTGCAGTCGGCCTACCTGGGCGAGGAGCACTGATGGCCAACGACCAGCCGCTCATCGAAGCTCGCGGGCTGCAGACCTATTACGGCGCGAGCCACATCCTGCGCGGCATCGACTTCACGGTCGGCCGTGGCGAGACGATCGGGCTCATGGGCCGCAACGGCATGGGCAAGAGCACCTTGCTCAAGTCGCTGATGGGCCTGGTGAAGCCGCGCGCCGGGAGCGTGAAGATCATGGGCCGGGAAATGGTGGGGCGGCCGCCATATGAAGTCGCGCAACTCGGCATCGCCTATGTGCCCGAAGGCCGCGGCATCTTCGGCAACCTGAGCGTGGTCGAAAACCTGGTGATGGCTGCGCGGCCCGGCACACGCGGACAGCGCGACTGGACTTACGAGCGCGTGCTCGAAACGTTTCCACGGTTGAAAGAGCGCCTGGGCCACGGCGGCCAGCAACTCTCCGGCGGCGAGCAGCAGATGCTCACCATCGGTCGCGCGCTGATGACGAACCCCGATGTGTTGATCCTCGATGAGGCCACCGAAGGCCTCGCACCGCTGATCGCCCGGGAGATCTGGCGCATCTGCGGCGTGATTCGCGAGACCGGCATCTCCAGCGTGATCGTGGACAAGAACTGGAAGCACGTCACGCAGGTCACGGATCGCAACGTGATCCTGGTCAAGGGCGAGGTCGTGTTTGCCGGAACGTCGGATGAACTGCGGGCGCAGCCGCAATTGCTGGATCAATACCTGGGCGTCTAGGCCCTAGCGATACTGGCCCGCCGTGATGAACTGCGAAAACGATTCGCACCAGATGACGACGGTGTTGTAGCGATGGAGGTCCACGCCGGCCGGCAGGGGCACGATGAAGTTCTCGAACGTCTTCACATCCCCAATCGCCAGCGACTGCGCCTTCACCCGCTTGAAATCCGCTTCGGTCTCGACGAATTCCGGCACCAGGTAAAGCTTGTAGGCAGGCCCTGGGGCAATCCTGCCCATCAACGCAACGCCTGACGCCCCCAGGGTGACGGTGCCATCGCCCCAATGCAACGCATCGCTGCCTTTGAGTGTTCGCTTGAACTGCGTCGTGAATTGAGGCGCAGCAGAGACCGCCCTCACCTGCTCCACCGTCGGCCCGGGCGGCGCAGTGAGGATGGGCAGCAGGTAGATCCCCAGCGCAAACCCAAGCGCCAGCACGACGAGGTGCGACACGCACAAGGCAATGATTTTTTTCATGCCCTTTGTCGTAGCCGCGCGAGCTTCCTTACCGAATGAATTGGAATCTGACCCCAATAATTAATGGGGGTCAGATTCCAATTATTTGGGGCATTCGAGGCCCTCGCTGCTCACGTGTTCGCCCAGGTGATCCAGGAAGCGACGCACGGCGGGGACGAGGCCGCGTCGCGAGGGGAACACGGCGTGCATCACGCCGGGGCGCGGCGCCCATCCCGAGATGACCTGCTCCAGCGCACCGGAGCGCAACTCGCTCGTGCACATGTAGTCCGGGATGATGCAAATGCCGGTGCCCTGCAACGCCGCGCACTTGAGCGTGAGGATGTCGTCGGCGGTGTACACGGGTTTATGAACCAGCTCGAATGATCTCCCTGCCGGTCCCATCAATATCCAGGTGGCCCGGCCATCGGCTGCGGACATCGCAACCGTGGGCAGCTTCTGCAAGTCCTCCACGGTTTGCGGCCGGCCCTCGCGGTCCAGCAATTTGGGGCTTGCCACCAGCAGACCGTAGGTGTTGCCGAGGTTTTTGATCACCAGGCTGCCGCTGTCTTCCAGCGTGGGCCGCACCCGCAGCGCCACGTCGATTCCCTCCTGGACGAGATCCACCACGCGATTGGTGACCTGCATGTCGATGCGCACATGCGGATGGCGTTCGAGAAACATCGGAATCAGCGGAGCTATCGTCGATTGCGCCAGCGTCACCGGACACGTCACCCGGATCGTTCCGCGCGGCTCGGTCTGCACCACCAGCACGGCTTCTTCCGCAGCTTCGGCCTCCTCGCGCATCGCCACGCAGTGCCGGTGATAGATCTCACCCGCTTCGGTCAATGACAGCTTGCGCGTCGTGCGCTGGAGCAGCCTGACGCCCAGACGCGCCTCCAGTTCCGCAACCCGGCGCGAGAGCTTCGATTTGGGCAGACCCAGCGCGCGCCCTGCCGCTGCAAACCCGCCCTGGTCCACGACTTCCGCGAAGTACAGCATGTCATTGAGGTCTTGCATTTCTGATCCTTATCGTCCTGCTGACAGGACAATCTAACCCGAAATTGCCGACTTATCAATTGATCGACGTGCCCGCACAATTATTCCCATGCCCATCGGCACCATAAACAGGACAACGAAAGGTCAATCATGAAGCTGCTCCACATCGATTCAAGCCCCCTCAACGCCAACTCGGTCTCGCGCCAGTTGACCGAGCGCATGGTCGCGCAATGGCAGGCAACGCACCCCGGCACCGTGGTCGAGCATCTCGACCTGGCCGTCCATGCGCCGAGCCACCTGTCGCTCGATTCGCTGGGCTTTCGCACGGCTCCCGGCACGCCCGGCTTGACTGAAGTTCAACAACGTGAGAACGAAATCTCCGAGCGTCTGGTGAGCCAGTTCCTGGCGGCGGACGTGGTTGTGGTCGGCGCGCCGATGTACAACTTCTCGATCCCCAGCCAGCTCAAGGCCTGGATCGACCGCATCGCGCAGGCCGGCCGCACGTTCAAGTACACCGAGAAGGGTCCGCAAGGCCTGGCCGGTGGCAAGACCGTGATCGTCGCTTCGAGCCGCGGCGGTGTGTATTCGACCAACCCGGCCCTCGCGGGCCTCGATCACCAGGAAAGCTACCTGCGCACGGTGTTCGGATTCTTCGGTGTGACCGACATCCGTTTCGTTCGCGCTGAAGGCGTGGCGATGGGTGAAGCTGCGAAAGCCCAGGCCCTGTCGGCAGCCGATGTGGCGATCAAGGCGTTGACGGTTGACGCTGCGAACCAGCCGAAAGCTGCTCTGGCCGCCTGATCGTCTTTGCTCCTTCCCCCTCTGGGGGAAGGCCGGGATGGGGGCATCGCGGGCTATGCAGACGCGGTAAACCAGCGTCAGATCACTTGCGCGTATAGATCTGGTCGAAGCTGGCACCGTCGGCGAAGTGATCCTTGTCGGCCTTGCCCCAGCCGCCGAACGCCTGTTCGATGGTGAACGTGTTGAGCTTGGGGAACTGCTTCGCGTACTTGGCCTGCGCCTTCGCCGACACTGCCGGACGATAGAAATTCTTGCCGGCAATGTCCTGGCCTTCTTCCGAATACAGGTACTTCAGGTATTCCTGCGCAACGGCGCGCGTCTTCTTGCGATCCACGTTCCTGTCGAGCACCGCCACTGCCGGCTCGGCCAGGATGGAAAGCGACGGATACACCACGTCCACCTTGTTGCCGAATTCCTTCTCCAGCAGATAGGCCTCGTTCTCCCAGGAGATGAACACATCGCCCTGGCCGCGCTGCGCGAACGTGATCGACGATCCGCGAGCGCCCGTATCGAGTACCGGCACATTGGCGTAGAGCTTGCCGATGAAGTCCTTCGCACCGGCATCGCCACCGTACTTGCGCTTGGCGAATTCCCACGCTGCCAGGTAATTCCAGCGCGCACCGCCTGATGTCTTCGGGTTGGGCGTGATCACGCTGATGCCGGGCTTGACCAGGTCCTCCCAGTCCTTGATGCCCTTCGGATTGCCCTGGCGCACCACCAGCACGATGGTGGATGTGTAGGGCGATGCGTTGTGCGGCAGCTTCTTTTGCCAGTCGGGTGCGAGCCATCCACCGTTCCTGACGAGTGCATCGGTATCGCCTGCCAGGGCCAGCGTGGCAACGTCTGCGTCGAGGCCGTCGATGATCGAGCGGGCCTGCTTGCCCGAGCCGCCGTGCGACTGCTTGATCGTCACGTCCTGGCCGGTCTTGCCCTTCCAGTATTTCGCAAACGCCTGATTGAACTCGACGTACAGTTCGCGCGTCGGGTCATACGAAACATTGAGCAGCGTGACGGCCTGCTGCGCCATGACTGGCACGGCTGCAAGGGACAAGGCGCCTGCAATGCCGAGTGCCAGGGGAATCTTGATAAAGTCGCGGCGAAGGTTCATGGTTGTCTTTCGGGCCAATGCGTTATTCGATGGGTCGGATTCTGTAAGCGCACCACTGAAACCGGAACGACTGTCTTTTCACATGTTTATGCGCGAATGCTTATTCGCATCCGCAGATAAGGAAGCCCCATGGCACGAATGGTTCAATGCGTGAAGCTCGGCAAGGAAGCCGAAGGACTCGACCGCCCGCCCTACCCCGGCGAACTCGGCAAGCGTCTTTACGAGCAGGTCAGCAAGGAAGCCTGGGCCGGCTGGATCAAGCACCAGACCATGCTGGTCAATGAGAACCGGCTCAACCTCGCTGACGCGCGGGCGCGCCAATACCTCGCGCGCCAGATGGAAAACCACTTCTTCGGCGGCGGCGCCGACGTCGCGCAGGGCTACGTGCCACCTGCCAACTGACACTGGAGCGCACCCGCATGGCCGGGCGTGAATGGTCCGGCGCGAACCTGCTGCATGCGTGCGGCCTTCCTGAGACTTGGGCGGGCAACGCGCAGTGGCGTGTGCTGGCGGCCGGGACCGACGCGGCGCTGAATTTCCTGGCCGCCTGGCACGCATGGAAGGAAGATCCCAAGCGACCTCGACTGCTGCACGTTGTGATGATCGAGCCCCAGCCGGTATCGGCGGATGAGCTGGTTCGCGCGGCGAGTCGTCACCCCGAACTCGCAGCGCTGGCCGATGAACTGGCAGCGCAATGGTTCGGGCTGATGCCGGGCGCACACAGGGTCGCCTTCGAGCAGGGGCGTGTGCTACTGACGCTGCACGTGAACGAACTGTCGCCCGTGCTACGCCGCGAGAGCTTCGTCGCGGACTCGGTGTTGCTGGGGGTTGTGGACGCCGCGAGCGTCAAGGCGCTGTCCCGGCATTGCGAGCGCGGCACGAGGTTCGCGGCGTTGACGGCGTCGCCGGAGGCGCTAACAGAGCTTGCACAGTGCGGGTTTGTCACCGCCACTTCCGCCCCATCCGCAACATCCGACGCGCTCGTCACCGGCCAATTCCTGCCCAGCTGGGAACCGAAACAACGTGCGCGCGCAAGCGCTGCCACCCCATCGACTTGCATCGTAATCGGAAGCGGACTCGCGGGCTCCGCCGTGGCAGCAAGCCTCGCGCGCCGTGGCTGGGACGTTCACGTGCTGGACGGCGCAGCGCAACCCGCGTCGGGCGCTTCGGGTGCGCCCGTGGCCATGCTGGCCCCTCATTTTTCTCCGGATGACAGCATGTTGTCGAAGCTGTCGCGTGCCGGTGTCCGCATGACGCTGCAACAGGCGCGCGAGCACATTGTCGAAGGCGAAGACTTTGGCGCCGCTGGCGTGCTGGAGTTGCGCGACGTGGAAGCCCACGAGTTCAATGCAGCGGAAGCACCCTGGAGCCGCCCCGCGAGTGATGGTGAATTGATGGGTGCACTGGCGCGCGCAGATGCGCAAGGGCTGTGGCACGGTCAGGCCGCATGGATCAAGCCCGCAGCACTGGTCGCGGCCTGGCTCGCGCAGCCCAAGGTGCAGTGGCAGGGAAATTCGCGCGCTGCCCAATGCCTGCGCGATGGCGACACCGATCAATGGATCGTGGTCGATGCACAAGGCATTGAGCTGGGGCGCGCGGCCCTGGTCGTTGTTGCCGCCGCGCTGGAAAGCGGCTCGCTCGCCGGCACTGAACTGCCGCTGCAAGCCGTCCGGGGACAGATCTCCTGGGGCACACAGCCCATTGGCGCCCTGCCGCCCTTCCCCATCAACGGCAACGGCCATTTCATCCCGGCAGTGCCCTTGGCCGGCGAGACAGGCTGGTTTTGCGGCTCGACATTCGATCGCGGCGACTCGTCTGGCGATACGCGCGAGCAAGACCATGCCGCCAATCTCGCACGCCTGCGCGACCTGCTGCCGAGCGCCGCAGCGGCCATTGAAAGCGAGTTCACCAACCACAGCGTGAGCGCATGGACGGGCGTGCGATGCGCGTCGTCCAATCGACGCCCTCTGGCGGGACAACTGCAGGCGGGGTTATGGGTGAGCACAGCCATGGGTTCCAGGGGCCTGACGTTTTGCGCGCTCTGCGCCGAAGTGCTGGCGGCTCGGCTCCATGACGAGCCCTTGCCCATCGAAACACGGCTGGCCGATGCGCTCGCGCCGACCACGCCAAATCAACCTGCCCGCGCGGTAGCATCGGCCGGATGATGTCTGCAGCTCCCCGCCATTCCATCGCCATTGTTGGGGCAGGCTTTGCCGGTCTTTCGTCGGCAGTGTTGCTGGCGCGCGCCGGCCACCGCGTCACGCTGCTGGACAAGTTCGAGACGCCCGCTTCCGTGGGCGCGGGCATCCTGGTTCAGCCGAGCGGGCTGGCCGCCATGCGCGTGCTGGGTATCGAAGAAGAGATGATGGAGCACGGCGCGCGGGTGGACCGCCTGCTGGGCAAGGCCTGGGGCTTCTGGCCCGTCGTCAACGTGCGCTACGACCGTTGGCAAAAAGGTTCGTTCGGCCTGGGCCTGCACCGGGGGGTGTTGTTCAATGCGCTCTGGCGGCAGGCGATCACAGCCGGCGTTGACGTGGTGACAGGCGAGAACGTTCGCGACCTGGCGGCCCTGCAGGCAAGGCATGACCTCGTCGTGATCGCGGATGGCTGCCGCTCGTCGCTGCGCGTGCAGACGGGCCTGGCGTGCAGCGACCGCGTTTATCCCTGGGGCGCCGTCTGGGCCGTCCTGCGCGATCCCGACGATGAATACGGCACCACGCTCGCGCAATGGTTTCGCGGCGCGAGGCAGATGCTGGGGATCATGCCCACCGGACATTCGCCTGCCGGTCATAACGTCGTCAGTCTGTTCTGGAGCCTGCGTGCCGACCGGCTGGAGGCCTTCCGCGAGGCCGGCGTCGATTCGTTCAAGGCGTCGGTGCGAAAGCTCAATCCTCGATGCGAACCGCTACTGGCGCAGATCAAATCCATGGACGACCTGACGTGGGCGAGGTACCACGATGTCGTGATGCCCTCATACAACACCGACCGCTGCGTGGTCATCGGCGATGCGGCGCATGCCACGAGCCCGCAGCTGGGCCAGGGGACCAACCTTGCCTTGCTCGACGCGGTAGCGCTGACCGAGTGCCTTGGGCAAAACGTGCCAGTGGCCCAGGCGCTCGACAACTACACCGCCGCGCGCCGGCAGCAGTTGCACTTCTACGGCGAGGCAAGCCGCTGGCTCACGCCGCTCTTCCAGTCGGACCAATGGATGCTGCCGCTCTTGCGCACGCTGTTCATGAACGCCGGAACCTCCGCGCCATTCCTGGGCACATTGACCCGGCAGACGCTGGTCGGTGTCCGCCAGCAATGGAAGTCTGCCGAGCCGCTGGCGATGCCCGGCTTTCCCGCCTCCGCGAGAGTCAAAGCACCTTCTGGAGCAGGCTCTGCAGCCGGCCAGGGTGCACAGGCTTATTGAAGAAGCCATCGACGCCGCTGAAGCGGGCGCGAATGTGTTCGCCGATCGATGCATCGGACTTGGTCATGATGACGTGCTGTATCGCCGGATGCGAAGCCGTCAACTCCTTCAGAAACGCCCAGCCGTTCACATCGGGCAGGCCGAAGTCAACCAGCGCGACGGTATAGGCATTGGTGCGTGCGAGCTCCAGCGCCTGCGCGCCGGTCTCCGCGTCGTCGGCCTGTGTGAGATCGGCCAGCGCCAGCCTGGCGCGAAGGTAAAGCCGCTCGTCGCGGTTCGCTGAAGCGATCAGCACGCGGCGTTGATGGGGCGGATTTTCATCAATCGATTCGGCTGAGCCGTCCTCGAACCCCAGGTCGAAGTCGAGCGCATCCTTGGGTGCGTAGAGTTCGTCCATCGCTCCCAGCACTTCTATCCACGAGATGGGCCGGTCGAATGCGCGAAACGCGTTGGCAGGGGCCACCGGGCCGACCCAGATGATTTCCAGGCCCGCGTTTCTGGGGGATTCGAGTTCGAGCTGGGCTTCGTAGCTCTGCCCGTCGATGAGCGCAAGCCGGGGCGCCTCCGGCGCATCAGGCATCCAGGGCGAATAAATGGTCTGGCGCTGCTCGGAAAGGCGAAACACCGAGTTGAGCGCGTGTCGCTCCACATCGCTGAAACCCATCACCTTGACGAAGATTCGCTGTGCCATCTGGGGAGTGTCGGTTGCGGGCGAATTATGGGGTTCTTCGGAAAATCTTCAAAAACAGCCTTATCCGGAATTTGCTTTCGCCCCGCCGGAAACCCGCGCCGGTGCTGATGCATAAGCTTATCCGCATAAGGCGCGAACAAAAAATTAGTTTGGTTTCATAAGGGTGCCCTCTAGAGTCGCGCCCACGATGTACCAATACACCGCCTTCGACAAAGAGTTCGTGCGCAACCGCGCCGCCCAGTATCGCGACCAGCTCGAGCGCAATCTCGCCGGCACCCTCGGTGACGATGAGTTCCGCCCGCTGCGCCTGCAAAACGGCTGGTATGTGCAACGCTACGCCCCCATGCTGCGAGTCGCCGTGCCCTACGGCGAGATCTCCAGTGCGCAGCTGCGCGTGCTGGCCAGGATCGCCCTCGAATACGACCAGCCGAGCGCTGAAGTGTTCGAGGATGCACAGCAAAAACAGGACGCGCTCGGCCCGGTGCCGCTGCCAGACGGCAGCGAAGTTCGCTCGGTGCTCACCGTGGGCTACGGCCACTTCACCACACGCCAGAACGTGCAGTTCAACTGGATTCCGCTGGTCAAAAGCGCCGATGTCATGGACTTGCTAGCCAGCGTGGACATGCACGGCATCCAGACCAGCGGCAATTGCATTCGCAACATCACCAGCGATGAGCTGGCAGGCATTGCAGTCGATGAGATTGCCGATCCGCGCCCCTGGTGCGAAATCATGCGCCAGTGGAGCACGCTGCATCCCGAATTCGCCTTCCTGCCGCGCAAGTTCAAGATTGCCGTCAGCGGCGCCGCAGAAGATCGCGCCGCGACGTTCTGGCATGACGTGGGCCTGCACCTGGTGAAAAACGACGCGGGCGTGCTGGGCTTTCGTGTGCTGGTCGGCGGCGGCATGGGCCGCACGCCAGTCATCGCATCCGTGATCCGCGAGTTTTTGCCGGCCACCGAAATCCTCAACTACCTCGAAGCCGTCGTGCGCGTGTACAACCGCTGGGGCCGCCGCGACAACATGTACAAGGCGCGCATCAAGATTCTGGTGAAGGCCGAGGGCCAGCGCTTTATCGACGAGGTCGAGGCCGAATACCGGCAGATCATCGAGATCGACGGCGCGCCGCACACGGTCACGCAGGCAGAGATCGACCGCGTGTCGGTTTCTTTTGTGCCCCCTGCCCTTGCGCAACGCGCCCCGCGCGACAACCCGTCGATCGATGCGGACCCGGCATACAACCGCTGGCTCCAGCAGAACGTCGCGCCGCACCAGAACCCTCAACTGCGCGCAGTCACGCTGTCGTTCAAGCGACTGGGACAAGCGCCCGGCGACGCCACCGGCGACCAGCTGGCGATCTCGGCTGACCTGGCCGAGCGCTTCTCCGCAGGCGAGGCCCGCGTGACCCACGACCAGAACCTGCTCTTGCCCTGGGTCCACCAGGACGACCTGCCGGAACTCTGGCAGGCCGCGCGCAAGGCAGGTCTGGCCAAGGCCAACATCGGCCTGCTCACCGACATGATCGCCTGCCCGGGTGGTGACTTCTGCTCGCTGGCCAATGCCCGCTCGTTGCCGATTGCAGAAGCGATCACGCAGCGCTACCAGGACCTCGACGAACTGCACGACATCGGCGAGATCGACCTGCACATCTCCGGCTGCATCAACTCGTGCGGTCACCACCACAGCGGCCACATCGGCATCCTGGGCGTCGACAAGGACGGCAAGGAGTGGTACCAGGTCACGCTCGGCGGCTCCGATGGTTCGCTGCTGTCCGGCACCTCGGTCGCCGGCAAGGTGGTCGGCCCCTCGTTCTCGGCAGCCGAAGTGCCCGAAGTGATCGAGGCAGTCCTGGATACCTACCGCGAACAGCGCCAGACCGTCGCGGGCAAGGCCGAGACCTTCATCGCGACATTGCGCCGCGTCGGCATCGAGCCCTTCAAGGCCGCGGCCAACAGCGCACGATTCATTGAAAAGCAGGTGGCGTGATGACGCAGTTCAATCTACAGATTCTTGTGGCTGCAGATCACGAGACCGACGCTGCCGGCGTGCTCGCCCTGTCCAACGACAGCGATCCACGCGAGGCATCGCTCGATGGCATCACGCGTATCGACCTGCACTTTCCGAAGTTCGCCGACGGCCGCGCATTCAGCCAGGCTTTCCTGCTGCGCCGCCGCCTCGGGTTCCAGGGCGACATTCGCGCCACGGGCGAGGTGCTGCTGGACCAGCTGGTGCAGATGCAGCGCACGGGTTTTTCCAGCGCCGTGCTTCGGGCAGACCAGGATGCCGCGCATGCCTCGGCCTTGTTCGCGCGCTACGCCGCCTTCTATCAAGGTGATGCCGCCAATGCGCATCCGATCTTTCAAAGGGCTGCGTGATGAGCGCCATCGATCTGCACGCCCGCCCCTCCAGCGGATTCGAAGCCAAGCTCGCCGCCACCGCACTGTTGCTGCAATCGGCTGCGGATACGCTAGGCCCCGTCACGCAGGCATCGAGCCTGGGCGCGGAAGACGTGGTCATCACGCACCTGATCAACCGGCTGGAACTCGATATTCCGGTTTTCGTGCTCGACACGGGCATGCTGCATCCGCAGACCCTGGAGTTGCTGGAGCGCACACGCGCCACGTCTCGTGCGGCGATCAACGTCTATCGCCCCGTCAATGAATCGGTGATCGAGTTTGTCGGCCGCGAGGGCAAGGATGCGATGTTCAAGAGCGTCGCCTTGCGCAAGGCTTGCTGCCACGTCCGCAAGGTCGAGCCGCTGGAGCGCGCGCTCGCCGGCAAGAAGGCATGGATTACCGGACTGCGCCGGGAGCAGTCCAACGCACGCGCCGACGTGCCGATGATCGATTCGAGCGACGTCGCAACGACCGGCCGGGTCAAGATCAATCCGTTGTCCGACTGGACCTGGAGCGATGTCTGGCACTACATCCAGCAAAACCAGGTCGACTACAACCCCCTGCACGACGACTTCTTCCCGAGCATCGGCTGCGCCCCCTGCACGCGTGCCATCAGCCTCGGAGAAGACTTTCGCGCCGGCCGCTGGTGGTGGGAAGACGAGGCGGCCAAGGAGTGCGGCCTGCATGTGCGGGACGAAGCAAGCAACGACACAAGTCAGGTCGAACCCAGGAACGAAGAGGAATCCGTATGAACGCCCGAGTCGAACCCCAGTTGCTGGGACAACTGAGCAACAGCCACCTCGACGCCCTGGAAGAAGAGACGATCTTCATCATGCGCGAAGTCGCTGCTTCTTTCGAGCGCCCGACGCTGCTGTTTTCGGGCGGGAAGGATTCCCTGGTCCTGCTCAAGTGCGCTGAGAAAGCCTTCGGCGCAGGACGCATTCCGTATCCGCTGCTGATGATCGACACCGGCCACAACTTCAAGGAAGTGACCGACTTTCGCGACCTCCGCGCGAAAGAGCTTGGTGCGGAGCTGATCGTTCGCAGCGTCGAGGATTCGATGAAGCGCGGCACCGTGCGACTGGCGCACCCCGGCGAATCGCGCAACGTGCACCAGTCGGTCACGCTGCTCGAAGCCATCGACGAATTCCGCTTCGATGCACTGATCGGCGGTGCGCGTCGCGACGAAGAGAAGGCGCGCGCCAAGGAACGCATCTTCTCGCACCGCGACAGCTTCGGCCAGTGGCAGCCCAAGGCCCAGCGCCCCGAACTCTGGACCTTGTTCAACACCCGTCTGGCACCCGGCGAGCACTTTCGCGTGTTCCCGATTTCCAACTGGACCGAGCTGGACGTGTGGCAATACATAGAGCGCGAAAACATCGCGCTGCCTTCGATCTACTACGCGCACCGCCGCCAGATCGTCGAGCGCAAGGGCTTGCTCGTGCCGGTCACCGAGCTGACACCGCCGAAGGACGGCGAAGAGGTCGTGACGCGCACCGTGCGCTTTCGCACCGTCGGCGACATCACCTGCACCTGCCCCGTCGACAGCCCGGCAGCGAACGCCACCGAAGTCGTTGCCGAAACCCTGCTGGCCGATGTCAGCGAGCGCGGCGCGACACGCATGGACGACAAAACCTCCGACGCTTCGATGGAAAAGCGCAAGAAGGATGGGTACTTCTGATGACAACGAATCCTTTGACACCGATCCTGGACACCGGCATCCATGCGGACCGTGAAGCCCATCGCGCGGCGCTTCGCTTCATCACCTGCGGCAGCGTGGACGATGGCAAGAGCACGCTGATCGGTCGCCTGCTGGTGGACAGCAAGTCTGTCCTGCAGGACCAGCTGGCCGGGGTGCAGCGAGCCGGTGAGACCGACCTGGCACTACTGACCGACGGCCTCTCCGCCGAGCGCGAGCAAGGCATCACGATCGATGTGGCCTATCGCTACTTCAACACGCCGGGGCGCAAGTTCATCATCGGCGATGCGCCGGGCCATGAGCAGTACACCCGCAACATGGTCACGGCGGCGTCGAGCGCAGATGCCGCCGTCGTGCTGGTCGATGCAACCAAGCTGAAATGGCAAGACCCTGGCCTTGAGCTGCTTCGCCAGACACGCCGCCATTCGCTGCTGGTCAACCTGCTGCGCGTGCCGTCCATCGTGTTCGCGATCAACAAGCTCGATGCGGTGGAAGACCCCACGCTGGCCTTCAACAACATTCGCGGTGCGCTCCAGGCATTCACCGCCGCCGCGGGCATCACTGCACGCGCCGTGGTTCCGATTTCCGCGTTGAAAGGCACCAACGTCGTCACCGGTTCGCCGGGTTGGTGCGGGTATACAGGCCCGTCACTGCTAGCGCTGCTGGAAACGCTGGATGCGACGACCGCCGAGACGACCGAGGCCTTTTCGTTCCCGGTGCAATGGGTGGAGAAGTTCTCGTCGTCTTCCGACACGAGCCAGGGGCGTCGCGTGTTCTGGGGCCGCGTGGCTACCGGCAACATCGAGCCCGGCCAGCAGATCAAGGTACTGCCAAGCGGCCAGACCGCCACCGTGGCGCAGGTGCTCAATCACGTGCGCGAGCCTCGTTCGGTCCCTGCAGGCCACAGCGCCGGCATCGTTCTCGACAGGGAAGTCGATGTGTCGCGCGGTGACTGGCTGCTCGCGCCTGGGTCGGTCGAGCCTTCGCGCGAGATTTCAGCCACCGTTGCATGGATGGACGATGAGCCGCTCGTGGCGGGTCGCGTGTATTGGGCGCTTCATGGCCACCGCTGGGTAAAAGCGAAGATCAAGCGCATCGTGCACAAGCTGGACATTAACACGCTCGCCGAAGAAGACGCCGATCACCTGGAGCCCAACTCCATCGGCCACATCGAGCTGGCGCTGCAGGAACCGCTCGCAACACTGCCCTACGAGCGCTCCAGGATCCTCGGATCGCTGGTGCTGGTGGACACTGCTACCCACAAGACATCCGGGGCCGTCCTGGTCCGATAACGGGCCCCTGCCCCTGACGGAATAAAATGGGGGGTTTTCCCGCCCTTCCCCCTTTCCACGAACTGCAAGACATGACCCACGTCGTCACCGAATCCTGTATCAAGTGCAAGTACACCGACTGCGTTGACGTCTGTCCCGTGGACTGCTTCCGCGAAGGCCCCAACATGCTCGTCATCGATCCCGATGAGTGCATCGACTGCGCAGTCTGCATCCCGGAGTGCCCGGTGAACGCGATCTACGCCGAAGAAGACGTGCCGCCGGACCAGATGAACTTCATCAAGCTGAACGTCGAGCTGTCCCAGCAGGCCGGCTGGAAGAGCATCACCAAGCGCAAGCCCGCGCTGGAAGAAGCTGAAGAGTGGAAAGACAAGACCGGCAAGCTGGCTCAGCTGATCCGCTGACTGCCGACCGATGACCCAGGCTGTTGAGTCTGTCGAGACTGTCGAAACCGACGCCGTCATTGTCGGAGCGGGTCCCGTCGGACTGTTCCAGGTTTTCGAGCTGGGCCTGCTTGAGATCAAGGCCCATGTCATCGATTCGCTCGACTACCCGGGCGGGCAGTGCATTGAGCTGTATCCCGACAAGCCCATCTACGACATTCCCGCCGTGCCTGTATGCACCGGCCGTGAACTGACCGACAACCTGCTCAGGCAGATCGAGCCCTTCGGCGCCACATTCCACTACGGCCAGGAAGTGACGACCGTCGAGCAGCAGGCAGACGGCCGCTTCCTGCTCGTCACCTCGAAAGCCAAACGATTCCTGGCGCGCACGATCTTCATCGCCGCGGGCGTCGGCGCCTTCCAGCCGCGCAAGGTGATGGTCGAGGGCGCCGAGCGATTCGAAGGCAGCCAGATCTTCTACGCCGTGAAGGACCCCGCGAAGTTCGCGGGCAAAGACCTGGTCGTGCTCGGCGGCGGCGATTCGGCGCTCGACTGGGCGCTGCTGTTCGCTCAACCCGGACCAAACCGCGCCAGGAGCCTGACGCTCGTTCACAGGCGAAACGGGTTCCAGGCAGCACCGGCATCGGTCGCAAAGATGCGCGAGTTATGCGCCGCGCAGCAAATGAATTTCGTCGTCGGACAGGTCACTGCGTTCGATGAGCGGGACGGACGCCTCACCGGCGTGCAGGTCACGGCAAGCGATGCAACGACCCAGGTCGTGCCGCTCGACGCACTGCTGGTTTTCTACGGCCTCTCACCCAAGCTCGGCCCCATCGCCGATTGGGGCCTGGACATCGAGCGCAAGCAGGTCAAGGTGGACACCGAGAAGTTCTGCACCAGCATCCCGGGCATCTTTGCAGTGGGCGATATCAACACTTACCCGGGCAAGAAGAAGCTGATTCTGTCGGGCTTCCACGAGTGCGCCCTCGCCGCTTTCGGTGCTGCTGCCATCGTGTTTCCGGACAAGCGGATCCAGATGCAATACACGACCACGAGCACCAAGCTGCACAAGGTGCTGGGCGTCGATTCGCCCGTGTTCGAGTAGCTGCACCGCCAGGTACCCCAGGTACCTTCGTATGGTTTAACTTTCGCAACCCGTCGACCAGACTGAATCCACGAGCCACCTGCTTTTGGCTCCAAGGAGACCGTCATGTTCCAGCCCGTGTTCGACCAGTTCCAGCTTTGCTTCCGCTCGCTTTTCCAGTCCGGCCGCGGATTCGCCTTTCCTTGTGACCCGAATGGCCGCGTCGATATGGACGACCTCAGCGAAACCGCGCGCGACAACTACCTGTACGCCCGCGCCATGGTGGGCCGCGAACTTGCAATGCCTGCCGTCGAGCGGCTCGCCTGATCCATTAGAATCCGCCCAGCAGTCCGCAAGGATTGCTATTCGCTAGGGGTGTTGTCGTCTCGCAAGAGGCGGCGACTGAGAAAGTCCCTTTGAACCTGATTGAGGTAATCCTCGCGCAGGGAAGCAAGCTCTCCGGCGGCGCCCAGTTTTCTCTCATGGGCGCCTCAAGCCACAGCAAGCCGACCTGCCATCACGTCGAAAGAACGTCATGGCAAAAAACAAATCGCCAATCTCCACGCCAGTCTCGCTGGCCGTCTCTGCCTTCCTGTTCTCCTGTGGCTTCGCGCACGCGCAGCAAGCCGCGCTCCCACCTGTTGTCGTCACAGGCACCAGCCCCGCCCCCGTAGCCGATGTCACCGGTCTGGGGGACTTTCCTCTCAAGGAACTGCCCGTATCGGCCACGGTCATCGGCCGCCGGCAAATCGAAGCCAGTGGCGCCCGCCGACTGGCGGACCTCGCGCAGTTCGATTCGTCCGTGAGCGACGCGTACAACGCGCCCGGCTACTGGGACTTTTTGTCCATCCGCGGCTTCACGCTCGACAACCTCTACAACTATCGCCGCGAGGGGCTGCCGATCAACGCGCAGACGGTGATACCGCTGGACAACAAGGAGCGCATCGAAATCCTCAAGGGCACGAGCGGCATGCAGGCGGGGGTGAGTTCGCCCGGCGGCCTGGTCAACTACGTCGTGAAGCGGCCGACCGAATTGAACCTGCGTGAAGCGCGCATCGAAGCATCGAGCCGGAGCAGCCTGCTCGCGGCAGCAGACCTGGGCGGCAGGTTCGGAGCGGACCGCGCGTTCGGCTATCGCATCAACTTCGCGCACGAGAAGCTGCGCCCGCTGATCCGCTCGCTGGACGGCGAGCGCAGTCTGGCCGCCATCGCAGGCGACTGGCGCATCGGCCGCGACTCGGTGATCGAGGCCGAAGTCGAATGGAGTCACAAGTCGCAGGCGAGCCAATCGGGATTCAGCTTGCTCGGCAATGTGCTGCCGGGCGTGCCTGATCGCCGCATCAACCTGAACAACCAGCCGTGGGCGCAGCCATCGGTCTTTGACGGTGTCACGGGCACATTGCGATTCAGTCAGTCGCTGGGCAAGGACTGGCGCTGGTCCGCGCAGGCGGGCACCCAGCGGCTGCGTACCGATGACTACACGGCGTTCCCGTTCGGCTGCGGTGCAGAAGGCAACTACGACCGCTACTGCTCCGACGGCACCTTCGATTACTACGACTTCCGCAGCGTCGGTGAGCGCCGCCGGCAAGACGCCGCGTCCGTGAATCTCAAGGGCAAGGTGATGACGGGTTCGATCGCCCATGACCTGTCGTTCGGTTTGTTGACCAGCCGGGCGCGCGATCGCACCCAGCCGTATGCGTACAACTACGCCGGCACAGGCACTGTCGACGGCCTGTCCATCGTGCCTCCTGAGCCGACGCTGGCTTACCCCGGTTCTGAACGCAACGAGAAGACAGTCGAGTTCTCGGCCAGCGACGCGATTGCCTGGAACGACAGGGCAACGACCTGGGTCGGGTTCAGGCACACCCGGCTCGATCGCGGCTACAGCCAGTCGATCACCACGCCGTGGATCGCCACCAGCTTCAAGCTCAGCCGTGAAGTCATGGCCTATGCGAGCTACGGCCAGGGCGTCGAGACGGCGCGAGTGCCGGACAACGCTGCGGTCTATGCCAACCCCGGCGAAGTGCTGCCGGCACTGAAGTCCAAGCAATTCGAAATCGGCCTCAAGGGCGATACCGGCCCGCTCGACTGGCAGGTCGCCTACTTCGACATCCGCCGGCCGATGACCAACATCGCGTTTTGCGACCGCACGTTCGCAGCATGCGTGGGTCAATTCGACGGCCGCGCCGCGCATCGTGGCATCGAAGCCAACGCGCAATGGACGAGCGGCCCATGGCGAGTCGATGGCGCAGCGACGATCCTCAATGCGCGGCGCGAAGGCAGCGTGCTGGAGCCGGCCAACAACGGCAAGAGCCCGCCCAACGTGCCTGACGCGACGGTTCGCGCGGGGGTGACGTGGAAGGTCCCGCAAGTGCGCGGACTGGAACTGCGGACCCAGCTCTCGTACGAAGGCAAGCGGGCTGTGCTGGCCGATGGTTCGATGACTTTGCCAGCGTGGACGCGCATGGATGCCTCGGTGCGCTACGAGGCGCAGATGTCGTCGGTCAAGACGACCTGGGCCCTTGGAATCGACAACATCACCAACCGCAGCTACTGGAAAGAGTCGCCCTTCCAGTTCGGCCATGTGTACCTGTATCCGGGCGCCGAACGCACTGTCCGCCTCTCGTTGACGGCTGCGCTCTAAAAGACGGAAAAAACCACGCTATAATTCGAGGCTGTTCCTCGATAGCTCAGTTGGTAGAGCGCCGGACTGTTAATCCGTAGGTCCCTGGTTCGAGCCCAGGTCGAGGAGCCACCCATTCGAAGGGCCCGCATGAAAGTGCGGGCCCTTTTTCTTTTCCACAGCGGCTGCCACCAAAGCAAACGTTTTGGCACGCATGCGGCCTCTTCAATGCGTCAAGCCCGCGACCGCCCATCCGCACCCGGTCGCATTTCGCACAAACAGCACTAGACCCAGAGGGCTTTTCCAGCCGAGAATGCCAATCGTCGTTCATTGCCATCCTTCAGGAGCAATCTATGCCCGCACACGCGATCTGCATTTCACGCGCCATCTGGACAGGCGCCGAGGCCATTGCCAGCGACGTCGCCAAGGAACTTGGCTTCCGGTGTGTTGACGAGGAAATCCTCCAGATGGCCGCCGAACGACGCAACCTGAGCACCGAAGCTCTGGCAGACGCAGAAAAGCGCAAGTCCGTGCTTGCGCAGTTCCTGCAAGACATCCGGCGCGGCGGCGTGGGCGAGGTGATCAACTTCATTCCCGGCCAGCGCGCGCTGCCTGCAGCAAGCGACGATGTGCGCGTGATCATCCGCGACGCCATCATGGAAACGGTCGATGCGGGCAAGGTGGTCATCGTCGCGCACGCTGCGTCGTATGCCGTCGGCCCACGCAAGGACGTGCTGCGCGTTCTCATCACCGGCTCGCCCTTGGCTCGCAGCAAACGCTGGGTCGCAGGCAACAACGGCAAGGGCCCGCGCGAGGCGGCAGAGGTCATCAGCTTCAGCGACGAGGCGCGTGCGAACTATGTCAAGCGCTTCTACGACGTCCAACACGAAGAGCCACATGACTACGACCTGGTGCTGTCCACCGACAAGATCAGCCCCGCCATCATCACCAGCCTCATCGTGAATGCGGCCCGTGCCCTGGACCCCGAAAACGAGGCCGTGTCCCCGCGGCAATCCGGCTGGGATCTTCCGGCCACGCCGCATATGCCCAAGCACCTCGACGCAGGCTCCTTGAAGGGCCCAATCCCGGGCAACCTCAGTTAGGCGACTGCACCGGGGCCTGCTGATGGCAATTGGCGCACACGCGCCAATTCGGCCTGCGCGGTGCAACGCTCTTCACCTATCGCCGGCTGGCGGTATCGCGCTGGCGTGCAAGCGGAGCAATAGCCATTACAGTCTCGCATGGTCTACAGGCGGGAGATTGACGGACTTCGTGCAGTGGCGGTCCTCGCCGTCGTGCTGTTTCATGCGAATGTCTCCGCAGCCAGCGGCGGTTTCGTCGGTGTCGACGTCTTCTTCGTCATCAGTGGTTACCTGATTACCCTTCTGATCGTGACCGAGAAGCACCAGGGCTCGTTCTCCCTGATGCGCTTTTTTGAGCGACGCGCCAGACGCATCCTCCCCGCCCTGTTCGCCGTCACGGTTGCCTGCATCGTCATGGGCTGGCTCTGGATGCTTCCCCCTGACTTCAAGCGCCTGTCGCAGGCAGTCGCCGCGACGATGGCGTTTGCATCCAATGTGCTGTTCTGGCTGACGAGCGGCTACAACGATCCGGGCACCGAACTCAATCCCCTGCTTCATACCTGGAGCCTCGCCGTCGAAGAGCAGTACTACCTGCTCTATCCGCTCATGCTTGCCGCCGCCTTGAAGATGGCCAGGCGCAGCGTGCTCGCCATGCTCATCCTGCTGGCCGCTGCGAGCTTCGCGATGGCGCAATGGTTCTCGGCGAGCGAGTCCCACGCAAGATTCGCCTTCTACATGCTTCCCACCAGGGCCTGGGAGCTGCTGCTTGGCGCGGTCTGCGCTTTGCTCGCAACCTCGGGCCGGGTTCGCCGAATGCGGCCGATCGGGAGCCAGATCGCCGCGGCCGCCGGCCTGTCGCTGATCGTCCTGGCGATCATCGGTTTCGACAGAGCGACCCCCACGCCCGGTGTCCATACCCTCGTTCCAACCGCTGGAGCCGCGTTGATCCTGCTCTTTGCCAACGACCGGACCCTGACCGGGAGGGTGTTGGGTCACCGCGTACTCGTGGCACTGGGGTTGATCAGTTACGGCACCTTCCTGTGGCATCAGCCGTTGTTCGCATTTGCGCGGTACAAGACGGTCGATGAACCCGGTGTCGCCACGATGGCCTCCCTGGTGTTGATGTCACTGGCCTTGGGCTACCTCAGCTGGAGGTGGCTGGAGACGCCGGTTCGCTCCGGGCGCTGGCTCAATAGATCGCAGGTGTTTGGCTGGTCGCTGGCTGGGAGCGCATGCCTTGCATTGCTGGGAATCGCGGGCCACATCAGCGACGGATTCGCTGCAAGACGCCCGCCCAGCCACCTTCCGCCCGACTACTTCGCAGCCAGCATGGGCGTGCGGTTCAGTGGCGCCAAGGGTGAGGGAAAGTTCTGTCCCCCGGTCCCGTCTGTGTGCGACCTGGGCACCATCCCCGGGGCCCGCAGGATCTTGCTGGTGGGCGATTCGCACAGCGCGGACTATGCGGCGGAATTTCGCAGCTATGCAAGCCAGCGCAACCTGAGCGCGTCGCAGTTGTCGACCAGGGGCTGCGGATTTCTTCCGAGCCAGGATCCACTGCCCGGAGGCGAGTGTGCGCAATACCGGCGCGCCCTCGATGAATTTCTGGCGGCCAATCCCGTGGCGATGGTGGTGTTTGTGGTGAACTTGTACGGGCATACTGCCCTTCGCAGCGATGCAAGCGTGTCCGCCGACCTGGCCGCCCTGACGAACCTGCTGGCGTCGATGGGCCGTTCGACCGGAGAGGTCTGGATTTTCGTTCCACGATATGGCCTGTCCGCCGATCCGATGAGGGCCGCGATGAACCAGCAATTGAGCCAGGTGCGTGTTGCCCTGGAGTCATCCAGATCGCGGGTGGATCAGAGCCTGGGCAGCCTGCCTGCAGGAGCAGGATTGCTCCTGTTCAACGAAAGAGACCATCTGGTTGCGCTGGGCGGCGTCGGGCTGGAAAACTTCACAGGCCATTCTTCGGCGGGGCTGGCACTGTACCGGGACACGTCGCACCTGACGGCGTACGGTGCCAGGCTGGCGTTCGAACAGTTTCGCGCCACGCGCGAGAAATCGGCCATCGAGCAGTTCAGGTCCAGCTCTCCGACCCAACGATGAAGGAGTTCACAGACACGAAGCCGAAGGATTGCGAAACCGCGCGCTTCAGGAGCCTGGACGGCTTGCGTGGTGTGGCCGCGTGCCTTGTCATGGCGGGCCACATGGGTTCGTCGACGCCATGGACCAACAGCCGCTTCTTCTACAACACCTATTTCCTGGTTGATTTCTTCTTTGTCCTCAGCGGGTTTGTGATCGCGTGGAACTACGGGGATCGGCTTCATACGGCGACTGACCTGCGCGACTTTGCCGTCAAACGCCTCGCACGACTCTATCCGCTGCACCTTGCCACCCTGGTCGCATTGTTTGCAGTGGAAGCATTCCAATACTTGTACGCACCCCACCTGTTGCCGACGCCTGCATTCACGGGGACTGAGGACATGGCCTCGTTGCCGCAAAACCTGCTGCTGCTGCAGGCGATGCCTTTCGGCGTGGGACTGACCTGGAACCAGCCGGCATGGAGCGTCAGCACGGAACTCTGGGCGTATCTGGCATACGCACTGATTTGCGTCAGCATCGGCGCGCGAACCGTCTACCTGCTGGTTGCCATCCCAGCACTGGCTGTCATCTTTGCTCTCGCCAACAATGGCAGCGACAGCGAGGTGGCGTTCTGGCTCTTCGCCAGGTGCCTGGCGGGCTTCTTCATTGGCGTCGTCGCCTGTCAGGCGTTCCGGCACATCGGCCACCTCAAGGTGCCGCGGGCTCTGCTGACGGCTGCTGAAGTGGTGGCGTTCGGCGGGCTGCTGGCGTTCGTGGCGTGGTCAACCGGATGGTCCATGTGGATACATGCACTGACCGCTGCCTGCGTCTTCGTCTTCGCGTTCGATGCCGGCATGATCAGTGCGCTCTTGCGCACACGCCTGCTCCAGTTTCTGGGCGTCGTTTCGTATTCGATTTACATGGTGCATCAGTTCGTCCTGACGGTTGCGGAGATCCTGGTCAACCGCCTGCGCGATAAAGCCGGAATCGACCTCTGGCTGCCAGGTTCCAACGGCAGCGTCTACGGCCGTTCGATGCTGGAATCGGCGGCGTCCATCCTGTTCCTGTTGTCCGCGACTATCGCCCTGAGTTATTTCACTTTCCGGTTCATCGAGCTGCCTGCACGCCAGTGGGCATCGCGATGGGCTGCTCGCCGGGCATGACAAAATCGAAGGAGAACCATGCTGGAGGTCATACGCAAATGAAGTTGGCGCTTTACCGATTTTTCTCTCTCGCAAGCGCGGTCCTGCTGTCTGCACTCGTCGCAGCAGGCCCGGCTCACGCGCAAAGCACGATGGTGCGCCTGCACACGACACAGGGGCCGATGGATATCAAGCTTCTGGACAGTGAAGCGCCGATCACGGTTGCCAACTTCCTGGCCTACGTGCGCGGCGGAAACTACACCAACTCCATGGTGCATCGCAGCGCGCGCAACCTGAACGGCACATCGTTCGTCATCCAGGGCGGCGGGTATATCTGGCCCGAAGGACCTACCTGCTGTTCGCTGGTGACGTCCCGCGGTCAAATCCAGAATGAATTCAGCCCCACCCGCTCCAACGTCCGGGGGACGATCGCCATGGCCAAGGTGGGTGACCAGCCCAACAGCGCGACGAGCCAGTGGTTCGTCAACATGGGCAACAACACCTTCCTGGACAGCAGCAATGGCGGCTTCACGGTGTTCGGCCGCCTCACAACGCCCGGCATGGAACTCGCAGACCGCATTGGCGCTCTGCCACGGCTTACGTACCTGAACCCGCCGTTCAACGAGCTGCCCGTCACGGTCGCCAGGAGCAGCGGCGGCCCTGCCCGGTCGGAGGCGATCCTGGTCACCGCAGCCACGGAGGTGCCCGCCCCGGCAACTGCCAGCGACAGCATCTTCAACTACATCGAAGCCAAGTACCCGACCTATCTGGCCCCGGTCGCTTCGAGCTCGGGTGAATACCTCGGCTACCAGTTCCGCCACTACGCGCAGTTCAATGTGTACATCGCGATTGGCGATGGACGGGTGCTGTATTACGCACCGCTGGTCAGCGGCGACTATGTCGATATCGGTCCTGTCGATTACTGGACCAACGTTGCAACCACCGAAGGCTACTGAGCGTTTTCACTTCGGTGCCGACCACCCGACCGGTATCAAAAGAGCTTGGGCTCCCCGGGGTCTGACGGCTCGCGAGACTTCTTCGTACTCGGCTTCGCGCTCGTCTTGGGCGCCGGTTCCGGCACGCTCGCCGTGAGCTCTGCCGGCGGGCAGGGGCGCATGAAATCCTGGGTGGCTTCGACAGGCGCGTCGAGCCACGCGTCGTACTCGCTTTCGCGCAGCAGGACGACCATGCGCTTTTCCTCTCCCGGGCGGTGGTAGTTGCACATGAACTCGTGCTGGTCCGCATTGACGGTCAGCATCGTGAAGCTCAGAAGCGGCCCCTCAGGCGAGTTCCAGCTGTCCCACAAACCAGCCAAGCCGAGCGGCCCACCATCGGCACGCGCAATACGCGTGGGCACATGCTTGCCGCTGCGCCAATCGGGTTCGAAGATCGCCTCGGCAGGAATGATGCACCGCTGTCCCCGCCGCCAGGCACTGCCGAACGTGAACGACTTCGCCGCTGTCTCGCTTCGCGCATTGAAGGTCGACAGCTTCAGCTGCTTGGCCGCATCCTTCGTCGCAAACGGCACGAGTCCCCATCGGCCCAGCACCGATTCCAGCGCGGGCACGGCCTCGTCACCGGATTCCAGCTCGGGCGGTCGCCGGATGAACGCGCCCATGTACTTGGGCCACATGTCCTGCACGTAGTCATGCGCGGGTGGATAGACGCCGAAGCGCCGGTAATACAACTCGCGGTTCTTGATGGCTGTGTAGTGGGAGCACATCCCCTCAATTTTGCTGCGGCAAGCCGGAATTCGTGTTGATTTTCTTGCGCAGCTTGGCGATTCCCGATTCCGATCCGCCCAACGAAGCAAGCAGCGTGAGCTCCTGGTTCGCACGCGTCGGCTCACCAGCGCGCCAGTACGCCAGCGCCAGGAATGCGTGTACCTCGCGGAAGTTGCCGGTCATCTCGCGCGCCTGCTCCAGTGCGGCAATCGCGCGCCGGTTCTCGCCCGCTTCGAGGTGTCGCACACCCAGGCTGATCCAGTGATACGGATCTCGGGTACGCCGGGACTGCAGGATGCTCTCGTAGCGGCGCGCTTCGCCATCCCTGCCCTGCTCGGCCAGCAGCTGTTGCATGGCGTAAACCGGCACGTCACCGGCCTGCGCCAGGCGGACCGCATGGTTGAGCAGCTGCTCGGCTTCAGCCTGTAGCGAGGCATGGCGATAGAGCAGCGCCAGGTTGCCGTAGCTGGCCGCATAGCGTGGGTCAGCCTCGATCGCCGCCTTGTAATGCGCGTAGGCAAGCTCTGGCGCACCGCGTGCAAGGTGTTCGGTGGCAATGTTGTTCAGGTAGCGTGCGTAGATCGACCGTTCGCTCAACGCGCGTCCCGGCTTGGGCGATGCAAAGTCGGGCTCGAAATCGACGACGACGTCCTTGGGTTCGGCGTCTTCGGTGATGGTGCGATGCGCTCGCTTGAACAGCACGTTGACGTGCTGGTTCACGAAGTCCAGCGCGCCCCTGCGGTCAAACAGGATGGGCGTATCCACCTCTTGCATCTGCACCGGCATGTCGAGCGCGCGTGCGACCGAGTACGTCAACACCGTGAGCGACAGGCAGTCTCCGCGCTTGAGCCGCCAGGTCTCGCTGGCCGTGGTCGAGTGGCCCGCAGCGTAGGTGAAGCGTCTCGAATCGGCGCCGTACACCACGCCCAGCAAGTGCTTGAGTTTCTGGGATGGACTCAGGCCGTGCCCGGCGGGGTCTTGCACCAGCTTGAGCAGCTCAAGGTCGAGCCTGAAGAGATCGTCCTGCGACACCGTGACCGCGCCTGCCCGCCATGAGAACGCGGCGTCGCGCCAGGGCGTTCCTTCTCCAACTGCCGTGGGTTCTGTCGTCGCGCAACCAGACAACGCAAGGGCGCTGGCAGCAGCAAGGATTGCGGATCTCAGCATGAGGACCTCCGAAGGGTGGCTGGCTCACGCTCCACAATAGCAGGCGTGAGCCCAATTGCATCCTGCTGTTTTGCATCCCGGTTTTTTGCATCCTGACGTTTTCACCTTCCATGAATCTTCCCTGGCTCGATCCCGGCGATCCCTTCCCCGACGTCTCGCGCGCGTGGGGCCCGCAAGAGCCCGCGCCGGGCCTGCTCGCGGCTGGCGGTGCGCTCGATGTGGAGACGCTGCACCGGGCGTACTCCAGCGGCATCTTCCCGTGGTTCAGCGAAGGCCAGCCGACGCTCTGGTGGAGCACCGACCCGCGCATGGTGCTGTACCCGGCGCAGTTCAGGCTGCACCGGTCGCTTCGAAAGACGCTGGAGCGCTTTGCCATCCGGCCCAGCTGCGAGGTGCGCATCGACAGTGCGTTCGATGAGGTGATCCGGGCCTGCTCGACGAGCGAGCGCCCCGGCCAGTCGGGCACATGGATCGTTGCGCCGATGGTCCAGGCGTACCAGGCGTTTCACCGCGCCGGCCATGCGCACAGCGTCGAGACTTTCATTGACGGCGAACTGGTGGGCGGCCTGTACTTCATCGCCATCGGCAGGGCTGTCTTCGGCGAGTCGATGTTTGCCCGGCAGACCGACGCATCGAAGATTGCGCTCGCGGCGCTTTGCGCCTTGTGCCTCCACCACGAAATCGACTTCATCGACTGCCAGCAGAACACTACGCATCTTGCGTCACTGGGCGCCAGGGAGATCCCCAGGGCCGAGTTTGTGGCACAAGTCGCACAGAAGGTCCGCGAGCCCGGGCCGGCGTGGGGGTTCGACCCCGTATACTGGAATGAACTTCTGCCAGCGAAGACAAGAGCTTGACGCACCTCAAGGACCTTCCGCTCCAGACCCTGCAGTTCTATGCCACGGCGCCCTACCCGTGCAGTTACTTGCCGGGCAAGCTGGCACGCTCGCAGGTAGCCACCCCCAGCCACCTGATCAACAACGACGCGTATTCCGACCTCGTCACCACCGGGTTTCGCCGCAGCGGCATGTTCACGTATCGGCCTTACTGCGATGGGTGCCGTGCGTGCGTGCCGCTTCGGGTGTTGGCTGCGCAATTCAAGCCCGATCGCAGCCAGCGCCGCGCGCGCGCCAGGCACTCCGATTTGCAGGTGCGCGTGCTCAAACTCTGTTTCGTCCCCGAGCACTACCAGCTCTATCTGCGCTACCAGACGGGGCGTCATGCGGGCGGCGGCATGGACCACGACAGCATCGACCAGTACACACAGTTTCTCTTGCAGAGCCGGGTGAATTCGCGTCTGGTGGAGTTTCGCGAAACGATGCCCGATGGGTCTGCGGGTGCGCTTCGGATGGTCTCGATACTGGACGTGCTGAATGACGGCATTTCAGCCGTGTACACGTTCTACGAGCCGGATGCCTCGGCCAATTACGGCACCTACAGCGTGCTGTGGCAAATCGAGCAGGCCAGGCGGCTGAACCTGCCGCATGTGTACCTGGGCTACTGGATCGGCCAAAGCCCGAAGATGAACTACAAGGCACGGTTCAACCCGCACGAAGTTCTCATCGACGGCCATTGGGTGGCTCCCGCTTCGGAGTCTTGAATCGAAAATTTCACATGATAAAATTGGCCCCCACTGATTCTTCGGGCCTGTCATGAGAAAACGCGATAGCGGCGCACCGGCCACCCCCACGATCCAGGTGATCGAGCGAATGTTTGCGCTCATCGACGTGCTTGCCTCGCGCGAGGAAGCCGTATCGCTCAAGGAAATCAGCGAGAAGACGGGCCTGCACCCTTCCACCACCCACCGAATCCTGAACGACCTGGCGACCGGGCGTTTCGTGGACAGGCCGGAGGCCGGCAATTACCGGCTAGGGATGCGCCTGCTGGAGCTGGGCAACCTTGTGAAGGGCCGGCTGAACGTTCGAGACGCAGCGCTGACGCCGATGCGCGAGCTGCACAAACTGATTCAGCAACCCGTCAACCTGAGCATGCGGCAGGGAGACGAGATCGTCTATATCGAGCGGGCCTTCAGCGAGCGCTCCGGCATGCAGGTTGTTCGCGCCATCGGTGGCCGCGCGCCGCTGCATCTGACCTCAACCGGAAAGCTGTTCCTGGCGGCGGACGACCCAACCCGGGTGCGCGCCTACGCGACGCGAACCGGGCTGGCCGGTCACACCCGCAACAGCATCACGCAGCTACCCATCCTTGAACGGGAACTTGCCAAGGCGCGCCAATACGGCATCGCCCGTGATAATGAGGAACTGGAGTTGGGCGTACGCTGCATGGCAGCCGGCATCTATGACGACCAGGACAGGCTGGTGGCGGGACTGTCGATTTCCGCACCCGCCGACAGGCTGGACGAAAGCTGGCTCGGGAAGTTGCAGACGACCGCGAAAGAGATATCGTCTGCGCTAGGGCACAAGACGTCGGCCACCGGCCACGCTTGAAAATCAGCGGCCTGAGCCGCTAGGCGGTGGATGCCGGATCATGTCCGGCATGACAAGCCCTTCAGCCGTTCACCTGCCGGATCACCGTGCTGACACCGTGACCTGCAGGCTGGGTCTCGACCCATTTGCGAACGCGTTCAGCGTCGCCGATGCGGCTCAACTTGCCGGCCGAATCCAGGAACACCATGATCAGCTTGCGGCCCGCGACCTTGGCCTGCATCACCAGGCACTGGCCTGCTTCGGAGATGTAGCCCGTCTTTTGCAGGCCGATTTCCCAGTCAGGGTTCTTCACCAGCCGGTTCGTGTTGTTGTACTGCAGCGTGCGATTGCCCACTGCCACCTGGTGGCCGGGTGACGTGCTCAATTCGCGCAGCACCGGGTCGCTGTGGGCCGTGGAAACAAGCATGACGAGATCATGTGCGCTTGACTGGTTCTTGCTGGACAAGCCCGTCGGCTCGACATAGCGCGTGTCGTTCATGCCGATCAATTTCGCGCGCGCATTCATCGCGGAGACGAACGCGTTCAGGCCGCCGGGATACGTGCGACCCAGTGCATGGGCTGCACGGTTCTCGCTGGACATGAGCGCCAGGTGCATCAACTCGCCGCGCGAAAGCACCGTGCCGACCTTCAGGCGCGAGCTGCTGCCCTTTTCGGTGTCGACGTCATCCTGGGTGATTTCGATGGCCTGGTCCATGGGCAGCTTTGCATCGCTGATCACCAGGCCGGTCATGAGTTTGGTGAGGGATGCGATCGGCAACACGGCCGAATCGTTTTTCCTGAAAAGGACTTCACGTGTGTCCTGGTCGATGACCAGGGCGACGCTCGACTTGAGATCCAGTGGGTCCTGCGAGGCGTGCAAGCCGGCAAGCTGGCCGAACGAAAGGCGGGCTGGAACGGCTGCGTGAACCACTTGCCGCGCTGAACGCTTGGCGGCGATGAAGGTGCGGGAGACGCGCTTGGACTCGTACTTCTTGGCGACGGTGCCCTTGCGAGGCGCTGCCTCAGCGGCAGAGGGAGCAAAGCTGATGACCACCGCCACTGCGAGGAGCGCCTGGACGAAACGGCTGAGCTTGTTTTGCATCGCGCACGAAGCCTTTTGATACATCCGGTAGTCTCCTAAAACGCAACAACGACCGGCAGAGTTTAGCCACAAAGAAAAAGTTACACAAGATCAAAGACTTGTGTAACTTTCCTAAGGCGACTTCGTGGGCTGTAGGGTATTTCCTACCCCTGGGCAGCCACTCGATCAGCTTTGCTTTGCAACTTGTTGAGCGCGCTTAAATAAGCTTTGGCCGAGGCAACGACGATGTCCGGATCGGAGCCCACGCCGTTGACAACCCGTCCGGAGTTCTGAAGCCGGACAGTGACTTCGCCCTGGCTCTCCGTTGAGCCGCTGATCGCGTTGACCGAATACAGCACCATCTCGGCGCCGCTCTTGACGTGCGACTCGATGGCCTTGAGTGACGCATCGACGGGACCATTGCCGTCGGACTCGCCGCGCACTTCCTTGCCGTCCACCGTGAACACAACCGCCGCGTGCGGACGCTCTCCGGTTTCGCTGTGCTGGGCCAGCGAAACGAAACCGTACTGCTCGTTGTCGTGCACAACGCTTTCGTCGGCAACCAACGCGAGGATGTCCTCGTCGAAGATGTCGCTCTTGCGGTCCGCGAGTTCCTTGAATCGCGCAAACGCCGAGTTCACATCTGCCTCGCTTTCCATCGACACACCGAGTTCCTGCAAGCGCGCCTTGAACGCATTGCGCCCCGACAGCTTGCCCAGCACGATCTTGTTGGCGCTCCAGCCCACGTCTTCGGCCCGCATGATCTCGTAGGTGTCGCGCGCCTTGAGCACGCCGTCCTGGTGGATGCCGCTGGCATGCGCAAAGGCATTTGCGCCCACCACCGCCTTGTTTGGCTGCACAACGAAGCCCGTGGTCTGGCTCACCATCCGGCTGGCCGCGACTATGTGCTTCGTGTCGATGTTCATCTCCAGGCCGAAGTAGTCCTTGCGCGTCTTCACGGCCATGACGATCTCTTCGAGGGAGCAGTTGCCTGCGCGCTCGCCCAGGCCGTTGATGGTGCACTCGACCTGGCGAGCGCCGCCGATCTTCACGCCGGCCAGCGAATTGGCCACCGCCATGCCCAGGTCGTTGTGGCAATGCACCGACCAGATCGCCTTGTCGGAATTCGGAACGCGCTCACGCAATGTCTTGATGAACTGGCCGTACAGCTCGGGCACCGCATAGCCCACCGTGTCGGGCACGTTGATCGTGGTTGCGCCTTCGGCGATGACGGTCTCGAGCACGCGGCACAAAAAATCCATGTCGCTGCGATAGCCATCCTCCGGCGAGAACTCGATGTCGCCGCAGAGGTTGCGAGCAAAACGTACGGCCTGCTTCGCCTGCTCATGCACCTCGTCCGGCGTCATGCGCAGCTTCTTCTCCATGTGGAGCGGCGACGTTGCGATGAACGTATGAATCCGGGCGCGCGCCGCGCCCTTGAGTGCTTCCGCTGCACGGGAAATGTCACGGTCGTTGGCACGCGAAAGGCCGCAGATCGTCGATTCGCGGATCGCATTGGCAATCGCCTGCACGGCTTCGAAGTCGCCGTTGGAGCTGGCGGGAAATCCCGCCTCGATCACATCGACCCTGAGCCGCTCCAGCTGGCGCGCGATGCGCAGCTTCTCGTCCTTGGTCATCGAAGCGCCCGGCGATTGCTCGCCGTCGCGCAGCGTCGTGTCGAAAATGATCAGTTGGTCTGCCATGCTGCGTCCTTGTTTGCTGCCGTTGCCCGCTGCAGGCCCGAAACGATGGCCTTGAGCGAAGCCGAAACGATATTCGAATCCATGCCGACGCCAAAGAGGGTTCGTTCGCCGATGCGCAGTTCGAGGTATGCCACGGCCTGTGCGTTCGCACCCGAACCGATGGCGTGCTCATGGTAGTCGAGCACGCGGATGGATTCACCGCTGGCCGTTGCCAACGCCTCGACAAAGGCGTCGATTGGTCCGTTGCCTGCGCCTTGCACCGTCAGCCGACGCCCCGAAATTTCCACCTCGGCCTTCAGCGCCACGCGCTTGCCGTTGCCGGGCTCCGCGGCTTGCGCGCCCTGCACTTCCTGGAGCACCTGGTGCTCGGGCGCCGCGATGCTGTGAACGCCGTACTCGCGCTCGAACAGGTCGAAGATGTCGTGGGCCGTGAGCTCCTTGCCAGTCGCATCCATGACCGATTGCACCACCTGGCTGAATTCAATCTGCAGCCGGCGCGGCAGCTCGAGACCGTATTCGCTTTCGAGCAGGTACGAGATACCGCCCTTGCCCGACTGGCTGTTCACACGAATCACCGCTTCGTAGCTGCGGCCCAGGTCCTTGGGGTCGAGCGGCAGGTAAGGCATGTCCCAGATGTCACCCTCCTTGCGGGCAGAGAAGGCCTTCTTGATCGCGTCCTGGTGCGAACCTGAAAAGGAGGTGTACACCAGGTCGCCCGCGTAGGGATGGCGAGGGTGCACCGGAAGCTGGTTGCAGTGCTCCACGGTGCGGCGAATCTCGTCGATGTCGGAAAAGTCGAGACCTGGATCGACGCCCTGCGAATAGAGGTTCAATGCGACGTTGACAAGATCGAGGTTGCCGGTGCGTTCGCCGTTTCCGAACAGGCAGCCTTCAAGCCGGTCAGCACCCGCCATCACGGCGAATTCGCCCGCTGCGGTGCCGGTTCCGCGATCGTTATGCGGATGAACCGACAGCACGATGGAGTCGCGCCGCGCAAGATTGCAGTGCATCCACTCGATCATGTCGGCGAAGATGTTCGGCGTGGAATGCTCCACCGTCGAAGGCAGGTTGACGATGCATTTGTGCGACGGCGTCGGCTGCCAGACGTCCGTTACTGCATCCACGACCCGCTTGGAAAACGCAAGCTCGGTGCCCGAGAACATCTCCGGCGAATACTGGAAGGTCCACTGCGTACCCGGCTGCTTCGCTGCAAGTTCCGTGAACAGCCGCGCCTGGCTCGTCGCGAGTTCAACGATGCCGTCTTCATCGAGCCCCAGCACCACGCGGCGCATCACAGGCGCCGTCGCGTTGTACAGATGAACGATCGCCCTCTTCGCACCTTCAAGCGCTTCAAACGTGCGACGGATCAGGGGCTCGCGCGCCTGCGTCAGCACCTGGATCGTCACATCGTCTGGAATGAGGCTCTCGTCGATCAGCTTGCGCACGAACTCGAACTCGACCTGTGAGGCAGAAGGAAACCCGACCTCGATTTCCTTGAATCCGATCTTCACCAGGATCTCGAACATGCGCAGCTTCCGCGCAATATCCATGGGCTCGATCAGCGCCTGGTTGCCGTCTCGCAGGTCAACACTGCACCACACGGGTGGGCGGGTCAGCACCGCGTCGGGCCAGGTTCGATCGGCAAGTCGTACCGGGGGGAAGGCGCGGTATTTGCTGGAAGCTTGCTTCAACATGTTCGTGACTTTCAAGTGGCTTCAAAACCAGCAGCCCAAAACAAAACGGCCCGCTGCTGGTGCAAACGGGCCTAAGACTGGTTGGATTACTTTGGGGTAATTGCGCGTGCGCTACCGTCTCCGCCCGTGGGGAGATAGCAGTAGTGCCAGCGAAATTCGGTTCATCGCGCAAATGTAGCACATGCCTGGCTACTTCCCGGTGCCTGGCTGTTGCTGATCCTCAAGGCGCGAGATCCGCTCTTTGATCATGCGCAAGATGGGCGATATCGGCTCGATGCGCTGGAGGTTGTCCCGCAGCTCACGCAGCTGCGCAAGTTCCATTGCATCCAAACCTGACTCCCCAAGCACTGTCAAGCCGACTCTGGTCGCCACCTGGACCCGCAGGATCTCCCGCGCAACGACCTGGGCCACATCCGCGAATGAAAGCGTGGTCAGCGCACGGCCGAATTCAGGAACAGTGGAGAGATCCAGCTGAACCAAGGGACCGGCGCCCGGGACGAGCACCTCCAGCAATACCGATCTGAGTCGCGCCAACCTATCCGAAACATCCGACCGGATGGGAAGACCATGCTCCGTACAGATGGCGGTGTATCGAGCCCACTGCGTGGCAACCCCGGTGACTGCCCGCACGATCACTGAATGCGATGGGGCAGCACCGATCGCCGTGTCAGCCGCCTCCAGGAGGGCCTCGCCCCGCTCCCAGGCATCGCGACGCCCCAGAAGATGTGCGTGGATTGCAGCTGGAGGGGTCTCGTTTCGTGCTTCGCGGCGGACGGCCACTTCCAATGCTCGCTTCAGGTCCGCATCGCTCATCGCGACCATGCCAAGGCTTGCGATCTGATTCATGCTGGCTGTATGCGCGGCTGCAAGCTGATCGCTTTCCTGGTCAACCACCCCCGAGAGTGTCGGTGGCAGCGCTGCGGACAGCATCACAAGTGACCGGTCCGTCAGCTTGTTCAATGGAGGGTGTCCTGCGATGAACAGGCCGCGCAATGTGTTGTGGAGATCCATGAGCGCAGGGCGCAGCTCCAGCCTGACGGCGATAGGTGCGTCGTCTTGCTCGCAATGCGCCATGTAGGATTCGTGCAGCCGGTCGGCGGCAACCACCGCGTCGACAAGTTCAGCCGCAGGCGTGCCGGGATGGGTTGCAGTAGCCACAGCCCGGGCGAATTCGGCCTTGAGACTGTTGCGCTCCTGGTTGAGCCTGGGCGCACGACTCTCCATTCCGCGCGCAACGATTTCGCCCCCAACACCGCCGGTCTGCAGCCCCGCTCTCCTGCTGACTGCCGCGACCTGAGCGAGCTGCTCGTCCGCCATTAAACGTATCGAACGATCAAGGAGCCGAATGTTCGAACTGAAATCCTGAGCGAGGGCCCGGTACTCGTCCAGGATGGAACTGCTCAGCGCCTCGGACTCCAGCACAGCGGCTACATCGTGAAGGACGCCCAACTGGGACATGTCCAACCCGGCAAGGGGCAAAGCTCCGGAGACCGAATGGTAGGCCAGGACTTCGCGAAGCTCGGTCCACTCCTGACTCAGGCGTGCAGGAACCGGCAAGGCATGCTGCTCGCACAGCGCAAGCCCCTGACGATAGCTTGCAACGGCATCGCAGGCCGCACTGAGGAAATCGTAAGGCATTGATGCGCAGGCACTCACCTCGTCAACCGCATCCTCCAATGCTTTCTGGATCTGGGCGAGTTGATGGGCGACCGGAGCTTGATCGGCGTCCGGTGCCGGAGCCACATGGAGTCCAACCCGCCGCTCGCCGTCGTCGCCGAACGAGTCGAGTTCCAGGTTGACCGAATCGTCGAGGCCGGAACCCTCAAAAATCTCATCGCAGAAGCACTCGCCCAGATTCTGCAACTGCTCGAAGTCGAGCCGGTTGAGCGGCGTCTGTCCAGGCTTGAGCAATCGCCTGAGCGACGACACGAATGCGTCTACTTTCCGACCGATGGCAGCAGGAACTGGCAGATCGCGATCTGCGCAACACGCCAGGTAAGCCGCGCAACGATTCGTCGCATCGATGACTGCCCTGACGAACGCGTGGGGGTCGGCTGCAGCGGGGATCACGCGGGCAACCGCATCCTGGAGCTGCAACGAGAGCATCTCCTGCTCCCGGTCAACAACCTGGATGTGGAATGTGGCAACAGAAGCTCGAACACCTCCTGCCGTTGGGAGCTGACTTGTACGCCGCCCGAACGCAGTCGAGTTGCCCCCTGCAGGAGTTTGAATTTGCTGCTGGTTCCCGATGCCGCCTTGGCCATGAATCATCTCGCGTCCTCCCGATCTTGAAAAAACAGGAGTCTGGGGGAAAGCCCGCGCGAATGAACCTGATCGCGGCCGGACAAAAGTCTCATCGACCTTTTGGCTCGCCAGTCTGCTGGCTCGCTACACCGCGGCAGTCACGGCGCTCGTTCAGCGGTGCAGACCGCTTTCTTCCGGCTCGTCAGTCGAAGTGCTGATCACGCTGGCGCGTTGACCCTTGGCACGGCGCCATGCGTACACCGCATAGCCGGACAAGCCATAAATCACGAACATGCCAAAGAGCACGATGGGCGGATGAATGTTCACGATGGCGATACCGAGCGCGATCAGCACGACCACGGCAAACGGCACGCTCTTTTTCATCTGGATGTCCTTGAAGCTGTAGAACGGCACGTTGGTGACCATCGTCAGCCCCGCGTACAGAGCCAGCGCGAACACGTACCATGAAAGCTGCGGGCCCGCGATGCCCATATCATTCATGACCCAGATGAAGCCGGCGAGCAAAGCAGCGGCGGCAGGTGACGGCAGCCCCTGGAAGTAACGCTTGTCGACCACTGCCGTGTTGACATTGAATCGTGCCAGACGCAGTGCCGCGCAGGAGCAATAAACGAATGCCGCAATCCAGCCCCAGCGCCCCAGGTCCTTGAGCGACCACGTGTACGCAATCAATGCAGGTGCAGCACCGAAAGACACCATGTCCGACAGCGAATCCATCTGCTCGCCGAAGGCGCTCTGCGTATTGGTCATGCGGGCCACTCGGCCATCGAGGCTGTCGAGCACCATCGCGCAGAAAACGCCGACGGCCGCCTGGTCGAAGCGGCCGTCCATGGCCATCACGATGCCGTAAAAACCGCCAAAAAGCGCGGCCAGCGTGAAGAGATTGGGCAGGATGTAGATGCCCTTGCGCCGCTTGCGCACCACAACGCCGTGTGTGGACATGTGGTCGTGGTGATCGTTGCCGTCGTGCATGGCAACGAGTGTAAGAGCAAAAGGAAGGCCGCCCGAAGGCGGCCTGGGAAGCTGTCATCAAAGTGACCACGAAGGCTGTCATGCCGGACTTGATCCGGGATCCATGACTTCCAACTGCATGGATTGCGGGTCGAGCCCGCAATGACAACGCAGGGACGGCTTAGTTGCGGGTCTGGTCGACCAGCTTGTTCTTCTTGATCCAGGGCATCATCGCGCGCAGCGTTTCGCCCACGGTCTCGATCTGGTGCTCGGCCATGATGCGGCGCCTGGAAATCAGGGTTGGCGCTCCAGCGCGGTTTTCCAGGATGAAGCTCTTGGCGTACTCGCCGGACTGGATGTCCTTGAGAACGCGCTTCATTTCCTTCTTGGTCTCTTCGGTGACGATGCGCGGGCCGGTCACGTACTCGCCGTATTCGGCGTTGTTCGAGATCGAGTAGTTCATGTTGGCGATGCCGCCTTCATAGATCATGTCCACGATCAGCTTGAGCTCGTGCAGGCACTCGAAGTACGCCATTTCGGGCGCGTAGCCGGCTTCCACCAGCGTCTCGAAGCCGGCCTTGATCAGCTCGACGGTGCCGCCGCACAGAACGGCCTGCTCGCCGAACAGGTCGGTTTCGGTTTCTTCGCGGAAGTTGGTCTCGATGATGCCGGCCTTGCCGCCACCGTTGGCCATCGCGTAGCTGAGCGCCAGGTCACGCGCCTTGCCGGACTTGTCCTGGCTCACGGCGACCAGGTGGGGAACGCCGCCGCCCTGGGCGTAGGTGCCGCGAACCGTGTGGCCCGGTGCCTTGGGCGCAACCATCCACACGTCCAGATCGGCGCGCGGGGTCACGAAGCCGTAGTGCACGTTGAAGCCGTGCGCGAACACCAGGGACGCGCCCTGCTTGATGTTCGGCTCGACGTCGTCCTTGTACACCTGTGCGATCTGCTCATCGGGCAGGAGAATCATCACGACGTCAGCGGCCTTCACGGCGTCCGCGACTTCGGCGACCTTCAGGCCGGCCTTCTCGACCTTGGGCCACGATGCGCCGCCCTTGCGCAGGCCGACGATGACCTTGACACCGCTGTCGTTCAGGTTCTGTGCGTGGGCATGGCCTTGCGAGCCGTAGCCGATGATGGCAACCGTCTTGCCCTTGATGAGGCTCAGGTCGCAGTCCTTGTCGTAATAAACCTTCATAGTGCTCTCCAAAAAAATCAGTCAATCGTAAAAGGGGGGCCACTGCGGAACCGGCTTTGCCGGGCCGCTAGTGGCGCCCCCTTGAGGGGGAGGCGCCGCAGGCGCTTCGGGGGTGGGTCATCCTCTACACGCGCAGGATGCGTTCGCCGCGGCCGATGCCGCTGGAGCCGGTGCGAACCGTCTCCAGGATCGCGGTGCGGTCGATGGCTTCCAGGAAGGCGTCGTTCTTGCCCTGGTCGCCGGTGAGTTCGATGGTGTAGCTCTTCTCGGTCACGTCGATGATGCGGCCGCGGAAGATGTCAGCCATGCGCTTCATCTCTTCGCGCTCCTTGCCCACGGCGCGCACCTTGACCATCATGAGCTCGCGCTCGGTGTACGAGCCCTCGGTGAGGTCCACAACCTTCACAACCTCGATGAGGCGGTTCAGGTGCTTGGTGATCTGCTCGATGACGTCGTCCGACCCGGTGGTCTGGATCGTCATGCGCGAAAGCGACGGGTCTTCGGTGGGCGCCACCGTGAGCGATTCGATGTTGTAGCCGCGAGCCGAGAACAGGCCCACGACGCGGGAAAGAGCACCGGGCTCGTTTTCCAGCAGGACGGCAATGATGTGTTTCATGTCTGTGTGATTCCTCTTTTCGCCGGCCTCCCCTGCGCACGGTAATGCGCAGGCTCGCCGGACAATAGATTCGTCTTCAAATTAACCCTGTCATTGCGGGCTTGACCCGCAATCCACCTGCGATTGATCGACGATGGATGCCGGATCAAGTCCGGCATGACAGGCTCGTGTGCTGCGGATGTTGGTTAAAGGTCTTCGCTTCCCAGCAGCATCTCGGTAATGCCCTTGCCCGCCTTCACCATCGGGAAGACGTTCTCGGTCGGGTCGGTGCGGAAGTCCATGAACACCGTGCGGTCCTTGAGCTTGCGCGCCTCTTTCAGCGCGGGCTCCACGTCACGCGGATGCTCGATCAGCATGCCCACGTGTCCGTACGCCTCGGCGAGCTTCACGAAATTGGGCAGCGCGTCCATGTAGCTGCTGCTGTATCGGCCTTCGTAGTCGATCTCCTGCCACTGGCGCACCATGCCCAGGTAGCGGTTGTTCAGAGACACGATCTTGATCGGCGTGTTGTATTGCAGGCAAGTCGACAGCTCCTGGATGCACATCTGCACCGAGCCTTCGCCCGTCACGCAGTACACCTCGCTGTCGGGCTTGGCGAGCTTGATGCCCATGGCATAGGGAATGCCCACGCCCATCGTGCCCAGGCCGCCGGAATTGATCCAGCGACGCGGCTCGTTGAACTTGTAGTACTGCGCAGCCCACATCTGGTGCTGCCCCACATCGGACGTGATGTAGGTATCGACGTCTTTCGTGAGCCCGTACAGCGTCTCGAGCACGTACTGCGGCTTGATGACGTCCTTGTTGCCGCGGTCGTACTTCAGGCAGTCCTTGCCACGCCATGCGTTGATGGTCTCCCACCAGGCGCCCAGCGCAGCCGCATCGGGCTTGGTGTTGAGCTCCTTGATCATCGCGATCAGTTCGGTGAGAACGTCTTTCACGTCGCCGACGATAGGGATATCGACCTTCACCCGCTTGGAAATGCTCGACGGGTCGATGTCGATGTGGATGATCTTGCGTTCGTTCTGCGCGAAGTGCTTGGGGTTGCCGATCACGCGGTCGTCGAAGCGCGCGCCGACGGCCAGCAGCACGTCGCAGTTTTGCATCGCGTTGTTGGCTTCGATGGTGCCGTGCATACCCAGCATGCCCAGGAACTTGGGGTCAGTCGCCGGGTACGAGCCCAGGCCCATCAGCGTGTTGGTGCAGGGGTAGCCGAGCATGTCCACGAGCTGGCGCAATTCGCCAGTGGCGTTGCCCAGGATCACACCGCCGCCGGTGTAGATGTATGGACGCTTGGCCGCCATCAGCAGTTGCAGGGCCTTGCGGATCTGCCCGCCGTGACCCTTGCGCACCGGGTTGTAGGAGCGCATCTCGACCTTGTCGGGATAGCCGTGATAAGGGGTCTTGTTGAAAGACACGTCCTTCGGGATGTCCACCACCACAGGGCCGGGGCGGCCGCTACGTGCGATGTGGAACGCCTTCTTGAGCACTTCCGCCATCTGGCGAACGTCCTTGACCAGGAAGTTGTGCTTGACGATGGGACGGGTGATGCCGACGGTGTCGCACTCCTGGAAGGCATCCAGGCCGATGGCGGCCACCGGCACCTGGCCCGTGATGATCACCATCGGAATGCTGTCCATGTAGGCGGTCGCAATGCCCGTCACTGCATTGGTGACACCCGGACCCGAGGTGACGAGCGCCACGCCGACATCGCCGGTGGCGCGCGCATAGCCGTCGGCTGCGTGCACGGCGGCCTGCTCGTGGCGCACCAATACGTGCTGAATGGTGTCCTGCTTGTAGAACGCGTCGTAGATGTGCAGCACGGCACCGCCGGGATAGCCCCAGACGTACTTGACGTTCTCGGCCTGCAGGGCCTTGATGAGGATTTCGGCGCCGCGAAGTTCGGGCGCAGATGACGCTGAAGTCGAAGTGGATGCAGCGTGGGCCGATGCGGCCGCTGCCGAGGTGAGCTCGGCCTTGGAGATTTCCATGATGAACCTTTGTGATTTTCTCTGACGAAAAACCTTGGGTGCCCCTCGCGCGCCCTTGTGAGGCCGGTGCGGGACTTAGAACCACAGACCATGGGCGCGCCTATCGCATCGCCGGATCAGGGCTCGTTTGCCTTTTGAATTGCAGCCGCATTATCGCACTGCAACACAACAAGGCGCGAGCCGCCTCAATTCACGATGCGATAATTTACGGCTGCAGTTCAAAAACGGCGTGCGCGCCCGCAATAAAAGAGACATCCCGAGCCGCCCCCGGCGCCCCTTCCTTGGCCACAGAACTAGAACTTTCCGACTTCCTCAAAAGCGTGGAGAAGCGCGCTTTCAAGCGCTCGGTCTATCACGTGCGCGACGAGGAAGCCGCGCTCGACATCGTGCAGGACAGCATGATGAAGCTCGCCGAGCATTACGGTGACAAGCCGCCGAACGAGCTTCCCATGCTGTTCCAGCGAATCCTGTCGAACTGCACCCTGGACTACTTCCGCCGGAAAAAGACCCGTAACGCGCTTTTCTCCAACATGGGCGACTTCGAATCGGCCAATGAGGAAGGAGATTTCGACTTGCTGGAAACTTTTGCGTCTGAAGCAGGCTCACAGCAGGCAGAGAGCGCAGAAGACACCACCAGACGGGCGCAAATCTTGCGAGAAATCGAATCGCAGATACAGGAACTGCCGGCCCGTCAACGTGAAGCCTTCCTGATGCGTTACTGGGAGGAGATGGACGTGGCCGAAACGGCGGCGGCCATGGGTTGTTCGGAAGGCAGTGTCAAGACGCACTGTTCCCGGGCAGTCCAGGCCCTCAGTAAAGCACTGAAGGCAAAGGGAATACAACTATGACCAATAACCAGCTCCAGCAAACCCCGGCCCAGCTACAGGAAAGCTTCGGCCGACATGTGGCAGCCCGCCTGGCGGCCGGCGCGGCCGAGTTGCCGTACGACCTGAGCGAGCGCCTTCGCGCTGCTCGCGTGCAGGCGGTGGCCCGCCGCAAACTGGTCGCCGAAGTTCGCTACGCACCTGCGATCAGCATGTCCGGCGGTGCGGCTGCCCTGAACCTGGGCGATGGGAACCAGCGCCAAAGCCTGTGGAACCGTATCGGCTCAGCACTCCCCCTCATCGCGCTGGCTGCGGGCCTCATCCTCATCCACAGCATCGAGAACGATCGCCGCGCGAGCGAAGTTGCTGAAGTCGACACGGCGTTGCTGAGCGACGACCTGCCACCTGCCGCCTATGCGGACCCCGGCTTCATCCAGTTTCTCAAGACGGTAGAACGCTGACAGGTTGGGGCCGAAGCACCCAACATTTCTCGATCCATGAAGTCCCCCTTGCGTCTTGCCCTGCCCCTTCTCGCGCTCCTTGCGCTGGCAGGTCCCTGCACGGCACAGACCACGCCGGCAACACCGGTCGCGCAATCTGCGCCTGCCAGCCGGGCAACCGGCACTAAGGCTGCGAGTGCGCCCGTCAAGGCAGCGACCAAACGCACCACCAAACCGTCGTGGACCGAGATTTCGCCTGCGCAACGCGAGGTGCTCGCGCCGCTTGCCGGTACCTGGGACTCGGTCAGCGAGGCGCAAAAGCGCAAATGGCTCGCGCTCTCCGACAACTTTCCCAAACTCGCGCCCGCCGAGCAGGCCAAGTTGCGCAGCCGGATGACGGAGTGGGTCGGCATGAGCCCGCAGCAGCGGTCGCAAGCTCGGCTCAACTTCGGCGAGTCCCAAAAACTCGCCCCGGACGACAAACGGGCCAAGTGGGAGGCTTACCAGGCGCTGCCGCCCGAAGAAAAGAAAAAGCTGGCCGGAGCTGCCGCCGCCGCCAAGCCGCCCGCAACCGCCGCAGCGGTCAAACCCGTCGATCCTGACAAGCTCGCCGTGGTTCCGAAATCAGGCAAACCCAAGCCGGACGTGAAGACGCCCCGCATCGCCGTGGCGCCCAACCAGGTTGACCACAACACCCTGTTGCCACAGCAACCCGGCCCAGCCGGCGTTCCCACCAATTGATGGCGCCGCCGCTCGCCAGACGCATGGCGTGCTGGCTCTATGAAGCCATGCTCCTTTTCGGCATCGCGTTTGCCGCCACCCTCGTCTTCAGCATCGCCGGCCAGATGAAGAGCGGGATGGATGACCGCAGGCCGCTGCTCATCGGCTTTCTTGTGATCGTCTTCGGCATTTACTTCACCTGGTGCTGGGCCAAAGGCCAGACGCTGGCCATGCGCACCTGGCGCATACGGGTTGTGGATCGCACCGGGGTTGCGCCCAGTCAGCTGCGCGCGCTCTTCAGGTACGCCTGTTGCTGGCTGTGGGTGCTGCCGCCCATCGCGTTCGTCGCGCCTCTCAAGTTGAGCGCGTCCCAGGTTTCGCTGGCAGTTGGCGGATGGATAGTCGTCTGGGCATTTTTGAGCTTCCTGCATCCGCAGCGCCAGTTCTGGCATGACGCACTCGCCGGCACCCGTTTGGTGCCCGTGAAAGACTGACCCCCCAGTTCTGCCGTGCGTGGGTGACAATCAGGCCCACATCATGACCCAGGGAGACCAGTGAGCCAGGCATTTTCGTTATGCGTTTACTGCGGCTCGCGCGGCCCGGAGCGGTTTGAAGGGGTTGCGCGCGAGGTCGGCACCTGGATCGGCCAGAACGGCGGACAGCTTGTCTACGGCGGCGGCAACAACGGCCTCATGGGCGTCATGGCCGACGCCACCCTCGCTGCGGGCGGACAAGTCATCGGTGTCATACCCCGTGCGCTGGTCGAGAAAGAGTACGCCAAGCGCGACTGCACCGAACTGCACATTGTCGAAAACATGCACGACAGGAAACGCATGATGGCCGAGCGGGCCGATGCATTCCTGGCCCTTCCCGGTGGCATCGGCACGCTGGAAGAATTCTTCGAAGTCTGGACCTGGCGCCAGCTCGGCTATCACGACAAACCGATCGGACTGCTCGACTGGGGCGGTTACTACGCGCACCTGCGGGCCTTTCTGCGCACGGGCGTCGAGGAAGGATTCATGGGCGACTGGCTGTTGGACCTGATTCGCGTTGAGACCGACCCGCAGGTCCTGCTGCCCGCGCTGGCCGAAGCCAGCCGGCTCGCGGTCCGCCAAAGCGCGTTGTCGCAGATCTGATCAGGACGTTCCATGCTGGCGGCCGACCGGATCAAACGACTCAACCGCCTGTATGCCGTAGCCAGCGGCATCAACGAAGCCATCATCCGGATTCCCGGCGAACAGCAGCTGTACCTGGAAGCATGCCGGATAGCCGTCGAACGCGGCGGGTTCCTGATGGCCTGGGTAGGGCGCAACGACCCCGCGACCCACCAACTGGTCCCGGTGGCGCGATGGGGCAAGGACGATGGCTACGTGGACTGCGTTCGCATCGTCACGGACACGTCCACCCGCGCTGGCATGGGTCCTGGCGGCATGGCGTTTCGCACGGGCGAAGCATCGGTGTGCAACGACATCGAGGCCGACACCGAATCGTTCGCCTTTCGCAAGGAAGCGCTCGCGCATGGGTATCGAAGCTGTGGTGCGTTTCCGCTGAAGCAGGACGGCCGGCCGGTCGCGGTTTTCTTCGTCTACGCCGCCGAGCCCCTGTATTTCGACTCGCACGAACTGACCCTGTTCACTTCGCTGGCCGACAACTTTTCATTCGCCATCGAGGCGCGCGAACGCGAGACCGAACGCAACCAGATGGACGCCGCGCTGCGTGCCAGCGAAGCACGGATGAGGGCCGTGATCGACAACCAGCCGGAGTGCGTGAAGATACTGGCTCCCGACGGCCGTATCCGCGACATCAATCCGGCTGGGCTGCGTATCCTGCAGGCAGACTCGGCTAGCGAAGTCGTGGGTCGCAGTATCCTGGACTTCGTCTACGAAGAAGACCGGGACAGTTACAAGGCGCTGCACGAGCAGGTCCTTCGCGGGGAGAGCCACCGCCTGCAGGCGCGCGCAGTCGGCCTGAAGGGCCGCATGATCTGGGTCGACACCAATGCGGTCGTCCTGCGTTCCGACACCGGCGCCATCGACGGCGTGCTCTGCGTCACCCAGGACGTCACTGAATCCCGGGCGCAGCAACAGGAAATCCTCAGCCTCAACGCCGAACTCGAACACCGCGTGCGCCATCGCACCGCTCAACTCGAAGCAGCCAACCAGGAGCTGCAGGCGTTTTCGTACTCGGTCGCCCACGACCTGCGCGCACCACTGACCGCCATCGGCGGATTCAGCCAGGCGCTGGAGGCCCTGCTCTCGCCAACGGCAGATCCCAGGGCCACGCATTACCTGGCCCGAATGCACGAAGGCGTGCAGCGAACATCGGAAATGATCGACGCCCTGCTGTCGCTTGCCACGGTCACACGCACCAGGCTGCGCTGGGAGCCGGTGGACCTGAGCGCGATGGCGCACCGGGCGTTCGAGCATTGCGAGCGTCAATACCCGGGGCGCATCTTCAACACAAGGATTCAGCCCGGCCTGGTGGCGCAGGGCGACCCGCGCCTCTTGCAGCTGGTGATGGACAACCTGATCGGCAATGCGTGCAAGTTCAGCGAGCGCCGGCCGGTTGCCGATGTTGTCGTCAGCTCGCTGGCCGGTCCCGAAGGCGAGATCGTCTATGAGGTTCGCGACAACGGAGTCGGCTTCGACATGGCCTATGCCTCCAACCTGTTCGGCGTATTCCAGCGGTTGCACAAACCGGCGGAATTTCCGGGAACGGGGATTGGGCTGGCGAACGTGCGCCGAATCGTGGCGCGGCACTCAGGCCGTATCTGGGCCGTTGCGAAGCCCGACGCGGGGGCTTCGTTCTACTTCACACTCGGAACCGAGGCGGCCTGAAGACCTGCCCGAGGGTCCGGCTCAGACCGCCGACTCGTCCGTCTCGCCGGTGCGGATGCGGACGACACGCTCGACGCTGGTGACAAAAATCTTGCCGTCGCCAATCTTGCCGGTGCGCGCGGACTTGACGATCGCATCGACACAGCGGTCTGCGTCGTCGTCCTTCACGACCACCTCCACCTTCACCTTGGGCAAAAAGTCAACCACATATTCGGCCCCGCGATAAAGCTCGGTGTGGCCCTTCTGCCGGCCGAAGCCCTTGACCTCGGTCACGGTGAGGCCGGTGACGCCGCAATCGGCAAGTGCCTCGCGGACTTCTTCGAGCTTGAACGGCTTGACGATGGCGGTGATCTGTTTCATGGGTCTCCTCGGGGACTTGCTTGTTTCTGCTGTGGTCTCGCTCAGGCGCGAAACTTTCCGGTAATAGGATAGCGCCAATCCTTGCCGAAGCTGCGATGGCTGACCCGAATGCCCACAGGAGATTGCCGGCGTTTGTACTCGTTGATGCGAATCAGCCTGGCCACTCGCTCCACCACGGCCCTGTCGAATCCTGCCGCGATGATCTCTTCGACGCCCTGATCGTTTTCCATGTAGCGCTCCAGGATGGCATCGAGGATGTCGTACGGCGGCAGGCTGTCCTGGTCGGTCTGGTCGGGCCGCAATTCCGCACTGGGCGGGCGCGTGATGATGCGGTCCGGGATCGGGTCGATGCCCGTGCCGTACGGGTCGTGAATGTTGCGCCAGCGGGCCAGCTTGAACACCTGGGTCTTGAGCAGGTCCTTGATCACCGCGAACCCGCCTGCCATGTCGCCATAGAGCGTGCAGTAGCCGGTTGCCATCTCGCTCTTGTTGCCCGTGGTCAGCACGATGCTGCCGAATTTGTTGGACAGCGCCATGAGGAACACGCCGCGAATGCGCGCCTGTATGTTCTCTTCGGTCGTGTCTTCGGGCAGGCCCTTGAACTCGCCGGCCAGCGACGCCTTGAACGCCTCGAACTCAGGCGTGATCGAAATCTCGTCGTAGCGCACACCCATGCGCGCCGCCATGTCGCGGGCGTCTATCCATGAAATATCGGCCGTGTAGGGCGAAGGCATCATCACGGCGCGCACCCTGCCCTTGCCGAGCGCATCGACGGCGACGGCCAGCACCAGTGCCGAGTCGATGCCGCCCGACAGCCCCAGCAACACCCCCGGAAAGCCGTTCTTGCCGATGTAGTCGCGCACGCCCAGCACCAGCGCATCCCAGAGGTCCGCCTCGGGTGATCGCTCGGGCACGAGCTTGCCTGTGACGGCCAGGCCTGCCGGCTTGCCGTCCTGGCGGGTGGCCTGGATGTAGAACAGGTCCTCCTGGAACGAGGGCGAGCGCGCCACCAGTTCGCCGGTAGCATCGACGGCAAATGAGCCGCCATCGAACACCACCTCATCCTGGCCGCCGACCAGATGCGCGTAGATGACCGGCGCCTCCAGGAATCGCGCACGCTCAGCCATCCGCGCGACCCGCTCGACACCCTTGCCGACGTGGAACGGCGATGCGTTCAGCACGGCGATCAGTTCGGCGCCGGAGTTGCGCGCGAGCAGGCCGGGTTCATCGAACCATGCGTCTTCGCAGATGAGCAGGCCGACGTTGATGCCTTCGACCTGGAACACGCAGGCGCCCTGCCCCGGTGTGAAATAGCGGCGCTCATCGAAGACCTGGTAGTTGGGCAGTTCGCGCTTGGCGTAGGTTTCGAGCACGCGGCCTTCGCTCAGCACGCTCGCCGCGTTATACCGGCGCTGGACGGCAACAGACTTGCTTCGCACATCGCCACCGGTCGGATGCCCGACGACCACATGCAGGCCCTTTAACCCGGCCAGTTCGCGGGCAACCGTTTTCACGGCATCATCACAGGACGCGATGAACGCGGGACGCAGGAACAGATCCTCGGCCGCATAGCCGCAAATGGACAGTTCGGGTGTGAGCAGCAACCGGGCGCCCTGCGCGTAGGCCTCGTGTGCGGCTGCAATGATTTTTTGCGCATTGCCGACCGTGTCACCCACGAGGAAGTTGAGTTGGGCAATGCAGATTTTGAGAGCCATGGCAGCAGTGAAAGAAGACTCGAACGATTATGTCATCCGGGTGCATGGCTCGCCGCTGGAGGTCGATGCCGTGCAGTGGAACGCCCTGCTTGCGCAGCAGGCCGAGCCCAGCCCTTTCATGCGCCACGAGTACCTGGCAGCCCTGCATGAAAGCGGTAGCGCCACTGCGAAATCGGGGTGGAAGCCGCGCTTTTTCACGCTATCGCGCGGCGATGAGCTGCAAGCGGCCTGCCCGCTGTACCTCAAGAGCCACTCCTACGGCGAATACGTTTTTGACTGGGCCTGGGCCAGTGCCTATGAGCAGCATGGCCTGGCGTATTACCCCAAGGCCGTCATCGCGGTTCCGTTCACGCCCGTGCCGGGAACCCGTGTGATGGCGGTGGATGACGATGCGCGCCGCCTGCTCATCCAGGCGGCGGTCGCGTGGTGCGAACAGGAAGAGGTCTCATCGCTGCACCTGTTGTTCGGCGCGCAAGCCGACATCTCGGCCTGTGCCGCAGAGGAGCTGATGCTGCGCCATACCGTTCAGTTCCACTGGACGAACAACGGCTGGACGAGCTTCGACGCGTTCCTGGCGAGCCTCGCTCAGGACAAGCGCAAGAAGATCCGGCAGGAGCGGCGCAAGGTCGCCGATGCCGGCGTTGCTTTCCGGTGGTCGCGCGGCCAGGACATCAGTGCGGACGATTGGGACTTTTTCTACAGCTGCTACGAGCGCACGTATTACGAACACGGCAATGCGCCCTACCTCAGCCGCGAATTCTTCACCATGGTGGCCCGCGACATGCCGCAAAACTGGCTGCTGTTCATCGGCGAACGGGCCGATGAAGCCGGCATCCGGCGGCCGATTGCGTGCAGCCTGATCGCGGTGGATGAGAGCGGACCTGCGAAGGTGGCCTACGGACGCTATTGGGGCGCGATCGAACGGGTCGATTGCCTGCACTTCGACGCTTGCTACTACCAGCCCCTGCAGTGGTGCATCGAGCACGGCTTCGATCGCTTCGAGGGTGGCGCGCAGGGCGAACACAAGATGGCGAGGGCGCTGATGCCGGTCAAGACGACCAGCGCGCACTGGCTCGCGCAGCCGGCGTTTGCCGATGCCGTCGAACGGTTCCTGGAACGCGAAGGTGCGGGCATAGAGAACTACCTGGGCAGCCTGGAGCAGCGAACACCGTTTCGCCGCCGCACCGACCCAGGTGACGTTTGAAGGCCCGAAGTCATGGATGCCGGATCCAGTCCGGCATGACAGCCAAAGCACATTCATTGCGGACTTGATCCGCAATCCATGCGGGCTCTGATCCCTCCCGGGTCGGGTATCACCCTGTACCCGCCTGCATCCTGCCCGGTTAATGTCTCGCGCAGGAGACCCCGATGAAATCACTGAGCGGCCTGGACGCGACGTTCCTGTACCTGGAAACGCCCGAAACCCCGATGCACGTGGGCTCGCTCAACCTCTATGAGCTGCCCAGGGACTTCAAGGGCAGCTTCCACCAGGTGGTGACGCAGCACATCGCCACCCGCATGCACCTCGCGCCGATTTTCAGCAGGCGGCTGGCCTTCATGCCCCTGAACCTGGGGCACCCGACCTGGGTCGATGCCGAGTCGGTCGACCTCACGTTCCACATCCGAAAGGTGCCGGGCAAGGACTTAACGGTCCGGCAGGCGCAGGCGATGGCTGCAAAGCTGCACGGCCAGCTGATCAACCGGGAATTTCCGCTCTGGGAGTTCTACATCTTCGACAGCATCAAGCCCGATGCAGGCATGAAGATCGAAGGCAAGCTGGTCGGCTTCTACTCCAAGATCCACCATGCGGCGCTCGACGGCAAAGGCGGCACGGTGCTGGCCAACGCCATCCTGGACATCAGCCCGACGCCCAGGGAAGTTCCGCCTGCGGACCCGTTGCGCAAGAAGCACACGGCCGGAGACCTCAAGATCGGCGAGATGATTGGCGCGGTGTTTTCCAACTCGCTCGCGCAATACGCCAAGCTCGCGCGCTCGCTGCCCGGCGCCGCCAGCTCGGTGGGGGCCGCCGTGATGCGCCAATCGGTCAAGGGCGATGCAGGCAGCAGCAGCCTGCGGCCCAAGTCGCCGCTCGGGCTCGCACCGCGCACGCCGTTCAATGTCGGCATCACGCGCCACCGGGTGTTCGCCACCGCCAGCCTGCCCTTCGCCGAGTCGAAAGCCATGGCGAAAGTCGTTGGCGGATCGTTCAACGACATCGTCTTGTGGATCTGCTCCACCGCATTGCGCAAGTACCTCGCCAAACACGCGACCATTCCGAAGAAGCCCCTGATTGCGGCCATGCCGGTGAGCCTTCGCGAGGAAAGCAACAAGGAAATGAACAACCAGGCTTCGATGACCGTTGTCGACCTGGGCACGCACCTGGCCAACCCGATGAAGCGCATGAACGCCATCATGGCCTCCACCGGCAAGGTCAAGGAAGCGCTGGTGAACCTGAAATCGGTTTTGCCCACCGACTACCCCGGCCTGCTCGCGCCGTGGGTCGTGGGCGGCGCAGCCAAGGCCCTGTTCAAGGGCTATGGCAAGGGCGACATCGCCGACCGGCTGCCTTCGATTGCCAACCTCGCAATCAGCAACGTGCCCGGCCCGCAGATGCCGCTGTACCTCGCTGGCGCGCGCATGGTCACGTTCCATCCACTGTCGATCGTGATTCACGGACTGGCTCTCAACATCACGATCCAGACCTATGCGGGCAGCGTTGATTTCGGGATCGTTGCAGACAAGAAGGCGGTGCCGCATGTGCAGGACCTGGCCGATGCGGTTGAAGAAGCGTTCGAGGAAGCTCGGGCCTTGTTCGCTGCACCAGCGGCACCCGCTGCGCCGCCTGCACCAGCCAAGCCAGCCACGAAAGCAAAGACTCGAGTCACAGCCGCGAAAAAGAAGGCCGCACCCCGAAAGACCGCAACAAGCACAAGGAAGTAACCGCAATCCATGGCAACACGGACACACCCCAACGAAAACCTGCGGGCGCCCAGCCTCGCATTGCTGGCGATGGAATTTCGCGCGCCGCTTGAATTCGGAGCCGTGCTGCCCGCCTGGCCCGCCCTGTCGCGCGCTCCACGGGGCGACGGCCACGCCGTGCTCGTGTTCCCGGGTCTCTCGGCCAGCGACGCAACCACGATCCCGCTGCGCACCTATCTCGGCTCGCTCGGCTACAAGACCGAGGGCTGGGCGCAGGGCTTCAACTTCGGCCCGCGCGCGGGCGTGCTGGAGCAGGCCAAACGCAGCCTCACCGAGGCCTTCAACATTTCCGGGCGCAAGGTCAGCCTGATCGGCTGGAGCCTGGGCGGCGTGTACGCCCGCGAACTTGCCAAGGAACTGCCGGACATGGTGCGCGGCGTGATCACGCTCGGCACGCCATTCGCCGGGCCGCCGAAATCGACCAACGCATGGCGCATCTACGAACTCACCAGCGGACGCAGCCTCGACCGGGAGCATGAGCAGTACGACCTTGCGCAGGCACCCCCGGTGCCGACGACCAGCGTCTATTCGCGCACCGACGGCATCGTCGCGTGGCAGGGCAGCTTCCAGAAGCCGTCCGACCTGCACGGCAATATCGAAAACATCGAGGTCGTCGCGAGCCACATCGGCCTGGGCGTGAACCCCAGCGCGTGGTGGGCCATGGCCGACCGGCTTGCCCAGGACGAAGGCAAGTGGCGGCCTTTCGACCGCACCGGCCTGTACGGACTGAAGAGCTTCATCTACCCCGATCCGCACCGTAGCTGAACAGGAGGCGCAATTAGAATGGCGCCCTATGCTTTCCCCCGACAACTTCAAGCGCGCCCGCCAGCGCCTGGTGCGCATGCACTTCGAAAGCGGTGTCGGGCATCTGGGGGGAAACCTCTCGTCGCTGGACGCGATGCTGGTCGCCTTCCATGAGTACCTGCAACCGGGCGATCCGTTCATTCTTTCCAAGGGGCACAGCGCCGGCGCACTGTATGTCGCGTTGTGGAGCGCCGGCCGCCTCACCGAGCAGGACCTGACAACCTTCCACAAGGACGGCACCCTGCTGGCCGGCCATCCGCCTTCGCGCGGCATCGACGACATTCACTTCGCAACCGGCAGCCTGGGTCACGGGCTGTCGCTCGCTGCAGGCACGGCCCTCGCCTTCAAGCTCAAGGGCAGCACACAACGCGTCGTGTGCCTGACCTCCGATGGCGAATGGCAGGAAGGCTCGACCTTCGAGGCGCTCGTCTTCGCCTGCCATCACCGCCTGGACAACCTGGCCGTGCTGGTCGATCACAACGACTTGCAGGGCTTCGGCAGCACCGCAGACATCGCGTCGATGTCGCCGCTGTGGGAGCGCCTCAAGGGCTTCGATGCCGACATCCAGGTGATCGAAGGGCACGATCCCGAGGCGATCCTGTCCGCGCTCAACAAACGGGGACCTCGCCTGAACATCATCATCATGAAGACCGTGAAGGGTCACGGCGTCTCGTTCATGGAGCGCCGCATGGATTCGCACTACCTGCCTCTGTCCAACGACCAGTTCGCGCAGGCCACGCTGGACATCGCTTCGCTGTGAGAAAACAACTTTGCGATTCGCTCGTCGCGCGAGCGGCCAAACCCACCCTTGTCTTTCTGACCGGTGATCTGGGCTTCATGGCGCTGGAGCCGTTGCAAACTGCAATGGGCTCGCGCTTCATCAATGCGGGCGTGGCCGAGCAGAACATGGTCTCGGTCGCCGCCGCGATGGCGCGCCAGGGGTTCGAAGCGTGGGTGTACAGCATCGCGCCGTTTTGCTACGCGCGGCCCTTCGAGCAGATTCGCAACGACATCGCCTTTCACGACCTGCCGGTCAAGCTGATCGGCAATGGCGGCGGGTACGGCTACGGCGTGATGGGTCCGACCCATCACGCCATCGAAGACTATGGCGTGCTGCTCACGCTGCCCGGCTTTCGCGCGTTCGTGCCGGTGTTCGATGACGACATCGCCGCCGTCATCGACCGCATGGGCGACTGCGCGAATCCGGCGTACTTGCGACTCGGTCGCGGCGAGCAGCCTGCGGACTTCGCAGTGCCGTCGTATGCGCCGTGGCGTCAGCTGACATCGGGCAACGGGCCCGTCGTGATCGCCGTCGGGCCCTTGGCCAGCACCTATATCGCGTCCTTCCTGAAGTTGCCAGAAGCCACGCGGCCCAACCTGTGGGCGCTTGCCGAGCTGCCGCTTCAATCCAACCCCATGCCCGCCGAACTGGTCGCGCAGATCGAAGCTGCAGGGGTGATTCATGTCGCCGAAGAGCACGTTCAGCGCGGCAGCTTCGGCGCGGAACTCGCACTGCACCTGATGACGCAAACACCCCTGCAAGCGCGAATGATCCACCACTACGCACGCGCCCACCGGTTCGAGCGCTACGGCTCGCAGAACTACCTGCGCAAGTGCTCGGCACTCGATGCGGCCAGCGTGCTCGCCGCGATAGAAGGCTCCTGAGATGCAAGCGCTAGAAGCGAACCTGCGCGCACTGCGCGGCCCCATCCTGGTGACCGGCGCGTCCGGCTTCATCGGCGCCAACCTGGTCAAGATGATCGCTGCGGTCCGGTCCGATGTGTATGCCGTCGTCTTGCACGAAAAGAACTGGCGACTGGCCGAACTGACCGATGAGCAGGTCATCGCGTGCGACCTCAACGATGTGTCGGCGGCCAAGAATCTCGTGGAGAGCGTTGCGCCGCAGACCGTCTTCGATTGCGTCGCCTACGGTGCCTATTCGTTCGAGGAAGACCCGGGCCTCATCCACCTGACCAACTACCAGTCGATCGTGAACCTGGTGAACCTGCTGGCGCAGCGGCCGTTCGCCGCGTTCATCCATGCAGGCAGCTCGTCGGAATACGGCGAGAACTGCACGGCGCCTGCCGAAGACAGCGTGTGCGAGCCCAACAGCCATTACGCCGCGTCCAAGGTGGCAGCCGCGGGTTTCCTGCGCTACATGGGCAAGAAGCGCGGCTTTCCCTGCGCCAACCTGCGCCTGTACTCGGTTTACGGCCCGCTCGAAGACACATCGCGCCTGATCCCCAACCTGCTGCGCCAGGCGCTCAAGGGCAAGCTGCCGCCTTTCGTCGACGGACGCATCTCGCGCGACTTCGTTCATGTAGACGACGTCTGCGCAGCGTTCATCACCGCTGCCGTGAAGATGCATCCGCAGATCTACGGCGAAGATTTCAACATCGGCTCGGGCATCAAGACCACGATCGCCGACCTGGCCGAGACGACGCGTGAGCTGTTCTCCATCGAAGCAAAGCCGCAGTTCGGCTCGATGGAAGGCCGTGCGTGGGACCTGGCTGATTGGTATGCGGACCCGGGCAAGGCCAAAAACGCACTTGGATGGCAAGCCACCACCCCGCTGGCCCAGGGTCTGAAGTCGATGTCGGGCTGGGTGGCGCAACTGAGCGACGCCGACTTCTCGTCGAGCAGCAAGAAGGAACCCGCGTCGCGCCGCCGCAGTGTCTCGGCGATCATCGCCTGCTACAAGGATGCGCAGGCGATTCCCGTCATGCACAGGCGCCTGACCGATGTGTTTCGCAAGCTCGGCATCGACTACGAAATCATCTTCGTCAACGATGGCAGCCCCGACGACAGCGCGCAGGTCATCCGTGAACTGAGCGCCACCGATCCGCGCGTGATCGGCATTTCGCATTCGCGCAACTTCGGCTCGCAGATGGCGTTTCGCAGCGGCATGGAACTCTCGACCAAGCAGGCCGTGGTCCTGCTCGACGGCGACCTGCAGGACCCGCCCGAGCTGATCGAGCAGTTCCACGAGCAATGGCGCGCGGGCTACGACGTGGTGTACGGACGCCGCGTCAAGCGCGAGATGTCGTGGCGCTGGGGCGTCATGTACAAAGCCTTCTACCGCGTGTTCGCAGCCTTCAGCTACGTGAACATTCCGCTCGATGCGGGCGACTTCTCGCTGATGGACCGGCGCGTGGTCGGCTGGCTGCTCAACTGCCCCGAGCGCGACCTGTTCGTGCGCGGGCTGCGCGCCTATGTCGGCTTTCGCCAGACCGGCGTGGACTACGTTCGCCCCGAGCGCATGTTCGGCACCTCGACCAACAGCCTCCTGCGCAACATCGACTGGGCCAAGAAGGGCATCTTCTCGTTCAGCAATACGCCGCTCACCCTGCTGACCGCAACCGGTGTGGTCCTGCTCGGCCTCTCACTGCTTGCGGCCTTCGTCGTGGCGATGCTGCGAATCATGATTCCCGATATCGCGCCGCGCGGTATCACGACGATGCTGATCACGACGCTGCTGTTCGGCTCGCTCAATCTTTTTGCGATCGGGCTGGTGGGTGAATACGTCGCCAAGATCATGATCGAGGTCAAGGGTCGGCCGCGCCTGATCCGCGCGTCGATGATCCGCAACGGCAAGGCGACTGAACTGCTGCCTGACGGAAAAGCCCGCTAGATGCGCCCCGTGATGGCGACGATGAAAGTGTTTCATGGGTGAGAAGCTTCCAGCGCTGCTGGCTTATGCCGTCATCGGCCTGCTGCTGGCGCTCTGGCCGTTGACCCTGCGCTGGCAGCGTGCGGCGAGCACGGACATCCAGCCTGAACCGGACGGCAGTTCGCGCAACGGCGTGGCCCTTGGCTTCGGAGTTGTCGTGGGATTGCTGGTGTCGGCAGTGCTTCCGTGGTGGAGGCATGACGGCGGTTGGGCCATGACGATCACAGCAGGCGAAATCGCAGCCTTCCTCGCGATCGCGGCCCTTCCCCTCTTCGTGCTCGCGCGCCGGCCTGCGAACGGCCTCGTGGTGTCGGCCGGATGGAAGGCGCTGCTGATCGGCATCTTCACTGCCCTGGCCGTCGCACTCAGCTTCAGCACCTTCTCCCACTTCACCACCGATGTCGCATGGCACCACTGGGGCGCCTACATCGGCCCTGCCGAAGTCCTGCTCACCGGCATACGGGCATTCCGCGACTTTCCCCTGCAGTACGGGCTCGGCCCCACGGCGCTCATTGCCGCAGCCTGCGGTGAAACCTGCTGGACAGGCGCGTACTACCTGATCGGGGTGACATCGCTGTTGTACGCGGGCCTTATCGCACGGCTTGCCTTGCGCGTGTCCAGGGCACACAGCCCCGCCCAATGGGCCTGCGTGCTGGTGCTGTGCATCGCGTGCTGCTTTCTGTGGACCTCGTACCCGCCGACCCTGACGCTGGTGTCTGGCACGCCATCGGTTTCCGGCATGCGCTTTCTGCCCGCGCTGATGCTGGCTGCGTTCGTGATCCGCGCCGACCGCGCCGAAGGCGAATTCCCCTACGCACTCGGGCACATCGCGTGGGGACTGGCGGCGCTCTGGTCGATGGAGTCCGCGTTCTATGCGACCTGCATCTGGTGGCCCGCCTACATCCTGATGCAGCAGGCACGCGCCGCTGACAATGCAACGCCCTCCCCGGTGCTGGCGACCCTCTTGCGCAGCGTCGGCATGCTGGTGCTGGTCATGGCCATCTGGGTGGTACTGTTCCTGGCGGGCTACTGGCTGATCTACCGCACGACGCCGACGATCCTGGGGCTCTTCGCCTATGTGCTGATGCCTCCGGGCGTGTTACCGATCAACTGGCGGGGAACCATCGTTTTCTTTGGCGCAGCGATCGCCGTGGGGGCATGGGCCAACTGGCGCGCCTTCCGCAGTGAAGGCAACGAGCCCGCATCGCGTCATGGGCTCGTGCTGTTGTTGCTGGCCTGGGCGACGTTCTCGTACTTCCTGGGCCGCAGCCACGACAACAACATCCTTAACCTGCTGCCCATGCTGCTGCTGGTGCTGCTTTATGTGTGGTCGCGTTCAGATGGATTTCCACGCGGGCTGGCGATGGGCCTGCTGGTCTGCCTTGTCGGCTGGGCGAGCGTTTTCGGCTGGGCCACCTGGCGCGCAGGCGCTTCGTCGAGTCCGCAAACCTGGTTCAACCCGCACTGGATCGACTCGGTATTGCCCGCTGACCCGGCTGCGCCCGGCGGTCGCCTGCCGCGCGAAGCACGCGAGGCGATGGTGATGGCCAAGGCGCGCCGCGCCGACCCGGTCATGCTGCTGGGCCCGTACAGCAACCTGCCAACCCCCAACGCCCGCGAACTCTGGACCACGATCCATGCCCCTGCCAACTACTACACGTTCCCGGTGGAGGTCCGCATGCAGTTCCTGAAAATGGGCTCGGATGCCTTGCGCCGAAGCGGCTGGCTGGTCGTGCAGAAGTCGCAGCCCGACGCGTTCGGCGCCATCGAGGGTTTCGACGCGGTGTACACCCGCACGCAGACCTTCGAGCATTCGGGTTTCATCGCCATTCACTACGTGCCGCGCCAGCCATGACCGCCTCGCTGCGCCCCTGCCCGGTCTGCCATGCCGATGCCAGCCAGGCCACGCTGTTCCTGGAAAGCAGCATCGACGAGACGAAGCTCTCCGGTTCGAGCTTCGCGTCGCGCAAGGTACCCGAGTACATGAGCCACCGGCTGGTCCAGTGCCAGGTCTGCGACCTCGTTTACGTGGACGCGCCGCCCGCCGCCGGTGAACTGGCTCGCGCCTATCACGAAGCGGACTACGACAGCTCCGAAGAAGCTGATGACGCGGCAGCCGCCTATATCCGTGCCGCACAGGCAACCCTGGCACAAATCGCGGGGCGCAAGGCCGTACTGGAGATCGGCACCGGGACCGCGACCTTCCTCGAACGCCTGCAGGCCGAGGGATTCGAAACGCTGGTCGGCATCGAGCCATCAACGGCTGCGATCCACGCGGCACCGGCACACCGGCGCGCATGGATTCGCGAAGGCATCTTTGAAGAAAACGATTTCGAGCCCGAATCGTTCGACCTCATCTGCTGCTTCATGACGCTGGAACACGTCCCCGACCCCCGCGTCGTCGCAGCTGCTGCACTGCGCCTCCTGCGTCCGGGCGGCGCGTTCATCGCGGTCACGCATGACTATCGCAGCCTGGTCAACCGCATGCTCGGCAAACGTTCACCCATCATCGATGTCGAACACATGCAGCTCTTTTCGCAGCGCAGCGTGCGTCGTTTGTTCGATGAGGCCGGCTACCAGAACGTGACGGTGCAGGCCTTCGTGAATCGCTACCGCGTCGGTTACTGGCTGCGGCTCGTCCCGATTCCGCGAGCGCTCAAGTCTGCGGTTGCACGAGCGCTGGCAGTCACCAGGCTGGACCGAATCCGCCTGGGTGCCAACGTCGGCAACCTCTTCACCGCCGGCTTCAAAAATGGCTGAGCGCACCAACAGCCGGTTCGGCGCGATCGGCAAGCTGCTGCACGAAAGCACCTTCCTGCGCTTTCTGGTGGCAGGCGGCGTGAACACGCTCTTTGGCTATGCGGTTTACAGCGCGGCCATCCTCGCCGATGCGCCGGCCTGGCTCGCGCTTTTCATCGGCATGCTGGCAGGCACGGTCTTCAACTTCTTCACCACCGGGGGCTACGCTTTCCGGCAACTGGCCATCAGCCGCTACCCACGGTTCGTGCTCTGCTACCTGTTTGTCTATGGGGTGAACCTGGTCCTGTTCGCGGGGCTTTCCAGGTACATCGCGGACAAGCTGGTGGTGCAGGCCCTGCTGCTGGTCCCCCTGGCGCTCCTGTCGTACTTCATCATGGCGCGGCTGGTGTTCGCGCCGCAGCCATGAGCAACCCGGCCGCCACGTCCTCCACGCCACGGCTTGAACTGGCAACGGTGGCAGTGGCAGTCGTGGGTGTCGCGCTTGCCGTCGCCACCTTCGTGCGGCTCTGGACCCTGCTTGGCGTCGGCCTGGAGCTGACCGATGAGGCGTACTACCTGCTGGGCGCATTGCATCCCGAAAGCATCCGCCTGTTTTTCACGGCTGCGCATTGGGTGACCGGGCCGCTCTGGAACGCCACGGGCAGTCTCTACGCGTTTCGTGCATCGGGTCTGCTGCTGGTCGCGTTGTCAGGCGTGATGCTCGCGTGGGGCGCGCTGCGGCTGGCGCCGCATGCAGGCATCGCAGTTCCCGCCAGGCGCCTGGGCCAGGCCGCGATCATGGCCGCCGGCGCCAGTGGCGCCCTGCTCTTCGGTTCGCTCCTGGGCTTCACGCCCTCGTACAACCTGATGGCCACGGTCTTCGTCGGTATCGGCATGGGCATAGGGATGCTGTCGATCGCCAGCGAAGGTCGCAAGCAAGTGCTGCTCGAAGCCGCCACCGGCATCGTGTTCGGCCTGACGGTGTTGTGCAAGTTCTCCGCCGGCATCGGGATGATCGGGCTGCTGGTGATGTTGCAGGTCGTGTTCATGTGGCGCCGTCCTGCGCGTCTGTGGGGGCCGCTCATCGTCATCGTGTTCGCAGCGCTCACGGTCCTGCTGATGGCAGCGCTCAACACCGGTGCGCAAGAAGGCTGGCGGCAATTTCGCGCGGGGCTCGACGTGATCTGGGTCGCCCAGGGCGACAAGGGCATGGTGCCCCGGCTGGTGCGCAGCGCGGCTGACATGGGAGGGTTGTTTGCCGCTGCGGCCATCACATTCTGGGGACCGCTGATGTGCTTTGCGGTCGCGATGTTCTGGCGACCGCTCCTGCTGGGCAGCATCGGCGTTGCATGGCTTGCCGCAGCGCTCTGGCTCGGGGACCATGGCAGCGCAGGCATGCCTCGCTACATGGCGCAGCCGCTTCCCTGGGCGGCTTTCCTGTGCATCGCAGTCCTTTGCATCGCGCGGCCCTGGATGCGCAATCCGCGTGCCGTGCTCCTCGCCCTGACGCTGGCCGTGATGCCGGTCGCCGCAGCGCTGGGCACGTCGAACCCGCTGCAGGTGCAAATACTCGGGACGATGGCGCCGTGGGGCGTCTTGCTGGCGTTGGCTGGCTACCACTGGAGCCGCGATGCCTTGCCTGCGGCGATTGCCAGCGTGCTGTTCGCCGCGCTGGTGCTGGCGCAGGTGATCGGTAACGGCGCAGCGCCCTATCGCATGGCACCGCATTCACAGCAGACCGAGCAGGTCGCCATCGGCGGACTGGGCACCGTGCAGGTGGATGCACGCACTGCCACCATGGTGCGTGAACTGCAGGCGGCAGCGCGCCAGTGCGCCATCGCGCCCGGCGCCCCGTTCCTGGATTTCTACAACCTGCCCGGCGTGGGCGTGATCGTGGGCGGCGTGCCCATTGAGGCGCCCTGGTTGCTGCACGCCACCCACGCGCAGGCAACCCTCCAGGGTGCGGACCCGGCCCTGCTGCGCAGGGCCGTCGTGGCGGTGGGCCTCGATGCCGCGGGCCAGCGGCCCGCACCGCCATCGCAGCTCGCGAACTTTCCCCAGGGAAGGCGGCTGTGCGGGCAAACGACCAGCCCGCTGGAGCAGCTGCCCGTGCAGCTGTGGGCGCCCAATCTTTAGCCGCCGGATCAGGCGAGCAACCTGCCCGCTTCATCGGCCGGCACCTCCTCGAGCAGCGCCGCGCTGGGCCGGCGCGGCGAATCCAGCAGGCGACTGGAGAGTTCAGCCAGCGGCCCGAGCTGGATCAGGCGGGTGACCTGGGTCCGGGCCTGGTCCAGCAGCGCCTGGAGCGTCTCGTCCTGAGCGGGGTCCGCATCGCTCGCGCGCGATTGCCATGCGGCCAGCAGGCCGGCCGTCGTTTCCACGAACAGGTTGACCTCCCCCGGCGCAAGCTCGCCGATCCACTGCTCAAACAGCGACTGGAGCCGCAGCTGGCGCCCATCGGGCGTGTTTTCGCTTTGCAGTGCGTCCAGCGCCTGGAGGAACCTGAGGTTTTCCAGGCAGAACCGCGCCTCCATCAGCGTTTCCAGCTGGCGCCTGGCTTGCTCATCGGCCAGCACCGCAGGCAGGTCGCTGTAGCTGACGCCCTCTACGCGAAAGAACACCAGTTCGTTTTGCCCGCCCAGGCTGCCCTTGCGGCTGCTGCCGCCCACACTGTCGGCGCCGCTGACGGCGCTGGGACTCGACCGCTTTTGCAGCTCCCGGGGGAAAACCCGCCCATCGCTGAGGCTGCCGCGCGCGGAACGTCCTTCGACGCGTGGCGCAGGGGAATGATCCGCGGGTGTTGTCCGTCCGCAAATCGCGGCGCAACACCGGCAAAGCACGCCTGGCGCCGGATCGCATCGGCGGCCGCCGACAGGCGCTGTCCACCGCGCCCGGATCGAGGTCAGGGCCCGGCGGGCGGCATTGGGATTTTCGGGATATGCAGCGGCGCGGCGCTCGTTCTGTGCGGAAGGTGTCATGGAGACTGTGTAACAGCCTCCATGCAGGGGTTCCGACCCCAAAGGCCGACGACCCGGCGCCGAACGCTCAGGCGGCTTGCTGGCGCTTGTAGTTCTCGATGCCGTCCAGCACTTCCTGTTTCGCCGCTTCCGGGCCTTCCCAGCCCAGGATCTTGACCCACTTGCCGGGCTCGAGGTCCTTGTAGTGCTCGAAGAAATGCGCGATGGTTTTCAGGCGCAGCGGGTTGAGGTCTTCGGGCTTTTGCCACTGCGTGTAGATCGACAGGATCTTGTCCACCGGCACGGCCAGCACCTTGCCGTCCTGCCCGGCTTCGTCTTCCATCTGCAGGATGCCGATGGCGCGGCAAGTGACCACCACGCCGGGGATCAGCGGCACCGGCGTGATCACCAGCACATCGACCGGATCGCCATCGCCGCTGATGGTCTTGGGCACGTAGCCGTAGTTGGTCGGGTAGTGCATGGACGTGCTCATGAAGCGGTCCACGAAGATGGCGCCCGTCTCCTTGTCGACCTCGTACTTGACGGGATCGGCATTCATCGGAATTTCGATGATCACGTTGAATGCGTCGGGAACGTTCTTGCCGGGGGAGACTTGGTCGAGTGACATGATGGGGTACGAGTGAAAAGGGGGCGCCTAAGCGCATCAGGGAAAACCCAGGATTATCCCCCGGGTGACTTGCGCCGGGCTTTCACGTCCCCCCAAGTCGCTGCGGCTCAGCGCTTGGCCTGCGGTTCAGGTCGCGGCCGCACGTCGGTCGCAGGCCGCTCGAGCGCCTTCACCCGCGCCGCAAGCTCGTTTTGCTGCGCCGGGCTCAACGCGCGCGGACCGGCGTGCGCCAGGATCGTCTGGATCCACTGCTCGACGTCGATGTTTTTCGCATACCGAAGACCCTTTTGGCGGGTGTAGTCGAAGACCGCCACGGGCTTGCTGGAATTGGCTATGCGCACGACGTGCGAATGCACGAACTCCTGCAGCGACAGACCGGTGCGCGTGTCCCGCAGAGGCCCTTCCGGCCGCGCTGCGAGGTGCTCTTGCAGCAGCATAGGTCCCTGAGCCATTTTCGCGACCTCCGGCACTCCCGGCGTGGGGATGAAAGGATCGAATGACGATTGCTCGGTGTTCGACCTTTCCATCTCGCCCATGAGGTCCGGAATCAGGAATTCGCCAAAGCCGCCGTTTTCGCCGGGGATGCGGCGGGTCAGGGTGACTGCGGCCTTCATCGATTGCACGAAACAGGAATGGGAGTCTGTCTGTGTCGGAATGGCTTGCCGGTACACGGGGATCTTCCGGCCTGTCTTTCGCACTGCTTCCTGGACGATATCGACTGCCGCCGTTTCACCCGACCCGGTGATCGAGTCAAAAAAGAACAGGGCTTCCTTGCCCTGCTTCCGGACATAGACCGCGCACACACCGTGATCGACGCCGAACGCCAGACCGGTTCGAACTTCCTGTGCATGGCCGGTCGTACCCTCGATCAGCGCGGCCAGCACAGTGGAAGCGCTGGCCATGTTGGGATGCACATGAATCGAAGCGCCCCACTTGCGGTTGAGGTAGGTGGCCAGCAGCTTGCGTCCGCCCTCCTCCAGTTGGACCCCCAGGTTGATCTGCGGATCGTCCCATTTGCGGTAGAAGCAAGACACGAGCTGATAGGGGTCATCCGTGCCCACGTCCATGCTTTCCACCATCCGGGCGACATCATGCAGCCGCATGTCGGTCAGGACTCTCAGCACGTGGGGCTTCAGATCGGGCAGGCGCGCCTCGACGGCAATCGCTGCCAGTTCTTCGGGTTCACAACACGCGCGAAGGCGCTTCCACGAATCACTGGCGGCGAGCACTGTGCGCAATGGCGAACAAGCGACGATGGGGGAATGCAGCACCATCTGGGCAAACCGTTGCACATGCTCAGGCAATGGCATGCCGGGCTCTGGAACGTTCGCCCGAACGAATTCGTCAAGTGCCAGGATTGCATCGGCCGGCCGGTTGCACCCCACGAAAAGCAGGAACCGGTTGGCCGGGTCCTGGATGCAGGCCATCGCCTTGCCGACTGCGGCATGGTCTCCGCCGGCATGCTGGACCAGGGCCTGAAGCACCACAGAGCGCTCGTCGTAAAGATGAGGCCCCAGCGCCCTCATCTCGCGCCTCGCGTCCGGATCGCCCGCAAGCACCCGCGCAAGGGCCGCCAGCCACGCGATCTCGGCCCGGTTCCTTGTGGACATGCCCCCCAGATGCAGCCGCGCCTTCTTGATGGCGTCTATCGCCGCCAGTGGCTGCCCGCCATCCAGGCACAAATCCACCAGTTTCATCAGCTCCGGTAACTGCTCAGGCCCATCGCCAGTGAATCGCAGGATCTGCCGCTGCAGGGCAATGGCCTCGCCCGGGCGACCCAACTCGACGAGCAGGTCGCGCGTGCGCTTCAACGCAACCGGATTGAATGCATCGAATGATTCGTTGGCCTGGCGGGCCTCGATGCGCATGGTCGCGACGAACTCGGCCATTTGCGGGTCCATCTGCGGGGCCATACGCGAGTGCGCGCGGGTCACAGCCGCCGGCACATCCTGGCTGTGCGGCCCCAGGGGCTCAAGTCCTGCCGCCGGTGCGTCATGGACAACAGGAGGGCCGAATGACAACTCACCAACGGGGGCGGCTTCAACCGGATCAAAGGGTTGTGCCAGCACCGGCAAGGCGGCGACGGCAGCAGCGTCCGTCGAAAGGGAGAATCGACGCTGCCCCGCATCGGAGGTTTCCATGGCGTGAACCCGTCGGTGTCGACGACCTCGCGCCAGTTCGTCATCGCGTCTGCTGCGCAGGTCGAGTCAGTTGTTGACTCCCTGCGGACTTGGTGACGCCAGCATCTCATTCGTTCCATGATCGACGCGCGCGCCCGTGTCGAGTTCCCGCACGCAAAGTACGCTGTTGCGGCGCTGGGCGGCGATACCTGGCAGATCGAAAGGCACCTGCACGGTGGCGCGGTCCAATGCTTCGTGCGCGGGGTTGTACGAGCCGGTCAGGCGCGCGAAGTCCGCCCAGACCGCGCTGCCGTAGATTTCGCACAGGCGGGCCGAGAGCCTGACGCTGGTGCGAAATGGAAGCGCCCACCAGGCGAATCTGTCCTGCTCGCACGAGTCTCGCAGCATGTCCGCCAGCAACTGCAGCGCATCGTCGACCCGCCCCATGTCGAAGAGACTCTGCGCCTGCCCCATCCTCGATTGCTTGCGCAACGCGGCCGCGCTCATGTCGAGCAACTCCAGTCGCCTGGCGCCTTCGGGCATTTGCTGTGCAAGGCGCCAGGCAGACACGCAGATCACGCGCCACGCCGGCAGGTCGCTGCCGTACCGGATCGCCCTGACCTGCGCCCGCTCCAGGGCGTCCTCGTCTCGGGTGATCGTCTCGAGCGCTTCGCGATACGCTCCGACAAGCACCTGCATCCTGCACAGGATGTCCAATGCACTTTCATCCGTCTCCCGCGGGTCGTCCTGCGCGACTGGAAAGTCCGCAGGGGGGTGTGCAACGCGACTGACGAGTTCGGTCGCGAGCCGCTTGCTGCCGGTATGGACGAGCACGGTGGCCAGGGTTGCGTAGTCGCCGGCAGTGGGCGGCTCGCTGCCATAGGCCAGCTGCAGCTCCAGGACTTCCAGCGCTTGCGCAGCGCTCGAGTTTTCCATGAGCTTGGCGACCAGGTGGCGAAAGCAATGTGTGTCCGGCCGCTCGTTCGAGTGGTTGGCGCGCGTGATTTCCGCGGACAGTTCCCCGACCGCATCCATCAGCTCGCCGCGCGCACGCGCAACGCGCCACTGGAATTGCTGCGCGCGCTGATCCGGCGCTTTCAATCCCTCGCGGCGAGGTGCAACCGAATCAGATAAGCGAGGGTCCGCGAACGCAGCCGGCCCTCCCCTGGCGATGGTGTACATGAAGCTCCCTGGTGTTTTTTGCAGAGGATAACAAGCTGCGGGGTGCCTATAAGACCCACCAGATGGGTTGGGCGTGGTTGACGCATCGACCTCGCAGGTGGGGTCTTTCTGTGTAACTGCCGCACGGCGTCCGTTCCGTGCAGCCACGAGACGGATAGGGAGTAACCCTAGATTTGCACACGAAGAACGGCACTGGCCGTCCCACGCGATAAACCGTCACGATTTGCCCTTATATTCCGCCCGTTGGCCAATCGTCTCCAGACCGTCTGTGGAGCAACGAGGAAGCAACGCAGCGGGGGTGCCGCTAGCGTTGCACCCCCTCCAAGCGAAAACAACGGAGCAGGAGAAACTACACATGAACGGCAACTCGGCGCTGATACTGGCGCTCGTCTGCGGCTTTGCAGCCGTGGCTTACGGATTCTGGGCGCGCAGCTGGATCCTTTCGCAGGACGCGGGCAACGCCCGCATGCAGGAAATCGCCGCCGCCATCCAGGCCGGCGCAGCCGCGTATCTCGCGCGGCAATACAAGACCATCGCCCTCGTCGGCGTGGTGCTGGCCATCCTCATCGGCGTTTTCCTGGACATGCAGACGGCCGTCGGGTTCATCATCGGCGCCGTGCTCTCGGGCGCTTGCGGCTTCATCGGCATGAACGTGTCGGTTCGCGCCAACGTGCGCACCGCGCAAGCTGCAACACGCGGCATCGGCCCCGCGCTCGATGTGGCATTCCGCGGCGGCGCCATCACCGGCATGCTGGTGGTCGGCCTGGGCCTGCTGGGTGTGACTGCGTTCTACTGGTTCCTGGTGGGCAACGGCAACTTCACGCCGGACCGCAAGCTGGCAACCCTGCTCAATCCGCTGATCGGTTTCGCGTTCGGCTCCTCGCTGATCTCGATCTTCGCGCGGCTGGGCGGCGGCATCTTTACCAAGGGCGCTGACGTCGGCGCCGACCTGGTGGGCAAGGTCGAAGCCGGTATCCCCGAAGACGACCCACGCAACCCCGCCGTGATTGCCGACAACGTCGGTGACAACGTCGGCGACTGCGCCGGCATGGCAGCCGACCTGTTCGAAACCTACGCCGTGACACTGATCGCGACGATGGTGCTGGGCGCCCTGCTGCTGTCCAGTTCCGGTGCAACGGCCGCGCTCTACCCGCTTGCGCTGGGCGGCGTGTCGATCATCGCGTCGATCATCGGCTGCTTCTTCGTCAAGGCCAAACCCGGCATGACCAACGTGATGCCAGCGCTGTACAAGGGCCTGGCCGTCGCCGGCGTCCTGTCGCTGATCGCGTTCTACTTCGTGACGATGTGGCTCATGCCTGACAACGCAGTGACCGCCACCGGCACGCAGATGCGCCTGTTCGGTGCTTGCGCCGTGGGCCTGGTTCTGACCGGCGCGCTGGTCTGGATCACCGAGTACTACACCGGCACGCAATACGCACCGGTGCGCCACATTGCATCGGCTTCCACGACGGGCCACGGCACCAACATCATCGCGGGCCTTGGCGTCTCCATGCGCTCCACCGCATGGCCGGTGATCTGCGTGTGCATCGCCATCCTGGCGTCGTTCCAGCTGGCGGGTCTCTACGGCATTGCGATCGCTGCGACATCGATGTTGAGCATGGCCGGCATCGTGGTTGCGCTCGACGCCTACGGCCCCATCACCGACAACGCCGGCGGCATCGCCGAAATGTCGGACCTGCCCGAGAGCGTTCGCGCTGTCACCGACCCCCTCGACGCCGTCGGCAACACGACCAAGGCTGTGACCAAGGGCTACGCCATCGGTTCAGCCGGTCTTGCAGCACTGGTGCTGTTTGCCGACTACACGCACAAGCTCGAAAGCTACGGCCGCTCGATCAGCTTCGACCTGTCTGATCCGATGGTGATCGTGGGCCTGTTCATCGGCGGCCTGATCCCCTACCTCTTCGGCGCGATGGCGATGGAAGCGGTCGGCCGCGCAGCCGGTTCGGTGGTGGTTGAAGTGCGCCGCCAGTTCCGCGAGATCAAGGGCATCATGGAAGGCACGGCCAAGCCGGAATACGGCGTTGCCGTGGACATGCTGACCAAGGCAGCGATCAAGGAAATGATGATTCCTTCGCTGCTGCCGGTGGTGGTGCCGATCGTGGTTGGCCTTGTACTCGGCCCCAAGGCCCTGGGCGGCTTGCTGATGGGAACGATCGTGACGGGCCTGTTCGTCGCGATCTCGATGTGTACCGGCGGCGGTGCATGGGACAACGCCAAGAAGTACATCGAAGACGGCAACCACGGCGGCAAGGGCTCGGAGGCCCACAAGGCGGCCGTGACCGGCGACACGGTGGGCGATCCATACAAGGACACGGCCGGCCCGGCCGTGAACCCGCTGATCAAGATCATCAACATCGTGGCGCTGCTCATCGTGCCGCTGGTGGTGAAGTTCCATCCGGGCGATGTGTCGGCCCCCGGTGCGGCGCATGTGTCGCCGCCGGCTGTCACGGCGCCGGCGATGGCTGCATCGAAGTAAATGGATGCCGGGTCAAGCCCGGCATGACAAGCGAAGAGAGGCTGTCATTGCGGACTTGATCCGCAATCCACCGCGAAGCGGCGACCGCGCCTGATCGACGATGGATGCCGGGTCAAGCCCGGCATGACAAGCGAAGAGAGGCTGTCATTGCGGACTTGATCCGCAATCCACCGCGAAGCGGCGACCGCGCCTGATCGACGATGGATGCCGGATCGAGTCCGGCATGACAGCCAGTTAGCAAGAGGCCCGCATCCGCGGGCCTTTTTCATTTGCTGCCAGTCACAGCCCTCACCAGCTGACTCGCCGGCGCGACCAGATCAGGCAGCTTCGCCACCCTGTCCTGCTCGATGTACTCCAGCACCAGTTCATTGATGCCGCCCACCACGGCCATCGCCATGCCCGGCGACAGCGGTGCGGCGCGCTTGCGCCCGGCATTCGCCCCATTGACCACGCCGAGCATGAAGTCCGCAATCTCCTGGTTCATGCGACGCCGCACCTGAAGCCCTTCGGTGCCCAGGCCCAGGATCTCGATGAACAGGGTGCGCATCAGCACAGGGTTTTGCGCCATGCAGGTGAGATACGCAGTGAGCGCGCTTTCGATCTGCGTCTCCCACTCGTGGTCTGGGTCGATCGCCTCGCGCAGCACCCGCAGCGAGTTGTGGCTCGCGGCCTCGTAGAGCGCGATCAGGCACTCGGCCTTGGTCGAAAAATGTTCGTAGAACGTGCGGCGCGACACGCTGGCCTCACGCACGATGTCGGCGATGGTGGTGTCCGGGTAGCCCTTGGCGGCCACCGCGTGGGCCATGCCTTCGAGCAGGCGGTGACGGTGCTCGTGAACTTCGGTGTCGGGTAAATTTGCGATCTCGGCCATGTGCCGATTCTCGGCGGGTTGCGATGCGGTACTTGACAGTACCTGCATCTGTCCGCATCATCCGGCAGTCTGTACCTGCTCATGCCCCAAACAAGTTTCAAACCCCATGACTGATCTCGTCGTCCGCCGCCTCCTCGTTGACATGGAAGCACCGATCGCGCGCCACTGGTGCGGCAACGATGCCTTTCGCTCGGCGCTGTTCAACGCGCTCTCGATGAGCTTTCCGGTGGGCGAGCAGTTCTTCATCGACTCGGTGCGCAATGGGTTCAAGGTGCTGCCTGCCGACCAGCAGGACGCTTTCAAGTCCGAAGTGCAAGGCTTCATCGGACAGGAAGCCACGCACCGGCGCCTTCACGCGCTCTTCAACGGTCACCTGGAAAAGCTGGGCCTGGTCAACGCCTGGGCCCCGCGCGCCGAAAAGCGCATGAAGCTGCTCGACGGCATCGACCCGCGCCACGCACTGGCCATCACCGCCGCCAACGAGCACTTCACGGCGATCCTGGCCGACTGGATGCTGAACAACCCCGACCTCGTCGCAAGCCCCGACACGCGCCTGACCACACTCTGGCTCTGGCACAGCGCCGAGGAATCCGAGCACAAGTGCACCGCGTTCGACCTGTACAAGGCGCTCGGCGGCAACGAGGAATGGCGCCGGACCTGGTTCCGCCGCATCACCACGATCTTCCTGGGCGACACGTTGCGCCAGACGGTGCGAAACCTCAAGGACGACGGCACGCTCTGGAAGTTCAGCACCTGGAAGAGTGCCGCCTCATACCTGTTCGGCAAGCGCGGGCTGGTGCGCCTGACTTACAAGCCGTGGCGCGAATATCTGCGCGCCGACTTTCATCCGTCGCAGCAGGACAGCCGCGCCTCGCAGGAGTGGCTCTCCACCCACAGCGACCGCTACACACCGGTAGGCGCTGCAGCCTGAGCCCCAGCGCGACAACGCGGTCTATCTGGCGGGCAACCCCTGCCACGGGTCCATCGCATCCCATTGCGCAGGCATCTGCAGGATCACCTTGTCGAGCGTGGAGCGCTCGCGCAGGAACGCCATCGATTCGGTGAAGCGGTCCAGCGGGATGGGCATCGGCTTCATCGGGCCGTCCGATGGGAGAAAGAAGTCGTCCCAATGAATGGGAATCACGCGGCGCGCCTTCACGCTCATCACGGCTTCGCGCCAGTACGCATCGCGGTACGCCGCACTTCTCATGCCAAGGCCGCCGATACCCAGCAGGACCACATCAGCGCTCACGCCCTGTAGCGCGCCCGGCTCGAATCCCGCGCTTCCATTGATCAGCAGCGAGCGGCCGTCGTGTTGCACCAGCACCGCATAGCTTTGTCCTTCCTTGTAAGCCGATGCACGCGCAGGCGGCACCAGCGGCTTGTCGATCGTGCCGCCGGTAAAGCCCGTCGGCGCGTGGCGCGACGCCAGCAGCGTGACCGTGAAACGGCCGAACTTCATCATCTCGTTGAGTTTGGCGACCTTGATCTGCGCCTCGGGCAACTTCCATCCACGCCCGACGTTGGCAGTGGACTGCGACCCCAGCAGGATGGCGCCTGTGCGCCGCGCGACTTCTGGCGCATCCATCGCGTGGTCGAAGTGCGAATGCACGGGGATCACCGCAGCGAGCTTTGTCACGCCCGCGCGCTTGAGGCCGCGCTCGATGGCGGCCAGGTCCGGCTCGACCCGGCCGGCCAGCGTCTTGAGCTTGCCGGGACGCGAGAAGAACCCGTCGGTCATGATCGCGGTCTCGCCGTCGTCGAGCAAGACGGTGGCAACGCCCAGGAACTTCACCTTCAACGGGGTTGCAACCGGCGCCTGTGGCAAGGCAAGCGGAAGGTACGCATCCATGGAGGGATGGCTGTTGACGATGAGCGCGAGTGCCGCGACCACGCTCAGCACGACCACCAGCACACCCGCGAATACTTTTTTAAGCATGGCGTGCATGGTAGCCGTGCGGCAGCATGGGGGGCAGAATGCGGGCATGCAATTCAACTACATCGGTAACGAATCCCGCCCTTCCCCATCCGATCGCTCCATCCCTGTAATCGACCCTTCGGACGGCCAGGTCTTCGACGAAATCCAGCGCAGCAATGCATCCGACATCGATGCTGCCGTTGCAGCCGCCCGCCAATGCAATGATTCCATCTGGAGCAAGCTGAGCGGTGCCGAGCGCGGACGCCTGCTCATGCGCCTGTCGAACAAGGTCGCCGAGCACGCCGACGAACTCGCGCTCATCGAGCAGCGCGACTGCGGCAAGCCCACCAAACAGGCGCGCGCCGATGCGCTTGCGCTGGTTCGCTACTTCGAGTTCTATGCAGGCGCCTGCGACAAGCTGCACGGCACCACCATTCCCTACCTCGATGGTTACAGCGTGCTCACCTGGCGCGAACCGCACGGCGTCACCGGTCACATCATTCCGTGGAACTACCCGATGCAGATCTTCGGGCGCAGCGTCGGCGGAGCGCTCGCAGCGGGCAATGTGTGCGTGGTCAAACCGTCGGAAGATGCCTGCCTGTCCCTGATTCGCGTCGCGCAGCTTGCAGAGGAGGCGGGCTTTCCGGCAGGCGCGATCAACATCGTCACCGGGTACGGGCACGAGGTGGGCGACGCACTCGCGCGCCATCCCGGCATCGACCACATCAGCTTTACTGGCAGCCCTCGCGTCGGCACGCTCATCCAGCAGGTCGCCGCCGAGCGCCATTGCCCCGTCACGCTGGAACTCGGCGGCAAGAGCCCGCAGATCATCTTTGCGGATGCCGACCTCGACGCGGCGGTCCCTATGGTCATCAACGCCATCGTGCAGAACGCGGGGCAGACGTGTTCGGCCGGTTCCCGCCTGCTGGTGGATGAGCTGATCTACGAGCCCTTGCTCGAACGCCTGGGCAAGGCATTCACCAACCTGCGTGTCGGCCCTGCCGCGATGGACCTCGACGTAGGACCACTGATTCGCGCGAGCCAACAGCAACGCGTGTGGGACTTTCTCTCCGATGCGCAGGTCGCCAACATCGCGATGGTCGCACAGGGACAGGTTGTGGACGAAGCGCCCGAGACCGGCTTCTACCAGGCGCCCACCCTCTTGCGCGATGTGCCGGTGAACCACCGCCTGGCCCAGGAAGAAGTCTTCGGCCCCGTGCTGTCGGCCATGAGCTTCAAGGATGAAGACGAAGCGATTGCGCAGGCCAACGCCACCCAGTTCGGCCTGGTCGCCGGCATCTGGACCCGCGACGGCTCGCGGCAATTGCGCATGGCCAAGCGTGTCAAGAGCGGCCAGGTGTTCATCAACAACTACGGCGCCGGCGGCGGCGTCGAGTTGCCGTTTGGCGGCGTCAAGTCGTCAGGCTACGGGCGTGAAAAAGGCTTCGAGGCGCTGTACGGATTCACGACCGTCAAGACCGTGGCGATCAAGCACGGATGATCGCCACCCGGCTGACGTTCACCCGCGTATCTTCGCCGTCCTGATCACTGCTTCCGCCATCGGCAAGAGCCTCGGATAGAACGACATGCGCGGCGCAGCGAAGGTCGCCGCATACATCTCGCGCTTGTGCACCGCGACCCAGCCGACGCCCTTGAGGATCACGTCGTCGGCACGACGGGCGAGCGTGAATTCGAATCGCACACCCTTGGCGCCTGCGAACACCGTGGGTTCCACACGGGTGATGTTGACGACGCCTTCGTTCGCATAGATCGCCTCGAACAGGCTCACCAGTTTGTCTGCGGGCAGTGCCGCATCGAAGGTCGGAAAGCGCGGGTCCTTTTCGCCCGGAGCGCGGAACCACACCGTTGGCTTGGTGACCAGCGTCTCGCCCGATGGCACACCCGCCCACAGGCGCAAGTGGTCCAGCGGCACGCCCTCCTGTGTCCACATGTCATAGGGCTCCCGGTCCCACGCGCTGTTGACCTTGTTCCACGCCGCCGAAACCTGCACCTGCATCTTGCCGTTGACCACCTGCTCGCCTTCGACCTTCGCAATCGTCATGCAGGCCGTCAACAGCAGTGCGAGCAGCAGTGAAACGAGCGTCTTCATGGCTTCAACTCCGAGAGGTACGACTTGACCATGCCGCCATCGGGCGCATCGGGCATGAGCGACAGGTACTTCTCGAACGCCTGCACCGCAGCCGGTGAATCCATGCGCTGCTTGTGCAGCAGGCCGAGCGATCGGTACGTCTCGACCGGCGTCTTGTCGGGCGAGAGGCTCGCGGCCTTCTGGAAGTCATCCATCGAACGCGCGAGGTCGTCTTTTTCGGCCCGAAGGCGATACACCTCGCCGCGTGCGTACAGCACCTGGGCGTCTTGCGGATTGCGCTGCGCCAGCCGGTCGAACAGCACGACGCTCTCTTCGAACTGGCCGCGCTTGATCTCATCCTGCAACCAGCCAAAGCGCATCGGCGCGATCACCTTCTGGAATTCGGCTGCGCCCAGAGTGCCGCCTGAATCGCCTGCGAGCTTGAGCAGATCGTCACGTCGCGTCCCCACGGGCGGATGCGTCGCGAACATCGCGTTGCGCTGGCCGACTTCATCGCCGCCGGTGATCTTCAGTTCGCCCAGCAGGTTGTCCCAGACAGCCGCGGCCTGCCGGCCGTCATAGCCCGCCTGCTTCATGAGCCGCATGCCCATCTGGTCGGCGCGTGCTTCGTGCTCGCGCGAGAACGCAAACATGCTGGCCATGATGCCGATCCGGCCGACCGCGCCCGCCACGCCACCGACCAGCCCGACGATCTGCGCGAGCATCGCCTTGTCCTTGGCGTCGCGCAGTTGTTCGAGCTGGTGGCGCTCCAGGTAGTGACCCATTTCATGCCCCACGATGGCGGCCAGCTGCGCTTCGTTTTCAACGCGCAGCAAGAGGCCGCTCCAGACCTGCATCATCCCGTTGGGCGCCATCGTAGCGTTGAACATCGGCATGCGCATCACATGCACGCGGATGTCCGGGCAATGGCCGTCCGTGAGGCGGCAGGTCAGGTCGGTGAGGTACTTCGTGAGGGCTGCATCCTTGATGGCGAGCGGGCTGCGGCGCAGCCTGGTCTCTTCGCGGTCCATCATGTTCCACAGGCCGCCCTCCTCCGTGTCGATGGCGGGTCGACTGAAGCGGCTGGGCATCTTGAATGTGGACGCGGGCGCCGCCTCTTGCGCCAGGGCACCGACGCCCGACGCCAGCGCACCCAGGCCCAGGCAATGCTTGCAGGCCGAAGCCAGAAAGCCCCGGCGGGGCAATGTTGGATTGTTCATTTCAGCTCCGGAAAGTCTTTGAGCAGGGCTTCGACGGTCTCTTTGGCAGAAGACGCCTCGCGCAGGTCGCCGGTCATGCGCTGCAGGTCGTTGAACCACACCACGCGTCCAGTGTTGAGATCGACCAGTGACGCATATCCCATCTGGTAGCCACCCATCTGGAACGATCCGAGCAGCGCCATGCCGATCATCACGGCCTTGCGCTCGCCGCTGGCGTAGCTGTCGCGAAACCAGGTGAACAGTGCGTAGTCGGCGCCGGTGCGTTCCTTCAGCGGCTTGACCGAATCGGCCCCCAGGGACCAGTCGAGCTGCTCGTTCTTGGTCGGCAGCTTGAGGCCTGAATTGGCGTGGTGGACGAAGATCGCCTCGGCCACCGCACGGTGCAAGGCGTGCAGTTCGGCAAAGTCGTCGAGCACGGCTTCGGGCATATCGGCGGCGTTGGCGCCCAGCAGGTTGCGCCGTCCGTCGAGCGCGGATTTGAAGTTCTTTTGCGCTGCTTGCGTCCAGTCGGCCCTGGGCTCCGAAACCCCGCCCGCGCTGATCGAAAACAGCTCCATGTCAGAGGGCACGATCACCAGCTTCGAGGTCGCAGGACGAACTGCAAATCCCGGCGCGAGGTGCTTGGCATTGCTGGACGACGACATAAGCGACGGGACTTGCGCCTGTGCGCCGGCTGCCAGCAGCATCGCGGACAGCACGGCGGGCAGCACGAACAGATGGCGAAACGATTGGGGCATGTGGAATTGCTGCCTCTGGCAGGTGATTTCTGGCGAAAGCAAGTCTGGTCAGACCCAGCCAAACCCGCAACTGAAATCAGCAACAATGCTCACGTCGGGCCGCAGTGTGTGAAATGGTTCAGCCAGTGGCCGTTGTTACAAGCCGGTATTCACGCAAAACGAGGAGCAAACATGCGGGTCAAGGACAAGTCGGTCATCGTTACAGGTTCGGGCGGCGGCATTGGCGAAGGCATCGCCAAACGGCTGGCGGCCGAGGGCGCCAGGGTCATCGTCAACGACATCAACACGGCGCTCGGCGAGAAGGTCGTGGCCGACATCAATGCTGCAGGCGGCAAGGCATCATTCTTCGCTGCCGACGTGACCCAATCGGCGGACGTGAAGGCGCTGGTTGACGCGGCCGTCCAGCGATACGGCAAGCTCGACGTGATGGTGAACAACGCCGGCTGGACCCACCGCAACCGCCCAGCGCTGGAAGTCAGCGAGGAAGAATTCGACAAGTGCTTCGCGGTGAACATGAAGAGCATCTACCTCTCCACGATCCACGCCGTTCCCGTCTTTCGCGCCAACAAGGGCGGCAGCTTCATCAACATTGCGTCCACCGCCGGCGTGCGCCCTCGCCCCGGCCTCACCTGGTACAACGGCTCCAAGGGCGCGGTCATCACCACCAGCAAGTCGCTGGCAGCCGAGTTCGGCCCGGACAACATCCGTGTGAACTGCATCAACCCGGTGTTCAACCCCGACACGGGTCTTTCCGCTGAATTCGCAGGTGGCCCGGTCGATGACGCGCGCCGCGCCAAGTTCCTGGCGAGCATCCCGCTGGGCCGGTTTTCCACGGCGCTCGATGTCGCCAATGCTGCGCTTTACCTGGCGAGCGACGAGGCATCGTTCATCTCGGGCGTCTGCATCGAAGTGGACGGCGCACGCTGCGTGTAGGGCTTTAGCCGGGCAACGACAATAGCCAGATGGCCGAACGCGTGATTCCCCTCGTCGACCAGCGCGTTGCAGCGCTGCGGGCGAGCGTGCCCGAGCAACCGATCCATGCCAATGGCCTGCTGTCGGACTCGCTGGGCCGGCCGCTGCGCGATCTGCGCATCAGCGTCACCGACCGCTGCAACTTCCGCTGCAGCTATTGCATGCCCAAGGAAGTGTTCGACAAGAACTATCCGTACCTGCCGCATGCATCGCTGCTCACGTTCGAGGAAATCACCCGGCTCGCCAGGCAGTTCGTCGCGCACGGCGTGCAGAAAATCCGGCTCACCGGCGGCGAGCCGCTGCTGCGCAAGAACATCGAAATCCTGATCGAGCAACTCGCGCAGCTGCGAACGGTTGAAGGCGAGCCGCTGGACATCACGCTCACCACCAATGGTTCGCTTCTAGCACGCAAGGCACGCGCATTGAAGGCAGCCGGACTGCAACGCGTCACCGTGAGCCTGGACGGCCTGGACGACACCGTGTTTCGCAGCATGAACGACGTGGACTTCCCCGTGGCCGAAGTGCTGGCGGGAATCGAGGCGGCACGCGAGGCGGGGCTGGGTCCGATCAAGATCAACATGGTGGTCAAGCGCGGCACGAACGACCACGAAATCCTCACGATGGCCCGGCACTTCAAGGGCACGGGCGTGGTGCTGCGCTTCATCGAATACATGGATGTGGGCGCAACCAACGGCTGGCGCATGGATGAAGTCATGCCGTCTGCGCAAGTCGTCGCGCGCATCCACGCCGAGATGCCGCTGGTGCAACTGGACCCGAGCGCACCCGGCGAGACGGCAGAGCGCTGGGGCTATGCCGACGGCGGCGGCGAGATCGGCGTCATCAGCAGCGTAACGCACGCTTTTTGCGGCGAATGCAACCGGGCGCGCCTTTCGACGGAGGGGCAGCTGTACCTGTGCCTCTTCGCGACGCAGGGGCATGACCTGAAGTCACTGCTTCGCGGCGGAGCAAGCGATGCCGACATCGCATCGGCCATAGGCCACATCTGGCACGGCCGCAATGACCGCTACTCTGAACTTCGCGCCACCCTGGCGCCTGACACCGGCACGGGCAAGCGCCGGGTCGAAATGAGCTACATCGGAGGCTGATTGATTGAGACAGCAGACATCACGGGCGTGATCCTGGCGGGCGGGCGCGGCTCGCGCATGGGCGGCGTCGACAAGGGCCTGCAGAACTTCAACGGCATGCCGATGGCGATGCACACACTGATGCGCCTGCAGCCGCAAGTCGGCGAGATCATGATCAACGCCAATCGCAACCTGGGTGCGTACGAGTCGTTCGGCGTGCCGGTGTGGCCCGATGTGATTGGCGACTATGCAGGACCGCTGGCGGGATTTCTGACGGCGCTGGAGCGCTGCGAAACCGGTTGGCTCGTGACGACGCCGTGCGACTCGCCGCTGTTTCCGCAGGATCTGGTCGCGCGTCTGGCGAAGGCCGCGTCGGACCAGGAGGCAGAGATCGCGATGGCATCAGCGCCTGAAGAAGACGGACAACTGCGCACGCAGCCGGTGTTCTGCCTCTTGCGTGTGGACCTGCTGGAAAGCCTGGTGGCGTTCACCCATGGTGGTGGCCGCAAGATCGATGCGTGGACCGCGCAGCACAAGACGGTGACTGTGCCCTTCGACCAGCCGGGCGATGATCCACGTGCGTTCTTCAACGCGAACACGCTGGCCGAGTTGCACCGGCTCGAACAGCCATGAAGTCGCTGGACCAGATCGCCGCTGAACTGCAGGGCTACGATCCGCAGGCGCTGAGCGCGCAAGGCGTCAATGATTTTCTGGCGCGGCTCGTCGAACCGGTGAGCGAGTCGCAATCGGTCCCCATCATGGAAGCCCTCGGACGTGTGCTGGCTGCGGACGTCATTTCGCCTGTCAGTGTTCCGCCGCACGACAACTCCGCGATGGACGGCTTTGCGTTCGACGGCTCGCAACTGGCCGATGGCGAGTTGACACTGGAAGTGATGGGCACTGCGCTGGCAGGCAAGGCGTGGCAAGGCAGTGTCGGCCCAGGCCAGTGCGTCAAGATCATGACGGGCGCGATCATGCCTGCCGGGCTCGATACCGTGGTGCCGCAGGAATTCACGAAGACCCATGAAGACGGGCGCATCGTCATCCCGCCGAAGCTGCTGTCCGCAGGCGACAACCGGCGGCTGGCGGGCGAAGACATAGCGCAAGGCAAGCCCGCACTGCGCCGGGGCGACCGCCTCACGCCCGCAGCACTGGGCCTGGCCGCGAGTCTGGGCATTCCGACGGTGCCTGTTGTGCGACGCGTGCGGGTCGCCTACTTCTCCACCGGCGATGAGATCCTGAGCCTGGGCGATGTGCCTCGCGAAGGCGCGGTGTACGACAGCAATCGCTACACGGTGTTCGGCCTGCTCACGCGAATGGGCTGCGAAGTGATCGACCTGGGTGTCGTGCGCGATGAACCCGCTGCGCTGGAGGCTGCTTTCACGACTGCGGCATCAAGAGCCGACGCGATCATCACCAGTGGCGGCGTCAGCGTCGGTGAAGCCGACTACACCAAGGCCATGATGAAGAAGCTGGGCGATGTCGCGTTCTGGCGCATCGCAATGCGCCCGGGCCGGCCGATGGCGGTGGGGCGTATTCAGTCCGCCGATGCACAAAAGCCCGGCGCAGTCCTGTTCGGCTTGCCCGGCAATCCGGTCGCTGTGATGGTGACCTTCCTCGCGTTCGTACGCCCTGCCCTGCTGCAGCTGATGGGGGCGAAAGCCGAGCAGCCGCCGCTGCTGAAGGCGCGCAGCGAAGAAGCCATCCGAAAAAAGGCCGGTCGCACCGAGTACCAGCGCGGCTGGGTCAGCGTTGCCGCCGATGGCGCGCTGCAGGTTCGCACCACGGGCAACCAGGGCTCCGGGGTGCTCAGCTCCATGGTGCAGGCCAACGGCCTCATCGTGTTGCACCACGCGCAAGGCAATGTGGCTGCGGGCGATCCGGTGGACGTGATGATGTTCGAGGGTGTGGTCTAGGGTGGACTTGCCTTGCTCCCTCCCCCGCTGGGGGAGGGTTGGCGTGGGGGCACGGCGGCGACAGCTTCATCGCACGGCGACTGTTCCATTGCCGCCTGCCCCCATCCCGGCCTTCCCCCAGAGGGGGAAGGAGAAACAGCCGATCAGGTCGTGGTCAATCGGACAACCGCAATCGGCGGCAGATCGCGCGACAGGCACTCCCACTTCGACCCGCCATCCTCGCTGACCCACAAGCCACCGGTCGTCGAGCCCATCGCCAACGTGTTCCCATCGCCAGAAACAGCCAGGCCATGCCGATACACCAGGTGATACGCATCCTGCTGCGGAAGCCCTTCGCCATGCGCAACGAATGACGCGCCACCATCGCGCGTCTCGTTCACCACCACACGACCGTCGACCGGCACGCGCATCGCATCGGCTTGCGCCGGCACGAACCACGCGCGATTCGCATCCGTCGGATGCGCGGCCACCGGGAAACCAAACTCGCTCGGCTGGGGCGCCGCAATCCGGTCCCACTTCATCCCGCCATTGCCCGACCGGTACATGCCGCCGTGATGCTGCACCCACAACACATCAGGGTCAGCAGAGCACTGCGCAAGGCAGTGCACGTCCTGGATATTGGGATCTTCGCGACGCTCGGGCGGCATGAAGTCGGCCACCATGCCCACCGATGTATTGGCCCAGGTCGCGCCGCCGTCAAAGGTTTGCCAGACACCGCCGCACGAGATGCCGATGCTCACGTGGTTCGCGTTGCGCGGGTCCACGATGATCGAATGAATACCCGGATGGTCGTAGCCGCCGCCGAACCACATCGCGCGCTCGGGCCGATCCCACAGGCTCTCGACCAGCTTCCAGCTTTTTGCACCATCGTGCGAAACGAAAAGGCCTGCCGGGATGCATCCCGCCCAGAGCCGCCCATCGCGACCTGCCGCAAGGCCCCAGATGACATCAACGCTCCACGGCATGGTGTCGTCTTTCCAGGTGCCTTCGGTCGGCTTGGGTGGAAATGCCGGCGCGGCGACCTCGGTCCAGTTCGCGCCCTGGTCGGTGGTCTTCCACAGCTTCACGCCGAAGTGACCCAGGCGCAGCGCGGCGTACCATGCGCCGCTCACCGGGTCTTCCAGGAAATGCGTCACCGGTTCACCCGCAAAGGCTGGCTTGCCGATACGCCAGCTGCCAGCTTCACGCTTGACGGTAAAGAGCCCCTTGCGGGTGCCGACCCAGATCGTTGCCGACATGCCTAACCTCCAGTCAGTGCCTGAATGACCATCACCTTGTCTTCGGGCTGCAGCGCGATGTCGAGTGCGGCCCGGTCGCGAATCATCTGCGCATTCACAAACACCGCCACATGCTTGCGCACCGCGCCCTGCTCATCGAGAACGTAGCTGCGAAGGCCCGGCGCGGCCAGCAATGCGTTGTCCAGCGCAGCGCGCAAGGTCGAAGCGTCAACCACCTGAGGCGGGCACGCCACATGGCGCGTCAGTGCGGGAGCGAACGCTACTGACGGCATGCGACCAACCTACTTCGCGATGAGATCCGGGTGATGCACGACTGCTTCTTCGTGCGTCACCGCATGGTTCGCGCCCGGCACCTTCTGCCGCGCGAACAGCAGGTACATCGTCGGCACCACGAACACGGTGAGCAAGGTGCCCAGCGACATGCCGCCCACGATGACCCAGCCGATCTGGGTGCGGCTTTCGGCGCCGGCGCCTGTGGCGAGAGCCAGCGGCAAGGCGCCCAGCACCATCGCACCGGTCGTCATCATGATGGGGCGCAGCCGCTGCGAAGCAGCCTTGACCACCGCATCGACAACGCCCAACCCTGCTTCACGCAACTGGTTGGTGAACTCGACGATCAGGATGCCGTGCTTGGTGATGAGGCCCACCAGCGTGATCAGCCCGATCTGCGAATAGACGTTGAGCGAGCCGCCAGACCACTTGAGCGCGAGCAGCGCGCCTATCATCGACAGCGGCACCGACAGCATGATCACCAGCGGATCGACAAAGCTTTCGAACTGCGCGGCCAGCACCAGGAAAATGAACAGCAGCGCCAGCACGAACACGATGGCGAGCGCACCTTGCGACGCCTTGAACTCACGCGAGGTACCGTTCAGGTCGGTGGTGTAGCCGGGCTTGAGCACCTTCGCCGCCGTCGCGTTCATGAAGGTCAGGGCCTGCCCGAGCGAATAATCCGGCGCGAGGTTGCCCGTGATCGACACCGAGCGGCGCTGGCCGAAGTGATTGAGTTCGCGCGGACTCACGCTCTCACGCACCTTCACCAGCGCGGACAGCGGGATCATCGTGTCATTGCGCCCGCGCACGTTGATGCTGTCGATGTCTTCGGGCGTCGAGCGACCCGAGGCCTGCGTCTGCACGATCACGTCGTACTGCTCGGCATCGCGCTTGTAGCGTGTGACCTGCCGCCCGCCGAGCATGGTTTCCAGTGCCTTGGCGACGACCTCCACCGAGACGCCCAGGTCAGCCGCCTTCTCGCGATCGACTTCGATGCGCAGTTCGGGCTTGTTCAGCCGCAAGTCCACGTCGGGCGAGACGATGCCCGGGTTCTTGGCGATCTCGTCGAGCATCTGGCGCACGACGCGGTTGAGGTTGTCGTAGCTGTCTGAAGTCTGGATCACGAAATTGAGCGGCCGTTCGCGAAACCCCTGCCCCAGCGACGGCGGCGTGATCGGGAATGCATTCACGCCGGGCAGGTTGTTGAATTTCGGTCCCATCTCGCGCGCGATGTCGAGCGTGGAACGTTTGCGGTCTTCCCAATCCACCGTGCGATACACCACGCTCGCCTGCGACACCGTCGGATTGCCGACGTTGGCAAAGATGCGGTCGAATTCGGGATACTGCTGGCCGATCTGTTCCAGCGCCCGCGCATAGCGGTTGGTGTATTCCAGCGTGGAGCCGTCGGGCGCGTTCACGTTCGCCAAAATCGTGCCGCGGTCCTCGAGCGGCGACAGTTCCTGGCGCATGGTCGGCCAGACCAGCGCAATGCCTGCCGCGCTCGCCAGCATCACCCCGATCACGATCCAGCGCGCCTGCATCACCTTGGACATGAAACCTGCGCGCTTCGGGTCGCCGCCGGACGGCTCCCAACGCCGCACCAGCAACCAGCGCAGCGTGCTCGCGTACCGCGACTCCAGCCGGAACAGCAGCCGTTCCATCGTGCGGTCGAACCAGCCGGGATTGGGGTTGTGCTTGAGCAGCTTCGAACACATCATCGGCGTGAGCGTCAGCGCGACAAAGCCAGACACCAGAACGGCGCCTGCCAGTGCCAGCGCGAACTCGACAAACAACCGGCCCGTGCGCCCCGGCGTGAAGGCCAGCGGCGCGTACACCGCCACCAGCGTGAGCGTCATCGTGATGATCGCGAAGCCGATTTCGCGCGCGCCCTTGATCGATGCAGAAAATGGATCGAGCCCTTCCTCGATGTGCCGGTAGATGTTCTCCAGCATCACGATCGCGTCGTCCACCACCAGCCCGATCGCCAGCACCAGTGCGAGCAAGGTGAGCGTGTTGATCGTGAAGCCGGCCAGCGCCATTAACGCGAAGGTGCCGACCAGACTCACCGGGATCGTCACGATCGGGATGATGGACGCGCGCATCGTCCGCAGGAACACGAAGATCACCAGCGCCACCAGCACGATGGCCTCGACGATCGTGCGGAACACGTTCTTGACCGACCGATCAATGAACAGCGAGTTGTCGTTGGCGATTTCGATATTCACATCCGCCGGCAGGTCCTGCTTGAGCTTGGGCAGCATTTCGCGCACGCCCTGTGAGAGGGTCAGCGGATTGGCGGTTGCCTGCCGGATCACGCCAGCAGAGATCGCCTGGCGCCCGTTGAGCCGAACCGAGCTGCGCTCATCGGCGGGGCCCTCTTCCACTCGCGCCACGTCCCGCAGCTTGACCGGAAAGCCATTGACGTTGCGGATGACGATCTCGCGAAACTGCGCCGGGCGCACCAGGTCGGTCTGCGAGGTCACGCTGAATTCGCGCTGTTGCGATTCGATGCGGCCCGCAGGCAGTTCCAGGTTGCTGCGGCGGATCGCGTCTTCGACATCCTGCGTGCTCATGCGAAAGCCCGCGAGCTTGTCGGGGTCCAGCCACACGCGCATCGCGTATTTTCGCTCGCCGAAAATCCGCACATCGGCGACACCGGTCACGGTCTGCAGCCTGGACTTCACGATCCGGTTGACCAGATCGTTGATCTGCAGCGGATTGAGCGTGTCGCTGGTGAATGCCAGCCAGATCACCGGGAACGCGTCGGCCTCGACCTTGGCAATCACCGGTTCTTCGATCTGCTGCGGCAGCCGGTTGCGCACGCGCGAGGTGCGGTCGCGAACTTCGGCGGCTGCGGCGTCCGCATCTTTTTCAAGCCGGAAACGCACGGAGATCTGGCTCTGCTCCGCGCGGCTGATGGAGGTAATCACGTCCACCGCATCGATGCCCGCGATGGAGTCTTCCAGCGGCTTGGTGACCTGCGTTTCGATCACCTCGGCTGAAGCGCCGGGGTACCGCACGCTGACGGTGACGACCGGCTCGTCGATCTTGGGGTATTCGCGCACGGCCAGCCGGTTGAAGCTCACTGCGCCGATCAGCACCACCAGCAGCGACAGCACGGTGGCGAACACCGGACGTCGGATGGCTATTTCCGGGAGTTGCATGGTTGTCGCCCTGCTGGATCAGGAGCGCGACGCGCTCTTGCGGGGCGCTTGACCGCCCCGCGATGGGCCGGAAGCGACCAGGCACGGGTTGGGCCCGCTCAGCACGGGAACCGCCACAACGGCGAGTTCGGGTGCGCGGCGAGCGGTAGGCGCAAGGCCTGCCTCAGCCGCTGCAGCCGGTGCACCGCCAGGCGTGGCGCTCGCGGGCGCTGCCTTCGCGACAACGGGCGTGCCCGAAGCCGAAGCAGAACCGGCCGACGCCCCACCCTGCCGACCACCGCCGGACGGACGATTGAGGTCGAGCACACGAACCGGCATCCCGTCTCTCTGGATGCGTTGCTGACCCGCCGTGACGACCGTGTCACCGACTTGCAGGCCTTCCGTTACTTCCACGCGGCCGGGCCGGCGAATGCCGACCTTCACTTCGACACGCTGCGCAATGCGCGTGTCCTGGTCCGGGCCGTCCACCAGCTTGTAGACGAACTGGCGGCCCTGCTGCGGCACGATGGCTTCTTCAGGAATCACGCGGGCGTTGTCCCGCTCGCCGAACACGGCATTGACCCGGGCGAACATGCCGGGCCGCAGTGCGAGTGCCCGGTTGTCGATGCAGCCCCGGATGCCGACCGAGCGGCCATTCGCATCGACCAGCGGATCGATGGCCTGGATCACTGCGGTGAAGCGGCGGCCGGGCAGCGCGTCGAGATCGACGAATGCCGTCTGGCCGCGGGAAATCCTGGACTGGTACCGCTCGGGCAGGCGGAAGTCCACGAACATCGCGTCGAGGTCTTCGAGGTTGACGATGTCCGCGCCATCCTTGAGGTAATCGCCAACGCTCACCGTGCGAATACCGGCGATGCCATCGAACGGAGCGACGATGCGAAGCCGCGATGCGGTAGCACGTGCCAGCGACAGCTTGGCCTGCGACACCTGCAGGTTCGCGGCGCTCTCGTCCACCCGCTGCTTGCTGATGAAGTTCTGGGCGACCAGTTCCTCGTTGCGCTTGTGGTTGGCCTGCGCAATGGAAAGCTCGGCCTGCGCCTGCTGCACTTGCGCCATCGGCAACTGGTCGTCGAACTGCACCAGCAGCTGGCCGCGCCGCACGCGGTCGCCGTCACGGAAATTCAGTTGGGTGACGCGCCCGCTGACTTCCGGCCGCAGCACCACGCTCTGGCGCGAACGCAGGCTGCCCACGGCTTGCGCGTCGTCGGTGAGCTTGAGCAGCTCGACCTTGGCGACCTCGACTGCCGGAGGCCTGGCGGGACCGCCGGGGCCGCCTGCTGCAGGGCCGCCACCACCGCCACCGCCAGATGAGGCAAGAGGCGCGGAAGTCGAAGGTTTGGAGGACTTGTTCTGGTACCACCACGCCGCGCCCGAAGCGGCAGCGATGCCGACAACGGCGACCACGGTGTAGATTGCTTTCGATGCCATGTAATGCTTGTGGCCGGACGCGTTGCGCGCCAGCATCTGGTTATGGGATGAAACCAACCTGCCAATGTATCAGCCATGTGACATACCGGCATTCGAGTTGTTCCCTAGGTCGCATGCTTTTGACGGCTTTTGACCGGCTTTTGTCTTACCCCGCATCCGACCCCAGATCAGATTTACCCGGTCTTTACATCGACGCCTGGCGCTGCCCCAGCGCAACTTCCACGCCCAGGTTGGCCAGCACATCGGCACGCTCGTTGCCCGGGTCGCCGTTGTGGCCGCGCACCCAGCGCCACTCGATCTTGTGCCCTGCCCCGTTGACCTGCGCGTCCAGGGCCTGCCACAGGTCCACGTTCTTGACGGGTTGCTTGGCCGCCGTGCGCCAGCCCTTGGCCTTCCAGCCGGCCAGCCACTCGGTCATGCCCTTGAGCACGTATTGGCTGTCCACGTGCAGCGTCACCGCGCACGGCCGCTTGAGCGCCTCCAGGGCGCGAATGACCGCCAACAGCTCCATGCGATTGTTGGTGGTGGGCGTCTCGCCGCCAAAAAGCTCTTTTTCGGTGCCGCCCGACTTGAGCAGGACCCCCCAGCCGCCGGGGCCGGGATTGCCCTTGCAGGCACCGTCTGTGTAGATATCGACAGGATTCAAACGTGTTCTTCCAGGTAAGAGATAGGTGTTCGGTTGGTGACGGGGACTGGCGCGGCGGTAATTCCGGCAGGCGTCTTCCAGGCTTTGCCGATCAGCTTGATGCCGCGCACCCGCTTGACCGCCACGATGGAGTAAACCGCCCCGAAGATCGGCCACCACCGCTCGCCCGGCCCGTCCAGCCAATCGTAGCGGCTGAGCCACTTGTCGGTTTTCATGGCGGGACGGTAGCAGCCGAAGGTGCCGCTTTCGACTTCGAAGCTCAGCAGTCGAAGCCAGTCACGCATCCGCCAGTAGCCGATGAATTCCCCGGCATCGGGCAGGAACAGCTCGCCAAAACCGAACCGCCGGTACAGGTGCGCGCGCCTCTGGCGCAGGCCCCAGAGGCTTGCAGGGTTGAGGCAGCAGATGACGACCTTGCCTTCGGGCACCAGCACCCGCTCGACCTCGCGCAGCGTGGCGTGCGGATCGGCGTTGAGTTCCAGCGAGTGGGGCAGCACGACCAGGTCGATGCTGTTCGATTCGAACGGCAGCGCGGTGAAATCGGTGACGAGCGAGGGCTCGACGCCCCTTGCGGACAACACGTCCTGCGCATGCTGCACCGCAACCCATTTGTGGGGCATGCGGTTGGATTCGAGGGCATCGATCAGCGGCAAACCCAGTTGCAGGGCGTGGTAACCAAAGATGTCACCGACAACGCGCGCGAACTCTGCCCGCTCCCATGCCAATAGATAGCGCCCGGGCGGGGTTTCAAACCACTGCTGCATTCCTATAATCGGGTCGCTCATGTATCAGTCCTGCGGGATTCTAGTCATGGGCCGGAACCTCGCACTGCTGATCCGATCAATGAGGGGCAGCGCTTTCACAGAAAGAGCGCGCCGGGACTTGTGCCTTAACGATGCGGCCGCCGCATCTGCCCTACAGAAATACCTAAAGATGAAGTTACACGCTCTCGGACTCACCTGCATCCTGCTGCTGGCAGGTTGCGCCACGACACAATCACCGACAGCATCCTCCCCCACCGATCCTTCCTCCCCCAACCCGGCTCTCGCCAAAGCCCCTTCGTCCCCGCTGCCAGCGGTCATCCCCAGCGGCCCGCTGGACCCCATCGCCACATCCACCGCCTCGTCGCGCAGCGTCGCCCACCTGCAGCCGCCGGCCGACCTGTGGGACCGCATTCGCCGCGGCTTCAAGATGCCCAACCTCGACTCCGACCTGGTGCGCCAGCAGGAGCAGTGGTACGCGACCCGGCCCGATTACATGCAGCGCATGACCGAGCGTTCGCGCAAATACCTGTTCCACATCGTCGAGGAGCTCGAGCGCCGCGACATGCCGACCGAACTCGCCTTGCTGCCGTTCATCGAAAGCGCTTTCAACCCGCAAGCCGTCTCCAGCGCGCGTGCTGCCGGCATGTGGCAGTTCATGCCCGCCACCGGCACCTACTTCGAGCTGAAGCAGAACGTGTTTCGCGACGATCGCCGCGACGTGCTCGCATCGACCCGCGCTGCGCTCGACTACCTGCAGAAACTCCACGGCATGTTCGGCGACTGGCACCTGGCGCTCGCGGCCTACAACTGGGGTGAAGGCAGCGTCGGGCGCGCCATCGCCAAGAACCAGCGGTCCGGCCTGGGCACGACCTATGTCGACCTGAGCATGCCCAACGAGACGCGCTTCTACGTGCCCAAGTTGCAGGCCGTGAAGAACATCGTGGCCAGTCCCGACTCGTTTCGCACCGAGCTGCCGCTGATCTACAACCACCCGTACTTCCAGAGCGTCACCGTGACACGCGACATGGACGTGCAGCTCGCAGCCCGCCTGGCCGACATCTCGGTCGAGGATTTCAAGGCGCTCAACCCGTCGATGAGCCGGCCGGTCATTCTTGCTGCAGGCACGCCGCAGATCCTGCTGCCCTGGGACAACGCCACTGTGTTCAAGCGCAACTTCGAAGCGCACACTGCGGGTCAGTACGCGAGCTGGACAGCCTGGAGCGCGCCCAGCACGATGAGCGTCGCCGATGCAGCGCGCCGCGTCGGCATGAACGAAAGCGACCTGCGCAGCATCAACACGATTCCTCCGCGCATGTTGATCAAGGCGGGCTCGGTGCTGATCGTGCCGCGCTCGGCCTCCAAGCAGGATGACGTTGCTTCACACGTGGCCGACAACGGCCAGTTGAGCCTGGAACCGGAGATCGTCACCCGCAAGACGACAGTCAAGGCCGGCAAGCGCGATACCGTGAAGTCGATCGCCGCTCGCTATCGCCTGAACGCTTCAGATGTCGCCCAGTGGAACGACACCAGCGCATCGTCGGCTTTCAAGGCGGGCCAGCAGGTCGTCGTGTACCTGCCGGTCAGAAACATGTCCGCGCGTGCGCCGGCGCGGTCAGCCGCGCACAGCTCGACCGCTGCAACCCGAAAGACGGCCCATTCAAAAGTGGCCCGGTCGCCACGGCAGGCACAGCCGCAACTCAAGCGAGTCGCTACCAAGGTGTCCGGCAAATCGGCGGCCAAACCCGCCGCCAAGCGTCGATAGGACGCATCGGTGCGCGATTCGCGGATGAGGTCCCGCTGAGCTACATCCAGCTACATCGGTACACAGTGCAGTTCGCAGGACTCCTCCGACGAACGTAGCCGCCCCGGTCCGATGGCCGGGGCGTTTTCTTTTGGGCACAGTGGATTCAACACTTCCCGAAAGGAGTCACACATGACATTCAAGAAATCTCTTCTGGCCGTAGCAGTGGCCGCAGGTTCCGTCCTGACCCTCGCCCCTATGGCCGCCCACGCACAGCTGGTTGTGCAGGTCGCCCCGCCGTCTCCGGTCTATGAGGCCGTCCCGGCCCCACGCGCGGGCTATGTCTGGGCACCGGGCCACCATGAATGGCGCAATGGCCAGTACACCTGGGTGCAAGGTCATTGGATGCAGCAGCGTCCGGGCTATGCATACGTTGCACCCCGCTGGGTCGAACGTGGCAACGGCCAGTGGTACATGGTCGGCGGCAACTGGGAGCGTGGCCCCAACGGCGACCGGGACGGCGACGGCATTGCAAACCGCTATGACCGCGACCGCGATGGCGACGGTATCCCCAATCGCTATGACAACCGGGGCCGCAACAGCGACCAATGGGCTCGCAATCGCTTCGGCCCCATGGGCGACCTGGACCGTGACGGCGTGCGCAACCGCGATGACCGCGACCGTGACGGCGACGGCGTGCGAAACCAGCGCGACCGTTGGCCCGATGACCGCCGCCGTAGCTAATGCACGCTAGCGCCTGAAACGAACGCCCGGAACAGTCCGGGCGTTTTTTTGCCTAGAGCTTTTCCGTTTCGCCCTGGCGTGGCTGCCACTTCATCAGGTGCTTTTCGATGCGGCCCACGATGCTGTCTAGCACCAGCGCGAACGCGGTGAGCACCACGATGCCCGCGAACACCGTGTTCACATCGAACGTGCCTTCGGCCTGGAGAATCAGGTAGCCGACACCGCGTGCCGACCCCAGATATTCGCCAACCACCGCGCCCACGAAGGCCAGCCCCACCGACGTGTGCAGGCTGGAGAAAACCCAGCTCGTCGCGCTTGGCAGATAGACCGTCCGCAGCAATTGCTTTCGGTTCGCGCCCAGCATGCGCGCATTGGCGAGCACCACGGGGCTCACTTCCTTCACGCCCTGGTACACGTTGAAGAACACGATGAAGAACACCAGCGTGACGGCCAGCGCCACCTTGCTCCAGATGCCCAACCCCAGCCACATGCCGAAGATCGGCGCGAGGATCACGCGCGGCATCGAATTGGCGGCCTTGATGTACGGATCGAGAATCGCGCTCGCCGTGGGTGCCAGCGCCAGCCAGAGTCCGAAAACAAGGCCCAGGATCGTGCCGATAAAAAACGCAAGCACGGTCTCCAGCAGTGTCACACCCAGGTGCTGGTAGATGTCCGCGCGACCCGGCAAGCCTTCCGGGAACAGCGCATTGGCCTGGATCGCATAAGGCATGAACCACGACCACACGCGCCCCGCGACCTTGACCGGCTCGCCGATAAAAAACGCGTACTGGTCGTTGCGCGAGACCAGGTGCCACAGCAGCATGACGCCGATGAACAGGCCGACCTGCCAGTAGCGCAGGTTCTTGCTGGAAGGCTTGAGCGCGGCGAACACGGGCTACGCGGCCTTCTTCAGTTGCTGCGCATAGCCCTTGAGCACTTCCTCGCGAAGCACCGCCCAGATCTGCTTGTGCAATTCGATGAAGCGCGGGTCGGCTCGCACCTCAGCCACGTCGCGCGGACGCGGCAGGTCGATGGTGAACTCGCCGATGGGCCGGGTAGCAGGACCTGCAGAAAGCACCACCACCCGATCGCTCATCGCAATCGCTTCGTCCAGGTCATGGGTGATGAAGAGAACCGCTTTCTTCTTCGCCGCCCAAAGCTCGAGCACTTCGTTTTCCATCAGCTGGCGGGTCTGGATGTCGAGCGCGCTGAAGGGCTCGTCCATGAGAACGATGTCCGGATCGAGCGCCAGCACTTGCGCGAGCGCCGTTCGCTTGCGCATGCCGCCCGACAGCTGGTGCGGATAGCGATCGCCAAACTCCGAGAGGCCCACCCGCTCCAGCCACGCCTGCGCCTGCGCGCGTGCCTCGGTGTCTGGAATGCCCCGGTATTGCAGCCCGACCATCACGTTGTCGATGGCGCTGCGCCAGGGCATCAGCGCCTCGGTCTGGAACATGTAGCCCGCGCGCTTGTTGATGCCCACCAGCGGCTCGCCGAACACTTTCACATCGCCCCACGACGGCGCCAGCAATCCCGCGCCGATGTTGAGCAGCGTCGATTTGCCGCAGCCGGTAGGGCCGACCACCGACACGAACTCGCCCGCCTCGATGCGCAGGTTGGTGTCGGCCACCGCCGTGTAGCGCTGCGAAGGCGCGTCCGGCGACTGGAAGGTGACGGTGATCCGGTTGAATTCGAGCGCGGGTGCTGACATGCGGTGGGCCTGGGCCTGAGCCTGGAACGGTCAGCCCTTATGCCTTGAACCTGTCCTTGGCGCGGCGCGCGAATTCATTGGTGAAGGTCTTTGACAAGGTGATCTTGTCGCCCTTGATCGCCGGGTCGAAACTCTCGAGCGCCTTGAGCGCCGTGCGGGTGCCCTCTTCCGCGATCACGCCGTCGAGCGAGATCGCCTCGCGCACCTTGTTGAACGATGCGAGGTACAGGCCGCGATCGCCCAGCAGGTAGCTTTCGGGCACCGTCTTGATGATGTCGCTGGGCCCTGCCGTCTGCAGCCACTTCAGGCCGTGGACGATGGCGTTGGTGAGCGCCTGGCAGGTGTTGGGGTTCTTCTGCACGAATTCGGCGTGCGAATAGAAGCACGCGGCAGGCATGGGGCCGCCGAACACATCGAGCGTGCCCTTGAGCGTGCGCGTGTCGCTGATGATCCGGATTTCGCCCTTTTGTTCGAGCATGGTCATGACCGGGTCGATGTTGCTCATCGCGTCGATCTGGCCCGAGCGCAGCGCGGCGAGCGCGCCCGCCGATGTGCCCACGCCCACGAAACTCACTTCGCTCGCCTTCACGCCCGCGCGCGAGAGCACGAGGTTGGCGACCATGTTGGTGGAAGAGCCCGGCGCGCTGACGCCGATCTTCTTGCCGCGCAGGTCGGCCGGCGTCTTGTAGCCGGGCATGCCCTTGGTCGAGATGCCCATCGCGATCTGCGGTGCACGGCCCATCAGGACGAATTCCTGGATGAACTGGTTCTTGGCCTGCATGTTGATCGTGTGCTCGTAGGCACCGGCGACCACATCGGCGGAACCGCCGATCAGCGCTTGCAGGGAGCGCGAGCCGCCTGCGAAGTCAGAGATCTCGACGTCGAGTCCCTCGGCCTTGAAGAACCCGAGCTGCTCGGAGATGGTCAGGGGAAGATAGTAGAAGCCGGCCTTGCCACCGACGGCGATGGCGACCTTCGACTTCTCGAGTTTGGGTTGGGCGCGCAGGGATGGCGCTGCGATGACGGCTGCGCCGAGCGCGGCGGCCGAAGCGAAGGTCCGGCGCGATATCAGGGCCGTGCGCAGGGCCGTGCCGATGGGAGCGTTGTTGGTCTTGTTCATGGGGTGTGGCCTTCCAGCTAACGCATTGGAGGTTAGCCACAGGGGGTGGAGACCGCATCGGGAACATCCCGTGCGGGTTTCCACGTAATCGTGTTTAGCGATACCCGATGAACAGGATGGCGATGTTCACAAAGAGTGCAATCGCCCAGATCGCAGAGCGGATGGTCGAGAACCCCGCCACGTACATCGCCACATAAATGATGCGAAACGTAACGAAGATCACAGCCAGGATATCGAGCGTGGCCTGTGGCGCCGCGAGCTGGTGGGCGATGATGACCGCGCCAATAAAAAACGGCAGCGATTCGAACGTATTCGCCTGGGCCGCATTGGCACGCCGCTGCCAGTCGGATTGCTTCGCAAGCCAGGCACGCGGGTCATCGTTGTCGTAGCCGCCGGCCTTGCGCGACTTGCCAAAGCCTGGACCCTTCGCAATCCAGGCACACACGAAAGGCACCATGGCCATGATAAAGACGCACCAGTAGGCAATGGTGAACTTGGCGATGTGCATGAAGGGACGCTTTCTGGTCGTTTGAAGTTTTTTCAGCGCCGGTCCACCAGCGCGTGGGCGATCGTACCCAGATCGACGTATTCAAGCTCGCTGCCTGCCGGAACTCCCCTGGCCAGGCGTGTGACGCTCAGGCCCCGCTTTTTCAGTGCCTCGCCAATGACATGCGCGGTCGCTTCGCCTTCGGCGGTGAAGTTGGTGGCCAGGATCACTTCCTGCACCGTGCCACTGGTTGCCCTGTCGAACAGCTTGGCCAGGCCAATGTCATTCGGACCGATGCCGTCCAGCGGACTGAGCTTGCCCATGAGCACGAAATACAGGCCGTTGAATGCGCCCGTTCGCTCCAGGGCCGCCTGATCGGCAGGCGTCTCGACGACGCACAGTTTGGTCGCATCGCGCCGGGGGTCCAGGCATGTCGCGCAGACCTCGCCCTCGGTGAAGGTGTGGCATCGCTCGCAATGCCGGATGTGCGTGGACGCCTGTTGCAGCGCCTGCGCCAGCAGCTGGGCGCCGGCGCGATCGTGCTGCAGCAGGTGAAACGCCATGCGTGACGCCGACTTGACGCCCACGCCCGGAAGGCGGCGCAGGCCTTCGATCAAGGCGTTGAGCGAGCTGTTGTCAGCCATCAGGCGTGCTGCAAATGCGCGACGGGAAGGGTGCGACTAGAACGGGAACTTGCCGGCCATGCCCGGCATGCCGGCGGTGATCTTGCCGAGCTTTTCTTCGGAGGTCTCCGCGACCTTGCGCACCGCTGCGTTGAACGCGGCAGCGACCAGGTCTTCGAGCATGTCCTTGTCGTCGGCGAGCAGGCTGGGGTCGATCTGCACGCGCTTGGTCTCGTGCTTGCAGGTCATCGTGACCTTCACCAGGCCCGCGCCCGATTCGCCGGTGACTTCGATGAAGGCGAGTTCGTCCTGTGCCTTCTTCAGGTTGTCCTGCATGGCTTGCGCCTGCTTCATGAGTCCTGCGAGCTGTCCCTTGTTGAACATGAGAAATCCTTTCGATGTGCTTGTGCTGCGACGTGTGGTGGGTCTGCCCTGCTAGGCGGGCTTGATGCTGCCAGGCACGATTTTCGCGCCGAAGTCGCGCATCATCGCCTGAACGAAGGGGTCGCCGTGAATGACTTCCTCGGCGGCCTTCTGCTTTTTCTCTGCTGCGGCGGCGTTGCGCCGGGCCGGGCTGTCGGTGACCGGTCCGACCTCGACGCTCAGGCTCACCGCGTGGCCTGCCGCATTGAGGGCCGTCGTGAGCCGCTCGCGGCTGGCCGGCTGATTGAGCGATTCGCGCTCGACCCGCAGCATCCAGTGGCCCTCGTCGCGGGCCATCAGCTGCGACTGCAGCGCGAGTTCGCGCACAAGCGCCGTGACGGCCTCGCGCGCCACCAGATCGCCGACCACGCCGAACCAGAACTCGCCCTCTTCCGTCGGGGCCAAGGCGGTGGGGGCTGCGGCTTCGCGAGGGGTGTCGGCCTGCACACGCACGGGGACACCGACGACTTCGCCGGAGGGTCGGTTGTTGGGTGCCGCAGGGCGCGTCGGGGGCTTGTCCCCCTGAGATTCGACGACCGGCAGCACGCGGCCAGGTGGGGCTGCAACCGGGGCAGTGACGGGGACAACCCGTGCGACCGTCGTGTGGGCCGGGGGAGGCGCAGCCAGGGCAGCCGACGCGGGCACCGGAGCTGATTGAGGCGCTGAGTGAGGCGATGTCTGCGGCGCTCGTGTCGGCGCTGGCGCAACCGGCACTGCAGCCGGCCGCGTTTCACTCAGAGTTTTTTTTTCCTTGATGGCGCTGCCGACCTGCGGTTTGAACGCCAGCAATCGCAACAGCACCATCGTGAGCGCCGCGTACTCATCGGGCGCCAGGCCCAGTTCGGTGCGGCCATGCAGGCACATGCTGTAGAGCAGCTGGGTCTCGTCAGCGGGCATCATCAACGCGAGCCGTGCGATCTCCGCGCCCTCCGGGTCTGATTCGTCCGCCGAACCCGGCACGGCCTGGTTGACGGCCATTCGCTGCAGCACGGCGCTCATTTCTTCGAGCGTCGAAGCGGCGCTCAGGCCCAGCACGCGCAACGCATCGACCGTCTCCACCACCGCCCTGCCGTCGCCCTGCGCCAGCGCTTCGATGATGCGAACCACATGCGCGCGATCGGCGCTGCCCAGCATCTGGCGCACAGCGGCTTCTTCGAGCTTGCCCGCGCCAAAAGCGATGGCCTGGTCGGTCAGCGACAACGCATCGCGCATCGACCCGCGGGCTGCGCGTGACAGCAAACGCAGGGCCTGCGCATCGGCCGGAACGTTCTCTGCGGCGAGCACGTGGGTGAGGTGACCGTGCACCGTCTCGGGCGCCATCGGACGCAGGTTGAACTGCAGGCAGCGCGACAGGATGGTGACCGGCACCTTCTGCGGATCGGTCGTGGCCAGGACGAACTTCAGGTACTCGGGCGGCTCTTCGAGCGTCTTGAGCATGGTGTTGAACGCGTGCCCCGTGAGCATGTGCACTTCGTCGATCATGAAGACCTTGAAGCGCCCCTGCACCGGCTTGTACACCGCCTGCTCCAGCAGCGACTGCATGTCGTCCACGCCGCGATTGGAGGCGGCGTCGAGCTCGGTGTAATCGACGAAACGGCCGCTGTCGATATCGACGCAGGCCTGGCACACACCGCACGGCGTGGCCGTGATGCCGCCGTTGCCGTCCGTCCCCTGGCAATTGAGCGACTTGGCCAGGATGCGCGACACGGTCGTCTTGCCGACGCCACGGGTGCCGGTGAAGAGGTAGGCGTGATGCAGGCGCTGCTGCTCGAGCGCGTTGCTCAGGGCCTGCACCACGTGCTCCTGGCCCACCATCTCCGCGAAGTTGCGCGGACGGTATTTGCGGGCGAGCACGACATAAGACATGCGGTCGATTCTACGGGTCCCGGCGGTGGGGTTTTTGCGGTGGTGCGGGCTAAATCATGGCGGCCGCTCCACTACAATACGCGCTGACGGGCCTCCCCGCATGGTGAAGCGGCCAACCGGGTCAGGTGGGGAACCAAGCAGCCCTAACTGTGGAGCCAGTGCCGGGGGTAAGGCTCGTCAACCTTTCATTTGTTGTCGGGTCCAAATCCCGACAATTTCTACGCGCATCCATCTCCCAACATCGCTTTCCAGCGAGGCTGTCATTGCGGACTCGATCCGCAATCCATGTATTCGACGGCCATAGCCGCTTCGCGGTGGATGCCGGGTCGAGCCCGGCATGACAGCCGGAGGGAGCAGAAGCTGCGGACGTTCGCTCCGGCCCCCCGCCGACCCCATCCCCCGGCGGCGTCTGACAAACTCCCCACGGCCGCGCTTCTACAGTTCAATCACCTTACGACAGGGGTGAGTCATGAACACAACCACAGAGCGCGAAACGGCTGAACCAGAAGTCATTCACCGGGTCTGGCCACGCATCGTTATTCCGGTTGTCTTGCTCTTCTTTGGCACCGACGGTTTTTCCCAGGTCACGGCTAATGCCCTGCCCGCATCATTCGCCTCTTCCGGCAACAGCGCTTCGAGTGGCGAAAGGTCGAATGCACCTCAACTCGAAATATCAACATCCTCCCTGCCCCGCTTCGAAAACATCGACGGCGCCACCCGCTCGTCGCGCATCGACCTGAGTCTCATGCCAGCGGGCCGCTCAGGCTTCGGCGTAGCAGTCGGTGTCAATGGCACCAACAGCCCCGGCTTCGCGCCGACCGGCGTCTCGGGCTCTGCGCCCACTAGCGTCGATCTGGGTGTGAAGTGGCGGTACACCACCGATAGCAACAACCAGGTGGACGTCGCCGCATGGCGGCGCATCGAGCAGCCCAACGCGCTCAACCTGATCCAGAGCCGCGAACCCACCTATGGCGCACGCGTCGAGATGCGCGTCCAGCCGGGTCTTCAGCGCGGCCTGGTCGCAGAAAAAGGCTTCGTCGGCATGCAACTGGAAAGCGGTGCCCGTATCGGCCTGCGCCGCAGCGGCGGCAAACCGATGATGTATTACCGGACCAAGTTCTAGGCTGCGGGCTCGCTGCGCTGCAACCACTGCAGAGCGCCCTGGGCGGCGACGCGGGCGCTCGCAAAGCTGGCGGTGAGCAGGTAGCCGCCGGTCGGTGCCTCCCAATCCAGCATCTCCCCTGCGCAGAAGACGCCCGGCACCTGGCTGAGCATGAGCTGCTCGTTCATCGCGGCAAAGGTCACGCCGCCCGCGGTGCTGATCGCCTCCTGCACGGGCCTGGCAGCAACCACGGTGATCGGCAGCGACTTGATCGCCGCCGCAAGTCGCGCCGGATTCTGGATGTCATCTTTTGAAAGCAGCTCGTGCAGCACCGCCAGCTTGATGCCGTCCAGGCCCAGCCTTCCTTTCAGATGACTCGCCAGCGATCGCGAGCCACGCGGATGCGCAACTTCGGCTGCGATCTGCTCCGGCGTCCGGGAAGGCAAGAGGTCCAGCTCGAAGGTCGCGCTGCCCTGGGCCAGGACCTCGTCGCGCAACAACGCGGACGCCGCATAGACGAGGCTGCCTTCGACACCGGTCGCGGTCGCAACGAACTCGCCCTGCCTATGGAACGGGCCGACACGGATTGCAACCGACTTGAACGGCTGGCCTTCGTAGCGCGTACGGAAATACTCGCTCCAGCCGCCCCGCACATCGAATCCGCAATTGGCCGGCAGCAGTGGCGCGACCTGGACGCCCCGCTGCGCGAGCAGCGGCGCCCATGCACCGTCGGAACCCAGCTGCGGCCAGCTGGCGCCGCCCATCGCGAGAATGGTGGCATCCGCGTTCACTTCGACCTCGCCCGAAGGCGACGCAAAGCGCAATTGCCCGCCATTGGTCCAGCCCAGGAAACGGTGGCGCATATGAAATTGAACACCCGCTGTACGCAGGCGATGCAGCCAGGCTCGCAGCAGCGGCGCGGCTTTCATGTCTGTGGGGAAGACGCGGCCCGATGTGCCCACGAAGGTCGTCACACCGAGCGCACCGGCCCACTCGCGCAATTGCTCCGCGCCGAACGACCGTAGCCACGGCGCTACGCTTTCCACTCGCGCGCCGTAGCGCGACAGGAATGGATCGAATGGTTCCGAGTGCGTGAGATTCAAACCGCCCTTGCCTGCCAGCAGGAACTTGCGTCCCACCGAGGGCATCGCGTCGTAAACATCAACCTTGACGCCAGCCTGGGTCAGCACTTCTGCCGCCATCAGACCCGCCGGGCCACCGCCGATCACCACCACCTGTGAAGTACTCATTGCCTTAGCGCTTTCAATTGCTGCGATAGAGCGTCCCAGGTGTAGATGCCCCGCGCCTCGTAAAACATGGCGCCCTGATATGGGCGTGAATCCAGGCGTTCCAGCGTCACTGATTGCGTCTGCTGCTTGCCACTCAACACATAGTGCAGCATCACGAACGGAAACAGGCCCAGCCAGGTTTTTTTCTGGGAGGGGTAGGACAGGCAGTAACGCAGGAACCGCAGCCGGTTGCGCCACGGAATCGGTGTGGAAGTGACCGGGCCGTTCTCGGGAATGGGCCTGAGCACGCGAAAGAACGGCGCCCTGCAGCGCCACGCGTTGTAGAGCGCGAACTGGCGCGTGACGCCGAGCAATCCCCGTCCAGACAGAGCGGTCACGGCCAGCGCATGGAGTGCATCGTGGTCGTGATGACCGCCTTCCCATGCCAGCACATGGATAGCCTCGGGGCGCGGCATGCTCGCCAGCCAGGTGACCAGCCATGAAGAAGCCGCCTGCAGGTTCTGCGGCAGCGCGCCGTCTGCAATGCCCAGTGCTTCGCCTGCGAACACCACGTCCGAGCGTTCCACGCCCAGATCGCCCAGCACGCGCAGCGACTCCGCATTGCGCTGCGCCGATGTCACCGTACCCACTGCACCATTGGTCAGGTAGGCGCACACCACGCGGCGCCCTGCGGCCTGCTCGTCGAGGATCTGCTGGAAGACGCCGAATTCGTCGTCCTGGTGCGCAAAGAGAAACAGCGCAAGGCGTGTGGCGTCAGGGGCCATCGTCAATACGCGTCGAAATCCAGGAACGAGAAGGCCACGCGGTCCTTCTCGATCGCCGCGACGCGGCCCGAGAGTGGCCGGTAGATCAGGTTCAGCGGCGATGGCCTCAGGCGATCCGGAATGCGGACATAGGTCGAGCTGATGCGCCTGGTCGCCGGGACCAGCCCGAGAAACAAGCGCACCAGCGGCGGCCCGGACCGCGTCACATGCTCTGCCTGGGCGCCAGAAAATTCATCGGCATCGAACTCGTGATACGCCGCGATCATGTTGCCGCGCGCCGACGCGAAGCACTGCGTCACGCCGTGATCCGTGCGCACGCGCACCGCGTTGTGCGGATTGCTGCAACGCCACTGCACGGCCTGCGCAGAACGCATCCGGCGAAAGCTCGAATTCATGTCCTGCGAATCCCGGCGCGACAGCAGTCCGCCCACACCGATGCGCGCTTCAAGCGGCGTGACCAGCTGGAACCCCAGCTTGCGCACGAACCCCGGTGTGCTGTTGGCATTGGCCACGCCATAGACAGCGTCGAAGCCTGCGGCATGGCCCGCCTCGTAGGTCCTTTCGGCCAGCTTGGTGAACAGGCCCTTGCCCTGGAACTTCGGGTGTGTCGCGGTGTTGAGCGACAGCATGACTTTCACCTGCGCGCCTTCAACCAGCGCCATGGCGGGGATGCACGCGTAGTGCGCGGCCAGTTCGTCGCCTTCGAACGCGTCATAGCCCATGACGTGACCATCGGGGTTGGCTGCGTAGAGCCATTGCAGGTAGGCCAGGTCGAACTTGTCGGCGCCGGGAAAGCACACCTTCATGAGCTGTGCATAGGCGGCGAGGCGATCCGCGTCTGCTGAGGAGGGTATGAAGTGCAAGGGTGTGCTTTCTTTGCGCGAAGTATCAATTGGGGCCGGTGCCCTTGCGCGGCACGAACACCCAGGTGCGCGACAGCGTGAATCCCAGGGCGAGCACGGGCGGCAGCGACAGCAGTTTGCCAGCCAGCGGGCTCATGCCCAATTGCTGGGTCGCAATCCACACAGCCGCCTCGGTGACCGCCAGGTTGACCGCCACCACGATGAAGTATCGAACGACCTGGTAGCCATGCAGGCGCGCGGAATCGCGAAAGGTGAAGAACTTGTGCATGACCAGGTTGACGCCAACCCCAACGAGAAAAGCAACAGCCACCGCGATTTCCTGCGCGATCCCGGCCGTGAGCATCAGGTGCAGCACGCCCAGGTCCACCAGCAGGCTCGTCACGCCCGTGACGATGAATCGCACGAATTGCCCGAATGCCTTCATGGGGCCAGCGCACGCACGCGCGCAACCTGGAGCGTGACGGGCAGTTCGCCGTAAGACGCAATACGGATCCACAGCGCATCAGCCTTGGGCGGTGCTGTCATGCGATAGCGGATTGCAAAGGTGCCGCCAGCCTGCCCCTCGACCGGCATGCACGCTTCGATGCGGCCGGTGGAGCCCATGCCTTTGCCGTTGCGTGACCAGAACACATCCACACCAGGACGCGCTTCCAGCTTGTCGCAGGTGCCCTGCAGTTCAACCAGGATGGTCTGTCCGCCCTTGACCGGACTGTTGCCGCCGACGATGACCTTGGGGTCCACCTGCGTTCCGACCTTGTCGGCGCCCATGCGCCACAGTTCGCGCGGCCAGACGATGTCGTCGTTGAGCGCGATCAACGCGTCGTTGGCTGAATGCGCAATGACCTTGCCGTGGAGCATGCCGTACCTCAGCAGCTCATCGACTGCCTTCTGCACACCGGGATGAACCTTGGCAAGCGGCTTGACGACCATGTGCGTGATGCGTTCCTTGCGCATGAATTCGCCGGCTGAGGCCTGATCGGTCACGGCCATCATCGCCCGCAGCGCGCGAGGGTTGTACCAGTTGGCATAGACCGGCGTGCCATGCAGGTCGGCGCCGTACGGATCGACCGAATACAGCACGCGCGAATAAATACCCATGTCGGCATTGGCTGCGCGGGTGAGCTCGCGCTCGGGCGCGTACTGGCCCAGATAGGCAGTTCGACCGCGTGGTGTCAAAGCCGAATCGACCATCTCTTTGGGCTTGGTTTGCCAGAACACGCCGGGCATCCAGTACAGGTTCAGCACGATGGCCAGACCCAGCAGCGCCGACCACCAGTACTGCCACATGCGAGCCAGCTTGCGGTCGTCGGTGGGTAGCGGGTCCCAGACGCGGGAAACAGCGAACATGCCAATGGCCATCACCGGAAAGAGATAGCGCAGGTATTGCTGCGAGGACAGCAGGATCAGCGAATAGACCAGCACCGCACCCATCGCCACGCGCCGCTCGATGTCACCCTTCCAGGCCAGCAGGATGACGGCGGCGGGCAAAAGGAAATACAGGCTCATGCCTCCGGCTGAAGCGATGGCCGTTTCCAGATGGCGTTGGCCGTCCAGGAACAGGTTGGCGAACAGGCTGCCGTTGAACTTGCCGGCATAGCCGTCGTTCTTGAAGTTGACCGCGTCGAAGTACGGGGACTTGAAGACCGCATTGAAGAGCGGCAGCACCGGGTTGCCGGTGCGAAGCCACGAGGTGACATAAGGCGTGATCACGGTGGCGAGTGCCGCCAGAATCGCCAGGCCCATCAGCGGCCTGGCACGCGCATGGCGCCAGAAAGTCGGCAGCCAGACCAGTCCCAGCACCAGGCACATGACGAGATTGCTGGACTTGGACGCGCCCAGGCTGGCCAGCATCAGGGCAGCGCCAATGGCAGGCCCTGGCGACTCCGATTCACGCGCCAGTGCCCACAGCGCGAAGATGCCGATGACGAGGGCAGCGGAGATGCCCTCCGTGTGCAAGGTGTGGTTGATCGCCAGCACCAGCGGAATCGACAGGTAACCCACAAGGCACAGCACTGCGGGCCAGGGGCGCGTGCGTCGTAGCAGCAGGCCGGCCAGCAGCACGGCGCAGGCCAGGTGATAACTGCCGTTGACCCATGCCTTGACGCCTTCAGCGCCCTGGGAAATGACATACGGGATGGCGTAGGCAAGATCGGATGCCAGGGGCGCTGCCGACCAGATCTGGTGCTCGACATCGAAGGCGTAGAAATGCCGCACGAGCAACTCGGTAGGCAGCCGCAAATGGAACGCCAGGTCGTCGTAGGAAGCAACCGGCGTCAGCGTGCCGAGCGCGCCGTAGCCCCACGCCAGCATCGCAAGGAAGATCGCGGCGGCCAGCGCGAACGATGGCTTGCCGCCCCGCCACTGCCGCCACTGCATGTGCAGGTCCTGCAGCAGGCCCCAGAGCGCGCCGCGTTGCCAGAACACGAGCAGCAGGCAGGCTGCGGCGTAGGTGGTGGGATAGTGGATGGCTACCGCGAGCACCGGACTGAGCACCGCGATCATCAACGACAGGCCGACCAGGTAAGCCAGCACCGCACGTTCGATCGCCGTGAGGGAACCGGCTCGCCCCACGATGGCAGCGCCGACTGCCATCGCGCCCGCTCCAAACAGGACAAAGGCCAGGGCAGCCGACACACCACCTGCGTGGATGACGGTGAAGATCCATGCCACGCCGAGCACTGCCGCAATACGCGACACGCGAATGAAGAACGAGGCAACACCCAGGATGAGCGCGAGAGCAATCCCACCCACCACCACCTTGGACTGGAAATCCCATGCCATGGGCACTGGCGCGGGCCACCACACGCCGATGCAGAAAAGGCTGGCGATGAAGGCCGCAGTCGTTAGAAGTCGGGAAGCTGTGGTTGACATTGCAGGGGTGAGGAAGCACGGGTGACGCGGGTGAAGCACGGGCGAGCAGGCCTGTGGCCCCAATGGAAATGTTCTCAGCCCCGCGAAGCGCCGATTATGGCCGAGCGCCTCTGCGCGACTGGCGCTCAGGCGATGGTGACCATCCGTCCGCTTCCCGTGAGAAACGCGCTGCACACGACTTCGCCCGGCCGGGCGGCCTGGACGGCAGCGCGGTAACTGCGCATCTGTTCGACAAGCGTCTCGTCGTCTTGCGGACGCGAATGCGATTTGTAATCCAGCACCCACCATTGGCCGGTGTCCCTGCGGCGCACGAGGCGATCGAGCCGCAGGGCGACGCCCGCATGCTGCATCGGCACCTCATTGGCCTGCCAATCAATCGCTTTCGCATCCCATGCCCAGGCGCCCTCGCCCGTCAGGATCGCCTGCGCTTTGGCAGCGGCCGCCTCGGCCTGCTGGGCGTTCAGCCGGAACTCGCGAGCGACCCGGCGGACAGCGCCCTGGCTGAAGGGCGCGCCGTCGCCACTCCAGCGTTCGAGCAGGCGGTGCACGGCCTCGCCGAAGCGGGAAGCCTCGGATGCAGGGTCGCCCACCGCGAGCAACTGGGCGGGCTCTGCAGTCAGTGCAGGGATCACTGACAGCGTGAAAGCCGTTGCATCGCTGGTTGCAGAACCTGCATCGACACCGGCCGGCGGACTGCCCAAAGGTTCGGGCGCAGGCAGCTGGGCGCAATGCGGCACGAGCCTTCGCCACCAGCTGACCTCGGGTTCGATGTGCGGCTCGACCGACGAGACGATGAGCAGGCTCTTGGCGCGAGTCATCGCCACATAGAGGGCATTGAGTTCCTCGCGCTGCCGCTCGACGCGTTCGGCATCGAGTGCCTCAGCGTTGCATGGCGGAGGACGCGATTCACTCGCGATGAACGAAAACCGCGTGGGCGCTTCGGATTGGCCGGGCCACTGCACGACGATGCCCATGGACTCGGCACGCGGGGGAGCGCCATCGGTGTCGAGCAGCAGGACCACGGGTGCTTCGAGGCCCTTGGCGCCGTGAACGGTGAGCAGCCGCACGGCCTGCGATTCCGCGAGCGGCGGCGCCTGCATGCGTCCGGACTTGAAGGCGCGCACGAATGCATAAGGCGTCGCATAGCGCCCGCCCTCCACGTCGAGCGCGGCGCCGGGCAAGGCCTTGAGATTGGCGACGATCGAATCGCGCATCGCCGGCGGCGCGGCAGCGGCAAACCGCTGGATTACATCGCCCTGGCGGTAGATCGCTTCCAGCGCGTCATGCGGCGGGAGCGACAGCACCAGATCCCTCCATTCGAGCAGGCGCTTGCCCACGTCGCTCAACCCGGATGCCACCTCGCTTTCGCGCTGCAGGATCTCAAACCAGGACGCGTCCTGCTTTTGTTCACGGGCCTGGCGGCTCACGAGTGCCAGGGCAACGAGTGTGTCGTCTGGAAGTGAAAACAGCGGCGATTTCAGCGCTCGTGCCAAGGAAAGATCATGGGTCGGCGACACCAGCGCATCGAGCAGCGCGACCAGGTCCTGCACTTCGGGCGCTTCGCAAAGATCGGTCTTCTCGGGTTGTTGCGCGGCGATGCGCAGCTTGCGCAACTCGCCCTCCATCGTGGACAGCCGATCGCGCCTGCGGGCGAGCACCAAGATGTCCCTGGGCTGCAGGCCCGCGGCAATCTGCTGGGCGATCCACGCTGCGGCCTGGCGGCATTCGACTTCGGCGAGCTTTTCTTCAGGCAGGTCGCGCGGCGTGACCAGGCTGTCGCGCCACGCGGGCTCGCCGCCCTCCTCTTCCTCCGGCACGCCTGTCGCACTGCGCGGCACCTGGGGGAGACAGGCGACCTGACCTTGTTCGGTCGAGCTTGTCGTGTGGGGCCTGAAACGCTCGTAGCGCCTTTCTTCCTGCGCCTGGAGCATCACGCGATTGACGACATCGATGACGGCAGGCGTATTGCGCCGCGTGTGGTCGCAGCTGAGCAGGTCGCCGCCCAACTGCGCAACAAACGCCTGAGCCGCGATGAACACCTGCGGCTCGGCCCGGCGAAAACGGTAGATGCTCTGCTTGGGATCGCCGACGATGAAGATGCCGGGCGCATCGCCACCGGCGCCTGCATAACCACTCAGCCACGAATGCAGCGACTGCCACTGCAAGGGATTGGTGTCCTGAAATTCATCAACCAGCAGATGCTTGATGCGCGCGTCGAGCCGCTCCTGGACCCAGCCTGCAAGCACCGGGTCGGCGAGCATGGTTTGGGCCGCCTGCTCGACATCGTTCATGTCGATCCAGCCGCGCTCGCGTTTCATCGCTGCAAACTCGGCGATCAGGATGCGTGCCAGCCGTGCCATGCGTTGCTGGTGCAGCCATGCGCCGTGCTGACGGCAAGCCTGCGCCAATCGCATGGCCAACTCCTGCGCCGATCGAATCAGGTCGAGGCCGTCGATCTTGTCGCTGAACTTGCGAGGCTCGCCCTTGAGTGTGAGCAGCGCAGCGATCACCGCATCCAGGCTACCTTCCGTGACGGCCTGTTCCAGCTCCACGCCCTTGGCCGAGTGCGTCGGCGCCTTCGAACGACCGAGCGCGCGAGCCGCAGCCGCCAGTTGCTCACGCGGCGTGTCCAGGCGCGACAGCAGGTTGCACGGCTCGTCCACGCCATCGAACTCGGGGAACTGCTGTGCAAAGTGCATGACCGATTCGTCAACCGCACCCGCCGCATCGGCAAACGAAAACTCGACGCGCTTGGCCAACGCTGCCTCCAGCGCCTTGCGGGTCTGCGAACGGCCATGTTCGGCAATCGATGCGCGAAAGTCCGCTCGCGCCGATTCATCGGCCACGATGGCCGCGTGAAACCGCCGCCAGACAAGGTCGATCGCCTGCGTGTCGTCTTCCAGCAGTTGGTAGCTCGCTGGCAGTCGCATGCGGTCCATCACCGCCATCGGCGCATTGCGCAGCAGAGAGGCAAACCACGCGTGGAACGTGAGGATGCGAACCGGCCGGCCCGACTCCAGCACCTTCGCGTACAGGCCGGCAAGCGCCTTCACTTCATCGTCGGTCGGGTTGGCGATGCCGCGTATCTGCAACTGCAACTTGAGCTCGTCAGGCGACGCATGCGCAAACTCCTGCAGCCATTCGAGCAGCCGCTGGCGCATTTCGCCTGCGGCCTTGCGCGTGAACGTGATGGCGAGGATGTCCTGCGGCTGCGCGCCCGCGAGCAACGCACGCAGGATGCGCGAGACCAGCATCCATGTCTTGCCTGCGCCCGCGCAAGCCTCAACCGCGACGCTGCGGCGCGGATCGCAAGCCACCGCGTAAAAACGCGCGGCGTCCACATGCTGCCCGTTGTGTTCGTAGGCGAGTCCGCTCATGACCACCAGTCCTTGCGGCAAAGGCCGCGCGCGCCACAGAATTCGCAGGCCTTGCCTTCGCCAAGCGCGGGCATCTTCTTGCCGGCACCGATGCGAGTCATGTCATGCAGGATGCCTTCGACCAGCATGTCGCGCTCCTGCACGATCCGCTCCTGCTCGACCATGCGCGTCTCGCCCCGCTCGCCGACATTGACGTAGGCCGCACGCAGCGTATCGTCATGCAGCAGGGCCGCATAGAACGCAAGCTGTGTGTCCTCGCCCGCGCGGCTCACCCGCTTGCTGCTCGCAGCGGCGGCTTCGGTCTTGTAATCCATCACCAGCTGGCTGCCATCGCGCAATTTATCGATGCGATCGATGCGCCCCACGAGCTTCACCGAGCCCAATTGAAGTTCATGCTTGCCTTCGGCTTCGACAAACGTGGCGCCCTCTTTTTCTTCATGTTTCGCGAGCCAGTCGAGATAGCCATCGCGCACGCCCGGCCACGCGGCGGCAAACGGCAGGAACTCGCTTTCGTCGAACCGCATCTCGCTCGTGACCTTGTCGGCGGCGGTATCGAGCAGCTGGACGCGCTTCGCACCAGCAGGCTCCCAGCTTTCGTGCAGCGCTTCATGGAACTCGCCCAGCACCTGGTGCAGCCAGTTGCCGAAGTCGCGCTTGCCGACTTCGGTGTCGATCTCGTCGGCCTCCTGCAGCCCCAGCTGGCGCATCGCAAAGAAGCGGTAAGGGCAACTGCGCAGGTCGCTGTACGCGCTGGCAGACAACTGCGTGATGGGCAGCAGGCTGCCGGTGGGCATCGGCCTTGCAATCGGCTGTGCCTGCGTGACCACAGCTTCGCGGGGATCGGGCTGCAGTTGCAATCCGAGTTCGAGTTGCAGTGCCTGCACCAGCGGACTGGGCAACAGCGGCTCACCACTTTCATCGCTTCGACGCCAGAGCACATCGCAATACAGCGTCTGCACGGCGTTGCGCCAACCCGCGCGAATCTCTGCCTCTATCGTTTCGCGCAAGGGCAGGCCCAGCACGGTGCGCTGCTCGGGTGTCCAGATGCCGGCCGGTTCCGGCGATGGCGAAAGACGCTTCTCGTCGCAGCCCGGCATTACCAGGGCGCCGAACGGGCGGCCCAGCATCTGGCTCACCGGCAGGATCACCACCTGCTCGCGCGAGGCCTGTTCGGGTTTGAAGCTCTCTGCTTCAAGAATGTCATTGACCCAGGCGATGAATTCATCAAGGGTCCAGCGCCTGGCAGCTTGCGGCAGATCGAGCAGTTCGTCCTCATCGCCTTGCGCGAGCCGCAGCGCGCCCACCACACCAGCGCCTGCCGCATCGCGTACCAGCGGCGTCCACTGCCCGGAGAGCTTGAGCAGCTCACGCAATGCGACCACCCATTGCGCAACGCCCTTTTGCCCTTGCATGGTCTCGCGCCAGCCCTGCACCTGCTCCAGCAGCGAAACCAGTGCGCCCTCGCCGTTCTGGTCGCCGACATCCTGCGCGCGCAAGGATCGCCATTCGCGCACGAACTCTGCACGCCGTATGCGGCGCTCCAGGCCCAGCACGGCATGGACAGAAAGCGAAGGCGAGTTCTTCAGCCAGTCGATGACCGCATCGGTGCTCGCGTTCCACCCGCAGGCCTTGAGCGCGAGCATCACGTCGGCGGCACGGCGCGTCGTGGAAAGCTTCCAGCCGGTCTCATCCCGAACGGCAACGCCCCGGGCGCCGAGCATGGCGTGGATCCGGCGGGTCAATACGCGGTCGATGGCACCGAGCGCCACCGGCACGCGACCCGCATTCACATGCGCGATGACGCAGGACGCGGCTTGCTCCGCTTCGTTGGCCGGATCGGCCGCTTCGTGAAGTCGGACCTCACCCAGGGGCGCCTGCGCAAACAGCGTCAATGTGTGCGATTGGCCGGGCAGTTCGGCCGCCAGCGCCTGCGCCAGTGGGTCGCGTTGAAGTCCTTCGACGACCACCAGCAGTTCGACGCCGGCCATCCCGTCGGGCGCAAACAGCACGTCGGCCGCGTAGCTGGACGCCGCCGCCCACTCCAGCGCGATACGGGCGACTGCCGCTTCAAAGGCGAGCACCGGGGCATCGAGCGAAGCCGAAATCGCGGCGCGCGCGTTCGCCGCCCAGGCATCCCGCTGCGACGGCGCAACGGCCGCAGCTGCCGGAGCGATCTGCCACGCGGCCTCGACGAGGCGCCCTGCGAGCAGATCGGCGTGCTGCTTGAGGCCCGCCCGCTCCAGCCATGCGCGCGCCGTCAGGAGATCCCGGCCCATGTCCATCGCGATGCTGTCGGCGTGCGGCTCGAAACTCATGGCGCCGCACCACGAACGCGTGGTCTCGAAGCGCGGGGCAAATCCATCGCCCGCTTCCAGAGCCCATGCTGCGCGTGCATGCGACAGCAAATGCACGTAAGGCATGAGCACAACCGTATGGGCTGCATGGGCCTGGCTCGCGGTCATGAGGTCCCGCACGCGGCCCATCAATAACCGCATGGCAGCAGTTGCGGGATGGGGGATTGCTATCGCATCCATAGCATTGCAGGTGCGCGGCGCAGCCGACGTGGGGACTTGGTTTCTGTCACAATTCCCCCACTGTACTTGCACCGGCGCAAGCGTCTTTCACGCGAAGCGCAGGCAACAACCCCAAGGAACAATTTATGGCCAGCGACCTCATCAAGCACGTGTCCGACGCATCGTTCGAAGCGGATGTCCTGAAGTCCGACAAGCCCGTGCTCGTCGACTACTGGGCTGAGTGGTGCGGCCCGTGCAAGGCGATCGCGCCCATCCTGGACGAGATGTCCGCCAACTACGGCGACAAGCTGCAGATCGCCAAGATGAACGTCGACGAGAACCGCGACATCCCCGCGAAGTTCGGCATCCGCGGCATCCCGACCCTGATGCTCTTTGCCAACGGCGAACTCAAGGGCACGCTGGTGGGCATGAAGCCCAAGGCCGAGATCCAGGCTTTCGTGGACCAGAAACTGGCCGCCTGAAATTGAATTGCGAACGGGGTCCCAGGCGGGCCCCGATTCATTTTTTCCTGTCATAATCGCAAGCAGTTCACTGCCCTCCAACCTGCCGATCCAGAGGCGGGCAGTTCGAGATTCCCAAGTTTCCCGGTCGTGAGGCAATGCCCTTCACGCCAACCTCCCCCCAGAAAACTTCTACTCCGCAAGGAGTATTTCCATGCAGGTAACTCCATGCACTTAAACGAACTCAAGGCACTCCACGTGTCCGAGGTCCTCAAGCAGGCCGAAGAGCTCGAAATCGAAAACACCGGCCGCATGCGCAAGCAGGAGCTGATGTTTGCCATCATCAAGAAGCGTGCTCGCGCAGGCGAACAGGTCTTTGCCGACGGCGTGCTGGAAATCCTGCCCGACGGGTTCGGCTTCCTGCGCAGCCCCGACACCAGCTACACCGCCAGCACCGACGACATCTACATTTCGCCGAGCCAGGTGCGCCGCTTCAACCTGCACACCGGCGACATGATCGAAGGTGAAGTGCGAACGCCCAAGGATGGCGAGCGTTACTTTGCCCTCACCAAGCTCGACATGGTCAACGGCGGCCCGCCCGAGAACAACAAGCACAAGGTGATGTTCGAGAACCTGACGCCGCTGTTCCCCAAGGAACAGATGAAGCTCGAGCGCGACAACTTCAAGGGCGAAGAAAACATCACCAGCCGCGTGATCGACATCATTGCGCCGATCGGCAAGGGCCAGCGCGCCCTGCTGGTTGCGCCGCCCAAGAGCGGCAAGACGGTGATGATGCAGCACATCGCGCACGCCATCGCCGCCAACTACCCCGACACCTACATGATGGTGCTGCTGGTCGATGAGCGTCCGGAAGAAGTGACCGAAATGCAGCGCTCGGTCAAGGGCGAAGTCATCGCCTCCACCTTCGACGAACCCGCCGCCCGCCACGTGCACGTCGCCGAAATGGTGATCGAGCGCGCCAAGCGCCTGGTCGAGCTCAAGAAAGACGTTGTCATCCTGCTGGACTCGATCACGCGTCTGGCTCGTGCGTACAACAACGTGGTTCCGTCGTCGGGCAAGGTCCTGACCGGCGGTGTTGACTCCAACGCCCTGCAGCGGCCCAAGCGCTTCCTGGGCGCAGCCCGCAACGTGGAAGAAGGCGGCTCGCTCACCATCATCGCCACGGCGCTGATCGACACCGGCAGCCGCATGGACGAAGTGATCTTTGAAGAGTTCAAGGGCACCGGCAACAGCGAAATCCACCTGGACCGCCGCCTCTACGAAAAGCGCGTGTTCCCTTCGATCCAGCTCAACCGCAGCGGCACCCGCCGTGAAGAGCTGCTGCTGGCCCCCGAGATCCTGCAAAAGACCCGGATCCTGCGCCAGTTCATGTACAACATGGACGAGATCGAGTCGATGGAAATGGTCTTGAAGTCGATGAAGGCGACGAAGACCAACGTCGAGTTCTTCGACATGATGCGCCGCGGCGGCTGACCAGGTTGTCATGCCGGACCTGATCCGGCATCCATGACTTCTGCGGCGATGAATCCCGGGCCAAGCCCAGGATGACATCCTCTTGCTATAATTGAAGGCTATTTGCGGAAAGTAGGCCAGAAGGTTCTGGTCCCGGCTCCCGCCCCGACCCCAAGGAAAAGATCATGAAAGACGGCATTCACCCCAACTACCGCGACGTCCTGTTTGTGGACCTGTCCAACGGTTTCAAGTTCGTCACACGCTCCTGCGTGCAGACCAAGGAAATGGGCAAGACCGACGACGGCAAGGAATATCCGCTGTTCAAGCTCGATACCTCCAGCGAATCGCACCCGTTCTACACCGGCACGCAGAAGTCCGTGAACGACATGGGCGGCCGTGTTGACAAGTTCTTCAAGAAGTTCGGCAAGCCGACCGACGCGAAGAAGGCTGCACCCGCTGCCGACGAAGCAAAGTCCGCCGCTTAAGCCACAACGCAAGCGCGGCAACGACGCAAGCAACCATCCTGTCAAAAGGCAGCCCGGGAAACCAGGCTGCCTTTTTTATTTGAGGCAAACTCGCCGCCAGTGACCCAGCCCACCCCCGCCATCGTCGCCCAGGAAGCCGCGGGCCGCCTTCCACGCCTCGCGCTGCTGCTGTTTTGCGTGGCGTATGTCGTGCCCGGCTTCATCGGCCGTGAGCCCTGGAAAAGCCAGGACATCACCGGCTTCGGGTACATGTTCGAGTTGGCGCGCGGCGGCTCGTCCTGGTTTGCCCCCTCGCTGCTGGGCCAGCCGCCCGAATTCGACGGCTTGCTGCCCTATTGGCTGGGCGCCCTGGCCATCCAGGTCACACCCAGCGGACTGGCACCTGACCTGGGCGTGCGGCTGGTTTTTGCGTTGCTCCTCGCGCTGACGCTGGTCGCCACCTGGTATGCCGTGTATCACCTCAGCCGCACGCCGCTGGCACAGCCCGTGCCCTTTGCCTTCGGAGGCGAGGCCAGCACCACCGATTACTCCCGGGCGATTGCCGATGCCGGCCTGCTTGCGCTCATTGCCTGCCTCGGACTTGCGCAACTCTCCCACGAAACCACCCCCGCCCTGGCCCAGGTCGCCTTCACCGCCGTCGCCTTCTTTGCAATGGCGGCGCTACCCCGAAAACCACTGGAAGGCGGTTTGGGGCTGGGCCTGGGGCTGACGTGCCTGGCCTTGAGCGGCGCGCCGGTACTCGCCCTGCTCTTCGGGGCTGGCGGCCTGGTCGTCAGCCTGTTACCGGACGATGAGGATGGTCTCGTGCGTCGCCGCGTCGTCGTGATGGTCTATGCGATCGCGCTGACCATGACCCTGGCCGTGACTGCATCGCTGGACCTCTGGCACTGGCGCATCAACGACACAGCCCTGGCGCGCGACTGGACCACACAAGGCAGGCTGTTTATCTGGTTCACCTGGCCCGCATGGCCCTTCGCGCTTTGGACCATCTGGCGCTGGCGTCGGCAACTGCTCGCGCGGCATCTCGCGCTGCCGCTGTGGATCACGATCGTGTGCATCGTCACGGCGTTCCTCACGCCCGCTTCCGACCGATCGCTGCTGCTGGCGCTGCCGCCGCTCGCAACGCTCGCCGCGTTCGCATTGCCGACCTTGAGCCGCAGCGTGGCGGCGCTGATCGACTGGTTCACGCTGCTGTTTTTTAGCGGTTGCGCATTCATCATCTGGGTCGTGTGGATCTCGATGCAGACCGGCGTTCCGCCCAAACCTGCGGCCAACGTCGCCAAGCTCGCGCCGGGGTTCGAGCCCAGCTTCTCCTTCATCGCCTTTGCCTGCGCGCTGGCAGCGACGGTGGCATGGGCTCTTCTCGTGAAGTGGCGCACGGGCCGCCATCGCGTCGTGATCTGGAAGAGCCTGGTGCTGCCTGCGGGCGGTGCGGCGCTGTGCTGGGTGCTCCTGATGACGCTGTGGCTGCCGGTGCTCGACTACGCGCGCGGCTACACGCCAGTGGTGCGCGGCATCACACGCCATATCGACAAGCCCGGCTGCGTCGAAGTGTTCGGCCTGACCCGCTCCGAAATCGCAGCGTTCCGCTATCACGGCAACCTGGAGATGCGGCCTGCCGAGCGCAAGGGCGTTTGTCCCTGGATGCTGGTGGACGATGAACTGCGGTGGACCCTGCCCTTCGCCATCGACATGAGCGGCTGGAAGCTGATCGTGCGCGTGCGCAGGCCGACCGACGCCAAGGACAACGTCGTTCTCTATCGGAACCTGGCATTCCCGTGAGCGAGCTGCGCGTCATTGCGCGCCACGCGGGCACCGTGCTGGTGGGCCAGCTCGCAGTGATGGCGTTCGGCATCGCCGACACGATCATCGCCGGGCGCTATTCGGACCAGGCGCTGGCGGCACTGTCCGTGGGTGCTGCCGTGTACATCACATTCTTTGTTGCGATGATGGGCATTCTCCAGGCGATGCTGCCCATCTGGGGCCAGCTGCGCGGAGCCAGGCGCAACCACGAAGTCGGCAAGTCGGTGCGCCAGTCGCTCTACCTGGCCGGCATCGGCATGGTCATCGGATGCACGGCCTTGCTGTTCCCCGGCCCCATCCTCGACTGGACCGAAGTGCCGATGGCTGTGCGCAAGGACGTGGAAAGCTATCTCGCGATCCTGGCGCTGGCCATGCCACCGGCCCTGCTCTTTCGCCTCTACAGCACCTTGAACCAGAGCCTGGGCAAGCCGCAACTGGTGACGTGGCTGCAGGCTGGATCCCTGGTGGTGAAGGTGCCGCTCACCATCTGGTTCGCATTCGGCGGCCTGGGTGTGCCGGCCATGGGCGTGAACGGCTGCGCGTGGGCCACGGTGCTGGTGAACTACATCTTCCTCGGATGCGCGATATGGCTGCTGCGCACGCAGTCGCTGTACGAACCCTACGCGATCTGGCGCCGGATCGAGCGTCCGCACTGGCCGACGCTGGCAGAGTTCGCGCGGCTCGGAATCCCGGCGGGCCTGGCCATCATGGTCGAAGTCACCTCGTTCACCCTCATGGCCCTCTTCATCGCGCGGCAGGGCACGGTGGCATCCGCTGCTCACCAGATCGCATCCAACCTCGCGGCGGTCATGTACATGGTGCCACTCTCGCTGGCCATCGCAACGAGCGCGCGGGTCAGCTATTGGCTCGGCGCTGAAGACGCCAAAGCGGCACGTGCAGCGATTCGCGCGGGATTCCGGCTGGCGCTGATGCTGGCCATCACGATGGCCGGCCTGCTCTTTGTCTTGCGATACGGCATCGCCTCGGTTTACACCCGCAACCCCGCAGTCGCGGCTACCGCTGCAGGTCTGCTGGCCTGGCTCGCGGTGTATCACCTGGGCGATGCAACGCAGGCGATGTGCGTGTTCGTGCTTCGCTGCTACCGGGTCGCGATTGCGCCGCTGGTGGCCTATTGCGTGCTGCTGTGGGGTGTGGGCCTGTTGGGCGGCTACCTGCTGGCCTACAAGGGTCTGCCGGGCTTTGAAGCGCAGAACACACCGTCAGCGTTCTGGGTTGCCGGCGCCTTCGCGCTCGCGCTGCTGAGCGCAATTCTTGTCGCGATGGTCTGGCGCGCGGTCAGGGCCGGCCGGCGCTGACGCTCTTTCGCAGGCGGTTGGCCGGAAACTGGATCGAGAACGTCGAACCGGCGCCAGGCGTGCTTTCAATTTTCAGCTCGGCTCCGTGCCGCTGCACCACGTGCTTGACGATCGCCAGGCCCAGTCCGGTGCCGCCCGTCTCGCGCGAACGGCTGCGATCGACACGATAGAAGCGCTCGGTCAGGCGCGAGATGTGTTCCGGCGCAATGCCCGGCCCTGTGTCACGAACCGTGAAATCGGCACGGCCGTCGGGCAGAAGCTTCCACGCGACGTCGATAGATCCACCTGTCGGCGTGTACCGCACTGCATTGCTCACGAGATTGGTAAGTGCACTTTGCAATTCACTCGATGACCCGGACAGCTCGAACGCAGGCGCATGCTCGAAGCGCAGCTCCTGCTTCTTTCCGAGCACGCCTGAGATCGCCCGACCCTCTTCCTCGCACTGCGCAATGAGCAATTGCAGGGAGGTCCAGTCGCCCTGCCCCGGCAACGGACTGCCCTCCAGTCTCGACAGCGTGAGCAGGTCGCTCACCAGCGTCTGCATCCGATGCGCCTGCTGGGCCATCAGCGCCAGATAGCGCTTGCGCTCTTCCTCGTCGAGCGGCAGCGTCTGCAGCGTTTCGACAAAGCCGGTGAGTACCGTGAGCGGGGTTCGAATCTCGTGCGACACGTTCGCCACGAAGTCGCGGCGCATGACCTCGGCCTGCTCGATGCCCGTGATGTCGCGTGACAGCAAGAGCCGCCTGCCCTCGCCATAAGGATGCAGGTGCACCGACAGCTTGATCGGCCGCGAGGGCGTGCTGTCGCGAGACTGAATCACGGCTTCTTGTGAGTAGTCGCCGCTGGCGTAGTAGTTCGTGAACACCGGGTCTCGCAGCAAGTTGCCGATCAGCTGCAGCATGTCGCGCTCGGGGTCTATGCCCAGGTGCTGCGCAGCGGTCTCGTTGCTCCATTCGATGCGGCCCTGTGCATCGAGCAGCACCACGCCGTTGGGTGAGGCCTGTATGGCCGCCAGGAAGTCCTGCAGGCGCCGTGCCGACTCGTTGAGCTGCTGGTCGCGCGCACGCAGGATGCGGCGCGCGCGGTCCGCCGCCTCACCCCAGAGCCCCGCTTTCACCGGGGGGTCTGCGGGCGCGCCTGCGCGCAGCCACCGCACCACGCGAGCGCCGCGCAGCAAATCGATCGCAAACCATGCGAACGCGCCCGCGACCGCGCCGCCAAGCGCGCCGATCTCGCGCGCAAACCACCACCCGCCAAACGCAGGGATGGCGATGCACAGGAAGAGGCTAGCGATTCGCCAGAACATGGATGGGATTGTGGGGCCGGGTCATGGCCGGTCCGAAGCGAAAGTGTCAGAGCCCCAGGCTCAGGCCGGTGACCCCTGCGTAGCGCGCACGTCGTTCGTCAGGCGGTAGCCGGCCCCGCGCACGGTCTCGATCATCACGCCCGCGCCGCCCAGCGACTCGCGCAGGCGCTTGACGTGGACATCGACGGTGCGTTCCTCGATGAACACATGGTCGCCCCACACCTTGTCGAGCAACTGCGAGCGGCTGTGCACACGCTCCGGATGCTTCATGAGGAAGTGCAGCAGCTTGAACTCCGTCGGCCCGACCTTCACCGGCTTGTCGTGCCAGGTGACGCGATGCGTTGCTGCATCGAGCGCCAGGTGCCCAGCCTTGACGGTATCGCTCACCTGTTCAGGCGCACGGCGACGCAGCACCGCACGAATGCGGGCCAGCATCTCCTGCGTCGAAAACGGCTTGGTGATGTAGTCGTCGGCGCCGGCGTCCAGCCCCGCGATCTTGTCGGGCTCATCGCCGCGGGCCGTGAGCATGAGGATGGGAACCGGCTTGGTGCGTGCGTCGGCGCGCCACTTGCGCGCCAGGCTCAGGCCGCTCTGCCCGGGCAGCATCCAGTCGAGCAGGATGGCATCGGGCAGCACCGCGTCGATCTCGCGCTGCGCGGACTCGCCATCCTCGGCCCACACCGGCTGGAACCCGTTGTGCCGCAGGTTCACGGCAATCAGTTCCGCGATGGACGGCTCGTCCTCGACGATGAGAATGCGGGGCTGATTCTTCATGGATGTCCGGTACTACTTGATGGCCGATTCGACCTGTTCCATCGTGGCGTGACGCACATCGGCGCCCTTGACGACGTAGATGATGAATTCGGCAATGTTCTTGGCGTGATCGCCGATGCGCTCGATGGCCTTGGCCAGAAACAGCAGATCGAGGCTGGCGGAAATCGTGCGCGGGTCTTCCATCATGTAGGTGATGAGCTTGCGCACGAAGCCGTCGAACTCCTTGTCGATCTCGTCGTCTTCCTTGAGGATGGCAACGGCCGTCACGGTATCCAGGCGGGCGAAGGCATCCAGCGCCTTTCGCAAGAGCTTGGCAGCCAGCTCGAAGGCCACCCGCAATTCCGAAGACGGCAGCGTGCGCACGGCGCCGCTCTTGCTGATGATCGACTGCACCATGCGCGCGATCTTCTCGGCTTCGTCACCCACGCGCTCGAGGTTGGCCGTGGTCTTGGAAATCGACATCAGCAGGCGCAAATCGCGCGCTGTCGGCTGGCGGCGCGCGATGATGGACGACAGCTCGCGGTCGATCTCGACTTCCATCGCATTGACCTGCAATTCAATCTCGATCACGGTCGTCGCCGATTCCGCGCTGAACTGCGAGAGCGCATACATCGCATGGCGAATCTGCGATTCGACCAGGCCCCCGAGCTCCATGACGCGGGAAGAAACGCTGTTGAGTTCGCTGTCGAACTGGGTGGATAGGTGCTTGTCGGGCATGGTGTTGTTCCCCGCTTTCAGCCGAAACGGCCGGTAATGTAATCCTCGGTCTCGCGGCGCTTGGGCTTGAAGAAGATCTGTTCGGTCTCGCCCACCTCGACCAGGTCACCCAGGTACATGTAGGCCGTGTAGTCGCTGCAGCGCGCAGCCTGCTGCATGTTGTGCGTGACGATGACCACCGTGTAGTCGGTCTTGAGTTCGGCGATCAGCTCTTCGATCTTGGCCGTCGAGATCGGGTCGAGCGCCGAGCAAGGCTCATCGAGCAGCAGCACTTCGGGCTTGATCGCGATGCCGCGCGCAATGCAAAGCCGCTGCTGCTGGCCGCCAGACAGTCCCGCGCCGCTTTGCTGCAGCTTGTCCTTGACTTCGCCCCACAGGGCCGCCTTGCGCAGCGCCCATTCGACGCGCTCGTCCATGTCGACACCGCCCAGGTTCTCAAACAGGCGCACACCGAAAGCGATGTTGTCGTAGATCGACATCGGGAACGGCGTGGGCTTCTGGAACACCATGCCGATGCGCGCGCGAATCAGCGCGACATCCTTTTTGGAGGTGAGCAGGTTCTCGCCGTCGATGGTGATTTCGCCTTCGGCGCGCTGCTCCGGGTACAGCTCGAACATGCGGTTGAAGGTGCGCAGCAAGGTGGACTTGCCGCAGCCCGAAGGACCGATGAAGGCCGTCACCTTCTTCTCCGGAATCTCCAGGTTGATGCCCTTGAGCGCGTGGAACTTGCCGTAGTAGAAGTTCAGGTCTTTCACCGAAATCTTCGATGCAGTGGTGGAAGGCAGCGTCATCGTGTTCATAGTGTTCATTCGCCCTGTGCGTCAGAGCTTGTTGCGCGTGACGACACGGGCAAGGATGTTGAGTGCAAGGACGGCGGCCGTGATGATGAAGACGCCGGCCCACGCGAGCTTTTGCCAGTTCTCGTACGGGCTCATCGCGAACTTGAAGATCGTGACGGGCAGGCTGGCCATCGGCTCGCCCAGGTTCGACGTGAAGAACTGGTTATTCAAGGCGGTGAACAGCAACGGCGCCGTTTCACCGGCGATCCGCGCTACCGCCAGCAACACACCGGTCACGACACCGGCCCGCGCAGCCTTGAGCGTGATGCTGGTGATGACTTTCCACTTCGGCGCGCCGAGCGCATAGGCTGCTTCGCGCAGGCCTGGCGGAATCAGCATCAGCATGCCCTCGGTGGTTCGGATCACCACCGGAATCACGATCAGCGCAAGTGCCATCACACCGGCCCATCCGGAAAACGACTTGAAGCGCGCGACGATCACCGCGTAAACAAACAGGCCGATCACGATGGAAGGCGCGGACAGAAGGATGTCGTTGACGAAGCGTGTGAGCGAACCGAGCCAGCCTTTGACGTCGTATTCAGCGAGATAGATGCCAGCCATGATGCCGATCGGCGTGCCGATGAACGTCGCCAGCATCACCATGAGGAACGAGCCCCACAGCGCATTGGCGATGCCGCCGTCTTCGTTGGGCGGAGGCGTCATCTGGGTGAACGTTGCGAGCGTCAGCCCGCTGATGCCCAGGGTCACGGTCTCCCAGAGGATCCAGACCAGCCAGAACACGCCGAACGCCATCGCCATCAGCGACAACGTCAGCGCGACCTTGTTGACTCGCTTGCGCGATGCATACATCCGCTCGCGCAGAAGCGCTGCCTCGGCATTGCGAATGAGCGTCTCGCCCGTGCCGCGACCCGTGACGCCGCTCATGACTTCGCCCCTTCATTGCGGCGCAGGCGCGCCAGCATCAGCTTGGACAGCGACAGCACCACGAACGTGATGAAGAACAGGACCAGGCCCAGGTAGATCAGCGCCGCCTGGTGCAGGCCGCTTGCCGCTTCCGCGAATTCATTGGCGAGCGCCGAAGTGATGCTGTTGGCCGCCTGGAAGAGCGACAGCGAATCGAGCTGGTTGAAATTACCGATGACGAACGTCACCGCCATCGTCTCGCCGAGCGCGCGGCCCAGGCCCAGCATGATGCCGCCTACGACGCCGGCCTTCGTGTAGGGCAGAACGACCTTGGACACGACTTCCCAGGTCGTGGAGCCCAGCGCATACGCCGACTCCTTGAGCATGGGCGGTGTGACGTCGAACACGTCTCGCATCACGGAAGCGATATACGGAATGATCATGATCGCCAGGATGATTCCGGCGGACAAAATGCCGATGCCCACTGGCGGGCCGGACACCAGCGCGCCGAGATACGGCACGCCGGAAAAGAGCGTCTGCAGCGGTTGCTGCACGTAGGTGGCGAGGATGGGGCCGAACACGAGCAGGCCCCACATGCCGTAAACGATGGAAGGCACTGCCGCGAGCAATTCGATCGCGGTGCCCAGCGGACGCTTGAGCCACGAGGGCGAGAGCTCCGTCAGAAAAAGCGCAATGCCAAAACTCACCGGCACTGCAATCACCAGCGCGATCAGCGACGTGGCGATCGTGCCGTAGATCATCACCAGGCCGCCGTACTCGTTGTTGACCGGATCCCACACGCTGTTGGTGAGGAATCCGAGCCCGTACTTTTCGATGGCAGGCCAGGCCCCTATGAACAGCGAAACAAGGATCGCGAGCAGCAACCCCAGGGTAATGAGCGCCGCGCCCTTGGCCGCCCATCCGAAGAGCCGGTCGGCGATGGCGCCGAATCCTGCCGAGCGTGGCTGGGGCGGGGTCATGTCGCGGCCACGCCGTTGCACGCCGGCCGGCAGATCCGGAAATTGCATGGAGCCTTCATGGGCGGGAAGTGTAGAGGACAAGGCCCCCTCCTCAGTAGTCGATGTCGGGATGCTGGACCTGTGGGCTGCTGCTTACTTGTAGGCGATCGGCTTGCCGGCGCTGTCCTTGATCTCGGACCATGCCTTTTCGATCTGCGCCTTCACCGTGGTTGGCATCGGCACGTAATCGAGATCGTCAGCCGTCTTGTCGCCGTTCTTCATCGCCCAGTCGAAGAACTTGAGCGCTGCTGCGGCCTCGGCCGGCTTGTCCTGGACCTTGTACATGATGACGTAGGTCGGGTTGGTGAGCGGCCATGCATCCTTGCCCGGCTGGTCGGTGGTGATCTGGTAGAAAGTCTTGTTCCAGTCAGCGCCCGCTGCAGCGGCCTTGAACGCGCTGTCGCTCGGCGGCACGAAGTTGCCGTCACGGTTCTTGAGCAGCGTGTAGGTCATCTTGTTCTGCTTGACGTACGCGTACTCGACGTAGCCGATCGAGTTGGGCAGGCGGCCCACGAAAGCGGCGACGCCTTCATTGCCCTTGCCGCCAGCGCCCGTGGGCCAGTTCACTGCGGTGCCTTCGCCGACCTTGGCCTTCCAGTCAGGGCTGACCTTGGACAGGTAGTTCGTGAAGATGAACGTAGTACCTGAACCGTCGGCGCGGCGCACTGGGGAAATCGCTGCGTCGGGCAACGGCACGCCCGGGTTGAGCGCCGCAATCGCGGGGTCGTTCCACTTCGTGATCTTGGCCATGTAGATGTCGGCCAGCACCTGGCCCGTCAGCTTCATCTGGCCGGGCGCGATGCCCTTGATGTTCACGACCGGAACAACGCCGCCGATCACGGTCGGGAACTGCATCTGGCCCTTCTTGGCCAGATCTTCGTCCTTCAGGGGCATGTCCGAAGCGCCGAACGCAACCGTCTTGGCGTCGATCTGGCGGATGCCAGCGCCGGAGCCGACGGACTGGTAGTTGATGCGCACGCCGGTGGCCTTGTTGTAATCAGAAGCCCACTTGGCATAGAGGGGCGCCGGGAAGGTCGCGCCTGCGCCGGTGACTTCCTGGGCCTGCACCACGGCTGCAAGGCCGGTCAGGGAGAAGGCTGCTGCGCTCAGCAGAGCGGTACGAATGCGAAACGTCATGGGTTCACCTCAGGTTGGTTGTGACTGCGTTGCCGCGACTCTAAGAATCTTTTGTGACACCTCCATGACAGGGTCTTGTCATCGTTCTGACTTGTATCCGTCACGTATCTGTAACGACGCCTGCCTAAGCTGAGCGGCAACAATCCACTGGAGGAACCCATGTTCAACGCCCGCCTCGCCCCCCGCCTCGCCCCCCGCCTCACAATTCTCGCCCCGCTGGTTCTGGTAGCCGCCTGCGCGACCCAGCCCAACACCGCCCCGGTCAACGTCGCCGACACCATCGCCCGCGACCCGAACCTGAGCACCCTCAACGGGCTGGTTGCCAAGGCGGGCCTGTCCGACACCCTGAAAGCCGCCGGCCCCTACACCGTCTTCGCGCCGACCAACGATGCGTTCAAATCGGTTCCGGCCAAGACAATGGATGAGCTGGCCGCCAATCCGGCGCGCCTGAAGGCTGTTCTCAGCTACCACGTGCTCCCGATCAAGGTCACCGCAGCGCAAGTCAAGCCCGGCAACGCCAAGACGGCCCAGGGTGCCAATGTCGCACTCTCCAGGGCCGGCGAATTCGTCACGGTCGAAGACGCGATGGTCCAGAAGGCCGACATCATGGCCACCAACGGCGTGGTGCACACGGTCGACCGCGTGCTGATGCCGCCTGCAACCCGCTGATCCGGTGAATCGGCTTTCCATCAATCGCCGGGAGGCTCTCCTGGCGGTCGGCGCGTACACGTTTTCAGGCCTGGCAGCTGGCCAGTCCGCCAAATCGTCGGCTGGCGCGCGCAGCCTGACCGTGGCCCAGGTCATCGACACTTCCGCCGGGCAACAGGACGTCTCGAAAGACTTCGTGATCGGCTCGCGCGCTGCCTGGCAGGACATCAACGCCAAGGGCGGCGTTCGCGGCCGCCTCGTGCAGCACCAGTCGATCGAAGTCGATGGCACTGCCGCGAGCATGAAAGCGGCTGTCGCGAGCATCAGGGACAACGCCGCCTGCGTCGTCCTTTCGGGAACGGCCGGCGATATCGCAGCGGGGCAGCTCACCGCCGCACTGCGACAGGACCAGATCGCCATCGCACATGCCGCGCCCTGGCTTCAGAACTCTTCCGGCGAGATTGACGAGCGCACGTTCCCGATCTTTGCAGCTCGCCAGGAGCAGGTGGCTCACGCGCTGAAGTCCCTGTCGGTCATGAGCGTCCAGGAGGTCGGCGTCATCTATGCGAGCTCGGTCGAATACGCCGCTTACCAGGAAGATTTCTCGCGCACCGCAGCCGACCTCAAGCTGCGACTGCAGACCTATCGGGCCAACGGCGACCTCGGGCAACTCGGCCGCAAGCTGACCCAGACGACACCCGCCATCCTGCTTTTTGTCGGTGGCACGCCCGAGCTGGTGCAGTTCACGCAGGGGCTGGAGACGCAATCGCGCCAGCGCTATGTCGTTGCTCTGGCGGATGTGAACCTGCAGACCATGATGCAGATGGGCGCGGCCCGCCACACACCTGTGATCGCGACTCAGGCCGTGCCGATGGTCAACGCAACCCTGCCTATCGTCCGGAAATATCGCGAAGTGCTTGCACGCCTGTTCGACGAGCCACCCACGCCGCTGAGCCTGGCCGGTTTCATCGCAGCCCGCTACACGTATGAGGTGTTGAACGACATCGAAGGGGCCATGACACGCCAGAACGTGCTCGCGGCATTCCAGCGCCGCGCGAACGTGGACATTGGCGGCTACCGCGTGACCTTCGATCCGCGCCGGCGCAGCGGCACCTTTGTCACGCAGAGCATGCTCACGATGGATGGGCGAGTGATCGGTTGATCGCAATCCATGCGTATCGTTCGGCCACAGCTGGCAAGCGCGATGCTATGCTGGCCGAAACCCCTCTTCCCTGCATGCAAAACGGAACCCTGCTCGCCGCCGTCGACCTCGGCTCCAACAGTTTCAGGCTTGAAATCGGTCGGCTCGACCACGGCCAGATCCATCGCACCGAGTACCTCAAAGAGACCGTCCGCCAGGGCAACGGCCTGGACGAATCGCGCAACCTCACACCCGAAGCCATGCAACGCGGCTGGGACTGCCTGGCCCGCTTCGGCGAGCGGCTCGCAGGCTTTCGCAAGTCGCAGGTGCGCGCCGTCGCCACGCAGACCCTGCGCGAGGCACGCAACCGCGATGAATTTCTCTCCCGTGCGAACCAGGTGCTGGGGTTTCCGATCGAGGTGATTTCCGGGCGCGAGGAAGCGCGCCTCATCTACCAGGGTGTCGCGCGCCTGCTGCCCCAATCGGACGAGCGCCGCCTGGTCGTGGACATCGGCGGCCGCTCCACCGAACTCATCCTGGGCCAGCGGTTCGACGCGCAGGTGGTGGAGAGCTATCGGGTGGGTAGCGTGGCCTGGTCGATGCGATATTTTCCCGATGGCGCTTTCACCGAGCAGGCTTTCGCGCAGGCCGAAATCGCTGCCAAGGCGGTGCTCGACGAAGCGCTGACGGCCTACGACCGCGGCCGCTGGGATCTCGCCTATGGCTCATCAGGAACGATAGGCGCCGTCGCGGACATCCTGGCTGTCTCCGGCAGGCCGGGCGGCGTCGTCACGCGCGAGGGTCTTGATTGGCTGCGCGAACAGTTGCTGTCGGCACGCACCGCAGACCGGGTGCGCATCGAGGGCCTGAAAGAAGACCGCAGGCCGGTGATCGGCGGCGGCCTGAGCGTGCTGCTCGCCGTCTTTGACCTGCTGGGCATCGACAAACTGCACGCGGCCCAGGGCGCGTTGCGCCACGGGGCCCTCTACGACCTGCTCGACCGCGAACATGGCGAGTCGGATATCCGCTCCACGACCGTGAAGCGGCTCGCCGCCAAGTTCGAAGCCGATGCCGCCCAGGCGCAGCGAGTCGGCAAGGTCGCGCGCCATTTCCTGAGGCAGTTGCGCGCCGGCGACGATCCCTCTGAACTCGAAGGCCTGGAGCGCAAGCTCGACTGGGCCGCGCAATTGCACGAGATCGGCAGCGTGATCTCGCACAGCGACTATCACAAGCACGGCGCCTACATCCTGGATAACGCAGACGCAGCGGGCTTCGCGCAGCCCGAGCTGCACCGGCTGGGCCTGCTGGTGCTCGGCCATCGCGGCAAGCTGCGCAAACTGGCAGCGGACTTCGAAGACGAGGAGTTCGTCCACCAGCTGCTGTCCCTGCGGCTCGCCGTGGTGCTGTGCCACGCCCGGCGTGAACCGGACCTCAAGGGCATCCAGGTCCGGTCCGTGCGGCGGGAAATCACGATCACGCTTCGCAGTGAGTGGAAGAAAGCGTATCCGCAGTCAGCGCACCTGCTTCGCGAGGAAACAGTGGCGTGGCAAAAGACGCCGTGGGCGATCACCGTCAACTGAACGCTGATCGCGCCGGCAGCCCTGTTATGGGCTGCCTACCTCCAGAAATTCCCGCAGCTGCCACGAGACATCGAAGAGTCGGGCCTTGCTCATATAGAACCGGTCAAGACGCCAGTCGCGCAGCAACTCGATGGCAAGGTCAAAGTGCTCAGGACTGAGTGAGTAAAGCTCATCGAGCTTTAAGCTTCCCCCGGTTTCGAGAGCAAGCACGAGCCTGGCCAGGATTTGCGCGGCCGGCTCCTGCGGATGGGTTTCGATCAGGTGTCGAGCGGTCTTGATGGTGTTCATGTCTGCATTCTCCTAGACAGTTTCTGGCGATTGCACCGCGACCAGGATCGTCTGGCCGTGTCCGTCGCGCTCGCGGGTGCGAAACCACCACACGGCGCCTTTTCGCACCGGGCAGGACGGCAGCTGGAAGCCCATGAGGTGAGCGATCGTCTCGCCCAGCACCGGCTGGTGGCCCACGATCAGCACGGCTTGCCGCGCGTCCGGCCACTGCGCAGTTTCCAGGATGTCTTTCACCGTGGCTTCGGGTGCAAGTTCGTTGCGCACCTTGAACTTGCGGCCCAGCGCAATGGCAGTCTGCTCGCAGCGCACTGCCGGGCTGCTGAGAATACGCGTGCCGTCCGGCAGTTGCCGGTCCAGCCAGCTTGCCACGCGCGCCGCCTGCTTCTCGCCGCGGCTGGTCAATGCACGCTTCAGATCGTCGCCATCGGGCGCATCGTCCTGCGCCTCTGCGTGTCGCCAAAGTATCAGGTCCATATCAGTTTGTGTCCTGTCCTTCCGGCGCGCTGTACCGCGCCATGAGCGCGCGCTGCGCGCCGTGTGACTTCGGATCCGACGCGCCCTTTGCCCGCTTGTAGTGCCCGTCGGGCATCAGGTCCCATGCATCGCGCTCGTCGTGCAGATAGGCGACAAGGCATTCGTCAACGACTCGCTGCCGCAGCACGGGGTCATTGATCGGCCATGCCAGTTCGACCCGGCGCAGCATGTTGCGGTTCATCCAGTCGGCGCTCGACAGGTACACCTGCTCTTGCTCGTCCAGGCGAAAGTAGAAGACGCGCGAATGCTCCAGGAAGCGGCCAATGATGGAGCGCACCCGGATGTTGTCCGTGACACCCGGAACACGCGCGGGCAACATGCACGCTCCGCGCACGATCAGGTCGATGCTCACGCCGCATTGGCCTGCCCGAACCAGCGCCTGCATCAGCGGCTGGTCGGTCAGCGCGTTCATCTTCAGCACGATGCGCGCCGTCTTGCCCTGCGCCGCACCTTCAGCCAGCAGGTCGATCTGCTCGATCAGCTTGCGATGCAGGTGAAATGGCGCAAGCCACAGCTGGTTCAGGCGCGGCAGGCGGCTGTGGCTTGCCAGATGAACGAACACGTTTTCGATGTCGGCAGTGAGTGCGGTATCGGTCGTCAGGAAGCTCAGGTCGGTGTAGAGGCGCGCCGTGCGCGGGTTGTAGTTGCCGGTGGACAGATGCGCGTAGCGCACAAGCTGCTTGCCCTCGCGCCGTGTGACCAGCAGCATCTTCGCGTGGGTCTTGAGACCGACCACGCCGTAGACAACCTGCGCGCCGATTGCCTCCAGACTTTCGGCCCAGTTGATGTTGGCTTCTTCATCAAAGCGCGCTTTCAGCTCCACGACCACCGTGACTTCCTTGCCGCGCCTCACGGCTTCGCGAAGCAGGTCCATCAGCTCCGACTCCGCGCCGGTGCGGTAGATCGTCTGCTTGATGGCCAGCACCTGCGGGTCGCGCGCGGCTTCGGCAAGGAATCCCAACACCCCGTCGAAGCTCTCGAACGGCTGGTGAATCAGCACGTCGCTCTTTTGCATCTGCTCGAAGAACGACCGGCCCGTCTGCAGCTGCACCGGAAAGGTCGGCCGGTACGGCGGGAACAGCAGGCGCGGCTCGTCCACCAGGTCGATGAGCTGCTGCATGCGAACCAGGTTCACGGGGCCATGCACACGATACAACGCGCCTTCGGGCAGGTGGAACTGCTGCAGCAGGAACGATGACAGGTGCTCGGAGCACCCGGACGAAACTTCCAGGCGCACGGCCTGACCGTAGTTACGATGTTCCAGGCCCAGCCGCAGCGCGGTTCGCAGATCGCGAACGTCGTCCTCATCCACCGCAAGGTCAGAGTGGCGCGTCACGCGAAACTGCGAGAACTGGCCCACGCCGCGCCCTGCAAAAAGCAGATCGAGGTGGGCGCGAATCACGCTGGACAGCGAAACGAAAAGCGCCTTGCCGCGCGACACCTTGGCCGGCATCCGGATGAGCCGTGGCAATACACGCGGTACCTTGACGATCGCAATGTCGTTTTCGCGGCCGAACGCATCCTTGCCCGACAGCTGCACGATGAAGTTGAGCGACTTGTTCGCAACCTGCGGGAACGGATGGGCAGGATCGAGCCCGACGGGAATCAGCAGCGGCCTGACTTCCCGCTCGAAGTACTCGTGCACCCATGCCTTCTGGGAGGCTGTACGGTCGCCGTTGGAAACGATCTCGATTCCCTTTTTCTTGAATGCGGGCATCAGCTCGTCGTTGTAGAGCTTGTACTTGCGGTCGACCAGCGCACGCGCTGCACGCGCCAGGCTCTCGAACGACTGGACGGAGTGCTCGCCCTTCACGTCTCCGGCCTGCATGGCCGTCAGGTGCGGCGCCTTGCGGACTTCAAAGAACTCGTCAAGGTTGGAAGCAACGATGCACAGGTAGCGCAGGCGCTCCAGCAGGGGCACTTCCTTGCGGTGCGCCCAGTCGAGCACACGCTCGTTGAAAGCGAGGATGCTGTGGTCGCGGTCCAGGAACGTGACGGCAGGCGCGTCACCAGGCGGCGAAGCCGGAGGCGCCGGAGGAGGAGGAGGAGGAGGCGTTGTGGACGCGGCAGGTGACATGGGACTCGAGTGTGACGATTCGGTGACAGTGTGGGTGCAACCGATGACAGTTTCGTGACGTCTGGCTGCCGGACCTTGCGCCAGATCACACGCCGTGGAAATGGCGGCGATATCGGGACGGCAGGTCCGACACGCGCATCATCATCGGAAGGTCGGCCGAATTGAAGTCCGGGTCCCAGGCCGGCGGGCCCAGCACCTTCGCGCCCAGGCGCAGGTAGCCCTTGATGAGTGCGGGCGGCTCGACGTCGAGTGAATCGTCCATGCGCTCGATCGGCAGCGGCAGGCGCGGCAGCACGTGGTATTCGATGGGCGCCAGACTCGTCTGGCGCACCTGCCGCCAGATGCTCGCGGCCGCATCGCCGCTCACCACGCCGTTGTGCAGCATCGGAATGCTCGCGCAGCCGATCATCATGTCCAGCTTGTTGCGGGCCATGAATTCGGCAAGCGCACCCCACAGCGCCAGGATCACGCCGCCGTGCCGGTGGTCGCGGTGAACGCAGCTGCGGCCCAGTTCGACAAAGCGATCGCGCAGGCCGCGCAGGCGCGTGAGGTCGAACTCGGTATCGCTATAGGTGCTGCCGGCACGCGTGGCCTGCGCCGGGGTCAGTACGCGATAAGTCCCGATGACTTCGAGCGATTCGGGGTCTCGCACCAGCAGGTGTTCGCAGAAATCATCGAAGAGGTCTGCGTCGTGTCCCTCGATCTTCGTCTCCAGCCGGGCGCCCATCTCCTGCGCGAAGACCTGGTACCTCAGGCGCTGCGCCTGGCGGACTTCGTCCTGGTGACGAGCCCACGAAACCAGAGCAGCGCCGCGCCCGTTCGGGTGGGCCGTTTGTTCCGGGCGGTGAAGTGACCCCCGTGGGAGCGATACCGGTGACAGCGCAAATGTTGGATTCGGGAGTTCGTTCATCGAGGGTCTCCTTGGGTTTCTGGTGAGCCCGAGTCTGCGAACGATGGATTACGCGTTTATGGCAGTCGCGCGGCAGTTTCGTGACAGGCGCCTGCAGGCTCAGGCTGCGGGCGAGTACCAGCGCGCAAGTGCCAGCTCGCGATGCCGCGCCAACGCTTGCCCCTGCGGCACCCAGCGCGAAGCAGACGCCGCCGCGCGCAGCGAGAAGTCGAGCAGCGCCAGGTGCCTGCGCAGCACGCGCTCCTGCCTGTGCGCAATCAGCGGGTTGAAGATGCCATGGCGCGAAAAGAGCTGGCGCGGGTTCTTGCGCACCCAGAGCCACGAGCCCATCTCCAGCGTCAGCGGCAGGAAGACGTTGCCAGGGCTCGCCGCGTGGGCCTGGATCACCAGGTGATCCCACAAGTCGCCGTGCGCGAGGTACTGCAGGCTCTGCGGCTCCATGATGTATTGATGGTTCGGGTTGCTGCTCTCGAAGATTTCGTGGAACGCATGCAACTGCCCGAGTTGTTCGAAAGGTTCGCGGCGATGGGCCATCGGAAACCACAGCCGGTCGCGCATGCCGAAACCCGAGTGGCAATCGAGCGCCAGCGAGAACGCACGGCCCGAGAGTTCGCGTTGCACTGCCGCACACAGCGCCGCGCTCTCGACTTCCATCGGCTCACCCGCCCTGCCCCTGTACCAGGGCAAGCCTGAACTGATGCGCTGGCCGCCGATCAGGAAAGGCACCGGCTCGCTCGCTTCGACGGGTGCATTGCGCATCAGGTCCACCCCGTTGGGGTTGGCGCGCGTGCCGCGCAGCATGCCACCCGGATTGACGATAGGCATGAACACGACACGCACGGTCTTGAGGATGTCATGCAGCGACGAATCCCAGTCCAGACGCCCCACCAGGCTTCGAAGCCATGCAATCAGCACCGAGGAGCCGATGCGCTCAAGGCCGTGGACGCCGCCGAAGTAACCCACGCCTGCCGGTGCATCGGGGTTACCCAAGGTCACCAGGTGAACGGGCAGGGTCTCGCCCTGCGGACCTCTCACCACGCACGCGATCACGACTTCGATGCGTCCTCGTGCCAGCGCAATGACGCTAGCGAGTTCTTCCAGCTCGCTGATTCCCGCGCTGCCAGTCAGTGCAAGCCCCGCTCATTGATCCATGACTGGCGCAGCCGCCAGCGCTGCAATGAAGCGAACTCGGCGAGACCCTGGACAGCGGCTATGGCAAGGGCAACGAGATGAAGCGGACGAACTCTCATGGAGCCGCATCGTCACCCTGCTTTGTTGCAGGACGATGAAAGCCCCTGACTTGTGATTTAACAGTCCTGTCATGACACCTTTCTACGCTCGCGGGTTGCTTCTTCACGCAAATCAAGTCATTCACACAACGCGCCCACTAGAAAGGCATCAGCCCATGAGCTCAGAAATCTCGCACCACGAAGAAAACTCCAACACCAGCGACAACCCGTCATTCAATGACGTGCTCGACGCACGCCTGTCACGCCGCAGCATGCTGCGGGTCGGCATGGGTAGCGCAGGCGCCGCCGTGCTGGCCACGTTGCCGTTGACCGGTTGCGGCGGTGGTGACGGCGATGCCGTCGCAGCAGCGCCTGCTGCCGATCCGGCACTTCGCCTGAGCTTCTCGCCGGTGGCCAAGAGCACTGCGGACGTCCTGTCCGTTCCGGTTGGCTACACCGCCACGGTGCTGTATGCCGTGGGTGACCCGCTGAACGCCGTGACGCCCACCTACAAGAATGACGGCACCGACACGGACTTCGACAACCGCGCCGGCGATCACCACGACGGCATGGAGTACTTCGGCCTGAACGCAGCCGGCACCGCACGCGATGTCGCGGGCTCCGAGCGCGCCATCCTGGCGATGAACCACGAAGCACTGACCGACCAGTTCCTGCACGCTGGAGGCGTCACCGCGAATCCGCGTCCGCCCGCAGAAGCCGACAAGGAAATTCCTGCGCACGGTCTCTCGTTCGTCGAGGTGCGCAAGGTCAGCGGCAAGTTCGCCTACCAAAAGGATTCGGCCTACAACCGCCGCGTCACGCCATTCACGCCCATGCTGATCAACGGCCCCGCCCGTGGCAGCGCGCTGATGAAGACGAAGTTCTCGGTGACCGGCAACGATTGCCGCGGCACCATCAACAACTGCGGCACAGGCTACACGCCGTGGGGCACGTTCCTGACCGGCGAGGAAAACTGGGCGGGTTACTTCACGCGCGGCGCGGCCGATGACGCAGCTCGCGGTGGCGCCACCGCAAAAAGCGTGGTCTCGCTCATCCGCTACGGTCGCAGCCAGGGCGCAGCAAGCCGTCACGGCTGGGAGACCGCTGGCGCAGACGACAAGTACGCACGCTGGAACATCAGCAAGCTGGGTGTGTCGGCCGATGGTTCCGACGACTATCGCAACGAACTCAACACGTTCGGCTACATGGTCGAAGTGGACGCCTACGACAAGACGCAGGCGATTCGCAAGCGCACGGCCCTCGGTCGCTTCGCGCACGAAAGCGGCGCGTTCGGCAAGCAGATCGTGGGCAAGCCGCTGGCGGTCTACATGGGCGACGATTCGCGCGGCGAATACATGTACAAGTTCGTGTCTGCGGCCAATTGGGTCGCTGCTGACGCCAACCCCGCCAACCGCATCACCACCGGTGACAAGTACCTGGACAACGGCAAGCTGTACGTCGCGAAGTTCAACGTCGATGGATCGGGCAACTGGATCGAACTCAATATCAGCAACGCAGCGATCGCGGCTTATGCCACGTACGCCTTCGCAGACCAGGCCGACGTGCTGGTGAATGCGCGCCTTGCTGCCGACGCAGTCGGTGCCACGAAGATGGACAGGCCTGAGTGGTGCGCGGTGCATCCGGTGACCGGCGAGGTGTACTACACGCTCACCAACAACAGCAACCGCAAGATCGAGCCGAGCGGCAGCAGCCAGCAAGGCGTCGATGCGGCCAATCCGCGCGCCTACACCGATGCGCCGACGGCAGCATCGGCCCCGGGCAACATCAACGGTCACATCATCCGCATGAAGGAAAACGCGGGCGAACCCGGCGCTGTGGCTTTCACGTGGGACGTGTATCTCTTCGGCGCGCAGTCCGATGCAGACACGTCCAAGGTCAATCTTTCGTCACTGACGGCAGACCAGGACTTCTCCAGCCCCGACGGCCTGTGGTTCAGCCCGAAGACGGGCCTGTGTTTCATCCAGACCGACGACGGCGCCTACACCGATGTCACCAACTGCATGATGCTGATCGGCAAGGCCGGACAGGTCGGCGATGGCGTGGCGCAGAACATCAACTACACCAAGGCCGACGGCAGCGCGCTGGTCGTGACAACGCGCATTGGCGCCAAGCCCACGCCCGACACGCTGCGCCGCTTCCTGGTGGGTCCGAAGGACTGCGAGATCACCGGCATCGTCGAGTCGCCGGACGGCAAGGCGATCTTCGTGAACATCCAGCATCCGGGTGAGACGATCAGCAAGGCCAACATTGCCGATCCGACGAAGTACCTCAGCCACTGGCCCGGCAATGCGGGCTATGGCGCTGGCGGTGCAACGGCACGTCCGCGTTCGGCTACGGTGGTGATCACGAGGAACGACGGTGGGTTGATCGGTGCTGATGGCACGGCGGTGCTGAACAACTACTGAGCCCCAGCGCTGTCATGCCGGACTCGATCCGGCATCCACGCGAAGCGGCTACGGCCGTCGAATGCATGGATTGCGGATCAAGTCCGCAATGACAAACCGTCGGCTGTCATGCCGGACTCGATCCGGCATCCACCGCGAAGCGGCTGCGGCCGTCGAATGCATGGATTGCGGATCAAGTCCGCAATGACAAACCATCGGCTGTCATGCCGGACTCGATCCGGCATCCATCGCGAAGCGGCTACGGCCGTCGAATGCATGGATTGCGGGTCAAGTCCGCAATGACAGCCCATCGTCAGACCGGCGCGAGCGGCACGTGAGGCACGGCGGGAAGCAACACTTCAACCGTGTCTCCCGCCCTCACCTCACCGCTCGCAATCACCACTCCCATCACCCCCGCCTTTCGCACCAGCTCGCCGCGTTCATCGCGGCCGAGCACGGCTGCCATCAGTCCGCGCTGGAACTTGTCGATCTGCGAGCACGGATTGCGCAGGCCCGTGACTTCGACGACGGCATCGGATCCGATCCGCAAGCGCGCGCCCGTGGGAAGCGCCAGCAGGTCCACACCGCGCGTCGTGATGTTCTCGCCCATCTCACCGGGCCAGACCGCGTGATCGATGGCCATCAACTCATCGAAGAGCTCGGCGTGAATCAGATGCACCTGCCGCAGATTGGGAGCAAGAGGATCACGCTTGACGCGTGAGCGATGCTTGACCGTGTGGCCGGCGTGCGCATCGCCCCTGACGCCCAGGCCTGCGACCAGTTCGATGGAATCCTCAGCGAATTTGCTGAAACTGTGCGCGGCGCTCGAATGCACAGCGACAACGCTGCCGCGTCCCATCAGCCTTCCTTCACCGCCCGAACGAGGCGCTCGGCCGTGGCCTGGGCGACGGTGGCATCGCGTGCCTCGACCATGATCCGCAGCAAGGGCTCTGTGCCGCTTGCACGAATGAGCACGCGTCCGGTGCCTTCGAGCTCAGCTTCCGCACGCTTCGTCTCGCGCGCCAATGCCTCGCTTTTCTTCCAGTCCTGTCCGGGTGCGAGTCGCACGTTGAGCAGTGTCTGCGGAAAGAGCTGCACGTCCTCCAGCAATTGCGCCAGCGTCTTGCCGCTGCGCACGACGGCTTGCAACACCTGCAGCGCGCTGATGAGACCGTCGCCGGTGGTGTGCCTGTCGAGCGCCAGCAGGTGGCCCGAGCCTTCACCGCCCAGCAGCCAGCCGCGGGCATCGAGTTCTTCCAGCACATAGCGGTCCCCGACCTTGGCACGAACGAACTCCACGCCGCGCTTCTTGAGTGCGACCTCAACCGCCATGTTCGTCATCAGGGTGCCCACGACGCCGGGCACGGGCTCGCCCCTGTTCAGGCGTTCGACGGCCAGCAGGTAGACCAGTTCGTCCCCGTTGTAGAGGCGGCCGTCGGCATCGATCAGCTGGAGCCGATCGGCGTCGCCGTCCAGCGCAACGCCGAAGTGCGCCTTGCTGGCCTTGACCTGCGCTACCAGCGCTTGTGGATGCGTCGCGCCGACGTTGTCGTTGATGTTCAGGCCATCGGGTGAACAGCCGATGCACACGACCTCTGCGCCGAGTTCATGAAACACCTTGGGCGCGATGTGATACGCCGCGCCGTGTGCTGCATCGACCGCGACGGTCATCCCTCGCAGCGTAAGGTCACTGGCAAAAGTGCTCTTGCAAAACTCGATGTAGCGCCCGGCCGCATCGTCGAGCCGCCGCGTTTTGCCCAGGTTGGGCGAGTCGGCCCAGACCGGCGGCTCGTCGAGCGCGGCTTCCACTGCCAGCTCCCAGTCGTCAGGCAGCTTCGTACCCTTGGCACTGAAGAACTTGATGCCGTTGTCAGGGAACGCGTTATGGCTCGCGCTGATCACCACGCCCAGGCTCGCACGCTGTGCACGCGTGAGGTACGCGACGCCCGGTGTCGGCAATGGTCCGAGCAGCACGACATCGACGCCTGCCGAATTAAAGCCCGACTCCAGCGCGCTTTCCAGCATGTAGCCGGAGATGCGCGTGTCCTTGCCGATCAGCACTGTCGGGCGGCTTTCTGTCTTCTTGAGCACGCGGCCCACGGCGTGCGCCAGGCGCAGCACGAAGTCCGGCGTGATCGGCGCCTGGCCCACCGTGCCTCGAATGCCGTCGGTGCCGAAATACTTTCTGCTCATGGGTGTGTCTCCGTGTTCTCTTGATGGGTCAGCGCCTGGCGACCCTGTGCATTTTTCAACGCGCCCAGCACCTGGAGCGCGGCGATGGTTTCCTTGACGTCGTGCACACGCACGACACTCGCGCCGCGATCGACGGCAAGCACCGCGGCAGCGACACTGGGCACGAGCCGCTGGTTCAGCGGCAAGCCCGTGACGGTACCCAGCGAAGACTTGCGCGACCAGCCCGCGAGCAGGGGGTAGCCCGCTTCGGTCAGTTCGTTCTGGCGGGCAACCAAGGCAAAGTTCTGCTCCACCGTCTTGCCAAAGCCGATGCCGGCATCCCACATGATGCGGTTGCGCTGCACGCCGGCGTCGAGCAACCTTCGGGACGCTGCCTCCAGGAATGACTTGACCTGCGGCACCGCGTCGCCTTCCATCGGCGAGCGCTGCATCGTGCGCGGCTCGCCGTGCATGTGCATCAGGCAGATACCGCAGGTCGGGTGGGCCGAGACAGCTGCGACCGCGCGCGGCTGGCGCAGTGCCCAGATGTCATTGATGATGTCCGCACCCAGGGCCAGTGCCTCGCGCATCACTTCGGGCTTGTAGGTGTCGACCGAGACCGGCACACCCAGCGTCACGGCTTCGCGCAGCACCGGGCGCAGGCGGGTCAGCTCTTCCTCCAGCGACACGGGTGGAGTGCCGGGCCGGCTCGATTCGCCGCCGATGTCCAGGATGTGCGCGCCCTCGGCCAGCAGCTGTTCGCAGTGCGCCAGGGCTGCCCGCGTCGTGGCATAGCGCCCGCCATCCGAGAATGAATCGGGCGTGACGTTGACGATGCCCATTACACGCGGCTGCGTGAGATCGATCAGGTAGCGGGAGGTTTGCCATTGCATGGCCGCGATTTTGCCGTCAGTCCACATGGAAAAAGGGGCCGTGAGGCCCCTTTTCTTCTGGATGCATGTGAATCAGGCCGTGGTCGGCGCCGGATCGGCAACCGGCGATCCGCCCGAATCCCCGCTGCCGCTGCTGCCCGGAGGAGGCGTGCGTGGCGTCCAGTCCTTGGGAGGACGCGGCACCTTGCCGGCCATGATGTCGTCAAGCTGCTCGCGCCCAATGGTTTCCCACTCGAGCAGCGCCTTGGTGATGGCCTCGACCTTGTCGCGATTGGTCTCGATGATGCGGCGTGCCATGGCGTACTGCTCATCAATGATGCGGCGCACTTCGGAGTCGACCTTTTGCATCGTCGATTCGCTGATGTTCGTGGTCTTGGTGACCGAACGGCCCAGGAACACTTCGCCTTCGTTGTCCGCATAGACCATAGGGCCCATCAGGTCCGACATGCCATAGCGCATGACCATGTCGCGTGCGATGGAGGTCGCGCGCTCGAAGTCGTTGCTCGCGCCGGTGGTCATCTGGTTCATGAAAACTTCCTCGGCGATACGCCCGCCGAAGAGGCTGGCGATGTTTGCCAGCATGAATTCCTTGTCCTGCGAATGACGGTCTTTTTCCGGCAGGTAGAAGGTGACGCCCAGTGCCCTGCCGCGCGGCATGATCGTGACCTTGTGCACCGGGTCATGCTTGGGCATGTTCAACATGACGATGGCGTGACCGGCCTCGTGATAGGCCGTGTTCTTGAGCTCTTCGGCGTCCATCACGGCGCTCTTGCGCTCCGGACCCATGAAGATCTTGTCCTTGGCCTTTTCGAAGTCCTGCATCTCCACCACGCGCGCATTGCGGCGTGCGGCCATCAGGGCTGCTTCGTTGCACAGGTTTGCGAGATCGGCGCCGGACATGCCGGGCGTGCCACGTGCGATCACGTTGGGGTTCACGTCCTGGCCGATAGGGATCTTGCGCATGTGCACGTTCAGGATCTGCTCGCGGCCGCGGATGTCGGGCAGTTGCACGTACACCTGGCGGTCGAAACGTCCGGGGCGCAGCAGCGCAGCATCGAGGATGTCGGGGCGGTTGGTCGCAGCGACCACGATCACGCCCAGGTTGGTCTCGAAGCCGTCCATCTCGACCAGCATCTGGTTCAGGGTCTGCTCGCGCTCATCATTGCCGCCGCCAAGGCCTGCGCCACGCTGGCGACCGACCGCGTCGATTTCGTCGATGAAGATGATGCAGGGTGCGTTCTTCTTGGCGTTCTCGAACATGTCGCGAACCCGGGCCGCACCGACGCCGACGAACATTTCGACGAAATCAGAACCGGAGATTGAGAAGAACGGAACCTTGGCTTCGCCGGCGATGCCCTTGGCCAGCAGCGTCTTGCCGGTGCCGGGAGGGCCGACCAGCAGCAGGCCACGCGGGATACGCCCGCCGAGCTTCTGGAATTTTTGCGGGTCTTTCAGGAAGTCCACGACTTCCTTGACTTCTTCCTTGGCTTCGTCGCAGCCAGCCACGTCAGCGAATGTGACCTGGTTGTTGTTCTCGTCGAGCATGCGCGCCTTGCTCTTGCCGAAGCTGAACGCACCGCCCTTGCCGCCGCCCTGCATCTGGCGCATGAAGTAGATCCAGACGCCGATGAGCAGGAGCATCGGGCCCCAGCTGACCAGCAGCGTCATCAGGAGGGAGCCTTCTTCGCGTGGCTTGACGTCGAACTTGACCTTGTTGCTCACCAGGTCGCCGACCAGGCCGCGATCGAGGTAGGTGGCTGTGGTGCGGACCTTGCGGTCGTCTTGTGTCACGGCAACGATTTCGGTGCCGCCTTGGCCGCCTTCCTGGATCACGGCGGTCTTGACACGGCCGTTACGCACTTCTTCCAGAAAATCGGAGTAGCCAATGACCGTTGCGCCTGCCGCGCCTCGCGTGTCGAACTGCTTGAAGACGGTAAAGAGCACGAGGGCTATGACAAGCCACACGGCGATTTTCGAGAACCACTGATTATTCAACTGCGTCTCCGGAAAGAGTTCTGCACTAGTTGCTGACCATTCTAGGCGTTTCAAGCCTGTGACTGATGTATTTTCGCTACGGACGAGTCAGGTGAAAGGCCTTTACTCCGCAGGGTCTGCAACGCCGGCTTTTTCGGGTTTCAGGCCCATGCCGATCACGAAAGTCTCAGACGACTTGTCTCGCGATGCCTTGGGTTTTAGAGGCTTGACCACCCGGAAAGTTTCCTTGAAGGTCTTGACAAGCTGGCTATACCCGCTTCCATGAAACATCTTGGTAACGAGAGCACCTTCGGGTTTCATGTGGGCCTGGCTGAAGTCGATGGCCAGTTCGATCAGGTGCGCCATTCGCGCGGCGTCGGCCGATTCGATGCCTGACAGGTTGGGCGCCATGTCGGAGATGACCACATCGGCTTTGCGCCCCTGCAGGGCCTGGGCAACCCGCGCCAGCACGTCCGGCTCGCGAAAGTCGCCCTGGATGAAGGTCACGCCCTCGATGGGCTCCATGGGCAGGATGTCCATGGCAATGATCGTGCCGTTGAGTTCACCGGCCGCCGCGCCCCCCGGGGAAAACTTGCGCCGGACATACTGGCTCCAGGCGCCGGGGGCCGAGCCGAGGTCCACGACCAGGTAGCCGGGCTTGATCAGTCCGAGCTGCTCATCAATCTCTTTTAGCTTGTACGCGGCACGCGCGCGATAGCCCTCCTTCGTCGCCATCTTGACGTAAGGATCGTTCATGTGGTCGTTGAGCCATGCCCTGTTGACCTTGCCACTCTTGCTTTTTTTCATCTGTCCAATCTCATCCGGGGATAATACGACCCCATGCCCGCACTGAAGTTGACCATCGCCGAACGCAAAGCGCACCGCGCCGAAGCGCATCACCTCGCCCCCGTTGTCATGATCGGCAACGACGGCCTCACCCCGGCGATCAAGAAGGAAACCGATGCGGCGCTCAACGCCCACGGTCTCATCAAGATCCGCGTCCTGGGTGATGACCGCACGACCCGGGAATCCATCTACAACGAACTCTGCGAAGAGCTCGAAGCCGCGCCCATCCAGCACATCGGCAAACTGCTTGTCCTCTGGCGTCCCAAGGTCGACAAGGAAAAGACCGTCGACGAAGAACGCAAGGGCGGCGCCGCCCCGCGCGAATTCAAGGTGCTGAAATACAGCAAGCGCGGCGGCCAGCGGCCGGAAGTCAAGACGCTACGCGTCCTGGGCAACCAGCGCCTGACGTCTGGCGGGCAGGTACGCCGCGCCAAACCGCCCAAGCAGAAGTCGATCAAGAAGGGTCGGCAGACCTGAAACCCGAATGCATGAATGCCGGATCAAGTCCGGCATGACAGCCGAAAAAAGGTTGTCATTGCGGACTTGATCCGCAATCCATGCAGCGCGTGATCAAGCGCTGCCGCCGCTTCGCGGTGGATCCCGGGTCAAGCCCGGGATGACAGCCGCAAGGCCTTCCACATCACGACCCCTGCGCAAACCCACTGCGCAAAATACATCGCACTCCCCACGGAGTGCCATACCTTCAAATTCTCCCTGGCGATGATGCGAGGCGCGACCGCGAACTCGACCAGCAGCGCCAGTAGCAACCCTGCGAATACAAAGACCAGCGCCCCATCGGCCCACCCCATCGGTGAGCCCTGCGTACTGGCGCGCGCGGCCATCATCACGACGATCCCGCACGCGATGGAAACCCACATCTGGGCCGCGAAGAGCTTCGCCGCCATCCGGCCCGCATCGGCGGGCGTCGGCAAGTGCGCAAAGAGCATCGGGACGATCAGAAAGCCGATGGTGGTGAGGCTTCCCCACCAGAGCACTGCAGCCAGCAGCCCGGTGCGCTGCTTCCAGCCTGCATTCATGTGGTCAGCAGATCACAGGTAATGGACGCGGACGATCTCGAAGCGCCGGACACCGCCGGGCGCTTCGACGATCGCGGTATCGCCCTCTTCCTTGCCGATCATGGCGCGGGCGATGGGGCTGGAGATATTGACCAGGCCCAGCTTCAAATCGGCCTCGTCTTCGCCCACGATCTGGTAGCGGACCTTTTCGCCCGATTGCTCGTCTTCCAGGTCGACGGTCGCGCCAAACACGACACGGCCGCTGATTTCCAGGGAGGTCGGATCGATGATCTGCGCGGCGGCCAGCTTGCTGTCGATTTCCTTGATGCGGCCTTCGATGAAGCCTTGCCTATCCTTGGCTGCTTCGTATTCGGCGTTTTCGGACAGGTCGCCCTGCGCACGCGCCTCGGCGATGGCATTGATCACCCAGGGGCGATCCACGGTCTTGAGCTTGTGCAGCTCGGCTTTGAGCTTTTCGGCGCCGCGCTTGGTGATGGGGATGGTGGCCACTTTGAAACTCCAGGTTCTTCTAAAAACGCAATCAGGTCAGGCCAGTTGAGCGTGCAATTCCTGCAGGGAAACGACCCCGAGGTCGTCCATGTACTTCATGCCTTCGACGGCCGCTTCCGCGCCGAAGATGGTAGTGAACGTCGTCACCCGGGCGAGCAGCGAAGACGTGCGGATCGCGCGCGAATCGGCGATCGCATTGCGGCGCTCCTCCACGGTATTGATGACCATCACGATCTGGTTGTTCTTGATCATGTCCACCACGTGCGGGCGGCCTTCGGTGACCTTGTTGACCGTCTCGCAGGCAATCCCAGCTGCGTTGATGGCAGCCGAAGTGCCCTTGGTCGCGACCAGCTCGAAGCCTTGCGCTGCCAGCTGGCGCGCCACTTCGACGGCGCGCGGCTTGTCGCTGTTCTTCACGGTGAGGAAGATCTTCTTCACGGCGTCCGTCGGCCGGGGCAGCTTGGTGCCTGCGCCCAGCTGGCTCTTGACGAAGGCCTCGCCGAACGTCTTGCCCACGCCCATCACTTCGCCGGTGGACTTCATTTCCGGGCCGAGGATGGTGTCCACGCCCGGGAACTTCACGAAGGGGAATACGGCCTCCTTCACGCTGAAGTACGGCGGCGTGACTTCCTTGTCGATCCCCTGCGAAGCCAGCGATTGCCCGACCATGCAACGCGCAGCGACCTTGGCCAGCTGGATGCCGGTGGCCTTGCTCACGAACGGCACGGTGCGGGATGCCCGCGGGTTGACTTCGAGCACGTAGATCACGTCCTCGCCGTCCACTTCCTGGATGGCGAACTGCACGTTCATCAGACCGACCACGTTGAGCGCATCGGCCATCGCCGAGGTCTGGCGCTTGATCTCGTCGATCGTGGGCTGCGACAGGTAGTAAGGCGGCAATGAGCAGGCAGAGTCGCCGCTATGCACGCCGGCTTGCTCGATGTGCTCCATGACGCCGCCGATGAACGTACGGCCGGTGGGGTCGCGCAGGCAATCGACATCGCACTCGATCGCATCGTTGAGGAAGCGGTCGAGCAGCACGGGCGAATCGTGCGAGACCTTCACGGCTTCGCGCATGTAGCGCTCAAGATCACGCTGCTCGTGCACGATTTCCATGGCACGTCCGCCGAGCACGTAGCTCGGGCGCACGACCAGCGGATAGCCGAGGGCAGACGCTTTTTCCAGCGCTTCCGGTTCGGTCCGCGCCGTGGCGTTGGCCGGCTGGCGCAGGTTGAGCGAATGCAGCAACTTCTGGAAACGCTCGCGGTCTTCGGCCGCGTCGATCATGTCGGGACTGGTGCCGATGATGGGCACGCCCTCGGCCTCCAGACCCAGCGCGAGCTTGAGCGGGGTCTGTCCGCCGTACTGCACGATCACGCCGAGCGGTTTTTCCTTGTCGACGATTTCAAGCACGTCTTCCAGCGTCAGCGGCTCGAAGTACAGGCGATCGGACGTGTCGTAGTCGGTGGAAACCGTCTCGGGGTTGCAGTTGACCATGATGGTCTCGTAACCGTCTTCGCGCATCGCCAGGGCTGCGTGCACGCAGCAGTAATCGAACTCGATGCCCTGCCCGATTCGGTTGGGCCCGCCGCCCAGCACCATGATCTTCTTGCGATCGGTCGGGTCGGACTCGCACTCGGGCACGCCGCCATAAGTGGCGGATTCGTATGTCGAATACATGTAGGCCGTGTCGGTCGCGAATTCGGCGGCGCAGGTGTCCACGCGCTTGTAGACCGGACGCACACCGAGCGCACGGCGCTTCTCGCGGATCACCTTGTCGGTGGTCTTGAGCTGGCGCGCCAGACGCCTGTCGGAAAAACCCTTTTGCTTGAGCATCGTGAGCGTTGCCGCGTCGATCTGGTCGAGCGACATCTTCTCGAGCTCCAGCTCGATCTTCACGATCTCCTCGATCTGCACGAGGAACCAGCGGTCGATCTTCGTGAGGTCGAAGACCTCATCGACGGTGAGACCCTGCGCGAATGCATCGCCGACATACCAGATGCGCTCGGGTCCCGGCTCGCCGAGTTCCTTTTCGAGCACTTCGCGGTCCTGCGTCTTTTCGTTCAGGCCGTCGACGCCGACTTCGAGTCCGCGCAACGCCTTCTGGAAAGATTCCTGGAAGGTGCGGCCCATCGCCATCACCTCGCCAACCGACTTCATCTGCGTGGTGAGACGCGAATCGGCCATGGGGAATTTCTCGAAGGCGAAACGCGGAATCTTGGTGACCACGTAATCGATGCTCGGCTCGAAACTCGCAGGCGTTGCGCCGCCCGTGATTTCGTTGCGCAGCTCGTCGAGCGTGTAGCCGATGGCGAGCTTGGCGGCGACCTTGGCGATCGGGAAACCCGTGGCCTTGGATGCCAGCGCCGAAGACCGCGACACACGCGGATTCATCTCGATCACGACCATGCGCCCGTCGTTGGGGTTGATCGCGAACTGCACGTTGGAGCCGCCGGTATCCACACCGATCTCGCGCAGCACCGCAATGGATGCGTTGCGCATGATCTGGTATTCCTTGTCGGTCAGCGTCTGCGCTGGCGCGACCGTGATCGAGTCACCGGTGTGCACGCCCATCGGGTCGAGGTTCTCGATCGAGCAAATGATGATGCAGTTGTCTGCCTTGTCGCGCACGACTTCCATCTCGAACTCTTTCCAGCCGAGCAGCGACTCTTCGATGAGCAGCTCGCTGGTGGGCGATGCTTCGAGACCGCGCTTGCAGATGACCTCGAATTCTTCCGGGTTGTAGGCGATGCCGCCGCCGGTGCCGCCTAGCGTGAAGCTCGGGCGAATGACGGTCGGAAAGCCCACTGTCTTCTGGACAGCCCAGGCTTCGTCGATGGAATGCGCGATGCCGGAGCGGGCGGAGCCCAGCCCGATCCTGGTCATCGCTTCCTTGAACTTCTGGCGGTCTTCTGCCTTGTCGATGGCTTCGGGCGTGGCGCCGATCAGCTCGACCTTGTATTTTTCGAGCACGCCGTGGTGCCACAGGTCGAGCGCGCAGTTGAGCGCGGTCTGTCCACCCATCGTCGGCAGGATCGCGTCGGGGCGCTCCTTGGCGATGATCTTTTCCACCGTCTGCCAGGTGATCGGCTCGATGTAGGTCACGTCGGCCGTAGCCGGGTCCGTCATGATCGTCGCGGGGTTGCTGTTGATGAGGATGACCTTGTAGCCCTCCTCGCGCAACGCCTTGCAGGCCTGCACGCCCGAGTAATCGAACTCGCACGCCTGGCCGATGATGATGGGGCCGGCCCCGATGATGAGGACGCTCTTGATGTCTGTACGCTTTGGCATTTACTTGTTGGCTCCTGCCTTGTCTGAGGCGGCACTCATGAGACCGACGAAGCGATCGAAGAGATAGGCGATGTCGTGCGGGCCGGGAGACGCTTCCGGGTGGCCCTGAAAGCAGAACGCAGGCTTGTCGGTGCGGGCCAGGCCCTGCAGCGTTCCGTCGAAGAGGCTGATGTGCGTGGCGCGCAGGTTGGCGGGCAACGTCTTTTCATCCACGGCGAAACCGTGGTTTTGGCTGGTGATGCTCACGCGGCCGTCGTCCAGGTCTTTGACCGGATGGTTGGCGCCGTGGTGGCCGAACTTCATCTTGAAGGTCTTCGCGCCGGAGGCCAGCGCCATGATCTGGTGGCCCAGGCAGATGCCGAAGGTCGGGTAGCCGGCCTCGATCAGGTCGCGCGTGGCTTCGATCGCGTAGTCGCATGGCTCGGGATCGCCAGGGCCGTTGGAGAGAAAAACGCCATCGGGGTTGAGCTTGCGCACTTGCGACGCTGGCGTCTTCGCGGGCACCACGGTGACCGTGCAGCCGCGCTCGGCCAGCATGCGCAGGATGTTCTTCTTCACACCGTAGTCGAATGCGACCACGTGGTACTTAGGCGCTTCTTGCGTGCCGTAGCCGGTGCCGAGTTTCCACTCGGTCTGCTTCCAGTCATACGGCTCCTGAACGGAAACGATCTGCGCGAGGTCGAGGCCGCTCATGTTCGGCGCAGAACGAGCGGCGGCGATTGCCTTTTCGACGATCGCCGGCGTGACTTCCTCGCCTGCAGCAAGACCGATGATGGCGCCGTTTTGCGCGCCCCCGGTTCGCAGCATGCGGGTGAGCTTGCGCGTGTCGATGTTGGCGATAGCGACGGTGTTCTGCGCGCGCAGGTAGTCGGACAGGGTCTGGGTGGACCGGAAGTTGGATGCGATGAGGGGCAGGTCGCGAATGATGAGCCCCGCGGCATGGACCTTGGCGGCTTCGACGTCTTCCTCGTTGATACCGTAGTTGCCGATGTGCGGATACGTGAGCGTCACGATCTGCTGGCAGTAACTCGGGTCTGTGAGGATTTCCTGGTAACCGGTGATGGCCGTGTTGAATACGACTTCGCCGGTGGTGGTGCCGGTGGCACCAATCGATTGACCGATAAAGACCGTGCCGTCTGCGGTCGCCAGGATGGCGTGAGGGGCGGTTCCCTGTTGAGACAAAAGCACTGGGTTCTCCGAATGATTACGGGTACGCCCAGGTTCAAGTGCGACGAGAAAACTACTTCTGCGTTGCGACCCGCGAACGTGTGTTTCGCGAGTGAACTCTTGTCAGGGAAATGGCTTGAATGCGCTAGGCGTACGGGGTTTGCGGGAAAGCCCCTGATTATAGCCGACGCCTATGACCTTCAGCCTCGTGCGGCAGCGCTCGCGTGCAGACAAATGGCTGCGGCAGAGGCCACGTTGAGCGACTCTTCGCCGCCCGGCTGGGCAATGCGCACCGATGTCGTGGCGATGGCCTCCAGCGCGGGGCTCACGCCCTGCCCTTCATGGCCGAGCACCCAGGCGCAGGGCCATGGCAACTGGGCCTTGTGCAGGAATTCGCCGTGATGGGAACTGGTCACCAGCACCGGCACATCCAGCGCCTGGATATCCGTCAGGACCAGGCCTTCGAGCAGGTGCAGGCCAAAGTGCGCGCCCATGCCGGCACGTAACACCTTGGGACTCCAGAGTGCCGCCGTCCCCTTCATCGCAACCACCTGCCGGAATCCGAACGCTGCTGCGCTTCTGAGAATGGCGCCGACATTACCGGGGTCCTGCAAGCCATCGAGCACAACCGTTGCAACGCCGGGCCTGATCGCGGGCTGCGTTGGCATGTCGATCACGAAGCCCATGCGGGAAGGCGATTCCAGTCCGCTCACGCTTGCAAACAGCGCATCGGCCATCACCACCGCCCTGCCGCCATGCCCCTGCCATTGCAGCGAAGCCTCGCTCCAGAGCGACTCTGAAAACACGGCGAGTGCAGGCTGCACACCGCGATCCAGCGCTGCGCGGCAGAGGTGATCGCCTTCCAGCCAGATGCGTTGCTGCTTGCGGTAGGCCGTGCTGTCCTGGGCGAGGCGACGCAGGTCCTTGACCAGCGCGTTGGCCGGGGATGTGACGAACTGCGGATCGGTGGTGGTCACGAGACCGAAACCGTCACCGTCTGGCCCTGCGCGGTCGTGAATGTGGCTGCCACGGGGCTGAAGAACCTGCGGTGGTGCCTGCAGGCGCCGTGCTTGCGCAGCGCTTCCAGATGCTCCGGCGTGCCGTAGCCTTTGTGCGAGGCAAAACCGTAGTGGGGAAATTCGGCATGCAATTCCTCGCAATGCCGGTCGCGGGTGACCTTGGCCAGGATGGACGCTGCTGAAATCGACTTCACGAGCGCATCGCCGCCGATGACGGCTTCGGCCAGGACATCGATGGTGGGGATGCGGTTGCCATCGACCAGCACCTTGACCGGCTTGAGGCGCAATCCTTCAACTGCGCGCTTCATGGCCAGCATGGTCGCGTGAAGGATGTTGAGCGTGTCGATCTCTTCGACGCTCGCCTGTGCGACCGAGCAGCACAGCGCCTTTTCACGAATCTGGTCGAAGAGCCGATCGCGTTGCAGCGCCGTGAGCACCTTGGAGTCATTGAGGCCGCGAATCCGCTTGGTGTCATCCAGGATCACGGCGGCCGCGTACACCGGTCCTGCCAGCGGTCCCCGGCCGGCTTCATCGACGCCCGCCATCAAGCCGACCGGATCCCAGTCGAGGGGCCGTTGCGCATGGCGGGCCACTTTGGCGCGTGCCCTGCCTTCAGGCGTGGATGACTTGTTCAATGGCATGGGTGGCGAGTGTGGCCGTATCGCGCTGCAAGGTGGCATGCAGCGCCGAAAATTTCTCCTGGACGGCCGCAATTCTGGCAGGTGCCTCCAGCCATTCCAAGAGCGCCGCGGCGAGCTCACCAGGATTTACATGTTGCTGTATCAATTCAGGCACAACGAAGTCGCCGCACAGGATGTTGGGCAGACCCACCCAGGGCTGCAACTGCTTGCGCTTCATGATGTGGTACGAGAGACGGTTCATGGCGTAAGCGATGACCATCGGGCGCTTGAAGAGCGCTGCTTCGAGCGTCGCCGTGCCGCTCGCGATCAAGGTCAGGTCGCAGGCGGCCAGCGCCGCGTGCGACTGGCCGTCGAGAACGGTGATGCCTTGCGTGACGCCAGCGGCACGGGCGGCGTCTTCGATCCGCGAACGGTATGCGGGAATCGCCGGAACGACCACGCGCAGATTCGGTTTGGACTTGCGCAGGAGCGCGACCGCTTCAAGGAATGGCTTCGCGTGGTAGTGCACCTCGGACTCGCGACTGCCGGGAAGCACGGCGAGAACCTCATCGCCCTCGCCCAACCCCAGCGCACGACGCGCTGATGCCTTGTCGGGGATCATCGGAATCACGTTGGCCAGCGGATGGCCCACATAGGTTGCCGCAACGCCGTTTCGCTCCAGCAGCTCAGGCTCGAACGGGAAGATGCAGAGCACGTGGTCGCAGCTGGAACGGATCTTGGCTATGCGCTCTGCACGCCACGCCCAGATCGACGGGCAGACAAAGTGAATCGTCTTGACGCCCCGACCCTTGAGGGTGGCTTCGAGGTCGAGGTTGAAATCGGGCGCATCGACGCCGATGAAGGCTTGGGGCGGGTTCTCAAGCAGCCGCGCGGCGAGCTGCTTTCGGATGCCGACGATTTCGCGGTAATGCCGCAGCACTTCGACGTAGCCACGCACGGCCAGTTTCTCGTGCGGCCACCAGGCATCGAACCCCTGGGCCGCCATGCGGGGCCCGCCGATGCCGTGCGATCGAAGTTCGGGCCAGCGCGAGCGCATGCCCTGCAGCAGCAAACCGGCCAGCAGGTCGCCGGACGCCTCGCCTGCGACCATCGCGAGCTCGGGCGATTTCATGGCCTAGCGAACGATGCCGCGCTGGGGCGATACGTCATCCAGGAAGGACAGCATCATCGCCACGTCTGCAGCAGCCTCGGGCGTGTTGTCTTCTATGTCGCCGATGCGGGTCTTGGCCTGTTCGAGCGTGAGGTCGTCCCGGTAGAGCGCCTTGTGCATGGCCTTGATGGCAGAGATCCGTTCGGGCGAAAAGCCTCGCCGGCGCAGGCCCTCGAAGTTCATCGACCGCGCTTGCGCGGGCTGGCCCTGGCTCATGACGAAGGGCGGCTGGTCGGCAAAAAGCAGCGAGCACATGGCAGTCATGCCGTGCGCGCCAACCCGGACAAACTGGTGCACGACCGTGAAGCCGCCCAGGATCACCCAGTCACCGACTTCGACATGGCCCGCCAACTGCGAGTTGTTGGCGAAGATCGTGTGATTGCCGACGATGCAGTCGTGCGCCAGGTGCACGTAAGCCATCAGCCAGTTGTCATCGCCCACACGCGTGACGCCGCCCCCACCAGGCGAGCCGATGTTGAACGTGCAGAACTCACGAATCGTGTTGCGGTCGCCGATGATCAGTTCGCAGGGCTCGCCTGCGTATTTCTTGTCCTGGGGGATGCCGCCGAGCGACGAGAACTGGAAGATGCTGTTGTCGCGGCCGATGGTGGTGCGGCCTTCGATGACCGTGTGCGGGCCGACTGTCGTGCCCGCGCCGATCTTCACATGCGGTCCGATCACGCTGTAGGCGCCGATGGACACCGAGTCATCGATCTCGGCGCCCTTCTCGATGATGGCGGTTGGATGGATCAGCGTCATCGCAAGTGAGCCCTTCGCGAATCAGGCGACCGTGCGCATGGTGCACATCAGCTCGGCCTCGCAGGCGAGCTCATCACCGACATGCGCGGTGCCCTTGAACTTGAAGATGCCGGCCTTCATTCGCGTGAGCTCGACGCTCATCACGAGTTGATCACCCGGCTCGACCGGACGCTTGAAACGGGCGCCGTCGATGCCGGCGAAGTAATAAACGGTCTTGTCGTCCGGCGTCACGCCGAGCGTTGCGAAGGACAGCAGCGCGGCGGTTTGCGCCAGCGCTTCCAGCATCAGCACACCCGGCATCACCGGCCGGTGCGGAAAATGGCCCATGAAAAACGGCTCGTTGATCGTCACGTTTTTCAGCGCCTTGATGCTTTTGCCCGCATCGAGTTCCAGCACCCGATCCACCAGCAAGATGGGGTAACGGTGCGGTAGCTGCTTGAGGATCTGGTGGATGTCCATCATTGTTATGTGCTCTTCTTTTCCAAAGCCTTCAGGCGCTCGCGCATCTTGTGCAACTGCTTGAGCGTGGCGGCGTTTTTCTCCCAGGCCGCATTGTCGTCGATGGGAAAGTAGCCAGTGTAGTGGCCGGGCTGCAGGATGGAACGCGTGACGAGCGACGTCGCCGAAATGTGGACGTTGTCGACGATGGTGAGGTGCCCCAGGATGCCCGCGCGCCCGCCTATCGTGCAGTGCGCGCCGATCGTTGCGCTGCCCGCCACGGCCGCGCATCCCGCGAGCGCCGTGTGCTTGCCGATGCGGACGTTGTGGCCGATCTGGATCAGGTTGTCGAGCTTGCACCCGTCCTCGATCACCGTGTCCTGCAACGCGCCACGGTCGATGCAGGTGTTCGCGCCGATCTCGACATCGTCTCCGATGCGCACCGCGCCTAACTGTTCGATCTTCTCCCAAGCGCCCTGGTTCGGCGCAAAGCCGAAGCCATCCGCGCCGATGACAACGCCCGGATGAATCAGGCACCGGTCGCCGATCACGCAATCTTCCGAGATGTGCACGCGGGACTTCAGGACCGTGTCGGCACCGATCTGCGCGCCGCGCTCAATCACACAGAGCGGGCCGATGCGGGCCGACGGATGGATCACTGCATCGGGGTCAATCACTGCAGTGGCATGGATGGACGGGCGTGGTGCTGCCCTTCCTTGATGCTTCTTCCAGAGTTGGGTGACCCGTGCGAAATAGAGATAGGGATCGTCTGCAACAATCGCCGCACCACGAGCGGCGGCTGCATCACGGAACGGGGCAGCCACGATCACGCAGCCGGCGCGGGTGGCGGCCAGCTGCGGCTGGTAGCGGGGGTTGCTCAGGAAGCTGAGCTGCGAGGGCGATGCGGATTCGAGCGAGGCAAGCCCGTCAATCGCCAGGTCTGCGTCACCGACCAGCTCTCCCCCGAGAGCCCGGACGATGGCTCCCAGGCGCAATGGCTTAGCTTGCACGAGGGCCGCGCCCTAGCGCGCGGTGTTGAGCGCCTTGATCACCTTTTCGGTGATGTCGTGCTTCGGATTGATGTACACGGCTTCCTGCAGCACGACGTCGTACTTCTCGGCTTCGGCGACCTGCTTCACAACGCGATTGGCGCGTTCGAGCAGTTGCTGCAATTCTTCGTTCTTGCGTGCGTTCGCATCTTCCTGGAGTTCGCGGCGCTTGCGGGTCAGGTCGCGTTCCTGGTCGATCAGAGACTTTTGGCGTTGCGTGCGCTGGGCTTCGGTCAACGAAGGCGCTTCGCGGTCGAACTTGTCTACGGCGTTCTTGAAAGCCGTACCCTGGTCGGTCAGCTCCTTCTCACGCTTGTTGAATTCCTGCTCGAGCTTGGCCTGCGCGGCTTTCGCCGAATTGGCTTCGCGGAAGATCCGGTCGAGATTGACGAATCCAACCTTGAACTCCTGGGCCTGGACCGGAATCTGCGCGAGCAGCGAGCCAGCTCCCATGAGGAGCACAAGGGCGTGGCGTGTCAGGGACATCATCAGAAGGAGGTTCCGATCTGGAATTGCATTTTCTGGATTCTATCGCCGGGGAACTTGCGCACGGGGATCGCCGCTGCCATGCGCAGCGGCCCCACCGGCGAAATCCATGACAGACCCAGACCGACCGACGCGCGCAACTGGCCGACGTCGAAGCGCTCGTTCTCGCCAAACACGTTACCGACGTCGACGAAGCCGAAAGCCCGCAGCGACTTGTCGTTGCCCGCACCCGGGAACGGCGTGATCACCTCGGCGTTCAGCGTGAGCTTCTTGGGGCCGCCGATGGACGAGCCCGTGACGTCGCGCGGGCCGATCGTGCCCTGGTCGAAGCCGCGCACGGAACCCAGGCCGCCGCCATAGAAGTTCTTGAACACCGGGAACGGCCGGCCGCCCAGGCCCTTGCCGTAGCCAGCCTCGGCATTGAAGGCCAGCGTGAACTGCTTGTTGAGCGGAATGTATTGCTGGAACTGGTAGTTCGTGCGCACGAAGCGCGCGTCGCCAGCCACGCCAAGCTCGATCGCGACGCGCTGCAGGCGGCCCGACGTCGGCGTGATCGCGCTGTCACGGTCGTCGCGACCCCAGCCGATGGACAGCGGCAGGTTCGCACTGGTGTAGCCAAAGCGATTGGCGTAAGCCAGGTACGCCGCCGGAATGTTGGTACCGGGACGGATCTCGATGCGCTCGGCAGCCGCGCCGAAGAAAACGGTATCAAGCTCGCTGAACGGCACACCGAAACGCAGGCCCGCGCCCGTGGTCACCAGCTGATAGTTGCCGCCCTGGTCTTCGTAAGGACGCGAGGAGCGGTGGTAAAGGTCGATCGTGCGCGAGATGCCGTCGGGCGTGAAGTACGGGTTGACCGAATTGAAGACGATCGTGCGGTTGTATTTGCTGGTGTTGACCTCGACGCCGAGGTAGTTGCCCGAGCCGAACGCGTTCTCCTGTTTGATGGAGAACGACAGCGCCAGCTTCTCGGCCTGCGAAAAGCCCGCGCCGAGCTGGAGGCTGCCGCTGGGTTTTTCAACGACGGTCACGTTCAGGTCAACCTGGTCGGGGGCGCCTGGCACTTCCGAGGTTTCAACGTTCACTTCCTTGAAGAAGCTCAGGCGATCGATGCGGTCGCGCGAAAGCTTGATCTTCTCGGCGTCGTACCACGACGACTCGAACTGGCGCATTTCGCGGCGCACGACTTCGTCGCGCGTCTTGCTGTTGCCGGCCACGTTGATGCGGCGCACATAGGCGCGGCGCGACGGCTCGGCGGCCAGCACCAGCGTCACGCGGTTATTGGTGCGATCGATTTCAGGCTTGGCTTCGACGTTGGCGAATGCATAGCCGAAGTTGCCGAAGTAATCGGTGAACGCCTTGGTGGTTTCAGCGACGCGGTCGGCGTTGTACGGCTCACCGGGACGGATCGTGACCAGTGACTTGAACTCGTCATCCTTGGAAAGATAGTTGCCTTCGAGGCGAACCGCCGAGACAACATAACGCTCGCCTTCGGCCACATTGATGGTGATCGTGATGTCCTGCTTGTTCGGCGAGATCGCGACCTGCGACGACTCCACCCGGAACTCCAGGAAACCGCGGCTCAGGTAATACGAGCGAAGCGCTTCGACGTCAGCGTTGAGCTTGGCGCGCGAATAGCGATCTGACTTGGTATACCAGCTGAGGAATCCGCCCGAGTCCTGGTCGAACTGGTCGAGCAACGTCTTTTCGCTGAAGGCCTTGTTGCCGACGACGCGGATTTCCTTGATGCGCGCCGGCTCGCCTTCGCTCACGCTGAACGTCAGGTTGACCCGGTTGCGCTCCATAGGCGTCAACGTGGTCTGGATTTCAGCACCGTACAGGCTCTTGTTGATGTACTGCCGGCGTAGTTCCTGCTCGGCGCGGTCGGCCAGGCTCTGGTCGAACGGACGGCCCTCGGTCAGGCCGATGTCGCGAAGCGCCTTGCGCAGCGCATCCTTGTCGAACTCTTTCAGCCCCGAAAAGTCGATGTCGGCAATGGTGGGCCGCTCTTCGACGATGACGACGAGCACATCGCCGTTGGTCTCCAGGCGAACGTCCTTGAACAGGCCCAACGCGAACAGCGAACGGATCGCAGCAGCGCCCTTTTCGTCGTTGTAGATCTCGCCGATGCGAAATGGAAGCGAGGCGAAGATCGTGCCGGGCTCGGCGCGCTGCAAGCCCTCGACCCGGATATCACGCACCGTAAACGGTTCGACGGCCCATGCGTTGGCGGTAAAGGCCATCGCGGCAATGGCCGATACGGTACGCAGGCGAAAGCGCTTGTATTGTTTTTTCATCAGATCAAGGTAGGGCCCGCTCGCACCGTGGCATCGGCGAGGGCGGCCTGAAAGGTTAACCAAATAGACGCGTAACGTCGTTGAACAGTGCGATCGACATCATCACCAGCAGCACTGCCACTCCTCCGCGCTGCAAACGTTCCATCCAGGCGTCAGAGACGCCCCTGCCCGTGACTGCCTCCCAAAGATAATACATCAGGTGCCCGCCATCCAATACCGGGAGCGGCAGCAGGTTGAGCACACCCAGGCTCACGCTGATCAAAGCCAGGAACACCAGGTACTGGGTGAGCCCCATGCTGGCGGACTTTCCGGCGTAGTCGGCAATCGTCAGCGGACCACTGAGGTTCTTGAGGGAGGCCTCGCCGATGACCATGCGGCCCATCATGCGCAGGGTCAGGACAGAAACCTCCCAGGTGCGGACCACGCCGTTCCATAGACCCTCGACAGGGCCATGGCGCACGGTGACAAATTCGGGTGGCGCACCGACATAGGCGCCGATACGGCCGATGAAGCCGGTGCCTTCCTGCACCTTGTCGGGCTGCACGGCAACTTCAACGGTGCGGCCGTCGCGGCGAACCTGCCAGGTTTCGCGCGCCACGGTGCCTGACCTGGCGCTCGAACGGATGAGCTCGCGCAATTGCTGGCCGTCCACCACCGGGACCTGGCCGACCGCCAGGACCAGGTCGCCCTGGCGCAAGCCTGCGCGTTGGCCGGCGGCGCCCTGCTGGACTTCACCGATCACCGGCGGTGTCCACGGACCGAGGATCCCGACCTTGCGAAAGAGCTGTGCATCGGCTTCGCGGGTAGGGATCGAACTCAGGGCTAGCACGACTTCGCGCTGCGCTCCAGTCTTCTCAGAGCCCAGTTGAAGCCGCACATCCTTGCCGTCCAGTGCGCCACGGGTGAGCAACCAGCGCAGGTTCTCGAAGGAGACGACGGGCTGCAACGCATCGCCATCAAAGCCGGCGCTATCGACGCGTTCGCCGCCGCGTAATCCGGCTTGCTCGGCAATCGACGCCGGAACGGGGCTGGCAAGAATGGCCTTGGGCTCCTGGACGCCGTACCAGTTCACCACGGCATAAAGCAAGATGGCGAGCAGCAGATTGGCAGCGGGTCCGGCGGCGACGATGGCAGCGCGCGACTTGAGCGGCTGGTTATTGAAGGCGAGATGCCGCTCGTTTTCAGGAACGTCGCCCTCGCGCTCGTCGAGCATCTTGACGTACCCGCCGAGCGGAAACGCGCCGAGAACGAATTCGGTGTCCTGCCCCGGTCGCTGCTTCTTCGGCTTCCAGCTGTAGAGCGTCTTGCCGAAGCCAACCGAGAAGCGCAGGACCTTGACCCCGCAAGCCACCGCGACGCGGTAATGACCGTATTCGTGGACGGCAATCAGCAGGCCGAGTGCGACGATGAAGGCAACAACTGTGAGCATGGGTAGCGGACCTTACATTCCAAGCCTGGAGATGACTGCCTGCGCGGCGGCTCGTGATTGCTCATCGAGCGCCAGCAGGTCGCCAAGCGATTGTGGCTTGGAGGTTGCGACTGCTTCCAAAGTTGCAAGGTTGACGTGGTGAATCTGGTCAAAGCGTATCTGGCGGTCCAGAAATGCCGCAACGGCCATCTCATTGGCGGCGTTGAGCACCGCCGTGGTGCCCGGCGCTGCCCTCAGGGATTCCCAGGCGAGCGCAAGCCCCGGAAATCGCTCGCCGTGGCCGCGACTGTCGATCGCCTCGAAAGTCATGTCGGCCAGCGCATGGAAATCCAGAGCCTGCGCACCGGACGTGATCCGCTCGGGCCAGGCCAGGCCGTATGCGATCGGCACCCGCATATCGGGGGTTCCGAGTTGGGCCACGACCGAGGTGTCACGGTACTGCACCATGGAGTGAATCACGCTCTGCGGATGGATCACGACTTCAAGACGCTCCGGCTGCAGGCCGAACAGGTAGCGGGCCTCGATCACTTCGAGGGCCTTGTTCATCATCGTGGCTGAATCGACCGAAATCTTGCGGCCCATCACCCAGTTGGGATGCGCGCATGCCTCTTCGGGTGTCACGTCCCGCAGCGTGGCTACGTCCCGCGTGCGAAACGGACCGCCCGATGCGGTGAGGATGATCTTTTCGACCCGCGCATCCCAGGTCGATGCGTCTTCGGGTAATGACTGGAAGATGGCGGAATGTTCGCTGTCGATCGGCAGGAGCTTCGCGCCACCTTCTTTCACCGCAGCCAGGAACAGGTCGCCACCGACGACAAGCGCTTCCTTGTTCGCGAGCAGCAATCGCTTGCCGGCGCGTGCAGCGGCCAGGCAGGAAGCAAGGCCTGCGGCCCCCACGATGGCGGCCATGACGGTGTCCACCGACTCATGCGACGCCACTTCTTCGATCGCACGCTGACCCGACAGGACATGGGTGGAAAGTGCGGACGATTCGATTCGTGCAGCCAATTCGCGCGCGGCCGATTCATGGGCCATGACGGCGAACGCCGGGCGGAACTGCAAGCACTGCTGCAGCATCGTCTCGACCTGCGTCGCAGCGCTCAAGGCAAACACCTCGAAAGCTTCGGGATGCCTTGCGATGACGTCCAGCGTATTGGCCCCGACCGAGCCGGTGGAGCCCAGGACCGCAACGCGCTGCTTCATGGCCTGCGTCATCTGGCGGTGAGGCTGGCGAGCATCATCGCCAGCGGCAAGGTGGGCAGCAGCGCATCGACACGATCGAGCACGCCGCCGTGGCCCGGCAGCAGGTTGCTGGAATCCTTGGCGCCCGCGCTGCGCTTGACCAGCGATTCAACCAGGTCGCCCACCACGCTCATCGCAGCCATGAAGATTGCAGCGATGACGAGCAGCCACCAGCCTTGCGCAGCCAGCCGCGAGTAGAGGCTGGGCACGCCGGCTTGCATGGCTCGGTCAGCAAGGGTCCACGCGACGGCCAACACCAGCACTCCCGCCATGCCGCCCCAAACTCCTTCCCAGCTCTTTCCGGGGCTGAGGGCAGGCGCCAGCTTGCGTTTGGTGAACTTGAGCCCGAATGCGCGCCCCGCGAAATAGGCAAAGATGTCTGCCACCCACACCAGCACCAGCAGCGACAGCAGGAAGTTGATTCCGATGACGCGGGCCTGCGCAACGGCAAGCCATGCGGCCCAGAGCGCGAGGACGCCGGCCACGATTCGTACCGCCTGGGGAATACGCGGCCAGCCGGCAACGCCTGCGCGAATCAGGAATGCGCCTGCGATCACCCAGAAGACGCCAGCCACCAGCCAGAGCGCCGGCAACTGCCGTTCGAGCAGTCCCATGTACCAGGATCCGGCGCAGAGCACGACGCATGCCGCGGCGCATCCGATGGCGCCGCCCTGGCCCAGACCATTGAGTTTTCCCCACTCCCAGGCAGCGGCCGCAATCAGGATGAGCGCGACCCCACAAAACGGAACGGGCGAAGACCAGAACAGTGCGGGCAGCAGGATCGCCAGCAGGACGATGGCGGTGATGATTCGCTGCTTCAGCATGGAGGGCCCCTTCAGGCGACGGCGGTGGAGGACACCTGCTCGGAAGTCTTGCCAAATCGGCGTTCGCGGGATGCGTAGTCGGCCAGCGCCTCATCGAGCGCGGCCTCATCGAACTCGGGCCAGAGCTTTTCGCTGAAATAGAGTTCAGAGTAAGCGGCCTGCCAGAGCAGAAAATTGGAGAGGCGACGTTCACCACCCGTGCGGATCACCAGGTCAGGATCCGGCACATGGGCCAGCGCCATCACAGGCTTGAGGCTCGTCTCGGTGATAGCTTGACCCTCGGCGGCAAGCCGGGCTGCCGCTTGCGCAATGTCCCAACGTCCGCCGTAGTTGAAGCACACATTGAACGTCAGGCGATCGTTGACTGCTGTGGCGGCCTCGGCCTGGGCCAGGCCTGCGCGCACCTTGTCGGAAAGCGATGCGCGGTCCCCGACGAAATGCACGCGGACGCCTTCCTTGCTGAGCTGCGGGACTTCGCGCGCGAGCGCCACGCCCAACAGGTCCATCAGCGACGAGACCTCATCGGCCGGGCGGCTCCAGTTCTCGGAAGAAAACGCAAAGACGGTGAGCACCTTCACGCCACGCTCGCCGCAATGGCGAACGCAGGCGCGCAATGCATCCATGCCCTTCTTGTGGCCCGCTGCGCGAGGCAGGAAACGGCGCGTGGCCCAGCGACCGTTGCCATCCATGACGATGGCGATGTGATGCGGTACAGCGGCCATTGATATCGCTGGCGGCCTAGACGGCCAGGATTTCCTGTTCCTTGGAGGCGACCAGCTGGTCGATCTCAGCGATGTGCCGGTCGGTGATCTTCTGGATCTCGGCTTCGGAGCGCTTCTGCTCGTCTTCCGACGCTTCCTTGTCCTTGACCAGGCGCTTGACGTGGTCGTTGGCGTCACGACGCAAATTGCGCACTGCGACCTTGGCGCTTTCGCCCTCGGTGCGAACGAGCTTGGTCATTTCCTTGCGGCGCTCTTCGCTCATGGGAGGCATCGGCACGCGGATGAGATCGCCCATGGAAGCTGGGTTCAAGCCCAGGTCGCTCTCGCGAATTGCTTTTTCGATCTTGGCACCCATGCCCTTTTCCCAGGGCTGGACGCTGATGGTGCGCGAGTCGAGCAACGACACGTTCGCCACCTGGCTGATCGGCACCGAAGAGCCGTAGTAATCGACGTGCACCGTATCGAGCAGGCCAGGATTGGCACGGCCGGTACGGATCTTGGTCAGGTTGTTCTTGAAGGCGGCGATGGACTGGTCCATCTTGCCTTGCATGTTTCGGGTGATTTCAGAAATGCTCATGTCTTGTTCTCCTCTCAGGCATACACCAGGGTGCCCTCGTCCTCGCCCATGACCACGCGCTTCAAGGCTCCATGCTTGAAGATGGAAAACACCTTGATTGGCAGCTTCTGGTCTCGGCACAGCGCAAATGCCGTGGCATCCATGATGCCAAGATTTTGCGACATCGCTTCGTCGAACGAAATCTTCGTGTAACGAGTGGCCGACGGGTCCTTCTTGGGGTCAGCCGAGTAAACGCCATCGACCTTCGTCGCCTTGAGCACCAGCTCGGCGCCTATCTCGGCACCACGCAGCGCCGCTGCAGTATCGGTCGTGAAGAAGGGGTTGCCGGTGCCGGCGGCAAAGACGACAACCTTGCCCTCTTCGAGGTACTGCAGGGCTTTGGGGCGCACATAGGGCTCGACCACCTGCTCGATGGCAATGGCTGACATGACGCGAGCCGTGAGCCCCTGCTTGTTCATGGCATCGGCCAGGGCCAGCGCATTCATCACCGTCGCGAGCATGCCCATGTAATCGGCGGTCGCGCGGTCCATTCCGACCGCGCCACCTGCGACACCGCGAAAGATGTTGCCGCCGCCGATGACGATGGCCACCTCGACGCCCATGTTCACGACTTCGGCGACCTCCTGAACCATCCGCACGATGACTGCGCGGTTGATGCCGAAAGCATCGTCACCCATCAACGCCTCCCCGGACAACTTCAGCAAAATTCGCTTATGTGCGGGCCGGGCATCGGGCATGGATGAGTTCCTTGGTATGTGACGACGCTTGATAGAAGCCAAACTTGACTGGGCGACGGTGATTCTAGTTTCAGGCAGCTTGCTTGGCGGCGGCAACCTGTGCGGCCACTTCGGCTGCAAAGTCGTCAACCTTCTTTTCGATGCCTTCGCCCACGACGAAGAGAGTGAACGCCTTCACCGTCGTGTTCGCGGCCTTGAGCATCTGCTCGACCGTCTGCTTGTCGTTCTTGACGAACGGCTGGGGCAGCAAGGAGACTTCCTTGAGGTACTTCTGGACGCCGCCTTCGATGCGCTTGGCGACGATCTCGTCGGACTGGACCGGCTTGCCAGCTGCTTCGGCAGTCTTGCGGTCCTCGTCGGCCTTGGCCGCTGCGACCGAACGTTCCTTGGCGACCAGGTCGGCAGGCACATCGGATGCAGCCAGTGCCACCGGCTTCATCGCCGCGACGTGCATGGCAACGTCCTTGGCTGCGGTCTCTTCGCCTTCGTACTCAACCAGGACGCCGATGCGCGTGCCGTGCAGGTAAGAGGCAACCTTGCCGCCGGAGACGCGCTTGAAGCGGCGAAAGCTCATGTTCTCGCCGATCTTGCCGATCAGGCCCTTGCGGACGTCTTCGAGGGTGGGGCCGAAGCTGTCCTGGCTGTACGGGAGCGCGCCCAGGGCGGCCACGTCAGCGGGGTTGTGCTTGGCCACGAGTTGCGCTGCTGCCTGGGCGAGTGCCAGGAAGCTGTCGTTCTTGGTGACGAAGTCGGTTTCGCAGTTGGTTTCCAGGATCGCACCCGTGTCGCCATCAATGAACGCTGTGACCACGCCTTCGGCGGTGATGCGCGATGCTGCCTTGCCGGCCTTGTTGCCGAGCTTGACGCGCAGCAGTTCTTCGGCTTTGTCGAAGTCGCCATTGGCTTCGGTGAGTGCCTTCTTGCACTCCATCATGGGGGCGTCGGTCTTGGCGCGGAGCTCGGCGACCATGCTTGCGGTGATTGCAGCCATTTCAAATCCTCGTACGGTTCAGTTCAATGCAGTTGTAAAAAAGGGGACTCAAAGCCCCCTTCTTTGGAGAGCGCAGGTTTTAAGCCGCGGCGCCTTCCTTGACTTCCACGAATTCGTCGCTGCCTTCGGCAACGGCCTTCACGACGTCGGTCTGCGCATTGGCGCGACCTTCGATGATTGCGTCGGCGATGCCTCGCGCATACAGCGTCACGGCCTTGGCCGAGTCGTCGTTGCCGGGGATCACGTAGTCGATGCCTTCTGGCGAATGGTTGGAGTCAACCACGCCAACCAGCGGAATGCCGAGCTTCTTGGCTTCGGACACCGCGATCTTGTGGAAGCCCACGTCGATCACGAAGATGGCGTCAGGCAGTGCATTCATGTCCTGGATGCCGCCGATGTCCTTTTCGAGCTTTTCCATCTCGCGGGCGAACATGAGCTGTTCTTTCTTGCTCATGGCTTCAAGGCCGGTTTCCTGCTGGGCCTTCATGTCCTTCAGGCGCTTGATGGACGTCTTGACGGTCTTGAAGTTGGTCAGCATGCCGCCGAGCCAGCGCTGGTCGACGAAGGGAACGCCGGCGCGGCGTGCTTCTGCAGCAACGGTCTCGCGAGCCTGGCGCTTCGTGCCGACCATGAGGATCGTGCCGCGGTTGGCCGAGAGTTGACGCACGAACTTGGTCGCTTCCTGGAACAGGGGCAGCGACTTTTCGAGGTTGATGATGTGGATCTTGTTGCGATGGCCGAAGATGTAGGGAGCCATCTTGGGGTTCCAGAAGCGGGTCTGGTGTCCGAAATGGACACCGGCTTCCAGCATTTCGCGCATGGATACGGACATATTGATTCCTGAAGGTTGGGTCTAAAATCCCGCCCGTCATCGAGGAGGCCATGCTGTTCTGCACCAGAGCGCGGAACATAAGGCAACATCGACACCTTGGTGGGCTGGATTCGCGTTTTTGTTTGCTGTCTGGCAATTGACGCGACATGCGCCGACCACCCAGCAAAACCCAACGATTATAGCACTCGACATCAACCTCTCATGCCCCTTGCGACCCGACCCGACCTGACAACAACCCGCTCGCGCGTCGCCCTGGGCCAATCCAGCCCTACTGCCGAGCTGGAGGAATCGATCCGCATCGCCTCGTCCGCAGCCTGCAGGCAAGCCTTCATCCAGACCCGGTTCGACGATGCCCGCAAGGACGCGACAAATCCCTGGCTTGCCTCAAGGCCGCTGTCAGGCCTGGCGGTAACGATCAAGGACCTGTTCGACATCGAGGGGCAAACCACCGCAGCAGGCTCGGTCGTGCTCTCGGACGCGCCGCCTGCCAAAGTGGACTGTCCTGCGGTCGCGCGCCTGAAAGCAGCCGGTGGCGTCGTGCTGGGCCGAACCAACATGACCGAGTTCGCCTTCTCGGGCGTAGGCACCAATCCGCACCACGGCACGCCAGTGAACCCGGCCGATGCCGCCGTCGAGCGCATACCAGGCGGCTCCTCCTCGGGTGCAGCCGTCACGGTGGCGACCGGCGCGGCTTTCATTGGCCTGGGGTCCGACACGGGCGGCTCGATCCGCATTCCCGCTGCGCTCTGCGGCATCGTGGGTTTCAAGAGCACAGCCAGGCTCGTTCCCACCGACGGCGCATTACCGCTTTCGACGACGCTCGATACCGTTTGCGCGATGACCCGGTCGGTATCGGACGCCATCATTGCGCACGAGATTCTCGCCGCCCGCACCGTGACGCGCAGCACCGCTCCCCTGGCCGGTTACCGGCTCGCCGTGGCGCAGACCTCGATGCTCGACTTCATGGATCAAACCGTGACCGCCGCGTTCGAGCGCGCCGTCAAGACGCTGCGCGATGCGGGCGCGGACGTGCGCGAAATTCCTCTCGATGCCATTCGCGACCTGGGCTCCATCCAGAGCGCCGGTGGGTTCGCCGGCGCGGAGAGCTATGCATGGCACAAATCGCTGTTCGCGAGCAAGGCACAAGGCTACGACCCTCGGGTGGGCCACCGCATCCTGCGCGGCAGCGAGATGAAGGCGCATGAATACATAGACCTGTGCAACGCAAGGCGCGACTGGATCGCCCGCGTCACCGCCGCGCTGCAGGGTTTCGATGCAGTGCTCTCCCCTACCGTGCCGATCGTCGCGCCAGCGATTGCCCAGGTCGCGCCTGGCGCAGAACGTGACGACGAGTTTTTCCGCGTGAACACCTTGCTGCTTCGCAACCCGAGCGTGGTGAACATGCTCGATGGCTGTGCGATCTCGATTCCTTGCCACGCTCCCGATGAACTCCCTGTGGGACTCATGATCTGGCAAGGGCAAATGCGCGACGACACGGTGCTCAACCTCGCGCTGCAGGCGGAGGCCGCGCTGGCGCACCCATCGGAGGCCGCGCTGGCGCGTCAGCCATGAGGGTCGCCGTCATAGGCGCCGGCATCATTGGCGTCACCACGGCCTTCGAATTGCGTGACGATGGCCACGAAGTCACTGTCTTCGAACGCCGGGGCGCCGCCGCAGAAGAAACCAGCTTCGCCAACGCAGGCGTCATCGCGCCGGGCTACGTCACGCCCTGGGCAGCGCCCGGCATGCCCGCCAAGATCCTGAAGTACCTGTTCAGCGACCATGCGCCGGTGCGCGTGAGCTTTCCACTATCGAGCGCCGACATTTCGTGGATGTGGCAGTGGTATCGGTCGTGCGATCTGGCAACCTATGCCGCCAATCGACTGCGCATGCAGCGCCTTGCGTTCTACAGCCGCGATCGGCTCCACGAGATCACGGATCGCCTCCAGCTCGAATACGACCGCGCCAACGGTTACATGGTGCTGCTGCGAAGCGAGAAAGATCGAAAACTCGTACAGGCCGGCCTGCAGGTCCTGCGCGATGCAGGCGTGACACTCCACGAAATCGACGCCGATGCAGCGCGGGCGATCGAGCCTGCGATCAATCCGGACACCTCTTTTGTCGGCGCCGTGCACGTACCGGGCGATGAAGTCGGCAATTGCCGGCAGTTCGCCTTGCTGCTGAAAAACGAAGCACAGGCAGCCGGCGCAGCGTTCGAATTCAACACCACCGTGGACGTGCTCGATCCGGCGAACCCCAGGAGGCTCACGGTGCGCACTGCCGGCCAGGAAACGCCTGTCCAACGCGAGTTCGATGCTGTGGTGGTCTGTGGCGGTGTCGATTCCGCTGCGCTGCTGCGACCGCTGGGGCTGCATGTTCCACTGGCCGCCGTTTATGGGTACTCCATCAGCGCACCGATTCGTGAACACCTCAACGCGCCACGCGGTGCATTGATGGATGAACGCTTCAAGGTCGCGATTTCGCGCATGGGCAATCGGGTGCGCGTGGCCGGCAGTGCAGAAATCGGTGGCGACGCGAGCAGGAAGCGACCTGCCGCGATCCAGACGCTCTACAAGGTGCTGCAGGACTGGTTCCCCGGGGCTGCGCAGCTCGCCAACACCGGGGTCTCGGTGCAAGAATGGAAAGGCGCTCGGCCGATGATGCCCGACGGCCCGCCACTGCTGGGCGCAACAGGCGTTCCTGGCGTTTGGATCAACCTCGGTCACGGCTCCAGCGGATGGGCCCTGTCGTGCGGAAGCGCCCGGGCCGTCGCAGACCTGATGGCTGGGCGTGCTCCCGAAGTCGATATCGAGGGACTGGGCGTGGAACGCCTGAACCAGTGAAGGCCTGAATGCAACGCATCACGCACGATCGCTCCTGGCCGCTGTTTGACGCGGCGGCCACGCGCGCGATCGAACATGCGGCTGCATCAACGTTCGCACCACACGCACTGATGGAGCGGGCGGGTCTGTCGGTAGCGAAGCTCGCGCTGGCCCTTGCACCACACTCGAAAAATGTCTGGATCGCCTGCGGCCCGGGCAACAACGGCGGGGATGGATTTGAAGCCGCCCTGCACCTGCACCAGTGGGGCAAGCGTGTTCATGTGACGTGGCTTGGCGACGAAGCTCGCGCGCCTGCGGATGCGCTGGCATCACTCCAGCGCGCCCGTGACGCAGGGGTTGTCTTCGCGCCCGAGCCACCTCACCACTGCGACATCGCCATCGACGCGTTGCTGGGGGTGGGAGGCAGCCGTCCTGTCGAAGGCGCGCTGGCCGAATACGTGACCCGCATCAACGCATTGACTTGCCCGGTCCTGTCCATCGACTTGCCGACCGGCCTCGCCGCCGACACCGGCTCGGGTCAGAGCGTGCATGCTACTCACACCCTGAGCCTTCTCACGCTCAAGCCCGGGCTCTTCACTCATGGCGGGCGCGACGCTTGCGGCGAACTGTGGTTCGATGACCTGGGCGCTGCGCTCGATGCGTTCGATGCAACCGCCACGTTGACCGGGCCGCCGGGTAGCGCGGCCCGCCCCCACGCGTCGCACAAGGGAAGCTTCGGAGACGTGGCCATCATTGGCGGTGCACCGGGCATGAGTGGCGCCGCACTGCTGGCCGCTTCGGCAGCCCTGCATGGCGGAGCAGGTCGCGTTTTTGTGGCCTTGATCGATGCGTCGGGAATGACGGTCGATGCAAGCCAGCCGGAACTGATGTTTCGCGGCTGGGCCTCGCTCGATCTTGCGGGCCAGGCGGTGGCGTGCGGTTGCGGCGGTGGAGACGCTGTGCGCGCCGTGCTGCCCAAAGTGATCTCGACCGCGAAGGCGCTGGTGCTCGACGCCGACGCGCTCAATGCGATCGCCAGCGACCCGCAGCTTCAAGCCCAGTTGCAGGCCCGCGGCCGGAGCAGTCGCCCCACAGTGCTCACGCCCCACCCACTGGAAGCTGCACGCCTTCTCGGAATCAACACGCACTTGGTGCAGGCAGACCGGCTCGCCGCTTGCCGTGAGATCGCTTCCCGATACGGGTGCAGCGTGGTCCTCAAAGGCTCCGGCACGGTCATCGCAGATGCAACAGGCAGGACTTCAATCAATCCGACAGGCAATGCGCGGCTCGCGACTGCAGGCACGGGTGATGTGCTCGCGGGGTTGATCGCGGCACGGCTGGCCGCAGGCGAAGCGGCTTTCGAGGCAGCGTCCGCCGCTGTGTTCGCTCATGGATTGGCTGCGGACAACTGGCCCCTTCAGCGACCGCTCACCGCGGCAGCGCTAGCCGGCACCTTCTAGGGCTGTCATTGCGGACCTGGTCCGCGATCCATGTGTGATCAGGCGCAGTCGCCGCTGCGCGGTGGATGCCGGATCGAGTCCGGCATGACACCTACAGCCTACCCGCGCCCCACAAACGGCATCTTCGTCGCCATCACCGTGTGGAACAGCACGTTGGCTTCCAGCGGCAGGTTGGCCATGTAGAGGATCGACTGGCCGACGACGTTCACATCCATCAACGGCTCGATCGCGATCTCGCCGTTGGCTTGCGGAACGCCCTTGCCCATCTTTGCGGCCAGCTCGGTCAGGGCATTGCCGATATCGATCTGCCCCACGGCGATGTCGTACTTGCGGCCGTCGAGCGCAGCAGCCCTGGTCATGCCGCTCACACCATGCTTGGTCGCCGTGTAGGCAATCGAATTGGGCCGGGGTGCGTACGCAGAGATCGACCCGTTGTTGATGATGCGGCCGCCCATCGGCGTTTGCGCCTTCATCACCTTGAAGGCCTGCTGGATGCCGTAGAACATGCCGTTGAAATTGGTGTCGACCACGCGCTTCCACTGGTCGAGCCCCAGGTCTTCCAGCGGCACCGCCGCAGCGCCGACGCCCGCGTTGTTGAACAGCAAGTCGACGCGACTCCACTCCTTGACAGTTGCCGCAAACAGCGCCTCGACCGAAGCCGGGTCGGTTACGTCCGTCGGCACGCAAAGCACTCGGCCCGGAGCGGCAGCCTGCGCGGCCACCTGCTCGAGCGGCTCCATGCGACGTCCCGCAATCGCGACTTTCCAGCCGTCGGCCGCGAGCGCGAGCGCTGCTGCCTTGCCAACGCCGGTGCCACCACCGGTGACGATGGCGACCCTGCTAACCGGTGAACTGTCAGGCATGTCTCAACTCCTCTTTCTGGTTTTTCTGGATGGCGTGGTGGGGATCAGCGGCGGGGCCGATGGCTCTTGCTCTTGGCGGCCGCTTTCTTGGCGGCTGCCTTGAGGGCCCCACCTGTAGAGCGGGGCTCGGGCACCGACTTGCGCGACGCCCCCTTCTTCTTTCCTGCGGCCTTGCCAGCAGGAGGCGCGATGGCCGGCGAGACCCCTTTGTCCTTCATCGCCCGCACGGCCAGCTCGTCGCCGTCGCGAACCAGCCGGAAGTCGATCTTGCGGCCGTCCAGGTCCACTCGGCTGACCTGCACGCGAACACGCGAGCCGATCGCATAGCGGATGCCGGTGCGCTCGCCGCGCAACTCTTGCCGCGCTTCGTCGAACTTGAAGTACTCGCCGCCGAGTTCGGTGATATGCACCAGGCCCTCGACATACATCTGGTCGAGCGTGACGAAGATGCCGAACGTCGTAGCCGAAGTGACGATGCCGCTGTATTCCTCGCCGAGATGTTCGCGCATGTACTTGCACTTGAGCCACGCCTCGACATCACGGCTGGCCTCGTCGGCGCGTCGCTCGTTGGCGCTGCAATGCAGGCCTGCGGCTTCCCATGCCTGCACTTCGCGGCTTGGCGGCGGTGGCGGCTTCTTCAGCTTGTTGGCAGGCGCCTTGACGCGGCTGGCCAGGCGGCGCGCGAGTTTTTCGTGCGCTTCGCCCGGTGTGGGCAAGGTCGGCAATTCGTACTTGCGGCTTTGCAGGATCGCCTTGATCACGCGGTGCACCAGCAAGTCCGGGTAGCGACGGATAGGGCTCGTGAAGTGCGTGTAGGCGTCGTACGCCAGGCCGAAGTGGCCTGCGTTGAGCGGCGTGTAGATCGCCTGCGACATCGACCGCAGCAGCATTGAATGAATCTGCTGCGCGTCGGGGCGCTCTTTCGTCGCTTCAGCAATGCGCTGGAACTCGGCTGGCAGCGGATCTTCGCTGATGGTGAGCGGCACGCCGATCGCCTTCAGGTAACCACGCAGCACGTCCTTCTTCTCGGGCGTCGGGCCTTCGTGAACACGGAACAGGCCCGGGTGCTTGCTTTGCTGGATGTAGTCGGCGCTGCAGACGTTGGCCGCGAGCATCGCCTCTTCGATCAGCTTGTGGGCGTCGTTGCGCACACGCGGAACGATGCGGTCGATACGCCCGTTCTCGTCGCAGATGATCTGGGTTTCGGTTGTTTCGAAATCGACGGCGCCGCGTGCATTGCGCGCCTTGAGCAGTGCGCCATACACATCGTGCAGGTTCAACAGATCCTGCACACGGTCCTTGCGCCGGATCGCTTCCGGGCCGCGGGTGTTCGCCAAAATGGCCGCGACTTCGGTGTACGTGAAGCGCGCATGGCTCCACATCACAGCCGGATAGAACTGGTAGGCGAAGATTTCGCCGGTCGAATTGATCAGCATGTCGGCGACCATGCACAGGCGCTCGACTTCGGGGTTCAGCGAGCACAGTCCGTTCGACAGTTTCTCGGGGAGCATCGGGATGACGCGGCGTGGAAAGTACACGCTGGTCGCACGGTCATACGCATCGACGTCGATGGCACTGCCGGTCTCGACATAGTTGCTGACGTCGGCGATGGCGACCAGCAGGCGCCATCCCTTGCCCCGCCCGACTTTCGCAGGCTCGCAATACACCGCATCGTCGAAGTCGCGTGCGTCTTCGCCGTCGATGGTCACGAGCGGAATGTCGGTCAGGTCGACGCGATTTTTCTTGTCCTGCGGACGGACCTTGTCGGGCAAGGTGCGCGACAGCGCAATGCACGCATCGGAGAACTCATGCGGCACGCCGTACTTGCGCACCGCGATCTCGATCTCCATGCCGGCGTCGTCGATTTCGCCCAGCACTTCCTTCACGCGCCCGACCGGTTGCCCGTACAGGCTCGGCGGCTCGGTCAGTTCAACCACCACCACCTGGCCGGCCTTGGCCAGCGCAGTCGCGCCCTTGGGAATCAGGACGTCCTGCCCGTAGCGCTTGTCTTCGGGGGCAACGAGCCAGACGCCGCTTTCATGCAGCAAGCGGCCGATGATGGGTTGCGGCGGGCGTTCGATGATCTCGACGACACGGCCTTCGGGCCTGCCCTTGCGGTCGTGGCGCACGATGCGTGCCTTGACGCGGTCCTTGTGCAGCACGGCGCGCATTTCATTGGGCGGAAGGTAGATGTCACCCTCGCCGTCGTCGCGTTGCACGTAGCCGTGGCCATCGCGATGGCCTTGAATCACGCCTTCGATTTCGTCGAGAAGGCCGTGCGTGGAATGGTCGATATTATTTTTGATATAGAATCCTTTTTTTCCTGAAATGCCCAGGTGGCGGAATTGGTAGACGCACTAGTTTCAGGTACTAGCGAGTAACATCGTGGGGGTTCGAGTCCCTTCCTGGGCACCAAGTTAAGTTAATCATAAAGCCGGCTCTGCCGGCGAATTTTTTCATAAAGCCGGCTCTGCCGGCTTTGTTGTTTCTGCATGTTTTGGCCACGCTCAAATCGGCACGCCAACAAGGTCATGCCCATCCGTCGAGACGATGCGCGCCCGGGTGAACTCGCCGACCTTCATCTGCTTGCTGATCTTTTCGGGCGGCAGCAACTTCACCGTCCCGTCGATCTCAGGGGCATCTGCATAGGTTCGGCCAACGCCGCCCTTGCGGCCCAGCGCCGGCGCTGAATCCACCAGCACCTGCATGGTCGCCCCAACCCGCTCGCGCAGCTTGGCAGCCGACACCTCTTCGGCGACGGCCATGAACCTCGCACGCCGCTCTTCGCGCACTTCTTGTGGAAGCATTCCTGGAATTTCATTGGCCACAGCGCCAGTGACCGGGCTGTAGGCAAAGCAACCTGCGCGGTCGATACGCGCTTCGCGCATGAATTCAAGCAGGTGATCGAACTCGGCTTCGGTCTCACCCGGAAACCCGGCGATGAACGTGCTGCGAATCACGATCTCGGGGCAGGCCTCGCGCCAGCGCTGGATGCGCTCCAGGTTTTTCTCCCCGCTGGCCGGGCGCTTCATGCGCTTGAGGACATCGGGATGGCTGTGCTGGAACGGCACATCGAGGTAAGGCAGAACCTTGCCCGTCGCCATCATGGGAATGACCTCATCCACAGATGGGTACGGATAGACGTAATGCAACCGCACCCATGCGCCGAACGGCTCAGCCATGTCGCCCAGGGCCTGCACCAGCTCGTGCATGCGCGTGCGGATCGGCTTGCCGTCGTAGAAGCCGGTGCGGTACTTCACATCGACGCCGTAGGCCGAGGTGTCCTGGCTGATCACCAGCAGTTCCTTCACGCCGCCTTCAAAAAGCGCCCTCGCCTCCTTGAGTACGTCGCCGATCGGCCGGCTTACCAGGTCGCCACGCATCGAGGGAATGATGCAGAAGGTGCAGCGGTGGTTGCAGCCTTCGCTGATCTTGAGGTACGCGTAGTGGCGTGGCGTCAGCTTGATGCCGGCAATGCCAAACGAACCGCGCGCCGGATCGGGCACCAGGTCGACAAAGGGATCGTGCGGCTTGGGCAGGTTCAGGTGGACCGCGTCCATGACTTCCTGCGTGGCGTGCGGGCCGGTCACCGCCAGCACCGAAGGATGCATCTGGCGCACGAGGTTGCCGCCGTCGTCGCCCGCCTTGGCGCCCAGGCATCCGGTCACGATGACCTTGCCATTGGCAGCGAGCGCCTCACCGATCGTGTCGAGGCTTTCGCGCACGGCATCGTCGATGAAACCGCACGTGTTGACGATGACGAGGTCGGCGCCCTCGAACGTCTTGGAGGTCTCGTAGCCTTCGGCGGAAAGCTGTGTCAGGATCAATTCGGAATCGGTCAGGGCCTTGGGGCATCCCAGGCTGACGAATCCCACCTTGGGCGTCTTGTTTTCGGGGGTGGCAACTTCACTCATCTGCCTATTGTCCCAGACCCTGCCCGCTCAGGCACGTGGCCCTGGCGGCTCAACGCTTGACCGGCACGATCCAGGAAGTCATCTGCTCCTGCATCTTGTCGAACATGGTCTTGGACTGCTCGACGTAATTGCCCATCATCCCCTGCATCATCGGGTTTTGCAGGTTCATGAACTGGGCCCACACTTCGGGTGTGACCGTCTTGGACTGCTCGGTGAGCTTGGCCTGGATGTCGGTGAAAGCCTGGACGTTCTTTTCCAGGTAAGTGCCCATGAAGCCCTGGGCGGCGTGGCCGTAGAAGCGGATGAGGTTGCCAAGCGCCGCTTCGCTGAACATGGGCGTGCCGCCTGCTTCTTCTTCCAGGATGATCTGCAGCAGGATGCTGCGGGTCAGGTCCTCATTGGTCTTGGCATCGCGCACGACAAACAATTCACTGTCCATGACCAGCTGCTTGACCTCGGCCAGCGTGATGTAGGTGGATGTTTCGGTGTCGTAGAGCCGGCGGTTCGGGTACTTCTTGATCACCCGCTGAGCCGGCTTGCTGCCCGCTGCGGTGGATTTCTTGCTTTGCACGGCCTCGCTCCTCGGGCGACTGACCGGATGGGTCGCCGCAGATGTATTGCACTGCAACACATTCTAGGGAGGGCCGGGGCGGCGCCCCACAGGGTTTCCCTGAGGCAGGGGCCGCCGGCACCGGGCCTGCACCATGGCACCATTGCCCGATCATTGCTTGCCACGCACCCGGAGCCCTCATGCACCGATTCGACACATCCGCCCAAGGCGTCTACCTCATCACTGTCACGCCATTCACCGATGCGGGCGCCCTGGACCTTGCGAGCACCGACCGCATGGTGGATTTCTGCCTGGAACGCGGAGTCACCGGGCTCACGATCCTGGGGATCATGGGCGAAGCGACCAAGCTCACAGCGCAAGAGGCGAAGGACTTCACCCGGCAGGTCGTCCAGCGCGTCGGCGGCCGGGTGCCGATCGTGGTGGGCGTGTCCTCGCCGGGGTTTGCCGCCATGGGCGAACTCACACAGGCGGTGATGGACCTCGGCGCATCAGGCGTGATGGTTGCCCCGCCGGGCACTGTTCGCACGGACGACCAGATCGCCGCCTATTTCGACATGGTCAACGAGACGCTGGGCGCGGTGCCGTGGTGCCTGCAGGACCATCCGGTGGCAACCGGTGTGCAAATGTCGGCGGGTGTCGTCCTGCGCATCCTGAAAAACTCACCGAACTGCGTGATGCTCAAGCACGAGGACTCGCCCGGACTGGCCAAGCTCTCGGCGATTCGCTCTGCGAGCGAGAAACGCGAAGCCCGGCGGGTGTCCATCCTCACTGGCAACGGCGGCGGCCTGTTCCTGCCCGAGGAACTTTCGCGCGGCGCCGATGGTGCGATGACTGGTTTTGCATGGCCGGAAATGATGGTCGATGTGGTTGCGGCGCATGCCCGGGGCGACGTCGAACGTGCCCACGACCTGTTCGACGCCTACCTGCCGCTGGCCCGCTACGAGCAACAGGCGGGCATCGGCCTGGCAGTGCGCAAGCACCTGCTGCACCAGCGCGGCGCAATCGCGTCGGCCTTCGTGCGCAAGCCCGGTCCCAAGCTATCGGCCCAGGACCTCGCCGACATGGGGCACCTGGTTCGCCGGCAGGACGAGCGCTTGAAGCAGTTGGGCCAATAAAAAAGCCCCGTCCTCCTGGGAGAAACGGGGCTAATCTTGGTAGGCGCGATTGGACTCGAACCAACGACCCCCACCATGTCAAGGTGGTGCT
>JAZKFI010000015.1:0-57094 GCA_040386575.1 Pseudomonadota bacterium
CGCTCGATGTGAGCGTGCAGGCGCAGGTCCTCAACATCATGAAGGACCTGCAGCGAGAGCGCGGTCTCACGTACCTCTTCATCTCGCACAACCTCGCCGTGGTCCGCCACGTCAGCGACCAGGTCGGCGTGATGTACCTGGGGCGGCTGGTCGAGTTGGCAGGCAAGCATCAGCTGTTTGGCAACCCGCGCCATCCGTACACCAAGATGCTGCTGGATGCGATTCCGAAAATGCACGACACCGGCCGCCAGCGCACGCCGGTGTCCGGTGAAGTGCCCAACCCGCTGAATCCTCCGACAGGTTGCGCCTTCAATCCGCGCTGCCCGCATGCCAACGAGCGCTGCCGCGTCGAGCGTCCTGCGCTGCTGGAGATCGAAGGTATCCGCATCGCCTGCCACGGCGTGGAAGAAGGCCGCATCTGACCACCCGCGATGCCGCATCGCTGACGCTGCGCAAGGGCGAGCTGCGCGATGCGACAACCATCGCTGCGTTCAATGCGGCGATGGCGCTGGAGACCGAGCACAAGGTGCTGATGCCCGAGGTGATCGGTGCGGGCGTGCGCCGCCTGATCGAGAACCCGGCGATGGGTTTCTACATCGTCGCGCAGGACGAGGGGGGCGAAGTCGTCGCGGGACTGATGATCACCAACGAGTGGAGCGACTGGCGCAACGGCATCTTCTGGTGGATCCAGAGCGTGTACGTGGTGACGGACTGGCGGCGACAAGGTGTGTACCGGCGACTCTACGAATACGTGCGGGAGCTGGCCAAGGCCGACGCTGCGGTCTGTGGATTTCGCCTGTACGTCGAGAAGGACAACGGGATTGCGCAGCAGACCTATGCGGCGCTGGGCATGGCGCCCACGGACTACCTGATCTATGAAGAGCTCAAGGCGGGGGTGACCTACTTCACCCGTGCGGGCGATTAATCCTCAGCGCCGTACCTGGGAGCGCACTCCGCCAGCAAGCGGTTGTGTGAGCCCGTCTCGCTTAATCGAAAAGCAAAACTAATTACAAGTAACTATTCACAAGGATATTCATATCCTTTTGGGTTACATTCATGCGCAGCAATCGGCCTATGGCAGTTTTGGGGCTAAAGAATCTTCGCCCCGTCTGGGCGGGATCCGATTGGTCCGGCGGACTCCGGACCGCCATTCGAAAGCAAGCATGAAGCGAATTCATCTTGAGACCACACTGCGATTCACCTTCGACAACTACCACGCCAGCTTCATCCAGCGCACAGGCGTGGTCAGCGACAAACAGCAGCCGACCCTGAAGTAAGAAATCACGAAGGAGGCGCGGGTCCACGCCCTGCCTCCTGTGTCTTGCAATCACTGTCCATGCTGCCATGTCAGACGCACCATCCCTTCACATCAATCCCGACATCTTCTTTCTCTTTGCGGGTCAGGACTTCGCCGTCTGGAATTTCCAGACCCACGAGCAGTTTGCATTGAGCAAAACGCACGTCGCTGCCCTGCTGGAAATCGCAGCCGGAGAATCGATTGCTGACGAGTCACCAGTCGCCGATCTGCTGGCCGCCGGCATCCTGACCACCGGCCTTGCAGAGTCATCAGGCGGGACCTGGCAATGGGATGCTCTTGCGAAAATATTTCACATCGGAACCTCATTCCCATATTCCGATTTTCCGGCGGGCGAAGCAGACCCGGGAGCGAGAAGCAGGCAGTACGCCGAGCGGTGCGACAACATTCTCGAAGGTATTCCGCCAGACGCTTTTTCGTTCGAGAAGGGGCATGAGGTCAGGCAGCTGGGCACGCCTGCAGGTCGTGATGGCATCGATCTCTTCGACGCGCTTCGAGACCGCACATCCACCCGGCACTTCAGCAACGAATCCATTTCCTTCGACAGCATCAGCACTGTTCTCACGGAAACGTTTTCGTACCGCGAACATCTCATCGAGAAGTACCATGCGAAAGGCCTGGACACACCGACCAAGCGCCGGTCTTCACCCTCGGGCGGATCGCTCCAGTGCAGCGAGGCCTACCTGGTCGCCCGGAGGGTCGATGGCCTCGATCCAGGTGTCTATCACTACCGCAGCCACGCAAACAGCATCGCCCTTGTCAGCCCGATTCAGGATTCAATCCAGTTCGGGACCGAGTACCTTGCGGGTCAGGCCTTCAGCGATGACGCTGCTGCGTTCATCGTCATCACAAGCCGGCTGCACAAGATGTGGTGGAAGTACCAACATTCGCGAGCCTATCGCGTTGCGTGTCTGGATACAGGGCACCTGTCTCAGACTGCACAACTGATCGCCACCGGATTCCAGCTTCGTACCTGGATCACCGCCGCGTTCTTCGACGAGAAGCTGCGCAAGCTACTCGCAATTGCCCAACATGAACCGGAATATCCCATGCTGGTTCTGGGCTTCGGCAGCGGCGACGCCGACCCCGTGGACAAGTTCTACCAGCCGATTGCGGCGACAGCGATCCAGGAATAGCCAATGACATCCCCCTACCTGTTCCTGACGGTCAATGGAATCAGTCGGCTGGTTTCGGGCGCATTGACGCCATTGCTCGCCTTGCTGGTGACGCAAGCGTTCGCTATCGACACGCTTGCAACCTGCGTCATCGCCGCTGCTGCTGTGAGGTTGTGCCTGACACCCTTGCTGGGGCCGCTGATCGACCGGGTGAACGCGTTTTCGCTGCTCTGGCGTTGTGAGATCGCACTCGCGCTGGTTTCGTTGGCAGCCGCAGCGTGGCTCTGGTTCAACCAGATGGGCGCGATTCACTGGATGCTGTTTTTCATTGCGAGCGCGATCGTCCAGTCCATCGAAGGCCCGGCATTTCCGAAGCTCGTGATGGGACTTGTAGCCCGCGAAGAACTCACCCGGTTCACCGCGCGCGAAACGGCGATCTTCGGTTTCGCGCGCTTCGCGGGCCCCGTGGTCACCGGGCTTGCTTTGCTCGTGTGGCCGACAGATCGGGCGGTCATGGTCGCGCTGCTGGCGCCGTCGATGGTCAGTCTGCCGGTCTATTGGCTGATCCAGCGTCGCGGTCTGTCCATGCCTGCAACAGCGACCAGCGAACGACTCGGCAAGCAGCACAGCAGCATTGGCGGCCTGTTCAGCAACTGGACGCACGAGGTCATCGCCGGTTTTCGTTTTCGCTGGTCCATCGTTACCGAGCGCTACCTCGGACTTCAGGTCTTTCTGGAGCTTGCCGTGATCGTGCCCACGTTCGGTATCTTGCTGCCATTCATCGTGACCGAAAGGAAATGGGGCAACAGCTGGCTCGGGTGGCTGGAAGCAGCCAGCGGTGCCGGTCTCGTCATCGGGAGCGTGCTCGCGCCCAGAGCCATGCAGGCTATCGGCAGATGGCGGCTGTGCATCGGTTCTGCACTGACACTGGCAGCCGGGGTGTTCGCCTGTGCGGCCTGCCTCTACTGGGACAACGCCTACGGACTGGCGGCGGCACTGCTGGTCGCAAACCTAGCGCTGGCGTTTCGGATGCAGGCAGGCGCAGCGCAGCGCCGCATTGCCATTCCGGAACGGCTGCGAGCCCGCGTGGCGGGTGTACACCTGACGCTCAATGCGCTGGCAGCGCAACTGGGTGTCGCGGCTGCCGCCACGTGGCTCATCGGCTACTCGCCTGTCGCGTGGTTCATCATGAGCGGTGCATTGCTGCTGCTTCTTGCGTTGACGATGCCGCTGGTGCCGGGCTTTCGGGAACTGGTCTCGGTCGATGTGGCAGGCGCAGTGGGCTTTTATGAACGCCGGTTTCCCAAGGCGTTCGCGGCTCCTGCGTGACGGACCCGGCCAAGCCCCTCAGACGTGTTTGCAGGTGGGAGACGAAATGAGAGATTTCGTTGTGAATGCGGCGCTGGTGTTGCTTGCGGCGCTGTCGTGGGGCGTGGCACAAGCGGCCCCATGCGTCGTTGAAGGGAAAGCGTACGAGTGCGTTTCCAACGTTTCGTCGCCCTGGGTTTACACGGCGACTGCCGCATCGGGTTTCGGCTCGCCGCATTTTTCGAGCGCAGGTGCAGCGGTAGGCTTCACGCAGTCTGCATTCAATGCTTACTTCACGCCGATCACCTACTCGCTCGGCTACGGATCGCTTTCCGGATGGACCTTGGCCTCGCGTGGTCAGCGGCAGTATGCGTCGATGCAAATCAACGTCGTCTGGTCCCAGGGTCAGCCCGCAGAAACTGCATGGCTCACCGTCGTAGGGCAGCGCGAACCGTTTACCTGCCCTGCCGGGTACACGGAATATTGGCCGAACGACGGTGGGATCTATTGGGCAGGGACCTATGAAGGGCCGCTTTGCTATGGCGAGAAGCCGCTCAGGATTGTGGCTATCGATCCGGGGCATGGGCTCAGCTGCGCAGCAAAACGGCTGCCACCCGGAACGATCGGTGTGACCGACTTTCCCGCTTCCAATCCACCGCCAGGCAAACTGAAGGAAGACAACCTCACCGTTGCAATTGCACTGGAGATCGAGCGAGTGCTGCCGCCCTCTGTTTATAAGGTTGTCTTGACCAAGCGAGACATGAACGCCTGCCCCGACCTTGTCGAGCGGCGTCAACTGGCGAAGGCGATGGAGGCGGAGGTATTTGTGTCAATTCATGCCAATGCCCCAGCAGTGGTGCCGGGCACTGGGCTGCCAATCCCCTTCACTCATGGAAGCTCCGCCCATTACCACTTCAGAAAACCGCAATCCAAATCACTGGCAGATTCGCTGGCGAATTCGGTCGCCTCCAGTCTTGGAATCAACAGCCGAGGCTCGTTTGCTGAAACGACGCGGATGGGCGTGCTCCTTCCCCCGGCCACAACCATGGACGCCGTACTGCTCGAAACCGGACGACTTTCTGGTACGGACGAGCAGAGGCTGCATTCCCTCTCGGCGCCATCTCGCGTCGCGGCCGCAATCAAGGCAAGCCTCGACCAATTTTTCGGCAACTGAGAGTACTGAGATGAAAATGCCCTTGAACCTCTTCGCCCGGTTGCTCGCCGGATGCTTGATAGCGATTTCAATGCCTTCGGTCGCATCACCGGACACCGTCGCCGTCATGGCCCAGACGCCGTCCCCCTCACCGATGGGAACTGAGGTCGTTTTCTCTGCGGACTTCGAAGGGCCTAGCCGGCTCTGGGCCGTCCGCTTCGATGGAACAGGGCTGCGCCGCGTCTCTTTTACACAGGGGCAAGCGGACGATGCCGATCACATCGATCCTGTGTGGTCTCCAGACGGGCAACTCATCGCCTATACAGCGCTTGAGGGCTATAAGAGGGACATCCTGATTGCCCAGCCCAATGGTGCAGTGGTTGCAAAGCTCACGTCGAACGGGGGACGAAACAGTGAACCTGCATGGTCCCCGGACGGGTCCAGAATTGCCTTTGTATCCACGAGAAATGGCGCCCGCGATATCTGGGTCATGAATGCAAACGGCACCCAGCAACGGCAACTGACAGCGTCGCCCGGTCAGAAGAGCAGACCGAGTTTCTCCCCAGCAGGCGACGCGGTGGTTTTCTCAATGACCGAAGGAGAAGCTGCTGTACTCATGACGATCAAAGTCGATGGGACGGACCTGAGGACGATTACTTCGCCTGGCTTCCGGGATTGGTCGCCCGCCTGGGGCCCGGCCGGAATTGTCTTTTCTACAAACCGGGATTCGCGTCTGCAGTCCAACAAGCTTTGGCTTGTGCAGAGTGACGGCTCAGGCTTGAAAAAGCTGACCGACACGACGGCTTATGAGCCGTCTTGGACCAGGGCAGGTCAAATCGTTTTTACCGATGGAGCGCCAACGTCAAAGGCTCGCACCACGATCGCCATCCAGAATGCCGACGGCACCGGTCGCCGGACACTGGTCGATGTGCAGGGTTACACCACAGCAGTTGACATTCGCCCCAACAAATCAACGAACAATATCAACCCGCCCAGCCGGGGCAGAGTCAAAGTTGCCATTCTTTCGACAGCGACTTTCGATGCCCCCAAGCTGGTCAAGCAATCTACTTTGACTTTCGGTCGCACCGGCAGCGAGGCGTCGCTCAGCAAATGCATGCGAGCAAAGGATGTCAACAACGACGGCATCGCCGATCTGGTGTGCCGCTTCAATCTGGGCGCGACTGGCTTTCGTTCAGGAGACGCGGTCGGCGTTGTCCGTTTCGACAATCGCGATGGCGTGCCATTCGAAGGACGGGATTCCGTCGTCATCGTGCCGCAGGACGACCCGGAAGACTTCGAGGACTGAGGGCGCTTGCAAATTGCTCTTGATCTCCAGCAGGGTCGACTGAAGCAATGATGAAAAACTTCAACCTGACAATTCGCACGTTGGCTGCGAGTCTGGCGTTGGTGGCAACTCTCGCATGCGCGTCGCCGGACAAGATCGGCGTGATTGCCTCATCTCCCTCGCCATCCCCACTGGGAACGGAGATCGTTTTTTCAGCAGACTTTGACGGTCCCAGTCGTCTTTGGGCCGTACGATTTGACGGGACAGGTCTGCGGCGAGTGACTTCGGCAGCGCAGCCGAACCCGAATGTTTTGCACTCCGATCCCGTTTGGTCGCCAGACGGACGGACTATCGCCTACACCGTCGTGGACGGTGAGAAAAGCGACATCTGGATCACGCTCCCCAACGGGGCTGCGCTCGCAAAGCTGACATCCAATGGCGCTCGGAACTGGAAGCCTGCGTGGTCACCAGATGGATCAAAGATAGCTTTTGTCTCCGACAAGCACGGGACATATGACATCTGGTTGATGAATGCGAACGGGAGTCAACAGCAGCAATTAACGTCATTGCCCCAGCAGGAACACAGTCCCAGCTTCTCTCCGGCAGGCAACGAAATCGTCTTTTCCGTAACCGACCGGGAAACAGCCCGACTGATGACGATAAGAACCGATGGCACGAGTCTGAAGGTCATCACCTCAACAGGTTTTTTCGATTGGGACCCTGACTGGGGAACCTCCGGCATTGTGTTCTCGACGAGTCGGGACGAACGGTTGCAGGGACACCTGCTCTGGACGGTGCAGCCGGATGGCTCAGGCTTGAAAAAGCTCCCTGATTCGTACGGCTATGACCCCATATGGACCAAGTCAGGTCAGATCGTGTTCACCGAAGAATCTGCAAGGTCCAAAGCGATGACATCCATCGCCATCCAGAATGCCGACGGCACCGGTCGCCGGACACTGGTCGATGTGCAGGGATACACCGCAGCCGTGGACATTCGCCCCAACAAATCAACGAACAACATCAACCCGCGCAGCCGGGGCAAAGTCAAAGTCGCCATTCTCTCGACATCGACCTTCGACGCCCCCAAGCTGGTCAAGCAATCCACATTGACTTTCGGTCGCACCGGTAGCGAAACGTCGCTCAGTCAGTGCATGCGAGCCAGGGACGTCAACAACGACGGCATCGCCGATCTGGTGTGCCGCTTCAACCTGAGTGCGACGGGCTTTCGTTCAGGAGACGCGGTCGGCGTTGTGCGTTTCGACAATCGCGATGGCGTGCCATTCGAAGGACGGGACTCCGTCGTCATCGTGCCGCAGGACGATCCGGAAGACTTCGAGGACTGAGGCGGTGTTCGCAGCGGCGCGCTTCAGGCGTATCGCTTGCTCCGTAAATTGTTCTTCATCTCGCGCAGGATCGGTTGCAGCTTCGCCCCGATCCGCAGCGCGACTGCTGTCGCGAGCACGTCGATGATCATCAGGTGCAGCAGTCGCGACACCATCGGGCTGTAGCGGTCATAGCCTTCGGGGTGATCGGCGGCCAGATGGATGTGGCCGGCTGACGCCAGCGGCGAACCGGTGGCAGTCAGCACAATCGTCGTCGCCCCGTTCTTGCGGGCAATGTCACAGGCGTCCATCAGGTCGCGCGTGCGGCCCGAGTTCGAGATCACGACAAGGCAATCGCCCGGCCCCAGCATCGACGCGCTCATCACCTGCATGTGGCCGTCGCTGTGCGCGATGGTGTTCACGCCCAGGCGAAAGAACTTGTGCTGCGCGTCCTGCGCCACGATGCCCGAATTGCCCACGCCATGGAACTCGATACGCCGGCCCTGCTTGCAGGCTGCGGCGAGCACATCAACCGCCTTCTCGATCACCGAGCTCGACGCGTCATTGCGATACTTCAGGAACGCCGCCACGGTGTTGTCGATCACCTTGACCAGCACGTCCGATGTCTTGTCATCCGCATCGACACTGCGGTGAATGAAGGGCACGCCCTCGCTCACGCTGCCCGCGAGCTTGAGTTTGAAATCGGAAAGGCCGTCGTAACCCACGCTGCGGCAAAAGCGAACAACAGTGGGCTTGCTCACATGCGCGCGCTCGGCCAGTTCGCTCACCGGCAGATTCGCGAAGGTGCGCGGGTCACTCAGCACCAGGCGACCCACGCGCTGCTCGGCGGGCGCGAGGGATGGCAGCGAAGCCTTGATGCGATCGAGCATGTGGGATCCGGGACGTCGTTCAGCGCGCGGTCAGCACTCTTCGTTCCAGCAGAAGTTGTCACGCGCGATCAACGCACTCGCCGCACTCGGCCCCCAGGTGCCGGCGGCATAAGGACGCGGACCGGCGGCGTCATTGCGCCAGTGCTCCAGGATCGGCTCGACCCAGCGCCAGGCTTCTTCCTGCTCGTCGCTGCGCACGAAGAGGTTCAGGCGACCGTCGATCACATCCAGCAGCAACCGCTCATAAGCACCGACGCGCTCGGACCCGAAGCGCTTGTCGAAATCGAGATCGAGATGCACAGGCGCAAGCGACGGTACGGTCCCCTTGCTGGCCTGACGCAGTTCCTGCCCCTGCGCGAGCAAGTGCAACTCCAGGCCGTCTTTGGGCTGCAGGTGGATGACGAGGCGGTTGGCCTCGCCCGAAGGCGAACGATAGATCGCATGCGGCGCCGGATGAAAGCTCACCACGATTCGCGCGTCGCGCCCCGCGAGCCGTTTGCCCGTGCGGATGTAGAACGGCACACCGGCCCAGCGCCAGTTGGCGATCTCGGCGCGCAAGGCCACAAACGTTTCCGTCGTGCTTTGCGGATTCACGCCGGGTTCGTCGCGATAGGCCGGTACATCCTCGCCCTCGACCTTGCCCGCAGCGTACTGCCCGCGCACCACGTGTTGGCTGAGCGTCTCAGGCGTCCAGGCTTTGAGCGATCGCAACACCTTGAGCTTCTCGTCGCGGATCGCATCGGCATGGGCGTTGATGGGCGGCTCCATCGCCAGCGCGCACACCAGTTGCAGTGCATGGTTCTGCACCATGTCGCGCAGCGCGCCGGTCTGGTCGTAGAACGCGCCGCGCTTTTCCACGCCGAGGTCTTCGGCAATGGTGATCTGGATGTTGGCGATGTTCTCGCGCCGCCACAGGGGCTCGAACAATGCATTGCCAAAGCGCAGCGCGAACAGGTTCTGCACCGACGGCTTGCCCAGGTAGTGATCGATGCGAAAGATCTGCCGCTCCGTAAACGCACGTCGCACGGCTTCGTTGATCGCGCGATTGGAGGCGAGGTCGTGACCGAGGGGCTTTTCCAGCACGATGCGCGTGTGCGGTGTGTTCAGACCCGAGGCGGCAAGTTGTTCGCAGACGGTCGTGAAGAGCGATGGCGCGGTCGCCAGGTACATCACCACGGTCTCTGCGCCACGCTCACGCAGTTTGACGGCCAGGCGCTGGTAGTCGTCCGGGCGCGAGAGATCAACGCGCAGGAACTCCAGCATGGAGGCGAAGCGATCGAACTCTTCGGGGCTGGGGCGCTTGGAGAGATCGACATCCGCAAACCGCGAGTGGATCAATTCCCGGTATTGCGCATCGCTCAGGTCGTCGCGTGCAACCCCGATGATGCGGCCGACCGCGGGCAGGGTTCCGTGGCGGAACGCCTGGAACAGCGCGGGCAGCAGTTTGCGCCAGGCCAGATCGCCCGTGCCGCCAAAGAGAACGAGATCAAAGCTCATGGCCTGTTGCGGTGGAAGTGACGTGCCACTGTAACTTAGTTTCACCTCATCGGTGCCGCATCGGCCACTGGTGTTCGTTTGCGGATTTCACTGGTGTTTTCCCCAAGGCGTTGACCTGCTGGCCCCGACTATTCTCGAAAGCGTAACCAAATTACTTTGAGGGTGTTCCCATGAGAAAGTCGCTGCTGGCGTCGGCGTTTGCATTGGCCGGTGTTTCGTTCGGCGCCGCTGCGCAAGGGCAGGTCAATATCATCTGTTCGGTGCAGGCCGACTGGTGCAACAACATGGCCACCGTGTATTCGCGCACGACGGGCACCAAGATCAACGTCGCGCTGAAGGGTTCGGGCGAAGCACTCGCGCAGCTCATCGCGGAAAAAGAGAACCCCAAAACCGATGTGTGGTTCGGCGGCACGGGCGATCCGCACCTGCAGGCGGCCGAGCAGGGCTTGTCGCTCGAATACAAATCGCCGACGCTTGCGCAACTGCATCCCTGGGCGCAAAAGCAGGCGCAGCAGTCGGGCTTCAAGACGGTGGGCATCTACTCGGGCCCGCTCGGGTTTGGCTACAACCCCGAACTGCTGGCCAAGAAGAAGCTGCCTGTCCCCAAGGCATGGTCCGACCTGCTCAAGCCGCAATACAAGGGCGAGATCCAGGTGGCCAACCCCGCATCGAGCGGCACCTCGTACACCATGATCGCAACGCTTGTGCAGTTGATGGGTGAAGACAAGGCGTTCGAGTACCTCAAGGGCCTGCACAAGAACATCAGCACCTACACGCGCTCCGGCACGGGTCCGATCAAGGCGGTCGCTCGCGGCGAGACGGCGGTGTCGATCAGCTTCGTGCACGACGGTCCCGGCGAGAAGATGAATGGCTTTCCGGTCGAAACGATCACGCCAGCCGACGGCACGGGCGCGGAGATCGGCTCGATGAGCATCATCAAGGGCTCGCGCAACCTCGAGGCCGCCAAGAAGTTCTACGAGTGGGCGCTGACGCCGAGCGCGCAGGAAATCGCCTTCGCTGCGAAGTCGTTTCAGGTGCCGTCGAACAAGGGTGCCAAGGTTGACCCCAACGTGCCCGACTTCAAGAAGATCAAGTTCATCGACTACGACTACGCCAAGTACGGCTCCAGCACGGAGCGCAGGCGCCTGATCTCCCGCTGGGAAAAGGATGTGAACTCGCTGCCCCGTTGAAAACGCCGACCGCCAATCTGGCTATCTGGGCCTGGCTCGTCGCGGGCCTGCTCGGCTATCTCTTGCTGCCGTGGTATGCGCTGCAGGATGGCAACGGATTGCTGGCGATCCCTTCTGTCTTTGGCAGTGACGACAAGGCCAACGGTCTCATGCAGGCCGCCGTGTATGGGCGCAGCTGGCTATGGCTGGGACTGGTTGGGCTCGTCGTCGCCGCGTTCGGCGCGATGCAGCCGCCCGGTCGCAGGCAGGGCACGCTGCTGATCGTCGGCGGACTCATCGGTGTGCTGGGTCTGGGCCTGTCGGGTTTTCTGATCGGCGCAAAGGGCTGGAACAGCGAGGTGCTCAATCGCAGCTTCGGCGAGCTCGCCAAAAACCAGTTCGGCGTCGGTTGGGGCGGCTTCGTTGCGCTGGCTTCGCTCATTGTCATCACTGCATTCGGCATCGCGCGGCGTGGCTTCTTCAAGGGCGATCTGTTCATCGCCGCTGCCGTCGTCGGATGCGGGATGCTGCTGGCGCTGTTCATCCTGTTCCCCGTCCTGAAGGCGCTCACGAGCGCCTTCTACACCGAGGAAGGGCGCATCTCCATCGCCGCGATGTGGGAGCGGATCGGCAACGAACGCAATTTCGGCCTCAACTGCCTCTACGGCGGTGTGCGCTGTGGCGTCGCCTGGAACACGCTGTTCCTGGGACTGCTGACGGCGTTCAGCACCACCGTGCTTGGCACGTTGATGGCGCTGATGGCAGAGCGCGCGGGCAGCCGCTATTCGAAGCCGCTGAACATCCTGGCGATGCTACCGATCATCACGCCGCCCTTCGTGGTGGGGCTCGGCCTGATCCTGCTCTTCGGCCGCGCGGGCATCGTCAACCAGTTGCTCGAATCGTGGTTTGGCATCGCACCGTCGCGCTGGTTCTACGGCTGGTTCGGCGTATGGATCGCGCAGACATTCGCCTTCACGCCCATCGCCTTCATGATCATGCGCGGCGTGGTGCAAGGCGTCGCGCCGAGCCTGGAAGAAGCTGCGCAGACGCTGCGCGCAAGCCCTCAGCGCACCTTCATGACAGTGACGCTGCCGCTGCTCAAGCCCGGCCTCGCCAATGCCTTCCTGGTGGGCTTCATCGAGAGCATGGCCGACTTCGGCAATCCGGTCGTTGTCGGCGGCCAGTTCTCGGTGCTCTCCACCGAAATCTTCTTCGCCATCGTCGGTGCGCAATACGACCAGGGACGTGCCGCCTCGCTCGCATGGATCCTCACGCTGTTCGCGCTCGGTGTGTTCGCGCTGCAGCGCTTCGTGCTCGGCAAACGCAACTACACCACGGTGAGCGGCAAGGGCGATTCAGGCGTGGCGATGCCGCTGCCGCCGCGCGTGCGCAAGTTCGTGTACGGCATTGCGCTGCCGTGGATGGCGTTCACGCTGATCGTGTACCTCTTCGCATTTGCAGGCGGCTTCGTGCAGACCTGGGGTCGTGACTACACACTGACGCTCGCGCACTTCAGGACAGCGTTCTCGCTGGAGTGGGGACAGTTCGGACTCGTGTGGGCAGGCACGGCATGGAACTCGTTCTTCACGACGATCAAGCTCGCGGCGATCTCCGCGCCCATGACCGCAACGCTCGGCCTGCTCATCGCTTATTTGCTGGCCCGCACCGAGTTCAAGGGCCAGGGACTGTTCGAGTTCTCTGCGCTGCTGGCATTCGCGATTCCCGGCACCGTGCTGGGCGTGAGCTACATCCTGGCCTTCAACGTGCCGCCGTTCGAACTCACGGGCACCGGACTCATCATCGTGCTGTGCTTCCTGTTTCGCAATCTGCCAGTGGGTGTGCGCGCAGGCACGGCTGCATTCAAGCAGCTCGATCGATCACTGGATGAAGCCTCGGTCATGCTGCGCGCGTCGAGCGTGCAGACGCTGCGCTACGTGGTGCTGCCGCTGCTCAAGCCTGCACTGGTCGCCGCGCTGGTGTACAGCTTCGTGCGCGCCATCACCACCGTGTCGGCGGTGATCTTCCTGGTCACGGCCGAGAACGAACTTGCGACGACCTACATCATCGGCCGCGTCGGCAATGGCGATTACGGTGTGGCGCTTGCGTATTGCACGGTGCTGATCATTCTCATGAGCGGCGTGACCGCCTTGATCCAGTTTCTGGTCGGCGAGCGCACGCTCGGCCGGCGCAAGCATGTGGCGCCTTTGTCAGCGCAGGGAGCGACTTGATGGCTACCGCAGATACTGCAAACGGGATTGAATTTCGCAACGTGACCAAGCGCTATGGCAGCGATGCCTCTGCGCCGATGGCGGTCAGGGGCATCAGCTTTCGCGCACCGACGGGCACGCTCACTACCATCCTCGGGCCGTCCGGTTGCGGCAAGACCACGACGCTGCGCATGATCGCCGGCTTGGAGTCGCCGACTTCCGGACAGATCCTGATCGAAGGACGCGACGTGACCACGCTAGGCCCGGCCGAGCGCAACGTGAGCATGATGTTCCAGAGCTATGCGCTGTTCCCCCACATGAACGTGCTGGAAAACGTCGGCTATGGCTTGAAGATGTCGGGGGTCTCGCAAGCCTCGACACGGACGCGTGCCGTGGATGCGTTGCGCAACGTAGGTCTTGTCGGCTTCGACGATCGCTTGCCCAGCGAGCTGTCGGGCGGCCAGCAGCAACGTGTGGCGCTCGCTCGTGCATTGGTGCTGGAGCCGGCCGTGCTTCTGTTTGACGAGCCGCTCTCCAACCTGGACGCGCGTCTTCGGCGCGAGATGCGCGAAGAGATTCGTTCTCTGCAGCAGCGGCTAAAGCTGACAGTCGCGTATGTCACGCACGACCAGAGCGAGGCGCTGGCCGTCAGCGACCAGATCATCGTGATGGACCACGGCGTCATCGCGCAAAGCGGCACCCCGCAGGATCTGTACGAGTACCCGACCACGGAATTCGTGGCCGGCTTCATGGGCGAGGCCATGCTGTTCCCGGCACGCGCGGACGCTGCCGGGTCGGTCGCGCTGGGTCCGCTTCGCATTCGCCCGCGCCACGTCGTGAACGAAGGCGCGGTCAAGGTCGCGGTGCGTCCGGAGGCGTGGCATATCGGGCCGCCGGGCGCGGGCCTGGCGGCGCGGCTTGCCAAACGCGCCTACCTCGGCAGTATCTACGAGTACACCTTCGAGACAGAACTCGGGCCTATCTTCGTCGTGTCGTCGGAGCTGGCGCGTGTGCTTGAGCTGGGCAGTGACGTGGGCCTTGGCCTGGCCGATCACGGCGTGTCGGTGGTCCAGGTCGCGTAGGCCAATCTGCAGTCCACGGCGGCCCACGGCGCCGCGTTCGCGGGCAATAATGCGCGCATGAATCAACCCGATAGGCCGCGTTGCGACGAAACACCGGCATGGCGCGGCCTGCAGCACCTGTGGGGAGAAGGTGCGCGTGGCTTTGACCTTCGCCATGCTTTCGACACCGATCAAGGCCGCGTTGCGGCCTTCAGCCAGCACGCGCCCCATGTTTATGCCGACCTGTCGCGCAACCTGATCGATACACCCGCCGAGTTATTGCTGATGGAGCTGGCGCGCGAGTGCGGCCTCGAAGCGCATCGGGATGCGATGTTCGCGGGCGAAGCCATCAACAATACCGAGGACCGCGCCGTCAAACACTGGTTGCTGCGATGCCCCAAAGGTGCGATGGGTGATGCGGACATGGTCGAAGTCCATGACACGCTCGACGCCATGCTCGCTTATGCAACGCAAGTTCGAAGCGACACCGGCATAACCGACATCGTGAACATCGGCATCGGCGGCTCCGACCTGGGACCGCAAATGGCTGTGGCGGCGCTGGAGGCCTACGCGCTTGCAGGCAAGCGGTTTCACTTTGTCTCGAACGTGGATGGGCACGAGATCGATGGTGTGCTTCGGTCGGTGCGGCCCGAGAGCACCTTGTTCCTCATCGCCTCGAAGACGTTCACGACCATCGAGACCATGACCAATGCGCGTTCGGCAAAGACCTGGTTTGCAGAGCAGGGCGGAAGCAATGTTGCAAGGCACTTTGCCGCGCTCACCACCAACGTCAGCGCGGCGCGCGAGTTTGGCATCACCACCACGTTCGGATTTCGCGACTGGGTGGGCGGGCGCTATTCGCTGTGGTCCGCGATCGGGCTGCCCATCGCCATCGCCATCGGCGCGCAAGGGTTTCGCTCGCTGCTGCAAGGCGCGCATGAAATGGACCGGCATTTCCAGACGGCGCCGCTGGAGCGCAACCTGCCGGTGCGGCTCGGACTGCTCGATGTCTGGTATCGCAACTTCCACGGTTTTGCGAGCCGCAGCATTGCGCCGTATCACAGCCACCTCAAACGACTGCCTGCGTACCTGCAGCAACTGGAGATGGAAAGCAACGGCAAGCGCGTCGATGCGCAGGGCCGCGCCATGAGCGTCGAGACTTCGCCGGTGTTGTGGGGCGAGCCCGGCACGAACGGGCAGCACGCGTATTTCCAGATGCTGCACCAGGGCACGCAGGTGACGCCGGTGGAGTTCATTGCTGTGAAGCAGCCCGCGCACGACCTGGGCGACCATCACCTGCAATTGATGGCCAATGCCATCGCGCAGGCGCAGGCGCTGATGCAGGGGCAGCGCGACGCAGGCGGTCATCGCGACTTTCCCGGCAATCGGCCCAGCACCTTTTTTGTGCTGGATCGACTGGAACCGGCGAGTCTTGGTGCGTTCCTCGCGCTCTACGAGCATCGCGTGTTCGTGAGTGGCTCGATCTGGGGCATCAACAGCTTCGACCAGTGGGGCGTCGAACTGGGCAAGGTGCTGGCCCGGGACATTTCGGCGCGCCTGGCCAGTGGCGATGTTGCGGGGCTCGATGCGTCTTCTGCCGCGCTGGTGCGGATGCTGTCACCGCGTTGATTCGCCGATGCTCATCTTCTCGCTATCTTCGCGCGAGGGTTGGGCATATCATCGCCGCGGGACTGTTCCCGGCAGACGAGATGAGGAGCGAGCATGGACGACATCAAACTGGCAGTCACGACCTGTTTTAACAAATACACCGATTTCAAGGGCCGCGCGGCGCGACCCGAGTTCTGGTGGTTCGCGTTATTTCAGTTCGTCGTGCTCGCCATCCTGGGCATGCTGCACAACTTTCTCTATGCGATCGGCGTGCTGGCGATGCTCTTGCCCGCGCTTGCCGTGGGTGCACGCCGCTTCCACGACATCGGCAAGAGCGGCTGGTTCCTGCTGCTGGGCCTGATCCCGTTCGTGGGGTGGCTGATCCTGATTTATTTCTTCGTCCAGCCCAGCGGTCCTGCGAACGAATGGGGTCAGCCGCAAGGACCCGTCGAGGCCGGTCCGCCGATGGCGCCCGGGCAGCAGTAAGCCTGAGCATCGCGCGATGACGCTACGTCCGGTTACTGTCCGACAACAAAACGGCACGGTCCGGACACCCCTCCACTACGGCGCGGGCGTTCAATGACTTCATGCGGACATGCCTGTCCGCCAAGGAGTCCAAATGAACAAGTTCATCGTTTCATCATTGATGGCCGTCACACTCGCAGCTGGCGGCGCTGCATTCGCCCAGGGCGCAGAAGGCCAGGCTGGGTCGGCCTATAACAACAACCAGGTCGATTACGGCCCGGTTCCAGGCTCGGCGGCGTATTACGGCAATAGCGGTTTCACGCCGCCGCCCACCGTGTATTGGGACGGCCGCCGTCACTACTCCACGCCGTACGCCGCTCAGCGAGTGCCGGTCTATCCCTACGGCAACCAGTATCGCGGCACTGCCCGCGACCGCGATGGAGATGGTGTGCCGAACCGCCGCGACCGCTGGCCCGACGACGCTTCCAGAAGCTAAGCGAAGCAAGCCAAGTTCCGCTAGCGGCACCAGGATTTGTCGCAGCAACGCGCAGACCAATCCAACATGAAAAAAGCCGGGCTCTGCCCGGCTTTTTGATCTGACCAAACCACTGTGAAATCGCAAAGCGATTTCACAGTGAAGGGCTTACATGTCCATACCGCCCATGCCACCCATACCGCCCATGCCGCCAGGCATGCCGCCGGCGCCGGACTCTTCCTTCGGAGCTTCGGCAATCATGGCTTCGGTCGTGAGCATCAGCGATGCGACCGATGCTGCGTTCTGCAGTGCAGTGCGCGTGACCTTCGTCGGGTCCAGAATGCCCATCTCGATCATGTCGCCGTACGTGTCGTTGGCAGCGTTGAAGCCGTAGTTGCCCTTGCCGGCCAACACAGCAGCCACCACCACCGATGCTTCGCCACCGGCGTTGAACACGATTTCGCGCAGGGGCGATTCGATCGCGCGCAGCACCAGCTTGATGCCGGCTTCCTGGTCGGCGTTGTCGCCCTTGATTTCGCCAGCAGCTTGCTTGGCACGCAGCAGAGCCACGCCGCCGCCAGCCACGATGCCTTCTTCAACGGCTGCGCGGGTTGCGTGCAGTGCGTCTTCGACACGAGCCTTCTTTTCCTTCATCTCGACTTCGGTGGCAGCGCCAACCTTGATCACGGCAACGCCGCCGGCCAGCTTGGCCACGCGCTCTTGCAGCTTTTCGCGGTCGTAGTCGCTGGTCGCTTCTTCGATCTGGACGCGAACCTGCTTGACGCGGGCTTCGATGTCAGCGCCGGCGCCGGCGCCGTCGATGATCGTCGTGTTTTCCTTGCCCACTTCGATGCGCTTGGCCTGGCCCAGGTCAGCCAGCGTGACCTTCTCGAGCGTCAGGCCGACTTCTTCAGCGATGACCTTGCCGCCCGTCAGGATGGCGATGTCTTCGAGCATGGCCTTGCGACGGTCGCCAAAGCCCGGAGCCTTGACGGCCACGACCTTCAGGATGCCGCGGATCGTGTTGACGACCAAAGTAGCGAGGGCTTCGCCTTCGACTTCTTCAGCGATCACCAGCAGCGGACGGCCGGCCTTGGCAACCTGCTCCAGGATAGGCAGCAGGTCACGGATGTTCGAAACCTTCTTGTCGTACAGCAGCACGAACGGGTTGTCGAGCAGGGCCGATTGCTTTTCCGGGTTGTTGATGAAGTAGGGCGACAGGTAGCCGCGGTCGAACTGCATGCCTTCGACGACTTCGAGTTCGCTGTCGAGCGACTTGCCGTCTTCAACGGTGATCACGCCTTCCTTGCCGACCTTGTCCATCGCGTCAGCGATGATCTTGCCGATGGTTTCGTCGCTGTTGGCCGAGATGGAGCCGACTTGCGCGATTTCCTTGGAGGTCGTGGTGGCCTTGGAGGCCTTCTTCAGCTGCTCGACCAGGGCCGTCACGGCCTTGTCGATGCCGCGCTTCAGGTCCATCGGGTTCATGCCGGCGGCCACGTACTTCATGCCTTCGCGCACGATGGCCTGGGCCAGCACGGTGGCGGTGGTGGTGCCGTCACCGGCGATGTCGCTGGTCTTGGAAGCGACTTCCTTGACCATCTGCGCGCCCATGTTCTGAAGCTTGTCCTTCAGTTCGATTTCCTTGGCGACGGACACGCCGTCCTTGGTCACGGTGGGGGCGCCGAACGAACGCTCCAGGACCACGTTGCGACCCTTGGGGCCCAGGGTGACCTTGACCGCGTTGGCCAGGATGTTCACGCCTTCGACCATGCGTGCGCGGGCTTCTCCGCCGAAAATTACGTCTTTAGCTGCCATTTGAATTTCTCCTAATCAGGGGGGATTACTCGACGACCGCGAAAAGGTCTTCTTCTTTCATGACGAGCAACTCGTCGCCATCGACCTTGACGGTCTGGCCGCTGTACTTGCCGAAGAGGACGCGATCGCCGACCTTGACGTTCATGGCAACCAGCTCGCCCTTGTCGCTCTTGCGGCCGGGGCCGACGGCCAGAACTTCACCTTGGTCCGGCTTTTCAGCCGTGTTGCCGGGCAGCACGATGCCGCTGGCGGTCTTTTCTTCTGCTTCGAGGCGTTTGACGATCACACGATCGGCGAGGGGGCGAAGTTTCATTGCATCTCCTTGACTTGAAACTGGGGGAAATCAGAAAGCGCCAACGAAGTTAGCGCTTATTAACGCGAATGGAGCTCATGTGTTAGCACTCAACTCCAGCGAGTGCTAATGATAATGCCATTTGGATAGTTTTCAAGCGCTGCCGCAACTGTTGCGGTCTGCAGGGATTTCCCGGACCTGCAGATACCCGTTCGTCTCGCGTGAACTGCCGACTAAAGGGTTAGCTTCTACCGACCGCCGGATCAACCGGCGATGAGGAACCCAATGGCGGCTTATGGTGAGTTTGTAGAGCACAGTGACATCGGCAATGTCTATATCGACACCCTGACGACGCAGGGTCGCTGGGCCGGTGGCCCGATCGGCTACTGGTTTGGCACCGGTCCCGATCCCTGGGACACACCCACCGTCAAGGACAGCTGGCAGGAGTCGGAAAAGGCCGCTTTCCGCAGCGCGCTGGCGCAGTTTTCCGGGGTATGCAACGTCACATTCAAGGAAGATGCGTCTTGCGAAGGTTCCAACCTGGGATTCTGGCTCTGGGGTCCCAACAATGCCGGGTTTGCATCCATGCCCCGGGAAGGCATCACGACCTGCGCTGCCGTGATCACCGCAGGCAGTGCAGAGAACCCCATGGTGCAGGGTTCGCAGTGCTATCTGACCATCGTCCATGAGATGGGACACCTGATGGGCCTGACCCACCCGCAGGACGGGGCTCCAGGCTTTGCCGGCACCACGTTCGACCAGCGGATCAATTCGGTCATGAGCTACTCGGCCGGCTGGCAGCAGGCGGCGGCGGCGGGGTACGCCTATGGCGACGCGGGAACCCTGATGGCCTTCGACGTGAAGGCCTTGCAGGTCCTGTACGGCGCGAACATGACGACCCGCACCGGCAGCGATGTCTATCAGCTGCCCGGCCAGAACGCGATCGGCACCTTCTGGTCCTGCATCTGGGACGCAGGCGGGGCAGACACCATCAGCAACGCAGGCTCTGACCTGGCGTGCACCATCAACCTGACGGCAGCAACGCTGCAAGGCCCGGACGCCGGCGGCGCTGTGTCGCGTGCCAGCGGCATTGTCGGCGGCTACACGATCGCCAATGGCGTGACGATTGAAAACGCCGTCGGCGGCAATGGCAACGACCTTCTCACCGGGAACGATTCGGCCAACAAGCTCAGCGGGGGTGTCGGCAACGATTCATTGCGTGGAGGTGCGGGCAACGATACGCTCGATGGCGGCGCTGGCATCGACACGGCCGACTACGGGGACTCGCGGTCGAACCTGACCATCAACCTGTCCAGAACCACGGCGCAAAGAACGGGTGATGCCGGCTCGGACAAGCTGGTGTCGATTGAAAACCTGGTCGGCGGTCTCGGCAACGACAGCCTGACGGGTAACTCTGCCGCCAACAGCCTCTGGGGCGGCGCGGGAAATGACCTGCTCCAGGGCGGCAGGGGCAACGATTCACTGGACGGCGGACTCGGTGCCGATGTGCTGACCGGCGGATCGGGCAACGACAGGTTCGCGTTCGACACCAGCTTCGCGCAGGGCGTGGACCGCATCGCCGACTTTCACGCGGGGGACGATCGGGTCGTGCTGGACGACGCCCTATTCACCGCGCTGCAAGGGGGACAGTTGCCTGTTTCCGCGTTCCAGGCCGCGCCGCATTCGGCGGCGACGACAGCGCAGGTTCACATTGTTTTCAACACCTCGAATGGCGCGTTGCTCTACGACGCGGACGGCACTGGAGGGGTTGACGCCGTGCAGTTCGCCACCGTGGCGCTCGCGGGTCTGTCGGGCGTGGTGACGGCGGCCGATTTCCTGGTGGAGTAACCGGCGCGCCTCCTGCGGGCAATCGACCTCAGGCGCTTCAGCCCGGCTGCTTGACGATCCGCAGGTAAGGCTTGGGCGCAACCCAGCCGCCGGGGAACAGATCCTTGGCCTGCTCGTCCGTGACGGAGCCCGCAATGATCACGTCGTCGCCGTCTTTCCAGTTCGCCGGCGTCGCGACCTTGTGCTTGGCCGTCAGTTGCATCGAGTCGAGCACACGCAGGATCTCGTCGAAGTTGCGGCCGGTGGTCATCGGGTAGGTGAGCATCAGCTTGATCTTCTTGTCCGGCCCGATGATGAACACCGATCGCACGGTGGCATTGGTCGCGGCAGTGCGTCCATCGGCCGAGCCGGGCTCTTCGGCCGGCAGCATGTTGTACAGCTTGGCCACGTGCAGGTCGGTGTCGCCGATCATCGGGTAGTTCACTTTCGATCCCTGGGTCTCCTCGATGTCTGCGGCCCAGCGGCTGTGGTTGTCCACCGGGTCGATCGACAGGCCGATCAGCTTGGTGTTGCGCCTGGTGAACTCGGGCTCGATCTTCGCCATGTAGCCCAGCTCCGTCGTGCAAACGGGCGTGAAGTCCTTGGGGTGCGAGAACAGCACGGCCCACTTGTCGCCGATCCACTCATGGAAATCGATCTCGCCGTGGGTGGTCTGGGCCTTGAAATTGGGCGCCGTATCGTTGATGCGAAGTGACATGGTTGAGCTCCTGATGTTTCGGGAAACGGCAACCATAGCGCATACCCCTGCCGATGAGGCAAGCCGGGCCTTGCCATCGCGCGCGGCGAGGTCTATCGTGGGTGCGTCCCAGTGGACGAGCCAGGAGACGCCATGCAGAAGATCCTGATTGCGGTGGACGGTTCCGAGACATCGCTCGATGCGGTGCGCCACGCCATCGCGCTGCGCGACCAGGGGCTGCGCGCGAGCCTCGTGCTGGTGAACGTGCAGGAGCCCCCCACCTTCTACGAAATGCTCACCGTGCGAGACCCCGACCGATTGGCTGGCCTGGGCGCCGGCGCCGGCGAGCACCTGCTGCAGGAGGCGCGGAATCTGTGCGATTCATCGGGCATCGACTACGAATTCGAAGTCGCATCCGGCGATCCAGCGCATACCCTTGCCGATGTGGCTGAACGTTACGGATGCACCTCCATCGTTGTCGGCGCGAGCGGCAAGGGCGGCACGGCCGACGGATGGCTCGGCTCGGTGTCGCACGAGCTGATCCATGTCTCGAATCTTCCTGTGACAGTGATCAAGCACATCGAAGTCGATCTGCAAGAGCGACAGGAAGAGCAGCAGGGCGATCAGGCCGATCAACAAGCCGAGGCCCCTCCCACCACCGATGAACTGCAGCCGGTGATGGGACTGGCCTGAACCCTACCGGTTGAAGTGCCGGCGGTACGCGGCAATGGCAGCCACGGTCGTGCAAAGCAGCCCGTGAACCCGTGCGAAGTCGGCGACTTCATGGCCGCGCGCCATCGTGCCGTCGGGGTTCATCAGTTCGCACAGCACGCCTGCAGGCGTGAGGCCTGCCAGCCGCGCGAGGTCCACTGCAGCTTCGGTGTGGCCGTCGCGTTCGAGCGTTCCGCCCTCGCGCGCAATCAGCGGAAAGACGTGGCCGGGACTCACGATCTCGCTGCGCTCCAGCGTGGATCGCATCGCGCATTGAATCGTCTGCACGCGATCGACAGCGGATACACCGGTCGTCACGCCATGCGACGCCTCGATCGATTGCGTGAACGCGGTCGCAAAGCGCGAGCGGTTCACCTCCACCATCGGCTTCAGGCGCAGCTCGCCTGCTTTGCCGGGCGGCATGCACAGGCACACGATGCCGCTGCCGTCGCGAATCATCATCGCCATCACGGCGGGACTCAGGCGGTCGGCGGCGCAGATGAGGTCGGCCTCGTTCTCGCGATCGGCGTCGTCGAGCACGAGCACGGGGCGACCGGCTGCGATGGCGTCGATGACGTCGTCGACATCGGCCAGGGGAATGGTGTCCTTGTCGGACACCGGTGAGGTCGTTGTATTGGCAACTGACATGAAACGCTCCTGTTGATTGAACAAAAACGCCTCAAGGCACAAGAACGCCGCTGCGCTTCCCCCTGCGCGTGACGCAAGCGGAAATGCAGCAGCACATCGCCGCGCACGACCCAGCAACTGGCCCCGTGCGGTGGCGACATCTTCTTTCATCCGGACTCTGACCGTCGGCCCCAGATTTGGACTGGGTCTGCTGACCCGCGCGGACATGACAACGTAAGTTGCAGATCCTGCGCGGCGCTCGCGGGCTTGCGGCTTTCGCCGCCTACCGCCGGTGGGGAATTTCGCCCCGCCCTGAAGACCGGACCAATATAGCGCGGCGTCAGAAAACCTGCAGGCGCCAAGGTGACCCTGGGCTATAGTCGGTCGCAATGGAGACAGGCCGTGGCAGTAGATGACGGTGACCGCGGCCAGCAGCCCGAGTCGCATGCGCTGAACAGGCGAAAGCCCAATGCCCTTGTGCGCCGCGCATCGGTCGCGCATCGACGCGTCTCGCGGCTCGACCCCGTCGTGCGCGGACTGCTCTGGGCGGCAGCAGCAGGCCTGCTCTTCACCGTCCTCAATACGCTGATGCGTTCGCTGGCGATGGAACTCAATCCGTTCCAGACGCAGTTCCTGCGCTACTTCTTCAGCCTGGTCGTGATGATGCCGCTCGTGATTCGCGCGGGCATCGCAACTTACCGGCCGGTGAAGATCTCCGGGCACTTCACGCGAGGCGGCGTGCACACACTGGGCCTGGTCCTCTGGTTTGCCGCATTGCCGCACATCACCATCGCCGACACCACGGCGCTGAGTTTCACCGGCCCGATCTTCATCATGCTGGGCGCAGCGTGGTTCTTTGGCGAGCGAATGCGATGGGACCGCTGGGTCGCGGCCATGATCGGCTTTGCCGGCGTGCTGATCGTGGTCGCGCCCAAGCTCACCGGTGTGGGGGGCGGCTGGTCGCTGCTCATGCTGGCGTCATCACCGGTATTCGCTGCGTCGTTCCTGCTGACCAAGGCACTCACACGGTATGAAAAGCCCGGTGTGATCGTGGTGTGGCAGTCGATCACGATCACGCTCATGAGCCTGCCGCTGGCCTTGCCCTTCTGGCAGGCGCCGAGCATGCTGCAGTGGTTCGTTTTTCTCCTGTGCGGCATCCTCGGTGCGGCGGCGCATTACTGCCTCACGCGATCGTTTCTGGCGGCGGACATTTCGGCCACGCAGTCGGTGAAGTTTCTCGAACTCGTGTGGGCGTCGCTGCTGGGCTGGCTGGTCTTTACCGAGACACCCAGCCGCACCACGCTCATCGGCGGTGTGGTGATCTGCGCGGCGACGCTCTGGATTGCGCGGCGCGAAGCGCGCGGATCGGTGCGAACCTAGGCCGGGTCTTTCGGCGCGTTCGCGATGCCGCTCGCCACATGCCCCGAAGGCACATGGCGCGCCGCGTGATTCACGTGCCCGGTCTGGTCGTCGAAGAAGAAGTCGGGCTCGAACTCGCGCAGGAACTCGCCCTTGGGAAGACCGCCCAGGAACATCGCCTCATCCACCCGAATGTCCCAGTTCATCAAGGTGCGAATTGCGCGCTCGTGGGCAGGGGCACTGCGCGCGGTGACGAGCGCCGTGCGCAAGCCCATCGCTGGCGTGCTGGCTTGCTGCAGCCTGTGCAGCGCCGCCAGCAACGGTTTGAACGGACCCTCGGGCAAGGGCAGTTGCGCCTTGCTCATCTCATGCTGCTGGAACGCGTCGAGCCCGTGCGACTGGAACACGCGCTCGGCCTCGTCCGAGAACAGCACGGCGTCGCCGTCGAATGCGATGCGCACTTCGTTGGGATGGTTGCTGCCTGCCAGGACCGATTCGGTGAGCACACGCGCTGCAGGAAAACCCGCCGCGAGCGCTTCACGCACATCCTCTGCATTGGCCGAGAGAAAGAGATTGGCGCGCAGCGGCCGCAGGTACTTGAAAGGCGAGCGGCCCTGCGTGAAAACGCCGCGCTCGAGCTTGATCTGGTTGGCCGTGCCCGAGCGAAAGATGCGCATGCCCGAGACCGGATCGTTGCGCGAGAGGATCACGGCCTCGACACGCTGCGTCGATGTGTCGTTGAACGCAAGCAGCTTCTTGACCAGCGAAAAAGCGATGCCCGGTTTGGCGGCCGTATCGAGGCGTTCGAGTTGCAGCTCCATGTAGCGCGTGGGGTCGCCGCTCTCGAAGATCGCGTTCTCTTCCTCGAAGTTGAAAAGCGCGCGCGATGAGATCGCCACTACCAGTTTGTCGTCGAGCGTCGCGGCCATGGTTGCCTTTAGCGCGCGAACTGGTTGAGCTGGATGATGGGCAGCAGCACCGCGAGCACGATCAGCATCACCACGACACCCATCGACACGATCAGCAGCGGCTCCAGGATCGTGGCCATCTGCATGGCGCGTCGCTGCACTTCGGCGCCGAGCTGGTTGGCCGCGCGCTGCAGCATGTTGGGTAGTTGGCCGGTCTGCTCGCCGAGCCGTGCGAACATCGCGAGCAGGCCGGGGAACCGCTTCTTCTGTGCCATCGCCGAGGCCAGCGGCGCGCCTTCACGCACCAGAACGAGTGCATCCATGGCATCGGCTCGCATCGCCCGGTTGCTCAGTGTTTCGCCGGCGGCTTGCAAGGCCTTGAGGATAGGCACGCCTGCGCCAGCCAGCATCGCCAGCGTGCTCGCAAAACGTGCCGCGTTGTAGCCGCGCGAGAGGCGTCCGATGAGCGGAAGTCGCAGCCACGCCGCGTCGAACCGTTCGCGCGTGGCTTCATTGCGAAGCGCCAGGCGCAGGCCTATGAACCCGACCACAAGCATCGTGAGGGCAAGCCAGCCCCAGCTTCGAACGAAGCCGCTGATCGCCAGCATTGCCACGGTGAGAAACGGCAGCGCACGTTTGCTACCCGCAAAGACGTTGGCGACCTGCGGTACGACATAGGCCACCAGGAACATCACGATCACGATCGCGACGACGGTGACGATGGCGGGGTAGAGCGCAGCGCCCAGCAGCTTCGCCTTGAGCGCCTGGCTGTTTTCCAGGTCGTCGGCCAGTCGTTCGAGCACGGTGCCCAGGTTGCCGCTGGCTTCGCCTGCCCCGACCACGGCGATATAGATTTCGGGGAACTCGCGCGGAAAGCGCGCCAGTGCCTTGCCGAACGGCGAACCGGCGTTGACCTCTGCGCGCAAGGCGGCCACGAGATGGCGTTGCCGCTCGTTCTCGGCTTCTTCTGTCAATGCGGTGAGTGCGCGTTCCAGCGGCAGTCCCGAGGTGATGAGTCCTGAGAGCTGACGCGTCCAGATGGCCAGGGCCGTGGCGTTGAAGACGGGGCGCGTGAAGATGCTGGAAGACAGGCCAAAACTCTGCTCGTTGGCAGCGGCGCCGGAGTTCACCGGCACCACTTGCAGCGGCACCAGCGCCTGGCCCCTGAGCAGGCTGCGCACGGCCTTGGCCGTATCGGCTTCCATCACGCCGCGCCGGGTTTCGCCCTGTGCGTCTAGCGCTTCGAATGAGTAGGCTGGCATGGGGCGATTATGGGTCTTGTTCCCGCCCCCTTTGGGGGAGGGTCAGGGTGGGGCATGGGCCCATGGAGTGGCACTGGCGTTGGGTTGCTGGCGCCGCATGTTCCCACCCCTGCCCTCCCCCAGAGGGGGAGGGAGAAATACCTCAGGGCTGCCGCAAGCGAAATCGCTGCAACTTCCCAGTCTCCGTGCGCGGCAGGCTCGGCACGAACTCGATCTCGCGCGGGTACTTGAACGGCGCGATGCTGGCCTTCACATGGTCTTGCAGCGTCTTGACCATCGCTGCATCGCCGCTGTGTCCGGGCTTGAGCACACAAAACGCCTTCACGATCATCCCGCGCTCTTCGTCGGGCTTGCCGATCACGCCGCATTCGGCAACCGCCGGGTGCCGCAGCAAGGCATCTTCAACTTCCGGGCCGCCGACGTTGTAGCCGGCCGTGATGATCATGTCGTCGGCTCGCGCCTGGTAGAAGAAGTAGCCGTCGTCGTCCTGCATGAAGGCATCGCCGGGGTAGTTCCAGCCATCCTTGACGTAGTTGGCCTGGCGCGGGTCGTCCAGGTATTTGCAGCCCGTCGGTCCCTTGACGGCGAGCTTGCCGATGGTGCCGCGCGGCACCTCGCGGCCCTCGTCGTCCACGACCTTCGCGATGTAGCCCGGCACCACCTTGCCCACGGCTCCCGGGCGCACGTCGCTGCCTGCCGACGAAATGAAGATGTGGAACATCTCCGTCGCACCGATACCGTCGAGCATCTCGATGCCGCTCGCCTGCTTCCACAACTGGCGTGTCGCATCGGGCAGGCCCTCGCCGGCGCTCACCGAAATCCGCAGCTTGCCAATACCGTGCTCGCGCGCAAACGGCGCCATCTGGCGATAGAAAGTCGGCGCGGTGTAGCAGATGGTCGCGCCGATCTCATTGATCGTGCGCACCATCGATTCCGGCGTGTAGGGCGCATCGGGAAAGTACACGCTCGCACCTGCCCACATCGGAAAGATCAGCAGTCCGCCCAGGCCGAACGTGAACGCAAGCGGCGGCGAGCCCACCACGATGTCGTCCGGTGTTGCACGCAGCACGTGCCGGGGCCAGGCTTCGCACGCGGCCATCACATCGCGATGGGTGTGCAGCGCGGCCTTGGGTTTGCCGGTGGTGCCGGAGGTGAAAGCCATCATCGCCACGTCAACCGCGGCGGTGTTGCACGGCGCAACCCCACCTTCTTTCTGCGACGACAACACCGCGAGCGAGCCGGGTGCATCGAGCGTGTTGAATGGAATGACCGCGCCGAGCACCGGCCTGTCCTTGCGCGCAAGCTCCAGCTCCTCGATGAGCTTGATATCGCAAAGCGCCAGCACGGGCTGCGCCTTGTCGATGATGTCCGTGAGTTCGCGTGCGCGCAGCAGCGGCATGGTCGCCACGGCGATCAATCCCGCCTTCACCACCGCAAGCCAGGCGAGCGACATCGCAATCGAGTTGCCACCGCGCAGCAACACGCGGTTGCCGGGCACGAGGCCATGATCCTCGGTAAGGACACGGCAGATGCGATCGACGCGATCGCGCACATCTGCATAGGTCAGCGTGATGCGACTCGAACGCAGCAGCGGGCGATCGGCAAAGCCTTTGTCCGCGGCCTTGTCGAGCAGTTCTTCAACGAGATTGAGCTGCGCCGGAAACTGCAGTTCCGGCAAGTCGAAACGCATGTCAGGCAGCAGTTGCGCCTGTGGCAGGCGGTCGCGCACAAATGTATCCATGATGGGTATCAGGCAGCTTCCACGCGATCGCGTGCATGGTCTTTCACCTTGCCCAGCAGCTTGTGCAAGGCGGCGATGTCTTTCTCGTTCAGGCCCGCGAACGCATCGACGATCCAGCCTTCGTGCTGGTGCGCCATCTCATGGAAGAGCTTGCGACCCTTGGGCGTGAGGCGCACCCGGTACGCGCGGCGATCGCCTTCCACATCCACGCGGTCCACCAGCCCTTCGGCCACGAGCTGGTCCGTGATACCTGTGACGTTGCCACCCGTCACCATCATCCGGCGCGACAGCTCGTTCATCTTCAGCCCCTCGGGCGAACGTTCGAGCTGGGCCATGAGGTCAAAGCGCGGCAAGGTGGTGTCGAAGCGCTCGCGCAGGTTGCTGCGAACCTGCTTTTCCACGATCTGCGTGCAGGTGAGCAGGCGAAGCCACAGGCGCAGTGCCTCGGGGTGCTCGCTGTGGGCGCGCGCTTCCAGGTCCATGGGGTGTCCTTGTATTCGTACCTTAAATAGTTTAGGCCTAAACAAATTGCTGTCAACAGCATAGTCCCCTGTGGCTGGCCGCCGCGCCGCACACAAAAGACCTCGTCGCGCTTGAGCCGTTGACGGCCATTGATGTGCTGGTCAGAATTTCGCGATGGAAACCCTCGTTCGCACCATCGAGTCGCGACTGGCGGACCTGCCAGTACCCGTCGCTGTGCGCCTGCCAGCGGGCGATAGTGTCGGTCCGGCGAGCGCTGCGGTCACGCTCTCGTTCAAGGAATGGTCGGGGCTGGTCAAGATGGCCACCGGACAGATCGGACGCATGGCCGAAGACTTCGTGGAAAGCCGCCTGCAACTCGAAGGGCGCATGCGCGACTTCATGGCCGTGGCCGAGCGCCTGCTGCGCGATACGCCCGTCAGCCGTGAATCGAACTGGCTGGTGCAGATGCTGCGCCGCGTGCGATCGCTCGCCGCGCATGCAACGCCCGAGCGGGACGCCCAGCAGATCGAGTTCCACTACGACGTGTCCGATGATTTCTACGCGCTGTGGCTGGACCCACGCCGTGTGTATTCGTGTGCCTACTACCAGGACACGGCGATGACGCTGGCGCAAGCGCAGGAGGCCAAGCTCGACTACATCTGCCGCAAACTCATGCTGCGCCCCGGCGATCGCTTCCTGGACATCGGGGCGGGCTGGGGTGGGCTGCTGCTGTGGGCCGCGGAGCATTACGGCGTGAGCGGCAAGGGCATCACCTTGTCGAAAAACCAGCTGGCCCATGTGCAGCGGCTGATTGATGAGAAGGGCCTGCAGGGCCGCGTGGAGATGGAACTGCGCGACTACCGCGAGCTCGATGAGCCGCAGGGCTACGACAAGATCTCATCAGTGGGCATGTTCGAGCATGTGGGTCAGGCCAACATGCCGGCCTACTTCAAGACCATCTACACGCTGCTCAAACCGGGCGGCCTGGTCATGAACCACGGCATCACCGCAGGCGGCGTGCATGAGGGTGAGCTCGGTGCCGGCATGGGCGATTTCATCGAGAAGTACATCTTTCCCGGCGGCGAGCTGCTGCATGTCAGTCACGTGCTCAAGGATCTCGCGATGTCGGGCCTTGAAATGGTGGATACGGAAAACCTGCGGCCGCACTATGCGCGCACCTTGTGGGCCTGGTCGGACGCGCTTGAAGCTCAGCTGGAGCAGGCCCAGCGCGTCCTTGGCGCGACGGGCAACGACACGAGGGGTGACAAGGTGCTGCGGGCCTACAGGCTGTACCTCGCGGGCAGTGCCATGTGTTTTGAGCAGGGCTGGATTTCGCTGCATCAAATGGTTGCATCGCGGCCGGACGGCCAGCTTCAAACTGGCGCGTTGCGGGGCGCACAATCGGGCTATCCATTCAACCGCGAGTACATGTATTCATGCTCTACAAATTCAAATCGAAAGCCGCCGGCGATGTGATCATGCTGGAGCCCAACGGCAAGCAGGTGCTGCAGATCATCGGCAAGGACGCTGCAGCCAAGGGGATCATCGAGCCATCGCAGATGGACGGCGCAATCGCTGCGCTGGAGTCGGCGATTGCGAAAGAAGAAGCGGACCGTGACGCCGAAGGCGCAGACAAGGCCGACGGCATTTCACTCAAGCAGCGCGCATTGCCGCTGATCGACATGATGCGCCGCGCGAAGGCGGCGGACGAAGAGATCGTCTGGGGCGTCTAAGGCTGTCATCGCGGGCTTTTTGGGCTGTCATGCCGGACTTGATCTGGCATGCACCGCGAAGCGGCTACGGCCGTTGAAATACATGGATTGCGGGTCAAGCCCGCAATGACAGCTTCTCTCTCAGTGCTGTCATGCCGGACTCGATCCGGCATCCATCGCGAAGCGGCTACGTCAATCGACCTTAGCCCCCGAAGCCTTCACCACCTGCGCCCACTTCTTGTGCTCCGCATCGATGTGCCTGGCGAACTCAGCCGGTGTGTTCCCGCTCGGGATGGCCCCTTGCGCAACCATCTTCTCCTTGATGGCCGCGGTACCCAATGACTTCGCAACTTCCTGCTGGATGCGATTGACGATGTCCGGCGGCGTGCCTGCGGGCGCAAGCAATCCAAACCACGAAGTCGCGTCGAAGCCCTTGAGCCCGCCCGCTTCTTCCATCGTCGGCACATCGGGCAGCGCAGTGGAGCGCTGCAGGCTGGTCACGGCCAGCGCCTTGAGCTTGCCGGCACGAATGTGAGGCAGCGCCGACGGCAGGTTGTCGAACATCACATCCATCGTGCCGCCGATCAGGTCGAGCAATGCCGGTCCGGAGCCGCGATACGGAAAGTGAACCATGAACGTGCCGCTCATCGTCTTGAAGAGCTCGCCGGCCAGGTGAATCGAGGTGCCGTTGCCGCTGGACGCCATGTTCAGCTTGGCCGGATGGGCCTTGGCGTACTTGATGAAATCGCGCACGTTGTTGATGCCCATGCTGCGCGCCTTTTCGGCAGGCATCACCATCACGTTGGGCACGCCGGCAACGAGGGTCACGGGTGCGAAGTCCTTGATCGGGTCGAAGGGCAGCTTGTCGTAGAGCGCGCGGTTGATGCCGTGCGTGCCCACCGTTCCCATCAGCAGTGTGTAGCCATCGCCCGGCGACTTCGCGACGATTTCGGCGCCCACGTTGCCGCCCGCGCCCGCGCGGTTGTCCACGATGAACTGCTGCCCGAAGGCTTTGGACAGTTCCGGCGCGACGGCGCGCGCCAGGATGTCGGTCGTGCCGCCTGCGGCGAACGGCACCACGATGCGAACCGGCTTGTTCGGCCAGGCGCTTTGCGCGAACGCCGGCAATACGCTCGCACCGAGCGACGATGCGATCAGCGCCAGCGCTGCGCGGCGGGTCGTGAGGGAAGTGTTGTGCTTCAAGTCATGTCTCCTGTTTGTCGTGCGCCAATGGTAAGGCCCGGGCCCATGAAAAAGGGCTGCACGCGGCAGCCCCTGTTGTCCGATCGCGTGACGATCAGTCGGCGTAAACGCCCGCAGCCTTGATGATCGGGCTCCACTTGGCGATTTCCGCGGCGACGAACTTCTTGTGCTCGGCCGGCTCCATGCGCTTGTCGGTCACGACCACGGCGCCCAGGCCTTCCTGCTTCTTGATGAAGTCCGGGTCCTTCAGTGCGACCTTGAGTGCGTCGTTCAGCTTTTTCTGGACGTCAGCAGGCGTGCCCTTGGGCGCGTACAGGCCGTGCCAGATCGAGACGTTGAAGTCCTTCAGGCCCGACTCCTGCAGCGTGGGCAGGTCCTTGAGCGCGGGCGTCGTCAGGCGCTTGGGCGAAGTCACGGCAAAAGCCTTGACCTTCTTGGCATCGATCTGCGACGTGGTGTTGGTGGTCTGGTCGCACATGATGTCGATCTGGCCGCCGATCAGGTCGGTCATCGCAGGGGCCGTGCCCTTGTACGGAACCGGCGTCATGTCGGTCTTGACGGCTTCCTGGAACAGCAGGCCGCACAGGTGCGAGGCCGAGCCCACGCCTGCGTTGCCCAGGTTGATCTTGCCCTTGTTCTGGCCAATCCAGGTGGCGAGTTCCTTGTAGTTGTTCGCAGGCAGGCTCGGCTTGCCGATGAGCGTCATGGGCACGTCGTTGATCATGCCCAGGTATTCGAAGTCGCTCTCGACCTTGAAGGGGATGTTGCGAACCAGCGTGGGCATGGTGCCCATGCCGATGTGGTGCACGAGCAGCGTGTAGCCGTCGTTCGCCGCCTTGGCAACCTTGTTGGCGCCGATGGAGCCGCCAGCGCCAGCCGCGTTATCGACCACGACGCTGATGCCGCCCAGCGGCTTGCGCATGGCTTCGGCCAGGTCGCGAGCCACGCGGTCGGTCGGGCCGCCGGCCGCAAACGGCACGACGAGGGTGACGACCTTGTCTTTCAGCGGGAAATCCGCGGCATGGGCGCTGAGCGTGGCCGATGCGAGCAGGGCGATGGGCGTGAGCGCCTTCAGTAGTTTGTTCATGCGGATGTCTCCTTCAGTGTTCAGTCAGGCAATGGTAATAAGCGGCGCACGCTAACGCATCGCGGGTTCTACTTACCGCAACGCACGGGAAAGCCCCTACGGATGAGTTCTACTTGTAGCTTCTCGCGTCTTCGATGACTTTGCCATCGTTGGGCAGCGTGCCCGGCGCGAGCAGTTGCACGTCGCCGCGCAGCTTGGTCACATCACGGATGGCTTCGCCGATCCGGGCGTCCAGGCCCTGCGGCGCTTCGGCCGCTTCGACCTTCAGGGTCATCACGTCGTTGGCCATCTCGCCGCTCACGACCAGGCGCGCCTTGAGCACCTCGGGAAAGCGTCGGGCAATGTCTGCGACCTGCGCGGGATGCACGAACATGCCGCGAATCTTGGTGGTCTGGTCGGCGCGCCCCATCCAGCCCTTGATGCGCGTGTTGGTGCGGCCCGTCGGGCACTGGCCCGGCAGCAGGGCGGACAGGTCGCCAGTGCCGAAACGGATGAGCGGATAAGCCGCATTGAGCGTGGTCACGACCAGCTCGCCCACCTCGCCTTCGGGCACGGGCTCGCCGGTTCCGGGGCGCACGATTTCGACGATCACGCCTTCATCGAGCACCAGGCCCTGGCGCGACTCGGTCTCATAGGCGATGAGCCCGAGATCGGCCGTGGCATAGCTTTGATAAGCAGCAACGCCATGCTCGGCGAACCACTCGCGCAACGTCGGTGGGAGGGCCTCACCGCCGGTCAAGGCTTTCTTGAGGCTGGAAATATCGCTGCCCGCCTCGACCGCTTTTTCGATCAGGATGCGCAGGAAGCTCGGCGTGCCGGTGTACGCATCAGGTCGCAACTCGGCAATGGCCTGCAATTGCTGCTCCGTCTGGCCCGTGCCTGCCGGAAAGACCGTGCAGCCTACCGCGTGCGCGCCCGACTCCATGATGAACGCGCCGGGCGTCATGTGATAGCTGAAGGCGTTGTGCACCAGGTCGCCTGCGCGAAAGCCTGCGGCATACATCGCGCGGCCGGCGCGCCAGTAGTCGGCGCCCTGGCCCTCCGGCTCGTAGATCGGGCCGGGTGACGAGAACACGCGCTGCATCTGAGGCCCGCGCCTGAGCGCAGAGAAGCCGCCGAACGCGTCGGTACGACCGGGTGCGCGCTGCTGCTCGAACAGTTCGTGCTTGCGCGTGACAGGCAGCTGGGCAAGCGCTGCGCGTGAAGTGATGGCAGATGCGTCAACACCCTGGAGGATGCGCGTGAAGGCCGGCGCCGATGATTGCGCATGTGCGACGAGGCCAGGCAACGCAGCCATCAGCTGGCGTTCCCGCCCGGCGGCGTCGCGGCTTTCCAGCGCGTCAAAAAATTCGTTCACTCTTTCACCTTCCCTCAGGCAAGCCAACGCTTGCGACGCTTGTAGCTCTTCACATCCCTGAACGACTTGCGCTCACCGCCGCCCACACCGAGGTAGAACTCCTTCACGTCCTCGTTGGTCGCAAGTTCAGTAGCCGGGCCGTCCATCACGACGCGGCCGCTTTCCATGATGTAGCCGTAGTCCGAATACTTCAGCGCCATGTTGGTGTTCTGCTCGGCCAGCAGGAACGTGACACGCTCTTTCGTGTTCAGGTCCTTCACGATCTCGAACACCTCCAGCACGATCTGCGGCGCCAGGCCCATCGAAGGTTCATCGAGCAGCACCATGGAAGGATTGGCCATCAGCGCGCGACCGATCGCGCACATCTGCTGCTCGCCACCGGAGGTGTACGCAGCCTGCGACGTACGGCGGGTCTTCAGGCGCGGGAAGTAGGTGTAGACCTTGTCCAGGTTCGCCGCAACCTCGCCCTTGCTCTTGCGCGTGTACGCGCCAGTGAGCAGGTTCTCTTCGATCGTGAGGTGTGCGAAGCAGTGACGGCCTTCCATGACCTGCACCACGCCGCGCTGCACCAGGTCGGCCGGCGAGAGGTTCTCGATGCGCTCGCCGCGCAACTCGATGGAGCCCTTGGTCACTGCGCCGCGTTCGCCCTTGAGCAGGTTCGACACCGCGCGCAGTGTCGTGGTCTTGCCCGCGCCGTTGCCGCCGAGGATCGCGACGATGCTGCCTTCTCGCACCTGCAACGACACGCCCTTGAGCACGAGGATCACGTGGTTGTAGATGACCTCGATGCCGTTGACGTTGAGAACGATGTTGGGTTTTTCCATGGAGGTTCTTCGGTATTTGCCCCTTCCCCCTCTGGGGGAAGGTTGGGATGGGGGCACTGCAACTGTCGCAACGCCGCTGCTGTGTGAAGGCCGCAATGCCCTCATCCCAACCCTCCCCCAGCGGGGGAGGGAGCCATCAGGTTACGACTGGCAGTCCGCCGGCGTGCGCGGCGTCAGCTTCTTGTCTGCCGCATACTTCGCCGCCGTCGCCTTCACCAGGGGCTTGATCACCTGGTCATCGGCCTGCAGCCAGTCGGAAGTGAACTTCCAGCCCTTGCCGTCCCAGGTGTGGATACGGGCCCACGAAGCGCCCATGTGGTCGTTGCACGATGTGCTGATCGGGCGCATCACGCCGGCAAAGCCCAGTGCATCGAGCTTGGGTTGCGTGAGGTTCAGGTTCTCCAGGCCCCAGCGGGTCTGTTCACCGGTCATGACCTTGCCCTTGCCGTAGCGTTCCTGTGCAGCGCGAAGACCTTCCACGCCGAGCATCGCGCTCATGGCGCCGCGCATGTAGAGCACCTGGCCGACTTCTTCCTTCGGACCCGTGCCCTGGCCCTTGCCATGCACCATCGCCATCACGTCCTTGACGAGCTTGGAGTTCGGCTCCGCGCCATGCTGCATCGTCACTGCGTTGTAGCCCTTGGCGCCATCGGCCACGTCCTTGACGTCAGGCTCGGCGCCGGCCCACCACACGCCATACATCTTCTCGCGCGGATAGCCGGTGGCTTGAGCTTCCTTGATGGCGGTCGTGTTCATCACGCCCCAGCCCCACAGCACGACGTAGTCGGGACGCGACTGGCGAATCTGCAGCCAGGTCGACTTCTGCTCGACGCCGGGTGCGGCAACCGGCAGCAGCTGCAGGTCATAGCCGTGCATCTTCGCGCGCTCCTGCATCAGCGGAATCGGCTCCTTGCCGAACGGGCTGTCGTGGTAGACGAGCGCGATCTTCTTGCCCTTGAGCTTGTCCATCGCGCCGCCTTCCTTCTTGGCGATCGCCTGGAGGATGGTGTCGCTCGCAACCCAGTAGGTGCCGGCAATCGGGAAGTTCCACTTGAACACCGATCCGTCCGCGCTCTCGCTGCGGCCGTAACCCACGGTCACGACCGAGATCTTGTCGACCGGGGCCTTCTCGGTGATGGCGAAGGTTGCGCCGGTGGACAGCGGCTGCACGAACGAAGTCGTCTTGCCCTTGAGTCGCTCGTAGCACTCCACGCTGCGCGCCGTGTCGTAGCCGGTTTCGCACTCTTCCCAGGTGAGCTTGACGCCGTTGATGCCGCCGCGCGCATTGACGAGCTTCAGGTAGTCCACGTAGCCATTGGCCCATGGCACACCGTTGGGTGCGTAGGGTCCCGTGCGATACGACAGCACCGGGATGAACTGTTCCTTGGCTTGCGCCAGCGCCGCGAGGGGCGCGGCCGCGGCAACTGCCGACACAGCCAGGATGAGATGGGAAAGCTTCATGTTTGTCTCCTGAATGAAAGGTTGAAGCACTCTTCGAAAAAAACGGACTACCAGTTGCGGATCAAAGCGCGACGACTGCGCCAATGCATCGGGAATTGCGAGCACATCGTTCCCACCTAATTCCCTAGTGAGGAAACGGCCACAGCCGCAACTTCTGCTTGCCGGTGGACCAGAGCTTGGCCAGGCCGTGCGGCTCGACAATGAGAAACCACACGATCAGCGCGCCGAAGATCATCAGCTCGGCATGCGACACGCCAGCCGTGGACATCGCGATGCCGAACAGGCCCACGAACTTGGGCAGGAACTGGTTCAGGAAAATCGGCAGCACGACGATGAACGCTGCGCCGAAGAAGCTGCCCATGATCGAGCCCATGCCGCCGATGATCACCATGAAGAGCAGGCGAAACGACATGTCAACCGAGAACGCTGCAGGCTCCCACGCGCCGAGATAGACAAAGGCCCAGAGCCCGCCAGCCACGCCGATGATGAAAGAGCTCACGGCAAACGCGGTCAGCTTGGCGTACATCGGACGGATGCCGATCACCGCTGCGGCCACGTCCATGTCGCGGATCGCCATCCACTCGCGGCCGATCGCGCTGCGCACGAGGTTCTTGGCCATCAGCGCGACCACCGCGAGGATCACCAGGCAGAAGAGGTATTTGCTGACGGCGCTCTCGATGGGAAGTCCGAACACCTGCAGGTTGGACACCGACACCGAACCCGACGGCGTGTCGAGCGTGAACCACTTGATGCGCAGGAACATCCAGTCCGAGAAGAACTGCGCTGCAAGCGTCGTCACTGCAAGGTACAGGCCCTTCACGCGCAGGCTGGGCAGGCCGAAGAGGATGCCGAAGAACGTCGCGCAGAGGCCGCCCAGGATCAGCGCCGGGACAAGCGGCAGGCCCGGCAGGCGAACGAAGAAGTTGTACGCGCCGTATGCGCCCACGGCCATGAAGGCGCCGGAGCCCAGCGAGATCTGTCCGCAGTAGCCCACCAGGATGTTCACGCCGAGTGCGGCGAGCGACATGATGAGAAACGGAATGATGATCGCCCGAAACAGGTAGTCGCTCGCGAAGAACGGGACGACGAAGAGCGCGATGGCAAGCAGCGCAAGGATGGCGACGCGGTCCTGCGAGATCGGGAAGATCTGCTGGTCAGCGCGGTAGCTGGTTTTGAATTGGCCGTTTTCGCGGTAGATCATTTCAGTACCTTGTCATGCTGCATGAAGTCATGGATTGCGGGTCGAGCCCGCAATGACAGCCTATTGCCCTGTCATGCCGGACTCGATCCGGCATCCACCGCGAAGCGGCCTGGTTGCAATGACGGTTAACTCTGCTCATACGCGATCAATGATCTTTTCGCCGAACAGGCCCTGCGGACGGATCAGCAGGAAACCCAGCGCCAGCACATATGCAAACCAGATCTCGATGCCACCACCGAGAAACGGTCCGAGGAACACTTCGGCGAGCTTCTCGCCGACACCCAGGATCAGCCCGCCCACGATCGCGCCCGGCACCGAAGTGAGCCCGCCCAGGATCACCAGCGGCAGGGCCTTGAGCGCGAGCACCGACAGCGAAAACTGCACGCCGAGCTTGCTGCCCCAGATCATTCCCGCGACCAGCGCAACGAAGCCCGCCACGCTCCACACGATCACCCAGATGCGCTTGAGCGGAATGCCGATCGACTGCGCGGCCTGGTGGTCATCGGCCACTGCGCGCAGTGCGCGCCCGGTGCTCGTGTACTGGAAGAAGGCAGCCAGCGACGCAACAAGGCCCGCGGCAATCACGGCCGCGAACATGTCTTCCTTGTTGATGAGCAGGCCGCCCTGGAAGGTCGATTCGAGGATGAAGATCGGATCCTTGGGCATGCCGATATCGATCTTGTAGATCGACGAGCCGAAGATCGTTTGCCCGAAGCCATCCAGGAAGTACGACACGCCCAGCGTGGCCATCAGCAGCGTGACGCCTTCCTGGTTGACGAGCTTGCCGAGCACGAAGCGCTCGATGAGCCACGCGACGATGATCATGACGACCAGTGCGCCGGCGAAGGCCAGGATGTTGGCGATCCACTTGTTCTCGATTCCGGTCAGCTCCGGAATCCAGGTCGACAGTCGCGCCATGGCCAGCGCCGCGAACAGCACCATGGCGCCCTGCGCAAAGTTGAAGACGCCCGAGGCCTTGAAGATCAGCACGAAGCCGAGCGCCACAAGCGAATACAGCATGCCCGACATGAGGCCGCCGATGATGGTTTCGATGACTGGTCCCATGGATTACTCGCTCGTTCCCAAATACGCCTTGATGACTTCAGGGTTGTTTCGCACTTCGTCCGGCGTGCCGTCGCCGATCTTCTTGCCGTAGTCGAGCACCACGACGCGGTCGCTGATGTCCATCACCACCCCCATGTCGTGCTCGATCAGCACCACCGTCGTTCCGAACTCGTCGTTCACGTCGAGCACGAAGCGGCACATGTCCTGTTTTTCTTCCACGTTCATGCCGGCCATCGGCTCGTCCAGCAGCAGCACCTGCGGCTCCATCGCCAGCGCGCGGCCCAGGTCCACCCGCTTTTGCAGGCCGTAGGGCAGTTGCCCGACGGGAGTCTTGCGAAAGGCCTGGATCTCCAGGAAGTCGATGATGTGTTCGACGAACTCGCGATGCCGCATCTCCTCGCGTTCGGCCGGCCCGATGCGCAGCGCCTGCATGAAGAGGTTGCTCTTGATCCGCAGGTTGCGGCCCGTCATGATGTTGTCGAGCACGCTCATGCCCTTGAAGAGCGCGAGGTTCTGGAAAGTGCGCGCCACGCCCATCACTGCCACCTGGTGGCTGTTCATGTGCTTGAAGGTCTGGCCGCGAAAAGTGATCGAGCCCTGCTGCGGCTGGTACACGCCGTTGATGCAGTTGAGCATCGAGCTCTTGCCTGCGCCGTTCGGGCCGATGATCGCGCGGATCTCGTGTTCCTTCACATTGAATGAAATGTCCGAGAGTGCCTTCACACCGCCGAAACTCAGCGAGATGTTCTGCACATCCAGGATCACTTCGCCGGTGGTGCGCCCCGGAGCGCCCCGGTCGAGCATGGCTGCTTCGCTCATCATGTTCATGCCGCCGCCTTCACAGGTGCAAAGAGTTTCGTATCCGCGATCTTCAGCGTGGCACTCACGCTGCCGGTGCGGCCGTCTTCGAACTTCACTTGCGTTTCGATGTACTGCTCGGTCTTGCCGCCGTACAGCGCATCGACCAGCACGTCGTATTTCTCGGCGATGAAGCCGCGGCGGACCTTGTTGGTCCGCGTGAGTTCGCCGTCATCCGCATCGAGCTCCTTGTGCAGCACGAGGAAGCGGCTGATCTGAGAACCCGCCAGCAGCGTGTCGGCAGCCAGGTCGGCGTTGACCTTCTCGACGCAATCGCGGATCAGCTCATAGACCTCGGGCTTTTGCGCCAGGTCGGTGTAGCCCGCGTATGGCAGGTTGCGGCGCTCGGCCCAGTTGCCCACTGCATCGAAGTCGATGTTGATCATCACGCACACTTTTTCGCGACCGTCGCCATAGGCCACGACTTCCTTGATGTACGGGAAGAACTTGAGCTTGTTCTCCACATACTTGGGCGCGAACATGGCGCCGTCGTTGGCGCCGCCCGAGATGCGGCCCACGTCCTTGACGCGGTCGATGATCTTGAGATGCCCGTGCGCGTCGATGAAGCCCGCATCGCTCGTGTGATACCAGCCGTCAGCGGTCAGCACTTCGGCGGTGGCCGCAGGGTTCTTGTAGTACTCCTTGAGCAGGCCGGGCGACTTGACCAGGATCTCGCCGTTGTCGGCGACCTTGATCTCCACGCCGCTGATCGGAATGCCCACCGTGTCGGCGCGCGCCTGGTCGTCGGGTTGCAGGCAGACGAACACGGCTGTCTCGGTCGAGCCGTAGAGCTGCTTGATGTTGATGCCGATCGAGCGATAGAAGCTGAACAGGTCCGGCCCGATCGCCTCACCCGCCGTATAGGCGACCTTCACGCGCGAGAAGCCCAGGTTGTTGCGCAGCGGCCCGTACACCAGCAGGTTGCCCAGCGAATACATCAGCCGGTCGATCGCGCCGACGGGCTTCTTGTCCATGAGTGCCGGACCGACCCTGCGCGCCACATCCATGAACGCATGGAACATCTTGCGCTTGATCCAGCCCGCGTCTTCCATGCGGATCATCACCGTGGTGAGCAGGCCCTCGAACACGCGAGGCGGTGCGAAGTAGTAGGTCGGGCCGATCTCTTTCAGGTCGATCATCACGGTGGCGCTCGACTCCGGGCAATTCACCACATAGCCGCAGGCCAGCCACTGCGCGTAGCTGAAGATGTTCTGTCCGATCCAGGCCGGCGGCAGGTACGCGAGCACTTCTTCGTGCGCGGTGAGCTTGTCGAAGATCGCGCCGGCGTGGCCGCGGTCGAGCAGCGTGCGATGGGTGTGGACAACGCCTTTTGCATTGCCGGTCGTGCCCGAAGTGAAGAACATGGCAGCCACATCGTCAGGCTGTGCCTTCGCAACTTCGTCCGTATAGAACGAGGGATGTTCTTTCGCAAACGCAGCGCCCGATTCGATCAGCGCATCCAGCGATTGCAGGCCCGGCTCGGCGTACTTGCGCAGGCCGCGCGGGTCATCGAAATAGATCGCGCAAATCTGCGGACACTGCTCGCGCACTTCGAGCAGCTTGTCGACCTGTTCCTGGTCTTCGGCAAACGCGAATCGCACGTCCGCGTTGTTGATCGGGAACACGCACTCGGCAGCGACGGCGTCCTGGTAAAGCGGAATCGGGATCGCGCCGAGTGACTGGGCTGCCAGCATCGTTGCGTACAGGCGAGGCCGGTTGGCACCCACCACCACCATGTGTTCCCCGCGCGTGAGGCCCGCGCGATGCAGGCCGCATGCGATCTGCGACACCAGCGTGGCCATGTCGGACCAGCTGTGCGTCTGCCAGATGCCGTACTCCTTCTCGCGCATCGCGGCATCGGCCGGACGCTCGGCGGCATGTTTGAGCAGCAGGCGCGGGAACGTGGTCTCCATGCGAGGAATTCCTTTTGTGTTCGAGTCAGCGATTACGCGACTTGGGCGGATGCTAGGCCCGGGTTTGACGCCATGGTGTCTTTGCGACGACATTCCTAGGGAATGTCCTAGTAGGGCTTGCGCCGACGGCTGCACGCCGTACCCTCACCCCAGCACCAACGACTGACTGCAAGTGGCCCCCGACCTCACGCTTCACCAACGCCGCCGCGCGCCGACCTCGCAGGAACTCGCGGGCATCCCGTGGCTGACAGTCCTGCAGCCCGGCGAACGCGAACGTGCGGTGCAGGCGGTTGCCGTCAGCGAGGCGATGCCCGGCGACTTCGTGTGTCGCGTCGGCCGTCCCGTGACCTACTGGTTCGGGGTGATCGAGGGCCTGCTGAAAATGAGCAGCGACAACGCCGAAGGCCAGACCATGACGTTCTCGGGGCTGCCGCCCGGCGGCTGGTTCGGTGAAGGAACCGTGCTCAAGCGCGAGACCTACCGGTACAACATCCAGGCGCTGCGCAAGAGCCTGATCGCCGGCATCCCGGCCGACACCTTCCACTGGCTGCTCGATCACTCCATCGGTTTCAACCGCTTCGTGATGAACCAGCTCAACGAGCGCCTGGGCCAATTCATTGCCGCGCGCGAGATCGACCGCATGAACAACCCGGATGTGCGTGTGGCGCGCAGCCTGGCATCGCTCTTCAACCCCGTGCTGTTTCCTGGCGTGGGCCACGTCCTGCGCATCACGCAGCAGGAGCTGGCGTATTTGGTGGGGCTGTCGCGCCAGCGGGTCAACGAGGCGCTGACGGCGCTGGAAGCGCAGGGCACCATCCGTGTGGAATACGGCGGCCTGCGCATACTGGACCTGCAGGCGCTGCGCTCCAGCGTCGTGGTCCGCACGGAGCGGTAAACACATCTTTAACGGGAGGTAAAGTCGGTTTCGCAGGTGCGGGCAGCGGCGCACAATCATGCGCATGAAGCGACGCACATTCCTACCCGTTGTTCTCGGTTTTCACTTCGCCGCCAGCGGTCTTGCATTCGCGCAAGGCGACGGCGATGAAGGCGCGCGGCGCCAGGCCATGGAAGCGGCCGAGCGCGCCAAACGCGAGAAGGCCACGCGACCTGCACCCGCGCAGGTGCAACCCGCGCGTCCGCCCGAACAGCGGCGCAGCGACCAGGAACGCAGGGCGGTCGAAGGCCCTCGCCGTGACGACCGCCGGGGCGATCCGCGCTACGTTCAGGAGGCTCCGCGCAATGACTTCCGGCATGACGGACGGCAGGGTGGCGCCCCTGACTGGAATCGTGATGGACGCCCCGATGGGCATCGCGATGGCAGATGGGACGGCCATCGCGACGGCAACCGCCGCGGCTATCGCGACGACCCCCGTCACTGGGGGCCGCAGACGCGCCACGACTGGCGCGGCGCGGGTCCTGGCTACCGTTACTACCGCGGTGACCACCTGCCCTATGAATATCGCCAGCGCCGCTACGTGATCCAGGATTGGCGGCCGTACTACCTCTACGCGCCACCTCGCGGTTATTACTGGGTGCATTGGGGCGACGATTTCCTGCTGGTGGAAGTCGCGACCGGCCTCATCGTGCAGATCCTGCTGGGCAACTGAGGGCGCCTGCGCAGGGCGGGTCGGTCAATCGGGCCTATAGAGGGTCGCGTTGACGAATGTCAACGCCCGATGGCGCCAGAGGGCTACTGTGGGATTGCATGCAGTGGGCATGGCGACCCGATGGAGGCCCTCTTGAAACATACCGAATTTCTCGCCGCACTGGTGGCGCTTTCCCTTGCAATGGCCACGCCCGTGTCAGCCCAGGGCGACGGGGACCAGGACTTGCAGCGCAAGGCTTATCGCGATGCACAGCGCTACAACCAGCGACAGGCGCAGCGACAGGTGCAACGCCCGGACCAGCGTCAGGCACAACGCCCTGGTCAGCAACAGGTGCGCCCGGACCAGCGCCGAGCGCCAGGCAACTGGCAGCCTCCGGTGCAGCGCGCGGGCCCGCCTGACCAGTGGCGGGGCGATCGCCGGCCCAATGAGCGCGGCGCCGGCCCGGACCATCGGTTCTACCGCGGGGACCGTCTGCCGCTGGAATACCGCCACTACAACTACATCGTCGACGACTGGCGCGGCCATTACCTGCCTGCGCCGCCTCATGGATACTACTGGGTCCAGGTAGGCGCCGACTATGTGCTGGTGGCCATCGCGACGGGCATCATCTTGCAACTGCTGCTGAGCAACTGACGCTTTGCACCCATGCTGATTCGCCTGCCAGGCGCGCTGACGGGCGTCGCGCTGGGCTTCGTGCTCGGTGGCTGCGCGAGCGGGCCTGCGCCCACCGCTGCATCGCTGCCATTCGACGTGCCAGCGGCCTGGTCGCAGGGCGAACCCCCAGCTCGCGCCGGCCCGTTGGCGTTGTCGCAGTGGTGGTTGCGGCTGGACGATCCCCTGCTGGCGCGGCTGGTCGCCGATGCGCTGCGGTCCAACCACACCATCGCCATCGCGCAAGCGTCGCTGGCGCAAGCACGCGCGCAGCGGGAAGCCGCGGCCGCCGGTCTTCTGCCGGCTCTCGACGGGTCGGGTTCGGCCGCGCGCAGCCGCTCGGGCGGCGGCAGTGCGTCGAACAGTTTTCGCGTCGGGCTCGATGCGGCCTGGGAGCTCGATGTCTTCGGCGGCAAGAAAAGCGCGGTCGCGGCGGGTGTTGCAGTCGAGCGCGCCGGCGCCGCCAATCTCGCAGACGCGCAGGTCTCGATCGCCGCCGAAGTCGCGCTGGGCTACATCGCGCTGCGCAGCGGGCAGGCGCGGCTCGCGATCGCCCTGGACAACCTGGCGAGCCAGCAGGAACTCCTTCAGATCACCCAATGGCGGCTGCAGGCCGGACTCGTCTCCTCGCTCGAAGCCGAGCAGTCGCGCGCAGCAGCCGAACAGGCGCGTGCGCAGGCGACCGTGCTGCGTGCAGCCAGCCAGCAGCTTGTGCATGCCCTGGCAACGCTGACCGGCCAGCCGCCGATGGCGTTGTCGGCCTTGCTCGAAGCGCCCGGACAAATTCCTGCGGCCCCGGCCGGCATGGCGCTGAGCCTGCCTGCGGACACCTTGCGCCAGCGGCCCGACATTCGCGCCGCCGAGTACCAGGTGGTGGCTGCATCGGCCCGGGTTTCGCAGGCCCACGCCCAGACGCTCCCCAGTTTCCGGCTGGCCGGCTCGCTCGGCTTGAGTGCGCTCACGGTTGGCTCATTGACCAGCGGCGGCTCGGTGGCGAGTTCGTTGCTCGCAGGCCTTGCATGGCCGCTGTTCGACGGCGGTGCCGGGCAGGCCCAGGTGCGCGCGCAGCAGGCAGCCATGGACCAAGCCGTTGCGGCCTACCGCGGCGCCGTGTTGACGGCATTGAAGGAGGTCGAAGACGCACTGTCGGCGCTGCGCGGTGACCGCGAACGGCTGGCGCATCTGCAGCAGGCCGCTGGCGCCGCCGCCAACGCAGCGCTGATGGCGCGCCAGCGCTATTCGAGCGGGCTCGTGGATTTCCAGGTGGTGCTGGAAACGCAGCGCAACCAGCTGTCCACGCAAGACAGCGTCGCCGGCGCCGCCGCCGACGTGACGGCCGACCATGTGCGTCTTTACAAGGCGCTGGGTGGCGGCTGGCTGCCCGATGACGACACGACGCTGGCGCCCTCGCCGGCAGGAAGCGCTCCCACATGAACAGTCCACTTCCCGCATCCGCATCGGCGTCGCAACCGGCCGCCGCCCCGCCGGCGAGTTCAACAGACATCGCGTCGCTCGATGACGGCGCTATCGTGCGACCCTGGTACCGCCGTCCGGCGCTGTGGGCCGCCGCCGCGCTGGCCGTGCTGTTGGCCGCAGGCGCGTGGTACTGGCAGGCCCGCCAGGCGGCCAACGCGGCACCCAGCTACAGCACGCAGCCCGTGGGCCGCGGCAACCTGACCCTGACCGTCACGGCGAACGGCACGCTGCAGCCGACGCGGGCCATCAATATCGGCAGTGAACTCTCGGGCACCGTGCTCAAGGTCAACGTGGATGTGAACGACCGCATTCGCAAGGGCCAGGTCCTTGTCGAGCTCGACACTGCAAAACTCAACGACCAGATCCTGCGTTCGCGTGCGTCGCTGGCTGCGGCCACCGCCAGGGTCGCCCAGTCGGCGGCGACGGTGCGCGAGGCCCGGGCCAGCCTCGCGCGATTCGAGGAGGTTTCGCAGCTGTCCGGCGGCAAGGTTCCGTCGCGCGCCGAAATGGATGGCGCACGCGCCGCGCTCGCCCGTGCGGTCGCGGATGAGACCAGCGCGCGCGCCGGTGTGGCCGATGCGCATGCGGCGCTGTCCACCGACGGGATCAACCTGTCGAAGGCGTCGATCCGTGCCCCATCCGACGGTGTCATCCTCACCCGCAATGTCGATCCCGGCAATGCGGTGGCGGCGTCACTGCAGGCCGTGACGTTGTTCACCGTCGCCGAAGACCTGGCTAAGCTGAGGCTGCAGGTCTACGTCGATGAGGCCGACGTCGGCTCGGTGAAGGCAGGGCAGAACGCCACCTTCACCGTGAGTGCGTACCCCGGGCGCCAATACCCGGCCACGATCACGCGCGTGGCCTTCGGCTCGACCATCACGGACAACGTGGTCACCTACCTCACGCACCTGGACGTGAATAACAGCGACCTCAGCCTGCGCCCCGGCATGACGGCGAGCGCGAACATCATTGCGATGCAGCGCAACGATGTGCTGCTGGTGCCCAACAGCGCGCTGCGTTTCGAACCCGTCGATGCGGCTGCAGCGGCTGCCACCCAACCGGCGGCCAGCGGCGGCATCGTCGCGCGCCTGACCCCCCGCATGCCGCGCCGCGCCCGCAATTCGGGTTCCGCCGCCACGGACCAGCCAGGCGCGGCCGCCCGCCGGGTGTGGGTGCTGCAAGACGGCAAGGCCGCGCCGCTTTCGGTGATGGCAGGTATCAGCGACGGCCGCATGACCGAAATCACGTCGGGGGAACTCAAGGCCGGCATGCAGGTCATCTTCGACCAGAAGACTTCGGACGCGCCATGAGCGCTCCGGCGGACCTGCCGCTGATCCGCTTGCGCGGCGTGACCCGGGTCTATGGCAGCGGGCAGGCCGAACTGATGGCGCTCAAGGGCATAGACCTGGACATCCGGGCCGGCGAGTTCGTCGCGATCATGGGACCGAGCGGCTCGGGCAAGTCGACCGCGATGAACATCATGGGCTGCCTCGATACGCCCAGCGCCGGGCAGTACCTGTTTCGCGGCATGCATGTCGAGCGCCTGTCGCGCGACGAGCGGGCATTGCTGCGCCGCCGCTACCTCGGCTTCGTGTTCCAGGGCTTCAACCTGCTGGCACGCACATCTGCCCAGGAGAACGTGGAGCTGCCGCTGCTGTACCGGGGCGAAAGCGCTGCGGTGCGGCATGCGTCCGCAGCGAAGGCGCTGGAATCCGTCGGGCTGCACGGATGGGAGACCCACACGCCGGCCGAGCTGTCGGGCGGGCAGCAGCAGCGCGTGGCGATTGCGCGCGCGCTGGTGACGCAGCCCGCGGTGCTGCTGGCCGACGAACCCACAGGCAACCTCGACACGCAGCGCAGCCGCGAGATCATGGAGCTGCTGCGCGACCTCAACCTGAACCACGGCATCACGGTGCTGATGGTCACGCACGAGGCCGACATGGCTGCCTACGCGCGGCGCGTGGTGCGCTTCGTCGATGGCCTCATCGAGAGCGACACGCCGGTCGTCACAACTGCCGGGACGCGCTGATGCTGGTCAACACGCTGTTCCTCGCATTGCGCTCGATCCGGCGCAACCTGCTGCGCTCGTTCCTCACGATCCTGGGTATCGTGATCGGTGTCAGCGCCGTGATCACCATGGTCACGCTCGGCAATGGCGCCACGCGGGCCGTGCAGATGCAGATCTCCAGCCTGGGCACCAACCTGCTGATGGTGCGGCCGGGCCAGCGGCAGGGACCGGGCGGCCCCGGCGGCGGTGCACCCGCGTTCAAGGAGTCCGACGGCGATGCCATCCTCGCGCAGATCGGCGGCGTCGAAGCCGTGGCACCCGAGGCGCGGACGAACGTCACCGTGGTCGGCAATGGACGCAACTGGTCCACCAACGTCGTCGGCAGCACCAACGCGTGGTTCCAGACGGGCAACTGGAAGCTCGCATCGGGGCGCGAGTTCGAAGACGACGAGCTGCTTTCGGGCGGTGCGGTCTGCATCGTCGGCGAGACCGTGCGCCGCGAGATCTACGGCGCGACCCGAGGCCTGGGCGAGCAATTGCGCATCAAGCAGTTCTCATGCGCCGTGGTCGGCGTGCTCGCCGGCAAGGGGCAAGGCGCGATGGGCAACGACCAGGACGACACGGTGCTGGTGCCGCTTCGCACCCTGCAACGCCGGGTCACCGGCAACCAGCGCATCAACACGCTGCTGGTGTCGATGCAGGATGCCAGCGATGCCACCCGGCTGAAGCAGAGCCTCACGCAGCTGCTGCGCGAGCGCCGCAAGCTCGCCGCGGGCGACGACGACAACTTCAACGTGCTGGACACGCAGCAGCTGGCGCAGACCCTCTCTGGAACCACGCAGGTGATGACGATGCTGCTGGGCGCCGTGGCCGCCGTGAGCCTGCTGGTGGGCGGCATCGGCATCATGAACATCATGCTGGTCAGCGTGACGGAGCGCACCCGCGAGATCGGCCTGCGGCTTGCCATCGGTGCACTGGAACGCGATGTGCTGCTGCAGTTCCTGATCGAGGCCGTGGTTCTCGCGGCGCTGGGCGGCATCGTGGGCATCGCCATCGCGGCAGGCATGTCCATCGGCCTGGCGGCGGCGATGGGGGTGCCCTTCCTCTTCGACCCGCTGACCAACGTGCTGTCGTTCGTGTTCGCCGCCTGTATCGGCGTGCTGTTCGGGTACTTCCCGGCGCGGCGCGCAGCCCGTATGGATCCGATCGAGGCGCTGCGGCACGAGTAGCGGCGACAATCGGCAGCGTCACGTATCCACAGGACCGCCACCTTGCCTGAATCGCCCGCCGGAGCTGCTCCCACTTCACGCCTGAACAAGCGCATGGCCGAACTCGGCATGTGCTCGCGCCGCGAGGCCGATGACTGGATCGCCAGGGGCTGGGTTCGCGTCAACGGCGAGATCGCCGTGATGGGGCTGCAGGTCACGCCCGATGCGCGCATCGAAGTGGATCGCAAGGCCCACGGCCAGCAGCAGCAACAAGTCACCATCCTGCTGAACAAGCCGATGGGCTATGTGAGCGGGCAGGCCGAAGACGGGCACGAGCCCGCCGTCGTTCTGGTGCAGGACCGCAACCACTGGCGCGGCGATGGCTCGAAGAACCGTTTTGCGCATTCGCAGCTGCGGGGCCTGGCGCCTGCCGGACGGCTGGACATCGACTCGATCGGGCTGCTGGTGCTCACGCAGGACGGCCGTGTCGCGCGCCAGCTGATTGGCGAAGACAGCGAAGTCGAAAAGGAATACCTGGTGCGCGTGAGCTACGGTGATGTCACGCTCGACGTGCAGGCGGCTTTTCCGCGGGCGCAGATGGCCCGGCTGCGCCACGGCCTGAGCCTGGACGGCCAGCCGCTCAAGCCCGCGCAGGTCGATTGGCAAAATCCCGAGCAGTTGCGCTTCGTGCTGAGGGAAGGCAAGAAGCGGCAGATCCGCCGCATGTGCGAGCAGGTGGGCCTGAAGGTGGTGGGCCTGAAGCGCGTGCGAATCGGCCGCGTGCTGCTCGGTCAGTTGCCGGTGGGACAGTGGCGTTACCTGGCGCCTGATGAACGGTTTTGAGGGAGCTGCCATGAAACACGGATTCAAGACACTCGTCATCGGTGCCATTGCCGCATTCACGTTGGGCATGCACAGCACCGGCGCGCAGGCGCAGGGCACGGTCAATGCGATCTGCAGCACCGACCAGTCGTGGTGCGAACTCGCCGCGCAGGATTTCACCCGCGCCACTGGAATCAGGGTGCTGCAAACGCGCAAGGCGACCGGCGAGGCGCTGGCGCAGTTGCGCGCCGAGCAGGCCAACCCCAAGACCGACATCTGGTGGGGCGGCACGGGCGACCCTTACTACCAGGCCGCCGAAATGGGCTTGCTCGATGCGTACCGGCCCGACTACCTGAACGACCTGCATGGATGGGCGGTGCGGCAGTACGCGATGAGCCAGAACTATGTGGGCGGTTTCTACACGAGCGCGATTGGCTTCGGCTGGAACGAGGAAGTGCTGAAAAAGAAGAAGCTGCCCGCGCCCAAATGCTGGAAGGACCTGCTCGATCCACGCTACAAGGGCGAGATCGAAACCTCGCACCCGGGCTCCAGCGGCACGGGCTATACCATCATGGCGGGGCTGGTGCAGATGTGGGGCGAGGAGCAGGCGTTCGATTACCTGAAGAAGCTGCACAGGAACGTCACGCAATACACCCGCAGCGGCACGGCGCAGGCGCGCACCGTGGCCAAGGGCGAGGTGGGCATTGGCGTGAGCTTCATCTTCGGATTCGAGAACGAGCGGATCACCAACAAGTTTCCGGTTTCTTCGGCCGCGCCGTGCGAAGGCACGGGGTACGAGATCGGCGGCATCGCGCTCATCAAGGGTTCGCGCAACCGCGACGCCGCGCGCAAGTACTACGACTGGCTCATGGGCAAGGAAGGCCAGCAGGTCGGCGCGCGCGCCAACAGCCTGCAGGTGCCTGCCAACAAGACCTTCAAGCCCGATCCGCGCATCCCGAAAATCGATGACGTGCGCCTGGTCAAGTACGACTTCGAGAAGTACGGCCGCGCTTCGGAGCGCCGCCGGCTGGTGGATAGATGGGTCAGGGAAGTCGAATCGCTGCCCAAGTGACCTGAATGGGCTGTCATGCCGGACTGATCCTTCATCCGCCACGCAGCGGACGCTGCGCCTGATCGCCAATGGATTGCGGATCAAGTCCGCAATGACAGCCTCTCTTTATCGGCTGTCATGCCGGACTCGATCCGGCATCCACCGCGAAGCGGCTGCGGCTTGCGATCGAGCACAACGCTAATTCGCCGCTAAATATCCGGGCATACAGTGCGGGCATTCCCTCTGGAAGGACACACCATGCATAGCTCCCCCACGACCCGAATCCTGATGGCCCTGCTGCTGACTGCAGTGGTCGCCGGCGCCGTCATGCTCGCGGGCGTCGCTGCCTGGGGTGTCGCCCTGTCGCCGCTTCTCGCAATTGCCGCACTGGCAGCCTCGGGACTGGTGGTCGAAGGCGCGTACTGGCTGCGCGACGAAGTGCGTGCCATGCGCTGGAATGCAGGCGGGCGCCTGCGGTAGGACAATCCAGCCATGCGAGTGCTCCTGGTTGAAGACGACGAGATGATTGGCCACAGCCTGAAACAGGCGCTGGCGGCCAACGGCTTTTCGGTCGACTGGGTGAAAGAGGGTCTTCTTGCGCAAAGCGCCATGGCCGACGGTGGCTACGCATGCGTGCTGCTCGACCTGGGCTTGCCCAAGCGCGACGGCATCGAGGTGCTGCGCAAGGCCCGCACAGCAGGCGACCACACGCCGGTGCTGGTGCTCACGGCGCGCGATGGCATCGACGACCGCATCACGGGCCTGGACATAGGCGCTGATGACTACCTGGTCAAACCCTACGATTTCCGTGAGTTGCTCGCGCGCATGCGCGCCGTGATTCGCAGGCGCGATGGCGCGGCGCACTCGGTGATCGGCGGCAACGATGTGCAGCTGGACCTCACCACGCGCGAGGTGCTGGTGCAGGGCGAGCGTTCGCAGCTGTCCGCGCGCGAATTCGCGCTGCTTCATGCGTTGCTGGAGCGCCCCGGCGCGATCCTCTCGCGTGACCAGCTCGAAAGCCGCATCTATGGCTGGGGTGAGGAAGTCAGCAGCAATGCGGTCGATGTGCTGATTCACGGCATGCGCCGCAAGCTGGGTGCGGACACCATCCGCAACGTGCGCGGCCTGGGCTGGCGCATCGCGCCTGAACGCGCCGCTGCGGTCAACACCGCGCCGGGGACGGCGAGCGGCGGTCAAGAGGCGCACTGATGCATTTCTTCCCCAAAGGCCCGATGTGTTCGCTGCGCCGCGCCATGATGCTGTGGCTCATTCCGCTGTTCCTGCTGGTGGGCGGCGTGTCGGCCGCGTTTTCGTACTGGACCTACAGCCGCATGGTCGGCGATTTCATGGACGACCAGATGGCCCAGCTGGGCAACTCCATCGCGGCCCAGGAAGAAAACGTCGTGCCCGCTGCTGCCACGCCCGATCGCATCCATCGCATGGGTGGCTATGTCATCCAGGTCTATGAGGCCGATGGTCGCCAGCGCATGAACTCGTGGCCGCAAGTCACGACCGGCCTGCAGCCCCAGCCCGGATTCCATGACGTGCAGACCGCCGATTCGAGCTGGCGCGTGTACACCACGGCCGCCGAAGGCAATGGCGGCAGGCGGGTCCAGGTTTTTCAGAGCGGCATCTTTCGCAAGCACGTCGCATTCGAGCGTGCCGGCGCTGCGATCGCGCCGGTGCTGATTCTCTTGCCGCTCGCGATCCTGATGTTGTGGGGCATGGCCCGAATGATGTCCCGGGCGGTGGAGGACATCGGAAAGCAGGCTGCGCAGCAGGACGAGAACACGATTTCCGAGCTGCCCCTCAATCGCGTGCCCGAAGAAATCCAGCCGCTGGTGATTTCGTTCAACAGCCTGCTCACCCGCCTGAGGACTGCCTTCGCGACACAGCGCCGCTTTGTGCAGGACGCTGCGCACGAACTGCGCACGCCGATCACCGCGGTGGCTTTGCAGCTCGAAAATGTGCGGCGCGACTTGCCCCAGGGTGCGTGCGCGCAGAGTTTCTCGCAGCTCGAAGCCGGCGTGAGCCGCGCGCAGCGGTTGGTGGATCAGCTTCTCAAGCTTTCGCGCCAGGAAGCGCCCCTGGTGGACAACCAGGGCACGGTGGACCTGCACGCGCAGCTGCACGAGAGCATCAATGCGCTCATCACGCTGGCCGACCAGAGAAACATCGACCTGGGGCTCGTCTGTCCTCATGAGGGCCCGGCCACGCTCAAGTGCTCGGCGGGCGACCTGCGCAGCGTGCTCGACAACCTGATCGAGAACGCGCTTCGCTACACGCCCGAAGGCGGCGTCGTCGATGTGCGGCTGGTGCAGGATGGCGCGAAGCCGGCAGTCGAGGTCATCGACACGGGTCCGGGCATTCCGCCGGATCTGCTCGCGCGTGTGTTCGATCGGTTCTTTCGCGTGCCCGGCAGCCAGGTGCGCGGAAGCGGCCTGGGTCTTGCGATCGCGCAAGCCGCCGCGCAGCGTTGCGGTCTGTGCATCAAGCTGCGCAACCGCGACGACCGCAGCGGGCTCATCGCGCGCGTCGAAGCGGCCTGAAGCTGTCATCTGCGAGCCTGCATCGCGTGTGATGCAGGGATAGTCGCCGCTTCGCGGTGGATGCCGGATCAAGTCCGGCATGACAGCCAGAAGATGTGTCATTGCGGGCTTGACCCGCAATCCACCGCGCAGCGGCCCGAAACATGAATATTCATGCATTGCCAATCAGGCCCCGCATGCTAATTCAAGGCTAATGAAACACTAAGGATCACCTAACGAGCCGAACCTACAGTGAGATCACGGTTGATGCTTAGCAACGAATCAAGAAACAAAGCGGCAACCGAAACGTGTTCTCCCAGTTTCGTTTACTCACTGAAAGGTCCATCATGAACTCCAAAGCCATCATCGCCATCGCTGCACTCGCCGCCATCGCATCGGGCGCTGCCCGCGCCGACGAAGCCGACGCTTCGCAATACGGCCACAAATTCGAATCCAGCCGCGCTCGCGTTGAAGTGCAAGCCGAAGCCGCGGCGGTCGCTCGCGCCCGCAGCACCGAGCCGGCAGGTTCGCGCGTCGCAGCGCAAGTCCAGTCCACGGTTCAGCCCAGCGTGATTCGCGCGCAAGCCGCTGAAGCCGTGCGCCTGGGCAAGATCGGCTACGGCGAAGTCGGCGGCGTCTGAGCCCCTTCCTCTTTTTCTCCTGACCCCAACAAAAAAGCGCCTTCGGGCGCTTTTTTGTTGTTTACCGCTTCCACCGCGAGGCGACACGCCGATAAAGCGTCTTGCGCCGGCGCGCCGCCGCATCCGCTGCCAGGTGAAGCCCCACCACCGCAGCCAGTTCCCCGACGACCCGCGCCACCGCAAGGGCCAGCTGGATGTGTGTCACGGTCCTGACAACGGCCATCTCGGGCGCGCCTGCCGGTGGCGTCGTGGCTGGTTCGCCTGACGCCGATTCGATGCCCTGGACTTCGACGGGCATGCCGGCCACTGCCGTGGCATGGGTGCCTTCGGTCGCCCGCGCTGCCGCAGCAGAGCCATGCTCATCGGCATACACCTTGGTGAACTCGGCGCCCAACAGGAAGATCTGCGCCGCGTAGTAAACCCAGGCGAGCAACACCACCAGGGAGCCTGCTGCCTGGAAGGACTCCGTGATGCCGCTCCTGCCGATATAGAGGCCGATCAGGATCTTGCCGACCTCGAACAATGCGGCAGTGACTCCGGCGCCGATCCACACGTCGCGCCACGCCACGGGCACGGTAGGCATGAGCTTGAAGATCATCGCGAAGAGGATCGTCGAGAAGGCCAGCGAGACGACGAGGTTCACCGCGTAGAGCAATGCGGCCGAACCCGGCATCATGGCGCCCACCCACGTGCCGAGCGCTGCTGTTGCGGCGCCGACGGCCAGCGACACCATCAGCATGAAAGCCAGGCCAAGAATCAGTCCGAAGGACAGGACCCGTGCACGCACGATGGCCCAGACGCCATGCGGCTTCTCGCGTTCCGGCACATGCCAGATGCGATCGAGCGCGCTCTGCAGTTCAGCAAAAACGGTGGTCGCGCCGATCAGGAGCACGACCACGCTGATCGCGCCGGCAACCAGGCCGCGGTCGGTGTCGCTGGCGCTGGCGACCAACCCTTGCACCAGCTTGGCTCCTTCGACGCCGATGAGGCCCGCGAGCTGCGCGGTGATCTGCCCTGTCACCGCCTCCCGACCGAAGATCGCACCTGCGAGTGCGATCACGATCACGAGCAGCGGCGCCAGCGAAAAGACCGTGTAGTAAGAGATGGCTGCGCCCATGCTGGGAGCGAAGTCGTCCATCCAGGCCACCACGGCCTTCTTTCCCATCCCCAATACGCGTTTGTAGTTCATTTGGCTGCCTGCAATCCCACGTACCCGCAAACCTGCTTGCGAATCCCCGTGTGGCAGGCGCAGGATGGGCCCTGCGGGTGCATGGCCCCGTAGGGGCGTGCCAGCAGTCTGCGTAGGCGGGCGGGCTAGATCTGGAACGTGATCGTCAGGTCGCCGCCAGCAGCGGGCAAGACGGTTGCGTGCAGTTGGCCTTGGGAATGCGTCGCAGGGATGCACGCCGTGCCCGTCATGGGTTCCGTGAAACCGGGGAGCGGTCCGAGCGACAGCTGCAAGGTCAGGGTTTGCGAAGGGCCGCTGGACGAGGCGGTGGCGAGCGACTCCAGGGCGAATGCGTCGAACGGAATCTGGTTGATGTCCATGGACCTAATGTAACCAGCAGTCTGCTCAAGACAAGCGCCGCAGAGCGCCGGCGGCCGCCGAAACCGCAAGGCGTCCAGTTTGTCACGCCATATCCTTGAAAATGCGGCAGGCGGCCCTAAATGCCGCCACGCAACACTTATCTCATGGGCCGCCGGCCCCTTTGAATGCCATGACCCAAAAACAGACTCTTTCGTTCCAGGCCGAAGTGGCGCAATTGCTCCACCTCGTCACCCATTCGCTCTACTCCAACAAGGAGATCTTTCTTCGCGAACTGATCTCCAACGCGTCGGATGCCTGCGACAAGCTCCGGTTCGAGGCGCTGAACAACAACGCGCTCTATGAAGACCAGCCGGGCCTCGAAGTTCGCGTGAGCTTCGACAAGGACGCGAAAACGCTCACCATCGCCGACAACGGCATCGGCCTGTCGCAGCAGGAAGCCATCGACAACCTCGGCACCATTGCCAAGAGCGGCACGAAGGAATTCATGGGCCGCCTGTCCGGCGACCAGAAGGCCGATGCGCAACTGATCGGCCAGTTCGGCGTCGGTTTCTATTCGGGCTTCATCGTGGCGGACAGGATTTCCGTCGAATCGCGCCGCGCCGGTGTTCCGGCCGAAGAAGGCGTGCGCTGGGTCAGCGGCGGCGCAGGCGATTTCGAGGTCGAGGCCATCACGCAGGTGCAGCGTGGCACCAGCGTCACCCTGCACCTGCGTGACGATGCGCTCGATTACCTCTCGACCTGGAAGCTCAAGTCCATCATCTCCAAATACTCCGACCACATCTCGCTGCCCATCCTCATGCGCAAGGAGGAGTGGAAAGAAGGCGAAGACAACAAGGGCGGCGAGATGGTGACTACCGACGAGTGGGAAACCGTCAACCAGGCCAGCGCCTTGTGGAGCCGCAGCAAGAAGGACATCACGCCCGAGCAGTACGCCGAGTTCTACAAGCAGATCAGCCACGACCAGCAAGCGCCGCTCGCGTGGGCCCACAACCGCGTCGAAGGCTCGACCGAGTACATACAGCTGCTCTACGTGCCGGCGCACGCGCCCTTCGATCTGTGGAATCGCGACAAGGCCGCTGGCGTGAAGCTCTACGTCAAGCGCGTGTTCATCATGGACGAGGCGGAGGCGCTGCTTCCAACGTACCTGCGCTTCGTCAAGGGCGTGATCGATTCGTCCGACCTTCCGCTCAACGTCAGCCGCGAGTTGCTGCAGGAAAGCCGCGACGTGAAGGCGATCCGCGATGGCTCGACCAAGCGCGTGCTGGGCATGCTCGAAGACATAGCCAAGGCCGAGACGGCCGAGGATGCGAGCGAGGAAGACAAGGGCAAGTACGCGAAGTTCTACGCCGAGTTCGGCTCAGTGCTCAAGGAGGGCCTGGGTGAAGACTTCGCCAACCATGAGCGGCTTGCCAAACTGCTGCGCTTTGCCTCGACCACGGTGGATACGCCGACGGTGTCATTCGCCGACTACAAAGCGCGCATGAAGGAAGGCCAGGAAGCGATCTACTACATCACTGGCGAGACCCTCGCCGCCGCGAAGAACAGCCCGCAGCTGGAAGTGTTCCGCAAGAAGGGCATCGAAGTGCTGCTGATGGCCGACCGCGTCGATGAGTGGGCGCTGTCTCACCTGCATGAGTTTGACGGCACGCCGCTGCAATCGGTCGCCAAGGGCGCGGTCGATCTCGGATCGCTGCAGGACGAGGCCGAGAAGAAGGCTGCCCAAGAAGCGGCGGAAGTCTTCAAGCCGGTGCTGGAGAAGCTCAAGGAAGCGCTCAAGGACAAGGCGCAGGACGTGCGCGTCACCTCGCGCCTGGTCGATTCACCGGCATGCCTGGTGGCCAGCGATGGCGGCATGAGCACTCAACTGGCACGCATGCTCAAGCAGGCCGGCCAGAAGGTGCCGGACATCCTGCCGGTGCTGGAAGTGAACGCCGATCACGCACTCGTGAAGAAGCTCGAAAGCTCCGAGCACTTCGATGACCTTGCGCACATCCTGTTCGACCAGGCACTGCTGGCCGAAGGCGGATTGCCCGCCGATCCGGCCGCGTATGTGAAGCGGGTGAACGCGCTGCTGGTCTAGTCCTGGCTTCCACGGCCTGAGCCGCTGCGCGGTGGATGCCGGGTCTAGCCCGGCATGACATCCAGAGAGGCTGTCATTGCGGACTCGATCCGCAATCCATGTCTTCAACGACTGCAGCCGCTGCGCGGTGGATGCCGGGTCAAGCCCGGCATGACATCCAGAAAGAGGCTGTCATTGCGGACTCGATCCGCAATCCATGTCTTCAACGACTGCAGCCG
>JAZKFI010000015.1:57194-80889 GCA_040386575.1 Pseudomonadota bacterium
GCGGTGGATGCCGGGTCAAGCCCGGCATGACATCCAGAAAGAGGCTGTCATTGCGCACTCGATCCGCAATCCATGCCTTCAACGGCTGTAGCCGCTGCGCGGTGGATGCCGGGTCAAGCCCGGCATGACATCCGATGGCAACCCGGGTGTTTGGTTATTCGACCTTGCCCATCTTCCTGACCACGTCCGCCATGCGGCGGACGTCGGCCTGCACATACTTCTCGAAGTCCGGCGTGTCCTGGTAGAGCACCGGGCTGCCTGCGTTCAGGATCACTTCCTTGACCTTGGCATCGTTCGCCGCAGCGCGTGCCGCCGCGCGCAGGCGCTGCGCGATGGGCTCGGGCGTCGCTGCAGGGATGAACAGGCCCGACCACTGTGCGTACTCGGCGTTGTAGCCGGCTTCTTTCAGCGTGGGCACATCGGGCAGGGCGTCCAGGCGTGCCGCGCCCCAATGGCCGAGCACGCGCAGCTTGCCGGCCTTGACGTGCTGCAGCACGGTTGCAGGCCCCGATGAAACCGCTTCGATCTGGCCGCCCAGGAGTGCCACCACAGCAGGGCCTGCGCCCGTGAACGGCACATGCGTCAGCTTGACGCCCGCGTTCTGCGCCAGGATTTCCATCGGCACGTGCATCGTTCCGTAGTTGCCCGACGAACCGTAGTTGATCGCGCCGGGGCGCTTTTTCGCGTCCTCGACAAAGTCTTTCACGGTCTTCCAGGGTGCGTCGGCTCGCACGGCCAGCACGGTGGGGTCGGCGGTGAACCGCGCAATGGGTCGCAGGGCGTTGAACGCATACATGGGCGAGCGGCCCAGGATGGCGTCGGCTTCGGGCAGCACGCTGTACGACGACAGCGCCATGAGCACGGTGTAGCCGTCGGCAGGCGCCTTGGCTGCTACGCCCATGCCGATGCCGCCGCCCGCGCCGCCCTTGTTCTCGATGACGACGGGCTGGCCCAGTTCGCGCGACATGGCCTCGGCGACCGGCCGTGCGACGAGGTCGGCAAGGCCGCCCGGCGGGAACGGCACGATCATGGTGATCGGCTTGCTGGGGAATGCGGCTTGTGCAAATGCGGGTGCTGCGATCGCGGCGCAGGCGGTGGCAAGCAAGGCGGAAAGAATGGTGTGACGGCGTTGCATGATGAGTGGGCTGGTTAAAGGTGTTTTGACGCGCGGCGTCAGTTCATTTGACGCGTTGCATCAAAGGGGTGCTCGTTAGCATGCTAAATTTGAAGACCCATCGCGAGAGAGTTTTCCCCATGAGGATTGCAGCCTTCACCCATCAGGGCCAACCCGGCGCCGGCATCGTTTCGGCTGACGGGCTTTCCATCGAGCCGGTCGAGCTGGCAGCGCACGAGAAGCCGCTGGGCGCCCAGTCGCTGATCGAGCGTTTGTCGCGCGGTGAGGCGCTGCCGCCGTTGTCCGCAGCGATCCCCATCGATCAGGTCCAGCTCACGGCGCCGCTGCCCAGGCCGCGTCGCAACATCTTTTGCGTAGGAAAAAATTACTACGCGCATGCCCGCGAGTTCGCCGGCAGCGGGTTCGACTCCAGCGCCAAGTCGGGCGGAGAAATCCCTGCTCATCCGATCATCTTCACCAAGGTGCCCGAGTGCGTGGTCGGGCCGACCGATGACATCGTCATCCCCAAGGGCATCTCGGACGCCATCGACTACGAAGTCGAACTGGCCGTTGTCATCGGCAAGGGTGGCAAGGGCATCACGGCAGCCAACGCGATGGATCACGTCTGGGGCTACACCATCGTCAACGACGTCACCGCACGCGACTGGCAGGCGCGCCACCAGCAGTGGGACATGGGCAAGTCGTTCGACACGTTCTGTCCGATGGGTCCGTGGCTGGTGAGCAAGGACGAATGCGACGGCAACAAGGTGCAGGTGCGCTGCTGGGTCAACGGCGAGATCCGCCAGGACGCCAACACGGCAGACCTCATCTTCAACATCCCGTTCCTGATCGAAACCCTGTCGGCCGGCATCACGCTCTATCCGGGCGACGTGATCGCCACTGGCACGCCGGTGGGCGTCGGCATCGGGTTCAAGCCGCCGAAGTACCTGGTCGCCGGCGATGTCGTGAAGATGGAAATCGCAGGCATAGGCACGATAGAAAATCGCCTGGCCTGAGTCCGGCCGCGCGGCGGCTCTATACGCGCAGCCCACTGTTGGGCAGAATCCTGCCCCATGCTCAGGTGTTCGCCCGTTCTCGCGGTCTCCCTGCTGGCGATCGTGCTCGCGGGTTGCGGTGGCGCGGACGGTCCTGAGGCAAGCGGCAGTACTGCCCTGCCATTGGCGAACAAGGCCGCCCCGCGCGTAGGACCCACGCCACCGGAGCGGGCAGCGCCCGACGAAAACCTGCCGCGCGCCCGTCGCGGCGCGCCGCTGGCGCAGGGCGATGGTGGCTACTCCGTCGACACCACCAGCCGCGAGCAAGTGCGGCTTTTCTACAAGACAGTTCACGCTTCCTCCAACGGCGTGCCTTCGGGCTGGACCGGCAACACCGGGACCTGCACGCCGGGCGACACCAGCGCGCAGCACAAGGCAGCCGTGCTGCGCCGGCTCAACTGGTACCGGGCCATGGCAGGCGTGCCTGCGACCGTCACATTCGATGCGGCACTCAACGCCAAGGCGCAAGAGGCGGCGCTCTGGATGGCGCGCAATGAAACCATCAGCCACTTTCCACCGTCGGGTACGCCTTGCTACAGCGCCACGGCGGCCGAGGCCGCAGGCAAGTCCAACCTCGCCATCGGCACCCTCGGCGTCGGGAGCGTCAAGGCCTATATGGAAGATACAGGCGAGTTCAACAACGTTGTGGGGCATCGCCGCTGGCTGCTCTACCCACAGACGCAACTCATGGGCGTGGGCGACGTGGAGCAAGGCTGGAACTACAACGCGATCTGGGTGCAGGACGGCAATATGTTTGCGCCTCGCCCTGCAACGCGCGACGGTTTCGTTGCCTGGCCGCCCAAGGGCTACGTGCCCTACACCGAGGTGTTTCCGCGCTGGTCGGCGTCGTACCCGGGCGCCAATTTTTCTGCGGCGGTCGTCACCATGCTGGAGAACGGCGTGCCGATGACCACGGTGAAGGAAACGGTGGTCAACGGTTACGGCGAGAACACGCTGGTCTGGCGACCGGTTGCCTATGCCGATGGCGCGCAGTGGACCCGGCCTGCGAGCGACACGACCTACACGATCACGATCGCCAACATCACCGGCACGGGCGTTCCACCGGTGATCGCCTACACAACCACCGTGTTCGATCCCGACCAGAGCAGTGCCGGCGATGGCCCCATCGCGCTGTCAGGCGCCGGTACCGCCTACGTGGGCGAGCCCTCGGCGATCAGTTTCAGTGCGATACCCGGCGCAACGGCGTACGAGTGGCGCGCGATGACCAGCTCGCCGTTCTCGCTCAATGATGGCGCCGAGTCCGGGTCGGGCAACTTCACGCTGACGACGAGTCCGGGCTACGACCCCGTGGCGAACGACGTCGGCGCAGGCAGTGCGAGCTCTTTCCACCTCGCGCACACGCAGCCCGCCGACCAGGTGATGCTGCTCAACCAGCAGCTCGTGGCAGGCCCCGGCGCGTCGCTGCAATTCGACAGCAGGCTTGGTGCTTCTGCATCGGGGCAGCGAGCCATGGTGGAGGTCTCCGCCGACGACGGCGTGTCATGGACCGTGGTGTACGACCAGGTGGGTTCGCAGGGCGGCGGCGGTTTCGGCGAGGAGGGCTTCAGTGCCAGGAGCATCTCGCTGGCCGCTTACGCCGACCGCGTCCTGAAAGTGCGGTTCCGTTACGCGTTCACCAACGGTTTGTATTTCCCGCAGTCGAGCACCGGCGTGGGCTGGTACATCGACAACGTGCGTGGCACGGGCCTGAACACTGTGGTGCCTGGAGCGTCCACGACGACGGCGTCGGCAAGTTTCTCGTTCGTACCATCTGCTGCGGGCACGGTGATGTTGCAGGCACGTCCCGGCATGAATGGGTATTTCGCGGAGTGGGGCCTGGTCAAGACCGTCACGGTGACAACCAATCCGATGGACTGCTTCTTCAACTGGGTGGAAGCGCAGTACCCGCAGCTCGGCGCGCCAGCGGGCGCAGGCAGGTTCGACCCGTACTACTACCGGTATTACCCAGTCAACGGCGGCATCTATGTCGTTCACTATTCCATCGACGATCACGTTTACTACTCGGACGTCGGGGGTGTGCACGAGATCGGCACCCGTGCGCAGGCGCTGGCGGTCTCGGGCTGTCCTGCCTAGGTCTCAGACCACCAGCGGCGCTTCGGCCATCGCCTCGATCTGCTCCTCGAGCATCTGCACCTGGCCCTGCCAATAGTCGCTCGTGCCGAACCACGGAAAGTTGATCGGGAAGATCGGATCGTCCCAGCGGCGCGCAAGCCACGCGCTGTAGTGAATGAGGCGCAGCGTGCGCAGCGGCTCGATCAGCGCCAGTTCCTCGCGATCGAACTCGCGGAACATCTCGTAGCCATCGACCAGCGGCCCCAGCTGCTTTTGCCGCTGCGCGCGATCACCCGAGAGCAGCATCCAGAAATCCTGCACGGCCGGGCCCATGCGTGCATCGTCCAGGTCCACGAAGTGCGGGCCCTGATCGGGGGTCCAAAGGATGTTGCCGGGGTGGCAGTCGCCGTGCAGGCGAATCCGCCTCATGCCTTTTCCGTTCGCATCACCCAACGGGGTGTCCGCGATCATGCGCAGGGCCTCGTCGCATTTTTTCTCCCATGCCGACTGCACGTCCAGCGGAATCATGTGATGAGCGGGCAGCCACTCACGCGGCTCGCGTCCGAACACGTTGATGTCGAGCACAGGCCGATGCTCGAATGGCTTGTTCGCACCGACGACATGGATGCGCGCGAGGAAGCGGCCTATCCATTCCAGCACTTCTGCATCGTCGAGCTCGGGCGCGCGACCGCCGCGCCGCGGACTCACGCTGAACGAGAAGTCGCTGAAGTGATGCAGTGTCTTGCCTTCGAGCACGAGCGGGCCTACCGCTGGAATTTCCGCTTCCATCAACTCGGCGGCAAACGCGTGTTCTTCGAGAATCTGCGCTTTGCTCCAGCGCTCGGGTCGATAGAACTTGGCGACGACGTCGTCCAGGCCCTCGTACGGATCGGCAAGGCGCACCTGGTACACGCGGTTCTCGTAAGAGCTGAGCGACATGAGCCGCCCGTCACCGATCAGGCCGACGCTGGCCAATGCATCGAGCACGACGTCGGGTGTGAGAACCTCGTAGGGATGTGAAGACATGCCCCGATTGTGGGCGATCGAGCCCAATAGCCGCTGCGCGGTGGATGCCGGATCGAGTCCGGCATGACAGGCACCCGGCTGTCATTGCGGACTTGATCCGCAATCCATGACTTCCGACGGCCGTAGCCGCTGCGCGGTGGATGCCGGATCGAGTCCGGCATGACAGGCACCCGGCTGTCATTGCGGACTTGATCCGCAATCCATGACTTCCGACGCCCGTAGTCGCTGCGCGATCGATGCCGGATCGAGTCCGGCATGACAGCCTGGGTGTCTACAGCGACAGGATGTGTCCTTCGCGCGGATCGCCCCTGCCTGCCAGCACGGCCGCATACGCCTGCTGCACAGCTGGCGCACCTGAGTGGGTCTGCGCTTTCAGCCACGGCGCCGCGCCCGAAGTCGCCCTGTCGCTGAATGCGTGCCAGGCCTGCACCAGCCGCTTGCCCAGCTCGGCCGGACCCCACTCGCCCTGGCGCTTCTTGACTTGCGCTGGCGCGAAGAAAAGCGTCGGTCGCGGCCCGGGCAAGTCCCTGGCACCGCCGAGCTTGTCCACGTGCGTGCCGCCTATCGAGCAGCTGTATTTCAGGTTGGCAAATCTCGAGTGAATCTTCAGGCGCAACGCGGCGTTGCCTGCGAAGTCGGTGTACACGCATGCGGTGTCCGCCGGAATCTGGTCGAGTTCGTCATACGTCAGCACGCGTGAGTAACAGCCCAGGCTCTCACAGAATGCGCGGTTCGAGGGCGAGGTGAGGCCGACCACTTCTATGCCTTCCCGCTGCTTCAACATGAAGGCTGTTCCGTACGCCGTCTTGCTCGATGCGCTCGACAGGAGCACCGTATTCGCGCCGAAGAAATCGTTGTCCGCGAGGAAGTCGTCGATGAGCCACGACGTGATGAACAGGGGCCGCAGCAGGGACTGCGTGTGCTCGGTGCCTGCCTTGTGGAATGGATCGGTGTTGCTGCGCAGGTACTGGTTGTAGAGCGAATGCAGCTCGGCGCGATGCGGCGCGGCGTCGTAAAAACCGTTGTCGGTCACGCGCGCAGGCTGTAGCACGGCCATGTTGGACATCGGCCAATAGCCATAGAGTTTTTCACCGACGGCAATGCCTGGATGCAGCGATTGCACGACGGTGCCAAAGCCCCACACGGGAATGATTCCCCAACCTGCTTCGCCGGTCGGAAAGAACCGCCAGTAGTTCATCGCGTCACCGAATGCGGCGTAGGTGATGTTGTTCGCAGTGAGTGCAAACGAATCGACGTGCACGCGGATCTGTCCCTCGGACAAGGGGGCATCATCGCGCGAGTCGATGCGGGTGTTGGCAAGTTCGTTCTGCGCAACGAAGAAAGTGGTGGTCGTCATGGCCGCCACCGTAACGCAAACGGCCCGCCTGTTCAACACAGGCGGGCCGCGTGGGTGACAGCCGGTGTGGCTGTCATGCCGGACTCGGTCCGGCATCCATGGATTTCAGGCGCAGTCGCCGCTGCGCGGTGGATCCCGGGTCAAGCCCGGGATGACAGCCGATTCAGACCAGCGTGATCGTCACGTCGATGTTGCCGCGCGTGGCGTTGGAGTACGGGCACACCTGGTGCGCGGCATCGACCAGCGATTGCGCGGCGGCGCGGTCCATGCCGGGCAGGCTGATGTTCAGGCGCGCTGCAATGCCGTAGGCGTTCGGGATCGGGCCGAGGTCAATCTCTGCGTCGATGGCCGTGTCGGCCGGCAGCGTGACCTTCATCTTGCCTGCCACAGCCTTCATCGCGCCCAGGAAACAGGCTGAGTAACCCGCAGCGAACAGCTGCTCGGGATTGGTGCCGTTGCCCGGCTGGCCGGGAGGCGACAGCTTGATGTCCAGGCGGCCGTCGTCGGTGCGGGACTGGCCGTCGCGGCCGCCGGTGGTGTGGGCCTTGCCGGTGTAGAGGACTTTTTCGAGCGTGGTCATAGTGGTTTCCTTTGGGTTGTGGTGGTGAGGGTTGAACGTCAGGTGGCGCGGGAGTTCAGGCGCTGAGCCTGTCGCGCAAATCCCGGACCTGGCGCGTGAGCTGCACCAGTTCGGAAATGGAGCACTGGGATGCATCGAGGATGCAGCCCGGAATTTTCTGGGCGCGCGAACGCAGCTTGCGGCCGGCGGCAGTGAGGGTGATGTGAACGCGGCGCTCGTCCTGCACATCGCGGATGCGGGCGATGAGGCCGGCGGCTTCCAGGCGCTTGAGCAAAGGCGTGAGCGTTCCTGAATCCAGCGACAGGCGCTGGCCGAGTTCGGACACCATCAAGCCATCGTCTTCCCACAGCACGAGCATGGCCAGGTACTGCGGATAGGTCAGGCCCAGCTCATCCAGAAGGGGCTTGTAGAGTTTGGTCATCGCCAGCGAGGCGGAGTACAGCGCAAAGCAGAGCTGGTTGTCGAGCAGCAGGGCCTGGCTGCTGTCGAATCGGTGTTCTGGTTTGCGTGGCATGAGCGTGAGTGTAGCGTCAAATTCAATTGCGCGCAATTTAATTGGTGCGCAGCGCCATGACGACGCGCCTGCGCCATGGGCAGGGGAATGCGCAGTGCGTCAAAATCCAGCCCATGACAGCAAATCCATCTTCCCCCATCCCTGCACGCCTGGCCCGGTTGCGCGCAGCCATGAAGCAAGCCCAGGTGCAGGCCCTGTACGTTCCCTCATCGGACCCGCATGTTTCCGAGTACCTGCCCACACGCTGGCGAGGCCGCGAATGGTTCAGTGGCTTCACGGGTTCCATGGGCACGCTGGTGGTCGGCGACAAGCGCGCGGCGCTCTTTGCCGACAGCCGCTACTGGTCGCAGGCCGAACGGGAGTTGGCGGGCACAGGCGTTGACCTCGTCAAGATCGGCACGGGCGCGCTCAAGCCCGTCATCGACTGGATCATTGCGCAGCTGTCACCGGGCGAAGTGCTCGGCTTCGATGCCCAGGTCGTGAGCCTGATGGCGGCTCAGCAGATTCGCAGTGCAGCCACTGCAGCCAAGCTCATCGTCAAGAGCGATGCTGATGTGCTGGATGCCGCATGGGATGACAGGCCCGGCCTGCCGGATGCGGCGATCTACGAACACGTCGCACCGGAGGCGGCCGTCACCCGCGCTTCCAAGCTCGCCCATGTGCGCAGTGCCATGAAGCAGGCCGGCGCGAGCCACCACTTCATCTCATCGCTCGACGACGTGGCCTGGCTGTTGAACCTGCGGGGCGCCGATGTCAGCTTCAATCCTGTCTTCGTCGCACATGTGCTCATCGATGCGGACACAGCCACGCTCTTTCTGGCCGAAGGCAAATGCAGCGAAGCGCTCAGGCAGGTTCTGGCAGGCGACGGCGTGCAGATCGCACCTTATGCGCAGGCGTCAAAGGCGCTCGCGGCACTGCCGGCCGATGCTGTGCTGCTGGTGGACCCAAGACGCATCACGTCAGGCTTGCGCGAAGCCGTACCCGCGCAGGTGCGAGTCATCGAAGCGGTCAACCCCAGCACGTTCGCCAAGAGTCGAAAGACCGAGGCCGAAGCGCAGTTCGTGCGACGCGCCATGGAAGAGGACGGCGCAGCGATGTGCGAGTTCTACGCGCGCTTTGAAGCTGCGATGGCACGTGGCGAGCGCCTGTCTGAACTGACCGTGGATGAGTGGATCACCGAGGCACGCAGCAAGCGCACCGGCTTTGTGGGACGTTCGTTCAGCACGATCGCCGGCTTCAATGGCAACGGCGCCATGCCGCACTACAGAGCAGAGCCCGATTCGTATTCGTGGCTCGACGGCAATGGCTTGCTGCTGATCGATTCCGGCGCGCAGTACCTGGGCGGCACGACCGACATCACCCGCGTCTGGCCCATCGGCGAAATCACCGCAGCGCACAAGCGCGACTACACGCTGGTGCTCAAGGGGATGATCGGTCTTTCGGTGGCAGCGTTCCCGCGCGGCACGCCCGGCCCGATGCTGGACGCGCTGGCGCGGCTGCCGCTCTGGCAGGCGGGCCTGGACTTCGGCCACGGCACAGGTCACGGTGTGGGCTACTTCATGAATGTGCACGAAGGCCCGCAGACGATTTCAAAAGCCGTCGTCGAGCCGCACATGGCGATGGAGCCGGGGATGATCACCTCGAACGAGCCTGGGCTCTATCGTCCGGGCCAATGGGGAATCCGCATAGAGAACCTCGTGCTCAATGTGCCATTCGTCACTTCCGAGCAGGAGCAGTTCGGCGAGATGCTCAAGTTCGAAACGCTCACGCTCTGCCCGATCGACACGCATTGCATCGACCGGTCCATGGTGCGCGACGATGAGCTGGCATGGCTCAACGACTACCACGCCACCGTTCGCGCGCGGCTTGCTCCGCTGGTGGAGGGCGACGCATTGGCATGGCTGCAGCGCCGCACCGAGGCGCTCGCCAAAGGATGAAGTCAGCCGGCTCGGCGGCACCCGATAGCGGCAGTTCTCATACACCGAAAGCTCCTGGATTGCCGCAGGATGTGCCCACCTCAACCCAGGAGCATCGCCATGTCCGACGACAAGACCAAGACCAGCCAGGCCGACCGCATCCGCATCAATGTGAATGAGGCTTACGAACTTCGCGACTGGTCGAAGAAATTCGGCGTTACCGAAGAGCAGCTGATTGCTGCCGTGAAGAAGGTCGGCCCGATGGCCGCCGACGTGGAACGCGAACTCAAGGCCTAGCGGCTGGCACTTGAACGGCAGGTGGCGCAACGGGTTGCGAGCCCGTCGTTGCGCGGTACAGCGCGCGCACCAGGTCCGTCTGCGTGATGATCCCCACCAGTCGCCGGTCGTGGTCGATGATGGGGATGTGATGGTGGCCGTCATCCGAAAACAGCGGCACCAGCTCTGCGACAGGCCGGTCGTGGCTGGCCACCCGCACCGATCGCGTCATGATCTGGCCTACGGTTTCCGGCTTGTCTGTGTGGGTGACGCCGTCTCGCCGGATCATCGATCGCAGCCGCTCCCCGACGCCTTCCGGGCGGCTCATTCCCGCGTGCTCCAGGAAGTCGGCGACCGTCACGATACCCACTACGCGACGTGATCTATCGATCACCGGCAGCGCCTTGATCCTGCGCCCGCGCATCAGCGTCCACGCTTCTTCGAGCGACATGCCGAACTGCGTAGTGACGGGCTGGCGCGACATGATGTCCGAGCAGATGAGCTGGCCGAAGTTGCGCTGATACGCAGCCGCTTCGGCGTGATGCAGCAGTTCCTGCAGATCGTCGCGGCTCACGTCGAGCACCTGGTTGTAGTGCGCCAGTGCGGCGTCGAGGTCGGCGTTGCTGAAACGCGCGCCCTGCGCCACCGGCGTCGGTGCAGGCGTGGCCTGGCTGTGCGGATAACGACGGCCCGTGAGCGAGTTGTAGATCACGCCCATCATGACCAGGAGGATGGAATCGACCAGCATCGGGAACACGGCGAAGCTGAACCCCGCGCCAGACAGCGCCACCAGCAGCGCGCTGGCGCCGCCCGGCGGATGCAGACACCGCAATCCAAACATCACGGCAATTGCCAGGGCTACAGCGCTTGCGCCGGCCCATGCAGGATCGGGAATGGCCATTGCGCAAGCAGAGCCGACAAGTGCCGACAGCACGTTGCCGCCCACCACGGACCAGGGCTGTGCCAGCGGACTGGCGGGTACGGCGAACACCAGCACCGCGCTCGCGCCCAATGGGGCCGCAAGCCAGAGCATGTCGCCATGGGACGAAGCCCACCACCGGGCAAGCAGTGCAGTGACGACGATGCCCAGCCCCGCGCCGACGATTGCACGCAGTCTTTCGCGTGACCCGACCCGGGTGCGGCCGGGTCGAAACTTCAGGACAAACTCACCGACCTTGGACAGCATCGATTTCCTTGTGTGGACCGGCGATCTTACTGTCCGGCACGTCGCACGCTGCTACACGAAGCACTGGAAATATCCTACAAGCTGCTACCGGCGAGCGGACGAACATCCCTGTTTCGCAAACCCAAGGAGCAAGACACATGGCGACCACCCGAAACGAAAAAGACGCGTGCGACCTGCTCGATGCAGATCACAAGGCCGTCAAGAAAATGTTCAAGGCTTATGACGAGCTGGCGGGTTCCAAGGCGCGCGGCGCAGCGCAAAAGCGGCTCGATCTCGCACGCCAGATCTGCCAGGAACTGACCGTCCACGCACAGGTCGAAGAAGAAATCTTCTATCCCGCCCTGCGCGCTGCGCTCAAGGAAACCGACATGCTGGCCGAAGCCGAGGTGGAGCACGCCGGCGCGAAGGACCTGATTGCTCAGATCGAAGAGATGCAGCAAGCCGACGAGATGTTCGATGCGAAGGTAAAAGTCCTGGGCGAATACATCGACCACCACGTCAAGGAAGAGCGCAATGAGATTTTCCCCAAGGCCAGGTCGGCCCGACGCGTGGACCTGGTCGCCATGCGCGATGAACTCGCAGCACGCAAGGAAGAGCTCATGGCCGAGGCCGGGGCGCCCGCATAAGAAGGCCCGGGTCTGCCTGCACAGGTAGGCTCGCGTCGCGCCCGGTTATTGGGCCGCGGGTAGGATTGGGTTCATGCAAGCCCCCCAATCCAACCCCGCCCTCCTGTCCCCATTCCACGTGGCCTTTCCGGTGCACGACCTGGCTCTTGCCCGCGAGTTCTACGGCAAGACGCTGGGATGCCCTGAGGGCCGCTCCAGCCCCGAGTGGATCGACTTCAATTTTTACGGACACCAGATCGTGGCGCACCTTGCGCCGCAGGAAGCGTCCCCTGCGGCCCTCAATGCGGTGGACGGCAAAGGCGTCCCAGTGCGGCATATGGGCATCGTGCTGCCGATGGCGCAATGGGAAGAAATGGCCGCGCGCCTGAAGGCCCAGGGCATCCGGTTCGTGATCGAGCCTTACACGCGTTTCAAGGGCGAGGCGGGCGAACAGGCCACGATGTTTTTCCTGGACCCATCGGGCAACGCGATCGAGGTCAAGGCGTTCGCGGATATCTCGATGCTGTTTGCCAAGTAAGCTCGCGCAACAGAATAAATGTCGACCTGAGATGCGAGCAGAAGTGCGTGGGCGGCTCGGCAGTGCTGCGCGGGAGGGTCCACTGGGTGCGGCCTTTAGCAATCGCCGGCTGCCCCCACCCCAACCCTCCCCCAGGGGGGAGGGAGAAAATACCGTCGCTCTAGTGGTTGTCTCGCGGCAACCCGAACGTCGTGTTGATGCGCTGGTACTTCACCGCCGGCTTGAGCACCATGCCTTCTGACAACTCATCGACGATGCCGCGCTGGATTTCCTGCCACGGGGTCTGGCTGGCGGGGTACTTGTAGCCGCCGGCTGCTTCGAATGCGGCGCGGCGTTTGGCAAGCTCCTCGTCAGAAATCAGCATGTTGGCCGTGCGCTTTTTCAGGTCGATGCGCACGCGGTCGCCGGTCTTGAGCAAGGCCAGGCCGCCGCCCGTTGCAGCCTCCGGCGATGCATTGAGAATCGACGGCGAGCCCGACGTGCCCGACTGGCGGCCATCACCGATGCAGGCCAGCGCAGTCACGCCCTTTTTCAGCAGGTAATCGGGCGCGCGCATGTTGACGACTTCGGCTGCGCCGGGATAGCCGATGGGCCCCACGCCCCGCATGAACAGCACACTGGCCGGCGTCAACTTGAGCTTCGGGTCATCGATGCGGCGGTGGTAGTCCTCCGGCCCGTCGAACACCACGGCCGTGCCTTCGAAGGCCATCGGGTCATCGGGGTTCTCCAGGTACTGTTTGTGAAACGCCGGCGTGATCACGCTGGTCTTCATGATCGCGGAGTCGAACAGGTTGCCCTTGAAATTCAAAAAGCCCGCATCCTTTTTCATCGGCTTGGCATACGGCCAGATCACCTTGCGGTCGCTGGTGAACTGGCCTTCGCAGTTGTCGATCAGCGTCTTTCCATTCGCCGTCAGCGCGGGCTTGATCTTGCCGCGTGCGATCAGCTCGGCGACCACAGCCGGCACGCCGCCTGCACGGTAATACTCTTCGCCCAGGTACTCGCCGGCGGGCTGCAGGTTCACCAGCAGCGGAATCTTGTAGCCATGCTTTTCCCAGTCGTCCATGTCGAGCTTCACGCCGATGTGCCTGGCAATCGCGTTCAGGTGCACCGGCGCATTGGTGGAGCCCCCGATGGCGGAGTTCACGACGATGGCGTTTTCAAACGCAGCGCGCGTGAGGATGTCGGACGGCTTCAGGTCCTCTCGCACCATCTCCACGATGCGCTTGCCGGTCAGGTACGCCATCTCCTGGCGGTCGCGGTAGGGCGCGGGAATCGCGGCGCTGCCGGGAAGCGTCATGCCCAATGCTTCGGCCAGCGAATTCATCGTGGACGCCGTGCCCATCGTGTTGCAGTGGCCCGTGGATGGCGCTGACGATGCGACGAGCTTGAGGAATTCCTGATAGCCGATCTTGCCCGCCGCCATCATCTCGCGCGCGCGCCAGACGATGGTGCCCGAGCCAGTGCGCTCGCCCTCATACCAGCCGTTGAGCATGGGGCCGGAGTTCAGTGCGATGGCAGGGATGTCCACCGTGGCGGCGGCCATGATCTGCGCGGGCGTGGTCTTGTCGCAGCCGGTGGTCAGCACCACGCCGTCGATCGGGTAGCCGTAGAGCACTTCGATCAGCGAGAGGTATTGCAGGTTGCGATCCAGCGCTGCCGTCGGCCGCTTGCAGGTCTCCTGGATCGGATGAATCGGAAACTCAAAGGCAATGCCGCCTGCATCGCGAATGCCCTCGCGCACGCGCTCAGCCAGCACGAGGTGATGGCGATTGCACGGCGCAATGTCAGAGCCCGTTTGCGCGATGCCGATGATGGGGCGGCCCGATTGCAGCTCGTCGAAACCCAGGCCGAAGTTCATGGTGCGCTCCAGGTAGAGCGCGGTCATGTCGGCGTTGTCCGGGTTGTCGAACCAGGCTTGCGAGCGCAGGCGCGGCGCGGCCTTCTTGCCGGGGGATTTGCGCTTGGCGCTGGCGGTGGAAGTCTTCTTCATTGGAGGCCCTTGAGGGTTTGCGCAGCCGTGGGCAGCGCCTTGCAATCGTCGATGTACTGCTGCACGATTTCAGCGAAGTTTTCATGGGGCTTGAGGCCAAGCCGCGCGGCCCGCGCCGCGCTCGCACCGCTGGGCCAGTTCGCGACGATGCCTGCGATGCGCTCGTCACGCTCGAAGCGCACCAGCTTGCGAACCGAAGAGCCTGCCACCTGTTCGAGCGCGTCGAGCATGTCGCTGACCCGCACGTTGAGCGCGGGCAGGTTCATCCCCAGGCGACCCATGAATTGCTCGCGCGATGCTTCATACACAGCAATGAGGCCGTCTATGGTTCGCGCGGGCGATGACATCGGATGCGAGACGTCGGGGGACACCGGGCACACCGATTCGACACCGGCCAGCGGCTCGCGAATGATGCCGCTGAAAAACGAGGACGCCGCGCCGTTGGGCCTGCCCGGTCGCACCGTGACAGTCATGAGGCGTGCGGCGCGGCCGTCGATGTAGCCCTTGCGGGTGTAGTCGGCGATCAGGTGTTCGCAGATGAGCTTCTGCGTGCCGTACGACGTCTGTGGCGCTGGCAGCGTGTCGTCGGCGACGACCCGGGGCAACGGCACTGCGGCGTCCGGTCCGAATACGGCCACGGAGCTGGAGAAGACAAGGCGCGGAACCTTGCCGCCTGCACCGACGTTGGCGCGCACGGCGTCCAGCAGTGCGCGTGTGCTGTCGAGGTTGGACCGCAGGCCCAGGTCGAAATCGGCTTCGCACTCGCCCGACACCGCTGAAGCGAGGTGGAACAGGCCGTCGAAACTTTCGGTGCGCAAGGCGTCGGTCTGCGTCAGCAGCGGGCCGGTGCGTGCCTCGACGCGAGCATCCGCCAGCAGGTCGGCCGGCGGCGGCGCGATGTCGGTCAAAACGAGGCGGTCAATGCGCTCGCCCGCGAGGGTTCCGCGCGCCAGCAGGGTGCGCGCCAGGCGGGCGCCGACGAAGCCGCCGCCTCCGGTGATCAGCAGTCTCATGAGTTTCCTTTTGAGGTGTTCTTTGTTGCAGGGCGAAATGCCGCTGCAGGCGTTGCGGCCTTGCGGCGCCGCCCGGCAATCACGCCGCCTTCAACCAGCCGCTGCTCGCCGCGAAGGATGTGGCGTGTGGCGTGACGGCGTGCCGCCACCGGATCGCGCGCCGCGATGGCTTCGACCATGGCACGGTGCTCTTGCTGCACCGACACCATGAAGTCGTGGCGGCGCGATTCGTTGCCGCGCGTGATGCGCATGCCTTCGCGCAGGTACTGCTCCAGAAAGCCGAGCAACAAGCGAAATTGCGGGTTGCCGGTGGATTCGCCAATGACGCGGTGAAACTCCAGGTCTTCGGCCACACCGTCGCGGCCTTCGGCGACCGCCTTGTCGATGGCCCTGAGCGATCGGCGCAGCTGCGCGATCTGGGCCCGTGTGGCGCGCTCCGCGGCCAGCGCTGCAATCTCGCCTTCGAGCACCCGCCGCACCTCGATGACATGCACCACCGACTGGACCGACTCCAGCACGGCGGGGTCGAATGCGAGAGGCAGGTTCTCTGGCGTCGGGGCCACGAACACGCCGGACCCCTGGCGTGCCACCACCAGCGCGCGTGACTTGAGCTGGTGCATGGCCTCGCGCACGACCGTGCGTGAGACGCCGTGGGTCAGGGCCAGCTGCTGTTCGGTAGGCAACCGGTCGCCCGGGTTGAGTTCGCCCGACTTGATCTGTGAGATCAGGCGCACGGCCAGCCGGTCCGAAAGCCGTTCGGACACCAGCGGGGTTGCACCGGCGGTAACGGATTGGGCAGACACGGAAGAGGAGGAATGAAGCACGGTTATCGGGTCATCATACAAATTGTGGTGAATTTTCTTCTAGCAGGGTTTCCCTGATGGCAACGGCCCGATTCCGTGCGGATACTGCGCGAGCGACCCGGATCTGCGCCGGGGCGTCCGCACAGTCATCTCATGCCTGGCGGCATCCAGAGGGACTCCATCGCATGGCCAGTGTCACGATCCAGGGCGTCAAGAAGAACTTCGGCGAAGTCGCCATCCTGCACGGGGTGGACATCGACATCCAGGACGGTTCGTTTACCGTGCTGGTCGGTCCATCGGGCTGCGGCAAGTCAACACTGCTGCGCATGATCGCGGGGCTCGAGCAGATCAACGGCGGCGAGATCCGCATCGGCGACCGTCGCGTCAACGACCTGCCGCCCAAAGAGCGCGATATCGCGATGGTGTTCCAGAACTACGCGCTCTACCCGCACATGACAGTGCGCGAGAACATGGCCTTCGCCCTGGCGCTGGCCAAGACCGACAAGGCCACGATAGAAAGCAAGGTCAAGCGCGCCGCAGAAATCCTGGGCCTGATTCCGCTGCTCGACCGCTATCCCCGGCAACTGTCGGGCGGCCAGCGTCAGCGCGTCGCCATGGGCCGCGCCATTGTGCGTGACCCGCAGGTGTTTCTGTTCGACGAGCCGCTGTCCAACCTCGACGCCAAGCTGCGCGTGGCCATGCGTGCCGAGATCAAGGAGCTGCACCAGCGCCTGAAGACCACATCGATCTACGTCACGCACGACCAGATCGAAGCCATGACCATGGGCGACAAGATCGTGGTGATGCGCGACGGCCGCATCGAGCAGACCGGCAGTCCGCTGGAGCTCTACGACCGCCCTGCCAACCAGTTCGTCGCCGGCTTCATCGGCTCGCCCGCCATGAACTTCCTGCCCGGCACGCTTCGCCGCAGCGGCGGTGCGGCCCGGGTCGAATTGAACGACGGCACGCTGCTCGATGCGCCATTGCAGGCAGGCGGCCAGGACGGCCAGCCGGTGGTGTACGGCACGCGTCCCGAGCATCTGTCGCTCGCGGCCAGCGGCGGGATTCCGTCGCAGGTCGTCGTGCTGGAGCCGACCGGCATGGACACCTTCGTGGCCTGCCGCCATGAAGGCGCTGACCTCTCCGCTGTCTTCCGTGAGCGCTACGACTTCGCGCCCGGCAGCGTGATCAACCTGCAGCCCGACCTGCAGCGCGCGCACCTTTTCGATGCAGGCACTGGCGAACGGCTGGTGGCCTGAACAGGGTAGTACCCGCTTCGTGATCGTCCGTTCAAACAAACACACACAGGAGACAAGCATGAGTGAGTTCAATCGCCGTAAATTTCTGGAGGGTTCAGCCGGCGTGGCGGCAGCGGCCACCATGGGTGCAGGCGCTGCCGTCTTTTCCCCGATGGCCTACGCGCAGACCATGAAGTTCACGCCGGAAAAGGGCGCCAAGCTGCGCGTGCTGCGCTGGAGCCGCTTCGTGCAGGGCGACATCGATGCCTACATGGTCAACGTCAAGAAGTTCACCCAGGCCACCGGCGTCGAAGTGCGCGTGGACAACGAAGGCTGGGAGGACGTGCGTCCCAAGGCCGCAGTTGCCGCCAACACCGGCGCAGGCCCGGACATCATCCTGTCCACCAACGACGACGCGAATCTTTACCCTGACAAGCTGCTCGATGTGACCGACCTGGCCGAGTACCTGGGCAAGAAGTACGGCGGCTGGTATCCGGCCGTGCACCAGTACCTGCGCCCCGACGGCAAGAAGTGGATTGGCCTGGGCCTGGGCGCCGCCGGTTCGATGATCGTGTACCGCGAAAGCATGGTCAAAGCAGCGGGCTTCAGCACCTTCCCGAAGGACACCGCTGGTTTCCTCGCGCTGCACAAGGCGTTGAAAGAAAAGGGCACACCAGGCGGCTACGCGCTGGGCAACGCGACGGGTGACGGCCTGTGGACCAACTGGCTGATCTGGTCGCATGGCGGCCAGCTGGTCGACAAGAACAACAAGGTGGTGATCGATAGCCCCGAGACGCTCAAGGCACTGGAATACGGCAAGGAGCTGTACGCCACGTTCATTCCGGGCACGCTCTCGTGGCTCGACCCCAACAACAACAAGGCCTTCCTGGACGGCCAGGTCAGTGTCACGAACAACGGCATCTCGATCTACTACGCCACCAAGAATTCCACCGACCCCAAGGTCAAGGAATTGCAGAGCGACATCCAGCATGCGTCCTTCCCGATCGGGCCGGTGGGCGTGCCGACCGAGTCGCACCTGTTCTTCAACCAGATGATCTTCAAGTACACGAAGTACCCGAACGCCGCCAAGGAGTTCCTGCGCTTCATGATGGAAAAGGAGCAGTTCGATCCGTGGCTGTCCGGTGCCGGCGGTTATATCGCCCATCCGCTGGCCGCGTATTCGAGCAGCCCCGTCTGGACGGTCGATCCGAAGCACACACCGTACCGCGACTGCGTCAAGAACATGCGGCCTGCGGGTTACGCAGGCAAGCTGGGCTACGCATCAGCCGGCGCAGGCGCCGACTTCATCGTGACCAACATGGTGGCCGAAGCGATCAGCGGTTCCAAGACGCCCAAGGAAGCGATGGAACGCGCCCAGAAACGCGCTGAGCGCTACTACAAGGTCTGAAGATGACGCAACCTGCGGTGCAAGAAAATCCGGACATTCGTGCGCCGCAGGCACGCGCGCACAGGGTGCCGTCGCTGCTGGAGCGATTCCAGAACAACAAGAACGCGCTGGGCTGGGCGTTCATGTTGCCGGCGACGGTGCTGCTGCTGCTGTTCCTGACGTATCCGCTGGGGCTGGGCACGTGGCTCGGCTTCACGGATGCCAAGATCGGCCGCGACGGCCAGTACATCGGGCTGGAGAATTTCAGCTTTCTCGTGGGCGACAGCGTGACGCGGCTCGCGCTGTTCAACACGCTGTTCTACACGGTGGTCGCCAGCATCTTCAAGTTCGGCCTGGGCCTGTGGCTCGCGATGCTGCTGAACAAGCGACTTCCTTTCCAGAGTTTCTTTCGCGCGGTCGTGCTGCTGCCGTGGATCGTGCCCACCGCACTGTCGGCGATCGCGTTCTGGTGGATCTTCGACGCGCAGTTCTCCATCATCAGCTGGGTGCTGATGAAGATGGGACTCATCGACAAGTACATCGACTTCCTGGGCGACCCCTGGAACGCGCGCATCTCCACGATCATCGCGAACGTCTGGCGCGGCATTCCGTTTGTCGCCATCTCGCTGCTGGCGGGATTGCAGACGATCTCGCCTTCGTACTACGAAGCGTCAGCCATCGACGGCGCATCGCCCTGGCAGCAGTTCAGGCACATCACGCTGCCGCTGCTCACGCCGATCATTGCGGTGGTGATGACGTTCTCGGTGCTGTTCACCTTCACCGATTTCCAGCTGATCTATGTGTTGACACGCGGCGGTCCGCTCAATGCGACGCACCTGATGGCAACGCTCGCATTCCAGCGCGCCATCTCCGGGGGGGCACTGGCTGAGGGCGCGGCGATTGCCACATTGATGGTTCCGTTCCTGCTGGCGGCCATCGCATTCAGTTATTTCGGCCTCCAGCGCCGCGCATGGCAGCAAGGGGGCGACAAGTGAAAGAGAGCAAGAACAACGACGCATCGCAGGGCATGGACTTCCTGCAGTCCGTGCCACGCCGGTGGGTGACGCTCTACATCCCGATCGGGATCTTCGTGTTCGTGCTGCTGTTCCCGTTCTACTGGATGGCGATCACGTCATTCAAGCCGGACAGCGAACTGCTCTCGCGCACAGGCAATCCGTTCTGGATCGTGGGCCCGACATTCGCGCACTTCGAAAAGCTGCTCTTCAAGACCGAATATCCGGCCTGGCTCTGGAACACGGTGATCGTGTCTGTCATCTCGACCGCGATATCGCTGGTGGCTTCGGTGCTGGCGGCCTATGCCATCGAGCGCCTGCGTTTCCAGGGTGCCAAGCCTGCGGGCGGCGCGATTTTTCTGGCCTACCTGGTGCCACCGTCCATCCTGTTCATTCCACTGGCGGCCATCGTCGTCAAGCTGGGCCTGTTCGACAGCCGCATGGCGCTGATCCTGACCTATCCCACTTTCCTGATTCCGTTTTCGACGTGGTTGCTGATGGGCTACTTCCGCTCGATCCCGTACGAGCTGGAAGAGTGCGCCCTGATCGACGGCGCGACCCGCTGGCAGATCCTCATCAAGATCGTGCTGCCGCTGGCCGTACCCGGCCTGATCTCCGCAGGCATCTTTGCCTTCACGCTCAGCTGGAATGAGTTCATCTACGCGCTCACGTTTGTCTCATCGAGCGAGAACAAGACGGTGCCCGTGGGCGTTGTGACCGAACTGGTGGAAGGCGACGTGTATCACTGGGGGCCGCTCATGGCAGGCGCGTTGCTCGGCTCGCTGCCCGTGGCCTTCGTGTATTCGTTCTTCGTGGAGTACTACGTCTCGGGCATGACCGGATCGGTCAAGGAATAGCGCCGCACTTTCTTTTGCGATCGAGGCCATGAACAACCAACATGCGGGCGCGGTAGGGGTCATCGGCCTGGGCGCCATGGGTTTTGGCATGGCTTCGTCGCTGCGGCGTGCGGGCTACAACGTCCATGTCTTCGATGTGCGTCCTGAAGTCGCGCAGCGGTTCGCGGCTGGTGGCGGCACTGTCTGCGCGAGCCCGGCAGAGATCGGCGCGCAGTGCGACATCGTCGTGAGCGTGGTCGTCAACGCAGCGCAGACCGAAAGCGTGCTCTTCGGCGACAACGGCGCAGCAGCTGCAATGAAGCCGGGCAGCCTGTTCATCATGTGCTCGACGGTGGACCCGAACTGGTCTGTCGCGCTCGATGCACGACTGGCCGAGCGCCATATCCTTTACCTCGATGCACCGATCTCTGGCGGCGCAGCCAAGGCCGCCTCTGCGCAGATGACGATGATGACGGCCGGCACGCAAGCTGCGTATGAGAAGGCAGGCGGCACGCTCGATGCGATGGCCGCCAAGGTTTACAAGCTCGGCGACAAGGCCGGCGCAGGCAGCAAGGTCAAGATCATCAATCAGTTGCTGGCTGGTGTGCATATCGCCGTCGCAGCCGAGGCGATGGCATTGGGCTTGCGCGAAGGCGTGGACCCTGCTGCGCTATACGAGGTCATCACCAACAGCGCAGGCAACAGCTGGATGTTCGAGAACCGCATGGCGCATGTGCTGGCGGGCGACTACACGCCGCTGTCGGCGGTGGACATCTTCGTCAAGGACCTGGGGCTGGTGCTCGACATGGCCCGCGCGACCAAGTTCCCGTTGCCGCTGTCTGCCACCGCGCACCAGATGTTCATGCAGGCATCGAGCGCAGGGTTCGGCGGGCTGGACGACAGCGCTGTGATCAAGACCTTCCCCGGCATCACCTTGCCTGCGGGCAAGACAGACGCGGCCTGAAGATGGCATCGCCATTGCTCGGCTGCATTGCCGACGACTTCACGGGCGCCACCGATCTTGCCAACAACCTGGTGCGAAGCGGCATGCGCACCGTGCAGACGATCGGTGTGCCCGCGGATGCCGACGCCGCGGTCGATGCCGATGCGATCGTCGTTGCGCTCAAGTCCCGCACCATTCCTGCGGCGCAGGCCGTCGAGCAGTCGCTGCATGCCTTGCAGTGGCTGCGCAAGCAGGGCGTGCAGCAGGTGTATTTCAAGTACTGCTCGACGTTCGACTCGACACCGGCAGGCAACATCGGCCCGGTGACCGACGCGCTGCTCGATGCGCTGCATGGCCCCGGCAAGGGCTTCACGATCGTGTGCCCGGCCTTCCCCGAGAACCAGCGCACCGTGTTCATGGGCCACCTGTTCGTGGGCGAGCAGTTGCTCAGCGACAGCGGCATGCGCAACCATCCGCTCACGCCGATGACCGATGCGAACCTCGTGCGGGTGATGCAGGCACAGACGCGGCGGCGCGTGGGGCTTGTCGCGCAAGGCACGGTTGCAAAAGGCAGCGCCGCCATCCGGGAAAGATTCAAGGCGTTGCAGGACGAGGGGGTCGGCGTTGCAGTCGTCGATGCGGTGAGCAATGACGACCTCATGCAAATCGGCCAGGCGCTGGCCGGCATGCCGCTGGTGACGGCCGGGTCTGGCATCGCCATTGGATTGCCGCAGAACTTCGTTGGGAGCGGCTCTCTCTCCGTTGGTTCTGGAGCAGATGCGTTGCCGCCTGCGAGGGGTTGGCGCGCGGTGGTGTCGGGGAGTTGCTCCGTCGCTACCAATGCGCAAGTCGCGCGGTTCAAACAGGGCGGCGGCGCGGCATTTGCCGTGGACCCGTTGGCGCTTGCCGCTGGGGATGATGTTGTGATGGCCGCCCTCAAGTGGGCTGTTCCCCAACTCCAGCAGGGGCCGGTGCTGGTCTATGCAACCGCAGATCCGCAAGCCGTGCGCGACGTGCAAAAGCAGCTGGGCGTGGCGAGAGCCGGCGAACTGGTCGAGCACGCGCTGTCGTCGATAGCAGCGGGCCTGGTGGTTGCCGGCGTGCGTCAATTGATCGTCGCCGGTGGCGAAACATCGGGCGCTGTCGTGCAGGCACTCGGGGTCGAGCGCATGGCCATAGGTCCGCAGATCGCACCGGGCGTGCCATGGACGGCAGTGACGTCGGCGCTGTGCCACGGCGAGCATCTGCACATGGCGCTGAAGTCAGGCAACTTCGGCGCGCCGGATTTTTTCAGCACCGCGTTTGCGATGCTGGATGCGCCGTCATGACGAAGGATTTGCGCGAGCAGATCTGCCGCGTGGGCGCATCGCTCTATCAGCGCGGCTATGTGCACGGCACGGCTGGGAACATCAGCGTGCGGCTGCCGGATGGGGGATTTCTCATCACGCCGACCGATGCCTGCCTGGGAGCGCTCGATCCGCAGCAACTGGCTCAAGTGGATGCGCAGGGCACGCAGGTCAGTGGCGATCGCGCTTCAAAGACACTGGCGCTGCACCGGCGCATCTACGACGCTGACGCCGATGCGCACTGCGTGATCCACACGCACTCCACGCATCTCGTGGCGCTGACGTTGTCCGGCGTGTGGAGCCCCGACGACATCGTACCGCCCATCACGCCGTACTTCGTGATGAAGGTGGGGCACGTGCCGCTCATTGCGTATCACCGGCCGGGGGACCCTGCTGTGGGTGACCTCGTCGAGCAACGCATCAGGACTTCGCAGGCAGCAGGCAAGGCGATCCGCGCCGTGATGCTGGAGCGCCTCGGGCCGTGCGTCTGGCATCGCAGTCCAGCTGAGGCCAGCGCGGCGCTGGAGGAGCTGGAGGAAACCGCGCGGTTGTGGTTGATGACACGGCCTGCGCCGCTCAGCGAACTTCAGATCGAGGATTTGCGCACACACTTCGGCGCGCGGTACTAGCGACGCTGTCATCGCGTTCGCGATTGGCTGTCATTGACTGGCAGTTGGCTGTCATTGCGGACTTGATCCGCAATCCATCTTCGATCAAACGCCGTTTCTGCTTCGCAGTGGATGCCGGATCGAGTCCGGCATGACAAGTGTGGGGCTGTCATTGCGGACTTGATCCGCAATCCATCTTCGATCAAACGCCGTTTCTGCTTCGCAGTGGATGCCGGATCGAGTCCGGCATGACAAGTGTGGGGCTGTCATTGCGG
>JAZKFI010000015.1:80989-308720 GCA_040386575.1 Pseudomonadota bacterium
TCGCAGTGGATGCCGGATCGAGTCCGGCATGACAAGTGTGGGGCTGTCATTGCGGGGCTTGATCCGCAATCCATCTGTGATTGAGCGCCGTTTCTGCTTCGCAGTGGATGCCGGATCGAGTCCGGCATGACAAGTGTGGGGCTGTCATTGCGGGGCTTGATCCGCAATCCATCTTCGATCAAACGCCGTTGCTGCTTCGCAGTGGATGCCGGATCAAGTCCGGCATGACAACCGTTACCGGTACGATCCCTGGATTCGCCGATTGACGGCATCTTCCGGGTACAAGGAGCTTCGCCGCGTGGACATCAAGGAACTCAAGAGCTTCTGCATGGTGGCCAAGCTCGCCAGCTTTTCCAAGGCGTCCGAAGCCATCGGTCTCGGGCAACCCGCCGTCAGCAAGCACGTGCAGCGCCTCGAAAAGGAAATCGGCCGGGCGCTGTTCGAACGCGGCATGCGTCCCCTGCGACTGACTGCCGCCGGAAGCAACCTGCTGCGTATGGCCGAACCGCTCGTCGCAGGGCTGGAAACACTCAGCAGCGCTTCACCGCTGGCGACCTTCATGCCCGTCACGGTCGGCGTGCCGCACGGTTTCATCGGCCATGTGCTCCCTGAAGCCGTCCGGGACCTGCGCAGCCTCATACCGACGGCGCGCGCGCGCATCCTCTCGGGCACCAAGGAAGAAGTCTATGAACTGGTGGAGTCCGGTGGGGTCGATTTCGGCGTTGCGCCGGACCCGGGACCCTCGCGCAACTTCGACTTCGCCCCGCTCTTTCCATCGGAACGCGTGCTCATCGCGCCTCGCGATCATCCACTTGCCAAACGCGCGCCATCGTCGCTGAAGGACCTGGCGCGCTACCCGCTCATCCTGCCGCGCTGGCAGACCGAAACGCGCGCCCTGCTCGAACACGAGTTTCGCCGCCTCAAGGTGCCCTACGACATCGCGGTCGAGCTCGACAGCATGGAACTGCTGGAGCGCTACGTCGAACTCGGTGTCGGCGTTGCAGTGGGACTGCGTGGCGCGACGGGCACCGAGTCGTGGATGCGGCTGACCGTCGTGAGTCTCGCGCGCTTCCTGCCGTCTGAAAACATCGGGGTCGTGAGCCGCCCGTCGCTACCGCTGTCCGAAGCCGCAACCGCCCTGATTGCGCGGTTGCAAGCCGCGGCCCAGCCCGCATCCCCGAGCAAGCGGAAGACCCGCGCCTAGCTCATCGGTGTGTTGGGGCAGGGCCTGCAAGGCCCATTTCTTGCATGGAATAATCATTGACATGAAATTCCACGCTGGAATAATGAGTCGATGGCCGAACTGACCGATCACACACTGTCCACCGCCGCTGACCTGCTGCGGACGGCTCAGCTGTCGCCGGTTGACTACGTACAGGCCTGCCTCGATCGCATCGACCGGTACGACCCGCAGCTCAATGCATTCATCAGCACCGACCGCGAGGGTGCCATGCAGGCCGCGCGTGTTGCAGAGCGTGAGATTGCCGCAGGCGGGTGGCGCGGGCCGCTGCACGGCGTGCCGGTGGCCCTGAAGGACATCTTCGACGTCGCCGGCCAATGCACGTCGAATCATTCGAAAGTGCGGCTGGATCATGTTGCCGCCGCCGATGCCTTCGTCGTCACGAAGCTGCGGCAGGCGGGCGCCGTGCTCATCGGCAAAACGGCGTTGCATGAATTCGCGACAGGCGGCCCTTCGTTCGATTTGCCCTGGCCTCCCGCGCGCAACCCGTGGAAGCCCACGCATCATCCGGGCGGCTCGTCGAGCGGCTCGGGAGTTGCGGTCGCGGCCGGCATGGCCCCCGTGGCCCTGGGCACGGACACCGGCGGCTCGGTGCGCAACCCCGCTACCGTATGCGGCGTCACGGGCATGAAACCCACCTATGGCGTGGTGAGCCGCAGCGGCGTGTTTCCCCTGGCTTTCTCGCTGGACCATGTCGGCCCGCTTACCCGCACGGTGCGCGACAACGCGACGGTGCTTCAGGTGCTGCTCGGGCGCGACCCCGCTGATCCGTCCAGCGTTGCGCATCCCGCGCCCGACCTGACCGGCTCGCTCGATCGCGGCGTGAAGGGATTGCGGATCGGCGTCATAGAGGAATTCGGTGCAGCCGCCAACCCCGAGATCGCCAGTGCATTCGAGCAGGCCTGCGCTGTGTTCGACCTGCTGGGCGCCGAGCTGGTGCCGCTTCGCCTGACGCCCCTGGACACCTATGTCGGTTGCGGCAGGCTGATCCTGCAAGCCGAGGGATTTGCTGTTCACGAACACTGGCTGCGCACCCGTCTGAATGATTACGGCATGCGCGGCAGCACACGCCTTTTGCCGGGAGCACTTCTGAGCGCCACGGACTACATCCGCGCGCAGCAGCAGCGAACGATGCTGGTGCGTGAGTTCGCCGATGCGATGGCAGGCGTCGATGCGGCCATCTGCGTCTCCAGCCTGGAGATGCCTTGCGCCATCGACGACGAACCCGAGATCGACCGCACCTATGACCGGCAGGCTCGCACGCCATTCAACCTGACCGGCAGCCCGGCCATCTCTGTTCCCATGGGCTTTTCGCATGCCGGCTTGCCCATCGGCCTGCAGGTGGTCGGCAAGGCATTCGACGAGGCCATGGTGTACCGGGTCGCCAACGATTACCAGAACGCGACGCTCTGGCACCTGCGCCGCCCTGAACTCCACGACAAGGAAACCCTGCATGCATCCACGTGAACGCATTGACTATTCGTCGCCCTTTCACCGGCCGCCGCTGCGCACCGACGACGGCACGCGCCTGATCATCTGGCCGGTCGTCAACATCGAGGAGTGGGAGATCGAGCGGCCCATGCCGCGCCATGCGTCGCCCCCGCCCGGCGGCATCACCGGTGCGGTACCCGACATGCCCAACTGGACGTGGCATGAGTACGGGATGCGCGTGGGCTTCTGGCGCCTCTTGCAGGCATTCGACAAGCGCGGCATCCGGCCCACGATGTCCGTCAATGCCAAGGTGTGCGAGACCAGCCCGCTGGTGGCGCAAGCCGCGCGCGACGCGGGATGGGAATTCATGGCGCACTGCTACGTGCAGATGCCGATCCACAAGGTCGAAGACCAGCCCGCGATGATTGCCCAGTCGCTCGACACGCTCGAGAAGTTCCTGGGCCATCGCCCGCGTGGATGGCTCGGCCCCGGCCGCACGCAGACGCTCGATACGCTCGACCATGTGGCGGACGCGGGCCTGGACTGGTTCGGCGACTGGATCGTGGACGACCAGCCGCTGTGGGTCAAGACGACTTCGCGTCCGCTGGTGTCGATTCCGTACACGGTGGAGATCAACGACATCACCGTGATGGTGAGCGGCCAGCACGAATCGGACGCGCTGCTGCGACGCGCCCGCGACGCCTTCGAGCGCCTGTATGCAGAGAGCGAAGAGTCGGTGCGCATCATGCCGTTTGGCGTGCATCCCTATGTCTCCGGCGTTGCGCACCGCATCCGCTATTTCGAGGAGATGCTGGATATGTTCGCCGGGCGCGAGGGCGTCGCATTCTGGAATGGCGACCAGATCCATGACTGGTTCGTCGCGCAGCAACCCCACCCGGGCGGCGCGCGCTGACCGCCATCAACTTGCCATCCAACCCACTTCGAGGATACGAACCATGAAACACAATTTGCGTCTCCTGCTCAAGGGCGCCTGCGTCTTTGCTGCAACGGCCCTGCCTCTGGCTGCGGTCCATGCACAGACCTACCCCACCAAGTCCGTCACGATGGTCGTGCCGTTCCCCGCTGGCAGCGCCACGGACTCGGTGGCCCGCCTGGTCGGCCAGAAGATGTCGGAGAAGCTGCGCCAGCCGATCGTGATGGAGAACGTCGCCGGCGCGGGCGGCACGATCGCGGCCGCCCGCGTGGCCCGCGCGCCCGCAGACGGCTACACGTTGCTCATCCACACCACCATTGCGCTATCGGCCGCGCTGTACAAGAACCTGCCCTATGACACCGCGACGGCTTTCGAGCCGATCGGCATGGTGAACATCGGCCCGTATGTGTTTGCAGCGAACCCCAACTTCAAGCCGAAGGACGGCAAGGAGTTTCTCGCGATGCTCAAGTCGGACGGCGGCAAGGTGAACTTCGCCAATGCCGGCGTCGGCACGGGCTCGCACCTGTGCGCCGTCATGCTCGCGCAGGCCATGGGTGTGCAGCCCAACCTGGTGCCCTACAAGAGCACGAACCTGGCCTTGCAGGATGTCATCGCGGGCCACGTCGACGTGATGTGCGACCAGACGACCAATGCTCTGCAGCACCACGCCGCAAAGAAGGTCAAGATTTTCGCGATCACCTCGCCGCAGCGCAGCGCCAGGTTGGCCGATGTTCCGACCACCCGCGAACTCGGCGTCGGTCAGGTGGACGTGTCCGTCTGGCACGGTATCTACGCGCCGAAGGGCACACCCGCCGCAGTCGTGCAGCAGCTCAACGAAGCCCTGCAAGTCGCCCTCGCAGACGCCGATGTGCAAAAGCGCGTGCTGGACATGGGGACCGAGCTGTTCCCTGCTGACCAGCGCAGCCCGGCCGCGCATGCGAAGCACCTCGGACAGGAACTGGTGCGCTTTCGTGATCTGGCCGCCAAGGCCGACCTCAAGCTCGACTGAGGCGTGACGTGCGTGTTGTGACGGACCCGAGTGCCGACAGTGACCAGGACGAGGTGCCGCAGCTGCTGGAGCGCGCGGGCATCGAGGTCGGCGAGCAGCACCTTGCGTTCCTGCAGCGCACGCGGGTGCGGCAGCGCGAGGTGCTTCGTGCCATGGCAGCTCAGGTTCCTTCTGAGACGGAGCCCTCGCATGTGTTCCGGGCCGGCGACTGCGTGAAGTAAGCGAGCGCTACTTTGTGTCAGGCGCAGTCGCAGCGGTCGGTGCTGGCGCCATGCGCCGCTCCATTTCAAGCCGCCCCGCCTTGCGCACTTTCGCAGCTTCGAACCGCCTGACCTCATCGGGCGAGCCGGGCTTCAAGGGCGGCACCGGCACCGCCTTGCGATCGTCATCCACAGCCACCATCGTGAAGAAGCAGCTGTTGACGTGGCGTGCGCGCTGGCTGCGGATTTCCTGGGCGATGACCTTGATGCCCACCTCCATCGAACTCGACCCGGTGTAGTTGACGCTGGCGAGAAACGTCACCAGCTCGCCCACGAAGATCGGTTCGCGAAACGTCACGCGGTCAACGGACACGGTCACCACATATCGCGCGGCATAGCGGCTCGCGCAGGCGTAGGCCACCTGGTCCAGCAGCTTGAGCAGGTGGCCTCCGTGCACGTTGCCGGCGAAGTTCGCTGTATCGGGCGTCATCAGCACGGTCATCGTCAGTTGGTGGGCGGGCAGGTCCATGGTGTCGTCTCGCATTCAAAACGCGAGCGTCGCATTTTGCGCAACGTGCGCCATCCGTAAGACCCACACGACAACCCGTCAAAGCCTGCTGAGGTCCACTGCGGCGGCCATCGCGCCGTAGCCGGCCTGGTTCAGGTGCAGATGGTCTGCGCTGTCGTAGAGCGGATTGAGCGCGGTGCCCTCGGCCGGGTTGTTCACGACCTGGTCGAAATCGATCACGGCCGCGATGGTCTGGCGCCTGATCCATGAATTGACGGCAAGTCGCTTGGCCTCGCTCTCCTGCGAATAGTATTCAGTGCGCTTGAACGGCAGCAGCGTGCCCAGCATCACCTGGATGCCACGCGCGTTCGCTGCGTTGGTGGCAGCCTGTATGGCCTCGATGAGCTGCTGTGCGGACGCAGCCTGCATCTGCGGAAACACCACCGAAAAACCGATATCGTTGATGCCCATCAGCAAGATCGCGTGGGTGACGCCGCTGACTTCCAGCACATCCCGGTTGAAGCGGCTGCTCCCACTGGGGCCGGCGAAGTCGTATACCCAGCGATTGCCCGAAATGCCCGCGTTGACGACGCCGGTGCGCGTCAGCCCTGCCGCTTTCAGCCGGTCATCGAGCTGGTTCGGGAAGCGGGCGTTGCTCCCCATGGCGGTACCGACGCCGTCGGTCAGCGAATCGCCGAAGGCAACGATCACCTTTGTGGCTTCGGTGCTGGAAGCCTCGACCGCTGTCAGGGCGTAGAAGACGTCGCGCGTTTCTGTTGCTGCGGCCTGGAAGCTTGAGGCCGAGAGCTGGTTGCCCGCAACCACATAGGAATACTGCCGTGCGTCGGCATGCAAGGTAGCCACTGTCGTGCTGCCTGCGAAATAGCTCGTCACTGCCAGATGGGACAGGGCCGTCACCGCGAGCGCAATCGCATCGCTCGTCACCTCGGCCCCCGGAGCCAGGGTCACCGAGGCCTGACCGCCGAACGTGACGGCGCGATCGCTGGCGACATCGATGTCCGCTGCGCCATTGGTGCTGCGCGCCACGCGCACGCCGGTGAACGTCAACGGAGCCTTGCCGAAGCGATTCGACAACTTGAGCCGGACCGTATCGCCGCCCAGCGAGAGGCGAACGACCTGCCGCACTGTCTGGTTGTTGAATGTTGGCGCTGCCTTGACGGCGGTTCCGGGCCACTCCACCGTGGCGTCGATCATGGCGGAAGTCCAGGATGCGTAGAACCTGCTTTCGGACGGCTGGGCGAGGGCTCGCTTCGCAGATGCGAGCGGGGAGGCCGGTGTCTCGGTCACCCACGGCTCGCCGCCTCCGCAAGCGACCAGCCCGAAAGCGATGGCGGCGCATGCAGCCCACGACTTGAGAAGGCCCGCGCGAAAAATGGTGTTGGTCATGGATAGGTGTCCTGTAGCCCCCATGCTAGGACGCACACGGGTTACAAGGGGTGCCTGGCGCTAGTCTGAACAGGCTATGGGCATCGCGGCGCCGCTGTGGCGATCGCTGCGCTGGAATTTGCTGTTGATGAGGCTCGATGGCCCTGTGCCCGACTTAAACTGGCTGATCCATGGACGCCAATATCACCGCTTCAACTCCCGATCAACAGATCCCATTCGACACCCGTCAGTTTGGTGAAGCCGGACGTCGCCTGCTGGACATCGACTGGACGAAGACGCCTGTCGGTGCGATGGAGACCTGGCCGCAGAGCTTGCGCATCGCGCTGGGCATCTGCCTGAGCTCGCGGTTTCCGATGTTCGTGTGGTGGGGACCCGAGCGCGTCAATTTCTACAACGACGCCTACATCCCCGTCCTCGGAAAGCGTCACCCGGCTGCCTTTGGCAAACCGGCCCACGAGACCTGGGCGGACATCTGGGATGTCGTGGGGCCGCAGTCGGACCAGGTGCTGCGCGACGGCGGCGCGACCTGGAACGAACGTGTGCTGCTGGTGATGGAGCGCAACGGGTACGCCGAAGACACCTGGTTCACCTGGTCGTACAGCCCGATCTACGATGAGAGCGGTCGCATCCGGGGCATGTTTTGCGCCTGCACCGAAGAGACGGCCCGGGTCGCGGCGGAAGCCGAGCGTGACCGGCTCGCCCGCGAGGCGATGACCACAGCGGCCACGCTCAAGACGTGGTTCGACCAGGCGCCCGGTTTTGTCGCGCTGCTGCGCGGTCGCGATTTTGTGTTCGAGATGGTGAACGACGCGTACTACCAGCTGGTCGGGCATCGGCAGGTGCTGGGCCTTCCGCTGTTCGAGGCGCTGCCAGACGTGCGAAACCAGGGTTACGAGGAACTGCTGCTGGGCACGTTCTCCACCGGCAAACCCTTCATCGGCCGGGGAATGCGAATCCTGGTGGAGGAGCAAGCCGGTGCCCCGCCAAAGGAGCGCTTCGTCGACCTGATCTACAACCCGGTGCGCGACAGCGACGGCAATGTCATCGGCATCTTCGCGCAAGGCCACGACGTCACCGACCAGGTCGTCGCGGTCAAGGCCCTGCAAGTGGCCGACAGGCGAAAGGACGAGTTTCTCGCCACGCTCGCCCACGAGCTGCGCAACCCGCTGGCCCCCATACGGCAAGGCGCTGCAATTGCCCGGTCACCCCGCGTCACCGAAGAACGCCGTGCCTGGGCGTTGGGGATCATCGACCGGCAGGTGACCCACATGGCCGTGCTGCTCGATGACCTGCTGGATGTGTCGCGAATCTCCCGGGGCAAGATCAACCTGTCGATCAGGCGAGTGTCGTTGCGCAGCCTCATCGACGCCGCCGTCGAAACGGCCCAGCCTGTCATGGACCGCAAGCAGCATCAGCTCACCGTGCTGCTGCCTGAAGAAGAAATCCACCTGGACGCCGACCCGGTCCGGATGGCCCAAGTCATCTCCAACCTGTTGTCCAACGCGGCGAAGTACACCGAACCCTCGGGCCACGTGACGCTGGAGGCGAGCCGCGACGCGACCGGCATTGTCATTGCCATCCGCGACACGGGAATCGGTCTTGAGCCCGCGTCGATCGACAGGATCTTCGAGCTCTTCTCGCAGATCAGCTCATCCCTGCAGCAGGCTGAAGGCGGCCTGGGCGTGGGGCTCGCACTCAGCAAGGGGCTGGTCGAGATGCATGGGGGCACCCTCGAAGCGCGCAGTGAAGGACTGGGCAAGGGCTCGGAATTCATCGTGAGGCTGCCCGCCCCCGTGTGATGAGCGCGTCAGGCTCTCCGGGTCAACGCAATGGTCAGCAGCAATGATGAGCTTTCGATCGCCCGCAAGGCATGCACCTCATCAGCTGCCACACGCACCAGTTGCCCGGCCGCGAGTTCACGCGCGCCCGCGTCGCAGGTGAACGCGATCCGGCCTTCGATGCATTGCAGCGTGATTTCGCCTGCGACCGCGTGCGGCGGCATTTCTTCGCCGGGCTGCAGCACCAGGCGGATCACTTCGAGATGGTCCGCCTTGAAGATGGCGTGAGAGCGCGCGGTGGCGAGCGCGGCGCCGAACGGGCGGACATCGACGATGTCGCCGGCATTTGCGTGGGTAATGGCCATCACAGACCTTTCTGTTGGGTTGGGAGCGGCCTGCACATCGCAGTGCATCACTTTATACAGCGCCGCAGGGACCTGCGCCGGCGCCATGCGTCGCGCCGCATCGGGCAAGAACTGCCTCAGCTCATCCATCGCGCACATGCCTGTCAGTTGTGCGATATTGATTTCCCCACAGGAGAAAAAAAGATGCCACGCCTGCAGCCGTTGCCGCCCGAGACCACGCCCGAACTGAAGGGTCATTTCGACTTCTTCCTCGGCACGCTGGGCTTCACCCCGAACAGTGTGCTGACGATGCAGCGCAAACCGAAGCTGGTGCAGGCGTTTGCCCAGCTCAACGCGGCGGTGATGGATCCGGGTGGCGAAGTCGAACTCGGCTTTCGGCGCCTCGTGGGCCATCTGGCAAGCAAGGCGGCGGGCTGCCTGTACTGCCAGGCCCATACGCTGCTGGGCGCACACAACTTCGGAGTCAGTGACGAAAAGCTCGCCGATGTGTGGACCTACGCCAGCAGCCCCCTGTACAGCGAGCGCGAGCGCGTCGCGCTGGACTTTGCACTGGCAGCGGCGGCGCAGCCCAATGCAGTCACCGACGAACTCTTCTCGCGATTGCAGGCGCACTGGAGCGACAACGAGATCGTCGAAATCCTGGGCGTCGTGGCGATGTTCGGATTCCTCAATCGCTGGAACGACACGATGGCAACGCCGCTGGAGGATGTCCCGCTGCAGATCGCGCAGCAGGCCGCTGGCGACGAGGGCTGGTCGGCTGGCAAGCACGGCTCCTGAACGACGCGAAGTCCGTCACGATGAAGCGAGCGTTTTTCACCGGCACCATCTACGTGCTTGCTGTGTTTGCTGGGGGCTTTGTGCTGGGGGTGCTGCGCACGCTGGTGCTGATACCGCTGCTGGGCGAGGTGGCGGCCGTGATGGTGGAACTGCCGGTGATCCTGACCATCGCCTGGCTGGTCTGCCGACGCATCCTGCAGCGCTGGCCGCTATCGCCTCTTGCCGCCGTGGGGATGGGCGCCGTCGCCTTTGCGCTGCTCATGGTGGCCGAGGCGGGTCTTTCCACCGTGATGGCGGGCCGGAGTCTGGCAGAGCACCTGTCGCTCTATTCACAGTTGCCGCACCAGATCGGACTGGCGGGGCAACTGGCGTTCGCTCTGTTTCCCTGGGTTCAGGCGCGCGGTTCAAAAGAGGCAAATGGCGCGGCTTGACGCAGACGCAGTGCCAACGACTCACTCGACCGACAGACGCACCTCGCCGACACCACTCAAGACAAATTCCACCTGCTGCCCCGACACCGGAAATTGCGACCGGACCAGGCTGCCGGTGGTGACCAAAGCGCCCTTGGTCAATGCTGTGCCCCGCGATGCGAGGTGGTTGGCGCTCCATGCGAGCGCGTCAGCAGGATTGCCGAGCACGTCGCGACCGGTGCCGCGCCCGACCTCCCGGCCGTCGATGGTTGCGATGCCTTGCAAGGCCGCCAGGGCTGCGAAGTCGGTGGCCGCGAATCGGGTGCCCAGCACCAGTCCCTGGTTCCATGCGTTGTCGGCGGTGAGGGTGAGGATCGCGCGCCGCAGCGTCGCGTAGTCGGCATGGCGGTCATCGGCGACTTCGAGCGCCGCATAGGCGCAAGCCACGTGCTCCAGGATGCTCTCCCCGGTCCAGGGCAGGGGTGAAGGCGGCAAGTCATGCGCCATCTCGAAGGCCACTTCGAATTCGACGATGAGGTGCCCGTAGGCAGCAGCGCGCACCGTGCTGCCGGAGGCGAACACCTGGTCCTTGAGGAGGCAGCCTGAGATGGAATCGTGGAATCCGACCATCTCGCGCATCGCAGGAGTCGTCAGCGCGATCTTGTAGCCGGCCAGCGACGTGTGCCGTGCGCCCAGCAATTGCGCAACGTAGGCATCCTGCACGGCGTAGGCTGCGGCGATGTCCTTGAGTTCGAACTCTGCGTCCAGCGCGCGGAAGTTCTCTCGCGCTTCATGCTGCCGGACCAGTTCACGCGCTGCAGCTTGTGGGTTCAGGGAGGTCATGGTCTTGCCCGGCAGGTGTAGGTGAAGGACAGCAGATCGCAAGCCATTCACCAAGGATAACCCGGGCGCGTCAGGAATCAGTGGTCGCTTCCATGGGTTTTGCCTGCGCAAGCTGACTCTCCATGCCGTTGACCACGCCGTTGGTTGTGAGCACGTGTATGTCGGCCGCCGAATACCCGAATTCGCGCAGCAATTCTTCAGTGTGTTCGCCCAGCAAGGGTGGTGGCCTGCGCACGCTCTGTCCGCTGGCCCCATCCAGTTTGATGGGCGAGCCGACCATCCGCATCGGGCCCAGCGTCGGGTGGTCGATCTTCTCCACCAGGCCGCAGTGAATCACCTGCGCGTCGGCAAAGACGTCTTCCAGGGTGTTGATCGGGCCCGCAGGAATTCCAGCCGCGCAAAACGCCTCCGTCCAATGTTTGCGGGTGTGCAGCACGAGTCTTTCTTCCAGCAGCAGCTTGAGTTCTGTCCGATGGACGACGCGGGCGGCGTTATCCATGAACCGGGGGTCGGAGATCAGTTCGGGCATGTCCAGCACCCTGCACAGCTTCTCCCACATCGCGCGCGTGGCGGGAGCGACGTTCAGCGGGCCGTCAGCGGTGCGGAAAACACCGTAAGGAGAAATCACAGGATGGGTGTTGCCGGACGGGCCGGGCACATCGCCCAGGCTCAGGTAGCGCTGGCCTTGCACGCTCAGCAGTCCGACCAGGCTTGCGAGCAGCGATGTTTCGACCAGGCGCCCCTTGCCGGTCGTGCGCCGCTCGTACAGCGCCGCGATCGTGCCCAATGCAGCCCACATGCCTGCGGTCTGGTCGCCTATCGCAACACCAACACGCACCGGCCCCGACTCGGGCGTGCCGGTCACGCTCATGAGCCCCGAGAATCCTTGCGCGATCTGGTCGAAGCCCGGCAGGTTGCCGGCCGGCCCCGAGTTGCCGAAGCCCGTGATGCTGGCGTAAACAAGGCCCGGATTGGCGGCGGCCAGGCTCTCATAGTCCAGGCCCATTTCCTTCGACGTGCCTGGCCGGAAGTTCTCTGCCACGACATCGCAGCGCGAGGCGAGGTCCTGCAGCAACGCGAGACCTTCGGGGCTGCGGAAATTCACCGCCATGTCGCGCTTGTTGCGGTTGCCGCTCAGGTAGTACGCGCTCTCCCCGCGATCGTGCGGACCCCACTCGCGAATCATGTCGCCGTCCAGCGGTTCGATCTTGATGACGTCGGCGCCAAGGTCCGCAAGGATCATGGTGCAAAAGGGACCGGCCAGGGCGCGCGTGAGATCCAGTACGCGCACTCCCGCAAGCGGCAGGGCTTTGGCTTGGATCGACATCAGTGCGTGCCGGAGCCGGCGACAGGTCCGGGGTTGGCCAGGTAGTCCTTCCATGCATCGTCGATCAGGGGAGCCAGCACGGCCTTGACGCCGTCGGGGCTCAACGCATACTTCGGATCCAGCCGTGAATAGGTGGCGACCTGTGCGTAGTAAAGCGTCTCGCCCTTCATGCGCCCGTCCATGTCGTAGGGCCAGGCGCGCATGGTCGGCCGGTGCTCGACATAGACGGCGTCGTCATCTTCAACCGGCTCCCCCGTCTTGCGTGCGAACTCGGCCGCCGTCATGTAGAAGTGGCTCACCTGTTCCAGCGTGAATCCCCAGTCGGCCACGGCAAAGTGATGGTCGTCGCTGAAGATCACATTGCCGTCGCTGTCTGCCATGGCGCGGTAGAAGCCCTCGACTTCCTTGCGGCCGTCGAACACGGCGCCGTTGTGGTGAAAGATGTAGACAGGCTCTTCCACCGTCATCCGGGGGTCGAAGATTTCAGGAAAGCGCCCGGCCACTTCCAGCAGCGAGTGCAGGTAATAGTTGCGGGCGATCTTGCGGTGGTGGGCGTTGCCCATCCGGTTGATACCCTCCAGCCGCTTCAGGTAGCTCGCGTGCATGTCCTCATAGGTGGCGGGAACAAAACTGTTGTCGAATTCCATGCTTGCTTCCTATTTCATTTGCCTGAGGCGCTCGACCAGCGGCGCCAGTTCGGCGGCCAGATCGGATGTGGTGACAGGCGTGCCTGCAAGACGCACCGTGTCATGCTTCGCAGCAGGGTAGAACCGCAGGCTTTTCATGCGCCCCTTGTCGTCGCAACGCCAGACGAGCGCTGAAGGTGTGCGATGCAAGGTGCCGTCCGGCAGGTACTGATACATCGTTACTTCGGCGGCGAATCCCCAGGCGCCCATTGCAACGCGCTGGTCGACCGGCACGCACAGCGACGCGTTGTTCGCGGCCTGCTCACGGTGAAAAGCGGCAATGGCCTGGCGGCCCTGCACACGTTTTCCCGAGTCGAAGAACACATAGTCCGGCTCCTGCGCGGCGGTATCGAATTCGAACAACTCGTCGTGCCGCTGGCTGACCGCAAGCAGCATGTGCAGGAGATAGTTTCGCAACGCCCGGCGCTCGAACGCCGACTCGCGCTGCAAGGCATCGCTTTCGATGCGTTCGAACGCGACGCGGATGTCGTGCGCAGTGGGGGCGGCTTGCATGACAGGCTGGTTCATCGGCGGCCTCAGCTGGACTTCTTCATGCCTGCATCGGCGATGAGTTTCTCCATCTCGGGCGCGGCGGCCTGGAATGTCTTTGCGAGTCCTTGCGCATCCAGCGGCCTGGAGGCCACGCCCAGGCGGGAAGTCATCTCCACGATTTCGGGCGAGCGCGCGGCGACAAGGATTGCCGCTTCGAGCTTGCGGCGTATGACCGGGTCCACGCCGACAGGCAGACCGTAGCCCAGGGGCACGCTGTTGAAGACGGCGAATCCCTGCTCGATCATCGTGGGCATCTGAGGCATGGACGCCCAACGCACCTGGTTCGCCGAGGCGATCAGCTTGATGCGGTTGCCGGCCGCGCCTGCGGTGAGTTCGGGTCCCGATTGCAGGGCGCAGTCCACGTCGCCGCTGCTGGTCAGCACGATGGGCTCGGATTGCGTCTTGGTCGGAATCCACTTGATCTTGGCGCCGGTCATGGAAGCGAGGTTGAACATGCAGACCATGTTCACGATCGTGTTGGATGCGCAGGTGATTTCGCGCTGTTTAGCCAGGGCCACGAAGTCGGCCATGTTCTTGACGGGCGAGTTCGGGCCGACCGCCAGGCCGTACAGCGGCTCGCCGGCGCTGCCCAGGAAATCGAAATCACTGAGCTTGTACGGCACCTTCATGGTGTGCGGCGTCAGCAGCAGGCCACTGTAGGAGACGTTGCCGATGGTGTAGCCGTCCGGCTTGGCCTGGGCCAGCAAGGCCGTGCCCAGCACTGCGCCGCCACCGGGGTTGTTGGAGATCACGAAGGGCGTGCCCAGCTGCTTGCCGACGTGCTCGAAGACCGCGCGGGCCAGCGCGTCGTTCGCGCCGCCAGCGGACACGGGCAGGATGACTTTCACTTCGCGCGAGGGCCACGCCGATGCCTGGCCGTGGGCAGACTGGAACGGAACGCCGACCCCTGCGGCCAGGCCCCCGATGAGGATTTCACGTCTCTTCATGATCTTGTCTCCTGCTGGTATGCCTTCGACGACTGCGATGGCTAGTCAGGCGATGATAGGAGTCGCACACCCGCGTCGCGAGAGTGATTTTCATTGGCGCTATCAGGCTGCGTGATAGCTCGGCGACCGCACCGACTGCTCAGTGCGGGGCGAGCAGGGTTGCGCCGGGCCAGTGGCCCGACTGCACCCGCTCTGCAACGGTTTGCAGCAGCACGGCGCGCACACGTTCCGACGCTTCGGAAAGCGGCGTCACACTCGAAAAAGCCAGGTGCGCACGGCGCCGTATCGGGGGCTCCAGTGGGTACACATGCATGGTGCGCAGCCCGGCGATCGCCGATCCCGGAACAATGCTTCCGCCCGGCCCCGATGCGGCCAGCAGCAGCATGGTCGAGACGGAGCTCACCTCGGCCTGCACCACGGGGACGACGTCGGCACGCAGGAATTCCGCGTTGATGATCTGTCGCAGCGATGTCGCCGATGTGGTGAGCACGAGCGGGATTCCCTGCAGGCGCTGCAGCGTCACGGCGCCGCCGGGTGCCACATCCGTCAGGGGAGAAGGCGAGACGAAGAAGAGAACTTCTTCGACCAGCGGTATCTGCTGCACGGACGCGCGGTCGGTGGCGTCCACCAGCACGCTGAGCTCGACATGCTCGTTGGCCAGTTGCGGGGCCAGGTATCCGCTGGGGCTCTCGTACAGCTCGAGGTGGATGCCGGGAAACGCGGTTTGAACTGCGGTGAAGAGCGGGCCCGCAATTACGAATGCAATGCTCGATGGCAGCCCCAGGCGCACGCGCCCGCGAACCTCGCCAGAGCTGCCCTGCACCACCCCTTCGGTGTCGGTGACCAGGCGCAGGATGGCTTCTGCATGCCGGTACATGGCGATGCCCTGTGCGTTGGGCTTGACGCCGGTCCGGCTGCGCAGCAGCAACTGGGCGCCGACGATGTCCTCCAGTTGCGCGATCTGCTGGCTGAGCGCCGGCTGGGCCACCCCGGCCATTCCCGCCGCACGCGAGAACGATCCGGCATCGACAACGGCGACGAAGTACCGCAGCTGACGGATTTCGAGACGCGAGACGATGCTGGGCATCGGTGCAGTTTACGTGGAGCGGGCCGCAGCATAAGAAGCGCCGATGGCGCGATCACTGATTGGTATTGGTTCGCGGCGGCAATGCGGGCTAGAGTCCCCGCATGAATGCACACCCTTTCCGAATCCCGCCTGCAGTGACCGACGCCTCGGCCTGGCGCGCTGCCGAACTCGAGGCCGATCAGAGCTGGATCGTCGAGCTGACGCCAGCAGAGGCGGCAGAAGTCGCCGACGCGGCACGCGCGGTGGCGGCCCGGGGTCTGCGCGGCGGGCAGTTCGGCAAGGCGGACTTTCCGCTGCCGACGTTCTCGGTCCGCCTCGCGGCCGTGCTGGAGGAGCTGCAGCACGGCCGCGGCATCACGCTGCTGCGCGGCTTGCCGGTCGATCCACAGGACGAGGAAATGGCGGCACGCATCATCTGGGGCGTGGGCACTTACCTCGGCCGCGCCTTGCAGCAGAGCGCCGGTGTGAACCTGGGCGGCTTTCCGGGCAACTGCATCTCGCACATCATCGACCAGCGCAAGGACCCGAACGATCGCACCGTCCACGGGTCGGCCACCGGGGCCGAACAGCAACCGCATTGCGATCCGTCAGACCTGGTCGCGTTGCTGTGCATCCGGCCCGCAGTCGGCGGCGGCGGTGTGTCTCGCGTGGTGAGTGCGATGGCCGTGTACAACGACCTTCGCGAGCGCGCGCCCGAGTTGATCGAAACGCTCTTCACCGGCTACTTCCACGACTTGCGCAAGGACGGTGCCAACGGGCTGAGCGTGACGCCCAGGCGCGTGCCGGTGTACGGGTACGAGGACGGACAGCTGAGCGTCTCGTTCAACTCCCGCACCATCGTGCTCGCAGCCGAACGCGAAGGCTACGCGCTGTCCGAACTCGAACAGCGCGCGCTCGATGAGATGTCCGCCACCGCGTCACGAAGCGACCTCGTGCATGAGATGACCATGCGCAGCGGCGACCTTCAGTTGCTCAACAACTACACCATGCTGCATTCGCGCACGGCGTGGCGGGACCCTGACGATGTTCGCCAGCGGCGCTGCATGCTGCGCCTGTGGCTGCGCACGCTCGCCCCACGGCCTCTGCCGGAAGGTTTTGCGAGCGGCTATCTCGCGGGTGTGACCTACGACGTGGGCCGGCAGGCCGAGGCGCTGGCCACCTCGTGAGCAGCCACGAAAAATTCATCGGGAATGGCGCGCACAGCGGATTGCCGACCGTTGAACGGGTCGGCAATGCTCTCTACTGCACGTTGAGCAGGCCGCAGGAACACAACCGGCTCGACCCGCTCGACATTGACCACCTGCAGCGCGTATTCGACCAGGTGCGCCTGGACTTCGAAGCCGGTGGCGACGGCCCGCGCTGTGTGGTGCTGCGGGGCCAGGGCGCGCACACGTTCTGTTCGGGCTTCACCATCAGCGCGATCGGCAAACAGCTGGACGACCGTTTTGAACGGATGCTCGATACGCTGGAAACGCTGCCCGTGCCCACCATTGCCGCGATCCAGGGCGGTGTCTACGGCGGCGGCACGGACCTCGCCCTTTGCTGCGATGTGCGATTGGGCGTCACCGGCTCGCGCATGTTCATGCCCGCTGCGCGGTTCGCCATCCATTACTACCCGGGCGGCCTTCGGCGCTACGTCAACAACCTGGGCCTGGCGGCGTCGAAAAAGCTTTTCCTGACGGGCATGCCGATCGATGCCGATGAGATGTTGCGCATCGGCTTCCTGACCGAGGTCGTCGATGGCTGCGAACTGGACGCGCGCGTGCAAGCCTATGTCGCGTCCATCGACGAGACCGAGCGCAGTGTCGTTGCCTCCATGAAAGACCATCTGCACCGGTTCGCCGAGTCGCGCCCGGATCTGCCCGGCGCTGCCCACGCGGCACGCACCAGCGTCCAGTCGCCGGAGTCGCGCCGCAGGATAGCGGCGTTGAAGCCATCCGGGCGTCCAGGCGACGAGTCGTAAGACCCGGCGTCGCCGTCGATTCACGCAACAGCCAGATCCTGCGCCAGCTTGTCCCTGAGCTGCTTGACAAGATTCACCCTGGCGCTGGTGATGTGCTGCTCCGTCATCTTCACCGCGCGCTCCGCGTCGCCGCGGCCAATCGCATCGGCTATCGCCTGGTGCTCGTCCCAGATCGCAGAGCGCTTGTCGGACGACTGGTGCACCGCGCCCATCACGCGCCGCAGGTGAACCCAGTAGCGGTTGGCGTTCTCCGCGATCAGCGGGTTGCCCGATGCCGCATAGATGGCATTGTGAAAAGCGATGTCGGCGTCGACGATGCGCTTGAGGTCACCGCTGCTGGTGCTCAGCCGACCCTCTTCGATCAGCGCCGCAGCGATGGTGGCGCGTGCTTGCGCCGCCAGGCGTGCAGCCAGTGCATCGAGCGCACCACGCACTTCGTAGAGACGGCCGACCCACTCCGGGTCCAGCGGCGCGACCTGCACGCCACGGCCCGGTGCGTCTTCGATGAGGCCGTCCTTCTTCAGCAGGCGCAGCGCCTGCAACACCGGCGAGCGCGACACATGCAACTGCTCGGCAATCTCTTCCTGCGTGATCCGCTCGCCGGGCGCGAGCGAGCCATCGGTGATGGCGTGGACCAGCACGTTGTAGACCGTCTCGACGAAGTCGCTACGGGTGGGAAGACTGTCGAGTTGCAGACGCATGCGGTGATTCTAGGTTCGACGACTGGCCAAGCCTCAGTCGAACATGTCCGGCTGCGTGATCGCCAGGTGTTCGTAGATCGGCTGGAAATGCAGCCAGCCGATGTACTCGGACCCGACGTGTTCGCGGCTGTAGCGCGAGCGCTCGGGCGTCACCAGCAGAGGCTTGTGGCCGGTGGCTTCGACCATCAGTTGCTGGCGGCAGCAGCGCTCCAGCGCGATGAACCAGAAGGCTGCTGCCTCGATGCTGTGGCGGCTGGCGGTGAGCAGGCCATGGTTCTGGTGGATGGCGGCTTTCACGCCCTTGAACCAGTCGCAGACGGCCAGGCCCGCGCTCTCTTCGACAGCGACCTGGCCCGCCTCGTCCCGGATCACGACGTGGTCCTCGAAGAATGCCGCAGCATCCTGCGAGATCGGGTCGAGCGCGCGCCCGAGCGATGCGAAGGCGGTGCCGTACACGGTATGGGCGTGGCACATCGAGATGATGTCCGGGTGCGCCTCATGCACGGCTGCGTGCAGCACGAAGCCGGCGCGATTGAGGGCGTGGGCACCCTGGACGACGCGGCCCTTGTGGTCGGCCAGGATCAGGTTGGAGACCTTGACCTGGTTGAAGTGCACGCACATCGGGTTGGTCCAGTACAGCTCGGGATGCTCGGGGTCACGGATGGTCAGGTGTCCGGCAAAACCGTAGTCGAAACCTTCGAGCGCGAATGCGCGGCACGCAGCCACCAGGCGCTGTTTGCGGTGCAGGCGGTCTGCTTCGAAGTTGTCGAACTCGGGGACTTCGGGGTAGATCAGGCCAGGCTGTGTCGGTTGGTAGATCGAGTGATTCTTGACTTTGTCGAGCATGGTTTTCTCCAGGGACGATGGGGTGGTTGTTTCAGAGGTCGAGGACGAGGAGCGGACCGCGCGAACGCGAAACGCACAGGGTCATGCAGCGCGTTTTTTCTTCGTCGCTCAGGATGTAGTCGTTGTGCTCCACGTCGCCTTCGAGGTAGTCGACCTTGCACGAACCGCACAGGCCCGACAGGCACGATGTCGGCACGCGAAGACCCGCAAGCTCGATGGCGCGGACGATGGTCTGATCGGGCAGTACCGGCAGCGTGATGCCACGCCGTGCCAGGCGAACCTCAAAGCTCCCATCCGGCGCAGCCTTGGGCGCGGGCTCCGGCGGCTTGAAGTGTTCGAAGTGCACGCTGCCCGGCGCCCAGTGCGTGCTGGCATCGGCGCAGGCTTTCATGAAGCCCACAGGGCCGCAGTAATACAGGTGCGCGCCGTCGGGCTGTTGCGCAAGCAGGGCGGCGATGTCCAGGCCCTGTCCCGGAACACCGTTGTCGAAATGAAAGTACAGACGACCCGGTGGCACCAGCGCACGCAATTCGGCGGCAAACGCGGCATGGCGTGCTGTGCGTGCGCAGTAGTGAACCTCGAACGATTGCCCCTGCGCGGCCAGCGTGTGAGCCATCGCCTTGATCGGCGTGATGCCGATGCCGCCCGCCAGCAGCACGGTGTGTGCAGCGCCGGGCACCAACGCGAACGCATTGCGCGGCGCGCCCACCGTCAGCAGCTCGCCGACGCGGACGCTCTCGTGCATGGTCTTCGACCCGCCCTTGCCGGCGGTTTCGCGCAGCACGCCCAGGGTCCATACGCTGCGGTCGGCCGGGTCGCCCGACAGAGAGTAAGAACGCAGTGCCCCACCGGGCAGATGCACATCGACGTGGGCACCGGCTGTCGCGGCCGGAAGTTCCTCTGCGTCCGGGTCCACCAGCTCGAACGAGTGGATTCCTTCGGCCTGCCATCGGATGGCCTGTACCCGCAGCCTCAGCAGGGGCGCATCCGCCGTTTCGCTCTGGAGCACGCCCAGGGGCAACGCTGCATTCATGCCTGCCGCCGTGCCAGCACGTCCTGCTGCAGGGCTTCCAGCCGTGCCTTCACGAAGGACTCGCGCTCGGCCCCCTTGAGGTTGTCGGACTCGGTCAGGATGGCCACGACCTGTTTGGCCAGGTAGCGGCGCAGCGTGACTTCTTCTTCCTTCGTGCGGCCCAGGGGCAGCTCGAACACATTGCCCGAGCAGTAGCTGTTGGGCTCGCCGCCACACTCCTTGAGCCAGGCCGCAAACGCCTCGGGCGTGGCCTTGGCATTGGTGCCGCGCACGGCATCACGCAACAGCTTGCGGAACATGTACAGGCCCGCGTCGAACTTGGTCGGGTTCTCCAGGGCGTGGATGGCGATAGGGCGCTGGCTGATGATGGCCTCGTAGTCGCCCGGGGCGTACTGGCAGTCCTTGTAGTTGGAGCGTGCGCGGTGATCCGTCGGAATCGGCGGCAGGTCTTCCAGCTTGTACTTGCCGAAACGCTCCGGACGGCGCAGGGCCACCTGGCCTTCGAGGAAGTCGATGGTTTCGTAACCCACCAGGCTCTTGTCGCCGATGCCGCGGGTGTCGATGCCCGGGCCCATCACGCGCCAGCCCAGCATCTTGGTGTTGGTGTCGTCCACCGGCACCGTCCAGCGGATCATATGGAAGCGGCCGAAGAGCTTTTTCTTGTGGCCGTCTTCGGATGTGTAGGCGTGCAGGCTGAGGTTGGGCAGCACCTGGTGCTGCACGCGGATGTACATGTGGCCGTCGTCGGAGCGGCGCGCGCCCGAGCAGGCGAGGCCCCGGCCGCCGTGAATCGGCATGAAATGCATGTCGGGCGGCACTTCCATCGATGCAGCGCCCACTTCGTCGAAGGTGGTGCCCTGGTAGTGCTCGCCGGTCACCTGGCGCTTGGCGTGCAGCGCCATCGTGTGATAGTTGTCCGCCGAGTTGTCCTGCACCTGCAGCCAGTTGCAGTGCTGGAAGTTGCTGTAGGGCACCAGCTCGTCGCCCTCGGCCACGGTGAAGTTGCCTTCCCATTCCGGGAAGGGCGGCTCCTGGTCGGGCGGACCCATATAGGCGAACACCAGGCCGTGGTGCTCGATGGTCTTGTAGGCGCCCTGCCGGATGGAGCAGCGATAGCGCTCGCCCTCCTCTTCTTCACCTTCGGGGAAGGGCACGCGCAGGCAGGTGCCGTCGACGTCGAAGACCATGCCGTGATAGCAGCACGAGATGCCGTGCTCCTGGATCTTGCCGTACTCCAGCGATGCGCCGCGATGCACGCAGTGGGCGTGCAGCAGGCCGATGTGTCCGCTGCCATCGCGAAAGCACACCAGCTCTTCGCCCAGGATCTTCAGGAAGCGCGGCGTGTCGGTGAGTTCCAGCGTCATGCACACCGGGTGCCAGAAGCGGCGCATGTATTCGCCGGTCGGCGTGCCGGGGCCGACTTCCGTGAGCTCCTTGTCGTGCCCGGGTTCCTTGTTGGTGAAGTAGCCGCCGAAGGGCGTCAGCTTCTTGACGACGGCGGGCGCGCCGGAGCTGGTCTTGTCTTCGAACTTGTCCTGGGGTGTGGTCATGATGTGTGTTCTGAACTCTGTATCCAAAGAATAGGCGAGCTGGGACGGCTGCGAATGCGGGAATACCCGCGGTTTTCATTCACTTACGATTTGCGCATGACCCTCCAGCCTGTTGCGGCCGCGCTCCTGACGATCGCGCTGTCATGCGCTGCGCCCTGCGCAGCAGCGGTTTCGGATGCCTTTGCGCCTCATCTGGTCGCCAACGAGCGGCCGCAGGATATTGTCGAGTCGTTCAGCGGGCGGCTGGAGCAGCGGGTGCCCCATCGCGTCGTCCAGAAGGGCTCGCGCGACATGCCCCTGGCGCGCGCGCCTGCCGAGACCGCATTCACCTACCAGCACGAGGGCCGCCGCCTCACCGCTGACGATTACCTCGAACGACAGCGGGTGACAGGCCTGATGGTGATCAAGGACGACGCGGTGGTGCTGGAGCGTTACGGCCACGGGCGGGGTCCGCAGACCCGCTTTCTGTCGGCGTCGATGGCGAAGTCGATCATGGGGTTGCTGATCGGCATCGCGCTGGAGCAGGGGCGCATCCGTTCAGTGGATGACCTGGCCCAGACCTACGCGCCCGCGCTGGCCGGCACGCCCTACGGCGAGACGCCGATTCGCGATCTGCTGCAGATGTCATCGGGCATACGGTTCTCCGAGCAATACGACGGCCGCGATGACCTGAGCGCGCTCATCGAGGACACCATCGGCCACCGCTCGCCCGGCGGCGCCGACGCGCTGCGCGCCTATGGCCAGCGGCGGCTCGCACCGGGCAAAGTGTTCTATTACTCGTCCGCCGACACGCAGGCATTGGGGCTGGTGCTGCGGGGTGCAACAGGCGTTCCGGTCGCGCACTACCTGAGCGAGCACATCTGGAAACCCATGGGCGCACAGGACGATGCAACGTTTCTCGTCGATGCTGCGGGCCAGGAAGCGACATTCGCTTTCCTGCATGCCACGTTGCGGGACTTCGGCCGGCTGGGAATGATGCTCGCCAACGACGGCAAGGTCGGGGCGGCGCAAGTGATCCCGTCGGCGTGGTTGCGGCAATCGACCACGGCGACGCAACCGCATGTACAGCCGTTCATCGCAAGTGCCTACTTCGGCTACGGCAATCAGTTCTGGGTGTTTCCTGGCAACAAGCGGCGCTTCGCGCTGATCGGCGTGCGCGGGCAGGTGATCTTCGTGGACCCCGAGCTGCGGCTGGTGCTGGTGCAGACGGCCGTCTGGAAGACCGCCGGTGACCGCAACGCGCGCGCCGAATTGCTGGCGCTCTGGCGCGGCGTTGTCGAGCAATACGGCGCGTGGTGAAGTGCCTCAGGCCGGGGTAGCCAGCTCCGCGCGCAGCTCTTCCTTGCGCTCGGCAACCTGCTTGCGCATGGCCACCAGGTCCAGGGAGGTCGCGCGCGCCTTGGGGAACATCTCGGTGCGCTCTTCCTTCACGTGATGGTCGATGTTCTCGCCGAGCACCATGACCTTGGCGTCGAACATTTCGTTGACCTCGTCGGCGGATTCGATCTGGGCGATCAGGTCCTTGGCACCGGCGTGCTCGACCTCGGCTTCTGCCAGGAGCATGGTGTCCTTGAACTCCTTGCGCAGGGCCGGATACAGGATCTCTTCCTCGACCGTCGCATGCATCGTCAGCTCGGCGCAGATGCGCTTCGCGAGCTCCTTGCGGGTGTTGACCGAGCCAGCAGTGTTGGCGGTCGCCATCTGTTTGAACTCGATGAACATTTTCTTGACGGCCTTGTGGTCGTCGTCGAGCAGGTCGCAAACGTCGGGCTGGATTTCTTTTCTGGGTTTCATGTGCGGGTCTCCGTGGGTGAGACCCATCATGCGTCCGGGAAAGGGCGCGCCGGTGTAGGCACACGCCCCGCCGTCAGGGCAGCATGAACCTTGCGAAGAACTCTACCAGCGCCTGATGCGCATTCAGCGGAAGAACATGCGCGATGTACTGGTCGGGCCGCACCACCACCAGCGCCCCTTGCTCGCGGTCCATGCCTCGCAGATCAAAGATATCCTGGCCCGATTTCAGGTCGGGACAGAAGACTTTCTCGTAGTCATGCAATCCGTAGCGGCCTTTTGGCGGTAGCAGCAAGGCAGGCATGGACCGGGTGGAAAGATCGTGATGGCTCTGCTGGAAGACGGCCCGCACATCGAACACACCGTCCATGTCCTGCCCGGCTCGTGTGTACTTGCGCACCGGGGAATCGGGAGACTCCTGCAGGAATCGGCACAGCGCGCGAATGCCTGCCTGTTCGTCCGTGTGGTCGTTGGCGCCGCCGAACGCGTAGAGCCGCCACCGCCCATCGGCCTTGCCTGCATGACCCAGCTGCATCGGTCTTGCGTCCGCGATGCGAATCACAGGCGCCGAATGAAAGCGCGTGCCGATGACAAAGCCTGTCGCGAGCTGCTGGTGCGTGGCCTCGCCGGTGATGAGCGAAGGCTTGTAGTGCGTCCCCATGCCCGCGGTGAAGCGCCCATGCCGCTCGAAATATTTCTGGAATTCCTTGGGGTCCACGCCTTGCGACTGATCACCGCCGCCCTGCTTCGCAGGGTCGCTGAACATCTTGGCCCATTCGCGATCGAAGTCGATCAGCTCCTGCGCCACGACCTGGCGCTCCTGCGAGTAACTGTCGAGAAGCTCGGGCGCGCATTGGCCGCGCAGCACCGATGCGAGCTTCCATCCGAGGTTGAACGTATCCTGCATCGAGAAGTTCATGCCTTGTCCGGCCTTGGGACTGTGCGTATGGCATGCGTCACCGGCGATGAACACGCGCGGCATTTTTCCTGATCCGCCCGTCGCGTCGTCGTACCGGCCGCAGATGCGCTGGCCGATCTCGTAAACCGACCACCACGGCACCTCTTTCACGTCCAGCGTGTAGGGATGCAGGATGCCTTGCGCAACCTCGATCAGCCGCTCGATGGTGATGCCGCGGCTGGCCACACGCTCTTCTTCGCCGAGCTTGTCCATCTCGACATAGAGCCGCACCAGATAGCCGCCTTCACGCGGAATCACCAGCAGGTTGCCGTGCGCCGACTGCACCGCGACCTTGTAGCGGATGTCGGGGAAGTCGGTGACGGCCAGCACATCCATCACGCCCCACGCCTGGTTGGCCGAGTCGCCCACCAGTTGCAGCCCGATGGACCTGCGCACGTTGCTGCGCGCACCATCGCAGCCGACGACATAGCGTGCCTTGATGATTTCAACCTGCCCGGCGTGCATGCCATCGGTGCGTTCGAGGCGAACAGTGACCGGGTGCGTGGAGCCGGCGTCATCCACGGCCACGTCCATGAGGCGCCGCGCGTAGTGCGGTTCCAGCCGGCTCGGCGAGTTGCGCATCAGCTCCAGGTAGAAGTCATGCACGCGCGCCTGGTTCAGCACTACATGCGGAAACTCCGACAAGCCGTCTTCCGTGTCCTGCACGCGGCCGTGTCGCGCGATGTGTTCCGGCTTGTCCTCGTCCGGCTTCCAGAACGTCACTTCGTTGATCCAGCAGGCTTCTTTCAGCACGCGCTCTGCAAAGTTGAAGGCTTCGAACATCTCCATCGTGCGGCACGCGATGCCGTCGGCCTGCCCCAGTTGCAGCGGGCCGTCTTTCTGCTCGACGATGCAGGTGCGGATATCGGGGAACGCGGCCAGCTGGGCGGCGAGCGTGAGTCCTGCAGGACCGCAGCCCACAATCAGCACATCCACTTCGGCAGGCGCGGCCTCTGTGTGCTTCACTGCGTGCGGGGCGGCATCCTCGATATGAGGATCGCCGGGGCGGAATCCGTTCAGGTGAAATTGCATGGGCTTGCTCTTTCCGTATCAATCGGGCAACCGCTGCATTTTGCCGTGGTGTACCGTCTGACCGTCACCAAGCACCGGGATGCCCATGTCCGCCGCGCCTGCAGTTTCGCTCACGCTCCAGAAGTTCGAGACAACTGCGCTACGCCTTGCCTGGGGTCCGCTGACCCTGGAGATTGCGCAGGTGGTGCTCCACAACGCGGCAGTAACAGTGCGCATGGAAGAGGGACAGCCCCACATAGTGGGGCTGGAAGCAGCGAGCGCCGACCTTTCGGGCGTGAAGATCGAAATGCTCGCCGGCCAGCCGCCGCAGGCCGCCAATGCCACGCCTGCGGGAAGCTCGTGGGACCTGGGCATGCTCGCCACAGCAGAAGGAACCATCCGCGCGGAAATCATCGACGCGCACCTCATGTTCGACGCCGATGTGACCGTGCCGATCCGCTATGGGCAAATCGATTTCGACCATGCGACGGTCGAGCATGTGGGACCCGACTCGCGCATGGGCATCAGCCCGCAAGGCATCTATGTCGACGCCCCCAACGGACGCAGCTACGTCTATGAGTTCACCTCCTCGACGGTGGCCGGCGTCGAGTTCGAGAAGCGGGCGGCGTTGCTCGGGCCCCTGGTGTCCGATCGCGGCAAGCTGCAGTTGCAGGCGTTTGCACAAGGCCTGCTCGGGGCCGCCACCGAAGCGGGCGGAGCCGGGTTGACCGGGCACGCGCGCGCGCTGCTGGCCCGCACGTCCATCGATAGCGAGGTGCAACTGGGCGATGGCACCTTCGCCGCTCCTGGCGTGCGGGCGGACTTCGTGGGCCGTGCGCAAGGTCGCAACGCGATTCGCATTCACTCCAGGGCCGTGGGATTGGGGGTGACGCTGCAGGCCGAGTCACTGTCACTCGCCAACTTGAAAGTCGCAACCCGATAACACGCAAGGTTGCTGCTGTGTCTGCATTCGATGACGGTTGTAGGCGTGGTGCCACATTCACTCGGGGAGGTTTTCCGGGTCGGTTCCTCGCGAAGCACAAGTAGTGTGGAGGTCTTCAACAAGGAGATCGAATGAACAAGGACGAAAAGAAAGTTGCCGGCGCAGGCGCCGGTGTTGTTGGCGGCGCTGCTCTTGGCGGCGTGGCTGGTGGTGCGACTGCGGGTGCTCTTGCAGGCGGTGTTACGGGCCCTGTGGGTGCCGTCATCGGCGCAGCAGTGGGCGCCGTGGCCGGCGCGGTCATGGGCAGGAACGCAGCTGATCCGGTGATCGAGGACAGCTACTGGCGTGAGAACCATGCAACGCGTCCGTACGCGCAAAAGGACGTGAGCTACGACCACTACAAGCCGGCGTACAGCGCAGGTGTCGAGTCGTTCAACCGCAATCCGACGCGCACGTTCGACGAGATCGAGCCCGAACTCAGCCGGGACTGGGGCCGCGCCCGTGGCAATTCGTCGCTGGAGTGGGAACATGCCCGCCCGGCAGCACGCGATGCATGGGACCGCGTGAGCAATGCGGTCGAGCGCGCCGTGCCCGGCGACTCGGACAAGGACGGCCGCTGATCGCTTGCCGATCTGACGGTTTCTTCTGAAAGAAAGGGCTCACGTGCACACGTGAGCCCTTTGTCAATTCTGCGTGGCGACTTCGCGTGACTCGGCAGCCCCGATCACGCTGCGCACGTTGCGCGCTGCGGCTACACCCATGTTGACGTAAGCGTCGCCTGTCACTCCGCCGATATGCGGACTCAGCACGAAGCCGGGCTCGTTCTGGAAGGGGTGACCCTTGACCATCGGCTCCACCGCGAAACTGTCGAGTCCTGCCGCCAAAACCCGGCCGCTGCGCACTGCTGCGAGCAAGGCCGCTTCGTCGATGAGGCCGCCCCGGGCCGTGTTCACAACGATCACACCCCGCTTGCAGCTTGCCAGCGTTGCCTCATCCAGGAGGTTGCGGTTGTCTGCGGTCAACGGGCAATGCAGCGAGATCACATCGGCATCGCGCCACAGGGTTTCCAGATCGGTCTTCTTCACGAACTCGGGTGTCTCGCCCGCATACGGATCGAAGCCGATCACGTTCATGCCCATGGCGCTGGCCATCTGCGCAAAGCGCAGCCCGATGGCGCCCAGGCCGATCAATCCCACGGTCCTGCCATGCAACTCCAGGCTCTTGTGCGTGGCCTTGTCCCAGTGGCCGGCGTGCATGCGCGCGTCGAGTGCCGGGACCGACTTGGCGCAGGCCATCATCAGCGCCAGGGCGTGCTCGGCAACAGCCGCTGCGTTGGCACCGACGGCAGCACGCACTTCAACACCTCGCGCAGCCGCGGCCACCTTGTCGATGGTGTCGGTGCCGCTGCCGTGCTTGGAGATCACACGCAGCGAGGGCGCTGCAGCCATCGCCGCCGCCCCGACCTTGCTGTACCGCACGATGATGGCGACAGGGTCGTGCTCCTTGCAGAGGGCGACGATGTCGTCCTCGCCTGGCGTCTTGCCTGCGTACACGACGACGAAATCCTCCAGCAGCGCGAGCGCCTGCGGCGCGAGGTCCGCACCGGTGACCAGGACGACGGGCTTGCGCTGACTCACAGCGATTCGCCTTCCTTGAGCACCCCGGCGGCAACCAGTGCCGCGGCCAGCCACTTCGCCTGCGTGTCGCCCTGCTTGATCGCCGCGATACGCGCGGTCTCGTCGGCGACTTTCTTTGCGGCGGCAGGCAGCAGCGATTCGATCTTCTCGCGTTCCACCACCACCACGCCATCGGCGTCGCCGATCACGAAGTCGCCCGCATGAACGGTGACACCGCCTACCGTCACGGGGTGCCCGATGCGGCCCGGGCACGTCTTGGTCGGGCCGTTCGGATTGAAGCCAGCGGCAAACACCGGAAAGTCCATTTCGTCGATTTCCAGCGTGTCCCGCACTGCCCCGTCGATGACGACACCGGCGAGCCCCAACTGCTTGCACGCGGTCATCATGATGGTGCCCATCAGCGCTGCGTTGAGGTCGCCCTTGCCGTCGATCACCAGCACGTCGCCTGGCCTGGCCAGCATGATCGCCGCGTGGATCATCAGGTTGTCGCCAGGGCGCACCTCGACCGTCAACGCCGTGCCTGCCAGCTTCATGCGGGGGCGCAGTGCCTTGATGCTGCCGTGCATTGCGCCCCGGCGGCCCGCTACGTCGGCCAGGATGGCGGGCTGGAACGACGCGGCCTGGCGCACGACGGCGGCGGACACGCGCTGGAAGTCACGAATGATGTCCTGTGTCATGTCAGTCCACCTTCGCGCCGGATTCCCTGACGATGCGGCCCCAGCGGCCGATGTCGTCACGGATCAGTTTGCTGAACTGCTCGGGCGTGCTGCCCGCCACATCCGCGCCCTGGTCGCCGAGCTTTTTCTGCAGGTCGGGCGCGAGCAGCGCCTTGTTGATGTCGGCGTTGAGTTTGGCCAGGATGTCCTTGGGCAGGTTGGCGGGGCCGACGATGCCGAACCACGTGACCGCCTCGAAGCCCTTGTAGCCGGACTCGGCGATGGTGGGCACTTGCGGCAGGTCATCCGCCCGCTTGGCGGAGGTGACGGCGATGGCGCGCATCTTGCCGTTCTTGATGTGGCCGATGAGCGTGGGAATCGACGACACATACAGCTGCACCTGTCCGCCGATCAGGTCGGTCGCGCCTTGCGCCGCGCCCTTGTAGGGCACATGCGTGAGCTTGACGTTCGCCGCCTTCTGGAACGATTCGGTGGCCAGGTGCGCGACCGTGCCGTTGCCCGAGGTCGCGTAGTTGAGCACGCCGGGGTTGGCCTTCGATGCGGCGACCACGTCGGCCAGCGTCTTGTAGGGGGAGTCCGCTGCCACCACGATGACCAGCGGCGCGCTGGCAACCATGCTCACGGGCGTCAGGTCCTTCACCGGGTCGTACGGCAGTTTGGAATACAGCGTCGGGTTGATCGCCAGGTTGCTGGTCTGCCCCAGCACGATCGTGTACCCGTCTGCCGGCGACTTCGCGGCTGCGTCGACGCCGAGGTTGCCGCCCGAGCCGGGCCGGTTGTCGACGATGAATGTGTAGCCCAGCGTGGTCACCTTGTTCGCCACTTCACGGGCGATGATGTCGGTGCCGCCACCGGCCGGGAACGGCACGATCAGGCGTATGGGCTTGGCGGGCCAGGCCTGCGCGAAGGCGCTGCTGGCCAGGGTGCAGGCAACTGCAAATGCCAGCGTGGAACGGCGGGAAAGTTTCATGGTTTTGTCTCCGTAAATTGCGCAACAACGCAACATGGAACGCACTGTAGGCGGCTGTTTCGCACCGTACAATACCGTTTCACACAGTGGTGCACGGTGCAACATGCGAAACGATCCAGTAGATGAGCCGGAAGGCAGGGCAGAGGGTGTTGTCGCAGTCACGCGCGCGCTGTCGCTGATGGAAGCGTTCGAGGTCGGCGAGGCGACGCTCTCGCTGGCCGAACTCAGTCGCCGCGCGCAGATGCACAAGACCACGGCGCTGCGTCTGGCACGCACGCTGGCCCTGTCGCAGTACATGGTGCAGGCCGAAGACGGGCAGTGGCGGCTGGGCCCGGCTGCAGGCTGGCTCGGCGCGCGCTACCAGGCCGGATTCGACGTCAACCGCGTTGTCGAGCCAGCGCTGCACGAACTCGTCAAGGCGACCGGCGAAAGCGCTTCGTTCTACGTGCGCGAGGGTGACGTCAGGTCGTGTGTCGCGCGCGTCGAAGGGCCGCAATCGGTGCGGCACAACGTGCGCATCGGCGAGCGGCTGCCGTTGAACAAGGGCGCGCCGGGGCGTGTGATCCTTGCGTTCAGCGGGGCGGCGGGCGAGCCCTACGAGACGATCCGTGAGCAGGGATTCCAGATTTCGATGGGTGAGCGCGAGGCAGAGGTCGCCAGCGTTGCCGCGCCGGTGTTCGGCCTCAACTGGCGCCTGCTGGGTTCGCTGTGTATCTCCGGGCCTTCCGCGCGATTGTCGAAGGCGAAACTGATCAAGTATTCGAAGAGCGTGATCCGTTCGGCAAACCAGTTGTCGTACGCGCTGGCCGGTACCCGATCGGCGCAGACGCCGCGCGCGCTGTCGCGCTGGCATCCGTGAGCGCGACGCGCGGCTTTGCGGCTTGGCTATGCTCGGCGCCATGGCCGCAATCCTCGCTATTTCTTTAGGCGCATCCGTGGGCGCGATCCTGCGGTGGCGGCTGGGCCTGTGGCTCAACACGGCGTGGCCTCACGTGCCGCTGGGCACGCTGGCTGCCAACCTGGTCGGCGGTTACCTGATCGGACTGGCCGTTGCCTACTTCATGCAGCGACCCGACCTGTCGCCGGAGTGGCGCCTGCTGGTGGTGACCGGTTTCCTCGGAGGGCTCACGACCTTCTCGACGTTCTCGGCGGAGGTCATCGAATCTCTGATGCAGGGCCGCGTCGTGGCAGCAATGGGAATCGTGTTGCTGCACCTGGCCGGGAGCCTGTGCCTGACCGCGCTGGGAGTTCTCACTTACAGCGCATTTGCAGGCCGCTATTGATGACTGCTGTCGTCAGTCTTTTGTCCTCTTACCTGCATCTTTAGTTTGTTAAGAAAACCGCTGACTTGACAATGCGTGCGCTTTCCCCGGCGGGTGTGACAAATTCCGGTTGAAGGAGGATGTTTCGAAGCGTAGGATTTGTAACTCCCTCGCAACCGGTGATCCCCATGGACTATCCCGAGCTGTTCATTGCGGCGCGCGTCGACCCTACGTCGCCCCGCATCACTGAAGTGAGTTCTCCGAACCCCGACGGGAGCTACCGGGTCGGAGACATCATCTACATCGAGGTGAAGTTCAGCGAGGCGGTCAACGTGACCGGAATTCCCCAGCTGACACTGGAAACCGGCGCGATCGATCGCATCCTCGATTACGCCAGCGGGACCGGTACCGACACGCTGACCTTCACCTACACGGTGCAGGCCGGTGACTGGACGCTGGACCTCAACTACGCCGGCACAAGCGCGCTGCAAACCAATGGCGGCACGATTGCCGACGCTGCAGGCAATGAGGCGGACTTGACATTGCCGTCCACTTCCGGTCCCAAATCGCTGGGCGGCAATAACGACATCGTCATCGACAACACGCCTGCGTCGGTCATCGGTGTGACCGCCAGCAAGGCAGACGGCTTCTACAAAGCCGGTGACGTGATCACCATCCAGGTCACTTTCGACGAGGCCGTGACCGTGACGGGCACCGGCACGCCGCAGCTCACGCTCGAGACGGGCGACACCGATCGAACGATTGACTACACCAGCGGCTCGGGCACCAGCACCCTGAATTTCAAATACACCGTCCAGGCAGGCGACACCGCTGCGGATCTCGACTACCTCGGCACGGCAGCCTTGAGCCTGAACGGCGCAATGATCCGCGACGCTGGCGACAACGACGCCGTGCTGGACCTGCCCAGTCCCGGCAGTGCAGGGTCTCTGGGCGCGAACAAGGCGCTGGTCATCGACACCACCGCGCCGACCGTCACCAACGTGGACGGGCTGAACGACGACGGCCTGTATGGAATCGGCGACGTGATCACGATCGAGGTCACGCTGAGCGAACCTGTCCTCCTGGGGCCCGGCTCGCGGCTCTGGCTGGAAACCTGCATCGGCACCCGGGTCTTCGACTTCACCAACGTCCCGCACGGTCCCGGCGACGGAATCCCCATCAGCACGCTGCAGTTTGCATACACGGTCCAGCCCGGTGACGCCAGCCATGATCTTGACTACCTGAGCAGCGGCGCATTCGTGGTGATCGGCGGCCGGGTCACCGACGAGGCCGGCAACGAGCTGGTGACCGAACTTGCGCGCCCCGGTGCTTCCGGATCGCTGGGTGACAACTGCGACTATGAGATCGACGGTATCGCGCCGACAGTCTCCGGTGTCTCTTCCACCACGGCACCCAGCAGCTATAAGGCCGGTGACACGGTATCCATACAAGTCACATTCAGCGAAGCCGTCTTTGTGAGTGGCACGCCGCAGCTGACGCTGGAGACCGGCGGCACCGACCGCACCATCGACTACGACGGCGGCAGCGGCACGGATACGCTGACATTCACGTACACGGTGCAGGCGGGCGACTCCAGCCTGGACCTGGACTACCTGAGCACCTCGGCGCTGACCTTCAATGGCGGCACGATCGAGGATGCTGCGGACAACAGCGCAGTGCTGGCCCTGCCTGAACCTGGCGCCGCGAACTCGCTGGGCGCCAACGAGAGCATCGTGATCGACACCGAGACGCCGGTGGTGAGCGCGGTGAGTTCGACAGCCGACGACGGCACTTACAACATAGGTGACGTGATCAGTATCCAGGTCAGTTTCAGCGAGGTGGTCACGGTGACCGGCACGCCAGAACTGACACTGGAGACCGGCGACACCGATCGCACGATCGAATACGCCGGTGGCAGCGGCACGGACACGCTGACATTCACGTACACGGTGCAGGCGGGCGACACCACCGCCGACCTGGACAACTTCAGCACGGCAGCGTTGAGCCTGAACGCGGGCGCGGTCACCGATGACGCTGGAAACGATGCGTCGCTCACGCTGCCCAGCCCAGGCGCCGCCGGGTCGTTGGGGGCGAGCAGGAATCTCGTGATCGACGGAGTGAAGCCCACGGTGGCTGGCGTGTCTTCCAGTTCAGCGCCCGGCACCTACAGGACCGGCGACACGATCTCCATACAAGTCCAGTTCACGGAGAGCGTGGTTGTGACGGGCACGCCGCAGCTGACGCTGGAGACCGGCGGCACCGACCGCACCATCGACTACGACGGCGGCAGCGGCACCGATACGCTCACGTTCACGTACACGGTGCAAGCGGGCGACGCCAGCTTGGACCTGGACTACCTGAGCACGTCCGCACTGGCCCTGAACGACGGCACGATCGAGGACGGCGCAGGCAATAGCGCAGCGTTGGCGTTGGCCACGCCCGGCGCTGCGAATTCGCTGGCCGCCAATGAAAGCCTCGTGATCGACACCGTGGTTCCCCCCACGGCCATTGTGCGCGGCGTGAGTTCGACCACCGCCAACGGCTACTACAACGCGGGTGACGTGCTCAGCATCCAGGTGCATTTCAGCGAGGCGGTCACGGTGAGCGGCACGCCGCAGCTGACGCTGGAGACTGGCGGCACCGACCGCACGGTCAACTACACGAGCGGCAGCGGCACGAGCACATTGACGTTCACCTACACGGTGCAGCCTGGAGACACCAGCGCGGACCTGGACTACTGGGGCGCAGCTGCGTTGACGCTCAATGGCGGGACGATCACGGACCTAGGCGGCGACGATGCGGCGCTGACCCTGTCAACGCCGGGCGCTGCGGGTTCCCTGGGCGCGAACGCGGCGCTCGTGATCGACACCGCGCGGCCCTTCAGACCCGACGCACCAGACCTGAAGGAGTCGAGCGACGACGGTATATCGTCCTCTGACGACATCACTTCTGATACGACGCCGACCTTCTGGGGCATAGCTGAGGCCGACTCCACCGTGACGCTGTACGACACCGACGGCACCACCGTCCTGGGGACGGACGTGGCCACAGGTGGTACCTGGTCCATCACCAGCTCGGCGCTGTCCATCGGCATCCACTCGGTGACCGTCATCTCCACGGACGCCGCCGGCAACTCCAGCTGGCGCTCGGAAGCGCTGGCTGTGACGATCCGCACGGAGGGCCTGGTATTGATCGGCACGCCGGACCCTGACCTGCTGGTCGGCGCCGAGGGCGACGATGTGATCGACGGGCGAGAGGCGAACGACACGCTGTACGGCGGCCTGGGTGACGATACGTACTACGTGGACTTCCAGAAGGACAAGGTTTTCGAGGGGCTGGACGAGGGCACCGACCGGGTGGTTGCCTCGGTCTCCTGGAAGCTCGATGCCAACGTCGAGAACCTGACCCTGGTTGGCGGGGCGATCCTGGCACGCGGCAACGAGTTGAACAATGTGATGCGAGGCAACGACGGCCCCAACCGGATGGACGGCCTGACCGGTGCTGATGTCCTGTGGGGCGGTGCAGAGGCTGATCACTTCATCTACACATCGACCGGCGACTCGACCCCCGGCCCGGATTCGTTCGACGTCATCATGGATTTCCTGGCCGACGAGGGCGACATGCTCGACCTCCAGGGCATCGATGCGAACACTGCCATCGCGGGCAACCAGGCATTCAGCTTCATCGGTTCGGCGAGCTTCAGCAATTCGCATGCAGCCGGCCAGGTGAGGTTCGATTCCGCGTCCCAGATGCTTTACGCGAGCACCGATGCGGACTCCGACGCCGAGTTCGCCGTGCAATTGGCGGGCGTGTCCAGCCTGTCAGCTGGCGCGTTCCTGCTGTAAGGGGTGCGTTGGCGGCGCTTCATGCGTCGCCTGCGCATGATCCATGACACGCTGCAGCGCGTGCTCGAACAGCGCGCGCGCCGAGCCTGAAATCGATCGCAGGTAGGCGTGGATGCTGGCGTCTTCGGGGCTGGTGTCCAGGCACTGCCGGCTGTAATCCTCGAAGCTGGTGAGCTGGCTGATCAGGTCGGCGATGTGACGCGGGCATTCGCACAGGATGGGCGTCGGCGAGGAGGCGATCTTCGCAAGTTCCGAGTCGGAGTAGCGCCTTGGAGGGACCGTCGCGCCCGGGCCGAACGCGGGCGCCGCTTCAGTGGTATCGACCACCGTGACGGATCGGATCACCTCCACGAGTTCGGCGTCCGACACGGGCTCGCGCCGCAGGATCATGCCGTCGGCCCGCATCGCTTCCAGCACCGGTTCGGCCGCGAAGTTGTACAGCACGATCGTGTGGTTGGCCCGGATGCGGGCAAGCGCACCGGCAAGCTCGGCGGCCGTGCTGCGCTGGATGGCGTTGAGCCGCACCAGCAGGATGTCGCAATGCTGCAGCTGCCCACTGTCGGCTGCTGCGGCGGCGGCGCCCAGATCGGCAAACACATGGCTGACCTGCGGCGCCTGCCCCCGGTAGTGCTGGCTCCAGCCCGCGCCGTTCATGCGGGCAGCAATGGCCTCGCCCACGACCACGAGCGACACCGATTTCATCTGCGATACCGGTGCGGTCGACTCAGCCGACCGCGATCCGGTGAGCCGGCGCTGCAATTCCGACAGAGGCAGCCGCGCGATGCCGCCCAGGCTATGGCCGGCGACGGTGAGCTGGCGCAGGATTCGCGCGCGCATCACGTCCACCTCGGTGTACAGGCGGTGGCGACCGGTGCTCTTGGCAGGACTGAACGCCGCGTGCCTGGTCTCCCAAACCCGAAGCGTCGTCACCGGCACACCGGTCAGGCGTGACACCCCGCCGATGCGATAGGTGCCGGCGGGGGAGTCGCCTTCGTCGCCGTTCACATCGGAAGGCTGGTCTTGTTGTGTGTCTTTTAGATATTGCATAGATTTAGTCTATGGATGAGCTGCCATTTAGCGTAACTGTTGTGACGTCCGGTTGCAAATGATGGACATTAGCTCCACCAAACAATCACCAATTATCTACCAAACGTAATAACAAGGTTATTCATGCAGTACCTCCGCTTCCAGCTCGCCGCCCTCGCGGCATTTCTTGCCCTCAGTGGCGCCCACGCCGCCAACGTCTCCAGCGTTGCAACAAAGGCGCCCGCAGCCGTCGACGCCGAGCTGCCTGCGCATCCCTGGGTCGTGCCACCGCCCAACCTGCAGCCCGCCGCGCACTTCACCAACCTCAATGACGGTGACGTTGTCGACGCGCCCTTTGTCGTCAGGTTCGGCCTGTCGATGCGCGGCCTGGTCCCGGCGGGCCAGACGGCGGGGCGTGCAGGCCACCATCACCTGCTGGTGAACCAGCCGCTGCCGATGGACTTCAAGAAGCCGCTGCCGTTCACGGACCAGTACATCCACTTCGGCAAGGGCCAGATGGAAACGGTGCTCAACCTCAAGCCCGGCACCTACACCCTCAACCTGCTGCTGGCCGACCAGGGCCACATCCCGTTCTTCGTTTACAGCAAGCCGATCCGCGTCACCGTGCGCAAGCAAAATCCGGCGACGACCGCAGCCGCCGTTCAGGGGGCACCAGGCGTAGCGCTGCTGAGCCCCGCCGATGGCGCCGTGGTGCGCGATGCGTTCCGCGTGATGTTCCACGCAAGCGGCTTCAACGTCTCGAACCAGGCACCCAAGGTCGCAGGCACCGGCCACTTCCGGCTGACGCTGGAGCGCAAGGGCGCCAATGCGGAAGTGGTGAACTTCACTGCCGGACAGACGGAAACCTGGGTGGAACCCCCGCCGGGCGACTACACGCTGCGGCTCGCGCTCATCAACAACGTGGACGGCCGCGTGATGGCCGAAGGCCCAGCGAGCCGTGTGCGAGTTGACAGTGGGCGCGCGGCGTCGCGTCCGGCCGCTGCCGTCGCCGTGAAGGTCGCACTGAAGTGAGCGCCATGCAGATGTCCACCACACCCGCGGCTTGGCTCCCCGCCTCGCAATGCCTTCTCGAGACCGCGCAGCTTGATTTCTCCGATGTGAAGCTGCGCATCACCGCGCAGAAACTGACCCAGGCCAAACAGTCTTATGCGGCGCGTGCCGCCGCCATCCATGACTTCGTGCGGCGCATGCCATTCGCGGCTTCTGCCGACGGCAGTGCGATGCGCGCCAGCGAAGTGCTGCGCGCGGGCGGAGGTGACTGTCACTCGAAGGGCGTGCTCTTCACGGCGCTTTGCCGCGCGGCGGGCCTGCCGGCGCGGCTCTTGTTCGTGAACGTGCGCACCCGCTTTCTCGCGGGCATTCTTCCCGAGGCGCCGCCCGCCATGCCGCACGCCATCGGCCAGGTGCTGGTGGGCAGCACCTGGCAAAGCACCGACGGCTACGTGGTGGACCCCATCCTCTTCGCGCGTGCCAAGCAGATGCTGCGCGAGACCGGCGAAGACAGCGGCTGGGGCATCGTCGCAGACGCCAGCGGCCACTGGAGCGGACAGGGCGATTGCCTGCAGCAGTTCCATCCGCAGGACGTGCTGGAAACCTACGGCGCATTCCATGACCCCGCCTGTTTCTACCGCAACACCAGCGACATGCGCGAGCACGGCTGGATGGCCTGGCTGAAGTACCAGGTCGGCGCGCGGATCGTGAACCGCCGCGTGTCGCAAGTGCGCTCCATGCAGTGAATGCAGTGAAGGCAGTAACCCCCTATTTATTAATCTGGAGACTCCGTTGAACCTCGTCATGACACCCGAATACGCACCCGGAATGGTGGTGCTGTCCTTTGTGATCGCCGCAGCCGGCGCATTCGCTGCGCTCACGGCTTCCAGCCTCATCGTCGGCCGCAACGGCCGGGTGCAGGTGATCAATGCATTGACTGCGGGCGTCGCGCTCGGCGGCATCGGCGTGTGGTCGATGCACTTCATCGGCATGCTCGCGGTGCACATCGACATGGGCGTGAGCTACTCGATCCCCGAGACGCTGCTGTCGCTCGTCGCCGCCGTAGCCGGCAGCACCGCTGCGCTGTGGTGGGTCGCGTTGCGCCCGTCGCTGCCGCGCGTCGTGGGCGCAGGTGTCCTGCTGGGCATCGGCGTGGTCGTGATGCACTACCTGGGCATGTACGGCATGCGCTTCGGCGGCAGGTTCGAATGGTCCGTGGGCACGGTCGCCCTGTCGGCGGCGATCGCCATCGTCGCGGCCATCGCAGCGCTGTGGCTGGCCTTCGTCGTGCGCACCGTGAGAGCGCGTATCGGCGCTTCGCTCGCGATGGCCGGCACCGTCTGCGCGATGCACTACACCGGCATGGCTGCGGCGACCTTCATCTGCACCACCCCCAATCCGCAGGCCTTCCCTGCTGGACCGCTGCTCGTCAATTCGCTCCAGATGCCCGTGCTGGTGTCGATCGTGGCGTTCGGCGCGGTGTTCGTGATCCTGGTGGACCAGGCGTTCCAGCGCTTGCAGGCGCAGCCGCGCCGAGCGGTCTCTACAGGGCGATAAACATCCCGGTCATGGCTTCATGCCGTGATGGCCGGCAGTACCGTGCCCACGCATGAGCCAAAGCCGATGCGCGCGGCGCCAGGCTTCTCGCACCAGCCACGCAGCGTCACCGAGTCGCCGTCTTCCAGCCAGGTGCGGCTCTCGCCGTTGGGCAGCGTGATCGGGTTCTTGCCGCCCGTGGTGATTTCGATCAGCGCGGCGGCTTCTCCTGCGCCGGGGCCCGAGAGCGTGCCCGAGCCGAACAGGTCGCCCGGCTGCAGGTTGCAACCGTTGACCGTGTGGTGGGTCACCATCTGCGCCACCGTCCAGTACGCATGGCGATAGCTCGTGCGGCAGATGGACGCACCCGCAAGCGCCGTTCGCCGCATGGTGTCGGTCTGCAATTCGACTTCCAGCTGGATGTCGAACGCGCCGTTTGCGCGGTTGTCCGTCGAGTCGAGATAGGGCAGCGGCTGCGGGTCCGCTTCGTCCCGATGGAAGGTCGTGCGAAACGGCGCCAGCGCTTCGAGCGTGACCACCCACGGCGAAATCGTGGTTGCGAAATTCTTGGAGAGAAAGGGACCGAGCGGCTGGTATTCCCAGCCTTGCAGGTCGCGCGCCGACCAGTCGTTGAGCAGGCAGATGCCGAACACGTGGTCGTCGGCGTGGGCCATGTCGATCCGGCTGCCCTTCGCATTGCCGGGGCCGATGAAGATGCCCAGTTCCAGTTCGATGTCCAGGCGACGCGACGGCACCACTTGCGGTGTCGTTGCGCCGGGTGGCATCGTCTGGCCTACCGGCCGGTGAAACGATTCGCCGGAAATGACTATGCTGGAACTGCGGCCGTGGTAGCCGATGGGCACCCACTTGTAGTTGGGCAGCAGCGGGTTGTCGGGGCGGAACTGCCGGCCGATGTTCGTGGCATGGAACACGGAGGTGTAGAAATCGGTGTAGTCGCCGATGCGCGCAGGCACGTCGTACTCGGCTTGCGATTGCGGCACCAGGCAACTCGAAAGCCAGTCATGCCCGAGCGCGTCCTCACGCAGCATGCGCGACAGCGCCAGCCGCAATGCCGACCAGGCCGAAGGGCCCAGGGCCATCAGCGCATTGAGCTTTTCCTGGCCCCCCGCCTGCGCGGCTTCAGCGGCGCAGCCTTCGAGGAGGCCCGTCGATGCGAGCTGGCCCAGGTCGAAGATCTGGTCGCCGATGGCCACGCCACCGCGAAACTTCTCGCCGCTGCCGGCACGTCGGAATACCGCGAAGGGCAGGTTCTGGATCGGGAAATCGCAGCCCGGCTCATTGGCAGAAGCCACCCAGCTGCGCAGCGCCGGATCGTGTGTTTCGTTCAACATCAGCATCAACAAACCTCCTGGGCGTGGGTGCCGTCGTGCATCCACGCTGCGTGATGGGGAGCCCGTTTGGTCTGGCTCCACTCATTGAGCATCTCCCACTTCACTTCGTCAAGCTTGCGATGCATCTCGGGCGTGCCGCAATCGGCTGCAAGCTCGATCCGGTGTCCGTTCGGGTCGAAGAAATAGATGCTCTTGAAGATCGTGTGGTTGGTCGGGCCGAGCACCTCGATGCCCGCCGCCTCCAGCTTGCGCTTGGCTTCCAGCAGCTTATCCACCGATTCGACCTTCAGCGCCAGGTGCTGCACCCACTCGGGCGTGTTGGTGTCGCGGCCCATTTCGGGCTGGCCCGGCAGTTCGAAGAAGGCCAGCACATTGCCGTGGCCTGCATCCAGGAACACGTGCATGTACGGGTCGGGTGCCCTGGTCGATGGCACTTCGTTCTCGGCGATCGCGAGCACGAAGCCCATGTCCAGGTGCCTGCCGTACCACTCGACGGTTTCCTTTGCATCGCGGCAACGGTAGGCGACATGGTGAATCTGTTGGACGAGCATGGGGTTCTCCTGTCGGATGGTTCAGAGGTCTGCTGATGCGCAGGCGATATGTTGGGCGAACAGCTTCTCGTCGCCCAGCGCGTTGGCGTTCAGCAGCGCGAGCTTGACGAGGAACAGCTCGGATTTTTCCGGGCCGACGTTGTCGATCGCGGTGGCGAGCAGGTCGTAGACCGTTTCGACGCCGGCGATGGAGAGGCTGCGCGAGGCGGGGTGTGTCGATGTGTCCATGGTGGGGTCCTTCACTGGGGAAGCGCTTGGTCGAATGCGGCCTGCAGGCGCGGCGCGTCGAGTGTGAGCCATCGGGCACACACATGCTGGTCGGGGCGCAGCAGGTAGGCAGAGCCTGCATGTGCCATGCCGTACGCCGTGCGCAGGCGGCCTCGTGTGTCCGCGATGGTGTCGTCAGCCCCATGCACCGCAACGTTCGCACCGACTGCCAGCACTTTGACCGGAATGCCGCGCGCCCGCAAGCCCGCTACGCATTCGGCCAGGGACGAGGGAAGTTCGCTGGAGTCGGTCGCGTACAGCAGGTTGAAGCCGCTGCCCAGATGGTCGAGCAGATGGTCGTCCTTGCCCAGCTGCACATCGCGAGGCGGCGCGCCATGCGCAGGACCCGCGTCGAATCGCGCCGTGTCATCGGTTGCGCTGTTGAGCGACGAGCCGCTGTATTCGTGGGGGCGCGAGGTGCGCCAGTGATACAGCGGCCGCACGAACGCCTGCGTGAGCGAAAGGGAAAGCACCGCATCGCGAAGCAGCTTGAAGCCATGCGAGGGCGGCGTCATGAAGCGCGTGCTCTTGCCTGCCTCATCGATGATTTCGCGTGCTGCGCCCACGCGCTCGGCGCTGTAGTTCTTGAGCAGGGACTTGTCTGCAAGCCCCTTGACCACGCAGCCGAGATGCCAGCCAAGCGACTGCGCATCCTGGAAGGCCGTGTTGGCCCCGCGCACGCCGAAAATCGGCAGCAGGTGCGCAGCATCGCCCGTGAAGAGAACGCGTCCGTGCACGTAGTCGGGCAAGGTCAGTGCGCGTGCCGAGTACACCGAAGACCAGTCCATTTCCCAGGGTGTGCCGGCGTGGCCGATCATCGCAAGCTGTGCGTCGATGCGCTCGCGAAGCGACTGCGGCTGCAGTGCCTGCTCGGGCGTTTCACCGCGCGGCAACTGGTAGTCGATGCGCCAGATGCCCAGCGGCTCGCGGTGCATGAGGATGGTGTTGCCCGGGTTCCACGGCGGATCGAAAAACGCAAGCCGCTCGGTCGGCAACGGCAGGTCGATGCGGATGTCGGCGATCACGAACAGGCCTTCATAGGAAGCGCCTTCCATTTTCAAGTCCATCGCGCTGCGGATGCCCGAGCGGCCCCCGTCAGCGGCCACCAGCCATTCGGTCTCCAGCGTGTAGGGACCTTCGGGCGTATCGACTTCTACCTGCACGCGATCATCGTTTTGGGCGAAGCTTTCAACCTTGTTGCCCCAGCGCAGCTCGATCAGGGGTTCTGCGCGGCACGCATCGAGCAGGTAGTCCTCCAGGAACTGCTGCTGGATGTTGGTCATCGGCGGAAAACGGTCGTTCGCGTCGTGCGGCGCTTCCATTCGGAACACGCGTTCACCGCGATAGAACGAATTGCCGAAACGCCACGCCAGGCCGTTTTGCGCGATGCGATCGGCCACGCCGACCTGGTGCAGGATCTCCATGCTGCGGCGCGTGAACACGATGGCACGGCTGCCTTGCGACACCTGCAGCTCGGCATTGAGAACGACGCTGCTCACCCCCTGCTGCGCGAGCTTGAGCGCCGTCACGAGACCTGCGGGACCGGCGCCGACCACGACCACCTGCTGGCGCCTGCCCTGCGGGTGCTGCGTGGGAAGCCAGGGTTCGTGGATCTTGTAGTCGAAGTAGATCGACGGACGGGGTTCGGTGGTGGGTTGGTGCATGGTCGTGTCCGGAGGGGGTCAGTCTTGCGCTGTTCGGTTGTGCTCTATCAGTCGGTCGAACAGGTCGCCGAGTGCACGCTTTTCCTGTGCGTTCAGGCAGCCGAAGATCTCTTCGTTGCGGCGCTCGATCAGGTCCATGGTTTTCTGCCATGCCTTGCGGCCGCGCGCGGTGAGCGTGAGTTGCACGCCACGGCCGTCGCCTTCGGTATCGCCCTTGGCGACGAGTCCTTCTTCAACCAGGAACTGCGCAGCGCGGCTGGCCTGCGCCTTGTTCAGGTTGGCCAGTTGCGCGAGCCGGTTGACGGAAATCGGCTCGAACGAACCGACCGCCGCCAGGCAGCGGCCGTCGCTGAGCGACAGACCCACTTCGAGCGGGTACAGGCGCTGGCTTTCCAGGTCGGACAGCTTGTGAAGCAGGTGCATGCGATAGGTGAGCGTTCGCTCCAGCGGTGCATGCTTGCGGGCCGCCTTGGTGGGGTTGTCCTGCTTCATGGTGCGCCCTTCGCTCTGTTCGAGCTGTTATTCCACGCGGATGTTGTTGGCCTTGATCACCGGCCCCCACTTCGCGCGCTCTGCTGCAGCGTACTGCGTCATGGCCGCCGGGGTGCTGGGTGTGATCTCCAGGCCGAGGCCTTCCAGGCGCGTCTTGATTGCGGGCGTTCCCAGTGCCTTGAGCAGTGCAGCGCTGACCTTCTGTGCGATGTCAGCCGGCACGCCCGCAGGCATCACGACGCCTTGCCATGCGTACGCTTCGAAGCCCTTGAGACCTTGCTCGGCCAGCGTGGGAATCATGTCGAAACCCGGCACGCGCTTCGCGCTCGCCACACCGATGGCGCGCAGCTTGCCGCTGGCGATGAACTGGTTGCCGCTTGCGGAGTCGACGAACATGAAAGGAACCTGGCCTCCGACGACGTCCTGCACGGCAGGGGCGGCGCCCTTGTACGGGATGTGGGTCAATTCAAGTTTGGCCTGCTGGCTGAACATGGCCGTGGCCAGGTGGTGCGGGCTGCCGGAGCCGGGTGTTCCGTACGCCGCGCTCTTTTCCTTGCTGGCCCATGCGATGAACTCGGCGAGGTTCTTCGCAGGCACGTTCGGATTGACGACAAGAATCAGCGGGAATCGAACCGTGAGGCCGATGGGCGTGAAGTCTTTCTCGACGTTGTACGGAAGCTTCGAATAGAGGAACGGATTTGCCGCGAGCGTTGCGGTGTCGCCCGACATCAGCGTGTAGCCGTCGGGCCTGGACTTGGCCGTGTAGTCGGCGCCGATGTTGGTTGCCGCGCCGGGTTTGTTGTTGATCACGATGGGCTGGCCGAGTGTCTCGCTCATGGCCTGTGCGAGTGTGCGTGCGACGATGTCGGTGCCGCCACCTGCGGGATAGGGAACGACCCACTCGATCGGCTTGGCGGGCCAGGCCTGGGCAGCGGCAACAGTAGAGAGGGTGGCAAGGGCGATAGCAAAGCAGCGCCGCGTGAGGCGGGAAGCAAAAGGCATGAATTTCTCCGGGGGTGGACAGGCGGTACAGCCGCGCTCGCGTGGGGGCGTCGGGCTGCGCGTGCCGCAATTCTAGACCGATATGGTTGCGCGCGCAACTAGTTGGCTGAACTGCTGCGCTTGGCCGGTTGTCATGCCGGACTTGATCCGGCATCCACCGGAAGCGGCGACTGCGCTTGATCGCAGATGGATTGCGGATCAAGTCCGCAATGACAGTCAGCGGTTCCGCAATGACAGCCAGCGGGTCCGCAATGACAGCCACGGGGGTCCGCAATGACAGCCTCAGCCGGTTGTCATGCCGGACTCGATCCGGCATCCACCGCGAAGCGGCCGCTGCGCTGGATCGCAGATGGATTGCGAATCAAGTCCGCAATGACAGCCAGCGGGTCCGCAATGACTGCCTCGGGGTTGAAATGGAGCAGTTAGCATGCGACTTACAACCGGCGCTGTTGCCGGGCGGAGGCGTATCTCATGGCGCGACTTGAATTTGTGGATGCATCCACGCCCGGTGTCGACGCGGCGCTGGTGAGTGCCGTGCAGGAGCGACGGGGCGGTGAGTTGCTGAATCTCGACCGCCAGTTGCTGCACAGCGCGTCGGTTGCGCGCGGCTGGAACACCTACATGGGTGCGATCCGCACCGGCGGCATCCTGGACGGCGGCCTGCGCGAGATGGTCATCCTGCTCGTGGCCATCCTGAACCGCGCGCCTTATGAGTTCACGCAACATGCGCCGGTCGCGCTGCAGGAGGGCGTGTCGCAGTCGAAGATTTCGGACCTGGCGCAGTGGGCGGATTCGAAGGAGTTCTCGCAGCAGGAGCGCGATACCTTCGCGTACACGACAGCGATGACGCTGCACGTTCAGGTGCCCGACGATGTCTTCGCCAACGTTCGCCGGCATTTCAGCCCGCGTGAGCTGGTCGAGCTGACAGCGACTGTCGCGGCTTACAACATGGTGTCGCGGTTCCTGGAGGCCTTGCAGATCGAGGCCGAAGCCGCCACCGACTGAGCTGCGCGGCCCGTGCGGCGCACAGGAAGTTCACGCGCTGATGTCGCCCTGGGGCTTCGAAGCGCCGCCGCGCCACGCAGCCGGCGGCATGCCGTACTCGCGCCGAAACGCACGCGTGAATGCGGGATCGGTCTCATACCCGACGTCCCTGGCCACACGGCTGATGCTCGACGAACTGCTGCGCAGCATCCCGGCTGCCAGTGCCATTCGCCACCGGCCGAGGTAATGCATGGGTGATTGCCCCACGTAGTGCGTGAAGCGCTCGGCCAGCACCGAGCGGGAGATGCCGCATTCGCGCGCGAGTGTCTCCACGGTCCATGCATCGGCGGGCTGTGCGTGCATCAGCGCAAGCGCCTTGCCGACGACACGGTCGCGCACACCCGCGAGCCAGCCGGTTTGCTCGGCCGGCAACTGGGCCATGTATCGGCGCAACGTCTCGACAAACAGGACTTCCGAAAGCTTCGCCAGCACGCCCGCACCGCCAGGCCGCGCCGCAGCCGCCTCGGCCACCGCGTAACGGATCGACAGCTCCAGCCAGCCGGGATCGTCCTGTCCACGCAGGTTCACGCGCACCACACGCGGCAGCGCAGTGAGGATGGGGCGGCACAGCCGCGGATCGCACGAGAGATAGCCGCAGATGAATCGCGTCTTGTCTCCGCCGCCACCGAAGCGCACCTCGCGGGGGCCGCGTCGCAGCAACGTCACCAGGTCCGCGGGCGGGGCAGGTTGTACATCGGGCGCTGAAGACATCAGGTGCGCATCGCCGTGCGGAAACACGATGACATCCCCGGCCTGCAGGGTGGCAGGCGGCAAGCCTTCCACCTCCAGCCTGCACTGGCCTTCGGTCAACAGGTGAAAGATGACGAGCCGCTCGGCACCCGGCTGCAGCGTGTGCATCACAGTCGATGCTGCGGGAGCGGAAAAGCACCACGGCGCGCTGAACCTCGCGTTGTAGAACACCGCGCTGTTCAGGCGAACCACGCGAAGCACTTCGGACAGCGCGTCCATCAGGCGGCAGGCGCGGGTTGAGGCTCGATAGTGACGTCAAGTTCGACAGGCAGGCCGCGCCTCAACCCCTGAGCCATGGGCGAACGTGAATCGGCCAGCGCCACCAGCGCCCGCAGCTGTTCGTCTGAAGCGTCGGGCGATTCGATGCCCACCTTCAGCCAGAACCGCAGCGGACCTGCTGGAACGCCTGGCGTGCCGAGCATTCCGCGCGCGTCCGATTCGCTGTGCGCCTGCACTTCCAGTCGCGTGAGTGCGATGCCTTGCACGGCGGCCTCCATCGCGATGCTGGTGGCCATGCATGAAGCCACGCCCGCGCGGAAGTACCAGCCCGGAGAAGGGCCGTCCGCGCCGCCCAGGGCGCTGGGCATCTCGGTTGTGAGCGGCGATACCGTGGGATGCTGCAACCGCGTCGAAAGGCTGCCGTTCCATGACGCCACTGCGACTGAATCTTCCTTCAGTGCCGCCGACGGTTTTCTTTCCAGCACCTCGCGCGCCCGAAGGAGTGATTCGCGGATGTTCGATTGCGTGTTCATGAGGCTCCAGAAGTTCATCGCAGTGAGGTTGGGCCATTGTGGACATTTGCCGCTGATTCGTCGACAGGCGCCGGAGCTTCGGACAACAAATGCAGAGCCCCGGAGCAGGGTGGGCGCCGGAGCCGGCAGAAAGCGAGTTCCGGACAAGAGAACCGGCGTTTCGGGGAAGGCGAATTGCGCGCTTGCGGCCAATACTGCGGGGCATGAACACACATCAGCACCAGGTCGCAAACTCCGACGCCCCGGCCGGTCCGGATGTGCGTTCGCGCCAGGCGCCGCTGCGCGCTGCCTACCGCAGCAAACCCGCCAGCGCCGTCGTGACGGACCTCGCGTGGACCGGCGGCGAAGGCGACCTCGCCAACCCGATGCTCGGGCGCGTCCACTTCGGCAGCCATGCAGTGTCACATCTGGACTATGGCGTTCACCACGCGATAGGCGGCACCCACGAAGCGCCCGTTCCCGGCGACCTGCTTTGCGCCGCGCTGGCGGCCTGCCAGGAGTCCAGCCTGCGAATGGTGGCATCGGTGCTGGGTGTGAGGCTCCTCCAACTGGGCGTGAACGTGCGGGGCCATGTGGACGTGCGAGGAACGCTGGGCGATCCGCTCGTGCCGGTGGCTTTTCAATCTTTTGAAGTGTCCGTACGATTGCGTGCGGCACCTGATACCCATCCGCAGCGGCTGCGCCAGCTCTATCGCGCAGCCGAGCGGTCTTGCGTCGTGCTGCAAACCTTGCGATCGGGCGTGCCCGTCGTGGTCGAGCTCGATGCGCCCGTGATCCCAGACGGCATTCACCAAGGAGCAAACCCATGACAGTTCAAACCACCCCCACCTCCGTGCACACTTCCACGCCCACCGCCAACCCCAACCAGGCGCTCTGGGAAAAGGGCGACTTCACGCGGATCGCCGCCGCCATGCGCGAAAGCGGCGAGGCGCTGGTCCAGTCGCTGGGCATCACCAGTGCCCACAGGGTGCTCGATCTCGGTTGCGGCGATGGAACGACGGCGATACCCGCCGCGCTCGCCGGTGCCACGGTGCTGGGCGTCGATATCTCGCGCAATCTTGTGGCGGCTGGCAACATGCGCGCCAAGGCGCTCGGGCTGGACAACTGCAGCTTCCAGCAAGGCGATGCCAGCAATCTGGCCGGCATCGAGAACAATACCTTCGATCGCGTGGTCAGCATTTTCGGCGCGATGTTCGCGCCCAGGCCACTCGACGTCGCCAAAGAGATGGTGCGCGTGACGAAACCCGGTGGGCGCATCGCGATGGGCAACTGGATTCCCGGGGACCCGACGCTGGTTGCGCAGATCCTGAAGGTCAGCGCTTCCTACTCGCCGCCGCCGCCCGAGGGTTTCGTGAGCCCGATGACATGGGGCGTGGAGGGCAACGTGCTCGAGCGCTTTGGCGCCGCCGGTGTTCCTGCCGACAGGATCAGCTGCGACAGGCAGACCTACACCTTCAACTTCGACGGCCCGCCGTCGGCTTTCGTCGATGCATTCCGCCGCTATTACGGCCCGACGATGAATGCCTTCGACGCGGCCGAAAAGGACGGCCGCAGCGAGTCGCTTCGCGCTGAACTGGAAGTGCTGTTCAAGGCACAGAACCGAAGCAGCCGCGAGAACTTCACATCGATTCCCGCGACGTTCCTGCTTGTGACGGTTGAGGTCGTCTGAAACCGTGATCGGGTTCTTGCGTCACCCGATCAGGTGGCGCAGGCGGCGCGTGAACGACGCCAGGTCGAAGCGCCTGGGGAGAACGGTGGCGGACATTGCGGCGCCGGTGCACCCAGCCTTTACACTGCCTTGCCATGTCGAAGCGCCCCACCCGAGGTGACGGATCGAGCAAGCCTTCGGGCGAGCCCCATCCGGCCCAGAACCACCTGCTCGCCGCGCTCTCACCGGCGGTGCAGGCACGCCTGTTTCCCCACCTCGAACTCGCCGAGCTGCCCCTGCGCGCGCTGATGTACGAAGCCGGCCGTCCCATGCGGCATGTCTACTTTCCAACCGACTCGATCATCTCGATGCAGTACCTGATGGAGAACGGCGCTTCGACGGCGATCTCGGTGGTCGGCAACGAGGGCCTGCTCGGGATCACGCTGTACATGGGCGGTGAGAGCACACCCAGCCGGTCCGTGGTGCAAAGTGCCGGCTACGCCTACCGGCTTCCCCGGCCGCGAGTCAAGGACGAGTTCAACCGGCACGGGGAGTTGCTGCTGCTCATGCTGCGGTACACGCAGGCCCTGATCACGCAGGTCGCGCAGACGGCCGTCTGCAATCGCCACCACACCATCGACCAGCAGCTTTGCCGCTGGCTGTTGCTGTCGATGGACCGCCTGGCAGGCAACCGGCTCACCATGACGCAGGAGTTCATCAGCAACATGCTGGGCGTGCGCCGCTCCGGTGTCAGCAATTCCGCGGCGAAGCTGGAGCAGCAGGGTGTCATCTCCTACGCACGCGGCATGATCACCGTGCTCGATCGTCCCCGGCTGGAGGCGATGAGCTGCGAGTGCTATGCAGTGGTGAGAAAGGAAACCGACCTGCTGCTGCATTACCTGCCGCAAAGGCAGATCATGGCCAGCACCGAATCCATCCCAACGGTGCATCTTCCGCAAGGCTAGCCGGCCGTCGGCGCCTCACGTCGCTTGCGCGCCTCGATGAAGTCGAGCACCGCGCCCAGTTCCGCCTGCAGCCTGGCGTAAAGCTGCGCGAGCGGGACGGCATCTGCGGAGCGAGCCGCCAGTTCGAGGTCGTTGCAGCTCTCGCCCAGGGGCAAGGCGCCAATCGACACCGCGGCCCCCTTGAGCTGGTGCGCAAGTCCTGCCACCTCGGCAACGTTGACTGCCTGCAAGGCGGCCCCCAGTGCGGCCGCCGAACTCCGGGCCGAGCTGGAAAACGACAGCCACACGTCAGAGATGTCGCGCGGATCGTCGCCGACCATCGCCACCAGGGTTTCGAGGTCCACGACTGCGGCCCTGGCGCGGCCGGTTTTGAGCTGGGGGGATTGCAGCGGCTGGATGTGCACCTCGATCGCAGCCCTTAGCTGCGCCAGCAGCACCGGCTTGCTCAGGTAGCCGTCCATGCCGGCAGCCCGGCACCGGATCTCTTCATCGCGCAGGGCGTTCGCCGTCACCGCGATGATGGGGATGCGACGGCCCGGCTGTTCTTGCGCGCGTATCGCCTGGGCCAGCCCGTAACCGTCCATCAGCGGCATGTGCAAGTCCGTGAGGACCATGGAATACGCGCCGGTGCCCCAGCGCGCGAGTGCGTCCACGCCGTCGACGGCAACGTCCGCCGTGAAACCCAGCAGAGAAAGCTGCTTGAGGATGACGAGCCGGTTGGTCTGGTTGTCTTCCGCGACCAGGATCAGCGGACCGGCCCGGGACCCATCGTGCCCGGCTTCGTTCTCGGCCTCGTCGGTGGAGGTGGCCTGCGTGGATTCCTGGTCTGGCGCCAGGGTGCCGCAGGCCATCTCGAATGCGCGCAGCAGCATGGTCTGGGCCAGCACGTCAGCATCGATCATCACCATCCCGCAGGCATGCAGGCGAGGCACGCGGCGTCCTCCCCAGCCCAGCACGACCAGCTGGGTCTGCGCGAGGGGAGAACTTTGGCCGACGGCCTGCAGCTGCGCGGCGCCTTCGGAGAACTCCGGCAGCATCAGCCAGAACGACACGCCGGCGATGACGGGCGAACGCGCTGCCTGGGCGACGCTGTAAGCCCGCTCGACGATCATCCCGGCGTGACGCAGGTAAGCACCCATGTCATCGCCCAGTTGCTGGTCGTCGCCCACGATGAGGCAGTGCATGCCCCGCAGGATGGGAGGGCTGCTTGAGGCGGGCGCGGCCTGCACGGGTCGCAGCGGCAGGTGGACCGTGAACGCGGAGCCTTTGGTCAGCGTGCTTTCCACGGAAATGCTGCCTCCCATCAGGCGCAGCAGCATGTCGGAGATCGCCAGGCCCAGTCCGCTGCCACCGTAGCGTCGGGTCGTCGAGTCGTCTGCCTGGGCGAAGGGCTTGAACAGACGTGCGAGTGTGGACGCATCGATTCCGATGCCGTTGTCGGTCACGGTGATGTCCACGGCAACCGATCCCGAACCGGGGTCTGGTTGCTGCGGCGCCAGCACCGCGCGAACGGCCACGGTCCCGGGCTCGACCAGCCCGCCCGAGAACTTGATCGCGTTACCCACGAGGTTGACCAGCACCTGGCGCAGGCGCCCCTCGTCGGCCATGACCACTTCGGGCAACGCCGGGTCCACGAACACCGTCAGGTGCACGCCCCGCTTGAGGGCGAGCTGGTCGAGCATGCGGCAGACCCGCTCGACGCATTCGCGCAGGACCACGGGTTCGTTGTGGACCGTTTGCAGGCCGGCTTCGATCTTGGAAAAGTCCAGGATGTCTTCGATGATCTGAAGCAGCGAGAACGCCGATTCGCGAATCAGGTCGGTCATCTCCATCTGGTGCTGCTGCAGGCTGCTTTGCTGCAGCACCTCGATCATGCCGATCACCCCGTTCATGGGCGTGCGTATCTCGTGGCTCATGGTCGCGAGAAAGTCCGACTTGGCCTTGTTGGCCCGTTCGGCCTGCTCCTGGGCCAGCCGCAGCTGCGCGGTGCGCTCTTCCACGCGCAGCTCCAGTTGCGCGTTCGCTTCCTTCAGGCCGTGAATGTCGGTGCCCGTCCCCAGCCACTTCAGCAGGGTGCCATCGGCGTCGTACACGGGTACGGCGCGGATCAGCCACCAGCGGTACTCGCCGTCCATCCCGCGCAGCCGCAGCTCGACGGAGTAGATCGATCGCGTCCTCACTGAAACACGCCAGCGCCTGGAAGACTGGGAAAAATCATCGGGGTGCACCGCGCGGGACCAGTCCGCGCCCATGATTTCGGCAGCATTGAGACCCGTGTATTCGGCCCAGCGGCTGTTGGCGTAATTGGTGACTCCGTCGGGCCGCGCGGTCCAGACGATTTGCGGCATGGTCTCGGCGAGGATGCGAAACTCTGCCTCGCTCTTGCGAAGCGCGTGATCGGCCCGCTTGCGTTCGGTGATGTCGCGCGTCGAGCCGATCACGAAGTCGACTTCGCCGTTCGCCGCAATCGCGGGGGAAAAGATGTACTCGTACCAGCCTTGCCTGCCGGCCGGACTCACATAGGGCGTCTCGTCCGAGACGATCTCCCGTGTGTCGAAGACATGCTGGACCTGCGTCTTGAGCCGGGCTGCCAGCTCCGGGGGATAGCCGAGGTCGAGGAAGTCCTTGTCGATGATCTCGTCCAGCGTCTTGCCCCACAGGTCGAGCAGGGGCTTGTTCGCATAAATCAGGCGACCGTCATGGTTGTAGATCTGCACGAAGTCGGTGATGGAAGCCAGTGCCGTGCTGAGCTGGCGCTCCCGCAGTTCCGTGCGCAGGGACAGGTCGGCCATCTCCTTGGCCGCGAGCCACTGTTCGGTGACGTCGGTATGCATGACCACCGCGCCCGAGCCCATCTCGTCCGACAGTGGAACCACCCGAAGCAGGAAGCAGCGGTGGATGTCGGGCGAATGGCAGGGGTACTCCAGCGAGTAGCTTGATGATGTGCCTGCGAGTACCGCGCGAATCCCTGCCGCCACCTGCGCGGCCTCCGACGAGTCCTGCCCGCTGGCGATGTCGCAGATGCTCAGGTAGTTCATGCCCACGGCATGCGCGTCGGACTGCAGCGCATTGGCGTCGCCGAACTCACGCCAGGCCTTGTTCACCGACACGATGATGCCGTTGGCGTCGATCAATGCAATGCTGGCCGGCAGGGTGGCAAGGATCGCCGCCTGCCTGGCCATTTCGTTGCGTCGCATGTCTCCCTGAGCATGCTGCAGCAAGAAGGTGCGACCGGCGCGGTTGGTGACCGAGTCGATCCCGCCTTCAAGCAGTTCTTCCAGCCGCTCGTCGGTGTCGTGCAACAGGTCGATGAGGCGTGAGATTTCGGCAACTGAATCAGCGCTGCCGCAGGACTTGCCGGAAGTCACACGGGCTCTTTGGCCAGGCCCGGCGCAATGCGCGCGCGGCCGCAGGTGTTGGGCATGAAATTCATGGCGTGCGATGACCTTGCAGATTCAAGCCAAGCATCTTGCAAGCATGCACCATGCTGTGTCCGTACGCTGGCGAACACAGGCCCGCTCGTCTGCAGGAAGCCGCGCCTTGTTGTTGAGTTGCTTTTGGTCCAACACACAGATGTGGCAGCGGGTAATCCGCATTGCGTTCCATCCACGGCACCCTAAACTCAAGTACGCAATACCCTCGTTGCTTTTCGAGAGCTCCGGTCGTCTTTCGACGGGAGAAAAGTCCAAGGGGAACGAGTTGATCGACCACGAACGGCTTGCGGCCATCGCCCAGGGCAGCCAGCGGGCAGGCGCAGAAATCATCGACGACTTTCGCCGCGCGAATGTCCTGGATACGCGCAGCCTGCACCTGGCTTTTGCTGCCGCTGATTTCTCACAGATGGCACTGCTGGCGCACCGGATCAAGGGCGGCTGCCTGATGCTTGGCGCGACGGGCCTGGCAGAAGCGTGTTCCCTTCTTTCGCTCGCAGGACGCGCCCAGAGCATGGACAATTCGCGCGAGGCCATGGCGTTCTACGACAGGCAATCCGCAGCCCTGGATGCGTACCTGGACGCATTTCCCGGTGGCGTCGAGGCTTCACCCGTCGCGCAGGCCGACTCGCACATTGGGCTGTGCACGGGTCTGCACTTTGTCGTGGCTGAAGACCATGACTTCCAGCGCGATCTCATCGTCAAGCTCTTGCGCCGCGCAGATGCGCAGTCTGTCGTCGGCGTCGATGACGGTGCAAAAGCCCTGGAGCACATCAACGGCGGATCACCCGTGGACATCCTGGTCCTCGATCTGTCGATGCCGGGCATGGACGGCAGCGAGCTGCTTCGAAGGCTTGCTGCATGCGGCAGCCCGGTGGCCGTCATCCTCAACAGCGCCCTGAGCGTGAGCCAGATGGGCGTTGTCATGCAACAGGCCGCAGCGTGCGATGTGCGCATCCTCGGCGTGGTCAACAAGCCGTTGACGCAGGCCGCGCTGGCCCCACTGGTCAGGGCATTGCGGGCCGGCTGAACGCAAGATGCATCACTGCACGCCGACTGGCTTGCCGTCCACCAGTTCTTCCCCAGGGTAGAGCACGACAATGCGCCTGTCGCCGTGTTGCTCGCTGGCCATCCACTGGCGAACAAACTTCTCGATCTCGGCTCGGCCGTCCCTCATGCCCACATCGCGGTTGCGTGGCGCGTTGCCCCTCACCTGGAGCGCCGCGCCGAGCGCGTGGTTGAGTGCCTCGAGGTTTTGCGCCTTGTCGAAGCGCGCCCAGCCGCTGGCGGTCTTGCGCGTGGTCTGCTCGTGATAGATCGCAACGGGTTGCGCCAGCTCTACCGGCCCGGTGCGCACCACGCACATCTGTTCACTGCATTTCATCGGCCACTTCTTTTCCAGGCGGATCTGATACTGGTACTTTGCAGCCGTGGAAATTTCCGAGACGGTGTCGCCAAAGGGCAGCGGGAAGGTGATGCCGCCGACGTCGATCTCGGAGGGGCTGCGCCGCTGGAAGGTCTCGTAACCCTTGACCCAGGCCAGGACCAGGACGCCTCCGTTGGTTGGGATGAACTCGGGATCTTTTCCGTTGCCAGTGGACGTCGCGGAGCCGGCGCCGCGTGCCAGCCAGCCCCGGTCATGGGCGTACCAGAGGCCGCAGGCCAGGATTGCCGCCATGAAGATGGCGCCGGTGCCGATTCGGATGTTCAGCTGCAAGGAAATTCTTTCAGCGCGGCTCAAGTCGCGAGTACTGCAAGGTTTGCATTGAACCATGTTCCGGTCCGGCAACAGGCCACAATCGACGCATGAAAGCACCCGCTCGCCTGCAGAACCTCCTGGCCGAAGGCCTCATCGATACCGTTGTGCGGCAGCTCAAGAGTGGCAAGGAAGCCGATGTGTATGTCGTGCGTTGCGGTGAAGAAACCTGCGCTGCCAAGATTTACAAGGAAGCAAACAACCGCAGTTTTCGCCAGGCTGTCGACTACACCGAGAACCGCAAGGTGCGAAACAGCCGCCAGGCCCGCGCGATGGCCAAGCGCACGAACTACGGCCGCCAGCAGCAGGAAGCCGCGTGGCAAAGCGCCGAGGTCGATGCGCTGTACCGGCTGGCAGCAGCGGGTGTGCGCGTGCCCAGGCCCATCAACTTCCATGAGGGCGTGCTGCTGATGGAACTGGTCGTCGATGAGCACGGCGACGCTGCGGCACGTCTGAACGACCTGGACTTCAGCGAGGCCCAGGCGAGGCAGCACCACGCTTCATTGATCGGTGAAGTGGTGCTCATGCTGTGCGCGGGTGTGATCCACGGCGACCTGTCGGAATTCAACATCCTGCTGGCCGCCGACGGGCCGGTGATCATCGACCTGCCGCAAGCGGTGGATGCTGCCGGGAACAACCACGCAGCACGCATGCTGATGCGAGACGTGGACAACGTGCGCACGTACTTCGGCCGGTTTGCGCCGGACCTGCTCGCCACGAAATACGGTCCCGAGATATGGTCGCTGTATGCAAGCGGCATGCTCGCGCCGGACACGCCGCTGACCGGTCGCTACGAACCCGTGGCGGGCTCGGTCGACCTGGCGGGTGTGCTGCGCGAGATTGAAGATGCGAGGCTGGAAGAGTCGGCGCGGCTGCTGCGCATGGCGTGAACGCGCTGCGGCCACGCCGGAGCAAGGCTTTTCAGCAATCGTTGCGCGAGCGCAGGTAATCACCCACGGCATTTTTCAAATCGACGGCGCTTTCGGTAAACCGCAGGGCCTGCCCGCTGCGGTCGATGTCACGGGCGGGATCGAAGCCGCGCGGCGCCAGGATCTTCGTGCGCTCCCCATATTGCCGCCCCTCCATTTCGCCGTGCCAGAGATGCATCGCGCGGTTGTCTGCGTAGCCCAGACGCTGCCGGTTCCTGTGCGGCGGCAGGCAGCGCTCGGCCCAGGCGGACGCATCGGCCTGATGCGCGGGTGAATAGGGCCGTGTTGCAAACAGCGCCTGCAACTCTCCTATGGCAGCCGCTGCCATCAGCAGGTCGCCGCCGCCGACGATGTTGGCGTCGTAGCACTCGAACGCAGGCAGCGCATCCAGCCGGATGGCACTGGCTATGCCGGCACCGCCGGAAGATGGAGGAACACCGCGTACGGACTGCGCCAGGGCGGTTGCGGCATCGGTGGCGAAGAGGGGCTTGCCCTGCGCAAGCGCGAAGCCGAGCGACTCGACCTGGCGCTCCGGTGCCACGCCCAGCAGCTGCGCGCGGCTGCGCATGGCATCGGGCAGTGCGGGCAGGTAGTCGGCGTGCGTGTGGCAATTGACCAGCGGACAGACATTCAGTGCCTCGGAAACCCGCTGCATCCAGTCGGCGCTGTGAAACACAACGTCGGCATCCACGATGGCCACGTCGCGGGCGAGGCCGTCCTTGCGGATGCGCGTGAGCCCGACGTTGAGCAGTCGCTCCTTCTGCGACATCAGGTCGCCGCCTGACACCCGGATCATGATCTCGGCATCGTCATGCGCCAGATCGAACCGGCCGTCTCGCGACCATTCGACGGTGACGAGCGGCAGGCCGAGGTTCTCTCGGAATACGTTGTAGTTGCGGCGTCGCCGCTCGCCGTGGAACGGGTTGTAGTACGAAGTCAGCGCAATCGCCGCAGCGCTCACTGCACAGCCCTGTGTTCCATGGACACGGCATGCGGCGCGATCATGTCCAGGCATCGCTGGAGCGCTTGCGCCTGCGAACTGTCGTGGTCGTGCGGCTTTGTGCCCTGCAACACGAACACCTGGTCGATGTGCAACCAGGGCAGGCCCTGCACCAACACCTCGTGCGGGGTGAGAGCCACCACCACCGCTGTTGCTTCGGGCTCGAGTTCGGCCGCCATTGCTGCAGCGAATGGCGTGCGGCCGGGCGGCGCGAAGCGTTCGTGACCGAGCCAGGTGCCATTGCCGCGCACCGAGATGACACGCTCGCCACTTTCCATGAGCTGCGATGCCTTCCCGATGACGCTCGCATCGCAGTTCGCGTCGCCCGACGCGTTGAGCAGCAGCACTGCACGCATGCGGCGCGGCTCGGGCACCATGCGAGCCAGCAGGTCGTGATAAACGGTCGGTGCAAACTCGGTGCTGATCTGCGGCTGTGAGTTCACTTCGCAGATCGCCGCCTTGCAATCCATCCACGAGACCGACACGTCGGGGATGATGAGGTCGATGCCTGCCAGGTCCAGCCGCAGGGCCTGCGCAGCCCGTATTGAGAGGCGGGCGTTGTCGGGGTGAAGTTCACCGATCACATCGCGGCTGGTGCCGCCGGTGGACATGTTCGCACGGCGCCTGAGCACGATGAATTCACCGGCCGCAGGGACGCTGGAAGCGGTCATGCCGCGCCCGGCGAGAAGCTCGCGCGCTTCATCGTCCAGCTGCACGGTCGTGTTGTTGCCGCGCAATGCAGGCTTGGCCGCAGCCAGCGACTCGATCAGTTCTTCGATGGTCTGCTGCCCATCGCCCATCACGCCGCCGGGTGTCCTGCCGATGGCCTTTACCACCTTTCCGTTGTCCACGGTGATGCGAAAGTCCTGGCCCTGGATATGCGTCTCGACCAGCACCTTCGGCGAGATCGAGGCGGCCTGCGCGTAGCACTGGCGGACCTGTTCATCGGTCTCCAGGCCCGCATACACGCCCATACCGCCATCCTGGTCGTCCGGCTTGACCACCACGGGGTAACCCAGCGCGTGCGCCGCATCGACGGCCTCCTGCGCGTTGGCGACCATCTTGTGGACGGGAACCGGCAGGCCGTGCAGCGCCAGCACCGAAGCGGTCAGCGATTTTGATCGGGCCAGTGCAGCGGAAAGCGCCAGCGATGTCTCGGTGAGGGTGCTCTTGAACAGGCGCGCGTTGGGTCCGGAGCCCACGTTCATGTAGCCGCGGGGCAGCAATTGCAAAGGCAGGTCCATCTCGTCGCAGGCGCGGGCGATGCGTGCCCAGTTGATGCCCCATGACTTCATCTTGTTCTGGAAGCCGCTGCGGGCCTCGTGCAGGCGTGCCTGCGCGGGTTTGGCCATTTCGTCGCGATGCGGCGCGGACACCGTGGCCTGGCACAGGTTGATCGCGGTCACGAGCCACTCGAGAACGGCCTGGGTAAAGCGCGGCAGGAAGCTCTGGAGGGCCAGGCTGTGATGCGTTGCGCCCGCTTGCGCGACTGCCGGTGCAATCTGCACACCGTTGTGGGTCACCGGAGAAGACGCAGCCCGCTCCAGCGCCGGCAGCAAAGCCAGAAAAGCAGCCAGGTCCAGCCCATTGGCGAGCAATTGCTCCACGTCCTCGGGTTGGAGCCCCCCGGTGTGTCGCAGCAGGTTGGCCAGCGCCTCTGTATCCCAGCGAACGTTGGCGGGCCATGCAAGCGTGCCCACCATCACCGGACCGCGCAGGCCGTGCGCATGACCGCGCACGATGACCCATCGCTCGCCCAGGCGAAGCCGGTGGTCCGGTGAAGCGTCGGTGTCATTCATCGGGCGGAATCTTAGCTGAGCAGGAACCCGGACAAGACATGCGGGTGGGGTGTGGAACCGCGGCGTGCCGCAAGGTCACTCAGTGGCGCAATTTCCCATCCAGCAAGCAACCAAGATCCATGCAGTCCAATCTATCGCCCCTCACACACTCGTCTGGGATGACGTCGACAGCGGCGCAAAGCTTCCGGCGCGCTTGCACGAGTGACATGAACTCCACGCCTCACATCCACCCCGGCGCATCCTCCTTCGCGGCCCGCCGACATTCGACAGGCGCACTGCCTTCGCAGGCGGAACCGTCCGGCCTGCGCGCCCAGGTCTGCAGTGCCCAGGGCCGGCGCTCGTCACAACTGCGCGAGGCCGCGTCCAGGTACCAATCGGCCAGGGACAAGGGTTCGCTGCGAGCCTTCGAGCTGGATGGCAACACCGGCCATCGCACCGCCTTCATCAAGTTTCGCGAGACGGGTGGAGTCGACCTGATGGCGCTGGACACCGACCCGGACGCTAGCCTGGATCGGCCCCCGCTGGAGCACCTTTACTGGCCCAGCGAAACAGTTTTCAGGCGGTCGCTCCACGACGCGCTGCGCGATCAACCTGAATTTCCACCGATGCTGGGCGGCTATGTGCCGACAACCGAATCGCTGCTGCATTGCCTGCAGAAAGCAGAGGTTCCCCTCGAGTCCCTGGTGGCCCGGATGAAGAAGAACTCGAAGCCGGTGTCCGTCGTCGCTTCGCACGAGGCGCCCACGCCGCCGTCATGGCAGCCGAGCCATGACATGGTGATGTTCGCGCTGGACTATTTCAGGATGCAAGGCGAGCACCCCGCGTATGCACTCGAATCCGCAGATCCGAGATGCCAGGGCCTGATCAAGGACATGGGCAACGGCCGTGTCGACCTGCTCGTGGTCAACGACAGCCACCTGCGCCAGGCGCATGAACCGCGGGTCGTGCGGCTGTTCTGGACCGCCCCTGAGGCGCTGCGCGTCGACCTGTACGAGGGCTTCAACGTGAACGCCGGGTGCCCCCAACCGGTCAACGGCGAAGGGCCGACGCTCGATGCGATGCTCGCGTTCCTGGAGCTGAAATCAACGCCGCTCGAGCGCTTCATCCAGTGGGCTGAGGATCAAACCGCGCTGCGCAAGACCATCGGCACCGCCGACAACATGGCCCTGGCCCAGGACGCGCCGCAGGCATCGCGGCTGACCCGGCTCACGCGTCCGGTCATGGATCCTGTGCATCTGGTGGATCATGTGAACCAGCCGGTCGACACGGTCGTTGCATCGACATTGCTCAGAAGGTATGTCCGCAGCAAGCGTGAGGCCTGGGTGTATTTCAGGAACAAAGAGGACCGGGTGATTGCCAACGTGCGGGCACGCTTCGACCCGGTGCAAATCCGCATCAGGGTGGACGTGGGCGCTGTCCGGGACGCGATGGCGATCTACCTGAGCGTCGATTGCAACCGGGTCGTCGCCATCACGGGCGACCCCGAACTGGGCCGTGACGCGCTCCACGAATTGGCGAGCGCCGGCTTGCTGTATCCCGGGTATGTATCGGCCGCGCCGGCGCCGCGCAAGCTGGAACTGAATCTGCCGGGCATCAGCCCTCGCCAGCCGGTTTCGCAAGCAGACGTGGACCTGCTGGTGATGCTCAAGCGCAATGCCGGTGCGCGAAGCGCCCTCGAAGGGGACGTGGCAGCGCAATCGTTTGCGCTGCCACGGAACTTGCACGCCTGACGAGACAGGTGCGACCGAAGGTCAGCCGCTCACCACAACCGATGCCCCGTCGGGCAGCTCGTGCAACTCCAGCCAGTCCCCCGCGCGCACAGTGCGCTGCGCGCCTCGCAATTCTTCGGCCGTTGCCTGCCGACGCCAGGCAATGCGCAGGTTGCGCCCGCCCAGGTTGAGCCGCACATCGAACCGGTCCCAGGCCGCAGGAACGCGCGGTGACATCGAAACGCGACCGGCCTCCACGGTGATGCCGAGAAGCGTCTCGGTGGATGCGCGGTACAGCCAGGCGGCCGAGCCGGTGTACCAGCTCCAGCCACCGCGCCCCGTGTACGGAGGCGAGCCGTAGATGTCGCCGGGCATCACGTAGGGCTCCAGCTCGTAGACCGCAGCTTGCGCCGCATCGGCGCTGCGATGCGCGGGGCTGAGCCACGCGAAGCTGCGCCACGCGCCTTCGACGTCGCCGTGCAGCGCCTGGGCCATCAGCGCCCACACCGCAGCGTGTGAATACTGGCCGCCGTTCTCGCGCACGCCCGGTGGGTAGGCCTGGATGTAGCCCGGGTTGTTGGCCGAATGTTGCAGCGGTGGATGCAGCAGGTGCAGCAGGCCCGCGTCGCGGTCGAGCAACTCGCGGTCCATCGACGCCATCGCCTTGCTGGTGAATTCAGGCGTGGACGCGCCGGAAAGCACCGACCACGCCTGGGCGATCAGGTCGATGCGGCATTCTTCGTTGGCGGCAGAGCCCAGCGGCGCGCCGTTGTCGAAGAAGGCGCGGCGGAACCACTGCCCATCCCAGCCGTCGGCGTGCAGCGCCGCGATCCATCCCTGGCGCGCGTCTTCCCACTTCTTCGCCCGATCAGCCTCGCCACGCGCCCGGGCGATCGGAGCGAACTTCTCCACCACTGAGCACAGGAACCAGCCCAGCCACACCGACTCGCCCCGGCCCGCATGACCGACGCGATTCATGCCGTCGTTCCAGTCGCCGGTGCCCATCAGCGGCAGTCCGTGCGGGCCGGTCGCCAGGCTCTTGTCGATCGTGCGCGCGGCGTGCTCGAACAGCGTTGCGTACTGGCCGCTGGCCGATGGGGGGTAGTAGGCATCTTCAGCGCCGGGCGGAATCGGCGGGCCGTCGATGAACTCGACACTCTCGTCGAGCAGCGACGCATCGGCTGTCGTCTCCAGGTAGTGCGCGGTAGCGAATGGCAACCACAAGAGGTCGTCGGAGAAGTGCGTTCGCACGCCTTCGCCGCCCGGCGCATGCCACCAGTGCTGCACATCGCCTTCGGGAAACTGCCGCGATGCATTCAGCAGGATCTGCGAGCGCAGCCGGCCCGGGTCGGCCCATGCGAGGGCCATCGAGTCCTGCAGCTGGTCGCGATAGCCGAATGCGCCGCCGGCCTGGTAGAAGCCCGCCCGGGACCACAGGCGGCACGTCACGGTCTGGTAAAGCAGCCAGCGATTGACCATCGCGTCGAAGAGCGGATCGGGCGTGGAGACCTGCACCGTTCCCAGCAGCTGGGTCCACCACGACTTCACGTTCACCAGTTCGGCTTGGGTATCGCGGTTGCGCCAGTCCCGTGCGAGTGCCTGTGCCGAGGCGGCATCGGGCGTGTGGCCGATGATGAATGTCATGTCCGTCTGCTGGCCGGGCGCAAGGTCCACGTCGCGTGCCATGGCTGCGGCCGGATCGACGATGCCGCTTCGTTGCATCAGCTGCGCGGGCGCGCCCAGCCGTCCGGCTGCATCGAAGAGTTCGGTGCGGTCGCAGGTCCACTGCACTTGCTGGTCTCCCGAGACGGCAAGAAATGCAGTTCCGCCGCCGAAGCCTGCGCGCTGTTCGCGCTGCTGCGCGTAGAGCACCGGCGCACCGTCGTCGCGCCACGTGTGAATCGTGCGCCGTTGGGTGAGTCCATCGCCGAGTTCCCATTCGGCACATGCCAGCGCACGCAAGCGGCGGGGAGCGGCGCCGGTGTTCGTGAGGCGAAGCCGCACCACTTGCACAGGTTGTTCGAGTGCGGCGAAGAATGTGAGTTCTGTCTCCAGCCCATCGAGCTGCGCCGTGATGAATGAATAGCCCTGACCATGCCTGACGCGATGCCGCGCGGTGGCACTTGCGGCCTGGCCGCTGGTCAGTGCCAGGCGTTCGCCGCTCTCGCGATCGTCCAGCAACCAGTGCGTGCTGGATGTATCGCGCACCGGGTCGTTCGACCACGGCGTGACCTGGTGCAGCCGGCTGTTGCCCGACCAGGTGAAGCCGCTACCCACCTCGGACACCTGGAAGCCGAACGAGGGGTTGGAGATGACATTGACCCAGGGCCGCGGGGTTCGCTGGCCGGCTGCCAGCTCGAACGCGAATTCGCCGGTGGCCGCATCGAAGGCTCCGCTCACCGGTGCAGCTTTTCCATCCGTGGCGGGCGGCAGCGTGCGGGCCGTGGGCACGCGTCTCGCGGCCTCACCCACTTGCGTCGCCCAGGCTTCGTGCCAGGTTGCGACCTGCACTTCCAGCGGCCTGCCATCGGCGCTGAAAACGAATCGCGCCAGCGCGGTGAGTGTGGCTTTCTCTGCGCCGGAAATGTCCTGGTCGCGCAGCAGGAACACCGCGCCGGGGTTGTACGGGCCGACGCTGTGCTGCGTCTTGTCGGCCAGTCGGTCGCGCAGGGCGGTGATATCGCGCTGCAATGGCATGAGGTACGCGTTGGGTTCGCCGTTGAGCACCACGAGGTCCACGCCCTGGCCGCCGAACTGCCACCACGATTGCGCGCGCAGCAGGCTGTCGACCAGCGGCAAGCCGTTGGCCAGGTGGATGCGCACGAGCACGATGGGCTTGTCGCCGGAGATGCCCAGACGCCACAGCACGCGCTGGTCGACGAGACCGGTCTCACGGGCCGGTCGCGGTACCGCATAGGCCAGTGCGGTGGTCATGTCCTGCAGGGCGCTCATCACGTCGGGTGCGATGTCCAGGTCGCGCAGTCGCACCTGGGCGAGCGTGGACGCCGTGCGCATGGCCCGCTGGACCTGGGTGGGTTGCAGATACCGGTCGATGCGGGGTTCGAGGTCTTCCTGGCTGGGGCCGGCCAGTGTGACGAAGCACAGGCGCGCGACCGCGCCGGGGGCGATGCGCAGCGTCAGTCGAATGCTGGCGATGGGGTCGAGTCCGGTATCGACGGACCCTTGCGCCGTCCACGGCGCGCCACTGACTTCAGGCTGCGACAGATCGCGGTTGCGTCCGACGAAGAGCCGCCGGTCCACCATGCACCCGACCGAAGCTACGTCGGCATCGACCAGGGCCAGCACGTGCGCGATGGCCATGACGGAGTCGCCCTCCAGGCGCGGACGCCGCCACAGGCTCAATGCACGCGACTGCGGGTTCCAGTTCGCCTGCACGAACATGCCGGAGAACGCGGGGTGTGCTTCATCGGCGCGTTGTGGTGCAAGTACGGCCTCGCCATAGGTCAACACTTCAAGGCGCATCTCTTCGCGGCTGAGATTGGTCAACACCAGCGTGCGGACTTCGGTGTCGTCTTCCGGGCTGACCAGCACGGTCATGCTGCTGGCGAGCGTCGTGCTGCGGGCTTCGTATTCGACGTGGTCCGACAGGAATCGTGTGCGATACATCCACCCGGCGCCGGGAGCGGGCGTTGCAGTGAGCGATGTGAGCGGTGACGAGGGCAGCTGCGCAACGTCCAGCTCTCGCACATAGAAGAACGTGCCGTGGGCATCGCGCGCCAGGTCGTCGCGCCAGCGCGTGATCGCCTGTCCCTTGCATCGCGCCGCGCCCGCGCCGTTGGCGCGCAGCATCAGGCTGTACTTGCCGTTGGACAGCAGTTGCGTGGGTGTGTGCAGTTCGGCCACAGCACTGACTTCGCGCCGGCGAACGGCATCGGCCCGCACATCGGCAATTGCCAGCGGCAGCGGTCGCGGATCGGGCGTCTGCGCCACTTGCCTGGGCGTGTTCTCGTGCAGCAGCGATTCGTGTGCGCGTACCTGCGCGCACGATGCAAACCAGCGGCGCGGCGCCTGGTCGCACAGCAGGTTGCACAGCGCGACGATCGACATGCCGTGGTGATGGGCCATGAAGGTCTGCACCACCATGTGGCCGCCTTCCTTCACCTGGCGCTGCGTGGTGAAGTCGATCGCCTCGTACATGCCCAGCTCGCCGCGGCCGCCGAGCTTTTCCAGTTCGCGCAGATTGGCAACCGCGCTCTCGGGTTCGAACATCGCGGCCATCAGCGTGGCGTACGGCGCGATCACGCGGTCGGTCGGTGGCGTGCGGCGCAAGGCAAGCCGCGGTGCGCCGAACGGGCCGTACTGGAAGGCCAGCGAATGGTCCTGCGCGAAGTAGGCCGATTCGGAGATGCCCCAGGGCAGCCCATTGGCGTCCCCGAAAGCCTGGTGCTCGCGAACCGCCGCACGCGCCGAGACGCTCAGCAGGCCCTGCTCGGGCTCGGGCATCACCAGCGACGGCATCAGGTACTCGAACATCGAGCCCGACCACGACCTCAGTCCGGGAAGCAGGCCGACGGTGAGAAACGGCCGGCCCAGCGCGCCCCAGTGCTGGCGCGGCACGTCGCCCTTGGCGATGGCCAGCAAGCTCGTGAGGCGCGATTCGGAGGCGAGCAGGTCGTAGTAGCCGGCGTCGAGTTCGTTTTCCTCGACGCGAAGGCCGATGTGGAACAGGTGCCTGCGAGCGTTGTACAGCGGGCGGAAATTCATGGCCTCGGCCAGCGCTTCGCAGCGGCGAGCCAGGCGCTCCAGTTCGCCGTCGTAGGCGCTGCCGCCATCGTCGGTGCTCACGGCACGCAGCGCTTGCGCAACGGTGATGAGCAGTCCCGCCAGGTTGCCGCTATCGACGGTGGACACATACGCCGGTTGCAGCACAGCGAGGCTGCGTGTGTCGTACCAGTTGTAGAGGTGCCCGTCGTGTTTGGGCAGGCCCTCGATGGTGGTGAGCGTGAGTGCAAGACGCTCGGCCAGCTCGCGTGTGCTGATCCAGCCGAACACGCGCGCGCAACACGCAGACGTGAGGTAGAGGCCGATGTTGGTCGGCGATGTGCGGGACGCAATCGTCGGCTCCGGCACCATCTGCAGGTTGTCGGGTGGCAGGTGATTTTCCTGGGCGGTGACGCAGCGCTCGAAGAACGTCCAGGTGTCCCGTCCCAGCTCCAGCAGGTAGCGCTGGTCGTCTTCGGCCAGCGACGCTCTGTCCGGTTGCGCGCGGCTCGCCCACCACGCGCCCAGGGGTGCCAGCGCCCACAGTCCGAACAACACGGGCCCAGCCACCGGATAGGCACTGTTGGTCGCTGCCAACGCCGCCATCACGCAGGCAAGGCTCGTCCAGCGTTCCTGCCTGAGGAATACGTGGAACTCCAGGCGTGCAGCGGCCTGCGCCTGCTCGGCCGTAGTCCATTCGAGCAGCTGGCGACGTGAGACCGCCATGCGCCACAGGGCGCGCAGGACCGCATCGGTGTTCAGGCGGGCGCTTGAAGCGAGCTGGCTGAACTGCCAGGCCGCAGCGCCCAGTGCCTTGGCGAGTTCGACAAGACCCACACGGAAGAAGTGCCGCCAGACAATGCCGCGCCGCGTGGGGATCAGGCCGGCCGATGCGCCCATCAAGGGGCCGGCCAGCAGCGCCGCCAGGGTCACGATCAACACGGTCGCCAGCGGCAGTGCATGACCAAACACCGCCAGCGCCACCAGCGCCACGGCCGCCGGCGCGACCAGCGAGCGGCGCAGGTTGTCGGCCATCTTCCAGAAGCCGAGCGCGTCGATGCCATAGAGCCGCGTGCGCGCCATCAGGGGCAGCAGCTGCCAGTCACCGCGAATCCAGCGATGGATGCGCGACGCGGCCACCCCGACATGGCTGGGGTGATCTTCGATCAGTGCCACATCGCTGACATAGGCGCATCGCGCGACCGTGCCCTCGAACAGGTCGTGGCTGAGGATCGCGCCCTGCGGCACGCGCGCATCGAGCACGGCATGCAGCGCCGCGACATCGAGCAGTCCCTTGCCGATGAATGACCCGGTGCCAAAAAGGTCCTGGTACACGTCGGAAGTACCCGAGCTGTACGGATCGATGCCGCACCGGCCCGCGAAGAGCAGGTGATACGGCGTGCGCTCTGCCCGGTCGGGCAGGGGCGTGACGACGCGCGGCTGCAAGATGGCGTGGCCCTCGATGACGCGGGACTTGATGGCGTCCAGTCGCGGTGCGTTCAGAGGATGGGCAGCGATGGAGACGAGCTCGCGCAGCGTTCCGACCGGCAGGCCGGTGTCGCTGTCGAGTGTCACGACGTAGCGGATGCCCGGGTTGAGCGCGAAGGCTGGATCCAGCGGTGCGAATCCGCTGAAGTCGCTGGTCGCAAGGCCGCGGATGAGCTGTTCGAGCTTGCCGCGCTTGCGCTCCCAGCCCATCCAGGTCTGCTGGGTCTCGCTCCAGGTGCGCGGGCGATGCAGCACGAGGAATCGGGGCGGCTGTCCCGCTGTCGCCGGGTGGCGTGCATTGAGCTGCGCGACTTCGCTGACCGCCAGCGCGAGTTGTTCTGCGTCGCCAGTGCGCGTCGCCTGCGGTGCGTCGGACCAATCGGTGAGCAATGCAAACTGCGCGTGGTCTTCGCGATTGGCGAGGTAGTGCAACTCCAGGCGTGCGGCGAGCGAGCGGATCGATGATGCGGAGCCGAGCATCGAGGGCATCACGACCAGTGTTCGATGCGCCTGCGGGATTCCGTCCGGAAACGCCAGCCGGGCCAGCACGTGGATCTTGAGCGACTCGGCCAGCAGCCTGTGGACGAGCGAGCCCGCAGCCTCCGATGCCGGGAACAGGAGAAGGGCCAGGGCCACCCACACCAGCGCGTCCTCCTGCCTGACGTGATGCGCCGAGAGCCAGTGAACCATCGCCGTCGCCACGCCGATGGCCATGAGATACCAGGTAAGCCTGCCCGGGCCGCGCCGGGCGATTCGCAGTGATCCGGCAACGCCCAGTTCCCTTTCGAGGTCGGCGCGGCCCGGGCCGAACAGGTGCCAGCCGGCGGTCTGCACCGCGGGGTCGCTGACGCCCACCTTGCGAGCCGTGTTCACCGCAGTGACGACACGCTCGGCGACTTCACGCTCGGTCCGGCCGCTGCGTTTGGCCAGCCGCTCCATCGCGTGGGTGAGTTGCGTGCGCGTGATCTCACTCTCATCGGCGTAGCTTGGAATGCGCGACAGCTCGCGCAACGAATGGCTGAGCGGCTCGATGGTGCGCACCCAGTCGACCTGCCCGATCAGGCGCAGCATCGTGATGATGTTGCTCACCGTGAGATTGGCGTTCACCTGCGACGCATGACTCTCGGCAACCAGTGCAGCGCCGTCGGGGCAATGACGATTGAGCCATCGCACGAGCGGCTGGTCGGTCGGCGCGTCCGGCGGCAGCCGCTGCCAGAGCTGGGTGAGGAACGCGCGCTGGATGTGGCGCTGCTCCATCGCTTTCAACAGGCCTTCGAGCTCCGGCTCATTCCACTCAGCAGCCTGGTCCCACACCGCATGGGCAAGTTCGCGCGCGACCTTGCTGTGCGCGATGCTGTCGGCCGAACGGCGCAGGTTCTCCAGCAAGACGACGCGAAGCGTGGTGGGCAGCGCCCACAGTTCCGACAGGCGCAGTTCGCTGACTTCCTGGTACGCCTGGATGTAGGCGCCGAAGAGTTCGCCGTTGAAGACGCTGTCGGTGTGCGCGACATAGGCCCAGCAGATGCCATAGACGCGCGGCAACCCCTTCAGGTGCTCGACCGCGAGCTTGGGCAAGCTCTGGTAATAGCGGCGCGGCAAGCCCTCGCGAATCTGCAGCAGTTGTGCTTCGACGAGATGGAAGTTGTCGAGCAGCCATTCGGCGGCCGGGGTGACGTAGTGGCCCGTCTTGGCCGTGCCCGCGACGTAGTCGTACGCCTGACGAAGGGCGGCGATGTTTGCGTCGACACGCGGAAAGAACGAGGCGCCTCCACCGGCGCCATCGTTCAGGACAGGTTGTGCCTGTGCAAGGCTGCGGCCGTGCTCTTCAAAACGGTGACGCCCGAACAGTTCGGCGCGCACGGCCGGCTCGGAAAACTCCGGCGGGGCGCTGAGAAACTCGCGCGCGTAGGGGCTGAGGTTGCGCAGGCGGGCTGTTGCGCCTGCACCTTCAGGCAACGGCGATCAGCGCAAGGCAGCACACAGCCACCAGCGCGCCGCAGGTCACGAGACGTGAAGAAACCAGCGTGTGGGCGAGCTCGGCCGTGGCCTGCATCCCGAACCATCGGCTTTGCGCGCGCTTGCACTCGTTCATATGCCTTGCGAGCGAAGACGTGGTGTAGGAAACAGCGTCGGTGGCGAGCGCCGACAAATCGCGGCCATGGTTCTGCGAATTCATGATGGATCAGGGACCTGGTAGCTGTCGGCTCAAAAGGAAAGCCGGTAAGGCCCATCGTAGGGCTTGAGAGTGCCCGGGGGTCGGGAAAACCCCTGCTTTGGATGTAGGACAGCGCGCCGTCATGCGTCAGACACAGATGACAGGGGCCTAAACAGGCTCGATTTGCTGCTGATAAGTGTGGAGAGAGGGGACTGATGTGCCCTCACCGCTCACAACACATCTTCATCAGGACAGGGAACGAATCAATGGCAGCAGTCGTTACAGGCAACTCACTGGGGTTGTCGCTCACTTCGCTCGCAACGCTGGGTCAGGAAGGATCGCTGGGCAATTCACGCACGGGCCGCAATGCGGAGCAGGTGTACGTGAACGCCTTCAACGGCAACCTGATCGTCCAGGACCAGGACGACTACCTCGCGGCGCGTGGCCTCGATTTAACTGCTGTACGCACCTACAACAGCCAGGCAAAGCTGGTCGGGGGCAGAGTCGATGCCTGGGCCGTGGGCTCCATGCGCGAGCGCGTCATCCCGCCCGCAACCTGGGGCTCAGGCACTCTCAGACGTGTCGATGCCGACGGGGCGGAGGCACTCTACAGTTGGGACAGTGCCAATGCCCGGTACTCGACGCCGGCTGGCGCGGGTGCCTTTGACACGGTGAAACTGGCGGGTGGCTCCTATGTCTGGACCGACGGGGCCAGTGGCAGCGTCGAAAGATACGACGCAACTGGCAGGCTGATTAGTGCGTCAGATGCCGACGGAAGCACAATCAGCTATGGGTATGACGGTGCCAATCGGCTGCAAACCGTCACCGGGGCCAACGGCGAAACACTGACCTACACCTGGAGCACGGGTGGGGACCTGACCGAAATCCGGACGTCCGTTGCTGCCGGCCCGACCGCCCGGCGTGTGCAGTACGAGTACGACACGAGCACACCGGATCGACGTCTGACCAAGGTGACGGTCGACCTCACGCCGGCAGACAACAGCACCGCCGACGCGCAGACCTACACCACGAGTTACACCTACGTCGGTGCGAGCACACGACTGCTGGGCATCACGCAGAGCGACACGTCGTCAGTGACCTTTGGTTATGACGCGCAGGGGCGGGTCACCTCGATCACCGATGCGCTGAACCGCACGACGACGATCGCGTACGACTCTGCCACGCAGACGACGATCACCGACCCCTCCAGCATCGCCACAGTGCTCACCTACGACAGCGCGGGCAACCTGAAGGTGTACCGCTACATCGACGACACGGCGGCCACACCGCAGACGACCACTTACACCAACACCTTCGTGGAGGCAGAAGGCTATCGGCTGGGACGGGTCGAAGCGACGGGCGCATCGAGCAACTACACGGTAAGCGGCTACGACGCCAACGGACAGTTGATCTGGATCAGCGACCGGGCGCAAAGAGAGATGGACCGCAAGTTCATCAACGACGCGGCAGGCATGACGGTGGCGACGGTGCAAGGCGACCACATCAAGCGCCAGCTGATCATCAACGGTGAAGTGCTGGGCAGCTACGGCTCTGCGATGGTCGATGTTCAGGCCAACGGCAAGAGCGTCACGCCCACCTTCGACAACGACATCGCCGACTTCGCGCTGGGCTACCGCACGATCTCAGCGACGTACCCGGGCGCGACACCGGGCACCTACACGGTGAGAACCGGCGACACGTTGAGAGGCCTGGCGCAAAGCGCCTACGGCGACGCGCGCAAATGGGCGCAGATCGCGAATGCGAATGGGCTGCGGGGCGATGCGGACTTGAGAGTGGGCCAGACGATCACGATTCCGACCGTGGTGACGTCCGGCAATGGAGAGCACGACTTTGCGCCGTACGAGGCGGGCAAGATGGTGGGCGATACGCGGCCTGCGACGCGGGTGCGCAATAGGGTGACGGCGGTGCAGGGGTTGTGGTCGCCCAGCAATCCAACGGGACCGTTGGCGTTCGAGCAGTCTTACTCCACGACGACGATGGATGGCGGGGGGAGCTTCGACATGGGCGACTTCGCTGGGGTCGATGCGCAGATTGAGGCGAACATGGGGGATTGGGGAGGCGACTACTCCGGCAGCTTCGACGGCGACTACGGCGTGGATGGTCCGCAGGACGACATCAATACGTATGACCCGACGGGGCAAGAGCGAATCTCGAAGATTGAGACGTTCACGGTGCAGTCGTACAACGCCGACGGCATCCCACAGAGCGGACCACCGCCGACCGAGCGCGATGTGCTGGACATCATCAATGACCCGACGGGATACGGCTATGCGAACCAGATGGATCAGGCCAGTGATTCGTACAACCCGGCGACGGCTTACGGCTACACCAATGGAATGGATGTGGCGAGCGATACATTCAGCCCTGCCGACAGACCGGGCCTCGATAGGGTCGATGACTTCCGAAGATCGGAGCGTGAGTACCGCAGTTCCACGGATTCGAGCGTGGCGGGGAGCGGATACGTAGCAGTTGCGGGTGACAGCATCTCGCGAATCGCGGGCAGCAGTTCGCCCCAGGTCATCGGCAACTTCATGATCGCGAACAACTTAAATAGCGATCAGGTACAGGCGGGTCGAAACTACTTCGTCCCGACCAACGGCACGGCATACGGCAATGCAACTGCGCTGGGCCAATTCGCGTTGGATCAAGGGAATGCACGGATCTCGTTGGCTGCAGCTACAGAGATGCAGCGGGAATTGAACCGGCTGGCCGGGATGGGGTCGGTCGCAGACCGTCCTTGGGATCAGCGTGGAGCCGGTGACGGCAACATGAGCGCATTGGAATACTCGCGAGTCCTGCAGTCGCGCATGGTTTCGATGGCGGGGAACATGGACCCCGGAGCGGATTGGCAGACGCCCAACGAAATGATGATCGCGCGACTCGACGCGCATCTGAGCGGGCTACCGGCCGATCAACGAGGCAGCCCTGAAATGATTGCGGCGATGGCGCTGGGGATTGCGCCGGGTAGCTCGCGTGCGACGTTGAATGATCCGATTCCGTCGAGGGCTTCGATTGGGAGTGATGCTCGGGGGGCGCAGCGGCTGTCGGGTGTTCCGGAGCCGGGAATTGGAGCCAGCGCTGCAGATGCAGCGCTGCTTCGCGGGCAGTTGATCGCGCAAGAAATTGCCGGTGGACACGCCTTCGACAAGCATGTCATTGGTGTTGGTAATCCCTCCGGAGCCGAATTCTCAGCTTTGGGAATCCAAAGCCGGCAACAATTCGCGGGGCACCTCGAAACGGTGATAAGCAGTGCGACGCACACGGGTCAGTTGAGGGGTGGCCGTGAGTACTTCTACGACAGTAGGTCAAATACAATCCTCATCCGCAATCCGACTGCACCTGACGGTGGGACGGCCTTCCGAATTGATCTGAATCGATACCCAAATCCGACTGACTACTTGAAGACGTTGAGGTGATGATGTTCAATTTAAGTCAAGCGCTGTCGCAAGCCGACATAGAGACTGTCAAGCAATGTCTCCAGGCCACGGTTGACGGTCCCTTCTTTCCAGAGTGGGAATTCGAAACTCTGTTCGGTATGAATCGCGAATTGGTTCGCGCCGTTCTAAATGAGTGGCCCGCTGGGGCGATGTCTGAGGACGACGTCAGCTGTGCAGTTGTCGGCTCCCTCAACAATCTTCTGGGCTATCCGCACGGGCACGAAAGCGAGTTGGCGCGGTACATTGCCATGCCTCCAGAAGAGGTCCGAGGAACACTTGATAGATTGCTCGCGTTAGGCTTGTAGGTCAGTTGAGGGCACGCGAGCCGGCACGGGCGATGTGCTCGCCACCGACTAGCTCGCTGCCGAAGCCGGCGCCAACGGCGGCTTGATCGCGATCAGGCGGGATGTCACCCGTGATGCAATGCGCCCAACGAGCGTGCGTTCAGGCTGAACATAGAAGGCAACACCGCTTCTGGGGCCAGTCCGGGATGATTCCGAACCGATCGCTGAGCCCCTTAAGCGTCTGCCGGCTTGACCATTTCACTATCCTTTTGCACGTTAAATGATGACTTTTAGATCAATCCTTCTAACGATCGACGGGCACGACTTTAACGCGCTCGACGAACTTCATACGTATATCAAATAACGATTCGATTTTCCCGAATTCGATGGCCTGAGTCATCGGGATTGACTTCTGGGAGTCGCAACATTGTTGCAGCAGGGCGACTCGCAACCATTCCTCCCGTTTGCTCTGTTCGCCGACTAGCCCATTCCTGCAAGCGGATCGGCGACGTATTCACATACCAACTTGCTTCGTCACGGGATCGCTCAATCCGGATGAAGCCATATTCAAGGCAAGACACTCGTTATGGAATATCCGATACCCAGCTACTTTGAACTAACTGGCGATTCTCGCCTCGATAGCCTCACGCATGGCTACTACTGGGCGCTTGGTGAAAACCGAACTGTTGACTGGTCGGTTTCCGGTGGGCTTGCGGGAGGAACATCGACCGTCACATGGATCAATCCTTCTCAGATGCAGCAGCCCGTCGCTTCACACCTCGCCAAGATTTCGAGCTATGCGGACATCCGCTTCAATTTCGTCGGCTACTTTGACAGCCCTGTCGAAGCGCATGCAGCGGGTAGCGAAATCAACATTGCCCCAAGTGGCTTGCTTGAAATGTTTTCCGGCGTTGGTGCTCTGGCGCGCGGCTTCTTTCCGAAGTCGGATGCCGATGCGCAGTTCTATGTCGGTGAGGCCGGCGACATATTCCTGAACTCAAAAAATAATTCCATCGACGAGTTGACGTTCGGCACGCCAGGGACCAGCGGATGGTGGCTCTACATGCATGAGCTCGGCCACACCCTGGGACTGAAGCATCCTCATGACACCGGAGGAACAGGTCGCCCCACGTTGGGTGGGCTTTATGGATACGACATTGACCTGCTTTCCGTCATGACCTATCCGAGCAATGCATACTTCGAAAGCGGTGGACCGTCTACGCCACTGCTTCTGGATGTGCTCGCGCTTCAATACCTTTATGGTCCCAATATGGCGACCAACGCAGAGGATTCCATGCTGCAGTTGTACAGCACTGGTGACTACCGAACTCACTGGGATGCTGGCGGCTTTGACTGCGTCACAGCGCTCGGATCTGGCGAGGGTTGGTATATCTCGCTTCCCGAAGTCCCCTGCTTTTCTCTGGTTGATACCAAGGTCGGCTTGGCTATGCCGATTGCCGACACGTGGCTGGAATTCCCGCAAACCATGATCTGGCTGGCCGGAGATTACGAAGTCGCTCAGGGTTCAGAGTTCGATGACGACATTTTCGCCAACGACTTTGACAATTTGATTGAAGGTTGTGGCGGCAACGACCACCTTGAAGGAATGGATGGAATCGATTCTGCGCTGTACGCAAGCTCAAGTACTGCGTACCAAATCCAGTACGACGAACTGGCTCAGGGGTATCTTGTGATGGGCCCAGCTGAAGTCGATGCGCTTAGAACTATTGAACGCGTGATATTTGCTGACAAACGCGTTGCCATAGATTTGCAGGGCAACGCAGGTGTTGCCGTCAAATTGCTGGGCGCGCTGGCCGGCCCGTCGGCAGCACATGACGCGCACTACATCGGCTTTGTCCTGGCGCTTCTTGATGACGACATCACCCCGAGCTTTGTTGCGCAGGCAGCGTTGGATATTCTCCTTGGACCTGCCAGGACGAGTGTTGACGTGGTCGATCTCATGTACCAGATGATCGCTGGCATTGCTGCACCACAAGGCGACCGGGATTACTACAAGAGCCTGCTCGACACTCAAGTCGTCAGCGAAGCTGACTTCGTCATTGCGGCCTCGCAGCTGGAGTTGAACCTGGACCATATCGGATATGCAGGAATGGTGAACGATGGCGTGGAGTACTTGCTGTAGCGGTCGGTTTCCGTGTGGCCCGGCTCTAGCGAGGGTCTGAATAAGTCCGCCGATTTGTCGTCGGACGTTGAACCTGACAGAGTGGAAGACGCTGCTCAAGACCATTGCGCCGTTCTATCCCGTGGCGGCCATGGCGAGGGTCGGACCAGATGATGCATCGCGATGTGTTGAAAAGCGCGCACGCTCTTAGCCGCCGACGCTTTGCGTGTTGTCCAGACCTTCCCTGGCGGCTCCGCTCATGTTAGACGCTGCAACCTCAACAAACAGTTTTTCACCCAATGGGTCGGTTTCAGCGGTTGCTGAAAATGGCTCTTCTGGTGAAACGACGGCGAATGTGCCATGCTGATTAAGTGGCTGTAGGGGCATGTCCATGAGCAGCGCAAGAGCGCGCCACCCCTGATCAGCGACTTTGCAGTGAAAAAAGCGGACGGTCCCGATTTGGCCGTTCACCTCTATCGGCTGGTCGCGCTGCGAATTCATCCCAGTGGCGCGGCGGGGTACGGATTCATTGCAGGAAAGCTCGACACCGTCGAAGGTTTTGCCTGGCCCACGACGCGGCGCTGCTGCAGTCGCGCCCTGAACGCCCGGTCACATGTTTGACTTGCCCCGCACTGCTATTGCGGCGGCTTCACCGCCCCTCGAACCGGGCCGCCCTTCGCTCCACAAACGACCGCACCCCTTCCTTCGCATCCTCGCTGTTGGCCAGTCGCGCCTGCACATCGATGAACTCTTCCATCGCGGCGAGCGGTCCTTGCTCCACGGCCTTCAACGCATTGAGCCGCGTCGCGACCACAGCCAGCGGCGCCTGGGCCGCAATCGCCTCCGCGATGCGCACGGCCTCATCCAGCTCCTGTCCCACCGCAACCACCTTCTGCACGAAGTTCAGCCGCAGCGCCTCCGCACTCCCGAACTCATCGCCCGTGAGCAAATGCAGCATCGCATTGCCCAGCCCCGCGCGCTCGGCCATGCGCAGCGTCGCGCCGCCGGTTGCCATGATTCCACGCTTGACCTCCAGCTGCGAGAACCGGCAATCATCGGCAGCGACCACGATGTCCGCTGCGAGCATCAGCTCGATGCCCAGCGTGTACGTGATGCCCTTGACCGCCACCACCATCGGCTTGGTGCGACGCCGGTAACCCGGTGTGCCCAGGTCCGTGGGTTCGACAAGGCCGAGCGGAATGGCTTTCTCGCCGCGTTGCATCAGCGGGGCGATGGTGGGCAGGTCCAGCCCCGCCGTGAAGTGCTTGCCGAACGCGTGGAGCACGCCGACACGCAGCTGCGCATCGTCGTCGAGCAGCGTGTAGGCCTCGCCCAGCTCGCGAAACATGCGCGGCGTGAAGCCGTTGTACTTGGCCGGGCGGTTGATGCCGATCAGCAGGAGCGGCCCGCGCCGCTCCACGGTGATCGTGCCTTCGGCAGGCGTTTCCACAGGGGCGGACGCGTTCATGAGAAATGCAGGTTGTTGATGCGCAGCCACGGCAGGCTGAGCGAGCCGCTGTCGATGACTTCCCTGCTCACCGCAACGATGTCCTTGAGCATCTGCGCCATGTTGCCCGCGATCATCACTTCGGACAGCGCTGTGCCCAGCTCGCCGCCTTCGATGAGAAAGCTGTTCTTGATCACGCCCGAGAAGTTGCCGTTGGCAGCCGGCGAGCCCATCGACAGGCGTCCGACCAGTGCGCCGCGCTTCACGCCGCCGACCATCTCGGCCAGGGGCGTCGTGCCGCTTTCCACCACCCAGCCGCCTCCCGCCACCGGCACGTGTTTCAGCCCGGTCTTGCGGCTGCCGTAGAGCGTGGGGGTCAGGGCCAGCAATCGCCCGTTGTCCACCAGCGTGACAGCCGGCGTGACGAAGCCATCACCCGACATCGCGGCCACACCGGGTGAATCGAAGCGGCTGCGCACCGTCAGCAGCGGCGAAGCCATGATCTGCCCCACGCTGTCCCGATACAGCGAGCTGCCAGAGATGAGTTGCGTGTCCGAGAGCTGTCCCTGCAGCCACGACAGCAGCGAGGCGACCGCATTGGGCGTGAGCACGACGTCGCCCACGAACTTGCCGCCTGCGGGCTGCGTGTGGATCTGCCGCTCGGTGTCGCGCAGCATCTGTCCCATGCCGAATTGATCCTGCGCAGGCGCGTGACCCAGGTCGTCGGTATCGCCGCCGGTGTAGTTGAACGAGCTGGACTGATTGCCGTCGCGCGCAGTGCCGAATGCACCGAGCGAATAGCAACCCACGCTGCCGGACAGATCGCTGCCGCCCGTGGTGAGCGTGTGCCAGCGCCTGAGCGTGTGCTTCGCATCGCCCTCGTCGATCATCATCTTCGGAGTTTCAGTGGCCCTGAACGCGAGCAGCTCGGCCATCTTGCCAGCCATCAGGTCGCGGTCTGCCTCTTGCGGGCCCTGAACGATGCGCGCGTGCTGGCCGCTGGAGACGGCATTGGCATCGTCTTGCGGCGCAGACTTCGCATCGGCATAGAGACCCGCGATGCGTTCACGCATGGCATCGGCGCTGAGGTCGGCCATCTCGGTGCTCGCAGAGCGGCCCTCGACGATGCCCATCAGCGTGAGTTTGTGCGATTCGGCGCTGCGCAGGAGGCTCGGCTCGTTGTGCGCGACGTTCAATTCGTCCAGCTGGGTGTGAGCAGCAGTGACTTGCGCGTGCTCGAAGCCCGCGCTGCGCATCAGCTCCAGCGCGGTCTGGGCTGCATTCCTGAGTGTGGTTTCCATCATTCGCCACCCAGGTGTGCGCGGGCGCGAAGGGCTGGGCCGCCCATCGACACGACCATCGGTTGTTTCTTGCCGCAGTAGCCGCTGCAGTTCCAGCTCAGGTCGTCCGACACGGCATCGACGCTTTGCAGCACCTTGATGGCCGAGCCCGAGAGCGTGGTGTCCTTCACGGCGGGGCCGAGTTTGCCGTCCTTGATTTCGTAGGCGAGCGTGATGCCGAACATGAACTCGGTGGTCGAGTCGGCCTGGCCGTTGGCGGTCTTCATGAGCAGGTAGCCGTCCTCGACGCCCGCGATCATGTCCTCGAACTTCGACTGGCCCGGCACGATGACGGTATTGCGCATGCGAATGAGCGGTTCGTCCGACGGCGAATACGCGCGTGCGCTGCCGGTGGGGGGCTTGCCCATGCGAGCAGCGGTTTCGCGACTGTTCATGAACTCGGTGAGGATGCCGTTCTGGATCAGCACTGCATCGCGCGACGGCGTGCCTTCGTCGTCCGCATAGACGGGGATCATCACTTCTTCGCCGTTGAAGGTGTGCGCCACGTCGATCATGGTGACGAGGTCGCTGGCCACGCGCTGGCCGACCAGGTTCGCAGTGACTGCGCCGCCGAGCACCAGGTCGGCTTCGCACGGGTGGCCCATCGCTTCGTGCGCGAGCATGCCTGCCAGCTCGGGCGCCATCACGACGGTCTGTGCGCCCCCGCGAGCGGCCACGGCATTGCACTTGGCCTGCACGTGTTCATGCAGCTTGTCCAGGACGGGTGTGATGGTGGCGGGCGACACGTCGAGGTCGGCCAGGCTGCCCTTGCAGCTGAACACTTCCATCAGCTCCACCGGTGCGCCATCGGCACCCTCGGCGGTGAAGATCACGTAGCACAGCGCGCGCTGGATGCTGCTCATCACATCGCTGCCGGTGCTGGTTGTCAGGCGCTTGGTGTGATGCTCGTCGCCCATGAGGACGCGTGTGGATTTCAGTGCTGGATAGCGCGCTTTGCAAAACGCCGTGATCTCCGACATCTTCTGCACGCATTCGTTCTGGCCGATGGCGGGGCGTCCGTTGAAGACGTGTTCGCCGCGGTAGCTGCCGCCTGGCATGGGCTGCGCCTCGCGCACGCCGAACCGGCCCATCGCCTGTGCGTTCTGCCGGGCCTGCGCGGTGATGCGCTCTATGCCTGCGGGACTGGTGTCGTTGGTGGAGGCGAAGCCCCAATAACCGTTGTCATAGACGCGCGCGCTGGCGCCGGCTTCGACGGTCTGCGAGTTGGTGGTGAGGTTGCCGTCCACCATGAGGATGCGGCGCTTGCGCAGCTCGTGGCGGCGCGTTTCAAGGTAGGTCATGCCTGGCTCCGATCGGAAACGAATTACCCGGCCGGATGGCGGCCGGGGCATCAGCTTACAGCAGTGCGGTTGATGATGTGGCGCGCAATGCAAGGACCCTCGGGCTGTCATGCCGGACTTGATCCGGCATCCACCGCGAAGCGGAAGCGGCGCTTGATTGAAGATGGATTGCGGGTCAAGCCCGCAATGACAGCCAAAAAGTTCACGGTGCTCCGGCAAGGATCGCCGTTTAAGGTTTCTTTAGCAATTGCTTAAGCAATTCTTAGCGGCGCGTTTCGCCTCGCATTTCTAGACTTGCTTTCATGGTTTGCAGTGCATGGTGCGCTGCGCCAGAAGAATGAAGGAAACTTGCAATGAACATCGATCAGAAAGAGCTGCAACACGTCGCCGCAGCGCAGGCCCCGCGCCTGGACATGTACACCGGCATCCACAAGGCTTTGCGCGCATTGATGGCCGACACGCTGCTGGCCGTCGGCCGCATGGATGCCGATGACGAACTCGAACTCGCGCAGACGACGCAGCGCGTGCTGGAGTTGATGGACGTCTGCCGCGCGCACCTCAAGCACGAAAACGACTTCGTGCACACCGCCATCGAAGCGCGCGCACCCGGCGCCTCTGCGCAGATCGGCCACGAGCACGAAGACCACGAGCGTCACATCGGTCAGCTGGCAGACGCCTGCACTGCACTGCTGGATGCGCCCCAGGAGTCTCGCGCCGCCGGTGCGCAGAACCTGTATCGCAATCTCTCGCTGTTCATCGCGGAAAACTTCCAGCACATGCACGTCGAGGAGACCGCGCACAACGCTGTGCTCTGGGCGCGCTACACCGACGCCGAACTGGCGCAAATCCACGACGCACTCGTGGCGTCGATCCCGCCGCAGGAAATGATGGGCGTGCTGCGCTGGATGGTGCCGTTCATGAATCCCGCCGAGCGCGTGGGAATGCTCGCCGACATGCGCGCGAATGCACCGGCTCCCGCGTTCGGCGCGGCGCTGGATGTGATCCGGCCGCACCTGAGCGAGGGCGAGTGGGCGAAGCTGGTCAATGGGTTGGGGCTCACGCCTGCGTGAGCAGTACGGGTCGGTTCACCGCAAGACTGAACCGGCCTCGCCCCGTCTTCTCGATCCGGATACCCGTACCGAACTCCGCCAGCCGCTTGCGCAACAGGACCAGACGTGCTTCGAGGTTGTCGCTGACATCCGGCAGGCCGATGGAGGCATCGAGGCGCAGTTCGCGATTGGAGAACTCGGTGCGGCCGGTCTGTGTGTAGTCGCGCAGCAGCTTCCACAGGATCGCGCCGGCCACGCCTTTGATCAGGTACGTGTCGTCGATGAAGATGCTGTCGTTGCTGGCGAAGTGACGCACCTGCAACGCTGCACCGGGTGCGTGAGTTTGCGCGGCCGGCAAGGGCGCGCCCGGCTCGGGTGTTTCGGTCGTCGCCTGCAGCACGTCGATGGCCGCGCCGAGGTGCCCGGCGATCGCGACGAGCATGTCTTCATCCTGGTAGTCGAACTGCAATTCGAGCGGGCTCTCGACGAAGAGCACACCGAGCAACCTGCCGCCCGACAACACAGGCACCGCCAGCTGGCTGTGCGGCTGCGCGAGTCCGGGGTACGGAATCTCGGTGACTGCATCGAGGTCGGGCACGTTCGACTCCAGGCTGCTGCGCATCGCCTGGCTGTAGATGGCCGCGTTCGTCATGTGCATGATCCGCACCGGGGTCTGCTCGCGCGCGGCGACGCCGATCACGCCCTGGCCCACGCCGATTTCCGATCCGATGCCCGAAGTAGGATAGCCCGCGCTCGCCACCGTGTAGAGGCGCTGCGTTCCGCTATCGAGCATCAGCACCATGGCGTGCTGCACGCCGGCGCCATCGGCCAGCGTTCCGAGCACGGCGTTGAGTGCGTCGTCCATCGACGTGCAGCGCGACAGTTTCTCGCTGCATCTGCGCACCGCCTGCAACAGCCCCGAGCGCGGCGGCGGCGCCGGCAGCGGGTCTCCCTCCACGGCCTCGACCTGCTCGACCAGGTAGATGTCGGAGCCGAGCAGGCGGAACACGCCGTCCATGCCCGAGTGCGAAGCGATTCCGGCCAGCTGCGCCTTCATGCCCTCGAAGAGCGGCCCCTGGCTTTCGGTGCGCAGGTAGCGAATGTGAAGACGGTAGAAAGCAGCCGTGCGCGGATGGATCACGAGTACGGTAGCGCGCGGATTCGCCAGGATGTTCTGGCGCGTCTTGTTGAAGAACTGGAACGACAGCGCCACGTGCCGCTCGTCCACGTAATAAACCTGCGAGATGTAGGCGACGTTAGGCGTTCCGTCGGACGAGCAGGTCGCCATCACTGCCGGGATCGCGCCTTCCAGGCAGGGCCGGATGTCGGACAGCTGCGCGGCCGTCATGCGCGTCGCTCGTCCAGCGGTGCGCCCGCCTTGGGTCCAGGTGTCTGGTCGAACGCCTGCTCTGGCGTGAACGTGATGGCCACCAGGTCGTCGAGCTTGTTCGCGAGCATGGCGCGTGTCATGTGCGGGCCGTAGCCCACACGACCCACCTCGATTTCCATCGACGCGAGATAACGTGCCAGGGCGGGCTCATCGGTGACGGCGGCATTGCGCACCCTGGCCTTCGTCGCCTTGACCTGTACGGTGCGGTGCGTGGCGGGCTCGCTGAACACGACGGCGATGTGTCCATTGGCCGAGACGTCCTGCACCAGCTGCGCCGATTGCCTGCGCGAGACAAAGATCGTGATGCGTCTTGCATCGTCTTCGACCAGGCTGCCCACCGCCCGCATGATCGATGGCCGCGAAGATGCATCGCGCGACGCGGCGATCACCGAGATGCCGCGCGCCATCAGCGCCACGATGTCTGCGGGGATCTGCGGCGCTGCCATGACGATCAGCTGCGAAAGCGCTTGCGCGTGAGGGCCAGCGCGATCCAGAACGCGACCACCGTGTACACCAGCAACACGAGCGCATGGCGCACCGGATGCGCAGGCCACTGGTCCATGAACATCGGCCGCACGAGTTCCACTGCGTTGGTCAGCGGCAGCCAGTCGGAGATGATCCGCACGATTTGCGGCAACTGCTCACGCGGAAAGAAGATGCCCGACAGGAACATCATCGGGGTGAGAAACAGCGTGAAGTAGTAGGTGAAAAAATCGTAGCCCTTGGCCAGCGCATTGAAAATCAGCGCGATGCAGGCAAATGTGATGCCGGCCGCACCTAGCACGGGCCAAGCGGCGAGCAGCTTGGGGCTGTGGGTGATGTTGAGCGCCAGCATCACGACAAGGATCGCCGTGACCGTGAAAAGCGACTTGAACGCGGCCCACAGCATCTCGGCCATGACGACGTTGTCCAGGCTGATGGGCGCGTTCATGATGCCGTCCCAGGTCTTTTGCACATGCATGCGCGAGAAGGCGGAATAGAGTGCCTCGAACGAAGCGGCATTCATCGCGCTCATGCAGATCGAGCCGCTGGCCAGGAACAGGATGTAGGGCACGGACGTGTCGCCCACTTTCACCGTTCCCACCAGCGCCCCCATGCCGTAGCCGAAGGCGACGAGCCACATCAGCGGTTCGGCGATGTTGCCCACCAGGCTCGGGATCGCGAGCTTTTTCCAGACGAGCAGGTTGCGCAGGAATACGGGCCACCAACGCATGGAAAGGTCAGGCGCGCGCCAGATGGATGGGTTCATGCGAACGCCCTGTCATGCCGGACTTGATCGGGCATCCACCGCGCACGGGCAACGCCACTCGAAGACATGGATTGCGGGTCAAGCCCGCAATGACAGCCTCGGTACCTGTCATGCCGGACTTGACCGGGCATCCACGGCGCACGGGCAACGCCACTCGAAGACATGGACTGCGGGTCAAGCCCGCAATGACAGCCTCGGTACCTGTCATGCCGGACTTGATCCGGCATCCACCGCGAAGCGGACACGGCGCGTGACCGGTCGCTACCTGGATTGCGGATCAAGTCCGCAATGACAGCCGAAGTCAATGAGTTCATCCTTCCTCCCTGATCTGCCGGCCGGTGAGCTTGAGGAACAGGTCCTCGAGGTTGGCTGGGCGATGCAGTGTTCGCAGGCGGGGATATGCGGAGAGCGCTTCGAGCAACTGTCTCGCATCCTGCGTATAGAAAAACACCGTCTCGCCACTGACTTCGACTCGCGCAGCCAGTGACTTCAAGGGTGAATTGACCAGGTCGAGCGCGCCGACGCCATAGGCCTCGACCACATCCGGCTCCAGGTGCTCGGCGATCAGATCGCGCGGCTTGCCCTCGGCGATCTTCTTGCCATGGTCGAGCACGAGCAGCCGCGTACACAAGCGCTCGGCCTCATCCATGAAGTGCGTCGTGAGCAGGATCGACTTGCCCTGCTGCAAGAGCAGTTGCAGCCGCTCCCACATCAGGTGCCGCGCCTGCGGATCGAGTCCGGTGGTCGGCTCGTCGAGCAGCAGCAGCTTCGGATCGTTCACCAGCGCACGCGCCAGGCTGAGCCGCCTGCGCATTCCGCCCGACAGTTCACCGGGTTTGGCGTCCGCCTTGTGTGACAACGCCGCGAATTCCAGCAGCCGGGGAATGCGTTCGCGGATCTGCGCGTCCTTCATGCCGAAGTAGCGGCCATAGACAAGCAGGTTTTCTGCGCAGGAGAAGTCGGGGTCCAGCGTGTCGAACTGGGTGACCACGCCCAGTTGCGCCTTGATCTTGAGCGCATCCTGCGGCATGGAAAAGCCCAGCGCACTCACGGTGCCTTCATCCGGCACGGTGTGGCCGAGCGACATGCGGATCGTCGTGGTCTTGCCTGCGCCATTGGGGCCGATCACGCCCAGGCATTCGCCGGGGGCGATGCCGAACGACAGGTCGTTCACCACGGTTGTGCTGCCGTAGCGCTTGCTGAGGTTGCGGGCTTCGAAAAGGAGGTCGCTCATGGGCTCCGGGGACTGGCCAGACGGGCCCGCCATTGTGTCAGAGGGCCTAAACTCGTGCCTGTCCTCTTCACCAGCACGCCTTGCGCGTCCGCTTCTCATGTCCACGCGCCTGTCCGTCACGCCCCAGTACCTGCTGCCCAAGCGATTGCTCACCCAGTTTGCGGGGTTGGTAGCCGGCATGGAAGGCGGCGCGCTGACGCACTGGATCATTCGCAACTTCATCGCCAAGTACAAGGTGAACATGCAGGAGGCCGTCGACCCGCGGCCCGAGAGTTACAAGAGCTTCAACGAGTTTTTCACGCGGCCTTTGCGGGACGGCGCGCGGCCGATTGCCGATGCACCGCTGGTGTGCCCGGTGGATGCGGCGATCAGCCAGTTCGGCCCCATCGAGCACGACCAGATTTTCCAGGCCAAGGGTCACAGCTATTCGACGCGGGCGCTGGTGGGCGGCGACCAGCAACTTGCCCATCAATTCGACCACGGCCATTTCGCCACGCTGTACCTGGCGCCCAAGGACTACCACCGCATCCACATGCCCTGCGAAGGGCGGCTCAAGCGCATGATTTATGTGCCGGGCGACCTGTTCTCGGTGAACCCGCTCACCGCGCGCCACGTGCCCAGTCTGTTTGCGCGCAATGAGCGGGTGGTGTGCGTGTTCGACACGGCTTTCGGCCCGTTCATCAATGTGCTGGTGGGCGCCACCATCGTGGGCAGCGTTGAAACGGTCTGGCACGGTCAGGTGAATCCGCCGCGCACACGCGACATACGTGAGTGGCGCTATGACGACCAGAACATTGTGCTGGCCAAGGGTGCGGAGATGGGGCGCTTCCTGTTGGGTTCCACCGTGGTGATGCTGTTCCCAAAGAGCGTGGTGACTTTTCAGCAAGACTGGGCGCCCACGCGGCCGGTCAGGCTGGGTGAACCCATGGGAACGGTGCTGTCGCCGGGTTGAGGCGCTGTCACACCCTGGCCGAGTGCTTCCCATCGGGCATGTTTCTCGCTATAAAACGGGTTCACCTCGCGAGGAACACCCGACATGCATTACCGCTGCCCCCAGTGCACCACGATGCTCAACGTACCGAAGCTTTTTTTCAGCGATATTTCTTCGTGCGCGCGTTGCGGACAGAAGGTGTCGCTGGGGGACTTCCTGGCGTTTTTTGTCGCGGCCGTTGCGATGCTGGTGATGGCGCTCAGCACGCTGTACATGCTCACCGAAGGCACCGGTGACCCGGTGGTGGCGGGTGGTTATGCGGTGTCGGCCGGCATGGTCAGCGGCATTGTCGTGCTGGTGCTGCTGGGACGAGCCGTTGCCTTCAAGAGCATCGCGCATCACAAGCAGCAAAGCCAGACGGCCAAGCTCGATCTGCACTGATTGCCGGGCAGGGCGGTGTTTGACACCCGCCGTCATGCCGGACTTGATCCGGCATCCACCGCGAAGCGGACTCAGCGCGTGATATGGCGCACTCTGGATTGCGGATCAAGTCCGCAATGACAGCCACTTGCATCCCTACTGAAACGCCACCTCGTCAAAACTTCTCAGCTTTCGGCTGTGCAGGCGCTGGCTTCCTTCGGCTCGAAGGATATCGATGGCGCGCATGCCGATGCGCAAGTGCTGGTCGACCCGCTCGCGGTAGAACTGGTTGGCCATGCCGGGTAACTTGATCTCGCCGTGCAGCGGCTTGTCGCTCACGCACAGCAGCGTGCCGTAGGGCACACGAAACCGGAAACCGTTGGCGGCGATGGTCGCGCTTTCCATGTCGAGTGCCACCGCGCGGCTTTGCGAAAAACGGCGCTGCGGCTGGTTGGCAGGCAGCAGCTCCCAGTTGCGGTTGTCGGTGCTGGCGACCGTGCCGGTTCGCATCACGCGCTTCAAGTCCGCGCCCTTGTAGCCCGTCACGTCGGCCACCGCCTGTTCGAGTGCGAGCTGGATTTCGGCCAGCGCCGGAATCGGCACCCACAGGGGCAAGTCTTCGTCGAGCACGTGGTCTTCTCGCACATAGGCGTGGGCCAGCACATAGTCGCCCAGCTGCTGGCTGTTGCGCAGCCCCGCGCAGTGGCCCAGCATCATCCATGCGTGCGGGCGCAGCACGGCGATGTGATCGGTGATGGTTTTTGCATTGGCCGGCCCTACGCCGATGTTCACCATCGTGATGCCGCCCCGGTCCGCACGCATGAGGTGATAGGCGGGCATCTGCGGCAGGCGCGGTGGCGTCGAGCCCAGTGCGTCGATCTCTTCGGGCGCGATGCCGACACGCCGCGTGACCACATTGCCCGGCTCGACGAAGGCGATGTATTCGCTGTCGGGCTTGGCCATTTCTTCATGGCCCAGCCGCACGAATTCGTCGATGTAGAACTGGTAGTTGGTGAACAGCACGAAGTTCTGGAACCACTCGGGCGCGGTGCCTGTGTAGTGACGCAGGCGATGCAGCGAGTAATCGACGCGAGCTGCCGGAAAGAGCGACAGCGGTTGCGCCTCGCCGGGCCGGGCGATCCAGGTTCCGTTGGCAATACCGTCGTCCATCGCGCCCAGATCGGGCAGGTCGAACACGTCCCGCATGAGGAATCGGCGCTCGGGTGCGAGAGTCCCTTCGATGTGGTCGTTCTCGGCGAAGGAAAAGTGCACCGGGATCGGCTGTGTGCTCGTGCCGACTTCCAGCTCGACGCCATGGTTTTGCCGCAGCAGGCGGAACTGCTCCAGGTAGTAGTTGGCGTACAGGTCGGGGCGGGTCAGCGTCGTCTCGAACCGGCCCGCCGTGGCGACAAAACCATAGGACAGCCCGGAATTCTCCAGCAGGTTCTGCCGCGCCACGGTGTCGGTGTGGATGCGCACGAACGGGTAGCACGCACGCACGTGCCCGGGAAGCGACTCACCCGCGACGAACTGCTGCATGGCAACGCGCAGGTGGTTGATCTGCTGCGAATAGATGGTGCGGACCTGGTCGAGCGCCGACTGGGGGTCGCTGTGGCGGGTAGGCGCGATGAAGGGTGGCAGATGGGGCATGGCGGCTATTGTGCAGCGATGAGCAACCGTCCTACACGGTCTCACGTCGCGCCCTGACGTTACAAATTCGGCCTTTGGGTGACAGTTCATCCATCCGAACACACCGACTTACAGGAGCCGAGCGAATGAGAACTGAGACGACGTTGGCAAACAATCCCTTTGCGCTGATCATGGATTCGGCAAGTGTCCGCGCCCTGGTCGACAAGTCCGAAGCGCTGGGCCGTTTGAGCCAGCGCCAGTGCCACCCGCTCGACCGTGCCGTCATCCGCAGCGCCAGCGCTGAACTGGCTGCCTACGATGCCAAGATCGACCGCACCACGGTTTACCTGCCGCCTGAAGAAGACAAGCCCGTGACGACTCGCGCATACGCCGAGTCGATCAACTAAAGCATTCCTCCATGCCCACGCGTCAGGTAACTGATGGCGTGGCGCTTCATAAGTTGACCGCGATCAAGCGCCTGGCGCCCTGATCTGGCTACGATAGCCAACGGAGTAACACCGTTGGATCTTGAGATTCCCGATTCGCTGGCAAGCGCATTGCTAGGTCTTGTCGACCCGCAATCGCAAGTGGCCCTGCAGCTCGATGTGCAGGGCGCCGGCCGTGGCGTGCGCGTCGTGTCGAGTCACCACTTCGACGGAGACATCCTCACCACGCTCTACCAGATGGGTTGTGCTGCAGGCGCCAAGGACCTGGTGCACCAGCTGCTCGCGCTCGACAACCTCAACGGCGAATCGCAACTGGACACCATCTCCTCGCTGGACTTGATGGTTCCGGCCATCGTCAAATGGCTGGGGCGCGATGTGATCGATGGCTGGCTCTACCAGCGCGGAAAGGATGGCGTGCTGCTCGCGTGGCTCGTTCACACCGTCCGTCTGGTACGCCCCGCCGATGGGCAGGGCTCTGCTTACGTGATGGTGGGCCTGATCGCCAACACGTTGCACGCGGCCGGTCGCCCGCCGCCTTCCGATCCTCGCATGCGGTTTGCGGGCATGACCTGGGGCATCAGCTTCTATGCCGAAGACCTGCCGGGCCGCACGGTAGCCGACCTGTTTGCCGACCACGGCTTCTACAAGGAATGCCACGAGTTCCGGCAGGAGTACCAGTCCCACGTGGACCGCTTCATGAACCTGCAGGCCAGGTTCGGCGAGCAGTTCACGATCAGTGGCGGCCTGTGGCGCTCTGCCGAAGGGTCGCCTCGTGCGGGACTGGAATTCCTGCGGCTGCAGCCTGGCGTCACGGCGCGTTGCGTCAACGACGAAGCGTTGCTGGAGCGACGTTTCGACATGGCGGCCGATCCGCATTTCTGGCGCGAGAGCGCGATTGCAACAGGATTCGACCGCATCCCTCAGCATGCCTACCTGCACCTGTTTCACCTCGACTGGCATCGCAACATCTGGGTTCATTCGCAATTCGTGGAGCCTTACGTTTATTCGCCTTCGGTGCGCGACAGGCTGGTGTTGCCGCAAGCGCATCGCGACCTGGTCGACATCCTCACGGCCGACCGTAACTTCCTGATGGAAGACGTCGTGCCCGGAAAGTCGGGCGGCACCACTATTCTTTGCCAGGGCGCGCCGGGCCTGGGCAAGACGCTCACGGCGGAGGTGTATGCCGAAGTGGTGGGCAAGCCGCTGTACCGCGTGCACTCGGGCCAGCTCGGCGTGACGGCGAGTTCGGTGGAGGCCAACCTCACGGCCGTCCTGCAACGCGCCGCGCGCTGGGACTGCGTGCTGCTGCTCGACGAAGCCGACGTGTACATCCGCAAGCGAGACAACGACCTCCAGCACAATGCCATCGTCGCGGAATTCCTGCGCAACCTGGAGTACTTCAGTGGGCTGCTGTTCATGACGACCAACCGCGTGTCGGACATCGACGATGCCATCTTGTCGCGGTGCATTGCCGTGATCACTTATGAACCGCCAACGGCCGAGGATGCCCGGCGCTTGTGGGCCACCCTGGCGACGCAGTTCGGCATCGAGATGCCCGAATCACTCGTCGATGAAGTGGTTTCGGCATTTCCGGGGATCAGCGGCCGCGACATCAAGGAGCTCCTGAAACTCACCAGCAAGTTCTGCCGGCAAAAGAAGGTGCCTTTGTCGCGGGAAGCCTTCGCGCAGTGCGCGGTTTTTCGCGACCTCGCATGCAACAGGGGCGCGCTGCAATGATCGATCCGTCCTTGCTGGGGGGCGCCCTCACCGGAAGGCTGAAGTTCAGGCCCGGTACGCAGCCCGATGAAGAACCACTCGCGCCGGGTCGCCATGGCATGGCATTTCCGGAAGGTCGCGAGGCGGTGTTCGTGGTGCCCGAAGGACTGGACCTCACCGCGCCGGTGCCGATGATGGTCCTGTTCCACGGTGCGGGCGGCGAGGCCAATCGCGTGCTGCCGCACTTCGTGCGTTGGGCGCGCGCGCGTGGGTTCCTGCTGTTGGCGCCGCAGTCGATGTTTCCCACCTGGGACGTCGTGATTGGCGGGCACGGTCCGGATCTGGAGCGACTGGACGGCGCCCTGGCGCGGGCTGCTTCGCACTTTCATATCGACCCGGCGCGCCTGGCCTTTGCCGGGTTCTCCGACGGGGGCAGCTATGCGCTCTCGACGGGCGTCACCAACGGAGATGTCGCCAGTCATGTCATCGCGCTGTCCGCCGGTTTCATGAACACGTTCACGCAGATGGGCACGCCGCGCGTGTTCATCGCACACGGCCGCTCCGACAGCCAGTTGCCGATGGAGACCAGCGCCACACCGCATGCGGTCCGGCTGCTGGAGAGCGGGCATGACCTGACGCTCTTGCCGTTCGATGGGGATCACGTGATTGTTCCGTGGGTCGTCGAGCGCGCGATCGATTTCTTCATGGGGCCGCAGCCGGCCACCAGTTGAGTTGCGCAGCGGCGACTTATCATTGCCGCCGTGAACATGACGAATTCCCATTCAATGTTCGGGCTCGCGCGCCTGGGCCGCATGCCGCTGGACTGGCTTGCCGGCTGGTGGCGCATCATCTTCTTCGGCGCGCAGCTGCAGGTGCTGGCCCTATCGCCTTCCAGCTATGCGCAAGGCGGCGGCTCGCGCCTGCTGCGGCACATGTACCTGGACACGGCGCCCATCCTCTGGTGGTTCACGGCGCTGTCCGCGCTGCTCACGCTGGTGATCACGCGAATCGTGATCGTCACAGCGCTCAGTTATGGCCTGTCGCAGTACGCGCTGGAGATGGTGATCCGCGTGCTGGTGCTTGAATTGATTCCGCTCACGGCGGCGCTGTTCGTGGCGCTGCGCTGCACGATTCCCAATGGCGCAGCGCTGGCGGAGATGCGCCGCAGCGGTGAGTTCGCCGAACTCGCGCGCAGCGGTATTGACCCGGTGGTGACGCACGTGCTGCCGCGCTCCACTGCCGGCATCTTCGCCTGCGTCATGCTGGCCGCGCTCAGTTGCGTCGTTGCTTTGGTGCTGGCGTACCTGGCGGTGTACGGCCTGACCAGTGCGGGGTTTGAAGGGTATGCGCGTGTCTTCGGACGCATCTTCACCCCGGCGGTCGCCGCCATCTTTGTGGTCAAGACACTGTTTTTCAGCCTCGCGGTTTCGGTGATCCCGATGGCTTCGGGGCTCTACGACGTGGAGGGCGACGGCTCGCGCGAGAGCGCCGCGTTGCAGGGGCTGGTTCGCATGTTCGCTGTGCTGCTGCTGCTCGAAGCTGTCTCACTCACCGGCAACTACGCCTGAAAAAAATGGTCGCACCTGACGACACGCCGCTGAAAAGCTCGGAGCCTCATACGGGCAAGCCGACCCGCCACCTGGAGATCAAGGCGCTGCTGATGCTGGCCTTCATGGTGCTGCTGGTCGCTGCGTCCGCGCTTTTTCTGCTGCATTCACGCGGTTTCTTCGAGCCCACGCAGAAGCTCGTGCTCACGACAGAAGACTCCGAAGGCGTGATTGTCGGCATGGACATGACGTTCTCCGGGTTTCCCATCGGCCGTGTGCGGCGCGTCGAACTGGCGCCCACCGGCAGTGTCCACATCATCATCGACGTCGCACAAAAGGATGCGCACTGGCTTCGCACGTCGAGCATCTTCACGCTCGTGCGGGGGCTGGTTGGCGGCACCGCCATTCGCGCCTACAGCGGCATCCTCACCGATCCGCCCTTGCCCGATGGCGCGCAGCGCCCGGTCCTGCGAGGCGACGCGACGGCCGAGCTGCCGCGCGTGCTCGCGACCGCACGCGAGACGCTGGAGAACCTGAACGCAATGACCGCGCAGGACGCGGCGCTGCGTCAGTCGCTGGAGAACGTGCGCGAACTGACTGCACGCCTGAAGGGGCCACGCGGCGCGTTGGGCGCCGTGATGGGCAACGACGCCGATGCGCAGAAGCTCGTCACGGCGCTGGATCGTGCCAATGCATTGCTCGCGCGCCTGGACGGCATGGCTGCCAAGGCCGATACGCAGGTGTTCGGCCCCGATGGCGTGATGAAGGATGCGCGTGCGACCGTCGCGCAACTCAATGCGCTGCTGGCCGAGACGCGGGTCAGCCTGAAGAAGGTGGACTCGGTGCTGGTCGAGGCGCAAGGCATCTCGTCGAACGTGCGCGGCGCGACCACCGATCTGGGCGCACTTCGCGCCGATGTGGAAGCCAACCTGCGAAAGATCGAAGGCATGATCAACGAGCTCAATCGCAAGTGGCCGTTTGCGCGCGAGACCGAGGTGAAGCTGCCATGAAGCGCGTCCTTCTCGTTCTTGTCGCTGCGCTGGTCGCCGGCTGCGCCAGCAAGCCGCCGCAACCCGATTGGCAGATGAACGCCCACAGCGCGCTGGAGCGCTACGTCAAGGCATTCATGAGCGGCAATGCGCGTGTGGAAGCCGCAGAGTTCGAACGCGCGCGCTCAGAGCTTGCCAGCACGGGCGAGCCGGGACTGGTTGCCCGCGCCGAGTTGACCCGCTGCGCCTTGCGTGTGGCGACGCTCGTCATGGAGCCATGCGATGGTTTTGAGAAGTTGCGCGCGGATTCGCCCATTGCCGAGCGGGCCTATGCGGACTTCCTCGCTGGGCGAGTTGCGCCCGCCGATGTGGCGCTGTTGCCGGCGCAGTATCAAGGCGTTGCCGGTGCGCAGGGCGGCGCTGCGGTTGCTTCGATCGCCGATCCGCTGTCACGCATGATCGCGGCGGGCGTCATGTTGCGCACGGGGCGCGCCGATCCGCAGGTGCTTGCGATCGCCGCCGACACCGCAACGAAGCAGGGCTGGCGTCGAGCCGTGCTGGCGTGGCTGGGAGTGCAGGCGCAGCGCGCAGAGCAGTCGGGTGCCACCGAAGAAGCCCAGCGCATTCGCAGGCGAATGGCGCTGGCGGCCGGCGAGTTCTAGGCATAAAAAAACCCGGTGCGTGAGCACCGGGTTTGGATCGGGCAGAGTGCCCCGCTTGCGCGAGGCGTGTCGCCCTTAAGGTTTGCTGGCTGTCGGAAACGGCCAGGCGGCTTGCGGGTTCAGCGTCGTTTGCGCTGCTGGCGCAGCCGCAGCGGCAGGAGCTGCCTTTGCTTGCGGCTTGGCAGCAGGCTTTTTCGCAGCTTTCTTCGCAGCGGGCTTTTTGGCGGCCTTCTTGGCAGCCTTTTTCGCAGGGGCCTTCTTGGCTGCCTTCTTCGCCGTCGCCTTCTTGGCGGTGGTCTTCTTTGCTGCAGCCTTTTTCGCCGGAGCCTTCTTCGCTGCGGCCTTCTTTGCCGGAGCCTTCTTGGCAGCGGCCTTTTTCGCCGGAGCCTTCTTCGCTACCGCCTTTTTGGCGACGGCCTTCTTTGCCGGAGCCTTCTTGGCAGCGGCCTTCTTTGCCGGTGCCTTCTTTGCTGCGGCCTTCTTCGCCGGAGCTGCCTTCTTCGCTACGGCCTTTTTCGCCGGAGCCTTCTTAGCGGCCTTTTTTGCCGTTGCTTTTTTCGCAGTTGCCATTTTCATTTCTCCTGTACAAGTTGATCAACATCAACCAAAGAGGCGCTCCACGCTGTTGGTGCATGGAACGATTCATCGGGTTGGGCACACAGCCCAGCTCAATGAACACCGTTGTCTCCCTGCGCGCCTGCTCTTGTGGCCGGTCTTCGCAGAGAGATACATCTCAAACTATCGCAGTCTTCAACTCACTTGCCCCCCGCCACGCTTCGGGGTGGTCCACATCTAATCCCATGAGAGCGCACCACCCGTCTGGTATTCGATCACGCGGGTTTCGAAGAAATTGCGCTCTTTCTTCAGGTCAATCATTTCGCTCATCCACGGGAACGGGTTTTCCTCGTTCGGGAAAAGCGCCTCCAGGCCGATTTGCGTGGCGCGGCGATTCGCGATGTAGCGCAGGTAGCCCTTGAACATGGATGCGTTCATGCCGAGCACGCCGCGGGGCATGGTGTCTTCGGCGTAACGGTATTCGAGCTCGACGGCCTTCTGGAACAGGTCCTTGATCTCCGCCTTGAATTCGGGGGTCCAGAGGCCCGGGTTCTCCAGCTTGAGCTGGTTGATCAGGTCGATGCCGAAGTTGCAGTGCATCGACTCGTCGCGCAGGATGTACTGGTACTGCTCGGCAGCGCCGGTCATCTTGTTCTGGCGACCCAGCGCCAGGATCTGCGTGAAGCCGACGTAGAAGAACAGGCCCTCCATCAGGCATGCGAACACGATGAGCGACTTGAGCAGGGTCTGGTCGGTCTCGTGCGTGCCGGTCTTGAAGTTGGGATCGCTGATCGCTTCGATGAAGGGGATCAGGAACTGGTCCTTCTCGCGGATGGAGGCTATTTCGTTGTACGCGTTGAAGATCTCGCTCTCGTCCAGGCCGAGCGATTCAACGATGTACTGGTAGGCGTGCGTGTGGATCGCTTCCTCGAACGCCTGGCGCAGCAGGAACTGGCGGCACTCGGGCGCGGTGATGTGGCGATACGTGCCCAGCACGATATTGTTGGCGGCCAGGGAATCGGCGGTCACGAAGAAGCCGAGGTTGCGCTTGATGATGCGGCGCTCGTCTTCGGTCAGACCGTTGGGGTCTTTCCACAGCGCGATGTCGCGGTTCATGTTCACTTCCTGCGGCATCCAGTGGTTGGCGCAGGTGGCGAGGTATTTTTCCCAGGCCCACTTGTACTTGAACGGCACCAGCTGGTTGACGTCGGTCTGGCCGTTGATGATGCGCTTGTCGGCGGCATTCACGCGGCGGGCAACAGGAGTCGCTGCGGATGCGGGTGCGGATTTGTTCCCGTTCGGGTTCGCGTTGGCGCTCGTTGCAGTGAACGTGCTCACCACGTTTTGCGCGAGTGTCTGTGCGGGGATTGCTTGCTTCAGAGGTGAATGGGCCACCTCGCGATTCGCAGTGAAGGAATCGCTGTTCGTAACTGGCAATGTGGGCTTGACTTCGTCGTCCCAGGTCAGCATAAGTTTTCCAATGCTCGGATTATGTGAGCAGTGATGCGAAATGAAAAGTGTCCGTTCACATCACTGCCTGATTTTGTTGCTCAATTGCATCGAGACTTGTCAGAGAACACCGACAAAATTTTCGATGCGTGTGTTGCGATGCACGTTCGGATTCGCGTGTGCATCGCGTTGACTCACTGGCACGACTCGCATCCCGGATCGTCGATCGCGCAGAACTTGATGTCGGTCGCTGCAACGCTCGCATTCATCTGCGCTTGCGCCGCAGCCGCAGCCGCTTCGAGAGCGCTCATGCCGCCTTGCGCCGCACCCGACGACACCGCATTGAGGCGACCCGATTGCACGGTGGATTTCTCTGCGTGCGTCGCGCTGGTGGTGCGCAGGTAGTAGGTGGTCTTCAGGCCGCGCAGCCATGCGAGCTTGTAGGTGTCGTCGAGCTTCTTGCCCGATGCGCCCGCCATATAGATATTGAGCGACTGCGCCTGGTCGATCCACTTCTGGCGACGCGCAGCGGCTTCCACCAGCCACACCGGTTCCACTTCGAATGCGGTGGCGTAGAGCTGCTTGACGTCCTGCGGCACCCGGTCGATGGGGCGCAGCGATCCGTCGAAGTGCTTCAGGTCCATGACCATCACGTCGTCCCAAAGGCCCAGGCGCTTCAAGTCGCGCACCAGGTAGTGGTTGATCACGGTGAATTCGCCGGACAGGTTCGACTTGACCGAGAGGTTGCCAAAGCATGGCTCGATGGAGGCATCGACGCCGATGATGTTGGAGATGGTGGCGGTCGGTGCGATGGCGACGCAATTGGAATTGCGCATGCCGTCGGTGGCGATCTTCCTGCGCAGCGCGTCCCAGTCGAGCGAGGACGAGCGGTCCACCTCGACATAGCCGCCGCGGGCCTTGTTCAGCATCTCGAGCGTGTCCAGGGGCATCACGCCCTTGTCCCAGAGCGAGCCCTTGTAGGTGGAGTACTTGCCGCGCTCGCGGGCGAGTTCGGTCGACGCCCAGTACGCGTGGTAGCAGACGGCTTCCATCGACTTGTCGGCGAAGTCCACGGCTTCCTGCGAGGCGTAGGGGATGCGCAGTTCATACAGCGCGTCCTGGAAACCCATGATGCCCAGGCCCACCGGGCGATGGCGCAGGTTGGAATCACGCGCCTTCTTGACGGCGTAGTAGTTGATGTCGATCACGTTGTCGAGCATGCGCATCGCGGTGGTGATGGTGCGCTTGAGCTTGTCGTGGTCGACCGAGCCGTCCTTCAGGTGCTGCAGCAGGTTGACCGAGCCGAGGTTGCAGACGGCCGTTTCGGTGTCGCTGGTGTTGAGCGTGATCTCGGTGCACAGGTTGGACGAGTGCACCACGCCCACGTGCTGCTGCGGCGAGCGCACGTTGCAGGCGTCCTTGAAGGTGATCCAGGGATGGCCGGTCTCGAACAGCATCGACAGCATCTTGCGCCACATGTCGGTGGCCTGCAGCGTGCGGCTGGGCTTGATTTCGCCGCGGCGTGCCTTTTCTTCGTAGGCCACATAGGCCTTCTCGAAGTCGTCGCCGAACTTGTCGTGCAGGTCGGGAACATTGGATGGAGAGAACAGGGTCCACTCGCCCTTTTCCATCACGCGGCGCATGAAGAGGTCGGGGATCCAGTTGGCCGTGTTCATGTCGTGCGTGCGGCGGCGGTCGTCGCCGGTGTTCTTGCGCAGTTCCAGGAACTCCTCGATGTCCAGGTGCCAGGTTTCCAGGTAGGTGCAGACCGCGCCCTTGCGCTTGCCGCCCTGGTTCACGGCGACGGCGGTGTCGTTCACGACCTTCAGGAACGGAACCACGCCCTGCGATTCGCCGTTGGTGCCCTTGATATGGGAGCCGAGCGCGCGCACGCGCGTCCAGTCGTTGCCCAGGCCGCCCGCGAACTTGGACAGCAGCGCGTTTTCCTTGATGGACTCGTAGATGCCGTCGAGGTCGTCCGGCACGGTGGTGAGGTAGCACGACGACAACTGCGAGCGCAGGGTGCCGGCGTTGAAGAGGGTCGGGGTGGACGACATGAAGTCGAAGCTCGACAGCACTTCGTAGAACTCGATGGCGCGCGCTTCGCGGTCGATCTCGTTGAGCGACAGCCCCATGGCGACGCGCATGAAGAATGCCTGCGGCAGTTCGATGCGGGTCTTGCGCAGGTGCAGGAAGTAGCGGTCATACAGCGTCTGCAGGCCGAGGTAGTCGAACTTCAGGTCGCGTTCGGCCTTGAGTGCAGCGCCGAGCTTCTTCAGGTCGTACTGCAGGAGCTTTTCGTCGAGCAGTTCGTTTTCGACGCCCTTCTTGATGAAGCCGGGGAAGTAGTCGGCGTAGCTGCCGGCCATTTCGGCAGGCGGCAGGTCGCGTCCGAGCACTTCCTTGAAGATCGTGTGCAGCAACAGTCGCGCGGTGGCGAAGGTGTAGTCCGGGTCTTTTTCGATCAGCGTGCGGGCAGCCAGGATCGAAGCCTTGTAGACCTCGTCCATCGGGACGCCGTCGTACAGGTTGCGCATGGTCTCGGCCATGATCGGGTCGGGCTTGACGTCGGCGCCCAGGTTCTGGCAGGCCGACTGGATCAGGCCCTGCAGGTGTTCCAGGTCCAGCGGAATGCGCTGGCCGCCGTCGAGCACATGAATGGTCGGGGCGGCTTGCGGCTTCTGTTCGCTCTGGCGGGCGCGCTCTTGCGTGCGGCGCTCGCGGTACAGCACGTATGCGCGGGCGATTTCGTGGTGGCCGCCGCGCATCAGGCCGAGTTCGACGTTGTCCTGCACGTCTTCAATATGGAACGTGCCGCCACCGGGACGCGAACGCACCAGCGCGCGGATCACGGCCTGCGTGAGTTCGTCGACCATCTCGCGAACGCTGGCCGATGCGGCGCCTTGCGTGCCGTGCACGGCCAGGAAAGCTTTCATCATCGCGATCGCGATCTTGTTCGGCTCGAACGGCACCACGGCGCCGTTGCGACGAATGATCTGGTAGTTGGCCAGCGGGTTGATGGCTGTCGCAGTGGATTGCGCGGCGGTGTACTGGGTGCCGCTGGCGCCGGATCCGGTGGGGGTGCTCAAAGCAGGTTGCATTTGTTCTTCCTGTCCTACGTTGTTCTGAATAAAAGGCTAAAGGAATGCCAGGTGCGGGACGGAGGTGTCGCGCAAGAAGCGGGCTTTTTGGGGGTGCCGTGAGGCGGATTGCGTGCGATCAGCGACCGGGGGTGCGGATGCGCGCGAAAAGGTCCGGAGGGCCAAAGGCGAGCTTGGGAAACTTCTTCATTTCGACTCCTGCGAACACTGCACAGTGTACAGCCAAGCACTATATATGGGGTGTCTGCAATTGCAAGCCCCTACATGTAGTGTTTACCCCAAAATCGCTTAGTCACAGGCTCCGCACGGTTGCCGACAGGAAGTCCACAGTGATATCAACAGGGCCTGTGTACAAAAAACGGTGGCGCACGGCGTAAACAAGCGTGTCCGAAGCGCTCTGCTTATTGCGTGTGCAGATTCGGGCATCTCGCACGGCAGTGGACAACTGTTCAGGGCGCGCCGGGGCCTTTTGTGTCGGGTTGAAACATCGCGGTGTCTGGAAACTGCGAGGGCTTCCAGGGCAGGGCCCTGCGCATCAGCGGCCAGTCGAATCCTGCGCCCGGATCGTTCTTGCGGCCCGGCGCTATGTGCTCATGACCGGCGATGTGGGCGATCGGGTAGTTGGCAGCGATGGCTGCGCAGAGGCTGGTCAGGGCTTCGTACTGCGCGGGTTCGAACGCCCGGCCTTCCAGGCCTTCGAGTTCGATGCCGATGGAGTCGTCATTGCAGTTGTCGCGTCCCCGGTAGCACGACTTGCCGGCGTGCCATGCGCGGTCGTCGCAGCTCACGAACTGCCAGAGTTCACCGCCGCGCCGGATGTAGAAGTGAGACGATACCTGCATGCCTTCAATGGTCTTGAAATAGGGGTGCGCATCCCAGTCGAGTGTGTTGGTAAAGAGCTGCTGCACTTCGTCGCCGCCGTACACGCCGGGCGGCAGGCTGATCGAGTGGACGACGATCAGGTCAATGGCTGCGCCTTGCGGACGCGGCCCGAAATTGGGAGAGGCGAGTTGCCTCGCATAGCCATACCAGCCGGCGTGCCACAGCGCCGGTGCAGGTGCTTCAGGCCGAGTCGCCATGCCCGTCGTCACCCGGCGCCGAGATGGAAAGTCGCGCGATCCGGTAGCGGATCTGGCGCAGCGACAACCCCAGGCGCTGCGCTGCGGCCGTGCGGTTGAAGCCGCTGTCGCGCAGCGCCTTCACCAGGATTTCGCGCTCCTGCTGGTCGAGGTAGGCCTGCAGGTCGGCGGGCATGGGGTGCGGCAAGGGTGCTGGCGTGGTCAGGGGTGCGGCAGAGGACGCGCCCGAAGGCGCGGATGTTTCGCGCATCAATGCGGGCGCCTGCGTCGGTGCGAAATCGACTTGCAGTTCTTCACCGTCGGACAGCGCCACCGCGCGATGCAGCAGGTTCTCCAGCTCGCGCACGTTGCCGCTGAGCGGGTGATCGCAAAGCTGTTGCACGACCGAGGGCGACAGCGTGGGCACCGGCATGCCGGACTCGTGGGCAATGCGCGCGAGCAGCGCTTCGCAGAGGGCTGGCAAGTCTTCGCGGCGCTCGCGCAGCGGCGGCACCAGGATCTCGATCACGTTGAGGCGGTAGTACAGGTCTTGCCGGAAGCGCCCCGCATGCACGTCGGCGGCGAGGTCCTTGTGGGTGGCGCTGACGATGCGCACATCGACGGCATCTTCCTGCGTGGAGCCGAGCGCGCGAACCTGCCGCTCCTGGATGGCGCGCAGCAGCTTGGACTGCATCGCCAGCGGAAGGTCGCCGATCTCGTCGAGAAACAGGGTGCCGCTGCGCGCCGCCTGGAAGTAGCCCTCGCGATCCTGCGTGGCGCCGGTGTACGAGCCCTTCTTGGCACCGAAGAATTCGGCTTCGAGCAGGGCTTCGGGGATCGCGCTGCAGTTGACTGCCACGAAAGGGCCGTCGCTGCGATGGCTGCAGGCGTGAATGGCGCGTGCCACCAGTTCCTTGCCGGTGCCGGACTCGCCGCGCACCAGCACGGGCGCCATGCTGCGCGCGACTTTTGCGATGCGCTCCTTGACGATACGCATGGTCTGCGAATCGCCAACGAGCCGACCGAGCGATGCCTGGCTTCCCACAGGGCGCTCGACCGCAGCCTGCCGGGGTGCGCCGGTGGAAGGGCGCGCGCGTGCCGCAGCGCCTCCGTCCTGGATGGCCGATGCGACGACCGTGCGGAATTGCTTGAGGTCCACCGGCTTGGTGAGGTAGTCGAACGCGCCCGCCTTGAGCGCTTCGACCGCGTTCTCAGCAGAGCCGTAGGCGGTCATCACGATGCAGCGCTCGGTGCGCTGGCCGGCGAGCATTCCGTTGAGCAGGTCCAGGCCCAGGCCGTCCGGCAGGCGCATGTCGGTGATGACTGCGTCGAACTTCCTGTTCTCCAGTTGCGCCCACGCCTCGGCGAGCGAACCCGCGGCTTCGACGCGATAGCCCTCGCGCAGTAGCGTGAGTTCGTAGAGTGTGCGCAGGTCGGGCTCGTCATCGACGACAAGGACCTGGGCGGATGCGGGGGCGGAGGACATCAGTTGCGCTTCATTCAGGCGGCTATTGTGTCAAATGAAGCGGTACCGGCCAGCGGACTCGACATTGCGAAGGCGACGCTGAAGTCATTGCCCTCGCGTGCATCGCCTCCAGCACCTGCCACGGCGCGCTCATAGCTCATGCTGGCGCGATGCCGCTCGCACAGTTCGCGGCAGATGTACAGGCCCAGGCCGCTGGACCGGCTCTCGGAAGAAAAGAAGGGTTCGAAGAGGTGCTGCTGCACGGTTGCTTCGAGCGGCGCGCCATCGCTCCAGACATGCAGCCGCGCGCGACCGCCTGACACATGCGTGGAGACCCGGATCGAATCGCTTTTGTGACCCGCGTAACGCAGCGCGTTGTCGAGCAGGTTGATGAGCACGCGGCGCAGGTGGTCGGCGTCGAAGGGTACTCGCACACCGGGCGCACCCCATGTGACTTGGAGGCGCTCGCTGCTTCGCGTTTGCCGGGCCCAGTCGCTGCAGGCCGCATGGACTGCCGCGTCGAGCTCAAGCGCGGGCGACGTGGCAGCGCCAAAAGGATGCACACGCGACACATCCAGGATTTCGTCCACGATCTGGGCCAGGCGCTGGGCGTTCTTTCGCACCAGTGCGCTCAGCTGCTGCAGGCCCGGCTCGTGCAGGTCTTCTTCCATCAGCGCGTTGGCTTGCGCGATGGCGGCCAGCGGATTGCGAAACTCATGGGCGACGGCGGCCGACATGCGTCCCATCGCAGCGAGTTTTTCGGTGCGAAGCCGCGCCTCCATCTCGCGCAGGTCTTCCAGGAACATCACGCACAGGCTCTCGCCCTGGTCACCTTCCGCGTCGGTCAGGCGCGTGCGGACATGGATGCGGCGCCGGCCTGCCGCCCCATCGTTGATGGCAACTTCGCCGACCATCGGGGCGCGGATCGCGAAAGTTTCTTCAGCCAGGCGCATCAGGGGCTGCCACCCCGGTTGCATGGACAGGTCGAACTGCTCCCTGGAATGCGCGTGTCCTGCGCCCAGCATCGTTCGCGCGGCGGGGTTGGCGGCGCGCACGCTGCTGCCCGTGTCGATCACCAGCACGCCATCGTTGAGTGTTTCGATGACGAGTTCGTTGACCTGGGCCTGGATGCGCGCAGCCTGCTGGCCTTCGCGAGCAGCCTGCTCTTCTCGTGCCAGACGGCCCGCGAGCTGGTTCACCAGCACGGCCAGCGCGAAGAAGCCTGTGCCCGTCAGGCCCGCCTGCAGGAATCGCGCTGCTGTCTCTGTGGGCGCATGCAGCGATTGAACCCAGGCATCGGTCAGCAGCAGCAGCGTGACGCCGGCAGCCGTGCCGAGCGCGAGCAACGCAGAGCCCAGCACGCCGCCCATCAGCACCGGCAGCGCAAAGAGCGGCGAGTAATTGATGCCGGCCGCCTGCAGGAATTGCAGCGTCGAGAACGCGACCAGGTCGACGCCGATCGTCGAAACCCACTGCGGATCGAAAGTGTGGCCCGGCGGCAAGGCGCGCGCGAACATGCGCACCGCCAGAGCCGCCGCGAGGTACGACATGCACAGCGCCACCAGCCAGTGGCTCACGTTGAGCGAGGGCGACAGGGTGTAGAGCGAAGCCAGCAGCAGCGAAAGCACGATCGCAATCGCGACGCGGGCCGTCATGAAGCCGCGCCAAAGGCGCGAGAAGGCCGAGTCGGGCGTCAGTGCCGGGCCATCGTCGGCCGTGTCCGCAGGATCGGCGTTGGCTGCGGGCGGTCTGGCCATCTCAGCTACCGGCCTGCCGGCTGTGTTCGGGACAGCAGTACACCTGGCCGGCCGGGCCGGGTAGTGCATCGACGCGCGGCAGGTGCACCGAGCACACCGGGCAACGGACCATGTCCTGGGGCTCTTGCAGCTGGGCGTTTTTCTGTGCGCTGGGCTTGGCCCGTTGCTCATCGCGCTCGCGCGCCGTGCGATCGCGGCCATTGCGCCAGAGCCACACGGCAAAGACCACGACAGCGATGACGATGATGTATTTCATGAGGTCCGGCCCAATACCACTTCAAGGACGAAGCGAGAGCCCGCATACGCCAGCAGGAGCAGGAGCGCTCCTATATAGAGAACGCGCACGGCCTTGCGGCCGCGCCAGCCGAATTTGAGCCGGCCCAGCAGCAGGCCTGCAAAGACGACCCAGGCGAGCATCGAAAAGACAGTCTTGTGATCCCAGCGCCAGCCACGCACCTGGCCGTAGAGCGTGTCGGAGAAGAACACGCCTGCGAGCAAGGTGGCGGTGAGCAAGACAAACCCCGCGTAGGCAAAGCGGAACGTCAATCGTTCCAGGGTCAGCAATGGCACACCGGCGTGCGGATCAGTCGCCTGGCGGATCTGGCGTTCGGCGCGAGTCATCAGCCAGGCGTGGACGACAGCTGCGGCAAACAGGCCGTAGGAGGCGATACCCAGCGCGAGATGCACTGGCAGCCATGGCGAGGCGTTCGCGTGCAGCGCGGTGCCGGGGAACGCAAGCGCGAGCAGGACCGCTGCCGAGCCGAGCCCGGCCAGCGCCCATCTCGCCTGGAGCTGCGGAAACAACTGGCGCTCGACCGCGTAGACCGTCATCACCAGCCACGCAGTAACGGAAATAGCGGGTGCGAAGCCGAACCGGGGTGGGTCGCCGCCCAGGCCCCACAGCAGGACCAGGGCATGGAGCGACCATGCAACGAGCAGGGCGATGCGCGACGCGCGCTCTGAGAGGCGGCCCGCACCGGCGGCCGGAACAGCGTAGGCCGCTGCCGCAGCAAGTGCCAGCACGATGCTGGCAGTGGGCCCACTGGCGAATGCGTTAATCACGGGACCTTTAGAATGAAGTTCCACAGTTTATCGCCATGCTCCTCAAGGCGACGCCCGCAATTCCAATCCTATGGCCACGTCCGCCCTCACCGACAAGCTCTCACGCCTGGCCAAGGAAATCCGCGGCCAGGCCCGTATCACCGAAGCCAACGTCCAGGACATGCTGCGCGAAGTGCGCATGGCCCTGCTCGAAGCCGACGTCGCCTTGCCCGTGGTTCGCGACTTCATCGCGCGCGTCAAGGAAAAGGCGCTGGGTCAGGAAGTGCTGGGTTCCCTGTCGCCCGGCCAGGCGCTGGTGGGCATCGTCAATCGCGAACTGTCCGCCACGATGGGCCAAGGCGTCGCCGACATCAACCTGCAGGCGCAGCCGCCCGCGGTGATCCTGATGGCGGGTCTGCAGGGTGCCGGTAAAACGACCACCACGGCCAAGCTCGCCAAGCACCTGATCGAGAAGCGCAAGAAGAAAGTGCTGACGGTTTCTGGCGACGTTTACCGGCCAGCGGCTATCGAGCAATTGAAGACTGTCACCGCGCAAGCAGGCGCTGAATGGTTCCCCAGCTCACCCGACCAGAAGCCGGTGGACATCGCACGCGCCGCCCTCGATTACGCACGCAAGCAATATTTCGATGTGCTGCTGGTCGATACGGCCGGCCGCCTGGCGATCGACGAAGCGCTGATGCGCGAGATCAAGGAACTGCACGCGGTGCTCAATCCGGTCGAGACGCTATTCGTCGTTGACGCGATGCAGGGCCAGGACGCGGTCAACACGGCCAGGGCATTCAAGGAGGCATTGCCGCTGACGGGCATCATCCTCACCAAGATGGACGGCGATTCGCGCGGCGGCGCAGCGCTGTCCGTGCGCCAGATCACCGGCGCGCCGATCAAGTTCGCGGGTGTCAGCGAAAAGATCGACGGGCTCGAAGTCTTCGACGCCGAGCGTCACGCCGGCCGCATCCTGGGCATGGGCGACATCCTCGCGCTGGTCGAGCAGGTCACCGCCGGCGTCGATATGGCAGCCGCGCAAAAGCTGGCCGCCAAGGTCAAGAGCGGCGACTTCGACCTCAATGACTTCCTCTCGCAGATCCAGCAGATGAAGAGCATGGGCGGCCTGTCCAGCCTGATGGACAAGATGCCGGCGCAGATGCAGGCCAAGGCCGGCTCCGTCGACATGAACAAGGCCGAGAAAGACATCCGCCGCAAGGAAGGCATCATCCAGAGCATGACGCCGCTGGAGCGCCGCAAGCCCGAACTCATCAAGGCAACCCGCAAGCGCCGCATTGCCGGCGGCGCCGGTGTGCACGTTCAGGAGGTCAACCGCCTGCTCAATGAATTCGAGCAGATGCAGGGAATGATGAAGAAGATGAAGGGCGGCGGGATGATGAAGATGATGAAGCGCATGGGCGCGATGGGTGGCAAGGGCGGCGGCGGCATGCCCAAGCTGCCGTTCTGACGCGCTAGCGTTCCAGCACCGGCTCGCGCGCATCGCGCAGCAGCCTGACCGTTTGCGAAAGCGCCTCGACTGCGGCTTCGCGCGTCAGGATCCACTGGGGCTCTCTGCCCTTGTCCAGCCAGGCCCAGCGAGAACCATGAAAGCTGCTGTGCGCCACCGCCAGCCGCAGTCCCGCAGGCAGCTTGCCGCTGGCGCGAAGTTGCGCCGCCGTGCGCTCCAGCGTTCCCACCAGTTTCATCAGGCCGTGATAGCGCCTTCGCACCGCATCCGGATCGTCCACGACGCTGCCCCAGCGCAGTTGCATGGCGAAAGCCAGCTCGTTGCCCAGGCTGTAGTAGTGGACGGCGTTGGACAGGAAGCCGTGACCTGCAAAGCCGAATGCCCGGTACGCGGCGGGTTGTTCCATGGTCCAGGCGGAGACCCAGTCCTGAAAGTCGTAGAGGTTCCAGGGCAGTGGCCGCGTTGCATAGGCTGCCGGCCCGAGGCGCACCAGCGGTTGCGTGTCGGGGATTCGCGAACACTCCAGGCCCTCGGCGGCGAAGACTTCGGCCGCTTCGATGCGCGCATCGGTCACGACTTCGCCTCTTGGTAGGCAACGGGCCTCAAGGTCTTGACGTACGCCGCGTCACGACCGATGTAACTGGTTTTAGGATCCTGCAGCAGCGCTGTGACGCGGGCTGAGCCCCAGTCCGAGGGAGATATGACATTCCCGGCTTTCTCCAGCCTGGTCAGATGAGCCTTGATGGTTCCCAGTCGCACGATCGCTGCCTGCACTTCTTTTTCGGTGAGTAGCCCGCCGAGCTTTTCGCGCAATTCTTCCGGCGTGATCCGGTCGATTTGCGTCTTCATGTCCCGGTCGACCACAGGTGGCAGGCCCACGCCGTTGAAAACCGTGTTGCCAAACAACTTGCCGTCGAGCGTTGCAGGGGCTTCGCCGCGAGAAAGATGAACGAGTTCGTTGGGGTTGAGCTGGGTGGGGCTGAAAGCCTGGTCGTTGTCGATCGGGCGAAGTGCGTTGAACGACCCATCGGCGCTGAGTTGAACCACATAGTTGCCGGGATGACGGTCCCCCTGGGCGGTCAGTGCATCGAGCAACTGGAGCTTGACCAGGGCGTTACGCAAGGCAGGGTCCGCGTAGTTGAGTTCCTGCACGGCAAACTGCTGCTCCTGTACGAGTCGGCCTTCGACCAAACTGCAGCCTGCGGCAGCCAGAAGGTCTGCGCGATCGTCCGCGGAGAACTCTTCAAGCGCGACGAGGATCTGCTTGCCAGCTTCGGTGTGCTCAATGTTCACCCGGAGGTTGGGCGCTGGCGATGTGCCATGCGCGAACTCCATGGCGATTCCCAGCTTGCCGTCCTTCGATGTTGCGAACTGCGTGTCGGGAACCAGATTGAATCGGAGCACCTCATCGACAACCCGCGTCGCCACATTGCGCACGGCCATCCTCGGATCGGCCTTGTCGATACCCAATCTTTCGGACTGCGGTCCGTATCCCTCGCCGACTGTTGCTTCCTTGAACACCATCTGGCGGCCGCCGTAGTTCACGCGGTAGGGCCGGCTGACCGAGCCACCGCCCAGAGGAGTGGGCGTGCCAACGATGTTGTCTCCGCATAGCTCCCTGACCATCGTGCGTGGATGAATCGGCACGCCGCGGTCCTTGTACTGCAGGCCGATTTCGATGGAGAGATTCGCATCGTTCAGCACGTGAAGTTCTTGCGGCGTGAATCGCATCAGCGTCGAGACGACGTCCTTGCCCTGCGCAAATAGCCACTCGATATCTTCGGGCGCCGACGACTCCAGCACTGCGGCAGCATTGCGTAGCGCTGCGTCTGCGACTTTGGAGTAGTGGCTGACGAACGCCTGGTCAAGCTCATCGAGCATTTGATCGTCGAGCAGGAGTTCGCCCACCAGGCCATGAGCCGCTGTCTGGAACGGCACGGCTGCGAAATCCGGGTCACTCCTGATGGCGTTGCGCACGACCTCGCGGCATTCCTTCTCGGAGAGCCCGTGGTTCTCCGAGCCATCCTTGAAGGTTCGGCCAACGCTGTCGCGCAGCATGTCATCGAACTGCCGGTCCATGATCTGCTGGTTGCCTGCCGCGATGTGGCCCGTCATCTTTCGCGAACTCTCCAGCACGCGTTCAAATCGGCGTTCCGTCAGCGGTCTGCCATGCGCGAGCTGACCCTTCAACTGCCTGGATGCCAGGTCGGCGACCGCGTCGCCATGGGCCTCTCGTATGGAGTGCACGAAGGCCCGCGCAACCTGTTTGTTGGCGGCGACCTGCTCGGGCGAGCGTGTCAGAAGCTCCCACGTTCGCGCGAAGATGTTCGTGCGATGCGGTGTGCCGGCACGCTGGATCTGCAGGTTCGGGCCCACCGACGGCCGGCTGTTCGGGGCCTGTCCAGGGCGCAGTCCTGAGATGAACGGTGGAATGACGGCCATGGGTCTTCAGGCCCTGATCTGGAACGGATCGGAAAAATGTGGGGGCGATTTCGCCTGTGTGCCTGAAGCCGAAAGCCGTGCCAGCCGTGCGACCCAAATCTCGCCGTTGAGGATCATCCCTTGCAGCAGATCTTCAAGGCGATCCGCATCAAGTTGCGCTGTGGGCTCGCGCACCTGCAGATAGACGGTGCCTTCGGCCGAGTTGGTGGAGATCGTCGCGCCGCCCGAGCCGCACCAATGGAAGTTGGCGTCGAGCAACGCATGCAGAACGCGCTCGCGCCGTGTGGCTGGCAGCATGCCGCAGCACACGCTCAGCACCAGCGACTGGCTGTCTTCCTCGAACTGGAACGACAGGTCCAGCAGGTTGTCGATGCGCACCATGCAGTAGCCGTCGGCGTCCAGCCGCAGGTCGGGCAGACCCTTGGCCTGCGCCAGGCGCTGCAACTGGATTTCGAGGTTTTGCTGGCTCATGGAACCTGAGTAACGGCCGTGGGCCGCCAGTTCCATCGCGCATCAAAGAATCCGCCGCCGCGAATCGTGGACCCTCGTCAGGCTGCCACAGGCTCCGAGATCAGGACCTCGCCCCGCAGCGAGTAGGTGCCGGTGGAGGTGATCCGAACATCGATCATCTGGCCGACCAGGCGCGCCGGCCCCTTGAAGTTGACCATGCGGTTGCACTCGGTACGCCCGGCCAGCTCGGTGGCGTCCTTGCGGGACGGCCCCTCGACCAGGATGCGCTGCACCGTGCCGACGCGGCTTTCACTGATGCGCTTCATGCTCGCGTCGATGGTGCGCTGCACCAGCTGCAGGCGTTGCAGCTTGACCGCGTGCGGCGTGTCGTCGTGCAAGGTGGCGGCAGGCGTGCCGGGGCGCGGGCTGAAGATGAAGCTGAAGCTGTTGTCGTAGCCGATGTCGTCGATCAGCTTCATCATCTTGCCGAAGTCTTCTTCGGTCTCACCGGGAAAGCCCACGATGAAGTCGCTCGACATCGCCAGGTCAGGGCGGATCGCGCGCAGCTTGCGCACGGTGCTCTTGTATTCCATCGCGGTGTAGCCGCGCTTCATGGCCATCAGGATGCGGTCGCTGCCATGCTGCACCGGCAGGTGCAGATGGCTCACCAGCTTGGGCACCCTGGCATAGACATCGATCAGGCGCTGGGTGAATTCGTTGGGGTGGCTGGTGGTGTAGCGGATGCGCTCGATGCCGGGGATGTCGGCGACATATTCGATAAGCAGCGCGAAGTCGGCGATCTCGGCGGTGTCGCCCATCTTGCCGCGGTAGGCGTTCACGTTCTGTCCGAGCAGCGTTACTTCCTTCACGCCCTGGTCGGCCAGCCCCGCCACTTCGACGAGCACGTCTTCGAAGGGCCTCGATACTTCTTCGCCGCGCGTGTACGGAACCACGCAGTAGCTGCAGTATTTGGAGCAACCTTCCATGATGCTCACGAAGGCGGCCGCACCATCGACACGCGCCGGTGGCAGGTGGTCGAACTTCTCGATTTCGGGGAAGGTGATATCGACCTGCGGCCGCTGCAGGCGCTCGCGTTGCGCCAGCAGTTGCGGCAGGCGGTGCAGGGTCTGCGGCCCGAACACCACATCGACGTAAGGCGCGCGCTCGATGATGGCCGCGCCTTCCTGGCTGGCCACACAACCGCCGACGCCGATCAGCACGCCCTTGGCCTTGAGGTGTTTCACCCGGCCCAGGTCGCTGAACACTTTCTCTTGCGCCTTTTCGCGAACGGAGCAGGTGTTAAAGAGGATGAGGTCGGCCTGTTCGATATCCTGCGTCGGCTCGTAGCCTTGCGCGGCGTTCATCACATCGGCCATCTTGTCCGAGTCGTACTCGTTCATCTGGCAGCCGAAGGTTTTGATAAAGACTTTCTTTGACACGGGCCGTCCCCTTAGCGACGTGCGCCGAAGATGAGCGCGAGCAGTTCGAAGAACTGCTGCACGCCGAGCGGGTCGTTGGTGTTGACGCCGCCCAGCTTCCTGTATTCCTCGGGCGTCAGCATCCAGACTTCATGCACCAGTCCGGCCGCGTCACGCTTGTAGACGATGGGCAGGTCCTGGTTCACGATGCCACCAGAGAGCACCATCATGTTTTGCACATTACGGATGCGCGAACCGGGAGACAGGCGATCGGGTTTGCCGTTGAGCAGGATTTCAGGCGGGGCCGTGATGACCATGCGGCCGAGCACCACATCACGTGGCACTGAGCGCTGCATGGTGGGAACTGCGGTGGATGGGTCGCTGGTCTGCGCGAAAGACGGCGCAGCGAAAGCAAGGGTCAATGAGAGGGCGATGGGCAGGCCTGCCAGCGACGCAAACGATGCGGCAGCGTGGCGGGCCCGATTCCCTAGGCAGCGATTCATGGTGTACATCCAGAGGCTGGGGTGAAGAAAATCGAGGGCGCGGCGCGCCGTCGGGCTGGGAGAATTTTACCGGTTGTTGTCGGCGGCGACTGACGCCGCCTGCCTTGCGCAGTGGGTACATTGCGTTTCACACAACTATCTGGAGATTCAATTTCATGTTCTCGATCATCGGAACCATCATCGTCGGCTTCATCGTCGGACTGATCGCCCGTGCACTCAAGCCCGGCAACGACAAGCTGGGCCTCATCATGACCACCTTGCTGGGTATCGCTGGCGCATTCATCGCCAGGTATGTCGGCCAGGCGATGGGTCTCTACACAGCCAATGAGCCTGCAGGCTGGATCGCATCGGTGCTGGGTGCGATGGTGCTGCTGTTCATTTACGCCATGGTGCGCGGTCGGCGCGGGTAAGGCGCTAATTCTTCGCCCGGCCTGAGTCGATCGACTTTTCGAGCGCTGCGGCCAGTTCGTGCCGCACCACCTTGCCCATGGCGTTGCGAGGCAGGCTGTCGACGCGCAAAACCGTCAGTGCGGCCACTTTCGGCCAGGCACCTGCAAAGCGGCTGACTGCCTCGGCTTCCTCGAACCCATGTCCGGCCACCACCGCCAGGCATGGCTTGTCGATCGCATTGGCGCCCTTGTATGAAAACGCCGCCATTTCGGTGACGCCCGCCAGACCGGTGAGCACGGCCTCTACTGCTTCCGGCGAGACTTTGACGCCGCCCAGATTCATCAGTTCGCGGATGCGGCCCATGATGCTCAGCTGCCCGTTGTCGAGTACCGCGGCATCGCCTGGATAGAACCAGCCGTCCCGGAAGCACAGGGCGGTCGTCTGTTCATCGCCCAGGTATTCGCGGGGCTGGGCGCGGGCGTCTATTCGCACTTCGCCGGGCGTGCCATTGGCGACCGGCACGCCGTCGCCATCGACGACTTCGAGCTTCACCGATGGCAGCACATAGCCGGTCAGGTGCGGGTGGGTGTCCGTATGTGCGGCCGGCCCTATGGCAACCGTGTTCGTTTCGGTCGAGCCATAGACGATGTAGAGCGCCGGTGTCAGGCGCATGCGGGCCCTGCGGTTGACCTTCAAGGGCAAGACACTTCCGGCGACATACAGGCGCAGCGCTGCAACCGGAACGAATTCGGCGGGCAGGGCATTGACCAGGGCCTCCAGCTGCGCCGTGGACATGAACGCGATGGTCGGCTGCTGGCGCAGCAGGCGCCAGATCGGCTTTGCCTCCTGGGTCACCGGGACGATCACGCATCCGCCTGCGCCCCAGCAGGTGAAGGGCAACAAGGTACCGAACGCGGCACTCATGCCAAACGTGGAAAGCAGCCGTGTCTGCGGCGTGAAGGCGAAGTCGGCCGTGATGCTGCGCGTGCGTTCGTGCATTTGCGCGAAGGTGACGGGGACCATCTTGGAAATCCCGGTCGTGCCGGACGAAAGAACGATCTGGGCCAGGTCGTCATCCCGATGCCAGCATTGCGCCACAGGTGGCAAATCATCGGCCGGGCGTTCGTACCACCGCGTGCTGGCTGGAGCTGTCCTGAAAGCGCTCCACTGCTCGGGGCGGTCGGTCAGCACCACATCAGGGGTCAGGGTGTGCATGTCCTTTCTGGACTGCACCATGGCACACATGAGGCCCAGTCGTCCCAGCGCCAGCACGATCAGCCAGTTGAGATAGAGGTTTGCCACGCTCACGGCGACGCGACTGCCCGGCGCAATGCGCAGCGCCGCAACGTGGCGCGACACCCGATCGACTTCGCCGAGGAACTGGCGATAGGTGATCAATCCCGATTCACTGGAGACCGCGACAGCAAAGGGATTCAGACGGGCATGAAAGACGATCGACTCGTAAGCTGACGGCGACATGCTGCTGAGCTTACAAGAACGGGCGCGTCAGGGCTTGCTTTCTTGCATCCCGATCGCGCGCCGCGGAAGGTGGGAGCACGCCTACGGCACCGGCTGTTGACGCCCCTACAGGGCGCAAGCGAAAGTCCACGTAAGGTGGCGGCTACATTGAAATGAGTTGGCATGAAGATACGAGACGAGAACAAGGAGCTGCCGCAGGCCTCGGGGGTGAAACCCGAGCGACGGTCGAGGTCCCGTGTTGCCGACGACCAGGCGACTGGCAAGGGATCGGGGACCGCGCTGTCCCGGCTTCGGATGCTGGAGCGGCGGCGCGATTCGGTGGCGCCTCGGAATGAGCCCGGTTCTTAGGCCGGCAGTCGCCATACGAACGTCTCTGTTCATTTCCTGATGGGTACCTAGACTGGTTTGAAGACCAGCTGCTGGGGTTGCGTCTGTCCCACAGGAGAAGGCGCTTGAAGTTCGACCAGGATCTGGGCAATGCAGGCAGCGCGTCGCTGGAGGATGCAGCCACAGGCCCGGCGACTTCACCAAACAGGTCGACGCAGCCCCTGGCCTGGGTATTGGGACCGCCAGTCACCGTCGTGCAGGGGCAGGGTTCGCAGGCGTCAACGGACGTCATCATTATCTTTGCGAGCAACCCGCCAACCTTCACGGATCTGGCTGAAGACCCGGCCACCGGCGCCAATTTCGTCTCAGCCGAAGATTTCGCCACCAGCAGCGCAGACTTCTATTCGCTCACGAACCAGGGCGATGAAGCCGACAGCGACGGCCAGGTCACGGCTTTCGTCGTCAAGGCCGTGACGAACGGCTCGCTTCAAATCCTGAACACGACGACCGGAATCAGCACGCCGTGGGCCGCGGCAACCAACAGTGTGATCGATGCGACTCATGTGCCCGCGTGGACCCCTGCGCCGAACCAGAACGGCGTGATCAGTGCTTTTAACGTGGTTGCCAGGGACAACAGCGGCGTTGAGTCGGCTGTGCCGGTGCCCGTGACGTTCCGGGTGGTGCCGATCAACGACCTGCCGACATTCACGACATTGAGCGGCCCGATCGGCACCGTCACCGAAGATCAGGGGGCGGAGGTTTCGGCAGACAACCTCTACATCCTCGGTGATGCGCAGGACATTGACAGCCTGGGCTTCGTTTTCGTCGTGACATCGGTAACGAACGGCAGCCTGAGCCTGTACAACCTGAATTTCGTCTATCAACCCTGGGCTGCCGGAACGAACGACTGGGTCCTGGGCGGCCGGGTTTTCTGGACACCACCGGCAAACGCTTCGGGCACGGTCGACGCCTTCACCGTCGTCGTGCGCGACAGTGACGGCGCTTTTTCTTCGCCGCCGGTGCAGGTGCGCATCAACGTGACGCCGGTCAATGATGCGCCAACGCTCTCCGAGTCCGGCCTGGAGTTCGTCGCTGACGAGGGCCAGGAGCGCGTCCTGACCCTGGCCCAGATCCTGGACGTGGCGGACGAGGCCGATATCGACGGCACGGTTGTCGCCTTTGTCGTCACGATGGATGCAGGTGCATCGGATGCGGGCGTCATGCGCATCGGAACCGATGCCGCCACCGCACAGCCGTGGGCAGCAGGATCGAACGACACGATCGATGCGACCCATCATGCGTACTGGATGCCTGGTGGAACGCTGGATGGCGTCACACAGCCGTTCAGCATCGCAGCGAAGGACGACATGGGCGGTCTTTCTCCTTCGCGAACAGTGATGTTCACGGTGCAACCCGCACCGGTCCTGACGACGATGGCCGGCCCGGTCACCACGCTGAAGGAAGACACGCTCGGCCTGATCACCTGGGTGGACCTGATGATCCAGGGCGACGAGTCGAACCAGGGCGCGCCTGTCGATGCATTCGTCGTGCGCTCGGTGACCAGCGGCACGCTGATGATCCGCGACACCGTCGACCATGTGGCGGCTCCGTTTGTGGCGGGCTCCAACGACACCATCGACATCGATCACAGCGCCTACTGGACGCCGCCCGAGAACTGGAATGGCGTGGTCGATGCATTCATGGTGGTTGCGCGCGATACCGAGGGCGATGTCTCGCTGACCCCTGTGCAAGTCGAGGTCAACGTGACCTCCGTCAACGACAAGCCCTCGCTGACCCAGATGGCTGCGCCCCTGGCGACCATCCTTGAAGACTCGCAGGCCGAGATCACCCTGGACAGCCTTTTCGCGCAGGGCAATGAATCGGACGTCGACGGCTGGGTGGTGGACTTCGTGGTGCAGTCTGTGATCAGCGGGACGCTGCTCATCGGCGCCGATGCATCGACTGCGACTGCCTGGGCGATGGGTACCAACGACACGATCGACCAGGACAGCCGCGCCTACTGGTCAGGCGTGGCGAATGCCAACGGCACGCTCAACGCTTTCACTGTGGCCGCCAGGGACGATGAAGGCGCCACGTCCGGTGCGCCAGTCCTGGTGCAAGTGGTCGGCGAGGCGGTCAATGACATCCCCACCATCACCCAGATGCTCTCGGACCCGATCGCGACGCTGGCGCCTGGCACGCAGTTCCCGATTACCGTGGATCTGCTCAGGACCCAGTCGAATGCAGCGGACGTAGAGGGCGCGGTGACCGGGTTCGTCGTGCAGCAGGTTTTCAGCGGGTCGCTGCTGGTGCGCAACAACGCAGGTGTCCTTGCGCCGTGGAGCTGGGACAACCAGATCATCGACGGCACGCACCCGGGCGTGTGGACCAGCGACGCGACGACGCTGGGCAATCTGTCCGCATTCGTGATCGGCGTGGTGGATGGTTCAGGCGCCACCTCGACCACCGCAGCAGTGCCGGTGAATTTCAACGTCGAGCAGCCCAACCGCAGTCCCACGCTCACGGCCATGGCTGCTCCGGTGGCGACGACCGCGTCGGCAGTGGAAGTCGAGATACCCTTTTCATCCCTGATGGCAAGCGGCAACGAGGCCGATACCGACGGCACGGTGATGTCGTACATCGTGACTTCCGTGACGAGCGGAACACTCTGGATCGGCACCACGCGCGCAAATGCGGTTGCCTGGATCCCGTCGGCGAACGACACCATCACGACCGACCCCGCCCTGAACCTCGACCTCAAGGCTTTCTGGACCAGTGCGCCTGGCGCATCGGGGCAAGTCAACGCGTTCAAGGTGGTGGTCAAGGATGACGGCGGCGCATCGTCGTTGCCGCCCGTGCAGGTGCAGGTCACGGTGATCCTGCCCAATACGCCTCCGACGCTCACTTCGATGGCCGCGCCGGTCGTGGCCGTGGACGAAGACGTGCTGGTCGCCATTTCGCTGGCCAACCTGAAGGCGCAAGGCGATGAGGCCGATGCCAACGGAACCGTCGACGCCTTCGTGGTCAAGTCGGTGACCCACGGAACCTTGCAGATCCGTGACAGCGCCGGCAATGCGGCCGCATGGGCGCCGGGTTCGAACGACACCATCGATGCGACGCACGGCGCCTACTGGAAGGGCGCTCCCAACGCGAACGGCGTGCTGGACGCATTCACCGTCGTGGCAAAAGACAACAGCGGCGTAGAGTCGGAAACGCCGCCGGTTCAGGTTCAGGTGACGGTGCGGTCTGTCAACGACAAGCCCACGATGTCTGCGATAGCCGGCCCGGTCGCCGCGACCAGCGAAGACACCGCCGCCGTGATCACGCTGGCGGGCCTGCAAGCAGCGGCCAACGAGTCGGATGCAGAAGGCCCGATCAACACATTTGTCGTGAAGACCGTCACGGCGGGCACGATGCGTATCGGCCCCGATGAGGCATCCGCGACCGACTGGGCGGCCGGCACCAACGACGCAGTCACTGCGAGCCTGAATGCGTACTGGACGCCCGCAGCGAACGTGGGGGGCATCCTGAACGCTTTCACGGTGATCGCGCGCGACGATGGCGGCCTGATGTCGTCAGCGGTGCAGGCGCAAGTGACGGTGACGCCGGTCAATGACGCTCCCACGCTGACGGTATTCGCGTCCGCAGTCGACACCGCACTGCCCGGCGCGCAGACGCAGATCACCATGGCGGAGTTGGCCGCCAAGGGCGATGAGGCCGACGTCGATGGAACCGTGAGCGCGTTCGTGGTCCGTGCGGTGGGCAGCGGAACATTGCTCATCGGGACCAGCGCGGGCGTGGCCACGGCATGGAGCGCCGGCGTGAACGACGTGATCGACGCTTCGCGCAGCGCCTTCTGGACGCCCAGCCTGCAATCGGCAGGCACGGTCACCGCGTTCAGCGTGGTGGCGCGCGACAGCGCAGGTGCCGTCTCCCCCGCCGCCGTGCCGGTCGCCATCGCCATCAGCGATCCCGGATCGGCAGCCTCCGGCACCAGTGGTGCCGACTACCTCAGCGGTGGCGTGGGCAGCGACACGATTCGCGGCCTTGCCGGCAACGACACCCTGCTCGGCCTGGGTGGTGACGACGTGATCGACGGCGGTTCGGGCACCGATTCGCTCAACGGCGGCGATGGCTCCGATGTGTACATGTTCCTCGCATCGGAGCACCCGGCTGCGGAGATTTTCGACAACGGAGTCACCGGGATTGACGAGGTGCGGTTCGCAGCGACCACCGCCACCACCTTGCTGCTGATGGCCGGCGACGTTGGCATCGAGCGCGTGGTGATCGGAACCGGCATGGGCCTGGCGGCCGACACCAGCGGCATCGCAGCGGCGGGCGTCAATGCCTCGGCCCTGGGCGCTGCTGTGTCGATGCTCGGAAACGCCGGCGCCAACCCGCTGACGGGTACCCGCTTCAACGACACGATCGAGGGGGGGCCCGGCGCCGATGTCATGACAGGCGGCAACGGCGACGACACGTTTTATGTGGACAACGCAGGCGACAAGGCCCTTGATTCGTCGACCACCGGCGGATACGACACGGTGTTGGCGAGTGTGACCTACACCATCGCGGCCAATGTGGAGAAGCTCGTTCTGGTGGGCGGCGCCTTGAACGGCACCGGCAACGCATCAGCCAACATCCTTGTCGGCAATGGCAACGCCAATGTCTTGAGCGGCGTGGATGGCCACGACACGATGGATGGCGCGGACGGTGCGGACACGCTGGCCGGCGGCAAGGGCAATGACTGGTTGACCGGCGGCACAGGCGCCGACACATTCCGGTTCGACACCTATCCCAATGCGACGACCAACAAGGACATCGTGGTCGATTTCGCGAGTGGAACGGACGTCCTTCAGTTCAAGGTGTCCGTGTTCACCAAACTGGGCGTGGCAGGCCCCTTGACCGAAGCGCAGTTCTGGTCAGGACCTGGTGTGGTCAAGGGCCACGACACCACAGACCGCATCGTGTATGACACGACCACCGGCACGCTGTACTACGACGCTGACGGCAGCGGCATCGCTGCCGCAATCCCGGTGGCGCTGGTCGGCGTTGACGCGCATCCGCTGCTCACGCCAGCCGACTTCGCCCTGGTCTAGATGTCAGCTGGAGGGACGCGAGGCGTCTGCAGGTAGGTGACCATGGCCTGCGCATCGGCCGGGGGCACTTGCAGCTGGCACCAGCCCATGCCGGGCGAGCGCATGACCAGGAGAAATCCATCTTCAGCGGGTGTTCCTTTGCTGTCGGCTCGGGGGAGCAGCTGCCACGCGTCCATCGGGTGATACACCCATTCGTCCAGCGGTGGTGGCTGGTCGGGGTGCGCCGGCTCCAATCCGGCGCGCATCACGGCCAGCGACAGCAGGAGCTGGTCGAACTGGCCGGCGTCGAGCTTGACGTCGGGCACCGTGAGCGTCACGGACTTCTTGTCTTCGGTGATGACGTAGCGGATGGCGTTGAGCGGGTCTTGTTGCATGGCGGGATCTCCCAAAAAACGAAGGGTCAGCGGCGTTGAAGTCGCTAACCCTTCGGAGGCAGTGGATTGCGTGAAGAATTGTGCCAGAACGAGCTTGCGCCGATGGCGCAGGGACAAGTCTTTCAGAGCAGGAGCAGGGCGGCTGCGGCAATCGCCGTCGGCAGCAACGCACCGAGCAGCAACCCGCCCGCACCGATGGACTCATCCTCGAAGCCGCGCTTGAGCAAGGCGATGCCTGCAGGATTGGGGGCGTTGGCAATCACGGTGAGACCTCCTCCGGCGACCGCACCCGCAACCAGCATGTATTTCGCCGCGTCGCTGATGTCGCTGATCTGCGATCCGAGGTAGGTGAGCGCTGCGTTGTCAGTGATCGCGGTCAGGCCGAGTGCGCCAAAGAACAGTGCCAGCGGTTCAAGGCCCGACACGATCGGCTGCAGCCACCAGCTTTGCAAGCCGCCCAGCACCACTAGGCCTGCGAGGAAGAACCCCACCAGCAGCGCCTCCCGGATGATGAGCGGGTTCTGGTGGCGCTCATAGGCCTGGGTGAAGCCCAGGAACATCAGGAACAGGGCGAGGAAGCCGACGGGGTGATGGGCGAGCACCACCACGCCAACCAGGATGCCGATGTGAACGAGGACGACAGGCATCGGGACTTTTTCTGGCGCAGGCGCTGCACCTGCACCTGCACCTGCACCTGCACCTGCACCTGCACCTGCACCTGCACCTTGAACGAGATGCCTTCGCAGCGCGAAGGTTGCGATGGAAGCATTGAGCACAACTGCGATGGCTGACTTCCAGCCGAAGTTGGCCAGCATGAACGCGCTGTCCCAATCCCAGGTCGAGGCAACCATCAACACAGGCGGAGCCGCAAAGGAAGTGAGTGTTCCGCCGATCGAAATGTTCACGAAGAGGACGCCGAGGGCGAAATATTTGATTCGCTCGGCCATGTCGCTGCGAAAAATGATCGGCGAGAGAATCAGCGCTGCAATGGTCATCGCGGCAGGCTCGGTGACGAGTGACCCGAGCAACGGCACGGCACCGAGCCCCAGCCATGCCAATGCGACCGAATGGGGCATCGGTGCGAATCGGGCAATCGCATTCATGGCGGCGGCCACGGTGACCAGCACCGGGCGTGACGCAGCTACCACCATCACCACGAAGACGAAGAGCGGTTCGGTGTAGTTGCGCGACTCGGCATACGTCAGGGCTGCGTCGCCCCCACTCATCAGCGCCATCACCAGGACGAGGACGATGGCCCAGAAGCCGAAGACCACCTCGACCTCGCCGAGCAGGTGGAAGAGGCCGCTATGGCGAGGGAATCGATGGGCCAGCCGCTCGAACTGCTTGGTAGCGAAGGTATGGACCAGGGCGATGGCGAAAAGCGCAGCGGAGACGAGTTGAATCGCGTCGGGAGTATCGGGAGTGGGGGACATGCACGAGCCTGTACCGCGAGGCGGCCCGACCTTCGCAATACCTGCCGCCCCGGATTGAGGTCAGCACCCGCGTTCGATTCTACGGGGATGCCCGTGTTGAAAGCGGCTGACCGCTCATCCCGCCAAGAAGAAAGCCCCGCAAGTTCTTGACCTGCGGGGCTATTTCAGATTCTGGTGGCGCTTCACGGATTCGAACCGCGGACCTGTGGATTATGATTCCATCGCTCTAACCGACTGAGCTAAAGCGCCATTTCCAGGCGCTTTTTCTGTAAGCGCCATCTCAGGCACTTTTTGAAAAAGCGCCGAGCCGCAGATTATAGCCAATGCCGCGCTATCGGCGCGCCAGCTTCCCCAGCTCATCCGAAACCAGCCGCACGATCAGGCGGTCCAGAGTGTCCACCGAGTAATTCTTGACGTCGTGGACGGTTTCGCGCCCCGGTCCGCTCGATGGATCGCGCGCCTGGTCGTAGGTCAGGAAAACGAATCGTCCACCCGTGTACTGCGCGATCTGCCGCTGGATGAATTCCCCCTGCTTGTCCAGCCCGCTCGCGCCGACGCTGTGAACCTTGATGCCCTTGCCCAGCGCGGCCATCATCGCTTCGTCGTACTGCGGCCCGCCATAGTCGAGGTGCGGAGGCGCATCGGCCAGCAGGATCACCATGCGCGTGGCGCCTTCACCGCGCCAGCTGATGTTGTGCACCGTCTCGTGAAACGCCTCGTTCATGGCTTCCGGATAGTCGCCGCCGCCGCCGGCTTGCAGCGGAATGAGGGCGCCCTGAAGGAATCCGCCCAGGTCGTTGGTGAGGTCGTGCGTTCGCGTGAGAAACGCATCACCGCGATCACGGTAGGCGACCAGCCCGAAGCACAGGTCGGGGTCACTTGGCAGCCTGGACACCTCGGCGGAAATGCTGCGAAGCGTGGTCTTGAGTTTGTCGATCTCATCGGCCATCGAGCCGGTGGCGTCGATCATGAACACCAGGTCCAGCCGGGCGCGGGCCTGCGCGGGACGCGCATCGAGCACCACTTCAACACTGCTCTTCTGGCCGCGCGCGAGCCGGCCCCAGGCCTGGCGCCCCTCCTTGCGAACCGCGACTTCGTAGCTAGCCGCCTGTGACGGATCGAAGGCATTGGGATGAATCCAGGCACGTCCGGCGGCGTCGGTGCGTGCCCACATCGCGTGCCCGCTCGCGCTTTGCACAGCGACTTCGGCGTCGGCAATGCCTGTCCCGCGCGCATCCTTGACTTCGAGCAGGTAGCGCTCGCGAATGTCGCGTGGCCGGTGCTGCACGCGGGTGCGGTTTCGAAACGCGAGGTAGGCGGTGAAATCAGCGTTGTCATCGACCATGCCGGCGGTTACCGGACCGTCGGACGGCGGCCTTTGCATCTGCGGCGCAGGTTGTGCGGGAGCGGGCCACGGCCTCGATTGCGGGGGTGCCGGGGGTGCAAACGAATCTGCGGATCGGCTGGATCCGGCGGCGACTCCCGCGCTCGACTCTGCCCGCACCGATGGCGCAGCAGAAGCTGCTTCAGCCGGCGCGGCCTTCGCCAGGCGATCGCGCAGCGGCTCCGGCCTGCCAGCAGGCTGCTGGTCCTGCGACTGCCGACCTGGCACTTCTTTCGTCTGTACGGGCCGCGAGCAATGCGTCGCGGAAGGCGCCTGGAAGTTGGGCATGGTGCGCACGACTGGGTGTTGCTGCGGGTATTGCGGCGTGGGCGCCGGCCACATCTGCGGCTTCGGGTCGGGCAAGGTACCTGCTGGCGGCGGCGAGTGCGCCGTCGCACTGCAGGCACTGAGCAGCAACTGGACGGCGAGGACCGTGGCGAGCGGTCTGGCGAGGCGGTGTTTCATGAAGGCTCCTTGGGTTGGCGATGGAGCTCTTACGGCGCTGGTCGCGGCATGGGGTTAATCGCGCGCAAATTTAATTTCGACCGCGCCAACCCTGTCATGGCGTATCGCCCGTATCAGCTGGTGTGAGAATCCCTTCATGCCCCGCGACTTGCGCGACACCTCCGATCAGCCGCTCGCTTCCGATGAGCAGCTGATGCTGGCCTACGCAAAAGGCGACGCCGCCGCGTTCGACATGCTCTATGCGCGCCATGAGTCGGCGTTGTTCCGCTTCGTGCGTCGCTTGCTTGGCACGTCGCTGGCATCCCAGGCCGATGAGGTGTTCCAGGACACCTGGATGCGCATCGTTTCAGCGCGCGAAACATTCCAGCCGCAGGGCGCGAGGTGGCGTACGTGGGCATTCACCATCGCGCACAACGCGGCCATGGACCGGCTGCGCGTGAGCGGCCGCGAGATCGGGGTGCAGGGTGATGACGAAGGCGACGACCCCCTCGACTGGATCGCCGGCAAGCTCGATTTGACGCACCCGTCGAGCGAAGACGCGGCGTTCTGGCGCGCTGCGGGCAAGCAGCTCTTGCACTGCCTCGACGAATTGCCCGACGCGCAGCGAGCGGCGTTCCTGCTGCATCATGAGGACGGGGCGAGTGTGGAAGACCTGGCGCAGCGCCTGGGGCTTCAATTCGAAACCGCCAAGAGTCGCCTGCGCTATGCGCTGCAGAAACTGCGCGGCTGCATGCAGCAGTACCTGCAAGTCATGGAGCCGGCACGATGACCGATCTGCGAGACGCGCGATTGCACAAGGCGCTGGAGGCCGCGCCCGATGACGCGCTGCGACCGGAAGAAGCCACGCGAGCGAAAGTGCGCGATTTCGCGCATCGCGCAGCGGCATCGCGACCGGTTCCTGCCGCCGTGCCGTGGTGGCGAACTCTTTGGCCCGCGATGGGCGACAGCCGCATGCCGTGGAATGCCGTCCTGGCTACCATCGCGCTCGCAACGCTGGTCACGCTCTTGTGGCGCGATGAAGAAATACCCGGCGCGAAGACCGAGGCCGATCGGCCTGCGGCGGTTGCACCGATACCGCAACTGGCGCCCGCGTCCAGCTTGCAACCGGCACCCGCCGCCGCTTCGCCAGAGACACCGACGACCCAACCTCGCAAGGAAGAAGCACCCCGCGAGCGCGCAGACAATGCGGCGGCGGACGCCCTGCGCGACAAACCGCCCGCTGCGCTGTCGAAGTCATCACCCACGCCTTCGCCTTCGCTTGCTCCGGCACCCACGCCTGTACCCGCGCCTGTACCCGCGCCTGTGCCAGCCGAAGAATCACGGCCGGCGGCGCCGGGACGAGCCGAGTCGAATGAGTCGCGCAGCGCTGGGAGCGCCGCACCCCAGGCGGCACCGCCACCTCCACCCGCTGCCCGGGCAGCTGCACCCTCCGCAGCGCTCCGGCAGGATTTCCGCGCGCCGCCGCCGTCGCTGCCCGCAGCGTGGACGCAGCTTCGCATCGTGAGTGGAAGTCGCACGGTGGATGTCTCGCGCGAGCAGGGCGCGAGGCTCGCTGCGCTGATGGAGGCTGCGGCCCGTTCCGCAACATCGCCCGGCACGATCGACGCGCAAACCCTCCGCATCGAGGTGCGTGAGGGCGACGAGCTGCGCGTCACCGTCCATATCGCAGGACCTTCAATCCAGTGGACGCCCCGATCCGCTCCAGGGGCCCCCGTCGCCGGACAACCGCCACCAGAAGCCATGCGCGCCCTGCAGGAAGAAATCGACCGCCTGCTCGCGCGCTGACGGCTGACGGTCCTGCCTACTGGTGCTTGAACTGCGCCTTGCGCTTGTTCACGAAGGCATCCATGCCTTCTTTCTGGTCGGTGGTCGCAAAGAGCGCGTGGAAGATGCGGCGCTCGAACATCACGCCGTCGGACAGGCCCGATTCAAACGAGCGGTTGATGGATTCCTTGGCGGCCATCACGGCAATCTGCGAGTAGTCGCAGATCATGAGCGCTGCGCCCAGGGTTTCTTCCATCAGCTTGTCCAGCGCAACGACGCGGCTGACAAGCCCGCTGCGTTCGGCTTCATCTGCATTCATCATGCGGCCGGTCAGCGCCAGGTCCATCGCCTTGGCCTTGCCGACGGCGCGCGGCAGGCGCTGCGTGCCGCCGGCGCCGGGGATGATGCCCAGCTTGATTTCAGGCTGGCCGAAGCGCGCGTTGTCGGCGGCGATGATGAAGTCGCACATCATCGCCAGCTCGCAGCCGCCGCCCAGCGCGAAGCCGCTGACAGCGGCGATCACCGGCTTGCGGATAGAGCGGATCGTTTCCCAGTTGCGCGTGATGTAGTCGCCCTTGTACACATCGGCGAAAGAGTAGGTCGCCATCGCGCCGATGTCTGCGCCCGCAGCGAAAGCCTTCTCGCTGCCCGTGACGATCATGCAGCCGATCGCTTCGTCGGCATCGAATGCCTGGAGCGCCGCGCCCAGCTCGTCCATCAACTGGTTGTTCAACGCGTTCAGCTGCTTGGGGCGGTTCAGCGTGACGATGCCCACCTTGCCTGCTTCGGTGCGCACTTCGATCATTTCGTATGCCATGACTCAACTCCTCGGATTGGATCGCACGACTATATCGCCAGTGAAAACGTTAACCGACCACGCGGTCGGCTAATGTTAGAGTGCCCCTCCAAGGAGACCTGCATGTCTGAACCGTCCGTCCTCTTTTCGACGCGTGGCGCCGTGGCGCTGATTACGCTCAATCGTCCCCAGGCACTCAACAGTTTCACCCGGCAAATGCACCAGGAGTTGTGGGCCGCCTTTGAAAAGATCCAGGCCGACGAGTCGATCCGGGCCCTGGTCATCACCGGCGCGGGGCGCGGATTTTGCGCCGGCGCTGATCTTGCCGAGTTCGATTTCGCCGACGGCCCCAATCTCGTCGAGCGAGCCAACCCCGGCCCCGTCATCGACCAGGCCTTCAACCCGACTGTTCGCAAATTGCAGGCACTGCGCGTGCCGACCGTCGCTGCGGTCAATGGCGTTGCTGCCGGTGCGGGCGCGTCGCTCGCGATGACCTGCGATCTTGCGGTCGCGGCATCGAACGCGAGTTTCATCCAGGCGTTCAGCAAGATCGGGCTCATCCCCGACGCGGGCGGCAGCTGGTTTCTCATCAAGAAGCTCGGCCTGGCGCGCGCGATGGGCGCCGCGATGCTGGGCGACAAGCTCAGCGCCAAAGACGCGAAAGAGTGGGGAATGATCTGGGATGTCGCGCCCGAGGGCCAGGACTGCGTGGAGTCGGCGATGAAGCTGGCCGAGCGGCTTGCAACGATGCCGACCCAGGCCCTCGTCGCCACCCGCCAGCTGCTTCGCGCCGCGGCCAGCAACGACCTCGACAAGCAGCTCGACCTCGAACGCGATACCCAATCGGCGCTGGGCCGCACGCACGATTACATCGAAGGCGTGACGGCGTTCCTGCAAAAGCGTCCTGCCCAATTCAGGGGGAACTGATGACGCCCGAAGCCCTCGCCGCCCGGGTCGGCGAATCGATGTTCGCATCGGATCGCGCGAGCCGCGAGTTCATGCAGATGGAGCTGGTGAGTTGCGAGCCGGGCCGTGCCGTGATGCGCATGCCTGTTCGCGAGTGCATGCTCAACGGCCATCTCATCTGTCACGGCGGCCTGATCTTCACGCTGGCCGATTCGACCTTCGCGTTCGCTTGCAACAGCCACAACCAGGTGACGGTGGCGGCCGGGTGCAGCATCGAATTTCTCAAGCCCGGCAAGCTCGGCGACATCCTGACGTGTGAAGGCATGGAACAGATGCTCCAGGGTCGGCACGGCATCTACGACATGAAGGTGACCAACCAGCGCGGCGAGGTGGTCGCGATGTTTCGCGGCAAGAGCGCGGCGATCACCGGTCAGGTCATTGGAGATGCCTCTTCAACTGCAAAGCCATGAACCAGTTCGCACTTGAACCCATTGAAACAGCCTCCATCGACGAGCTGCGCGCCTTGCAGTTCAAGCGGCTACGAGCAACGCTTGCGCACGCGTACGCAAATTCGCCGGTCTATCGCGCGAAGTTCGACGCGGCTGGCATGCATCCCGATGACTGCACCTCGCTGGGCGACCTGGCGAAGTTTCCGTTCACCACCAAGGATGACCTGCGAGGCGCCTATCCCTACGGCATGTTTGCCGTGCCACGCGAGCGGTGCGCGCGCATCCATGCGTCGAGCGGCACCACCGGCAAGCCCACGGTGGTGGGCTACACGCAGGGCGACATCGACACCTGGGCCCACGTCATGGCGCGCAGCATTCGTGCGTCCGGTGCGATGCCTGGCGACATGGTGCATGTGAGCTATGGCTACGGGCTGTTCACCGGGGGCCTGGGCGCGCATTACGGCGCGGAGAAACTCGGCCTCACGGTCGTGCCTTTCGGCGGCGGGCAGACCGAGCGGCAAGTGCAGCTGATCCACGACTTCCGCCCCGACATCATCATGGTGACGCCCAGCTACATGCTCGCCATCGCCGATGAATTCGAGCGGCAGGGGCTGGACCCCAACAAGTCGAGCTTGCGCCTGGGCATCTTCGGCGCGGAGCCGTGGACCAACGACATGCGCACCAACATCGAAGCGCGCATGGGCATCGATGCCGTGGATATCTACGGCCTGTCGGAAGTGATGGGACCTGGCGTGGCCAACGAATGCATCGAGACCAAGGACGGCCCCACGATCTGGGAAGACCATTTCTATCCCGAGATCATCGATCCCGAAACCGGCGAACTCATGCCCGACGGTGAACTGGGCGAGCTGGTTTTCACCAGCCTCACCAAGGAAGCGCTTCCCATCATTCGTTACCGCACGCGCGACCTCACGCGATTGTTGCCCGGCACGGCACGCACGATGCGGCGCATGGAAAAGATCACCGGCCGCAGCGACGACATGATGATCGTGCGCGGCGTGAATGTGTTCCCGACGCAGATCGAGGAGTTGATCCTCAAGTGCGCGGAGCTTGCACCGCACTACCAGTGCATCCTCACGCGCGAAGGGCCGATGGATTCATTGACGGTGGCGGTGGAGACGCGGCAGGATGTGTCGCATGAATCGACCCAGGCGCAAGCCGCCGCGCAGAAACTCGCGCATGAAATCAAGATGTACATCGGCACGAGCGCCGTGATCGAGCTGCGTGCGACGGGCGGCGTCGAGCGCAGTTTGGGAAAGGCCAGGCGGGTGGTGGATCAGCGCAAGTTGTAGACAGGTCAAGCGGTTGCCGCTTCGCGATGGATGCCGGATCGAGTCCGGCATGACAGCCCATCCAGGCCGCTGCTGACGTTGGCTGTCATTGCGGGCTCGACCCGCAATCCATGTAGCGCCTGATGTGTACACCCTCACCGCTGCTCGACCTGCTCCACCAGCAAGTCCACAAAATTCTCTTCCCCCTGGTTCACCCGAATGCGCACCGGAAGAAATCTGAGCGCCGGTGCAAACCAGATCTCCGGCGTGATGTTGCCGCGCGGGTTTGCAATCGGCCGGGGCTTCAGGTGCCAGGTCTCCAGACGCCCCAGTTTTGTCTCCAGAAACTCCGGGCCGGTGATGTCGTAAGTCCACAGGTCCACAGCGCCGGGCCGTGCGAGGTACACGCTGATCTGTCCGGCAGCCGCGAGGGCGACTTGCCCCGTGGAAAACCGGTGACTCAATTCGATGAACTGACTGGCGGTGTCCTGCACGCTGGCAGGCTTGGGCACACTGCGGCCGTCGTTCAGGGTCACCGTCGATTCACCGACCCGCACCGTGCGTGTCCGGTTGATCTGCACTTCTTCGTAAACACGCGGCGAAAGCCCTTCGGCCAGCACCTCGCCCTGGCTCGTCATCACCCATCCGGGTAGCAGGTTGGGGTCGATCGCGACCCGGACCTGGTACTGCGCGCCCTCCCGTTGCCACTGCACCTGGGCCTTGCCATGAAGCGGCCCGCGAAAGATGCCGCTCAATCGGTAAGTGAGCCGCGTGTCCGCAGGCCAGTCGTTCAGGTACGCGGGAGCCGCGACCGCGTCCACGCCGACAACGGCAGGAATTGCTTCGGCCTGAGCTTGCGCGGCTTCGGGTGTGACCACGGGTTCAGGAGTTGACGGCGCCGGCTCGACAGGGGCTTCGGCTGCTGCCACGGGCATATCAGGCACCTGCGGCTCGGATGCCGCAGGCACAGGCGCGACGGCCGAAGGCACCGAGGTGATCGACGGCCGGCGTGGCGCGGCCTTGCGGGTCGGCGCAGGAGGTGCCTGCGCCACCACAACTGGCGGCGCCTCGGGGGTGAGCATCCGGGTGAACATCGGCGTCGTCATGGACCGCAGCTCGGAAGCGTCTGTGATGGTGTGCCACATCAGTTCGACGACCAGCAGATGCGCCAGCAGAACGACCAGCGCGAGGACCAGCAGGCGCGCGCTCGTACCCCTAGGCGGGCGCGCCTCGCGGCGGGTCTTCAGGTCTGCGGTGCCAGCCATGGCTGGACCAATGCGGCATCGCGCACGACCAGCCGCCAGGTGGTGGAAGAAGCCGGCAGGTTCAATTCCAGCCGCATCAGGCGCCTGTCACGCGAGACGAGCACCTGCATCTTCCTGTGGTTGCCTGCATAGAACAGCAGGTCGTCGAGCTTGCCCAGGCGCCATGCGTTGCCTGCCACCTCGACGCCGATCCATTCGTCGCCCGCTGCGACGCCCGCCTGTTCCGCCGCGCCGCCGCGCAGCACGGTCTTGACCTGGATGCCGGATGTCTCGGTCACCCGCACGCCCAGGCGCTGCTGCAGTTGCGAGGGGTCCTGGACGACGTTGACGCCAAACGGCTTGAGCAACTCTTCCAGCGGCAGCTCCTTGGTGCCGTGAACCCAGGCCGCGATCTCGCGCGTGAACGCACGGCCGCCCAGCTCCTTGAGCACGGCCGAAAAGTCCGCCTCTGTCATCGGCCCGGCCTTGCAGCGCAGCCAGAGCGCGCGCATGACGTCGTCGAGCGTCGTGCGGCCCTCGGCACGCAGGGTGAGGTCGAAGCACAGCGCCACCAGCGAGCCCTTGGTGTAGTAGCTCACCGTGGCGTTGGGTGTGTTCTCGTCCTGGCGGTAGTACTTCACCCATGCATCGAAGCTCGCCTGCGCCACCGCCTGCACTTCGCGTCCCGGTGTCTGCATGACCTGGTTGATGGTCTTGTTGAGCAGCTTGAAATAGACCGTGTCGTCGATGACGCCGGCACGCCGCAGCAGAACGTCGTCGTAGTAGCTGGTGAAGCCTTCAAAAAACCAGAGGAGGTGCGTGTAGTTCTCGCGCGCGTAGTCGTAGTGGGTGAACTCGGCAGGCCGCAGGTGCTTGACGTTCCAGGTGTGGAAGTATTCGTGGCTGACCAGGCCGAGCAGCGTCACGTAGCCGTCGGTCTTGCGCGACTCGCCAACACGCGGAAGATCGCGGCGCGATGCGATCAGCGCTGTCGAATTGCGATGCTCCAGGCCGCCATAGCCATCGTCCACGCAATTGAGCATGAACAGGTAGCTCTTGTGCGGCGTGCGCTTGCCGGTGCGGCTCGCCACGCCTTTGGATGGGTGCCAGAAGCGGATCTCGGCCTCGCAGATCTTCTGCACGTCCGCCATGAAGCGTGCGCCATCGAATGATTCAGCTGCACCTGCAACGACAATGCGATGCGGCACGCCACCCGCCTTGAAGTCCGCGCTCCAGAATGCGCCCATTTCAACCGGGCAATCCACCAGTTCGTCGTAGTCGCCCGCGACATAGGTGCCAAAGCCGCGCTTGCCGACCTTGTACGCGGGCAGCCCCGTGGCCGCTTCCCAGTTGGGTTTGCCTGCGACAGGCATCAGCTCGACCGAGTGGGGCGATGTCTCCTGTCCGTGCACCTTCAGGCACAGGCTGGTCCCGTTGAAGAACCCGCGGTTGGCGTCGAGCCAGGACGTGCGCACCGAATTGTCGAAGGCGTACACGTCATACGTCAGCACCAGGGGGCTGCTGGGCACGCATTCCACCTGCCATGTCGCCTTGTCGAGTTGCTGCAGGTTCACGGCCTTGCTGCCCTGGCGAGCGGCGAGCCGCTGCAGGTTTTTCGAGAACTCGCGCAGCAGGTAACTGCCGGGAATCCATGCAGGCAGCGACACCGTCTGCTGCGCGGCAGGTTGTTCGACGGTGAGGGTCACGCGCCAGAGATGCGCGTTCAGGTCGGCGGCTTCGACCTGGTAATGAACGCCGGCGGTGCCTGCGGTGCGTGCGGTCAGGCTCACTTCGCCTCGGCCAGCAGCTTTTCCAGGTCGGGGGCGGTGATGGCGCCGGGCACGCGTGTGCCGTTGGCCATGATCAGCGTGGGGGTGCCGGAGATCTTGTACTTCTTGCCGAACTCCACGTTGCGCGTCACTGCGGCGCTGTCGCAGGTCGCGCGGGGAGCAGCCTTGTCACGAACCATCCAGTCGAGCCAGGCGGCGCCCTTGTCGGCGGCGCACCAGATGTTGCGCGACTTGTCGGTGGAGTCGGGTCCGAGGATCGGGTACAGGAACATGTGAACGGTCACGTTATCGACCTTGAGCAGGTCGCGCTCGAAGCGCTTGCAGTAACCGCAGTTGGGATCTTCGAAAATGGCGATCTTGCGCTTGCCGTTGCCGCGCACGATGGTGAAAGCGTCCTTCAGTGGCAGCTGGTTGAAGTCGATCGCCAGCAGTTTTTCCTGGCGCGCTTCGGTCAGGTTCTTCTGGCCCTTGGTGTCGATCAGCATGCCGTGGATCAGGTAGTTGCCGTCGGCGTCGCTGTAGAAGAGGTCGGTGCCGACGCGGATTTCGTAAAGGCCCGGCATCGGCGCCTTGGTCACTTCGTCGATCTTGCCCAGGCGCGGCAGGCGCTCCTGCAGCGTCTTGCGAATCTGCGCTTCATCGGCTTGCGCGCCCGCCGTGGAAACAAGGCCTGCGGCCAGCAGCAAGGAAGCCACCACGTACTTGATCAGTTTCATCGAAATTCCAGTCACTCTGTCGTTCAATCCGGTTGTTCTAAAGGCGCCCCATGGCTTGCCGTGCGACCCAGTCCTTGATCGGGCCGCTACGGTTGAATGCCGTCATGCCCCAATTGCGCAGGCTCGCCCACGGTTCCGCCTGCTGCGCGAACAATTGCTGCAGGCCGTCGGTCGCCGCGCCCATGGCCATCACGTCGGCCTTGCGCGAACGCTCGTAGCGCCGAAGCAAGGCCAGGTCGCCGACGCCGCGCCAGTACTCACGCTCGTGCACAGCCTGTGCCAGCTCGCGCGCATCGGCCAGTCCCAGGTTCAAACCCTGCCCGGCCAGTGGATGCACGGTATGCGCCGCGTCTCCGGCCAGCACCCAGCCCTGTCCGCACCAGCGGTCGGCCGTTGCCAGCTGCAGCGGCCAGGCTGCGCGTTCGCTGGTCAGGGTGAGCTTTCCCAGTTCGTGGTGGCTGGCGATTTCGAGCTGCGTCTCGAATGCTGCCTGTTCCAGTTCCAGCAGCCCGGCTGCCCTGTCGCCATGAACTGACCACACAACCGCCACCGAGTTCCCGGCCATGGGCAGGAATGCGAGGATTTCTCCGTCGTCGAACCATTGGCGGGCGAGCGAGCCATGCGGTCGCTCGCAATCGAGGCGGGCGGCGATGGCTTTCTGGGGGTAGGGCGTGACGGTGTATTGCACGCCGTACTCGGCGCGGGTTGCGCTGGCGCGGCCTTCGCAAACGACGGTCAGCGTTGCGGGCTGCGGCGCATCGAGCCACTGGACGAGCGGCTGGAACTGCAGGGCCTGCGCCAGCCTTTCCTGCAGCGCAGGCACATCGACGATCCAGGCGAGCGCTGCTGCCTGCGTGGCGTCGGAGTCGAACTGGACTTCACCGCCTTCATCCCCATGCACGCGCATGCCGGTAACGGGCGTGGCGTGCTGGAAATCAGGCCAGGCGCGCAGCTGTTCGAGCAAATCCCTGGAAGCCGCGTTGAGCGCAAAGGCGCGCACGTCGCTGTTCGCGCCGGACGCAGGGGCTTGGGGGGTGGTGGTGTCGCGAACGAGCCCTACTCGCAGACGCTCGCGCGCCAGCAGCAAGGCCAGGGTCCGGCCCACTACGCCGGCGCCGCGGATACAGACATCGAGGGCCATGTCGGGATTGTAGGAGGCGGGCACAATCGCGGCACCGAACACAATGAAGCCCCCGAATTCCGGATTTCCCATGACCACCGATACGCCCGACGTCACCACACGCATTGCGCGAATCTTCGTTTACCCCATCAAGTCCTGCGCCGGGGTGGAATTGACGGAAACGGTCCTGACCGAGACCGGCCTGGACCTGGACCGGGCCTGGATGGTGGTCGATGAGCAGGGCGAGTTCATGAGCCAGCGCGAACTGCCGCGCATGGCGCTGGTGAAAGTCCAGCTCAAGCACAGCGAAGTGGTGCTGCGCGCCCCCGGCATGCTGGCGCTGCACCTGTCCATCGATGCGGTGGAAGAGCCGACCCGGGTCCGCATCTGGGACGACGAGGTCAAGGCCTACGACATGGGCAATACGGCAGCGCAGTGGTTCACCGACTTCCTCGGGCAGAAGCTGCGGCTGGTGCGTTTCGATCCCGACGAGCGCCGCGCATCGAGCCGGCAATGGACGGGGGAAGTGGAGGCGCTCAACCAGTTCAACGACGGCTACCCGATGCTGGTTGTCAGCGAGGGCTCGCTGGCCGAACTCAACCGGCGGCTGGAGGCGGCGGGTCATGGCGCGGTGGGCATCGAGCGGTTCAGGCCGAACATCGTGCTGGCCGGCCTGGAGGCCCATGACGAGGACAGGATGGACGTGATGCGGATCGGCGAAGGCGATGCCGTGCAACTCAAGGGCGTGAAGCCTTGCGCGCGGTGCCCGATTCCCAATGTCGATCCTGCAACCGGCGAAGTGGCTCCTGACGTCTCGGATGCATTGCAAACCTATCGCAGCAACCCGGTCGTCAATGGCGCACCCTCGTTCGGAATGAATGTCGTCACGCTCAAGGGCTTCGACGAGGTGCTGCGCGTCGGGCAGTCGGTCAACGCCAACTGGCGTTTTGACTGAAAGCGCATGGCATACACTTTCCCCCTAGATTTGCTGGAACATTCATGAGTTTGAAGTGCGGGATTGTCGGTCTGCCCAACGTGGGCAAGTCCACCTTGTTCAATGCCTTGACCAAGGCGGGTATCGCTGCGGAAAACTACCCTTTCTGCACCATCGAGCCCAATGTAGGCATCGTCGAATTGCCTGATCCGCGGCTGGCGAAGCTCGCAGCCGTCGTCAAGCCCGAGCGCGTCGTTCCGGCCATTGTCGAGTTCGTCGACATTGCCGGGCTGGTGGCGGGCGCCAGCAAGGGCGAAGGCCTGGGCAACCAGTTCCTGGCGCACATCCGCGAGACGGATGCCATCGTGAACGTGGTTCGCTGCTTCGACGATGCCAATGTCATTCACGTCAACAACAAGATCGACCCTGTCGCCGATATCGAGGTCATCCAGACCGAGCTGTGCCTGGCCGACCTGGGCACGGTGGACAAGACGCTGCATCGCGCCGCCAAGAACGCGCGCTCGGGCAACGACAAGGAAGCCGAGAAGCTGGCCAAGCTGCTGCCGCGCGTGCAGGCAGGATTGAACGAAGCGGTGCCGGTTCGCGCGATGAAGTTCACCGATGAAGAGATGGCGCTGCTCAAGCCGCTGTGCCTCATCACCGCCAAGCCTGCGATGTTCGTGGGCAACGTGGACGAGACCGGATTCGAGAACAACGCCCACCTCGACCAGCTGCGCGCCTATGCGGAAAAGCAGAATGCACCGGTGGTCGCCATCTGCGCCAAGATGGAAGCCGAGATGGCTGACATGAGCGACGAGGACAAGCAGATGTTCCTGGCCGAGATCGGGCAGGACGAGCCGGGCCTCAATCGCCTGATCCGCTCGGCCTTCAAGCTGCTCGGCCTGCAGACGTACTTCACGGCAGGCGTGAAGGAAGTGCGCGCCTGGACCATTCACATCGGCGATACCGCGCCGCAGGCGGCCGGCGTGATCCACACCGACTTCGAGCGCGGCTTCATCCGCGCACAGACGATTGCCTTTGATGACTTCATCGGGTTCAAGGGCGAACAGGGCGCCAAGGACGCCGGCAAGATGCGCAGCGAAGGCAAGGAGTACGTCGTCAAGGACGGCGACGTGCTGAACTTCCTGTTCAACGTCTAAGTTGCGGGGTTGCAGTGACGGCGCTTCGCAAAGGCCTGGCGCTGCTCTTCGTATTTGCCTTGCTGGTGCAAGGCTCGTGGGCTGCAGCACAACATGCCGAGCCCGTCTTCACCCGCGCCGTCGTGCGATCGGTGTTCACCGAGGACGGCGGCAAGCGTCAGTACATCCGCCTGAAGCTGGTCCCACAGGGAAAGCTTCCGTTTTCGACGATCACGTTTCGGGTAATCGATCCGAGGCTGGTGTCGGGGCTGAAAGACGGCGCCAGTGTGCAGTTTCGCGCCGAGCGGCTCGATGGCGAAAACACAGTCACGGCCATCCGGGCTGCGGCGCCATGCGAGCGGTTCGAGCCCTGCCAGTAACGCCCTTGGGTTCGAGACGTCGCCGGCCTAAGCCACTTTTCCGCTGCGAATCTCGCCCGCACGATCCTTCACAGCCTGCCTTTCAGCCTCGGTGAGTCGGGCCAGGTTCTTCACCTGCAACGCCATGCGCGGATTCGCCGAGAGCAGCGTTTCGTGGCGCATCAGGAAGTCCCAGTAGAGCGTCGTGAACGGACACGCCCGCTCGCCGGTCTTGAGGGCCGGGTCGTAGCGGCAGCCCTTGCAGTGCGGGCTCATGCGCTGTATGTACTTGCCGGTCGCCGCATAAGGCTTGCTGCCCATCAGTCCACCATCGGCGTACTGGCTCATGCCCAGCGTATTGGGCAGTTCGACCCATTCCACCGCATCGACGTAAACCGCCAGATACCACTCGTGAATCTGTTGGGGCTCCACGCCGAACATGAGCGCATAGAGGCCGGTGACCATCAGGCGCTGGATGTGGTTGGCGTAGCCATGGGACAAGGTCTGCGCCAGGGCGTCGCGCAGGCAGGCGAAGTCGGTCTCGCCGGTCCAGTACCAGGCGGGCAGGTCGTGGTGGGCGTCCAGCGTGTTGCGCTGCGCGTAGTTCGGCATCTGTGTCCAATAGATGCCGCGCACGTATTCGCGCCAGCCGAGGATCTGGCGGATGAAGCCTTCGACGCCGGCCAGCGGCGCGCGTCCTTCGCGGTAAGCAAGCTCGGCGGCTGCTACAACCTCGCGTGGATGGAGCAGCTTCAGGTTGAGCGCGCACGAAATGTGGGAGTGGTAGAGCCAGGGGTCGCCGGGCCAGATCGCATCCTGGTAGCGTCCAAAGAGTGGCAGCCGGTCGTCGATGAACGATTGAAGTGAGACAAGCGCCTGCTCGCGCGTGACGGGCCAGGCGAAGCTGTCGAGCTGGCCGGGATGATCGGCGAATCGCTCTTTCACGAGCGCGATCACCTCGCGCGTGATTTCATCTGCCTCGAACGACGCACGCGGCGGCAGGAAGCCCGGGCCGTTGGCGCCGAATGACTCGCGGTTGTCGCTGTCGTAGTTCCACTGGCCGCCGGTGGGCTGTGCAATCCCCCCGCCACCTTCCATCAGCACGCCGTGGCGTTTGCGCTGCTCCCTGTAGAAGTACTCCATGCGCAGTGACTTGCGGCCCTTGGCATGGGCTGCGAATTCGCGCACGGTGGTAAAGAAGTGGCGGTCCTCGCGCACATCGAGTGGTAGCTCGATCGCAGCGGCGACCGCCTTGATGTCCTGCAACACGCGCCAGTCGCCTGGGGCCGTCATGATCAGTTGCGTGGGTTTCAAGCGAAGGAGGTCGGCCTTCAGCTGCGCGCCCAGGCTGCCTGCGTTGTCCGCGTCCTCAAGCCGCGTGTAGTGCAGCGGCCGGCCTGCCTGGCGCAGTCGAGCCGCGAAATGACGCATCGCCGACAGGAACAAGGCCGTGCGCTGCTTGCTGGACCACACGTGCGTGGACTCCCGCGCTACCTCGGCCATCCAGACCGCGTCGAGGGCTGGATCGAAGCCATCGAAGCCCGCGGCGTCCAGGTCGAGCTGGTCGCCAAGCACCAGCACCAGCGATCGAGGCATCTTCATCGTCAAGCCTTGCCACGTCGGCAAGCCTCGCTGCAGTATTTCACCTCGGACCAGTTCCTGGCCCATTTGCGGCGCCAGGTCATCGGCAGGCCGCACGCGACGCAGGGCTTGCTTGGCAGTTCGGACTTGTTGCCGCGGTGCTGGCTGCCACGGTTGGTACCGCCAGCTGGAGGCTTCGCGTGATGCATTGGCCCATGTTACGTGCCGCCGGTCCCCTTGGTTTCAACGGGCTTTTTCTTCAACACACGGTCACGCGCGAGTTCCTCGAGGAAGGTGGGCGTGTCGCCCGAGCCCTGCGCAAACTTCAGCGCAGCTTGCGGCCAGGCCTGCGAGATCTCGCACTGGGCCATCACTTCCTTGAGCGGTGTGTTGGGCGTGTTGGGTGTCTTTCGAGGCGCTGGTGCGAGGCAATCTTTCATGTGGCGGGTTTCCAGGGAAGTGAATGGGAAGTTCTCTTCCCACATATCCCCCGTATCTCGCGCCCGTTTAGCCGAGAAGCCGATGAATTACCCCGATGTCACCGGCCAGATGTACAGAAGCGCCGTGGTCATGGTGATGTAGCGCAGGAACTTGCCGATGAGCATGTAGAACGCGCAAGGCCAGAAGGGCAATTTGAGCCAACCGGCCACGGCACACAGCGGGTCGCCAACCAGCGGCAGCCATGAGAGCAGGCAGGCCTTGGGGCCCAGCCGTGCCAGCCAGTCGAGCGCCCGGGTGTGATGTTTGGAGTGGCTGTACTTGTCGACCACCTCATGCGCGCCGTAGCCGAGCCACCAGTCGAGCATGCCGCCCAGCGTATTGCCGGCGGTTGCCACGAGGATCGCGCTCCAGAACATTTCGGGGTTGAGCCGCAGCAGGCCGTAGAGCACCGGCTCCGACCCGACGGGCACCAGGGTCGCTGATATGAATGCCGCGACAAAGAGCGTGGTCAGGCCGAATCGGGGGAGCGCCAGGAGCGCGAGGATAGGGGCGAGCCAGTCTTGCATGCGCAGACCAGTTTACATACGCAGAAAGTGCTTGCGTGTAGGTGCAAGTGCCCTGTTGGGCCTCAATTGCCCAACGCAGAGACGCCGCAATTCATTTCAGACGCTGAAATCGGCCGGACATACAATCGTGCCTCATTTTTCAGCAGCGCCTTCACCCCCCCTCCATGAACATCGGCCCGTACACCCTGGCGAACAACCTGTTCGCAGCGCCGATGGCGGGCGTGACCGATCGACCGTTTCGGCAGTTGTGCCGTGCGCTCGGTGCCGGGTATGCGGTGAGCGAGATGGTCACGTCGCAGCGCGATCTGTGGAACAGCCTCAAGACCTCGCGCCGCGCCAACCATGACGGCGAGCCCGGCCCGATTGCGGTGCAGATCGCCGGCACCGAAGCGGCCATGATGGCCGACGCTGCCGTTTACAACATCGACCGCGGCGCGCAGATCATCGACATCAACATGGGGTGTCCTGCCAAGAAGGTGTGTACCAAGTGGGCGGGCTCGGCGCTCATGCAGGACGAACCGCTCGCCGTGGCCATCGCACGCGCAGTTGTCGATGCGTGCGCGCCGCGCGGGGTGCCGGTCACGCTCAAGATGCGAACCGGCTGGTCGCAGGCCAATCGCAATGCCGTGACACTGGCCCGGGCCTTTGAAGATGCCGGCATACAGATGCTCACCGTGCATGGCCGCACCCGTGAACAGGGCTATCGCGGTTTTGCCGAGTACGACACCATCGCGGCGGTCAAGGCTGCCGTGAGCATCCCCGTCGTGGCCAACGGCGACATCACGTCGCCGGAGAAAGCGCGCGATGTGCTGGCCTACACGTGTGCCGACGCGATCATGATCGGGCGCGCCGCGCAGGGTCGCCCGTGGATCTTTCGCGAGGTGGCGCACTTTCTCGAAACCGGAACTCACCTGGCGCCGCCACTCGTGGCTGAAGTGCGCAGGCTTCTCATCGAACACCTGCTGGATCACTACGCGCTCTACGGCGAATTCACGGGTGTTCGCAGTGCGCGCAAACACATTGCCTGGTACGTGAAGGGGCTCACGGGTGCGCCGGAATTCCGCGCGCGCATGAACCTGATCGAGGACTGCGGCGAACAGCTGCGGGCCGTGGGTGAGTATTTCGATGCGCTGGCGGCTTGCGACGACCGCATGCCTGCCGTGTCGATGGCCGCCTGTGACGACGAACAACAACAAGAGACGTGCAATCCGCATGAGCAAGAAACATATTGAAGAGTGCGTTCGCGCCAGCCTCGAAAGCTATTTCCGCGACCTGCGCGGCATCGAGCCGGACGGCATGTACGAGATGCTGGTCAAGGCGGTCGAAAAGCCGCTGCTCGAAGTCGTGATGGACAAGGCCGACCACAACCAGTCCAAGGCCGCCGAGTGGCTGGGCCTGAACCGCAACACGCTGCGCAAGAAGCTCCTGGAACACCGGCTCCTCAAGGGTTGAACGCCCTTTATTTCTATCCCCATGAACGCACTCCTTTCTGTTTCCGACAAAGCCGGCATCGTTGAATTTGCGAAGGCGCTGCATGCGCTCGGCATTCGCCTGATCTCCACGGGCGGCACTGCGAAGTTGCTGGCCGACGAAGGCCTTCCCGTCACCGAGGTGGCCGAGGTCACCGGGTTTCCGGAGATGCTCGACGGCCGCGTGAAGACGCTGCATCCCAAGGTTCACGGCGGCCTGCTGGCGCGTCGTGATGTGCCCGAGCATATGGCCGCACTCAAGGCGCACGCGATCGACACGATCGACCTGCTCGTGGTCAACCTGTATCCGTTCGAGGCGACGGTTGCCAAGCCCGGCTGCACGCTCGAAGACGCGATCGAGAACATCGACATCGGCGGACCTGCGATGGTGCGCTCGGCTGCCAAGAACTGGAAGGATGTGGGCGTCGTGACGGACGCATCGCAATACCCGCTGGTGCTGCAGGAGTTGCAGACGGCCGGCAAGCTCTCGGACAGGACGCGCTTTTTGCTGTCGGTGGCTGCGTTCAATCGCATCAGCAACTACGACGGCGCGATCAGCGACTATCTTTCCAGCATCGCAGAAGATGGCAGTCGCAGCTTGTTCCCCGCGCAATCCAACGGCCGGTTCGTCAAGCTGCAGGACCTGCGTTACGGCGAGAATCCGCACCAGCAGGCCGCGTTCTATCGCGACCTCTATCCCGCGCCGGGATCGCTGGTCAGCGCGAAGCAGTTGCAGGGCAAGGAGCTCTCGTACAACAACATCGCCGATGCCGACGCGGCGTGGGAATGCGTCAAGAGTTTCGATGTGGGCGCATGCGTCATCGTCAAGCACGCCAATCCGTGCGGTGTGGCGCTCGGCAGGACATCGCTGGCGGCTTACTCGAAGGCGTTGCAGACCGATCCGACATCCGCGTTCGGCGGCATCATCGCGTTCAACCGTGAAGTCGATGAGGAAGCTGCGCAGGCCGTTGCCAAGCAGTTCGTCGAAGTGTTGATGGCGCCTTCGTTCACGCCTGAGGCGCTGGCTGTATTCAAGTCCAAAGTGAATGTCCGCATCCTTGAAATTGCACTGCCGCCCGGCGGCACCACGGATTGGGACAACGGTCGCAATGCGGTGGACGTCAAGCGCGTCGGCTCAGGTCTTTTGATGCAGACCGCGGACAACCGCCAGATGTCCGTCGGCGAGCTGAAGGTCGTGACGAAGAAGCAGCCGACGCCGCAGCAGCTCGAAGATTTGCTCTTCGCCTGGAAGGTCGCGAAATATGTGAAGTCGAACGCGATCGTCTTTTGCAAGGACGGCATGACGATGGGCGTGGGCGCGGGCCAGATGAGCCGGCTGGATTCCGCACGCATCGCCGACATCAAGGCGCAGCATGCAGGCCTGTCGCTCGTCGGAACGGTTGCGGCGAGCGATGCGTTCTTTCCGTTTCGCGACGGCCTGGACGTGATCGTTGACGCAGGCGCGACCTGCGTGATTCAGCCGGGTGGCAGCATGCGTGACGACCAGGTGATTGCTGCCGCCGACGAGCGCGACGTGGCCATGGTCTTCACGGGCGTGCGGCACTTTCGCCACTGACGAGGGCATCGAACACCTCGCGCGCAGCTTGAAGTGTCTGCGCGATCTCGTCAGCGCCGTGGGCTGAACTGACGAACCCGGCTTCATACAAGGCGGGCGCGATGTAGACGCCGCGATCCAGCAGGCCGTGGAACAGCTGGTTGAATCGCGCGCCGTCGCTCTTCATGACGGCGGTGTAGTTCTGCGGCAATTCAGGCAGCAGGAAAAAGCCGAACATGCCGCCTTCACAGTCGCTCGCGAATGCGACGCCCTGCGCATCGGCCTGGGCTTGCAGGCCCGTCGCGAGCGAACGCGTCTTTGCAGCGAGCTGGTCGAAGAAGCCGGGTTTGCGAATTTCGTTCAGGGTCGCAAGTCCGCATGCGGTGGCAACCGGATTGCCGGACAAGGTTCCTGCCTGGTACACAGGCCCGAGCGGCGCCAGCATTTCCATGACGGCACGCTTGCCACCGAAAGCGGCCAGCGGCATGCCGCCGCCAATCACCTTGCCAAGGACGGTGACGTCGGGCGCGAAGCCGGGGATATCGCGCGCATAGATCGACTGTGCACCGCCGAGGGCGACACGAAAACCCGTCATCACTTCGTCGAACACCAGCAGTGCGCCGTGCTGTGTGCACAACTCGCGGCAACGGCGCATGAACGGGACACTCGCGCGGACGAAATTCATGTTGCCCGCAATCGGTTCGATGATCAGGCAGGCAAGCTCGGCGCCGTGCAGTGCGAAGGCTTCTTCCAGTTGCTGGATGTTGTTGTATTCGAGCACGAGCGTGTGCTGCACGACTTCTGGCGGAACGCCCGCGCTCGTCGGATTGCCGAAAGTGGCAAGACCGGAACCCGCCTTCACGAGCAGCGCGTCGGCATGGCCGTGATAGCAGCCCTCGAATTTGATCAGCTTGCTGCGGCCGGTCGCGCCGCGCGCCAGGCGGATCGCGCTCATCGCGGCCTCGGTGCCGGAACTGACCAGGCGAACCATTTCGATGGAGGGCACCAGGTCGATGATGGCCTGTGCGAGATCGACCTCGCGTTCTGTCGGCGCGCCGAACGAGAAACCGTCGAGGACCGCGCGTTGCACGGCTTCGACCACGGCTGGATGGCCATGCCCCAGGATCATCGGACCCCAGGAGCCGATGTAGTCGATGTATCGCTTGCCGTTGGCGTCCCAGAAGTGCGGACCCTGCGCGCGTTGCACGAACCGGGGCGTGCCGCCCACGGCGCGAAACGCTCGCACCGGCGAATTCACGCCGCCGGGGATCAGCGCCTTTGCGCGGTCGAAGAGTTGCTGGTTGCGATCAGTGTTTGGTGTCATTGGCTGGCATGTCGAGAACTTGGAGGGCCTGGGCTTCTTCGGGTGTCAGCTCGCCAGGGTCGCCTTCGGGCTGGGCCCAGAAGAGACGGTCCGGCACCACGTTGCCCATGCCGGGACGAAAGCCCGCATCGAGCGAACGATCGAGATAGGCGAGTGCTTCGCTGGCTGCGCCGACGAGGTCGCTGCCGCTTGCAACCAGCGCAGCGAGTGCCGCCGACAGCGTGTCGCCAGCGCCCGAAAAAGTGGCTTCGAAGCGTTCGAATTTTTCGCTGCCCAAAACGGATTCCGGCGTGGCCAGCACGTTGTCGATGTATTGATCTGGCAACGGAATACCCGTGACCAACGTATAGGGCACCCCCATCTCCGCAGCAGCCTTTGCGATGTCGCGGGCGGTGGGGCTCTTGTCGCCGCTCCAGTCGGGAAGCAGCCAGCGCCAGAGCGTGCTGTGGTTTCCCACCAACACGGTTGTCTGGGGCAGCAACAGCTCGCGAAAGGCATCGAGGTACAGGTCGATCTGCGTCTCGTCCCACCACGACAGGTTGGGCATGTAGGCGATGAGGGGAATCTCTGCGTAGTCGGCGGCGATCTCGGCGATGGTGCTGACCGCTTCGGGGCTGCCGACGAAGCCGACTTTGAACACCTGGACCTGCACATCCTCGAGGATCGCGCGGGCCTGTTCTGCCACTGCTTCTTCATCGAATGCGAAATGGTCGAACACCTCGGCGGTGTCGCGCGCATAGGCGCCTGTCACAACAGGAAGTGCATGCGCGCCGACGGATGCAATCGCGCTGATGTCTGCGGCAAGGCCGCCTGCACCGCTCGGATCGCTCGCGTTGAATACGATGACACATGCGGGATTGCCGTCGTCGCCGTCGACTTCAACGGCGGGATCGGCGCCGCTTTCGCCGGGCATGTTGGGGTTTGTCATAGGCCTCGAATCTTCCAGCCGGCGGCACGCTTTGTTCTTGTGCAACGCTCAAGTCGCGTCAATGCAAAAGTGCGGCGAGGGGCCTCGATACAATCGTTGCATTCTATTCGAAGGCCCTTTAAGCTGTGACTGATACTAAAACGTGGATGTGTCTTATCTGCGGCTGGATTTACGACGAAGCCGCAGGTTCTCCCGATGATGGCATCGCGCCGGGAACCCCCTGGTCTGCAGTGCCGATGAACTGGACTTGCCCTGAGTGCGGCGCACGCAAGGAAGACTTTGAAATGGTGCAAATTTAAGCGGTGGGTTGTTACATCTTCGGATGATGCCGCGCCCCGGGAGTTACAAGTATGAGGAGCAGCGTCAAGTGAGCACGACTGGGTTCAAGGTGCTGGTGATCGACGACAGCAACACGATCCGGCGAAGTGCAGAGATCTTCCTGAAGCAGGGTGGCCACGACGTTCTGTTGGCCGAAGACGGCTTTGATGCGTTGGCCAAGGTCAACGACTACCAGCCGAACCTGATCTTCTGCGACATCCTCATGCCCCGCCTGGATGGTTATCAAACCTGCGCCATCATCAAGCGCAACGCCAGGTTCGCCTCGGTGCCGGTCGTGATGCTGTCCTCCAAGGACGGCGTGTTCGACAAGGCCAGGGGCCGCATGGTCGGATCGCAGGACTACCTGACCAAACCGTTTACCAAGGACCAATTGCTGCAGACCGTGCAGCAATTCGGATCCGCCAGAGAAGGAGTGGCGTGATGCCAATACAAAAAGTGCTCGTTGTGGACGATTCCAAGACCGAGTTGATGTTCATGACGGACCTGCTCCAGAAAAACGGCTTTGCCGTGAAGACGGCCGAAAACGCAGAAGACGCATTCAAGCGCCTTGCCGAAGACAAGCCCGACCTGATCCTGATGGATGTGGTCATGCCCGGCCAGAACGGTTTCCAGCTGACGCGCGCCATCACGCGCGACCCGCTCTACGCGGACGTTCCCATCATCATGTGCACCAGCAAGAACCAGGAGACCGACCGTGTCTGGGGCATGCGCCAGGGCGCGCGTGACTACATCACGAAGCCTGTCGATGCAGCCGAGCTGATGGCCAAGATCAAGGCCCTGAGCTGATCGACTAGCGAGCCTTCCCATACATGGCCAATCGCGAAGCCCTCAGAGAACTCCAAAGCCGGCTTGCGAGCCGGCTTCAGGCGGCCAGAACCGAGGGCGTGCAGGCGTCCTGGCTTGCCGTCGAATCCTCCGGTAGCAAGTACCTGTTTCCGCTTGCGCAGTCCGGCGAGATTTTTCCCTACGCGAATCCTTTGCATGTGCCTTATACGCAGGCATGGTTCATGGGCGTGGCCAACTTGCGCGGCGGTTTGTATGGCGTGGTCGACCTGTCGGGCTTCCTGGCCGGTGGTGCGCCGGCGATGCGCTCCGATGCAACGCGGGCCGAGTCGCGGCTGGTCGCGCTCAATGCCATGCTCGAAGTCAATTGCGCGTTGCTGATCGATCGGCTCGCCGGCTTGCGAAACATCGACGCTTTCACTTCATCGAGCGCGCCCCCCGAGGGCGCGCCGGACTATTTCGGCAGCGGTTATACCGATGCCAACGGCGTCTTCTGGCAGGAACTCAACCTGCAGGCGCTCTCCCAGCAACCCCAGTTCCTGAGCATCAGCGCGTGAAGCGCATAGAACAGTATTCCCCGGAAGGCCCGCACCATGTCCGTCGTTGACTCCCTGAAAAACCTGTTCTCGAAAAAAGACGCCGAGCCTTCGGTTGACCACTCCGGTGACTTGAGTCTCGGCATGCCCGATCCGACGGTGGATCCGGGCAACCCCGGCGCCGCCGATGCGCGAATGATGGCTGCGCAGGCCGATCCCGATAGCGTGACTGACGACGCGATGGTCCCGATGGAAACGGTCGACGAAGCCGACCTCATCTCGGTACCGCTCCTGGGTCGCCGCACCATCGTCACGCACCAGCGCATTTTGTTCACCTTGCTGGCGCTGTCCCTGGTCGTGCTGGGTTCTGTGGCTATCTTCTCGGTGCGCCAGGCTGACACCGTCGCGCAGCAGGTGGCGGGCACCGGCCAGTCGCTGATGCAATCGCAGCGTCTCGCCAAGTCGGTTTCGCAGGCGCTGGTGGGCAGCCCGCAGGCGTTTCCTGACGTGAAGGAAAGCGCGGACGTGCTGGCTCGCACGGTGCGCGGACTGAAAGACGGCGACGAAGCATTGCGCATCCAGCCCGTTGCCACCGAATACCAGGAAGACGTCACCAAGATCACGCCGCTCATGGAGCGCGCCGAAAAGAATGCGGCAACCGTGATGGCTCAGCAGAAAATTCTGACGCAGGTGGGCACCGCCCTTCGCACCATCAACCGGCAGTCATCTGACCTGCTGGAAATCGCTGAAACCGTCTCGTCGCTGAAGCTGCAGCAAAACGCCGCGCCGGCAGAAATTTCCGCCGCGGGCCAGCTGGTGATGTTGACCCAGCGTATCGGTAAATCGGCCAACGAGTTCCTGACGATGGAAGGTGTGTCGCCCGAGGCCGTGTTCCTGCTGGGCAAGGACTTGAACTCGTTCAAGGAAATCGCGCAAGGTTTGCTCGACGGCAGCCCTGAACTGCGCCTGACCGGCTCGAAGGACCCGCAGACGCGTGAGCGCCTCGAAGCGCTGATGAAGTTGTACGAACAGACCCGCACGCAGGCTGGCGCGATTCTGGGCAATCTGCAGGGTCTGGTGTCCGCGCGTGAAGCGCAGGCGGCGATCATTGCAGACAGCGAGCCGCTGCGCCGCTCGATGGAAGACCTGCAGGGCAAGCTGTCGTCGCGCACAGGTCTTGGCGCAGGCGCCCTGACAACCCTGGCCCTGTCGTCGATCTTCGCCATTCTCTGCGCCGTGGGCCTGGCCTATGTGCAGCTGCAGGACTCGCGCAAGCGCCAGGTGGTTGCGGAGCAGCAGCGACTCGAAGCCGAGCAGCAGGAGCAGGAAGCCAAGCGCGTCAACGACGCGAACCAGGCCGCCATTTTGCGATTGATGAACGAATTGCAGACAGTGGCTGAAGGCGATTTGACGCAGGAAGCCACGGTGACCGAGGACATCACGGGCGCCATTGCCGACTCGGTGAACTACACGGTGGAGGAGTTGCGGCAGCTGGTGGGTAACGTGCAGAACACGGCTACCAAGGTTGCGCAGACGACGGCGCAGGTGGAAAGCACGTCCACCGAGCTGCTGGCGGCTTCGACCGAACAGCTGCGGGAAATTCGCGAAACCGGCCAGTCGGTGCTCGACATGGCAGGCCGGATTAACCAGGTGTCCGGCCAGGCGCAGGAATCTGCCCAGGTTGCGCGCCAGTCGCTGATGGCAGCCGAGTCGGGCCTCGCGGCCGTGCAGAACGCCATCGGCGGTATGAACTCGATTCGCGACCAGATCCAGGAAACCTCCAAGCGGATCAAGCGACTGGGCGAGTCGTCCCAGGAGATTGGCGAAATCACCGAGCTGATTTCAGACATTACCGAACAGACGAACGTGCTGGCGCTCAACGCTGCTATTCAGGCTGCGTCAGCCGGTGAAGCCGGACGAGGCTTCTCGGTGGTGGCGGAAGAAGTGCAGCGACTGGCTGAACGCTCCGCAGACGCGACGCGCCAGATCTCGGCGCTGGTGAAGGCGATTCAGACCGACACGCAGGACGCGGTGGCCGCCATGGAGCGATCGACGCAGGGTGTGGTGGAAGGGGCAAAGCTCTCCGACAACGCAGGTACTGCGCTGACCGAGATTGACCAGGTGTCACGCAAGCTCGCCGAACTGATTGAGCAGATTTCGACGACCGCTGCACGCGAAGCCGAATCGGCCAACGTGGTGGCCGGCAACATCCAGCACATTTTCGCGGTGACGGAACAAACCGGTGAAGGTACGCGTTCCACGGCGCAGCAGGTGCGTGAACTCTCTCGGATGGCTGAAGAACTTCGCCAGTCGGTGTCGCGATTCAAGATCGCCTAGGTGTGGTCCTCCCCCGAAGCGCAGTAAAAGGTCGGTTGGCCGTCTGGCATAGGTGAGCAATGGAATCAACTACCGAAATCGATGTCGCCACCAATGACCTGGGCCCGTTGGCCTGGGTGCTGGACGAGCTTCGCAAATCCCTCGAATCTGCGTCTGCGGCGCTGCGGCGTTTCGTGCGCGACACGGCCCTTGCGCGTGGCCAGGACATGGCTTCCGTGGACGGCGGCCAGCTTCGCATCGCGCGCCAGCAGTTGCACCAGGCGGTAGGCGCCCTTGAAATGGTCGGGCTTGGGGCACCGGCACACATGCTGCGTTCCATGGAAGCGGCGGTCCAGAGGTTCATCGAGCAGCCGGAGCTTTGCACCGAGACAGCCGCAGCTAAGGTGGAGCGTGCCGGCTACGCGCTGGCCGAGTACCTGGAAGGCGTGCTTCTGGGCAAGCCTGCGTCGGCCGTCGGCCTGTTCCCCCAGTACCGCGACACGCAGGAGCTCGCTGGCGCCGATCGCGTGCATCCTGCCGACCTGTGGTCGCTGGATTGGCGCTGGAACGACCCGCAGACGCCTGCGGCAGCTGAAGCCATCATTTACGATCCGGCCGTGCGCTCTCGCATGGACCAGGGCGTGCTCAAGCTCGTCAAGACGGGCGACGTAGAGGCAGCTGCGGAACTCGCGCGTGTGAGCCTTTCGTTGTCCGTGACCCAGTCAGCTCGCCAGCCGAAGATTTTCTGGAAGATCTGCGCTGCCTACTTTGAGGCCCTCTCGGCCGGGCTGTTGCCGTTCGACCTGTACGTCAAGCGTGCTGCGTCACGCATCCTCCAGCAGTACGCATCGCTTGCCAAGGGCGAGCAGGGCGTGTCGGACAGGCTCGCGCACGACCTGGTGTTTTTCTGCTCGCAGGCCGTTCCCCGTACGGGCGACGATTGCCCTTGCCTGGATGCGGTTCGCCACGCCTGGTCGCTCGGTCGATTCGTGCCGGTGGACTACTACGCGACGCAATACGGTCGGTTCGATCCGGTGCTTCTCGCGCAAGCGCGCAAGCGCATTACGTCGGCCAAGGAAACCTGGTCCTCGCTGTCCGGCGGCGATGCCAACAAGCTCAAGGGCGTAGTGGACCAGTTCCACCTGGTCAGCGATTCACTGCTCAAGCTCCATCCGCCCAGCGGTCCGCTGGCGCAGGCCCTCACCAATGTTGTCGAAGGCATTGCGCGCACGGCGCGTCCGCCTGGCGCCGAAGTCGCGATGGAAGTCGCCACTGCAGTGCTGTACCTCGAAGCCGCATTCCAGGATCTCGATCCCAACGACCCCCAGCTGGCCGTGCGCACCGCGCGCCTGGCCGAGCGGCTCGACCAGGTTCGCCAGGGCGGGCAGCCCGAGCCCCTTGAAACCTGGATGGAGGAGCTGTACCGGCGTGTGAGCGATCGCCAGACGATGGGCTCCGTCGTCGGTGAATTGCGCGGGACCCTGGGCGAACTCGAAAAGCTCCTGGACCAGTACTTTCGCAATCTTCAAGACAAGACGCCGCTGCGGGATGCGCCGGCGCACCTGGCTCAGATGCGCGGTGTGCTGTCGGTGCTCGGCCTGGACCAGGCGGCGCAGGCCGTGGGTCGCATGCGCGAAGCCGTCGAGGAAATCATCGTCACCGAGGTCAACGAAGCACAGGCGCGCAGCGCCGGCACGTTTGACAAGCTGGGCAATAACCTGGGCGCTCTCGGCTTTCTGATCGACATGCTGAACTACCAGCCTGCGCTGGCCAAGAAGCTGTTTGTGTACGACGATAGCACCGGCGAGCTGCGTCCTTTGATGGGGCGAACCGGCGATGCAGACCAGACGCCGGGCTTGCAACCCGAGCTCATCGAGCAGGCGGCCGCGCCGGTGCTCGAGGCATTGCCGGAAGCCGCATTTGGCGAGCTGGCCCAGGCACTCGACGGCTTCGACTTGCCCGCCGCATCGGCAGTGCCGCAAGCCGCGACGGAGCATGCCACGGTCGCCATGCACACCGCCGCGCCTGCACCCGCTCCCGAGCCGGACATTGAAGAAGACGACCTGCTGGACATCTTCCTGGAGGAAGCGCGCGAGGTGGTGCAAACCGGCCTGGCGGCGCTGGATGCACTGGCCGCCAATCCTGGGGACCTGGGTGAGCTCACCACGTTGCGCCGGGCGTTCCACACGCTCAAGGGCAGCTCCCGCATGGTCGGCCTGGACGAATACGGCGAAGCGGCCTGGTCGCTTGAGCAGCTGATCAACACCTGGCTTGCAGACCAGAAACAGGCGACTGACGAGCTGCGTGTGCTGGCTCGCGATGCAATGCGTGGCTTCGGTCGCTGGACCGAAGATGTTGCACGGCACGACGCTGCGATGTGGAAGGCAGGCGTATTCCGCGGCCCGGCCGACGCATTGCGAGTCGACAACAAGCTGGTCGCTTTCGAGTTCCCTGTCGCCATGTCCGGGTTCGGAGAACTTGCCGCTGCGCCCGACGAGCCCCATGAGATTGATGTCGGGTTTGAAGCCGAGGCGCCGCAGCCTCTCGAAGTCGCCAATGCACCGGTGGAGGCCGAGCTGCCTGTCGTGCCTGACGTTGCACCTGCGTTCCAGGACGCGGACGAAACAATTGAACTCGATGCGCCGGGCATGCCCGAATTCGAGCCCGCAGGATTTGATTCGACACAGATCATCCGGCCCGCGCCCACCGAGTCGGCACCGCCTGTAGAAACCTCGATCGACGCGTTGGGTGCTGATTTCGATTTTGATTTCGAACCCGAACAGGTCGCTGAAGCCGAGGCAGCGCCAGCACTTGAGGCGTCGTCGATCGAGTCCCTGGCCGCGGATGTGCCGCCAGAGATCGAGGGCATCGACTTTGACAGCCTGGCAGCCGCCTCTGGCCCTGCTGCCGTAGAGCCTTCGACCGGCGTCGAAGTGACGGAGCAGTTTGCAGACGAACCTGAACACCTGGACCTGGAGCCTGCGCACGAAGTTGACGAGCAGGTGAAGGTGATCGGGTCGCTGCGAATTGGCATCCCCCTGTACAACGTGTACCTGAACGAGGCCGATGAGTGGTCCCGTCGACTGGCCAATGAAGTCAGCGAGTGGGCCCTCGAACTCGACCGACCCGTTCCAGACTCCACAGTGGGCCTGGCGCACGCGCTGGCAGGCAGTTCTGCCACCGTGGGCTTTCACGCTTTGTCGGACATTGCCCGTGCGCTCGAAAGCGCCCTGCAGCACGCGCAGAGCCTGGCCTTTTGCACGCCAGCGCATGGTGCGGCGTTCACAGATGCAGCGGAAGAAATTCGTCGGCTGTTGCACCAGTTCGCCGCGGGCTTCCTGAAAGAGCCGGCCTTCGGGATCGTGGAGTCGCTGCAGGCCCTGCGCGAACTCGACATCGCACCGCGCGATGACGCGCCTGACTCCGCCATGCCGGGGATGAGCGGATTCGGCGATCTTGATTTCGCGGCGCAAGAGCCCGCGCCGGTCGAGCCGGAGCCCGTTGCTGTTGTGGCGGCCGTGCCCGAGCCGGAGCCGGAGCCCGAGGTCATCGAGGCCGTCGCGCCGCCTGTATTCGAGTCGCCGGCTGAGCCGGTGGGTGAAGAAATCACCCTCGATGCGCCGCTGGTCGAGGAGTTCGTCTTCGACGAGCCTGCCGCTCACGCGCCGGCTCAGGAAATCGAGCCGCTGGAGCCGATGGAGCCCATGCAGCCCATGCAGCCAATGGAGCCGATGGTACCGATGGCACCGATGGAGCCCGTCAGGTCCTTCGAGCCGGCACCGGTTTTCCAGCCGGTTTCCGACGTGCCGGAAGCGGCCCGGCGAACAGTTGTCGCGCTGAACGACGATGACGACGATATCGACGTCGAAGACGCACTCGATCCCGACCTCTTCCCGATCTTCGAGGAAGAAGCGATCGAGCTGATGCCGCAGCTGGGTGGCGCTTTGCGCCAGTGGAGCGCGCGTCCGGACAATCGCAGCGCGCGCGATGAGGCGCTGCGAGCCTTGCACACGCTCAAGGGGAGTGCGCGGCTGGCGGGCGCCTTGCGCCTGGGCGAGCTCTCACACCGCATGGAATCCGAGATCGAGTACCTCGGCATGGATGCGGTCAGCACCGACAACATCGAGCCGATCCTGCAGCGCTATGACAGCATGCAGGCCACCTTCGAGACCTTGCGGGTCACCGGACTTGCCGGCATCACAAGCGCCCCCGACGCAGTCGAGCCAGCGCTGTACCAGCAAGCCCTGGCCGAGCCGGAATCACCGGCCGCTGCGCAAGATGCGTTCGCGCCATCCGTGCAGCAGCAACCGCAGCCGATGGCGCGCGCGCTGATCGCCCGCCCGGTCATGACCAACATCGCGCCGCAGCGCGCAGCCGCCAACCAGGCCGTTCGCGTTCGTTCGCAACTGCTGGACCGCCTGGTCAACCAGGCCGGCGAGGTGATGATCACCCGCTCTCGCCTGGAGGCAGAGCTGCGGCAATTGCGCAGCTCACTCACCGATCTCACAGGCAACCTGGACCGCCTGCGCGCACAGCTGCGCGACATCGAGTTGCAGGCCGAATCGCAGATGCAGTCGCGCCTCGCGCAAGCCAAGGATTCGGCGGCCGGATTCGACCCACTCGAATTCGACCGCTTCACCCGTGTGCAGGAACTGACGCGCATGATGGCCGAGTCGGTGAACGACGTGGCAACCGTGCAGCGCAATTTGCAACGCACGGTGGAATCGACGGAAGACGACCTGATTGCGCAGGCTCGCCAGACGCGCGAATTGCAGCGCGACCTGCTTCGCACCCGCATGGTGGAGTTCGAAGGCATCTCCGAGCGCTTGTATCGGGTCATTCGGCTGGCCTCCAAGGAAACCGGCAAGCAGGTCAAGCTGGACATCACCGGCGGCTCCATCGAAATGGACCGCGGCGTGCTGGACCGCATGACGCCGGCGTTCGAGCATTTGCTGCGCAACTGCGTGGCGCACGGCATTGAAGACCCGGTGGCCCGAATGGCAGCCGGCAAGGACGCGGCCGGCACCATCCTCATTGGGCTTCACCATGAAGGCAATGACGTGTCGGTCGAGTTCCGCGACGATGGCGCCGGCCTGAACGTGCCGCGCATCCGCGAGAAGGCCTTGCAGCAGGGGTTGATCACGGCGGACCAGGAACTGTCCGACCAGGAGGCCGCCAATCTCATTTTCATGCCGGGCTTTTCAACAGCGACGGAAATCACCGAGCTTTCGGGACGCGGCATCGGCATGGACGTGGTCCGCGCCGAAGTCAACGCGCTCGGCGGCCGGATCGAGACGACGACGAAATCGGGGCAGGGCACGAGCTTCAAGCTGGTACTGCCCCTGACCACTGCTGTGACGCAGGTGGTGATGATCCGCACCGGCAAGCTGTCCATCGGTGTGCCTGCGAACGTGGTGGAAGTGGTTCGACGCGCCACGCCCAAGGAGCTCGAGCAGGCCTATGCCACCGGCACCTACGATGTCGGCGGCGAGAAGGTGCCCTTCTACTGGTCGGGTGCGCTGCTGCAATCGTCCACGCGAAGCCTGGAGCCGCAAGGTCGCACGCTTCCCGTGGTCGTGTTCCGAAGTGCCGCGCAGCGCGTTGCCATGCACGTCGATGAAGTGCTGGGCAACCAGGAAGTGGTGGTGAAGAACCTGGGCCCGCAGCTTGCGCGCCTGCCGGGTCTTGCCGGCATGACCGTGCTCGCTTCGGGCGCCGTGGTGCTGATCTACAACCCCGTGGCGCTGACCACGGTGTACGGCGATCAGGCCCGCACGATGAGCGCCGACTCTCCACAGCCCGAGGTGTTGGACGCGGGCGGTGTGGTGGAAGCCCCGGCAGAGCCGGTGCCGGCTGCACCGCAGATTCCGCTGGTGCTGGTGGTGGACGATTCGATCACGGTGCGCCGCGTGACGCAGCGCCTGCTGCAGCGCGAAGGCTACCGCGTGGCGATGGCGGCCGATGGCCTGCAAGCGCTGGAACGTCTGGCTGAGGAAAAGCCAACGGTCGTGCTGTCCGACATCGAAATGCCGCGCATGGACGGCTTCGACCTGGCGCGCAACATCCGCGGCGACCAGCGCCTGAAAGACCTGCCGATCATCATGATCACGTCGCGTATCGCCGAAAAACACCGCGAGCACGCCAGGGAACTGGGCGTTGACCATTACCTGGGCAAGCCGTACTCGGAAGAAGAGTTGCTGTCGCTGGTCAAGCACTACTGCAACGCGGCTGCGCTGGCCTAGTTCATCAGCCTATTGGCCTTTGACGACGGCGTAACGCTTCAACGTCTTCTCCCGCGCTTCGTCGTGCATCACGATGGGCGCGGGATAGTTTTTTGTGGGGGCGGTGGTCCAGGGTTCGTGAATCAGCCGGGGTCCCAGCGCTGCCAGTTGCGGCAAGTACAGCGAGATGAATTTCCCGTCGGGGTCGAACCGGCGGCTCTGGCTGACCGGGTTGAAGATGCGAAAGTAAGGCTGCGCGTCGCAGCCGCTGGATGACGCCCACTGCCAGTTTCCGTTGTTGGCTGCAAGGTCGTAGTCGTTGAGTTGCTGGGCGAAGTAGCGCTCGCCTCGCCGCCAGTCGATGCCCAGGTCTTTGGTCAGGAAACTGGCAACGACCATGCGCAGGCGGTTATGCATGTAACCGGTGCTGTTGATCTGCGCCATCGCTGCATCGACCAGCGGATAGCCGGTGCGGCCCTCGCACCAGGCCGCGAAGTGCTCATCGGCCTGCGGTCCTTCTTCCCACTGGATCGCGTCGTAGGCCGGGCGAAAACTCGCGCCGCCGTGGTTGTGTCCCGCGACATGTGGGAAGTTGGCCAGCACCTGAAAGAAGAAGTCACGCCAGACCAGCTCGCTCAGCCAGGTTGCGGCGCCGACCGAACCTGCTTCGTAGCGCGGCAATGCACTGGCCACCGCTTCGCGAATCGAGATCGTGCCGAAGCGCAGGTGCACCCCCAGGTAACTCGGGCCGTTGATGGCGGGAAAGTTGCGCGTCTCGTCATAGGCGTCGATGCGTCCTGCGAACGTCTTCAAGAGCGTGCGGCCGCCCGTCGTGCCGGTGGCGATCTGGAGGTCCTTCAGGTTGCTCGGCTCGAACCCGAGTTCTGCGAGCGATGGAACCGGGCTGCGCAACTCGGCAGGCCTGTCCGCCAGCCGAATGGCATTGGCGGCCACTGCGTAGGGCTCGATCTCGGCAGGCCCCAATTTCGCGAGCCACGCCCGCTTGTACGGCGTGAACACCGTATAGGGCGACTGCGACTGGGTCAGCACCTCGCGCCGCTCGAAGACAGTGTGGTCCTTGAACGTATGAAACGCGATGCCTTGCGCCGCCAGCGCCGTCCTGACTTCGCTATCGCGTTGCAGGGCCAGCGGCTCATCGTCATGGTTGGCGAACACCGCTCGTGCGCCGAGTTGGACGGCAAGCCGAACGATCTCTGTCGCAGCCGCCGCATGGGAAGTGATGAGACCCGGCCCCGCCCGTCCGGCCAGCGCACGCAGGTCCTCATCGAGCTCAGCGACCGACTCGCGAATGAATTCAACGCGCCGGTCGCGCCGGGGCAGCGAATCGAGGATGTTCTTGTCGAAGACGAAAGCGCAGTGGACCTGCCCGCACGCCTGCAGCGCGTGCGAAAGGGCGGCGTTGTCGTGGGCTCGCAAATCCCGGCGGAACCACACAAGACCCGCAGCGTAGGTTGAGTTCATCGAGGCGTTAAAATGACCGATCATGCCTGCCGAAGAATCGTCCATCAACCTGACGCATCATTTCCTCATTGCGATGCCGGGGCTTCAGGACGAAGCCTTTTCCAGATCCGTCGTTTACCTCTGCGAGCACAGCGCTCGCGGTGCGCTGGGCCTCGTCATCAACAAGCCCAGCGATATCAACCTGGGCAATCTCTTCGACAAGGTCGAACTTCCGCTGGGTCGTGACGATCTTGCGCGCACACCCGTGTTCCAGGGCGGCCCGGTGCAGACCGAGCGCGGGTTCGTCTTGCACGAAGCGGTGTTCGCGCGCGAATCGGCGCCCAGCGAGCCGGTGTATGCCTCGACCATGACGATTCCCGGCGGCCTGGAGATGACCACCTCCAAGGATGTCCTGGAGGCCCTGTCCACCGGAGCCGGCCCGCGCAAGGTGCTCGTGTCGCTGGGCTATTCGGCCTGGGGCGAAGGCCAGCTCGAATCCGAACTGGCCGAGAACAGCTGGCTGACGGTGGGTGCGGATATCGCGGTCATCTTCGATACGCCGGTCGAGCAGCGGTATGAGAAGGCTTTGTCCCTCCTCGGCCTCCAATCCTGGATGCTTTCTCCCGACGCGGGGCACGCATAGTGAGCCCCCACGCTGGCGACTCCCCAGTTAGCGTCCCTTCCCATTTCCAGACGTTTCTTGCTTTCGATTACGGATTGAAGCGCACCGGCGTGGCCGTGGGCAATCGCATGCTGCGCACCGCGACGCCGCAGCCCACGATCAAGGCTGAAGGCGATGCGCGGCTGGTCCAGGCCGAGCTGCGCGTCAGGCAGTGGCAGCCCGATGCACTGGTCGTCGGCGTCCCCTTCCACCCCGACGGCGCCAGCCACGACAATACGGCGCGGGCGAAAAAATTCGCCCGGCAACTGCGCGGCAGGTTGAAGCTGGAAGTCTACGAAGTCGATGAGCGCTACAGCACGACCGAGGCGCTTTCTTCGGGCAGCGCCGATGCCGATGCAGGCGCGGCCTGCGTGATTCTTGAACAGTTCTTGAGGAGCCTGCCGTGAGCAGTCCGACCAACGCAGTACCCGGTGCATCAGCATCCGGCGTGGGGGCTTTGTACCTGGATGCGGAAGCCCTGTACCGCGAACTGCTGCGGGGCGTGCAGCAGATGGGCGTCGCGAATGCGCGCCTGGTCGGCATCACGTCCGGCGGCGCGTGGCTCGCGCAACGCCTGCACAAGGACATGCAACTGCCGGGCAGCGCGGGCGTGATTTCGTCGGCGATGCACCGTGACGATTTTGCCAAGCGCGGCCTGTCGGGCGCGGGCCAGCAGACGCAGCTCGAGTTCGACGTGAACGACGCGCACATCATCCTGCTCGACGACGTGCTCTTTACCGGGCGCACGATTCGCGCGGTCATCAACGAGCTGTTCGACTACGGCCGTCCGGCCAGCGTGAAGCTCGCGGTGCTGGTGGACCGGGGCGGGCGCGAGCTGCCGATTCAGGCCGACTATGCCGCCGCACGCGTGACGCTGCCGTCTTCGCAGTCGCTCTCGCTGGCGCAAGGCGATGCCGGCGAGTTCAGTTTCCGGATCGAGGAATCCTGATGCTCTACAAGCGCAATCCCCAACTCAACAAGAACGGCGAGCTGGTTCACCTGCTCTCGGTCGAGGGTCTGCCGCGCGACATCGTCACGCACATCCTCGATACCGCGGCGAGCTTCGTCAGCGTGAGCGACCGTGAAGTCAAGAAGGTGCCGCTGCTTCGCGGCAAGAGCGTGTTCAACCTCTTCTTCGAAAACTCCACGCGCACGCGCACCACGTTCGAGATTGCGGCGACGCGGCTGTCCGCCGATGTGATCAACCTCGATATCGCGCGCTCTTCGGCGTCCAAGGGCGAGTCGCTGCTGGACACGATTGCCAATCTCTCGGCGATGGCCGCGGACCTGTTCGTCGTGCGGCACAGCGAATCCGGCGCGCCGTACCTGATCGCGCAGCACGTTGCGCCCCACGTTCACGTCATCAATGCAGGTGACGGCCGCCACGCGCATCCGACGCAGGGCTTGCTGGACATGTACACGATCCGGCACTACAAGAAAGACTTCTCCAATCTCACCGTGGCCATCGTCGGTGATGTGCTGCACTCGCGCGTTGCGCGGTCGGACATCCATGCGCTCACGACCCTGGGCTGCGCCGAGGTGCGTGTGGTCGGGCCGAAGACGCTGGTGCCCGGCGACATGGCGCAGATGGGCGTGCGGGTGTGCCACTCGCTGGAAGAAGGCATACGGGGCTGCGACGTCGTCATCATGCTGCGGCTGCAAAACGAGCGCATGAGCGGAGCGTTGCTGCCTTCGTCGCAGGAGTTCTTCAAGAGCTTCGGCCTGACGCAGGAGAAGCTGCAACTGGCCAAGCCCGATGCGATCGTGATGCATCCCGGGCCGATCAATCGCGGGGTGGAGATCGACTCCGCCGTGGTCGATGGCAAGCAGAGCGTCATCTTGCCGCAGGTGACTTTCGGCATCGCAGTGCGCATGGCGGTGATGAGCATCGTCGCAGGCAATGAAGCCTGAACGCAGGCTTGAACAGAGGTCAGAACACGAAATGAAAATCCTCATCAAGAACGGCCGCGTCATCGATCCTGCGTCGAACTTCGACGAGATTTGCGACATTGCGATTGCAGCAGGTCGCATCGTGTCGATCGGAAACACGCCGCCCGGCTTCACGCCGAGCAAGGTGATCGACGCGAACGGCTGCATCGTGGCGCCGGGCCTGGTTGACCTTGCCGTGCGCCTGCGTGAACCCGGCCACGAACACGAAGGCATGCTCGAAAGCGAAATGGCCGCAGCCGTGGCCGGTGGCGTCACGAGCGTCGTCTGCCCCCCCGATACCGACCCCGTGCTCGATGAGCCAGGCCTGGTGGAGATGCTGAAGTTCCGCGCCGAGAAATTGCACCAGGCACGCGTGTTTCCGCTGGGCGCGCTCACGCGCGGCCTGCACGGCGAAATCCTCACCGAGATGGTGGAGCTGACCGAGGCCGGCTGCGTCGGCTTCAGCCAGGCCGAGATCCCGCTTGCCAACACGCAAGTGCAACAGCGCGCGCTGCTCTATGCAGCCACCTATGGCTATACGGTGTGGCTTCGCCCGCAGGAACTGCATCTGGGCGGCGGCGTTGCTGCCAGTGGCGCACTTGCAACCCGGTTAGGCCTGTCGGGTGTCCCGGTCGCCGCAGAAACGATTGCGCTGTACACGATTTTCGAGTTGATGAAGCTCACGGGGGCGAGCGTGCACATCTGCCGTTTGAGCAGCGCAGCCGGAGTCGAACTGGTGCGTCAGGCCAAGGCGCAGAAGCTGCCCGTCACCTGCGACATCAGCATCAATTCGCTGCACCTCACCGACAACGACATCGGTTACTTCGACAGCCGCATGCGCCTGAATCCGCCGCTGCGCCAGCAACGCGATCGCGATGCCCTTCGCGAGGGCCTGGCCGACGGCACCATCGATGCGCTCGTGTCCGATCACACACCGGTCGATGAAGACGGCAAGACCTTGCCCTTCGCCGAAGCCGAGGCCGGAGCGACGGGCCTGGAGTTGCTGCTGGGCCTGTCGCTGAAGTGGGCGCAGGAAAGCGGTTTGGGTCTCACGCGTGGCCTTGCAGTGATCACGAGCGAACCTGCACGTGTCCTGGGCGCTTCGCTGGGCACCTTGCAGGCGAGCGTCGGCCAGCTGGTGGAAGGCGGCATTGCAGATGTCTGCGTGTTCGATCCGCAAGACGCCTGGACCGTCACCGACGAGGCTTTGCGCAGCCAGGGCAAGCACACACCGTTCTCGGGCTATGAGTTGCCCGGACGCGTGCGCTGGACGATTGCCGCCGGCCAGGTGGCGTTTGAAAGCCGGTCGCGCGCGCACTGAACCCGATGAAGTCGCTGCGCGCCGCGTGGAAGCTGATGCGCGCCCTGTTGCATGGCTTCGCGGGCCTGCTCACGATCACCTTGCTGTTTCCGCGCATGTCGCAGGTCGAGCAGGAGGCCCGGGTCCAGGCCTGGTCGCTGGAAATGCTGCGGGTGCTGGGTATCCGCCTGGAAGTGCATGGACACCCACCCGCAGACGGACCGATGCTGCTCGTGGCCAATCACATTTCGTGGCTCGACATCCTCGTGATGCATGCGGCGCGGTATTGTCGGTTCGTTTCCAAAGCCGACGTCAAGGACTGGCCCCTGATCGGTACGTTGGCCACAGGCGGCGGCACCATCTATATCGAACGCGCATCCAGGCGCGATGCGATGCGGGTCGTGCACCGCATCACGGAAAGCCTGAAATCCGGCGAAGTGGTCGCCGTGTTCCCCGAAGGCACCACGAGCGATGGCAAATCGCTGCTGCCCTTTCACGCCAACCTGATCCAGGCGGCGATCTCCGCTGACGCGCCGGTGCAGCCGGTGTCGCTGGATTACCTCGACGCGAAGACGCGCGAGATCAGCTTCGGCGCGCTCTATATCGACGACGACACGCTGGTGGGTTCGCTGTGGCGCGCCTTGACGTCGCCGCCGATCGCGGCCGTCGTGAACTTCGGCGAACCGCAGATGAACGACGGACGCAACCGGCGCGCGTGGGCCGAGGACCTGCGATCAGCTGTGAGCGCCTTGCGGCAGCCCTGAGCTTTCCGCGTCGTCCGTGCCGCCCCGGGCAAACGTGACGATGTGATCGACCTTGGCGCGAATGCCGATCCACTCGCCGATCTTGTGGTCATGATGGCTGGGCACATGCGCCATCACGATCTGTCCGCTGGCCAGGCGCAGCGTGTAGAGAAACTCCGAGCCGCGAAACGCCTTGCGCACGATTTCTGCCTTCACGGGTGAATCGTCGTCATGCACGATGTCATCGGCGCGCAGCAGCACGTCGTAATCGCCGACTACCAGCCCCGGCGCCAATGACGCGACATCGGTCAGGTCGCCCAGTGGCGTCTGGACCACCAGCCGCTTGCCGACTTCGCGCAGCGTGGCCGGTGCGAACACACCGTGCCCGATGAAGTCAGCGACGAAGCGCGTGGCGGGCCGGTGATAGAGCGTGTACGCATCGGCCCATTGGTGCAGGTGTCCCTGGTGCATCACGCCGATGAAGTCGCCGGTGGCAAATGCCTCCAGCTGGTCATGCGTGACGAACAGGGCCGTGGCCTGCGCGGCCTTGAGGATGGCGCGAATCTCGTGCGCGAGGCGTTCGCGCAGATCGACATCGAGATTGGAAAACGGCTCGTCCAGCAGGAGCAGTCGCGGCTTGGGCGCGAGCGCACGGGCCAGCGCCACACGCTGCTGCTGACCGCCCGAGAGCTCGTGCGGAAACTGACGCTGTATGCCCGCGAGTCCGACCAACGCCAGGACTTCCTCCACGCGAGACGCGCGTTCGCTCTTGGGCAGGTGATGCAATCCGAAGGCGACGTTCTGGCCCACATCGAGATGGGGAAACAACGCGTAGTCCTGGAACACCATGCCGACGCGCCGCTGTTCTGCAGGCAAATCAACCTGGGCACTGCCCACCACCTGGCCGGCGATTCGAATCTCACCGGCCGTCACGCGTTCGAGGCCCGCGATGGCACGCAGCAGGGTCGTCTTGCCGCAGCCCGAAGGCCCGATCAGCACGCCGATCTGACCGGCGCGAAGCCCGAATGTGACGTTGTCCACCGCCGGCATCGCGCGCGACGGATATTGGATGGACAACTGCCTGACCTCGACGAACATGCCTCAATTCTAGATGCTTACAATTCTCATTTGCGTCCAAGGGCCCAGGGCTCTTCATTTCACACCCTTCATGCGCTCGCTCCGGGTCCCGGACCTGCTCCTTTTGCTGCTCGCGGGCCTGCTGGTCCTGCCGGTGCTGGCCGTGCTTGCTTCGTGGACGCAATGGGACAGCCGCAGCGCGCAAATCCTCGGCGAGATGGCATCGACGGTGTTGCCTGGTTATGCGTGGACCAGCCTGGGGCTTTGTGTGGTCGTTGGCGTTGGCGTGGCACTGGTGGGTGGTGCGACGGCTGCAGCGGTCACGCTCTTTGATTTCCAGGGAAGACGCACCCTCGAGTGGATGCTGCTCCTGCCCCTGGCCATGCCCGCCTATGTCGTGGCCTATGCGTACACCGACTTCCTGCAGTTCGCCGGACCGGCGCAGACGTGGCTTCGATCCAGCTTTGGGCTGGAGGGTCGCGTGCTTCCCGAGGTGCGCAGTTTCGGCGGCGCGGCGGTCGTGTTCATCGTCTCGCTCTACCCCTATGTTTACCTGCTCGTTCGCACCGCATTGAGTGAGCGCGCCGGTCACCTGATGGAAGCTGCGCGGCTTTTGGGCGCACCGCTTCGCCGACGCATCCGCGAAGTCGCGATGCCGCTGGCGCGGCCCGCCATCGCAGCGGGAATCGCGCTCGCGCTGATGGAGACCTTGGCCGACTTCGGTGTCTCGAGCTACTTCGGTATCCAGACTTTCACCACCGGCATCTACAAGGCATGGCTGGCGATGGACAACCGCATTGCTGCCGCCCAACTCGCGACCATGCTGCTCGTGGTCGTCGCATTCCTGCTGGCGCTGGAGCGCAAGGCACAGCGACGCCTGCGGTTCTCGTCCACCCGGGGCGGCCGTCCGCATGCCCGCGACGCGCAGGCGATGCGGTTGCACGGTTCGCGGCTGTGCATGGCGTGGCTGCTTTGCGGCATGCCGGTGCTGCTGGGTTTTGTGCTGCCGGTCGTCTTCATGCTCAGGCCACTGGCGGCCGATTGGTCGGTGCTGCCCTGGGATCGATTCCTGCAGTGGTCGTTCAACAGTGTGCGGCTGGGCGCGATCAGCGCGATCGCCGCTGTCGTCATCGCCGTGCTGATGGCATTCAGCCTGCGGCGTGCGCCCCATTCGATCAATCGCGGCGTCGTGCAACTGGCGGGTCTGGGCTATGCGGTGCCGGGCGCGGTGATCGTCGTCGGGTTGTTGTTGCCGGTGGGGTGGTTGCAGTCGGTCGCGCCGGAGTCGGGCGTCGGCGGGCTGGTCACTGCGACCGTGCTGGGGGTGGTGTGGGCTTACCTCGTGCGCTTCGTGTCGGTCGCGCTGCAATCCATCCAGAGCGGCTACGCACGCATCCCTGCGAGCTTCGATGACACGGCACGTGTTCTGGGCTCGGGCGGTACGCGCCTGCTGTCACGCGTACATTGGCCGCTACTGCGGCGCTCATCGATGGCGGCAGCCTTGCTGGTCTTTGTTGACGTGATGAAGGAGCTGCCCGCGACGATGGTGCTGCGGCCCTTCAACACCGACACGCTGGCAGTCGTCGCCTACCAGCTGGCACGCGATGAGCGCCTGGGCGAGGCGGCCTTGCCGTCGCTCGCGCTGGTGCTGGTGGGGCTGGTGCCGGTGATGCTGCTCAGCCGCACGCTCAGGAGCGGTGAGCGCTGATCACGCTTCGTCGGAGATGCCGGCCTGCGAAGAAGCCTGTTTTCGAAACACGATCTCGCCGGTGGGCACATGCACCACGCGGATTTCGCTGGAGGGCTGCGTGAACGACTTGGCAGCGAGGGTGACGGCCAGCGCCCGGTCTTTCACCTCGAATCGGTGAGCGCCTCGGGCGGGCCAGAGCAGGCCGTTGATGGGCTGGTTGCTTTCAATGCGGTAGTCGGCTGACGTCATTGCTTTCCCCTTGGGCACTGCGCAGGTTACTCCTGCACCGGCGTTTGTCTGTAGGACAAGACTCACGCTAACCCCGCGCTTTGAATCCAATTGTTAGAACCTAGGTCGGTCGTGGAAACCCTCGCAGGACGCGGTGGCGTTCGCACTAGCATCCGACACAAACAACAGAGGAGAAAGACATGGTCAATAGATTGCTTGTAATGCTTTCGCTTGCCGGGCTTATGTCGGGCTGCGCCACTCAATCCGGTCCGGCTCCGGCAGCAGTCACGGTTTCACCGGTTGCCGCGCCTTTGCCCGCCAATGCGCCGGCGTGGCAACAGGGTCGCGCTCCGGAGCAGGCCGCCTCACCCCTGGCGCCGGTTGCAGGACGCCTGACGGCCACGCCGCCCGGCGAGATTCCCCTGCAAAACTTCCGGCTGCCGCCTGGATTCAAGATCGAGCTGTGGTCGCACGGAACGCCGGGCATCCGTGCGATGTCACGTAGCGAGACGGGCAAGATCTATGCGGGCACCCGTGGCATTGGACGCGTTTATGAGATCACCGACAACGGCCGCGAGCGCACCAGCCGCGTAGTCATCGACAAGCTCAATCAGCCTGCCGTGACATGGCACAACGGCTCCCTGTACGTGGCCGCCATCGACAAGATGCTGCGCTTTGATGGCATCGATCGCAATCCGGCAGCGCCGCCGCAGGACCTCACCGCGCGATTCAACTTGCCGCCCGAACAGCATCACAACTGGAAGTTCATCGCCTTCGGACCTGATGGCAAGCTCTATGTGCCCTTCGGCGCGCCCTGCAATATCTGCGTTCCAACCGATGCGTATGCGCAGATCCGCCGGTACGACGCCGATGGCTCCAACATGGAAGTGGTTGCCCGCGGCGTGCGCAACACGCAGGGCTTTGCATGGCACCCCGTGACCCGCGAACTCTGGTTCACCGACCATGGCCGCGACTGGATGGGCGACGATGGTCCGGAAGACGAACTCAATCGCATGCCGCGTGCCGGCCTGAACTTCGGTTTCCCGTACTGCCACGCCAATGGGGTTGTGGACAAGGACGTTCGCCGCGAGCGCGCTTGCGAGGGCGTCACGCTGCCCGTGACGACGATGGGACCCCATGCCGCAGTGATGGGCGTCACGTTCTACACCGGGTCCATGTTCCCGCCTGAGTATCGCAACGCGATGTTCGTTGCCCGCAAGGGTTCGTGGAACCGCTCCAAGAAGTTCGGCTACGACGTTGTGACAGTGACTACAGACGCGAACGGCGGCAACGCGCGAATCACGCCGTTTGTCACCGGCTTCCTGCACAACCCGGCGACCGATGCGTTCTCGGGTCGGCCTGTCTACATGCTGCAAATGCCCGATGGCTCGATGCTGCTGTCTGACGAGCAGCTCGGTGCTATCTACCGCATCTCGTATGCCCGTCCGTGACGCGGTGCGCCGGCCGCCTTCCGATGCGTGAGGGCTTGCAGCGGCTGGCACGGCGGGCATTCGTTGTTGCGCTTTCTGCAGGCGCGGTGTTTGCGCATGGGCAGGAGATCGCAGCCCCGGCGCAAGCCGCGCTTTGCATGGCCTGCCACGGGCCGCAAGGCAACTCGCAAATCCCGACCACGCCGTCCCTTGCCGGTCAGCCCAGACTGTTCATTGAGAACCAGCTGGTGCTGATTCGTGAGGGCCTGCGTGTCATCCCCGAGATGAAGGGGATGCTCGACAACATCAAGGACACCGAGATCATCACGCTGGCCAGCTACTTCGCCGCGCAAAAGCCGGTGGCCGCCAGGGGGTCGGTCGATGAAGCGATGTGGCGGCGCGGCCAGGCGCTGGCCAACCGGATGTTGTGCGGCACCTGCCACCTGCCGGACTATGCGGGCCGAGAGCAGATACCGCGGCTGGCCGGCCAGCACGAGCAATTCCTGATGCAGTCGATGAAGCAGTTTCGCGATCACCCCGGCCCGGGCCGGGACACGATCATGGCGGCGTCGCTGTATGGGCTGAAAGATGTCGAGCTGGCCGAGCTGGCTCACTACCTGGCCTACTTCCGCCCCGCCGGGCCGCAGTGAAGCGCCAATTACAATGGCTCCACTTGCCGCCGTAGTTCAATGGATAGAACGAGCGCCTCCTAAGCGCTAGATATGGGTTCGATTCCCGTCGGTGGTACCAGCAAGGTGTTCATTCGGGCTGGTCCATGTCCATGTCCATGTTCATGGTCGTGGGTTGCACGTTGAACACGTGCACATACCTCGCTTCGCTAAACGCGTTTTCCCTGAACCGGACCCGCATCCGGGTCAAACCCTCGGCCGGGCTGGGGCGGGCAATGCTTTGCGTAATGACGCCGCTGAAAGCAAACGTGTGGGACTGATCGACGGTGTCGGTCCAGGGTTCACCAGCGGCATGCGAGATGAAGACGACATTGCCCATAGGCGAACGCAATACGGGCGGATCATTGGGCAGGCGCAGGTCGTCAAGCATGTCGATGGCGCAATTGTTGACCAGCACTTTGAGTTCGCTGTGAAGCCACGCGAGGCACCAATCAATCTCAGCCTGATTGCGCGGCACTTGCTGCTCGAGTGCCTGCAGTTGCCAGATCTGGTCGTGCAGCGCCAATGCCTGCTGCAGGCCCAGCGTATTGGTCGCATCGCAAGCCTCCACCAGAAGCTGTTCCGACGCCAGCAAAGTGGCAGCGGTCACGGTGTCCCATTGATTCAAAATCCGCCGGGCCTCCCGGAAGGCCGGGTAAAGCGGATGGACCCTCTTGCGCGACGCGCGGGCTTCGACGATATCGATGCAGGTGCGATCCAGCTCAGATCGCGCGATTTGCAAAAGGTCGGCATCGTCGTCGCCCGAGCTGAAGCGGGAGCGCGAGTTGCACCTCTGCGCTGCCAGTGCTGCTGCCTGACGCGCCCGGTGGAAGCGGACCGACTCCTGATACCCAATGCTGCTGCTGACTTCCCTGTGCATGCGCACGGACGTTTGCGCCAGGTTCACGCGCTCCTGGACGGTCAGGAAAGGGCCGACTGTTTGTGCGGCCACTCCTGAAGGATGCTGCAGGAAGTTGATGCTGGTCGCCCGCGGTTGGGCGACCGCCTGCTGTGGCAGTCGCGCGGGCAGTGCCGGCACTGTGGCGCCTGACCTGGCGCCACCGTCGCGCGCTGTACAGCGGAAAGAAGCGCGGCGCAGCCGCTCAGCGTGTTGGGTTCGCGCGGGTTTGGTCGGGTTGTATGTCCTGGTCATCTTGTCGTTCATAAGGTGTTTGGGACCTATGAGTGACATGACGGTCTCGGGCGTTCCTCATGCTGCGGTATGGCAGGAGAAACCGTTTACTTCGACAACAACCGCATCGCCTCTTCCAGCCCCTTGATCGTGAGCGGGTACATCCTCTGGTTCACCAGCTGCTGGATCACGCTGATGCTTTGCCGGTACTGCCAGACGCCTTGAGGCTCGGGGTTGATCCAGGCGAACTTCGGAAACGCATTGGTCAGGCGCTGCATCCACTCCGCGCCGGCTTCTTCGTTGTTGTACTCAACGCTGCCGCCGGGCTGCAGGATCTCGTACGGGCTCATGGTCGCGTCGCCGACGAAGATCAGCTTGTAGTCCTTGTTGTACTTCCTGATGATGTCCCAGGTCGCGAACTTCTCGGAGAAGCGGCGGCGGTTGTTCTTCCACATGAAGTCATAGACGCAGTTGTGGAAGTAATAGAACTCCAGGTGCTTGAACTCCGCCTTGGCGGCCGAGAACATTTCCTCGACACGATGGATGTGCTCGTCCATCGTGCCGCCCACATCCATGAGCAGCAAAATCTTCACGTTGTTGTGCCGCTCGGGAATCATCTTGATGTCGAGCCAGCCTGCATTGGCTGCGGTGGACTTGATCGTGTCGTCCAGGTCCAGCTCGTCGGCCGCGCCTTCGCGCGCGAACTTTCGCAACCTGCGCAGCGCCACCTTGATGTTGCGCGTGCCGAGTTCCTGCGTGTCGTCGTAATCCTTGTAGGCGCGCTGGTCCCACACTTTCACCGCGCTCTTGTTGCGGCTCTTTTCCTGCCCGATGCGGATGCCCTGCGGATTCACGCCATAAGCGCCAAACGGCGACGTGCCGCCCGTGCCGATCATCTTGCTGCCGCCTTCGTGGCGCTCTTTCTGCTCTTCGAAGCGCTTCTTGAGCGTCTCCATGAGTTCGTCCCAGCCCATCTTCTCGATCTTGGCGCGCTCCTCGGGGCTGAGCTCCAGCTCCAGGTTCTTGCGCAGCCACTCGAGCGGCAAATCCTTGGTGAAGTCGGCGACCATCTCGACGCCCTTGAAGTACGAAGCAAAGGCGCGATCGAACTTGTCGTAGTGCTTTTCGTCTTTCACCAGCGTCGTGCGCGACAGGTAGTAGAAGTCGTCGATGCTCCAGCCGCCGCCGTCTTCATCCTGGCTCGCCGGTCCGACCACGCCTTTTTTCAGCGCCTCCAGCAGCACCAGGTATTCCTTGACGGACACCGGCAGCTTCGCGCTGCGCAGCGTGTAGAAAAAGTCGGTCAGCATGGCGCTCCTTCCGTGGGGTTTGCCGCGATGGCGGGAGCTGGTGACGGGCCCCATCGGCGAACGAATATCGTGTCCTTGCGCCGGGCCTGCATCACCAGCCATGCCGAGGCGACGACGCTGATCAGCACCGCAACGACCGATGCTTCAGCACCGAAGCCGCCGCCCGACAGCCACTCGGGGCCGGGTCGCGTTGAGACGAGGTAGCCCGATGCATTGGTGCCGGAAACCGGTATGCCGAAGATCGCGCCCTGCGTGAAGTTCCAGGTCATGTGAATGCCCATCACGAGTGGCAGCGACCGCGTCACGTTGTATGCAAGCCCGAGCAGCACGCCCGCCTCGACGGCGATGGCAATCGAACTCCACACAGTTGCACCCTTGTTCATGATGTGGACACCGCCGAAGAACAGTGCTGAGATCGCCAGCGCCCACCAGGTGCCCAGGCCTTCCTCGCTGATGCGAAACAGCACGCCGCGAAAGATGATCTCTTCGGCGATGGCGGTGCCCAGCCCCGTGAGCAGCAGCGGCCTGATCCAGTCGAACTGCGGGTTGGTGCCCGTCACTTCGTAACTGCCTGCAAGCCACAGCACGCCTACTACGCTGCCAATGAACAGCACGCCCAGCACCGACCCCAGAAGGCCGTCCGGCACAACCCTGCGCCATGCGAGTTCAGCGGGTTTTCGCCGCTCGATGACATAGACCAGAAACAGATACGCCAACAGGGCAGGAAGGAGCTGCCGCAGGAAGATGCCGATGCTGCGTTGTGGCTGCGGGGCTTGCCTGCCATCCCATCCGAGGGCCGCGAACAGGACGCTCAGCAGGAACATCGCGCCCGCGAAGATGCCGATGAAGATCGCAATGCGCGCGCCTGGCGAATAGACGAGCCAGCGATTCCATTTCCTGGCGTTGGCGGGTGTCGAGAAGGCGATCATTCGGTACGAGGCCTGGACAAAAGGTATTGAAGCTGCGATTTGACTTCCGGCCATTCACAGGCGGTCATGCTGTACATCACGGTGTCGCGAACGGTGCCGTCACGCCGAGGGGCATGGTGACGCAGCACGCCGTCCTTGCGCGCGCCCAGGCGCTCGATCGCGCGCTGACTCGCAAAGTTGTAGTTGTCGGTGCGCCAGCCGACAAGCTTCGCGCCCAGCGTCTCGAAGGCGTGCGTCATGAGCAGCAGTTTGCACGTTGTGTTGACGTGGCTGCGCTGCCAGCTTTTGGCATACCAGGTGTAGCCGATCTCCAGGCGCTCGATGGCGGGCACGATGTCGTGATACCGGGTGGTGCCGACGAGCTTGCCGCTGGCGACATCACGCACGACGAACGGCAGCATGTGTCCTTCGGCCTGGCCCTTCAATGCGAAGGCAACGTAGGCGGCGCCTTCGCCAGGCGCGGGCACGGAAGTGATGCGCAGGTTCCATAACTCCCCATCGTGCGCAGCGGCTTCGATCTCGCTGGCGTGATCGGCCGTCATCGGTTCCAGCCGCACCAGCGGCGTTGCGAGGGTGCAGGGTTCCGGTGTCTTCAACTCAGTCTTCCTTTTTCCTTCGGGACGCGCGCCAGCGCCGAGCGCCCTGCAGCCCGAGTCCGCCACCAATGCCGGCCATCAGGATGCCGCCGATGGCGCTGCCGTCGTAGCCTTGCGCAAGTGGATCGAAGCCCAGGAGCTTGCCCAGCCAGTAGGCCAGCAGGACACCGCCCATGAAACCAACAGCGTCGGTCAAACCTTCAACCAGCAGCGGGTGCATGTCCAGGTCCTAGCGGTTGTGACGTTGCATGAATACGAGCTTTTCGAAAAGCGTCACGTCCTGCTCGTTCTTGAGCAGCGCGCCCACCAGCGGCGGCACGGCGACCTTGTCGTCCTTGCTTTGCAGCGCGGCCAGCGGGATATCTTCGGCCACCAGCAGCTTGAGCCAGTCGAGCAGTTCGCTGGTCGAGGGCTTTTTCTTCAGGCCCGGCAGATTGCGAACGTCATAGAACGTCTTCATCGCGGCCGTGAGCAGTTCCTTTTTCAGGCCGGGGAAATGCACATCCACGATCTGCTGCATGGTCTCCGCATCGGGGAACTTGATGTAGTGAAAGAAGCATCGGCGCAAGAATGCGTCGGGCAACTCCTTCTCGTTGTTGGAAGTGATGAAGACCAGCGGGCGGTGCCTGGCGCGCACCATCTCGCGCGTTTCGTACACATAGAACTCCATGCGGTCGAGTTCGCGCAGCAGGTCGTTCGGGAACTCGATGTCGGCCTTGTCGATTTCGTCGATGAGCAGCGCAACCGGCTTGTCGGCCGTGAAGGCCTGCCACAGCACACCCTTGACGATGTAGTTGTGGATGTCCTTGACCTTTTCGCCGCCGTCCAGGTCCTTCAATTGCGAGTCGCGCAGGCGGCTCACGGCGTCGTATTCGTACAGGCCCTGTTGCGCCTTGGTCGTCGATTTGATGTGCCACTGCAACAGCGGCATGTCCAGCGCCTGGGCCACTTCCTCGGCCAGCATAGTCTTGCCGGTGCCGGGCTCGCCCTTTACCAGGAGCGGTCTTTTGAGGGTGATGGATGCGTTCACGGCAAGCATAAGGTCTTGCGTGGCGACGTAGTTCTGGGAGCCTTGGAACTTCATGTGGTGAGCTTGAACGGAGGGTATGAAAGTGGGCGTCGCGCCGCGCCCGATATAATCAAAGGTTGATCCGAAGTCTGACCTTTCACTCAATTGTGCGCGCAAAATGAACAAGTTGTTGACCACGCTTTTCGCCCTGGCTGTCGCTTCCGTGACGGTATCGTCGTACGCCCAGGCGTCCGCGCCAGCAGCGCCCGCTCCGGCTGCCAAGGGCGCGCCTGCCACGCCGGCCAGCGCCAAATCCCTGGAAGCCAAGATCGCCATGTGCGTCGGCTGCCACGCCATCAAGGGCTACCACGCGACCTTCCCCGAGGTGTACCGTGTGCCGATGATCGCGGGCCAGGGTGCCAAGTACATCGCCAGCGCACTCAACGCCTACAAGAACGGTGACCGCAAGCACCCCACCATGCGCGGCATCGCGGCCAGCCTGTCCGACCAGGACATCGCCGACATCTCCGGTTATTACGAGCGCGAAGGCATGGAAGATGCCAAGCCGCTGGCCAAGACCCCCAATCGAGAGGCCAGCCCCCAGGTCGCCGCGTTGATTCAAAAGGCGGCGTGCGTCTCCTGCCACGGCGCCAATTTCGCAAGCCCGATCGACCCGAGCTATCCCAAGATTGCCGGCCAGCACCCCGATTACCTGTTCGTCGCGCTCAAGGCGTACAAGGTCGAAGGCAACGCCACCACCGGCCGCAGCAACGGCATCATGGCCGGCATCGCCAAGCAGTTCACCAATGCCGAGTTGAAGGCCATGTCCAGCTACATCGGCTCGCTCGATGGCGACCTCGAGACCAAGCCCGAAAGCCGGTTCCGTACGGGCGCTCGCTGAACCCCGTTCCAGCCGCACCGACAAGCAAGAGGCCCCGCAAGGGGCCTTTTTTCATGGTGACCGCATGCTCGATCAGTCCCGAGTCGCCCGCCGCTGCACACATTCCACATACGCATTGCCATCGGGCGGCCGGCCCGAGCGCTGGCTCTCCCACAGCATGGTGCCCAGGCACTCCATTGCCTCGTGATGCGCGTCGTGCAAGGAACCGCGGCGCGCAGCCAGCAGCTCGACGGCTTGCCTGATGCCGCGCGGCTGGTCGATGGAGCACTGCTCGCTGATCGACAGATGCATCGACAGGTGCAGGAACGGATTGGTCTTGCCGTCGGCGCCGTCATAGGCTCGGGCCACGGCCGCTTCTGCATCGCCCACATCCGGGTGGTACTCCGGGTGCTCGGCCAGCCATTGACCCGCCAGTGTTTCCAGCGCGTCCATGGGCTGCCCGTCAGCTGATTTCGCGTGCACCGCGCAGAAAAAGCGCCGCACGTCCGACTGGGAAGGATTGAACATGCGCCCAGCCTAGCACGCACCGATTGCCCCTTGTGCGGGCGGCGCCCCGCCGGGAGGCCATAGAATTTCGCCAGGACACCCCCCATGATCGACAAGATCGCCGCTTCGGTGGCGCAAGCACTTCCCCGCGTCGCAGAAGGCGCCACCGTGATGATCGGTGGCTTCGGTACGGCGGGCATTCCTTCCGAACTCATCGCAGGGCTCATCGAACAACGGCCGCGCGGATTGACGGTGGTCAACAACAATGCGGGCAACGGCGACGAGGGACTGGCCGCGTTGCTCGCTGAAGGCTGTGTTCGCAAGATCATCTGCAGCTTTCCGCGCCAGCCCGACAGCCATGTGTTCGACGCGCTGTACCGCGCCGGCATGATCGAGCTCGAGCTCGTGCCTCAGGGCAATCTGGCCGAGCGCATCCGGGCGGCAGGCGCGGGCATTGCCGCGTTCTTCACGCCGACCGGTTACGGCACCGAACTGGCCAAAGGCAAGGAGACGCGCGAAATCGACGGCAGGATGCACGTGCTCGAACATGCGATCCACGCCGATCTCGCCCTCATCAAGGCCGAGCGTGGCGACCGCTGGGGCAACCTTACCTATCGCAAGGCTGCGCGCAACTTCGGGCCGGTCATGGCGATGGCCGCCAAACAAACGGTGGCCAGCGTGCACGAAATCGTCGAACTCGGTGCGCTCGACCCGGAGGCGGTGATCACGCCCGGCATCTTCGTGCACCGCATCGTTGAGGTGCCTCGCGTCGCCACGCAGGCCGGCGGCATCCGCAGCGCGGCCTGAAACTCTGCCTGAAACCCGGGACATCGAGACACATGAGCTACCAACGCCGAACCAAGGACCAGCTCGCCGCCCGTGTCGCACGCGACATTCCGGAGGGAGCGTATGTCAATTTGGGCATCGGCATGCCGACGCTGGTCGCCAATCACATTCCTGCGGGCCGCGAGGTCATCCTGCAAAGCGAGAACGGCATCCTCGGCATGGGGCCGGCGCCGCCCAGGGGCCAGGAAGACTACGACCTCATCAACGCGGGCAAGCAGCCGGTCACGCTCCTGCCGGGTGCCTCGTTCTTTCATCACGCCGACAGCTTCGCGATGATGCGCGGCGGGCATCTGGACATCTGCGTGCTGGGCGCGTTCCAGGTCAGCGAGAAGGGCGACCTGGCCAACTGGCACACCGGCGAGCCCGGCGCGATTCCGGCTGTCGGCGGGGCCATGGATCTGGCGACCGGCGCCTTGCAGACCTGGGTCATGATGGACCTGCTCACGCGAGAAGGTACGAGCAAGGTCGTGCGCCAATGCAGCTACCCGCTGACGGGCCTTGGCTGCGTGAAGCGCATTTACACCGACGTCGCCACGATCGAAGTCACCGCGACCGGCCTGCATTGCATCGACCGCGTCGATGGCCTCTCGCACGCCGAACTCGTCGCGCTGGTCGGCTTCGACATCGCCCAATAGCCTTAGCTTCCCCCCAATCATTTCAGGAGTACCCATGAATCACGCCTTCATCTGCGATGCCATTCGCACGCCCTTCGGCCGCTATGGCGGCGCGCTGTCATCCGTGCGCACCGACGATCTCGGGGCCATCCCCATCAAGGCGTTGATGGCGCGCAACCCCAACGTCGACTGGCAGGCTGTGAGCGATGTGCTCTACGGCTGCGCCAACCAGGCCGGCGAGGACAACCGCAACGTCGCGCACATGGCCAGCCTGCTGGCGGGCCTGCCCATCGAAGTTCCGGGGGCCACCATCAATCGCCTGTGCGGCTCGGGGCTCGATGCGGTCGGCACGGCAGCGCGTGCGATCCGCGCGGGAGAGGCGACGCTCATGATTGCGGGCGGCGTCGAGAGCATGAGCCGCGCGCCTTTCGTGATGCCCAAGGCCGAGAGCGCCTTCAGCCGCGCCACATCCATCTACGACACCACGATCGGCTGGCGTTTCGTCAACAAGCTGATGAAGGAAATGCACGGCGTCGATTCGATGCCCGAAACCGCCGAGAACGTCGCGACCGACTACGGCATCGAGCGCGAGGCGCAGGACCGCATGGCGCTCGCGTCGCAGATGAAGGCTGTCGCGGCGCAAAAGGCCGGCTTCTTCGACGCAGAGATCACGCCGGTGAGCATCGCGCAGAAAAAGGGCGATGCCATCGTCGTGAGCAAGGACGAGCACCCGCGCGAAACCTCGATGGAGGCTCTGGCCAAACTCAAGGGGGTTGTCAGGCCGGACGGCACTGTGACCGCCGGCAACGCCAGCGGCGTCAACGACGGTTCCTGCGCCTTGTTGCTGGCTGATGAGGCCACTGCTGTCAGGAACGGGCTGACACCCAAAGCGCGTGTGGTGGGCATGGCCACCGCAGGCGTCGCGCCGCGCATCATGGGAATCGGCCCGGCGCCAGCGACGCAAAAGGTGCTGGCGCTCACAGGCATCTCGCTGGCGCAGCTCGACGTAATCGAGTTGAACGAGGCTTTTGCCGCGCAAGGCCTTGCCGTGCTGCGCACGCTGGGCCTGCAGGATGACGATCCGCGCGTGAACGCCAATGGCGGCGCTATTGCGCTGGGTCACCCACTGGGCGCGTCGGGTGCGAGGCTGGCAACCACTGCCGTCAACCAGCTCCACCGCACCGGCGGCCGTTACGCCCTGTGCACGATGTGCATCGGCGTGGGGCAAGGCATCGCCGTCATCCTCGAGCGGGTTTGAGCGGCTTGATTGTCGGATTGGTCGACGGGTTCTTCAGGCGATAGATCTCGGTGATGTCGCGGTAGCTCATCACGGAGCCCGCGCGTTTGCCGTTCACACGGTGCGCCGTCACATTGCATTCGAGGACGCGGCCATCCGTCAGCTCCACGATGCTGTGCTGCGGCTCGTCGGGGTTGGCCTTTCGTGCTTCTGCATCAGCCAGGAAGCGCGCGGGGTCCGTCACTTGCGACAGCTGTATCGCCATCAGGCTGGCATCGCTGAGCGTGGGCAACTTGTCCGGTGCAATGCCCCAGATCGAAATGAAGCGCGCATTGAAATGCATCGCGCGGCCGAAGTAACCCATCGCGACGATGCCGTCGGTCGTCGAGTCGAGCGTGGCCAGCAGCAGCGCGAGCGCGGCCTTGGCTTCGGTCAGGTCCTGCGTGCGGCACTCCAGGCTGCGAGTGGCTGTCGCGAGCTTGCGCGTCACTTGGGCGAGCGCGCGCCGCTCGTGTGCCAATTCCTGCGTCAGCCGGTTGACGAGGTCGCCCATGCCGACTGCTTGCGCCTGGGGCGCCCGGGTAGCTTCTTTGGTTGTCATGCGGGTGCGAGTTCTTCGGATAAGACGTGGGCCAGGTCGCGCAGCAGCGCGGCCAGCGGAGTTTCAAAGTCTGTGAGCAGGGCGTTGATCTGGTCGGCTGGCGCGGCGCTGCCCAGCGCGGCTTCGAGTGCCTCGGCAGCCTGCTGCACCAGGGTCGCGCCGATGTTTCCTGCGACTGCCTTGCTGGTGTGAGCATGTCGCAGTGCGGTCTCGAAGTCGCGGGTCGACAGGGCGCCCCGGATGTCGCGTGCAATGTGCTGCTGGCCTGCCAGGTAGCGTTTGAGCATCGCCAGGTACAGCGGCTTCTTGTTCATCATCCGCGTGAGGCCCAGCGCTGTGTCCAGGCCAGTGACGCCCACTGGAACTCCATCGGCGCCTGAGGTTGCGGCAGGGACGCAGGCGACCGCTGCCGCGGGTGCCTCCCGCGGGCGGATCCAGCGCGCGAGCATCTCCCACATCGCGTCGGGATCGATGGGCTTGACCAGGAAGTCGTCCATCCCCGCGTCCGTGCAGCGGCGCCGGTCCTGATCCATCGCGTTCGCCGTCATCGCGACGATCGGCAAATCTTTCAGCCGGGCCAGCTTGCGCATTTCGCGCGTGCAGGTCAGGCCGTCCATCACAGGCATCTGCATGTCCATGAAGACCAGGTCGTAAGGCGTCGTGCTTGCCTTTTCAAGGGCGATGAGGCCGTTATCGGCGACGTCAACGGCAAAGCCCGCATCTTCAAGCAGTTCGCGCGCGACTTGCTGGTTGATGTCGTTGTCTTCCACCAGCAGGACCCGCGCGCCGCGCAACTGCGCAAGCCGATCGTCGGGCACGACCACCGCCGCCTCGATTCGTGCAGTACTCGCGTTTCGGCGGCCGCCAAGTACGTCCATCGTCGTGTCGAAAAGGGCCGATGCATTGACTGGCTTGACCAATACATTCCGGATGCCAACTGCTGCTGCTTCCTTGCTCACTTCTTCGCGACCGTGCGCCGTCACCATCAGGAAAATCGGCGTGGATTCGAGGCCCAGCGAGCGGATTCTCCGCGCCGTCTCCATGCCGTCCATCCCGGGCATGCGCCAGTCAAGATAGACGATGTCATAGGGCGTTCCGGCGGCGGCAGCCCGGCGCACTTCCTCGATGGCGCTGGAGCCCGTCGATGCTGCGCTTGCCATGAAGGTCATTCCCTCCAGCATGTCCACGATCACCGCGCGCGCATGGTCGTTGTCGTCGACGACCAGCGCTCGCCGCCCACGCAGGTCGGGGTTGGGCATCAGCTGGCGCTGCGCTTGCGCGCCTATGCCCACGCGTGCGCTGAACCAGAACGTGCTGCCCTTGCCGAACTCGCTTTCCACGCCGACTTCGCCGCCCATGAGTTCGGCCAGGCGCTTGGAAATCGCCAGGCCCAGGCCCGTGCCGCCAAAGCGCCGGGTGGTGGAAGTGTCGGCCTGCGAGAAGCTCTGGAACAGGCGCGAGCGCTGTTCCGCGGTGAGGCCGATGCCGGTATCGCGCACGCGAAAGTGCAAGAGCACGCTGGTCGCCGTTCGTTCGCTGGCCCGTACCGACACCACCACCTCGCCCTTCTGGGTGAACTTCACGGCGTTGTTGGCGTAGTTCAACAGGATTTGACCCAGGCGCAGCGAATCGCCCGTGAGGTGCGCCGGAACATCGGGCGCCACCTCAAACACGAGCTCCAGCCCTTTGGCGTGGCTCTTTTCGCCGATGAGGCTGCCCGTGGTTTCCAGCAGGTTCTGCAGTTCGAAGTCGGCCTGTTCCAGGTCAAGCTTGCCCGCCTCGACCTTGGAGAAATCGAGAATGTCGTTGATGAGGCCCAGGAGGTGCTTGCCTGAGGTCTGGACCTTGGCGATGTAGTCGCGCTGGCGTTCGGTCAGGTCGGTCTTGAGCACCAGGTGCGACAGCCCGATGATTGCGTTCATCGGCGTGCGAATCTCGTGGCTCATGTTGGCCAGGAAGTCCGACTTCATGCGCGTCGCGTCTTCGGCGATTTCCTTGGCGCGGCGAAGCTCTTCTTCTTCCTTGCGGCGAGCGGTGACGTCGCGGCTGATCGCCAGCACGCCGTGGGCGTTGCCATCTTCGTCCCACAGCGGCGAGGTCACGGTGTCGTACAGCGCGCGCTGTCCATCGAACGACCCGATCCACTCCTCCGACGACTGTTCGCGCAGGAGCGTCATGGTGCGTTCATCTGTTTCACGGACCCTGGCTGCGACTTCGGCGGGGTACAGGTCGCTCGCGGTGAGGCCCCGAAGCTCGTCGACCGGACGGCCCACCATGGCAGCGAACGCCGTGTTGCAGCGCAGGTAGCGGCCGTCGCGATCCTTGTAGACGATGAGGTCGGAGATCGAGTTGATGAGCGCTTCGAGGGTGGCCTCCTGCTTGTTGCGCTCGGCCTCCGCACGTTTTTGCGCGGTGATGTCTTTCACCGAGCAGATGTACATCGCGTTGCCTGCGGATTCGGTGAGAAAGACCGTGACCTCCATGTCGCGCAGCGTGCCGTCCTTGCGCCGATGGCGCGTCTCGATGGTGAGCGGCCGGCGAAACTCTGCCAGCGCGGCGTTCACCAGCGGCAGGTCCTGGGACACCTGGAACTTCACGTCGAAGTCCGTCAGGTGCAGTCCCAGCAACTCCTCCAGCCGATAGCCCAGGTGCTTGCACGCGGCCGGGTTGGCGTAGGTCACCGACAGCGTGTCCTTGCTGAGCCAGAACATCGGCCCCGAGCTTTCGAGCACGAGATGGTTGAACATCATCTTGTCTTCGTAGCGAAGGCGTTCGGTGATGTCGCGGTAGGTGACGACGCAACCCACGCATTTGCCGTGGACCCGCTGCGGAATCGAATGGCGCTCCAGCGTGCGGCCGTCCTTCAGTTCGACGCTGCAAAGGTGCTCCGCATCCGGGTGGGTGCGTCCCTGCTCGACGACCGCTACCAGCTCCGCGGGACTTTTGACACGCTCCGCCTGCAGTGCCAGCAGGCGCGCAGCATCCAGCGTGTCGAGTTCCTCTTCAGGCAGGCACCACAGCTCGATGAAGCGGATGTTGTAGAAGATCGAGTCGTCGCAAAACTGCAGCGTGAGGATGCCGTCGCTGGCTGCGTCGAGCGTGGACTCGAGCATTTCATGGCCGCTGCGAAGCGCCTCGTATTGCCGGTTACGCGCTTCCAGGCGCTGTTCGAAGCTGGAGGACCGCTGCAGCGCCTGGGCGAGCGCCAGACGTGCCTGCGCCAGCTCGCTTTCCAGCGTTGTGGCGGCGCGGACGGGTTCGGCCAGCGCGGCAGTCAGGTCGTCGGGAGCGCGATCCATACAGCTCTTTCGCGGTTTCGAAAGAATCGATGAGACCATCCGGGGATGTGTCGGACCTAGGCAAATTGCCTAACGCGGGTAGGTGTTTTGGCGGGATGTGTGCGCGTCAGAGGCGACTGTCATTGCGGGCTCGACCCGCAATCCATCTGCGAGCCAGCAGAGCCGCTGCTTCGCGATGGATGCCGGATCGAGTCCGGCATGACAGTCATTTGACCCGCAGTCATGTCCGCTCAATCGCCCCAGCCCGGAGGGCGAGCCTTGCTTTCTGCTCGCCGGCGCTCGTTTTCGGCGCGCTCCTGCGCCATCTGCTCTTCGAGCTGGCGCCGGCCCTGCTTGGCGACGGCAATCACTTTGGCGCGGTCCAGGTGGTGCGGATACATCTGCTCGAACAGTTCGAGGTTGTGACGGCGAAAGCGCATCGCCTGGCTGCGGGCCTCGTGAGGCGTGAAGCCCAGCACTTCCAGCACCGTGCGTCCGCTGCGCAGGCTGGCCTCGAACAGTTCGCGTTCCACGCGCATGACACCGCGATCGCGCAACTCGTTCCAGTGCGTCACGTCCCTGGCGCGCGCGACCAGTTCCAGGGCCGGAAAGTGCTCGCGCGCCAGGTCGACGATGGCCAGCGACTGCTGGGTGTCATCCACCGCAACCACCAGGATCTTCGCTGTCGATGCGCCTGCCGTGCGCAGCAGGTCCAGGCGCGTCGCGTCGCCGTAGAACACCTTGTAGCCGAACGAACGCGCGGCTTCGATCATGTCCGCGTCGTGGTCGAGCACCGTGGCGCCTATGCCCTGCATCGCCAGCATGCGTCCGATGATCTGGCCGTAGCGGCCGAAGCCCGCGATGATGACCGGCTTGTCCTGCGGTTCGCTGATCTCTTCGAGCTGCGGCACATTGCAGTTGGCCCAGCGTGGCAGCAGCAGCTTGTCGACGGCCACCAGGATCAGCGGGCTCACCAGCATCGACACCGCCACAGCGCCGATCAGCAGCGAGGAGATCGACGGTGAAATCACCTGCGCCCCGGTCGCGGTCTGGAAGACGACGAAGGCGAATTCACCGCCTTGCGCCAGCAGCAAGGTGAAGACCGGGCGCTCCTGCAGCGGCAGCTCCATGGCTCGCGCCAGACCGTAGATCACGGCGCCCTTGATCGCAAGAAAGCCGATGACGATGAGGGCCATCAGCCCCGGAGACTTTGCAAGCACGCCGAAGTCGATGCTCATGCCGACGGCGATGAAAAAGAGACCGAGCAAGAGACCCTTGAAGGGTTCGATGTCGGTTTCGAGTTCGCGCCGGTATTCGCTTTCTGCCAACAGCACGCCCGCGAGAAAAGCGCCCAGCGCCATCGACAGGCCCACCAGCTGCATCAGCGCAGCGATCGCCACGACTAGCAGCAATGCAGCTGCCGTGAAGATCTCGGGTGTGTTGCTCTTGGCGATCCAGCGCAGCAGCGGTCGAAGCAGCAGCCGGCCCCCCAGGATGATGCCGCCCACGACGACAACGATGCGGCCTGCCTCGAACCAGATGTTGGATGGCGCGCCGTTGGCCTGGGGCGCGGCTGCCAGGAGCGGCAGTAGGGCCAGGATGGGGATCGCGGCCACGTCCTGGAACAGCAGGATCGAAAAACCGGCCTGGCCGCTGGAAGTGGGCAGCATGTTGCGCTCGCCCATCACCTGCAGGGCGATGGCGGTGGACGACAGCGCCAGGCCGAGCGCGGCGACCACCGCGATGCGCCACGGAACGCCCGCCATCATGGCCGCCGCTCCCAGCAGCGCCGCGCAGCCCAGCACCTGCGCGCTGCCCCAGCCGAAGATCGGGCGCCGCAGGTTCCACAGGCGCCGGGGTTCCAGTTCGAGGCCCACCAGGAACAGCATGAGGACTACGCCGAACTCAGCGAAGTGCAGGATGTCCTGCACGTTCTTGACCAGGCCCAGGCCCCAGGGCCCGATGGCGATGCCGGCGGCGAGGTAGCCAATGATCGAGCCCAGCCCGAGCGCACGCGACACCGGCACGGCGATGACCGCTGCGCTCAGGTAGATCAGGCTGTTGATGAGCCAGGAGGGTGCGTGTTCCATGTTCAGTCCGGGGTTCTGTGCGGTCGGTCGGTCGTGGGCACCGCGCAGGCGGGGCAGCTTTCGATCTCGTCCATTTCCGGCCAGTCCGGATAGCTTCGCAGGCGCTCGCTGAAGATGTCCACGTGCTGCTTGACGGACTCCTCGCTGGCGCTGCGGGCGCCGTGCAGGAGCAGCGGCGGCAGGAACCGCATGCCGCACAGGGCGGCCGTCTGTTCGTAGGGCGGCAGGAACGCATCGAAGAAGTAGCGGTTGTAGCTTTGCGGGTGGTACGAAGACTCCGGTCCGCCCGTGGTGGCCACCAGCCACAGGTCCTTGCCTTGCAGTGCCTGTCCCCCCGGACCATAGGCCCAGCCGTAAGTGAGCACTTCGTCCAGCCAGAGCTTCAGCAGGGCGGGCATCGAATACCACTGCACGGGATGCAGCAGCACGATCAGGCTTGCTCCGGCAACGGCCTGCTGTTCGGCGGCCACGTCGATGTCGTAGTCGGGGTAGTGCGCGTACAGGTCGCGCACGTCTATGACCGGATGACCCTGCCCGGGCAGCTCGCCCAATTCGCGCGCGGCCTCGGAAAGCCGCAGGTTCACCCGCGATTCGCGCCAGTTCGGGTGGGCTGCCAGCACCACGATATTCGTGGCGGGGGCCTCGGGCGCCGTGGGCGCGTCTGTTGTCAGCTGATCCATGTCGTTAACATAGCGCATCGCGGGGTCATTCATCTGCACAAGCCGTGAATCGAGGAGAGCTCAATGCCTGTCGTGGTCGTTGCCAATCCCAAGGGCGGTGTCGGAAAGTCGACGATGGCTACCAACATCGCGGGTTACTTCGCCTCGAAGGGCCATTCGGTGATGCTGGGCGATGCCGACCGCCAGCAGTCGTCCGCCCTCTGGCTGAAGCTGCGCCCGCCAGGGGCCAGGCCGATCACGACCTGGGAAGCCGGCGACTCGCAAATCGCCAGACCGCCCAAGGGCACGACGCATGTGGTGCTCGACACGCCAGCAGGCATGCAGGGCAAGCTCTTCCAGAGCGCGCTTGCGCTCGCCGACAAGGTGGTGGTGCCGCTACAGCCGAGCGTGTTCGACATCTTCGCGACGCGCCAGTTTCTCGATGACCTCGCCGAGCATCGCAAGGCGGGCAAGATGCAGGTGGGCATCGTCGGGATGCGGGTCGATCCGCGCACCATCGCCGCCGACAAACTGCACGAATTCGTCGACAGCCTGGGGCTGCCCGTCCTCGGCTACCTGCGCCACACGCAAAACTACATCCACCTGGCGGCGCGCGGCCTGACGCTGTTCGATGTAGCTCCTGGTCGAGTCGAGCGCGACCTGCAGCAGTGGGAAGGCATCTGTCGCTGGCTGGACAAGTAGCAAGCGCGGGGCTTGCTACATTGCGGGCATGAAGTCATTCCAGAATCTTGCCGAACTCACCGCCCTGATCGGCCAGGACGTCGCCGTGAGCGACTGGGTCACCATCACGCAGGAGCAGGTCAACCTGTTCGCGCAGGCGACGGGTGACCATCAATGGATCCACGTGGATGTCGAGCGTGCCAAGGCCGGGCCTTTCGGCGGGCCGATCGCACACGGGTTCCTCACGCTCTCACTGATCCCGAAGTTCTTCGAGACCTCGATGGAGATTCGCGAGACGCGCATGGGTGTGAACTACGGCCTGAACAAGGTGCGCTTCACGTCGCCGGTGCCTGTGGGCAGCCGGCTGCGCGGCCACATGAAGCTGCTGGCTTGCGACCCGATCGACAACGGCGGCATGCAGATGACATGGCTCGTCACCGTGGAGCGCGAGGGCAGCGACAAGCCGGCCTGCATCGCCGAATCGCTGACCCGGCGATATCCCTGAGAGCGCAATTACATCGGGCCGAATTCGCCGCGCGCCGTCTGGCCGTTGCGAGCTGACTTCACGCCCTCGTTCTTGACGGCCACGGGATCGACAGCCGATTGCGTGACACCGATGAATCCGGTTCCGCCATTGGTGATGCGAACCGGGTTGCGGGCTTCTGCCTTGACGTCGGCGACCGAGCGCACCACCGTCGAGGGATGCGCGAATTGCGAGGCGTCGGCTTCGTCGGCGATGGCGGGCGCAGCGGCCAAGCCTGCGAATGCAGCGAAGGCGGCGATAGCGAGTTGACGGGTGGTGTTCATGATGAAGTTCCTTTTGGGTTGGTAGTGATTCCTTTACGCAGGCCTCACCCCCACTGGATGTCACTTCGCTGGTAACGGGATGTGCATCCGGACTTCCATCACGGTTCGCGCATTCATGTCATCCGGTGGTGAATCCGTTTTGTCGCCACGCCTCGAACACAGTCACCGCGACCGCGTTCGACAGGTTGAGGCTTCGCTGGCCCTCCCGCATCGGCAACTTCAGTCGTTGCGCATCCGCAAATGAGTCGCGCAATGCTGGCGGCAATCCGCTCGTCTCCGACCCGAACACGAACCAGTCGCCCGGCTGGAAGGCCGCGTCGTGAACGATGCGCGTGCCGCGAGTGGTGAGAGCGAACATGCGCGCCGGCTCAGGCGAGTGCGCGGCGACGAATGCATCCCAGCTTGCGTGCTTTCGCACCTGCGCGTACTCGTGATAGTCCAGGCCGGCGCGGCGCATGAGCCGGTCTTCCATCGAAAAGCCGAGCGGCTCGATCAGGTCCAGCGTGCAGCCGGTGTTGGCCGCCAGCCGGATGATGTTGCCGGTGTTGGGAGGGATCTCGGGGTGGACCAGGACGATATGGAACATCAGGAACATGGGGAACGTGGGAAACCTGGGGTCAGGCCGATTCATCGGTGCGCGCGAACACCAGCGCCGCGATGTGCGCGGCGCCGGCCTGGCGCAATGCGAGTGCTGCGGCCGATAGTGATGCGCCGCTCGTCATCACGTCGTCGATCAGTGCGATGCGCTTGCCGCGCACTTGCGCCGTTCGCAAGGGATCGACCGCGAAGGCGCTGCTGACGTTGGCAAGCCGTGCCTGCCGGTTGAGCGCTGCCTGTGGCGTCGTGTGACGAATGCGCAGGAGCAGGTCAGGGCAGGACTTCGCAGGCGCGAGTTCGCGTGCGAGCAGCAGTGCCTGGTTGAAGCCGCGTTCTGCAAGCCGGGCATCGGACAGCGGCATGGGGAGCACCAGGTCCGCGCGGTCGAGCGCCGGTTCCATCCAGGGGGCGCTTCGCATCAGCACCGCAAAGGGCCGGGCCCATCCCGCCTGCCCGTGGAACTTGAATTGCGTGATGAGGGACGACCACGGGTAGTCGTAGGAAACCGCCGCATGGCAGACATCGAGCGGCGGGGGAGCCGTCACGCAGCGGCCGCATTCGGCAACGCCGGGCTGGACAGGCAGGGCGCAGCGCCGGCAGCGTGCCGCAGGTTGCGCGAACCGCGACACGCACGGTTCGCAAACGGGCTGTGCGGGCCAGCGGCGGCACACCGCACATTGGCCCGGCAGGCGGGAAGCAAGCCCCTGGGTCAATCGGCCGAGCATCGGGTCAATATACTCGTTCGCACAGTGCCGCCCATGACCGAAGACCGACCGCCCACCATAGACCCTGCCGCCGCCGAGCACTGGCATCGCACCGCACCGGCGCGCTCGCCCTGGCTGCACGAGGAAGTCGGCCGGCGGATGCAGGAGCGGCTGGAGTGGATCAGGCTCAAGCCCGGCTCGTGGGCTGACTGGGAGCCGGTACGCGGTGGCCTGGAAGCGCACGCGCTGGTGCAGCAGCGCTACCCGCAGGCCCAATGCTTCGTTCATGAAACGCAGCCGGAGCGCGCCGGTGTCGCCGCGAAGCAACTGTCCCGGCCCTGGTGGCGCCGCATGGGAGCGCCGGTCGTGCGGATCGGCGCCTTGCCCGATTCGGGCGTCCAGATGCTCTGGGCGAACATGGCGCTACACATGTCCGCGCAGCCGCAGGCGCTGATCGCGCAGTGGCATCGTGCGGTCGCGACAGACGGATTCCTGATGTTTTCGTGCCTGGGGCCGGACAGCCTGCGCGAGTTGCGTGCGGTCTATCGGGCCATCGGATGGCCGCCGCCGGCACATGACTTCACCGACATGCACGACTGGGGCGACATGCTGGTCCACGCCGGGTTTGCCGAACCCGTGATGGACATGGAGCGCATCACGCTCACCTGGGAGACGCCGGCGCGCCTGCTGCAGGAACTGCGCGAACTGGGTGCGAACCTGCACCCGCACCGCTTTGACGCCTTGCGCGGGCGTGCCTTCCCGCTGCGGCTGGAGCAGGAGCTTGCCGCTGCGCTCGCCGGTCCGGATGGCCGCCTGGCCCTGACCTTCGAGATCATTTACGGACATGCTTTCAAGCCGGCGCCCCGGGTTCGCATGAGCGAAAGCAGTTCGGTGTCGCTGCAGGACATGCGTACGCTCCTGCGCGGCGGGCGCACACCGTCATGAGGCGTAGCAATGGCCCCGGCGTCTGCGGGGTGCAAAAAGAAGCCGCGCTACAATGCCGGGTTGATTTTTGAGCGTCACCCGTGTCGAACCCTGTGTTTCATTTCGCCACTGTCCAGGACCAGAACATCATCTGGTTCCTGAAGCGCAACTGCTCGGTAACGCCGGCCCAGCTGGGTTGGCTTTACGCGTCGCTGTGCGTTGTCTCGCTCGGAATCGGGGTGTTTTTCTGGTTCCAGGGCGCGCTGCTTGTGTTGCCGTTTGCCTGGATCGAATTGGCAGCTGTCGGATTCGCCTTCATGATCTACGCTCGCCATGCAAGCGATGGCGAGAGGATTTCGCTGAAGGGGCGGCAACTGGTGGTGGAGCTGGAAAATGCCGGCCACCTGGAACGAGCTGAATTCAACCGCGACTGGGTGCGGGTTGAGCCCAGTGCCGACGACCGGTCGCTGATCGAGCTGTCGGGGCAGGGCCGGAGGGTGAATGTAGGGCGCTATGTGCGGCCGGAGCTGCGTCCGGCGCTGGCGAGGGAAATCCGCAGGGCCCTCCGTGGTGCATAGGACTGCGGTGCACGGGACCGTGGTGCGTAGGTTTGATTAAAGGCTTTAGCTAGTTAAAAACCATGAAGAGCATTTCCAACAAGTTTGCTTCGCTGCTGCACAAAGCACCGGCCCTGGCGTCGGCGGCAGCACTCGGTGCCCTGGGCACCGCGGCACACGCAGTCAATGACCTGCCGGGCGGCCCGGCCGTGCGCCAGCTCAACCTGCATCCGGCGGTCACCCGCATCGCCGAAGAGCAGGCGTGGCTGCACTGGTTCATGCTGATCACCTGCATCGTGATCTTCATCGCGGTCTTCGCGGTCATGTTCTATTCGATCTGGAAGCACCGCAAGTCGGTGGGCCACAAACCGGCCAACTTCCACGAGTCCGTCACCGTCGAAGTCATCTGGACCATCATCCCTTTCCTGATCGTCATCGGCATGGCGCTTCCGGCCACCAAGGTGCTGGTCGCCTCGAAAGACACGACGAACGCCGAATTGACCATCAAGGCCACGGGTTACCAGTGGAAGTGGGGTTACGACTACCTCAAGGGCGAAGGTGAAGGTATCTCCTTCCTGGCCACCCTGGACAGCACGCACCGCGAAATGTCCAACGACGGCGCCCGTGGCGACGTGCCCGATAACTATCTGCTGAAGGTCGACAACCCGCTGGTTGTCCCAGTCGGGAAGAAGATTCGCATCATCACCACCGCCAATGACGTGATCCACGCCTGGGGCGTTCCGGCATTCGGCGTCAAGCAGGATGCCATCCCCGGTTTCGTTCGCGACACCTGGTTCCGCAGCGAAAAGACAGGCGATTTCTACGGCCAGTGCTACGAGCTGTGCGGCAAGGAACACGCCTACATGCCGATCCATGTGAAGGTGGTTTCGGCGGCGGACTATGCAGTCTGGGTTGACGGACAGAAGAAAAAGATGGCGGCCAAGCTCGACGATCCAGCCAAGGTCTGGACGCAGGCCGATATCTCGCAACGCGGCGAGAAGGTCTATGCGGCCAATTGCGCGGCCTGCCACCAGGCCAACGGCAAGGGCGCGGGCCCGATCAAGGCGATTGACGGTTCGCCGCTCGTGCTCGATGCCGACAAGAACCAGCAGATCCAGCTGCTGCTCAATGGCAAGGGTGCAATGCCTGCGTGGAAGCAGCTGTCCGATACGGATATCGCAGCAGTCATCACGTACACCAAGAACAATTGGTCCAACAAAACCGGTCAGCTCGTTCAGCCGTCCGAAGTTCTGGCCCAGCGCGGCAAGTGACCCGCAAAGAATCGACTAGGAATCCAAGATGAGCGCCGTTCTCGAACATCCTGCCCACGACGATCACCACGATCACGATGCCCACCACGCGCCCACAGGCTGGCGGCGCTGGGTCTATGCGACCAACCACAAGGACATCGGTACGCTGTACCTGCTGTTCTCATTCTTCATGCTGATGTTCGGCGGGCTGTTGGCCATGCTGATCCGCGTCGAGCTGTTCCAGCCCGGCCTGCAGCTGATCAACCCCGAGCTGTTCAACCAGCTCACCACCATGCACGGCCTGATCATGGTGTTCGGCGCCATCATGCCGGCGTTCGTCGGCTTTGCGAACTGGATGATTCCGCTGCAGATCGGCGCGCCTGACATGGCGTTCGCGCGGATGAACAATTTCAGCTTCTGGCTGCTGATCCCGGCCGGCATCATGCTCGTCGGTTCGTTCTTCATGCCCGGCGGCGCACCCGCTGCAGGCTGGACGCTCTACGCACCGCTCACGCTGCAGATGGGCCCGTCCATGGACGCCGGCATCTTCGCGATGCACGTCCTGGGTGCTTCGTCGATCATGGGCTCGATCAACATCATCGTCACCATCCTCAACATGCGCGCTCCCGGCATGTCGCTGATGAAGATGCCGATGTTCTGCTGGACCTGGCTCATCACCGCCTACCTGCTGATCGCCGTGATGCCCGTGCTCGCAGGCGCCATCACGATGACGCTGACCGATCGCCACTTCGGCACGGTGTTCTTCAACCCCGCCGGCGGCGGTGACCCGGTGATGTACCAGCACATCTTCTGGTTCTTCGGCCACCCCGAGGTTTACATCATGATCTTGCCGGCTTTCGGCATCATCAGCCACGTCGTCCCTGCGTTTGCTCGCAAGCGCCTGTTCGGCTACGCATCGATGGTGTACGCCACGTCGTCCATCGCCATCCTGTCGTTCATCGTGTGGGCGCACCACATGTTCACGACCGGCATGCCGGTGACGGGCCAGCTCTTCTTCATGTACGCGACCATGCTGATCGCGGTGCCCACGGCCGTGAAGATCTTCAACTGGATCGCCACGATGTGGCAGGGCTCGATGACATTCGAGACGCCGATGCTGTTTGCGGTCGGCTTCATCTTCGTGTTCACGATGGGCGGTTTCACCGGCCTGATCCTGGCCATGGCGCCGATTGACCTGCTGTTGCAGGACACCTATTACGTGGTGGCGCACTTCCATTACGTGCTGGTGGCAGGATCGCTCTACGCCATGTTCTCCGGCTTCTATTTCTGGGCCCCGAAGTGGACCGGCGTGATGTACAGCGAAACCCGCGGCAAGATCCACTTCTGGTGGTCGCTGATTGCTTTCAACATCACCTTCTTCCCGATGCACTTCCTGGGTCTGGCCGGCATGCCGCGTCGCTACGCCGACTATCCGATGCAGTTTGCGGACTTCAACATGGTGGCCTCGATCGGCGGTTTTGCCTTCGGCCTGGCACAGGTGTACTTCTTCTTCTGGGTCGTCCTGCCCATGATGCGCGGCAAGGGTGCAACCGCCCCGCAGCGCCCGTGGAACGACGCGGACGGCAAGGGTGCGGAAGGCCTGGAGTGGGAAGTGCCGTCACCGGCTCCTTTCCACACCTTCGAAACGCCTCCTCGCCTGGACCCGACGGCGACCAAGGTGCTGGATGCACGCGTGATGCCCGAGCGTGTCGAACACGTGACGCCTGGCACGCACGCCCACTGACGCTTTCGCCGGACATTGACCATGACGCCTGAAGAGCAGAAAAAGAGCAACCGCCGCCTGGGACTGATCCTGGCATCGGTGGTAGCCGTCTTCTTCTTCGGGTTCATGGCCAAGATGGTCCTGCTCTCGCACTGAACCGGCATACCGAAACCATATGACGACGAATCGCCGCGAGAACCTCCGTATGGTGGGCAAGCTGGCCGTGATCACGGTCGGCATGTTCGCGTTCGGGTACGCGCTGATCCCGATCTACAAGCACATCTGCGAAATGACAGGAATCAATATCCTGTCGCTCTCGGAAAAGCAGGTACCCGGGGGTGGCTCGGCGGGGCGCAATGTAGACGTTTCCAACACCCAGGTTGACAAGACCCGAACCATCACCGTGGAATTCGACGCCAATGTGCGCGGTCCGTGGGAGTTCAAGCCGGCAAGCAGTTCCCTGCAGGTGCATCCTGGCGAACTGACGACCGTCATGTACGAATTCAGGAATGTCCAGAACCGCCGCATGTCGGCGCAGGCCATTCCCAGCTACGCACCCAACCAGGCCGCCGCGCACTTCAACAAAGTGCAGTGCTTCTGCTTCCAGCAGTACACGCTGGAGCCGGGCGAGCGCAAGGAATGGCCGGTGGCATTCGTGATAGATCCCAAGCTGTCGAAAGACGTCACGACGATCACGCTTTCGTACACGTTCTTCGAAGTGGGCGGCAAGACGCCCCCGGCACCGATATGAGTGTCTTGCACACCGCCAAAGCCGTTGCATGGGCGTTCCTGGGCATCCGCAAGAACAGCGAATACCGCAATGACCTGGGCAAGCTCAATCCGCTGCACATCATCCTGGTGGCGCTGGTCGGGGTCGGCATCTTCGTGGGTGGATTGATAGCGTTGGTGAACTGGGTCGTTTGACCCGCTTCGCCCTGGCAGACAGACAACAGAGAATACGGAAAATCAGGAGTTGAGATGAGCAATACCGCACCGGGCACAACGCCCCATTACTTCGTTCCCGCGCCATCGCGCCACCCGGTGATGGCTTCGTTTGGCCTGCTTTGCATCATCTTTGGCGCTGGCCAATGGATCAATGGCGCCGACTGGGCCAAGTGGGTCATGTACTTCGGCTTCCTCTGGCTGTTCTACGTGCTGTACCAGTGGTTCAGCGAGGCGATCGGCGAGAGCGAAGGCCACCTGTACAGCCACAAGATCGACCTTTCGTTCCGCTGGAGCATGAGCTGGTTCATCTTCTCGGAAGTGATGTTCTTCGGCGCGTTCTTCACGGCCCTGTGGTGGATGCGCTCCCACTCGGTTCCTGCGCTCGGCGGGCTGGAGAATTCGCTGATCTGGCCTGATTTCAAGGCGGTCTGGCCGACGGTGGCACCAGGCTCCACGGCTTCGCCGGGCGGCATCATCGAGCCCTTCGAGACGATGACACCGTTCTGGCTGCCGACGATCAACACGGCGCTGCTGCTCACTTCCGGTGTGACCTTGACCATTGCGCACCACCTGCTTCGCGACGGCAAGCGTGGTCCCACGATCATGTGGATGTGGATCACCGTGGCACTGGGCGCGACATTCGTGGCAGTGCAGGGCTACGAGTACTACCACGCGTACACCGGCATGAACCTCAAGCTCACGTCCGGCGCCTATGGCTCGACCTTCTTCATGCTGACGGGCTTCCACGGCTTCCACGTGCTCATCGGCATGCTGATGCTGCTGTTCATCACGCTGCGCCTGATGAAGGGTCACTTCACCGCCGACAAGCACTTCGGGTTTGAAGGCGCCGCCTGGTACTGGCACTTCGTGGACGTCGTCTGGCTGGGCCTCTACACCCTCGTTTACTGGCTCTAGGTCGGCAAATGACTCCAGCAACAGGGCCGCGCAAGCGGCCCTTTGTCCTTGCGGGCCAGCACAAACCCGCTACTTTCCGACCGGTATGCCCGTCGGCTGTATGTAGCCGAACTTCCAGGCAATCAGGATGCAGATGAACAGCAGGATGGAGAACCCGACGCGGAACGCCAGCGCGCGCGCCATGTGGCTCGTCTTGGGTTTGCCGTCCTGGCCGTCACGCATCATGAAAAAGAGCGCGGAAGCCAGGCTGCCGATGATGAGGACGAACGCGACGAGCACCAGGTATTTCATGGGCAGGATTATCCCGTGAGCGAGGACCGGACATCGACGAGGGGACGTTTCTGGGTTATCACCGCAGCTGCGCTGATCGGCATCGCGGTCACGACTGCACTGGGCTTCTGGCAACTCGGCCGTGCCAACGAAAAGCTTTCGCTGCAGGCCGCAATCGACGGGCGCCGCGCCATGGCGCCTTTGACCGCGCAGGCCCTGGTTCAGCCGCTGGCCGAAATTGTTCACCGCCCCATCGTGCTGCGTGGTACCTGGCTGCCCGACCTCACGGTGTTTCTCGACAACCGCCAGATGCAGGGCAAGCCGGGCTTCTATGTGCTCACGCCACTCAAACTGGAGGGCAGTGCCAGGGCCGTGCTGGTCGAGCGCGGCTGGGCGCAGCGCAACTTCATGGACCGGACCCAGCTGCCGCCCGTCGAGACGCCGGCGGGCATCGTCGAGGTCCGGGGCCGTGTGGCCCCGCCGCCAGCCAAGCTATATGAATTGGGGGCAGCGCCCGGGGGCGCCATCCGGCAAAATCTCGACCTGGCCCTGTTCCGCTCGGAAACGGGGCTGGACCTGCCTGACCTGACCGTGCAGCAGTTGGGCGAGGCATCCGAAGGCCTGCTGCGCAACTGGCCGCAGCCGGCCACCGGTGTCGAAAAACATTACGGCTATCTTTTCCAGTGGTGGGCGCTCGCGCTCGTGATCGCAATCCTCTATGCCTGGTTCCAGTTCATCGCCCCCCGCCGCCGGCAACGCCGAGTCGGCCAGAGCCACCATGCTTGACGAGCCGCTTGGCCTCACCGTGCACTCCATTCCGCGACCCCAGGACGCGGCGGAAGGCGACAGCCGCCGCACCGCCATCGGCCGGCTCAAGATGCTGATGGTGCTGGCCGTGTGTGCTGCGCCCGTGGTGGCTTCGTACTTCACGTATTACGTCATCCGGCCGGAGGGCCGCCGCAATCACGGCGACCTGATCGATCTGCAAAGGCCGCTTCCTGCCATCACGGCCACCTCGCTGGATGGCAAACCGCTGCAGCTGCCGCAGTTGCGCGGCCAATGGTTGTTGATCAGCGTTGCAGGCGGTGCTTGCGAGACCGCCTGCGAGCGGCACCTCTATCTGCAGCGCCAGCTGCGCGAGAGCCTGGGCAAGGACAAGGATCGCCTCGACTGGGTCTGGTTCGTGACGGACCAGGCGCAGGTCAAACCGGCTCTGTTGCCCGCGCTGACGCAGGGTCAGGCATCCATCCTGCGCATCGATCCCGCGCAACTGGGCCAATGGCTCGCCCCTGCGGCAGGGTCCCGCCTTGAAGATCATCTGTACCTGGTCGATCCCATCGGCAACTGGATGATGCGGTTCCCCGCATTGCCCGCTGCCGAAGCCGAGGCGGTGTCGGCCAAGAACATCAAGCGCGATCTCGACCGCCTGATGCGCGCCGCTGCGTCATGGGACACGCCAGGCCGCGAGAGCCGCTGAGTACGCCATGGCCGCCCAACCTCTCCTGGACCTTTCTCCTGCGCTACGCATGATGCTGATGGGCATCGCCCTGGCGCTCGGCCCGCTGGCGTGGGTGTGGCTGCGCAACGCGAAGGCGACCCCGGCGCGGCGCTTGCAGGCGTTGACGTTGCTCACACTGTTCCTGACGTTCGATCTGGTTGTATTCGGTGCGTTCACAAGGCTCACCGACTCCGGACTGGGTTGCCCCGACTGGCCCGGCTGTTACGGCAACGCGAGCCCTGTGGGTGCTCACGGCGAGATCAGCCGCGCGCAAGCCGAGATGCCAACCGGCCCCGTCACGCACACCAAGGCCTGGGTCGAAATGATCCACCGCTACCTGGCGACCGGCGTCGGGGTTCTCATTCTCACGCTCACATTGGCCACCTGGCGCCAGCACCGGCGTGAGCCCGGCGCGGTGAATCCGTGGTGGCCGACGGCGACGCTCGTGTGGGTCTGCCTGCAAGGCGCATTCGGTGCGTTGACCGTGACGATGAACCTCTTCCCCGCGATCGTGACGACCCACCTGCTGGGCGGCTTGCTCGGGCTCGCGCTGCTTTGCACACAGGCCGTGGCCTATGCGCAGGCGGGTCGTAGCGACCACAGCGCCGTGGCCGTCAGTCCCCAACTTCGCGCATGGCTGATCACGGTCTTTGCATTGCTGTGGGTGCAGGTCGCATTGGGTGGCTGGGTCAGTACCAACTACGCCGTGCTGGCTTGCAGCGAGTTCCCCAAGTGCCAGGGCAGCTGGTGGCCGGCGATGGATTTCTCGCAGGGGTTCGAGGTGTGGCGTGAGCTGGGCAAGACCGGCGAGGGTGAGCACATCACGTTTGCCGCGTTGTCGGCGATTCACTATGTGCACCGGCTGTTTGCGTATGTCGTGTTCTTCGGGCTGGCGGCCGTGGTGGGTTTGATGCACAAGGCGGGCGTGCTTCGCGTGCAGGGCAACTGGCTCGCAGGACTGGCTGTGCTGCAACTGGCGACAGGCTTGTCGAACGTCATCCTGGGCTGGCCGATGGTCGCTGCGTTGATGCACACCGGTGGCGCCGCAGCAATGGTTGTCGTGCTCACATGGGCGATCCGCGAGAGCCGTGTCACTGCTTCCAGCCAAGCCAGCGCGTTGCTACCCGAGCGGAGGATGTCAGCATGAGCGCCAGCACGCAAACCGCCCTTTCGCCGGCGATGTCCAAGTGGCGCCAGTTCAATGCGCTGACCAAGCCGCGCGTGATCCAGCTGATCGTGTTCTGCGCGTTGATCGGCATGGTGCTGGCCGTGCCGGGTGTGCCGACGCTTCGCAACCTGCGCACTGCCACCATCGCCTGCCTGGGCATCTGGCTGGTCGCCGGCGCCGCGGCGGTTTTCAACTGCCTCGTCGAAAAGAGCATCGACGCCAAGATGCGCCGTACCGCCTGGCGGCCCACCGCCAAGGGCGAGATGAGCGACTGGCAGACGTTGCTCTTCGCGGCGGTCTTGTGTGGGTTGGGGTCGTGGCTTCTCTACGCTTGGGTCAATCCTCTGACGATGTGGCTCACGTTTGCAACCTTTGTCGGCTACGCCGTGGTGTACACCGTGATCCTCAAGCCGCTGACACCGCAGAACATCGTGATCGGCGGAGCATCGGGCGCCATGCCGCCGGTGCTGGGCTGGGCCGCCATGACCGGCGACGTCGGTCCCGAGGCGATGATCCTCTTTCTCATCATCTTCCTGTGGACGCCGCCGCACTTCTGGGCGCTGGCGTTGTACCGCGTCGAGGACTACCGCAAGTCGGGCCTGCCCATGCTGCCGGTGACGCATGGCAATGAGTTCACGCGCCTGCAGGTGTTCCTGTACACGCTGGTCCTGTTCGCGGCCTGCCTGATGCCGTTCGCGTATGGCATGAGCTCGTGGCTGTACCTGGTCGCGGCGGTGGTGCTGAGCATTGGCTTCACCGGGTATGCGTTTGCGCTGTGGCGCAATTACTCGGATGCGCTGGCCCGCAAGACGTTTCGTTTTTCACTCATCCACCTGAGCGTGCTGTTCGCGGCTTTGCTGGTGGATCACTACGTTTTTTGAGAAGCCCATGAATCGACGCCACGCCGTTTTCTCTATCGCCGCGTCGCTCGGTGCGAGTGCATTTCTCGCCGGCTGCATGGAACCCAAGCCGCAGTTCAAGTCCATCGACCTGACGGGCGCCGATTACGCAAAAGATTTCCAGCTGCCCGACCAGAACGGCCAGGTGCGCACGTTGAAGGACTTCAAGGGCAAGATCGTCGTCCTGTTCTTCGGCTACACGCAATGCCCCGATGTCTGCCCGACCACGCTGGCCGAGCTCGCGCAGGCCAAGGGCCTCCTGGGCCCCGACGGCGAGAAGATCCAGGGCATTCTCGTGACGGTGGACCCGGAGCGCGACACGCCGGAAGTGCTCAAGGCCTACATGGCCAACTTCGACCCCACTTTCGTGGCGCTGCGCGGCACGCCCGAGCAAGTCGCTGCCACCACCAAGGATTTCAAGGTGTTCTACAAGAAGGTGCAGGGCAAGACCGCCACCAGCTACACGATGGATCACTCGGCCGCGAGTTTCGTGTACGACACCAAGGGCCAGTTGCGCCTGTACACGCGCTACGGTAGTGGCGCGCAGGCATTGGCCGACGACCTGAGGCTGCTGCTCAAGCAGGCGTAGCTTGTCGATGGAGCACCTTCTGGCCAGGCGCGGTGCAGCACGCATCGCCCTGATACCGCCCGAGGTGCTTCAAGCGCTGCATGACGGACTCATTCCCACCGTCAACCTCAACGAATTCCTGGCGCTCGACCTCACGCGTCTCGCGCCTCGCGTCGCACAGGACGTCGGCTTGCCGTCCGATGCTGAACGCCTCGCCGACACGCTGGCCATGCTCGGCGCGTTCAGGCCCGTGAAGCGCCACGAGCATGTGGCCCGCGCGCTTTATGACCTGACCGAAGTCCGTCAAGACCGGGACCAGGTCGCGCACGCGCTGGCCACGCACACGAGCGACGTCGCGCGCGCCTGGGCGGCCCAGTGGGTGATGTTTTCAACGATGCCGCTAGCGGCCAAGCTGTCGTCGGTCCGGCGTTTCGCTGCCGACCCGCACTATGGTGTTCGCGAGATCGCATGGATGGCGGTGCGCGATGAGATCGCGGGCGATGTCGATGCGGCGGTCGCGTTGCTGCAAACCTGGGTGAGCGATCCGGACCCCAATATCCGCCGCTTCGCCAGCGAAGCCACGAGACCGCGCGGCGTGTGGTGCGCGCAGATCGAGCTGTTGAAATCAGAGCCCTGGCGAGCCGCAGCCTTGCTCGAACCCCTGAAGGCCGACGACAGCCGCTACGTGCAGAACTCGGTCGCCAACTGGCTCAACGACGCCAGCAAGACGCAGCCGCAATGGGTCGACGAGCTGTGCGAGCGATGGACGCGCGAGTCACGCGCGCCGGCGACGATCTACATCGCCAAACGCGCGAGACGAAGCCTCTGAGGCAGGCTTACTCCGCCTTGATGCCCCGCATCCTGATCACCCCACCGAGCAATTCGGTGTCGGCCTTGATGCGATTGGCGAGCCCCTCTGACGACGTACCGGCGACTTGCCAACCCTGCTGAAACAGCTTCTGGCGCACTTCTGGCGAGCGGGCGATCTCGCTGATCAGCGACGACAGTTTCGCGACGATCGGTTTCGGCAGGGATGCCGGCCCGGCCGCAGCCGTCCAGATCTCCAGCTGGAATCCCTTGACGCCGCCATCGCCCAGGCTGGGGTACTCCGGCACCAGGGAACTGCGGCCGCTGGACGTCACACCCACCGCCTTGAGCTTGCCCGCGCGAATCTGCGCAGCAGCCAGGCCCGGCGGCAGCAGCGACAGGTGGATTTGACCGCCGAGCATCGCATTGATCACCTGCGGGTTGCCCGGGTACGGTACATGCACCGGATCGATGCCCGATTTTGTCTTGAGCAACTCCATGCCGATGTGCCCGACCGTGCCCACGCCGGGCGTGCCATAGCTCCACTTGTTGCCGGCAGCCTTGGCGGCTTCAAAGAATTCCTGCGCGTTGTTGAAGGGCGTCGAGGTCGGTGCGGTCAGCAGGAGCGGCGCGGTTCCGATCAGGCTGATCGGTGTGAGGTCGGTGAGCGGATCGAAAGGCGTGGCCGGATTGAGCAGCTTCGCGATCGTCATGTTGCCGTTGATCATCACGCCTATGGTGTGTTCGTCGGTGGACTTCGCCACGATGTCGGCCGCGATGTTGCCGCCGGCGCCCGGCCGGTTTTCAACGATGACGGGCTGGCCGAGCGCCCTGGACAGCGGCTCGGCAATGGTCCGTGCGACCAGGTCCGGCGTAGAGCCACCCGGAAATCCGACCATGATGCGCACGGGCTTGGTCGGCCAGGGCGCTGCCTTGGCTGGCGCACTGGCCTTCTGGGCGAAGGATGTGCCGGCTACGGCGGCAAGCGCCAGGGCGAGGAGGGTGCGGCGAAGCGGTTGACGCAAAGTCTGGCGCGAGGGCATGGGATTACTTCTTTCCTGGAATGTTCAGATGGGGTCAATGCTAGCGCGTGGCGCTGGAAGTTCACGGGCCTGATCAGCTAGCGTGCGGCGGACATGGCCTGGAGCCCGTCCGGCAGCCACATGAGCGTGTCCGGCGCGTCAAGGCTGGCCTCGGGCAACACGGCGAACGGAAAGTATGGAACTTCAAAAAAAAAGGCCCGGACACTGCCGGGCCTGATGGTGGTGCGACGGCCGCGCCGCAGTTATGCGTATGCGGCCAGCGCCTTCTTCATCTTCTTCATGGCTGCCGATTCGATCTGGCGAATGCGCTCGGCGCTCACGCCGTACTCGCTGGCCAGGTCGTGCAGCGTGAGGCCGCCGGAGCCGTCGTCGTTGACCTTGAGCCAGCGCTCTTCGACGATGCGGCGGCTGCGTTCGTCGAGCTGGTTCAGCGCGGCGGCGATGCCGTCGGTGGCCATCACGTCACGCTGGCGCGACTCAATCACCTCGGTGGGCTCATGGCCTGCGTCGGCAAGGTAAGCGATGGGGCCAAAGGCTTCATCGCCGTCGTCGCCGGGGGCCGGATCGAGCATCACGTCTCCGCCTGCCATGCGCGCTTCCATCTCGATGACTTCCTCGCGCTTGACGTTCAGATGCTGGGCCATCGACTCGATCTGCGAGTCGGTCAGGCTGTCGCGGTGGGTCTGTGCGTCGGCGTCGTCCTTGAAGCCCTGCTTCATCGAGCGCAGGTTGAAGAACAGCTTGCGCTGGGCCTTGGTCGTCGCGACCTTGACCATGCGCCAGTTCTTCAGGATGTACTCGTGAATCTCGGCCTTGATCCAGTGCAGGGCGTAGCTCACCAGGCGCACGCCCTGGTCGGGGTCGAAACGCTTGACTGCCTTCATCAGGCCGATGTTGCCTTCCTGGATCAGGTCGCCATGCGGCAGCCCGTAACCCAGGTACTTGCGCGAGACGGACACGACGAGGCGAAGGTGGGACAGCACGAGCTTCCCTGCCGCTTCGAGGTCGTTTTCGTCGCGCAGCTTGCGGGCGAATTCCTGCTCCTCCTGCAGCGTCAGCATCGGCAGGCGGTTAGCGGCCGAGATATACGCGTCGAGGTTACCCAGGGAGGGAACAACCGCCCAGGGGCTGGCCATCGCCAGCGCCGTGCCAGGTGCCGTAGAGGTGGTCATGCTGGAAGTTCCTTTCATGTGTTCAACAATGTTAGCACTCGATTAGAGCGAGTGCTAAGTGTGAAGTTCAATGCTTAGGCGGGTGTTAGCAAGGCTGCTGCCGCGCCGCCCAGGTAAAGGCGACCTCCTGTAAAGCATACGCTTTCAGGGTTTTCCCGTGTGTGGGACAGAGACTAATCCGCGACTGGCCGGGACAGGAATTGATTCAAAAGACCTAATTTCAGTCGCGCTAGCTACCAGCGGATGCCGAGCTTGAGAAACAGCCTGCTCAGGACGAACAGGGGGCCGACCCACAGGTACTGCAGGTCTTCGAAGAACGATGGCTTCTTGCCTTCGATCTTGTGCCCGACGAACTGGGCGATCCATGCCAGGACGAAGATGGCGACGGAAACCGGCAGGACCAGGGCACCCATTGCTTTGACAAGGACCAGGGCCACGACCGACAGCACCGCCATCGTGAGCAGGAACACGACCGACAGGCGCGCGTAATAGACCATGCTCGCTGCGATGAACGCGTACGTGATCCATGGGTGCGCCGCGTAGAGCAGGCCCACCAGGCTCAGCATGATCAGCGGTATGGCAACGAAGTGAATGGTCTCGTTGCGCGGGTTCCGGTGGCTTTCCCCGTAGTGCGCCAGCAGCTGGTCGACCTTGCGGGTGGCGGCGCTTTCGCCTTCGCTGTGGGTGAGGGTGTCCATCGGGTGTCTCCGGCAGTTGGGGTTCTGCCCCGATTCTCGGAACTTGACCGTACCGTGTCTAGTGCGCAGTCACCCTACGACGACTCGCGCGCCATCCGACTGCGATGCCATTTCGCCGACAACGGCGGCCTGCGCAAATCCGTGCCGGGCGAAGATGGCGAGCACCTCATCGACGGCTTGCGGCGCGCAAGACACCAGCAGACCACCGCTGGTCTGGGGGTCGGTCAGGAGCGCCTGGTCGGTCGGTCCAAAGCCTGCCGGCAAGGCGATGTTCGCCCCATAGCCGGCCCAGTTGCGGCCCGACGCCCCGGTCACGAACCCCCGGTCCGCCAGGTCGCGCGCGCCTGCCAGGAGCGGAACGCTGGACCAGTCGATGCGCACTTCGAGCTTCGCCCCGCGCGCCAGTTCCAGCGCGTGACCCGCCAGGCCGAATCCGGTGATGTCGGTCAGCGCGTGCACACCTTCCAGGGCCGCAAGGTCGGGCCCCGGCGTGTTCAAACGCGTCGTGGTTTCTATCATCTGCTCGTAGCCCCGCGCATCCAGCGCCTCTTTCTTGAGGGCTGCCGACAGCACGCCAACACCGAGCGGCTTGCCCAGCACCAGCACGTCCCCGGCTTTCGCGTCGGAATTGCGCTTGACCCGCTTCGGGTGGATGAGACCCATCACGACCAGCCCGTAGATGGCCTCGACGGAGTCGATCGTGTGTCCGCCCGCGATCGGAATGCCCGCCTTCTGGCAGACCGACTCGCCGCCTTCCAGCACGCGGCCGATCGTGGCGGTGCTCAGCACGTTGATCGGCATGCCTACGAGTGCCAGCGCCATGATCGGACGGCCGCCCATGGCATAGACATCGGAGATCGCGTTGGTCGCTGCGATGCGCCCGAAGTCGAACGGATCGTCGACGATGGGCATGAAGAAGTCGGTGGTGGCGATCAGCGCCTGTTCGTCGTTGAGCTGGTACACCGCAGCGTCATCGGCGGTCTCGATCCCGACCAGCAGTTCCTTGGGCATCGGCATGCGCGCGGTGCCCTTGAGAATTTCAGACAGCACGCCGGGCGCGATCTTGCAGCCGCATCCTCCACCGTGGGAAAGCGAGGTCAGGCGTGGTTCGGTCATTGCAAAAGGGCGAGGGCGAACTCGCGCGCGTTAAAGGTTTCGAGGTCTTCCAGTGTCTCTCCGACGCCGATGAAGTACACGGGCACGGGCTTTTCCTGGGCGATGGCTGCGAGCACGCCACCCTTGGCCGTGCCGTCGAGCTTGGTGATGATGAGGCCGGTGAGTCCGAGCGCTTCGTCGAACGAGCGCACCTGCGCCAATGCGTTCTGGCCGGTGTTGCCGTCGATGACCAGCAGCACTTCGTGGGGCGCTGTCGCATCGGCCTTCTGGACGACACGCTTGATCTTGCGCAGTTCTTCCATCAGGTGGAGCTGCGTGGGCAGGCGGCCCGCAGTGTCCACCAGCACGACGTCCTTGCCGCGGGCCTTGCCAGCCGTGACCGCGTCGAAGGTCACAGCCGCCGGATCGCCGCCCGCCTGGCTCACGATCTCCACCGTGTTTCGATCTGCCCAGACCGCGAGCTGTTCACGCGCGGCGGCGCGGAAGGTGTCGGCTGCCGCCAGCAGGACCGACGCGCCTTCATCTGCCAGGTGCTTGGTGAGCTTGCCGATCGAGGTGGTCTTGCCCGCGCCGTTGACGCCGGCGACCATGATAATGGTGGGCTTGAACTCGCCGATGACCAGCGGCTTTTCCAGGGGCTTCAAAAGCTGCGTGAGCGAATCGATCAAGATGTTCTTGACCTGCACGGGCCGCGTGGCGCCACTGGCCTGCACGCGCCGCTTGACCTCATCGAGCAGGTGCTGCGTGGCCTTGACGCCGGTGTCGGCCATGAGCAGCGCAGATTCGAGTTCTTCGTAGAGCTGGTCGTCGATCTGGCCGCCGGTAAAGACCTGCGCAATGCCGGTCGATGTCTTGCGCAGCCCTGCGCTCAGCTTGTCGACCCATCGTTGCCGCTCCGGGGCCACCGGCGCGGGGACCGGAATCTCCATCGGCTGCACCAGCGCACTGCCGATGAGTCCGCCACCGGACGGGTAGCCCGGGGCCGGGGCGCTGGATGGAGATGTGGAAAAAGCCGCAGGTGCCGGCGTCGGTGCTGGTGTGGCTGCAGGCTTTTTTCGGAAGAAACTGAACATTGATAAGGTTTCTAGAATCACAGGATTCTATGAAACGCACCTTGCAACTCGCCCTCTGTGGCCTTTCCCTGCTTTTGCCTCTTGCATTTGCGCCATCGGCGCTTGCACAAGCATCTGCACCGCGCACCGAGCAGTTCAAGCTCGACAATGGCTTCACGCTGATCGTCAAGCCCGACAAACGGGCGCCGACCGCGGTCCACATGGTGTGGTTGCGCGTGGGCGCGATGGATGAGGTGGATGGTTCCACCGGCCTGGCGCACGTCCTTGAGCACATGCTCTTCAAGGGCACGAAGGAGCTCAAGCCCAATGAATTCTCCAAACGCGTTGCTGCACTGGGCGGGCGCGAAAACGCGTTCACGATGCAGGACGCGACTGGCTACTACCAGCAGATCCCGGCCAACAAGCTTGAAGACGTGATGAAACTGGAGGCCGACCGGTTTGCCAACAACCAGTGGCCCGACGACGAGTTCAAGCGCGAGCTGGAAGTGGTGAAGGAAGAGCGCCGCATGCGCACCGAAGATGAGCCGCGCTCGCTGATGTGGGAGGCGCTCAATGCGACGGTGTATCAGTCCTCGCCCTACCGCAGGCCCATCGTCGGCTGGATGAGCGACCTCGATGCGATGACTGCGCAGGATGCCCGGGACTTCTACAAGCGCTGGTATGTGCCCGGCAATGCGGTGATCGTCGTCGCTGGCGATGTCGATCCCGCGCAGGTGCGTCGTCTTGCGCAGAAATATTACGGCGGCATCCCGGCGCGTCCGGTGCCGGTGAGCAAGCCGCGCATCGAGCCCGAGCAGGTCGGCGTTCGGCGACTGGAGTTCAAGGCGCCCGCAGACCAGGCCTATGTCGCACTCGCCTTCAAGGTGCCGCAGCTCACGTCGTTTGACGCGAGCCCCACCAACGACGATGCGCTCGCGCTCACGGTGCTCGCCGCTGTGCTCGACGGTTATTCGGGCGCGCGCCTGGACCGCGCGTTGACGCAGGGGCCTGACCGGGTTGCCGATAGCGTCGGCGCAGGTAACGGCCTGTGGGGACGGGGTCCGCAACTTTTCACGCTCGATGGTGTGCCGGCACCCGGCAAGACGCCTGAACAGGTCGAAGCTGCCTTGCGCGCAGAAGTTGCGAAGGTCGCGCGCGACGGCATCAGCGAAGCCGAACTCAATCGCGTGAAGACGCAGTGGATTTCCGCCGAGGTTTACAAGCGCGATTCGGTGATGAACCAGGCGCGAGAGCTGGGTAGCTACTGGATCCAGAGACTTCCCCTCGATGCGGACGAACGCCTCATCCAGCGCCTGCGCGCGGTCACCGCCGAACAGGTCAAGTCCGTGGCCGCCCGATATTTTGGCGACGACCAGTTGACCGTGGGCATCCTGAGGCCCCAGCCCGTCGATCCCAACCGCAAACCGCGCACGCCCCCAGCGGGCCTTCGCCACTAGAACGGGCCGACAGTCATGCGCAATACATCAATCAAGTTTTCATTCGGCCTGAAGGCCGCATCGGCAGCCGTCCTGGTCGCCGTATCGGCAGTTGCATCCCAGGCATGGGCCGCGATCCCGATCCAGCACTGGGTGCAACCCAGCGGCGCGAAGGTCTATCTCGTGGAAAGCCCGACCTTGCCGATGGTGGATCTGCGGCTCGAATTCGATGCGGGTTCCCGCCGCCAGCCTGCCGACAAGGCGGGTCTTGCGAGCGTCACGGCCGGCATGATCTCCAAGGGTATCGCCGCGCGCGGCAATGAACCTGCGCTCGATGAGAACCAGCTGGGCGAAGCCTGGGCTGATCTGGGCGCGGGTTTTGGTGCGAACGCCGGGGCCGATCGAATGAGCTTTTCGCTGCGAACGCTCAACTACCCGGAGATCCTGCCGAAAGCGGTTGCGCTGGCGGCGCGGCAGATGGGTGAGCCCGCGTTTCCCGAGGCGATCTGGCAGCGCGAGCGCCAGCGGATGGCCGCTTCGATCCGCGAGGCCAATACCAAACCCGCAACGCTCGCAAACCGCGCCTTCAGCGCCGCGGTTTATGGCAGCCATCCTTACGGCCACGACACGACCGAAGCAACGCTTGCGAAGATCGGCATCGAGGACATGAAGCAGATGTACGGCCTGGTGCAAGCATGCCGGGCCAAGGTGAGCGTCGTGGGCGCCGTCAATCGCGCCCAGGCCGATTCGATCGTGACTTCGCTGCTCGCGCGCCTGCCGGCGGCGGGCCGTTGCGATCCATTGCCTGCGGTCGCCGAAGTCCAGCCGCTCACGGCGCCCGTCGTGCGTGACGTGCCGTTTTCGTCCGCTCAGGCCCACGTGCTGATCGGCCAGCCCGGCTACAAGCGCAACGATCCCGATCACTTTGCCATCGTTCTGGGCAACTATGTGCTGGGCGGGGGCGGCCTCGTTTCGCGCCTGGCCGATGAAGTGCGGGAAAAGCGCGGCTTGAGCTACAGCGTTTACAGCTATTTCGCCCCCGGACTTCACGCGGGCGCCTTCACCGTGGGCTTGCAGACGCGCCCGGACCAGGCGGCGCAAGCGGTGAAAGTGGCGCAGGATGCGGTGGCGAAGTTCATCGCAGAAGGTCCGACACCTGCGGAGCTGAAGGCGGCGAAAGACAACCTGATCGGCGGCTTTCCGCTCCTGATCGACAGCAACCGCAAGCTGCTGGACAACATCGCGAACATCGCCTGGAACGACTTGCCGCTCGACTACCTCGACACCTGGACGGCCAACATGCAGCGCATCACCGCGGCCGACATCAAGGCTGCGTTCGCGCGCAAGCTGCAGCCGCAGCAGATGGTCACGGTGACGGTCGGCGCAGCCGTGGCCCCGCGTTGATGGGGGACGCCACGGCTCAGGCTGTCGCGCCGGTGCGCCAACTCCGCGAGGTCCCAGGACCGCGCGGGCTGCCCTTGCTTGGCAACGCCTTGCAGTTGCGTGGCGACACGCTTCACCAGCAACTGGAGGGGTGGGCTCGCGAGCATGGACCGGTTTATCGCTGGAGCGTCATGGGCCGCCAGTTCCTGACCGTGACCGATCACAAGGTGATCGCGTCACTGCTCAAGGACCGGCCCGACGGGTTCAACCGCCCGTCGCGTGCCGCGCAGATCTCGGCAGAGATGGGGTTGGATCCCGGCGTCTTTCGTGCAAATGGCGAGCACTGGCAGCGCCAGCGGCGCCTGGTGATGTCGGGCCTGGACCCCACCCGCGTCAAGGCCTACCTCCCTTCGATGGAGCGGGTCGCCAATCGCCTGCTGCGCCGCTGGGAGGCAGCGGCGGCAAACGCCAGCAAGATCGACCTGCAAGCCGACCTGATGCGCTACACGGTCGATACCATCGCCGGCCTCGCATTTGGTTCGGATGTGAACACGCTGGGTAGCCAGGGCGAGGTGATCCAGGACCACCTGGACAAGATATTCCCTGCGATGCGCAGGCGGCTCACCACCCTGTTTCCGTACTGGCGCTATTTCAAGCGCCAGCGCGATCGGGAGATGGAGCAAAGCGTGGGCGAGGTCAATGTCGCGATTGCGCGCTTTATCGCCCAGGCGAGGGCGCAGCTGGCGGAAACACCGCAGCTGCGCGAGCGCCCGGCCAACTTGCTGCAGTCGATGATCGTTGCCGCCGAAGATGGCAGCCTTGGCATCAGCGATCGCGAAGTCGCAGGCAACGTGCTGACCATGCTGCTCGCCGGCGAGGACACCACGGCCAACTCGCTCGCCTGGATGATCGATCTCCTGTGGCGCAATCCGCAGGCCCTGGCACGAACTCGGGACGAGATTCGGGCGCTGGTGCCGCCGGGACGGGTGTTCAGGCTCGACGCGGAGCGCCTGCCTGCGACGCCCTGGCTCGATGCCTGCATCCAGGAGGCCATGCGCCTGAAGCCCGTGGCACCGTTCATTCCAGTGGAGTCCAATCGGGCCATGACGGTAGCCGGCGTGGAGATTCCGGCGCGCACGCAGGTGTTTTGCCTGCTGCGCCACGACACGCTCAAGGAACCGCTGTTCCAGGACGCCGATGCGTTCAGGCCTCTGCGGTGGATCGATGGCGAGGTCGAAGCCGCCGGCGTTGCCCGGGTCTCCATGCCGTTTGGTGGTGGCGCGCGCATTTGCCCCGGCCGCTACCTCGCGCTGCTGGAAATGCGGATCGCCATGATGGTGCTGCTCGGATACTTCGATATCGAAGACGTATCCACTCCCGATGGCGCCCCGCCTGCCGAAATTTTCAACGTCACCATGGCGCCGGTCGGCCTTCGAATGAGGCTAAAGGATAGACCCACCTGATTCAGGCTCTTTTTCGCCGCCAACCCCTGTCAACGTTGACAGGGGTTGGCAACACGAAGTGTTTCAAGCCGTTGAGAATCCGTTTATCGCTGTCACACGATAGGCGCCCTACCAGGCGGCGCCGGGTTTCAAAATAGTAGAGGCTCTGAAAAACAAGAAATGGGGAAATGCCGGGGTCGCTTCAAGCGGCCCCGGCATTTTGTTTTGCGCGCAGGTTTGGGCTTAAGCTGCACGCCATGAAAAAGCAGGGCGTCCCTCCTCACGAAATCCGGATCATCGGCGGCCAGTGGAAGCGCACACGGCTGGCGGTGCTCGACAAACCGGGCTTGCGTCCCACCCCGGATCGCGTCCGGGAAACCCTTTTCAACTGGCTCGGCCAGGACCTCACCGGATGGCGTTGCATCGACGCATTCGCAGGCACCGGAGCGCTGGGGTTCGAGGCGGCCTCGCGCGGCGCAGTGGATGTGTTGCTGGTCGAGCAGGACCCGCAGCTGGTCGCACAGCTTCGCTCCTTGCAGACGAAGCTGGCGGCCACGTCGGTACACATCGAGCGCGGCAACGGCCTCACGGTGCTGGGTCGGCTCGCGCCATCGTCGATGGACCTGGTGTTTCTGGACCCGCCGTTTGGATCCGACCTCTGGAGCAAGGCGCTCAAGCCTGCAGCCAGCGCGATCAAGCCTGACGGTGCCATCTACCTGGAGGCATCCAGCGCCTGGGACGACGCGCGACTCGAACCCCTGGGCCTGACCCAGGTGCGTCACGTGAAGGCCGGCGCGGTGCACGCGCACCTGTTGCGGCGCACGTCATAATGCACTGCAACAAATTGTGCCCCCGCCCGCTCTGGAGACAACCATGGCCACCAACGTAATCGCCGTCTATCCCGGGACTTTCGATCCCATGACGCTGGGGCATGAAGATGTGATCCGGCGCGCCATCCAGCTGTTTGACAAGGTGATCGTCGCGGTTGCGGCCGGCCACCACAAGAAGGCCATGTTCACGCTGCAGGAGCGCATCGAGATGGCAAAGGCCGTCTCGGAGCCCTATGAACAGGTCACGGTCGAGAGTTTCTCGGGCCTGCTGCGTGATTTCGTCGTGGCGCGTGGCGGCAAGGCGATGGTCCGGGGCTTGCGGGCCGTCACCGACTTCGACTACGAATTCCAGCTGGCCGGCATGAACCGCAGCCTGATGCCAGACGTGGAAACAGTGTTCCTCACTCCTAGCGACAAATTTCAGTTCATCAGTAGCACGTTCGTGCGCGAGATCGCGGTGCTCGGCGGCGAGGTGGACAAGTTCGTTTCCGCCACCGTGCAGCAGCGCCTGGCGGAAAAGGTCAGGAGCCTGGGTCGCGACTGAACGGCCGACTCGGTTTAGCGAACCAGGCTGTCCAGCCACTTCGCCAGCGTGGCATTCACGAACGCAGGCTGCTCCATCGTCAGCATGTGCCCACACCGGGGCACGACCACCAGTTGCGCGCCGGGGATGAGCGACGCAATCTCCTCAGAGTGCATGAGCGGCGCGAGCCGGTCGGTGTCGCCGCACATCACGAGCGTGGGGCAGCTCACTTGCGGCAGATGGTTCCGGGCGTCAGGCCGTGTCACCACCGCGCGGTTTTGCGCAACCAACTGCGCAGCCCCCGCGCGATAGACAAACTCGAGATAGGCATTCACCAGCGCATCGTCGCGCGCCTGGTCGGGATGGAAGGCCATGGCGACATTGGGCTCTATCACCTCCGCGAGGCGCCCTTGTTCAAACAGCACGATTGCACTTTCACGCAGCTCTCGCATCGAGGGTGTTTCGGGGTTGGCGTTGGTGCCGAGCAGGGCGAGCCCGGCGACCCGCTCGGGTGCCTGGCGCGCCGTCTCCATTGCCAGCATGCCGCCCATCGACGCGCCGCACAGCACCAGGTCGCCCTCGTGTTCAGACAGCAAGGCAGACGCCATCTCGGGGATGCTGGCGTGCCGCGAATGAACATCGGTGACGACCGGGCGCCACCGCGCCAGCGCATCGAGCTGCGATCGCCACATCTGCGCGTCCCCCGCGAGCCCGGGTAGCAGGACCAGCGTGCTCATGATGCTATTGACCAGGGATGCGTTTGACCGCGTCCCTGTGCACGCGAATGAACAGGTCGCGCTGTGCGTGGCTTCCGCCGATCTCGCTTAGGTGCGGTAGGGCTTTTTCCAGTTCGGACGCGGCGTCCTGCCAGTTGCCCCTCGCGTGCGCCAGCATGCCGCGACTCGCGGGCACGCAAACCTGTTGCCAGGCGTGCGCCGCATACGCAGGCACGCTTGCCGCGTGTGTCTCGATCCCCTGCATCATGACGTCGGCCTGTGAATCGAGACCGGCGCGAGCGAGGCCGTACAGATACTGCATGTCCAGGAAGGGCAATGCATGGTCGAGCTGCCTTTGCGCGAGGTAGTACCCCACGTCCTGCCAGCGATCGCCCACATCGACACCGGCGAGTTCGAGGCGCGCGAGCAGCGACACCGCATTGATCTGGTCCTGTGAGTAGTCCCTGGCCACGCCCCAAATCTGCTGGTCATACAGCGCGAGCACTTCGTCGTGCCGGCCCATCTCGATCGCGAACAGCGCCTGGTGCCACCAGTTGTGCGTCACCATGAAAGAGTTCAGGCCGGTCCAGGTGTCGCTCACGTCGCCCAGAAAAGCGTGCCCCTCGTCGATGCGCCCCTGGGTGAGCATGACGTGTGCGAGCGCGTGATGCGCCCACGGCTCCTTGCGGCACATGGCGATCGCCTTGCGCGCTGCGGCCTCGGCCTGCGCAAGCCCGTGGCACTGCTCCCACGCGAACGCGGCCATGCCGTGCGTGTAGCAGACATCGCCCGCTTCCTGGAGTGCGGGCTGCGCCAGCCGGAGCATGCCGGGCGAATCGCCCGCGTTGAACAGGTGATAGTGACCGAGCTTGAGCGAGGCCAGATCGCGCGGGTGCTCGTTGGCCTGTTCTTCGTGCAGCCGGATGGCGCGCGGGATGTCGCCACTGGCCCATGCGTCGATGGCCGCAATGAATCGCGCCTCGCGAGGTGTGCAGTGCGACTGCGCTTGCAACGCGCGATCGAGGTACGGCCTGGCATTCGAGGGCGCCTCGCGGCTCTCGGCGAACATGTGTACGGCCGCCGCGTACGCCTGAACGATCGCGCTGTGGTCTGCGTCCGCCGCACCGAGGATGTTCACGGCGCGCGCCTCGCTGGCAATAAAGCCCATGACGAAATCGTCCACAGCCGATAGGGCGCTTTCGTCTTCCAGCGTGAGGGGGTTGCCCAGACTGTCAGTCCACATCATCGGCCCGGCCGGTCAATCGAGGTGGCGCAGCACTTCTGAAGGCGGCTCGGGCCACGGGTGCTGCGCGTCCCGGATCAGCTCGAACGCACGCGAGACCTGCAATACGCCCAGATCATCGAAGCGCTTGCCCGCAATCTGCAAGCCGATGGGCAGGCCGCCGCGGGTGTAGCCGCAGTTGATCGACGAGGCCGGCTGCTCGGACATGTTGAACGGCACGGTAAAGCCAATGTGCTCCAGCGGCCGCAGCGGATCGTTGGTCGGCGAAGGCAATTCGGCCGCGAACGCGGGCACCGGTGAGGTCGGCGAGATCACGTAGTCGAATGCGTTGCAGGCGTTGACCGTCGCGACGCGCGTGGCGTGGAACTGGCTGAACGCCTTGAACACCGCTTCGCCGCTCATGCCGATGGCGCTGTCGCCCCAGTGCTGGATGTAGGGCAAGACAGCCGCTTTCTTGTGCGCGGGCAGTGCGTTCATGTCGATGTGCGAACGCATGCGCCAGAAATGGTCCATGCCATCGAGCATCGCCTGCGACATGAATGGCTTCATGGGCGCAACGACGGCACCTGCTCGCTCGAACAGACGCGCAGCATGCTCGACAGCGGCCCGCACCTCGGGCTCCACCGTGAGTCCGCAGCCTGCTTCGAGCAGCAGGCCGATGCGCAGGCCCTTGAGCTTTTCAGCACCCTGGTCGAAATCGGACCACGCTATGTCCTGGTAAGGCAGGTTCATGCTGTCGCGTGCGTCGGGCTGCGACAGCACCTGCATGAACCACGCGGAATCGGCGACGGTGCGCGTCATGGGACCGGCTGCGCGGCCCATGTACGGCGGGTCGATGGGGATGCGGCCGAGGCTGGGCTTGAGCGTGAAGATGCCGCACCAGCCAGCAGGCAGCCGTAGCGAACCGCCAATGTCGGTGCCGATGTGAAGGGGGCCATAGCCGGCTGCCGCTGCTGCGCCGGCACCCGCGCTGGAGCCGCCAGGCGTGCACCGCAAGTCCCAGGGATTGCGAGCCAGCTTGTGAAAACTTGAAAGTCCGGAGGACAGCATCCCGTAATCGGGCATCGTGGTCTTGGCGATGATCACGCCGCCGGATTCCCGCACGCGTGCCGCAGGTGGCGCGTCAGCGGCCGCAGGGACCAGGTCCACAGCAGCCGTGCCCAGTGGCGTCGGGTCGCCCTCGGTCGCGATGTTGTCCTTGATCGTGACGGGAACACCGTCGAGCAGCCCCATTTGCGTGCCAGTCTGCCAACGGGCCTCACTGGCGCGCGCCTGCTCCAGCGCAAGCTCGGGCCGCAGGAGATACAGCGCGTGGATGTGATGCTCCCAGCGCTCGATGTGTCCGAGCACCGATTGCGTCACCTCCACCGGTGAAAAATCCCGCCGGCGGTATCCGGCGATCAGGTCTGCGGCTGAGAGCTCATGCAATGCCTGCGTGTACTGCTGCGACATGGGTACTTCTTGCGGCCTGCGCAATCAGGACCAGGACAGCGCGGACAGGTCGTTCACGAAGATCGGCATGTCCTTCCAGAGGCCCTTGACGCCCTTGTTCGCAATCGTGACCCACTGCGGCTGGTAGAGGAAGGCATGGACGCTGTCTTCGGCCAGCAGGCGCTGGGCATCGCCAAGCAGCTTGGCGCGGTCGGCAGGACGGGCGGTGGTCTTGATCCTGTTGTAAAGGTCGTCGAACTTCGCGGACTTGTAGCCCCAGTAGTAGTCGGGCTTGGCAAAGTTGCCCAGGTCGAACGGCTCGACGTGCGAAATGATCGTCATGTCGTAGTTGTGGCCGCCGCCGTAGGTGTTGGACAGCCACTGCGCCCACTCGACGTTCTGCAGCTTGGCAGTGATGCCGATCTTGGAGAGTTGCGACGCGATGACTTCGCCGCCCTGACGCGCATAGGGCGGCGGGGGCAGGGTGATGGTGAGTTCGAGCGGCCCGTTGATGCCGGCTTCCTTCAGCAGCGCTTTCGCCTTGTCGGGGTTGTAGGCATTGATGCCGGTCGTATCCACATAGCCGAAGCCGCCGGGAACGTAGTGGCTGCCAATCGGCGCGCCGAAGCCATCGGCGGCGCCCTGGATCACGGCCTTGCGATCGATGGCCATCGCGATGGCGCGGCGAACGCGCACGTCGTCGAGCGGCTTCTTCTTGTTGTTGATGGCCAGGATGGTCTTGGCGCGCGAGCCGCTCACCACCACCTGGAACTTCGGGTTGCTCTGGAACTGCTGGATGCCGCGCGCCGTGACGCGCTGGAACGCATCAACGTCGCCTGCGAGCAGTGCTGCCATCTGCGCAGCCGGATCGGGAATGAAGCGGAAGGTCGCCTTCTTCAACTTGACGGTGCTGGCGTTGCGGTAGCCGTCCCACTTGGTGAGCACGATCGAGGAGCCCTTGACCCAGTTTTCGAGCCGATACGGGCCGGTGCCATTGGGCTTGGTGGCGTTGGTGTCGACGCTCTTGGGCTCGACGATGATCGCGGTGCCCTGGCCCAGCAGGAACGGGAAGTCGGGATCGATTTCGGACGTGAGCAGGACGACCGTGCTCTCGTCAACGACCTGCGTGCGAAGGTTGGCGAACGTGCGCTTGTCCTTGTTGGTGCTCTTTTCGCCGCCGGCGCGGTCGAAAGAGAACTTCACGGCCTGGGCATTGAAGGGTTCGCCGTTGTGGAACTTCACGCCCTTGCGCAGCTTGAAGGTGTAGGTCTTGAGGTCGGGTGAAACTTCCCAGCTCTCGGCCAGCAACGGAGTGACGGTGCCGTCGGAGTTGACCTTGGTGAGGGTCTCGTAGATGTTGTACAGCGTGACTTCGGAGATCGACGACGCAGCGCCGCCGGTGGGATCGAGGCCGGGGCTCGGCTCCAGGGCCATCGCGAGGACGATGGAGTCCTTTTTGCCTTGGGCCAGCGCGTGTGGCAACGAGAGGGACCCAGTGGCCAGTGCGGCGGTAGCCAGGACGGTACGGCGGTTCAACATGGTCTAGAACTCCAGCGAGAAAAAGAAACTAAAAAGACATCATCCCCGAGTTTGCGCGGACGTGGCAAGCGGGATTTGCTTATGCCGCGCCGACACGTTGCCTTGCCTTGGGTTCGGCTTGCGGAACGGCGTCGAGCAAGGCGCGAGTGTAGGGGTGTTCGGCGGCGGTGAAGAGCCGCTCGGGCGGGCCCTGTTCCACGATGCGGCCCTGCCACAGCACGGCGACGTCATCGCACAAATGGTGAACGACGGCCAGGTCGTGCGAGATCAGCATGTAGGTGATGCCGAACTCGGTTTGCAGGTCCTGCATCAGGTTGAGCACCTGCGCCTGGACGGACACGTCGAGTGCGCTGACGGGCTCATCGGCGACGATCAGGCGGGGGCGTGTGATGAGCGCGCGGGCGATGGCGATGCGTTGCCGCTGTCCGCCCGAGAACTCGTGCGGGTATTTGCGCAGGTCGCTGGTGCGCAGGCCGACCGACGCGAGAACATCTGCCGCCTGCTTGTGTTGTTCTGCGCGTGTCGCTCCCTGCGCGGCGAGCGGCTCGGCCACGATGCGTTCAATCGTCTGGCGTGGGTCGAGCGAGCCGTACGGGTCCTGGAAGACCATCTGGAAATCGCGTCTTGCGGCGCGCAGTTCTTCGCGAGGCAGGGCGTGCAGGTCGCGACCCATCAGCCAGACCTGGCCGGCGGTGGGTCTGTCCAGCGCCATGACCAGGCGCGCGAGCGTCGATTTACCGGAGCCAGACTCGCCGACGATGCCCAGGCTGCGGCCCGCTTCGATGGTGAAGCTCACGCCGTTGAGGGCTTGCACGACGGGCGGTGGCCCGAACAGTTTTTCGCGCGGCATCGCGTAGTGCCTGACGAGGTTTTCAACGCGCAAGAGCGGCTCTGTCATGCTGCCTCCTCTTGCTCCCTCCCCCGCTGGGGGAGGGTTGGGGTGGGGGCAGGCACTGCTTGCGCCTGCGCCACGGCATCGAGCCTGATGCATCTCGCAACATGGCCATCGCCTACGTCGACCGCTGGCGGCACGACGACATGGCACTCGGGAATCGTGAACGAGCAACGTCCCGCAAACGGACAGCCCGCCGGCAGATCGACCAACTCGGGCACTGTCCCCGCAATCGTCATCAGGCGCTTGCCCTTTTGCGAGTGCAGCCCCGGCCGTGCGGCAAAAAGTCCCAGCGTGTACGGATGCACACGGTTGGCGAACACGCTTTCAGTCGCGCCGCTCTCCACCACGCTGCCGCCATACATCACCATCATCCGCGCCACGTTCTGCGCGATCACGCCCAGGTCGTGGGAGATCAGCATCAGGGCCATGTTCCGCTCCTGCACCAGGTCGCTGATGAGGTCCAGGATCTGGCGCTGGATCGTCACGTCGAGCGCCGTTGTCGGCTCGTCCGCGATCAATAAATCGGGCCCGCACGCCAGCGCCATCGCAATCGTGATTCGCTGCCGCTGGCCGCCGGAGAACTGGTGCGGATAGGCGTCGATGCGCCGGGCTGCATCGGGAATGCCCACGCGATCGAGCAATGCGATGGCTTCCTTGCGCGCATCCGCAGCCGAAACGCCGCGATGCAGCCGCAGCGGCTCACCGACCTGCCTGCCGATCGTGTGCACCGGGTTGAGCGCCGTCATCGGCTCCTGGAAGATCATGCCGATGCGGTTGCCTCGAATCTGGCAGAGCTGGGCGTCACCGAGTCCGGCGAGCTCCTGCCCGTCGAAGCGAATACTGCCCGTGAGTTCGGCGTTTTCCGGTAACAGCCCCATCAACGCCATCACGGTGATTGACTTGCCGCAGCCCGATTCCCCGACGAGCCCGAGCGTGTCGCCGCGATCGAGCGTGAAGCTGATGTCGCGCACGGCGTACGCCGGGCCGCGATGGGTTTGCAGCCTGACGCTCAGGTTACGGACTTGGATCAGGGCAGTCATCAGCGTTTTCTCGCCAGGCGAGGGTCGAAGAGATCGCGCAGGCCATCGCCGAGCATGTTCAGGCCCAGCACCGCCAATGCAATCGCAACGCCCGGATAGACAGCGAGCATGGGTGCCTGGAAGAGCAGGGTCTGCGCCTCGCTCAACATGCGGCCCCACGACGGTTGAGGCGGCTGCGTTCCAAGGCCGAGGTACGACAGGGCTGCTTCCGCGAGGATCGCAATCGCAAACCGGATGGTCGCCTGAACGATCAGCACCGACAGGATGTTGGGCAGCACGTGCTCGATCGTGATGCTGAACGCGCCCTTGCCGCAGGCTCGCGCCGCCAGGACGAACTCGCGTCCCCACACGGCATTGGCGGATGCGCGCGTGATGCGTGCAAAGGTCGGAATGTTGTAGATGCCGATCGCGATGATCGCGTTCACCATGCCAGGCCCGAACACGGCAGTGAGCATGATCGCCGACAGGATCGCGGGGAACGCGAAGCCGAAGTCGGCCAGCCGCATGATGAGTTCTTCGACCCAGCCGCGTTTGGCTGCGGCCAGCAAGCCGAAGGCGGTGCCGATGATCAGTCCGATGCTCACCGCGATGACGCCCACGACGATGGATGCGCGCGCCCCCACCAGCAGTAGCGAGACGATGTCGCGCCCATAGGGGTCGGTTCCCAGCAGGAAGCCCTTGCCGGGTGGCTGCAGCTTCAGGGCCATCTCTACGTCGTAAGGCGAGTGCGGGGTCCACACCAAGGACAGCGCCGCGGCCAGCACCAGCAAGGTGCTCAGCACGGCTCCGAGCGTGAAGCTGCGGTGGGCGAACGCGCGTTTCCAGAAGCCCGGTGCGGCGAGCGGCGGCGGGATGGCGACGGGTAGTGAACTCATATGTCGCTCGCCTTCACGCGCGGATCGATCACCGCATACAGGATGTCCACGATGAAGTTCACGATCACCACCATTGCAGCCAGCAGCATCACGCAGTTGCGCACCACGATGAGGTCGCGATTGGAAATCGACTGGAAGATGAGGCGGCCGAGCCCCGGCAGGTAGAACACGCTCTCGACGACGATCGTGCCTGCGAGCAGCTCTGCAAATTGCAGCCCCATCACCGTGATGACGGGGATCATCGCGTTGCGCAGCACGTGTCCCCACAGTGCGCCGCGTTGCGAGACACCCTTGGCTCTTGCCGTGCGAACGAAGTCTTCACGCAGCACTTCGAGGACGGCAGAGCGGGTGATGCGAGCCAGGATCGCGGATTGAACGACCGCCAGCGACAGCGCGGGCAGCATCAGCGACTTGAAGCCCTGCCAGATGCCTTCGCTCCAGCCGTTGAAGCCGCCTGCCGAAAACCATTTCAGGTGCACCGAGAACAGCAGGATCAGCAAGATGGCGAACCAGAAATTGGGAATCGCAATGCCGATCTGCGAAAGCCCCATCACGCCGACATCGCCCAGCTTGTTGTGGCGCGAGGCTGCGTACACACCGGCGGCCAGTGCGATTGCAGCCGTCAGGGCCATCGCCATGAGCGCCAGCGGTACCGTGAGGGCGAGCCGCTCGACGACGAGTTCGGAGACGGGCGTGCTGTACGCGTAGCTGGTCCCCAGATCGCCCACCAGCATGCCGGTCACCCAGTTCCAGTAGCGCTCCATCGGGGGGCGGTCGATGCCGAGCTTGACGGCCAGGGCCTGCACGGCGTCTGGCGAAGCATCTGGTCCCATGAGAATTTGCGCGGCGTTGCCCGGCAGGATTTCCAGCACGAGGAACACCACGACCGATGCGCCTATCAGCGTCGCGATCAGGGTGATGAGGCGCTTGAACAGGAAGACACTCATGAAGCCGCCGATAATGCCAGAAGTGCGGGGACTGCTTCCTTGCGTGGAGGACCTGGTTCGTGGCTTTGATGATCACCGACGAATGCATCAATTGCGATGTGTGCGAACCGGAATGCCCGAATCAGGCCATTTTTCTTGGGCCGGAGATCTATCAGATCGACCCGGCCAAGTGCACCGAGTGCGTCGGACACTTCGACGAGCCGCAGTGCGTGCAGGTGTGCCCCGTGGCCTGCATCCCGATCCATCCGGAACACATCGAGAGCCGCGAAACGCTCTGGCAGAAATACCAGCGGCTGACGGCGCAGGCCCAAGAGCCGACCTGAGCGAAAGCTAGGCGGGTTTCGATTTCTTTTTCCTCGCCTTTGTCTTTTCGCCGCCGGGCTTCACAGGAGCGTGTGCCGTGAAGACGTGCAGCTTGTCCGGTTTGGACATCACGACCTTTTTTTCGGAAGAGCTTGCGTCGGATGGTTGCTTGCCGGCAGGCAGGATGTTCAGGGATGCGGGTCTGGATTCAGCCATCAGGCGATCTTTTTCCATGGCGTCGGCCAGCCTGGCGTCACGCAGCGATGCCGCTCGTGCCGCCTGCATGTCGCGAGGCTGAACTGGATGCTGGCCCGTCTGGATGACCACAGCGCCGGCGCACGGCGTCTGGCTGTAGGCGTCACCACAGCGGTAAATCGTCTGCGCAGAGATTGGCGCGCATGCTGCGGCTGCCGCTAGCGCGGCCAACAGTCTTTTCATTTGTCTCTCCCTTTGTTTTTCTAGACGCCTTCGGGCCGAGGTGGCTTGGGCCGCGGCGGCTTGCTGGTGTGCACGAGCAGCGTCGCCTTCTCCATCTCTCCCGCCAGCATCGCTGGCACCGCCTTGAGCGTGCGCTCCACGCATTCCTCGATCAGTTCGCGCTGGTCGGGAGCGGGCTTTTTCAGAACCCAATTGATGACCTCGGCCTTCACACCGGGATGCCCGATGCCCAGGCGAAGCCGCCAGTAGTCCCCGGTACCCAGTTGCGCGTGGATGTCCCGCAGGCCGTTGTGCCCGGCGTGGCTGCCGCCGAACTTGAGCTTGGCTTGCCCGGGTAAGACATCGAGCTCATCGTGAACGACGAGGATTTCCTCGGGCTGGATCTTGAAGAACCGGGCGAGCGCCGAAACCGACTTGCCGGAAAGATTCATGAACGTACGCGGCTCAAGCAACCAGATCGTCTGACCGTGCAAGGTCGTTCGCGCCACGACACCGTGATACGCCTTGTCGAGCACGAGCGACACCTTCAGCTCGCGGGCGAGCGCATCGATCCACCAGAAGCCGGCGTTGTGGCGGGTGGCTTCGTATTCAGGGCCGGGGTTGCCCAGGCCAACAAACAGCTTGATCATGATTTGCCGATTATCAGTGGAGGCACCAATGCAAACGGCCCACCGAAGTGGGCCGTTTGGCAGCGCGATGCTGTGAAGAAGTTACTTCTTGGCAGCAGGCTTGGCAGCCGGTGCCTTGGCGGCGGGAGCCTTCGCATCCTTGCCACCAGCCTTCGCGTCCTTGGCCGGTGCCTTGGCATCGGCTGCCGGTGCGGCGGCGCCTTCTGCGCCGGCTTCAGCAGGCTCTTCGCCGCCGATCGACACCACGGAGACGATCACCGGGTTTGGCTTGCCGCGCGTAACGGCAGTGACGCCCTTGGGCAGCGAGATGTCGGCCAGGTGCAGGGACATACCCTTCTTCATGCCGGACAGGTCCACCTCGATGAACTCGGGCAGGTCCTTGGGCAGGCAGGAAACGTCGAGTTCGGACATGACGTGGTTGACGACGCAGTGGTCGAACTTCACGGCTTGCGACTCTTCGGACTTCACAAAGTGAAGCGGCACCTTCATGTGCAGCTTGGTCTTTGCGTCCACGCGCTGGAAGTCGATGTGCAGGATTTGCTGCTTGTACGGGTGTACTTGCACGTCGCGCAGCAGAACCTTGGATTCCTTGCTGTCCATTTCCATGTCGAGAATGGTCGAGTGGAAAGCTTCCTTCTTCAGGGCGTGCCACAGGGCGTTGTGATCGAGTTCGATCAGTTGCGGCTGGCCTTCACCACCGTAGACGATGCCGGGCGTCCTGCCGGTATTGCGGAGACGGCGGCTCGCACCCGTACCCTGCTTGGCGCGCTCAAAAGCGACGAATTTCATAACTGACTCCTGGTAAGAATCCACCGCGACCAGTGGATCCCGTTTCAAAAAAGCCCCGTAAGGGGCCACTAAAGCCTCAGACCCAGTCTCTTTAGAAGAGGTTTTCCTGGTCCGAGAACAAACTCATCACCGATTCGCCCTTGGCAATGCGCTGGATCGTCTCTGCGATCAACGGCGCCACCGTGAGCTGGCGAATCTTCTTGCAGCCCAGGCCCTCTTGCGACAGGGGAATGGTGTTGGTCACCACCACTTCATCCAGGGCATCGCCGTTGGCGATACGTTCGATGGCGGGACCCGAGAAGATCGGGTGGGTGCAGTACGCGTAAACCTTCTTGGCGCCGCGTGCCTTGAGCACCTCGGCCGCCTTGACCAGCGTTCCGGCGGTGTCGATCATGTCGTCCATGATCACGCAATTGCGGCCGTCGATCTCGCCGATGACGTGCATCACTTCGCTCACGTTCGCCCGGGGGCGGCGCTTGTCGATGATGGCCAGGTCGGTGTCCAGCTGCTTGGCCAGGGCGCGGGCCCGGACCACGCCGCCGACGTCTGGCGAGACCACGATCAGGTCTTCGTAATTTTGCTTGCGCACGTCGGACAGGAGCACCGGCGACGCGTAGATGTTGTCCACGGGGATGTCGAAGAAGCCCTGGATCTGGTCAGCGTGCAAATCCATCGTCAGGACCCGCGAGACGCCCACGGTCTGCAACAGGTTGGCCACCACTTTGGCTGAAATCGGGACTCGCGAGGAGCGCGGACGGCGGTCTTGCCGTGCGTAGCCAAAGTAGGGGATCACTGCGCTGATCCGCTCGGCCGACGCACGCTTGAGCGCATCGACCATGATCAGCAGTTCCATCAGGTTTTCGTTGGTCGGCGCGCAGGTCGATTGCACGACGAACACATCGCGTGCCCGGACGTTCGTGTTGATCTCGACGGTGACCTCACCATCGGAAAAACGGCCAACGCTGGCTGCACCGAGTGAAATACCGAGGTGGCTGGCAATCTCGGCGGCAAGCGCCGGATTGGCGTTGCCGGTAAACACCATGAAATCAGGATGCGGAACGACCTGCATGTTATCTATCCGGAGTTAAGCGCCAGCGAGTTTCAACAAAAATGCCAGTTGCTCTGGCATTTCAAAAGCAATGCCAGGGCAACTGGCATTTCCACAAAAATCTGGCAGGGGAGGAAGGACTCGAACCCTCGCATGCTGGAATCAAAATCCAGTGCCTTTACCAACTTGGCGACTCCCCTACACGGGTTGACGGCTGAAACCAGCCGCCCACCGATCAATCGTCGCTGGGTGCCCATCCCACAAGAGGATGAGCCTCCAAATTCACGCATTCCCTCACGTTCCACCCTGGGGGCGCGGCGTCTGGCGCCTTGCCCGGCGGTAGCAGCGCAAAAACTGCGCTACCGGAACCTGTCATACGACCCTCAAGACCTTGCGAAGCCAGCCACTGGAGGGCTTCGTTGACGCCTGGACAGAGTCTCTGCGCTACCGGCTGCAAATCGTTGGTACCAAAACCGTACGGGTTTGCAGCAAAGCCTGAAATTATAGCAGCGGCGCTGTCGCGTTTCAGATCGGCATGCGCGAAGATTCTCGCGGTCTCCAGTCCTTGGGGCGGTTTGACCACCAAAAATCGTGCGTGTGGCAGGCCGATCGGGGCCAGCTGCTCGCCCACGCCCTGCGCCCAGGCGTGGTGGCCGGAGAGGAAAAACGGCACGTCCGCGCCCAGTGCCAGGCCGATCTTTTGCAGCTCGGACACCGGGAAATCCAGTCCCCAAAGGCGATTGAGCGCCAGCAGGCACGAGGCCGCATCCGACGAACCCCCACCCATGCCGGCCTGCGCCGGGACCCGTTTTTCGACGCTGATGTGCGCGCCCTGATTCGATCCGGCCGCTGCCTGCAATGCGCGGGCGGCTCGCAGCGTCAGATCGTCTGCGGGCAGGGGCTCCAGCAGATCCTCCCGGCTCAAGGCGCCATTGGCCCGGAGTTCGAAATGGAGCGTGTCGCGCCAGTCGATCAGCATGAACGCCGATTGCAGCAGGTGCATTCCGTCTGGCCTGCGACCCGTCACGTGCAGAAACAGGTTGAGCTTGGCAGGCGCTGCGATGTCGTAGAGCGCTTTCATCAGGACGCTAGCGCTCGAAAACCACGCGCAACTCAGCCTGCGGCGTTGGCTCCAGACGCCGCGCGATCACCCGGCCTTCGGTGACCTGTGACAGGTCCGCGCGCCACCCCGGAACCGGCGAGTCGATACCTCGCAGCCAGTCGAACAGCGCCGCCACGGGCATCGGCGAGCCGGTGACGTGAGTGACCAGCGCATCAATCGACTCGAATTGCCGCACCTGCCCTGCCGAGCGCAAGGTGGCAGAGCCCGGACGCCAGCTCAGCACGCCCAGCGTGCCGATCAGCGGCGAGTCCAGTTTCAGCTCACCAGCGTCCGGCTGCCCGCGCAGCTCGAACCCGGCGGAAAACGACTCCGAAGGGCGGTCAGCTACCTGCAAGGCCAGCCGGCCCGCCCAGCTTTGCCCCGGCTCAGCGGTCGAGCGCGGGGGGCTTGCGCAGCCCGCCAGCAGCGCTGCCGCCAGCACGCTCGCCATGAGCAGCCACACCCGGCCGTACAACGCCTGGATCACAGCTTGACTCGCAGGCGCTTCAGCGTTTCCTGAAGCGTTTCGTTTTCGCTGTTCATCAGCAGGCCTTCCCGCCAGATCGCCTGCGCGCGTTCGCGTTGGCCCATGCTCCACAGAACTTCGCCCAGGTGCGCTGCGATGTCCGCGTCAGGTCTGGCCTTGTAGGCACCTTCCAGGATGCGCAGGGCCTCTGCCTTGTTGCCCATGCGAAATTCAACCCAGGCCAGGCTGTCGGTGATGAACGGGTCGTCGGGCGCAAATGAAAGCGCCTTCTGGATAAGCTCCTTGGCCTCGGGCAGGCGCACATTGCGTTCGGCCAGCGAGTAGCCCAGGGCGTTATAGGCATGGTGGTACTCGGGCCTGGCCGCAATCACCTGGCGCAGCAGGCGCTCCATTTCGGCCACATTCCCGGTCTTTTCGGCGAGCATGGCCAGGTCGTAGACCAGTTCTGCATCGAAAGGCTCCTTGGCGATAGCCTGCGACATCACCTGATAGGCCGCCTTGTATTGCTTGTTGTCGCGCAGCAGCTGGACCTCCGCCATCATCTTCATGCGGGCGTCTTCGGGGGTGCGGTCGGGCAGGGAGCGCAGCAGCTTGCGCGCTTCATCCATCTTTCCCTGGCGTGCAAGGATCGACGCGCGACGGTGTTGCGCGGCGACGAGATCCTGCGGGTTCTCGATCTTGTCCAGCCAGGCCGCCGCCAGTGCGTAGTCCTTGCGCCTCTCGGCGATGCGCGACAGCGAGAGATAGGCTTGTGCAAGGCCCCGGCTGCGCTCTTCACCGCCGCGCTGGGCCAGGGCGAGATCGACATAACGCTTGATCGACGTCTCGGCGGCCGCAACATGGTTGTCCTGCAACAGCAGCGTGCCCTGCACCAGCCAGGCTTCCGGATATTCGGGTTTTTCAGTGGTGACCACTTTCAGTTGCTGCGCCGCTTCGGGATAGCGCTGGGTATCCAGAAGCGCACGTGCATAGCCCATTCGCAATTCGGCCAGCGGCTTGCCTTCCATGTAGCGCTTGACCAGCGCCTCGGCCTGCGGCAGTTTCGGGTCCATCAGCTCAAGCGCGAGCAAGGCCGGCCCTTCCGCGAATGGGTTGACCTGCTGCGCGCGGCGCACGGCGTCGATGGCGCCATTGCTATCACCCGCGGCCAGGCGCAAACGCCCTACCGCAGTCCATGCCGCAGTACCTGTCACCGGATCGGCCAGCGCATCTGCCAGCGCCTGCTCGACTACGGCGGCAGCCAGCTTTTTGTCTGTGACGCGGGCATACAGGCGCGGTATGAGTGCGAGCACGCCGCTGCGGTCCTTGGCATCCGTCAATGCCAGCTCGCCCTTCAAAAGCTCGCCGCTCTCGGCCACCCTGTTGAGCACCAGCAGGATTTGCAGCACCGAGCGGTTGGCCTCGCGCGACTGCGGGAAGGCCTGCTTCCAGGCGCGCGCGGCCTGCAGCGCTGCTTCGCCCGATCGCGACTGGATCGCGACTTCGACTGCGCGCTGGTAAAGCGCCGGGTCGTTGGTCTTGCGAGCCGCATCGAGAATCAGCGAATAACCTGCGCCGGGCTCCGTACCCCTGGCGTTCAGTTCGCCCAGAAGCAACTGGTAGAAGAGCTGGGCGTCGAGCGCCGTGGGCGTGACGTCCGCTGATTCGTCCGCATTGTCGGCCTTGGGCGCCGGCTGGGCATGGAGGGCCTGTCCTTGAGCCAACGCCAGCAGCAGTACTGCGCCGGCAAAGTGAAATCGCTTGGAGGGTAGGGACAGGACCTTGCGGCCCCATCCCCCCCGAAGAACCGGACGTGCGCCTTTCGACGCATCCGGCTCACGCACGACCACTGGCAGAGTAGCGTCAACAGATTGCATAAACCCTAGTCTACGCCGCCAGATTAAAGTCCCTCATGCTGGGACCGGCTTGGTTACCTCCAAACCCAGGGCGTGTACCCGCCGGTGACAGACTGGATGCAAAAGCACCCGGTTGGACAGCGCGTGGCTGCCGCCGTGCATGCGATAGACGAGGTGGTGATCGTCCATGCCGCTTTCCCAGTTCATCAATTGCTCACACAGGGCGCAATGGCCGCCCTGCTGCATCCACAGCTTGAGCCGCTGCGCGTCCCAGATGTCTTTCGACATCCGGGCCACATGCAACTGTTCGCCGTAGATCACCCACTTGGGGTCGTAGGGGTTGTAGGCCCCTTTGACCTTCAGGTGACGCACGATCTTCGTATCGGCCAGCCGGTTCAACACCAGCATCACCTGTTCCTCCTTCCGGTCCAGCGCGAGGGTGGCGAAGTTCAGGCGTGAGCCCGAATCGCGCCAGTAGCGGTTAAGCACCCATTTGCTGGACTTTCGAGGATGCCGCCGCAGCCCCCAACGCATCAATCGCCAGAAGATCTGATGATCGAGACGCGAGAAAGCCGCTTTGGCAACCACTCCCTTGTGGTACTCCGCCCAGCCCCGAAGGACCGGATTGAGTTTGCGTATGAGCCGTTCCGTCGTAGCCGACACAGGGCTTTCGATGATGCTGCGCACCCGTTCGTAAAACGCTTTCGCGTTCTTCCGGCTGGGCTTGATCAGCATCTTTCCGCTGTACTTACGGAAGTTCCATCCAAGGAACTCGAACCCCTGGTCAATGTGGACCAACCGCGTCTTTTCCGTGGACAGCGACAGCCCCCGCTCGCGCAGGAACGCCTCGATCCATGGTTGGACAACGGCTTCGAGCAACTCTTTCGAGCAGCCAGTGACCACGAAATCATCCGCATAACGGACGACGTTCACCTTCGCCTTCTGGGCTGCATTGAAGCCAAGAGAGGACTTGACGTGCCTCTCCAGACCGCTTTCCAACCCGTTGAGCGTGATGTTCGCCAGTGTCGGTGAGATAACACCACCTTGCGGCGTCCCAATGTCTGTGCGACTCAGTTGTCCTCTGTCGATGACGCCTGATTTCAACCACTGCTGGAGAACGCGTCGGTTCATGTGAACGTGGCGAAGCAACCATTCGTGATTGATGTTGTCGAAGAATCCCGAGATGTCCGCGTCCAGAATCCATTGGGCCGAAGCCTTCTTGGACAAGGACACGAACAACTGGCTCCGAGCGTCGTGCGTTGATCGGCCAATCCGAAAGCCGTAGCTGTTCGGGTCCGACTGGCACTCCGCAACCGGGTCCAGCGCGAGCAGGTGAAGAGCCTGCATCGCTCGGTCGAGCATGGTGGGAATGCCCAGAGGGCGCTCCTTCCCATTCGATTTCGGAATGTAGACACGCCGCAGAGGACGCGCCCGGTATCCCGATTGATTCATGCGATACATCGCATTCCATTTGGCTTCTGGTGTTTCCCAGAGTTCGCGATCGACGCCACTCGTTCGCTTCCCCCTGTTCTCGGTAACTCTCCTGACAGCCAATGCCTTGGCTTGCCATGAGCGGACAAGGCTTCTCTGGAGTCGTTTGACCCTTCGGTAGTCCTTGTCCTGTTCTGCCTGCGCAATGCGCATCTGCGCCTTCCCGACGAATTGCATGACCAGCTTCCAGTCGATGGAGTGCCAGTCAGCGGGTCCGCCTGAAGACGCTGAATCCCAGACGCAAGCGTCCGCGATTGTTTCCATACCTTCTCCAGTGAGGAGCCCCACGGGGAGAAGATTCGCCCCATGGGCGAATCACCCACGGGGCCATGTTGAAGTTCGCAGCGGCTTCACGCCGTCGCACCTGAAGCAAGTCAGCGCGCTTTCACGCCGGGGCAAATGTTGAACCCCTATCCGGCCCGTTACAGGCCGGCATTCGCTTTTTTCTTCTTCCTCTGCCCGCTACACCATGGCCGTTGCTTACGCTTCGGTTGCCACCACCCGGAAGCTGTGGCGATGCATCGGGTTTACCTTGTTTCCCAAGGTGCCCATCCAACCGGCAGGCCGGACGATGGGGTTAGGGACGTTCTATCCGCCGCACGTACGAAGGGAACGAACTGAGGTCGATGACCCGCAATTCCAGACGTGATGCCGTTTTGGCCGCAGCTCTCCGGCAAGCCGGAAGACAAGAGTTAGCTGCACTATGGTTACGGCGGTTCTGACGAACGTTCACTTGTGTTTCCCATACCCTTTACCGCACCAACCTCTCATCGTCTTGCTCGATGAGTCGGGCTCGCTCTCGCGGACCCTGTGCACGTTGCCGTGCAGGCTGTTTATCCGTGGCTCCGCACGATTCGATTACTCAAATCGCACGCACGGGCGCGGTCACTTCGTTCCAGAAGTGGTTGCTGTGAGAAGAAACAAGGCACCTTGAGCGGTGCCGCTCTGTTGACCGTCCGGAGAGACGGTGGCTAGGCTGCAAATAATGCTGCAGACCGTAGCGTTCAGACAACAGAAATCCCTGCCGCGAGGCTGAATTTCGTTGCGAAAGGACCTGGAGGGACCTTCCAAGTCGGTAAATGCGGAAGCATCTATTCGACTCTTGATATGACTTCCGGGGAGGAAGCCGTTGCGATTCTCAGAGGAGAAACGCACTCCTTGAAAGGCTGGTTAGTCCAGCTACAGACGCGACTCAAGTCGCACCATCGAACCATAATAATCCAAGGGCTTGTTTCAAGCGCCTCCAAGCCCAAAGCCACCCCAATGCCCGAACTGCCAGAAGTCGAAGTCACCCGGCGCAGCTTCGCCGACCGTATTGCAGGGGCCCGGATTCAATCGGTTCGCATGGGCAAGCCCCTGCGCTGGCCGATCGGGATTGTTCCCGATGAGCTTGTCGGGCGCACCGTCCTGGCGGTCCGCAGGCGCGGCAAGTATTTGCTGCTCGATCTCGATCAGGGCGTCTTGCTGCTTCACCTGGGCATGTCCGGCAGCCTGAGCTTTGCGCCTGCGCAACCGGACGCTGGCACGCACGACCATTTCGACCTCATGACCACCAAAGGCGTACTCCGGCTGAACGACCCGAGGCGTTTTGGCGCAGTGGTGTACGCCGAACGTGAGGAGTCACCGGAGGCCGTCAAGTTGCTGGGCCGGCTCGGGGTCGAACCCCTGACCGATGACTTCGACGTCGCGGGATTCCACGCATCGCTCAAGAGTCGCAACGCAGCCATCAAACAGGTGCTGCTTGCGGGCGACATCGTGGTGGGTGTGGGCAACATCTATGCATCGGAAGCACTCTTTCTGGCCCGCATCCGTCCCACGATCAAGGCCTCGCGCATCACGAAGCCGCGAGCTGCAAGGCTTTGGCAAGCGGTGCGCGACGTGCTCGCACGCGCAGTGGAAAAGGGCGGCAGCACCTTGCGCGACTTTTCAAATGCCGATGGGCAGGCTGGGTATTTCCAGCTGGAAGCCATGGTCTATGACCGGGCCGGCGAGCCGTGCCGGGTGTGTGGCACGGCGATCCGGTGTATTCGTCAAGGGCAGCGCGCGACCTACTTCTGTCCCGCGTGCCAGAAATCCTGACGGTTCGCGCGCAGCAGGGTGCTATATTCAAAATTCACTTTCCGGGGGCATGTTTGGGCGGTTCCTTCAACGATCAATTCGACCAGCATGGCGCCTGGCGGCGCGAATTCGCGCTACGCCTGAAACTGCTCTCCGAGTGGCTCAAGGATCATGAGCTGCTGGACGCGGCCGTCGAAGAGCGCCTGCGTCGCCTGGAAACGCAGATGCGTTCGGACAAGGTCATGGTCGCCTTCGTCGCCGAGTTTTCGCGCGGCAAGTCGGAGCTGATCAACGCCATCTTCTTTGCAGGCTACAAGCGCCGCATCATGCCCGCCAGCGCCGGACGCACCACGATGTGCCCGACGGAGCTGGGCTACGACAGCGACGTGCCGCCCTGCCTGCGACTGCTGCCCATCGAAACGCGGCTGCAGCCACAAGCCCTGATGGAGTGGCGCGCCGTGCCCGAGAAATGGACGCGCATCGACCTGGACGTGAACGACCCCGCGCAGTTGGCCAAGGCCTTCGAGAAAGTTGCCGAAGTCCGCCATGTCTCCAAGGACGAAGCGAAGGCGCTGGGCTTCTGGCATGACGACTCCCCGGACGACAACCCGATGCTCAACGCGAAGGGCGAGGTCGAGGTTCCCCGCTGGCGTCACGCGCTCATCAACATCGCGCACCCGTTGCTCAAGCAAGGGCTGGTCATTCTCGACACGCCGGGCCTGAACGCGATCGGCGCAGAGCCCGAGCTGACCGTCAACCTGATTCCCCAGGCCCACGCTGTTGTTTTCATCCTCGCGGCCGATACGGGCGTCACCAAATCCGATCTGTCCATCTGGCGAGAGCACCTCATCACCGAAGCCGAGAACGTCGATTCGCGGCTGGTAGTGCTGAACAAGATCGACACGATGTGGGATTCGCTCAGCACGCCAGTGCAGGTGCAGGCCCAGATCGAGCGCCAGCGATCGATCTCCGCTGAAATCCTGGGACTGCCGCGCGATCAGGTCATACCGGTGTCCGCCCAGAAGGGTCTGGTCGCCAAGGTCAACGACGATGCGCCATTGCTCGAAGCGAGCAACCTGCCCAGCCTGGAGCGTGCGCTGAGCCAGGGTGTGATGGGACAGCGGCGCAAGATCCTTCGGTCGGCCGTTGCCGCAGGTATCGGTGACTTGCGCGTCGAAGCCGGGCGCGCCATCAACATCCGCCGCCGCGACCTTGCCGAGCAGATGCAGGAGCTCAAGGGCCTGCGCGGCAAGAACACGTCGGTCATCAAGCACATGCGCTCGCGCATCGAGCAGGAGCAGGTCGATTTCGACGTGAGCGGTGCCCGCATTCATGCCGTGCGTTCGGTTCACCTGAAGCTGCTGCGCGACGTGTTCACCTTGCTGGGCACCAGCACCCTCAAAAGCGAGATGGCGGAGTTGACGACGGCGCTGCGCCAACCCGGCATCAAGCTCGGCGTCAAGAAGGCGTACTCATCCACCTTCGAGCGTTTGCGCAAGGGGCTGCAAACGGCGCAGAGCACCAGCGGCGAAATCCAGTCGATGCTCACGGGCACATTCCGCCAGCTCAATGCCGAATATGGTTTCTCGCTGCAGGCACCGCGCGAGCCTGACCTCGCACGTTACGAGCGCGACCTCGATCTGGTCGAGCGCAGCCACATGCAGTACCTCGGCGTGGGCAATACATTCCGGCTCGCGCAACCCGAGTTCGCCGACCGGCTCGTGCGCGCACTGGCCACGCGGCTGAGGGTGGTGTACGAGTCTGCGCTAGGCGAGGTGGAGTTGTGGAACAAATCCGCAGCCGCGCAACTCGATGCGCAGTTGCGTGAGCGCCGCCGAAACTTCGGTCGCCGCATTGAAGCCATCGAGCGGATCCAGCAGGCCGCGACGGGGCTGGACGATCGTATTGCAGAGATCGAAGCGCAGGGCGTCGTGATCGACGAACTCGACGCCAAGCTCACCGAGCTCACAAACCACCTGGTCACCATTCCCGCCGCTGAAGGCGCGGCAAACGAGTCGACTGCCCTCCAGTCCGCATGACATCGTTGCCCCATGGTTTTGCCGGTCGCGTGGTGCGCTGGCAAAAGACCCATGGTCGCAGCGGCCTGCCCTGGCAGCAGACTCGCGATCCCTACCGGGTGTGGCTATCCGAAGTGATGCTGCAGCAGACGCAGGTCGCTACGGTGCTGGGCTACTACGAACGGTTTCTGGAGCGCTTTCCCGATGTCGCCGCACTCGCCCAGGCGAGCATCGACGACGTGTTCGGATTGTGGAGCGGTCTTGGCTACTACAGCCGCGCCCGGAACCTGCATCGCTGCGCGCAGGACGTGGTCGCGCTGCACGGCGGAGAGTTTCCGCGCAACGCTGCGCAATTGCAGACCCTGCCGGGCATTGGCCGCTCGACTGCCGCCGCGGTCGCGTCGTTCTGCTTCAGTGAACCCATTGCGATTCTCGACGGCAATGTGAAGCGCGTGTTGGCGCGCGTGCTGGCTTTCGATGACGACCTCGCGTCTTCTGCCAACCAGGAGAAACTCTGGACGCATGCGCAGGCCCTGATACCCAAGACGAACCTGCAAGAGACGATGCCGCGCTACACCCAGGGCCTCATGGACCTCGGCGCCACCGTGTGCCTGGCGCGCAACCCGAGTTGCCTGATTTGTCCCGTGCACGATCAGTGCGCGGCGTTCAAACTGGGTGAGCCAGAAAAGTTTCCGGTGAAAACGCGCAAGCTCAAGCGCACCTCGCAGTCGCTGTGGCTGTTGCTCGCCCGATCGGGCCAGGGGCATATCTGGCTGGAGAAGCGTCCTGATTCGGGGATCTGGGCGGGACTTTATTGCCTGCCTGTTTTCGAGTCGCGCGAGGCGCTGCAGGCGAGTGTCAATGTGGGGGAGGTGGAACTGCAGAACGGCACACCGTTCATGCACGTCCTCACCCACAAGGACCTGTACCTGCATCCGGTGCGCGCACAGCTTCCGGCTGCGGCGTTCGAGGGCAGGGACGGCGCATGGTTCGCATCATCCGACTGGCCCAAACTTGGCTTGCCCGCGCCGGTGCGCAAACTGCTCGCTTCGAGCTGACCCTGGCGAACGCTAGACCGCGTCGAGTTCGCGATGGCGCTTGAGCGTGACCCACTGCGCGGCGAATGCGGCGCACAGCCGTTCCACCAGGTAGACCGACCGATGCTGCCCGCCCGTGCAGCCAATCGCCACCGTGACATAACTGCGGTGATCGCGCGCGAGCGGCTCCAGCCAGTGATTCAGAAAGCTTTCGATGTGGCTGTACATCACATCGACATCGGGATGGCGCTTGAGGAACTCGACCACCGGCTCGTCTCGACCCGTCAGGTCGCGTAGCGCCGGTTCGTAGTGCGGGTTGGGGAGCATGCGCACGTCGAACACATAGTCGGCGTCCACCGGAATGCCGCGCTTGAAAGCAAACGACTCGAAGACCAGCGTCAATTGGCTCAGCGGCGCCGCGAGCAGCGATTTCACGTGCGCCTGCAGCTGCGACGAGCGGATCACGCTGGTGTCGATGACATGGGCCTGCTCGCGCAGATCGGACAGCAGCTCGCGTTCGAGTTCGATGGCGTCCACCAGCGCGTGCTGCTGGTCGTGGGCCAGCTCGTCGCCGGTCACGGGACGGTTGCTCGATAACGGATGGCGCCTTCTTGTCTCGGAAAAGCGCCGCACCAACGTGTCGGTGGTCGCATCCAGGAACAGCGGCCGAATCTTCACGCCCCTGGCGCCCAGTTCGCGCAATTGCACCGGCACCATCGGAAGTGACGTCGCGCTGCGAACGTCCATCGCAATGGCCACCCGCTCGGCCTCGATCTGCTGCTCGAGCTCGATGAAGGGCAACAGCAATTCGGGCGGCAGGTTGTCCACGCAGTAGTAGCCGGCGTCTTCCAGTGCGCGCAGGGCGACCGACTTGCCGGAGCCGGACATGCCGGTGATGAGGATGACTTCGAGTGCCATGAGCCTGGTCCGCCTATTCGCTGCCCGAAAGCATTTCCTTGGCGTGGGCCAGGCTGGTGCCGGACAGGCGTTCGCCACCCAGCATCCGCGCAACCTCGGCCACCCGCTGCTCCCCCTGTACCGGCGCGACCTTGCTTGAAGGCCCGGCTGCATCGCTTTGCTTGGCGACCACGAGATGGTGGTCCGCACAGGCCGCGACCTGCGGCAAATGGGTCACGGCCAGCACCTGCCTGTCACGGCCCAGCTGCTTCATCAGCCTGCCGACGGTTTCCGCAACCGCGCCGCCGACGCCCGCATCCACTTCGTCGAAGATCAGTGTCTGCGCCGTGCCCAGGCGCGAGGTCGTCACTGCAATCGCAAGCGCGATGCGAGAGAGTTCGCCGCCCGATGCGACCTTGCCCACCGGACGCGGTGTGCTGCCCGCATGGCCCGCCACCAGGAACGCGACTTCTTCCAGCCCGGCCGTCGTGGGCTGGGCCGTGGGCTCCAGCGCGACTTCGAAGCGACCGCCCTGCATGCCCAGACCCTGCATGGCGAGGGTCACGGCCTTGGCCAGCTGCGGAGCGGCACGAGTCCGCGCTTTCGATACGAGCCGGGCCTGTGTCAGGTACGCCTCGGACTCTTTCTTCTCGACCGCTTCCAGCGCCGCCAGGTCGGCTGCAGCGTCAAGCCGCGCGAGCTCTTCCTTCCACGAAGCCAGAAGACCGGGAAGCTCCGCAGGCGTTCGCTTGTACCGACGCGCCAGCGTCAACCACAGCGACATGCGCTCGTCGAGTTCGGCGAGCCGCTCGGGATCGAGTTCGGTCTTGCGCAGGTAAGCATTGAGCGAATGCGCTGCATCTTCGGCCTGCGCAAGGCTGGAGGCCAGCACCTGCGCCAACTCACGAAAGCCGGGTTCGACATGCTCTTGTGCCTGCAGCAATGATGCCGCCTGGGACAGGCTGCGCGTCGCGCCGCCGTCTTCGCCTTCCAGCAACCCGAGGCTGCCCTGCGCCGCTTCAAGCAGCGCCTGCGCATTGGCAAGCCGCGTGTGGCTCGTGTTGAGTTCATCCCATTCATTCGAACCCGGCGCGAGCTTGTCCACTTCGCCGATCTGCCAGGCGAGGCGCTCCCGTTCGCGCTGCAGTGAGTCCTGCGCCTCGCGGGCATCGGTCAGCGTCTTCTGGGCAGCGCGCCAACGCTGCCAAGATTGCTGCAGCGCCTGGGTGGAAATGGCCGCATACCCATCGAGCAGCCCGCGCACCGCATCGGGCCGAGTCAGGCTCTGCCATGCATGTTGGCCGTGGATGTCCACCAGCTGGTCCGCGACTTCGCGCAGCTGTGTGGCAGTGGCCGCGCTGCCGTTGATCCACGCACGGCTCTTGCCCTGCGAGTCGATGCTGCGGCGCACGAGCAAGCTCTCTTGTGAGTCGAACCCGGCCTCTTCCAGCCAGGCAACGAGCGACGCGGGAAGGTCGAATTCCGCAGTGATCTCGGCGCGTGTCGCGCCTTCACGCACCACGGATGCCTCGGCGCGCGAACCCAGCGCCAGCTGGAGCGCATCGATCAGGATCGACTTGCCGGCACCGGTCTCGCCGGTGAGCACGCTGAAACCGCCCGACAGGTCCAGTTCCAGTTCACGCACGATGACGAAATCGCGCAGGGCAATACGCTTCAATGCCATGTCAGTGGCCTTCGTTCCAGTGGAGTTTCTTGCGAAGGGTGTCGAAGTAGGTCCAGCCGCGTGGATGCAGGAACCTTACCCGGTGCTGCGAGCGCCGCACGGTGATGCGGTCGCCGCGCAAGAGGGATGCCAGCGACTGCATGTCGAAGTTCGCGCTGGCGTCGCGGCCGGACACGAGTTCGATCGCGATCTCCGATGCGTCGGGCAGCACGATGGGCCGGTTGGACAGGGTGTGAGGCGCGATGGGAACCAGCACCCACCCCGGCGTTGAAGGGTGCAGCAGCGGACCTCCGGCAGACAACGCATATGCGGTCGAGCCGGTCGGCGATGCGACGATCAGGCCGTCGGCCCTCTGGTTCGCGACGAAGTGGCCGTCCACCTCGACGCGTAACTCGACCATGCCGGAGGTGGCGCCCCGGTTCACGACCACATCGTTCATGGCGAGCGCGTCGAACACGCAGTGCCCATCGCGGATGACGCGGGCATGCATCAGGCTGCGGTGGTCTTCCTCGAACTCACCATGGAGCATCGGGGTCAGTGCGTTGCGAAAAAGCTCCAGCGGAATATCGGTAATGAAGCCCAGCCGCCCCTGGTTGATGCCGATCAGCGGCACGCCGAAGCTGGCCAGCTGCCTTCCGACGCCCAGCATGGTCCCATCGCCGCCGACAACCAGCACCAGGTCGCAGCGTGCGCCGATGGCCGGCAAGTCCAGGGCAGGGTAGCCCGTGATGCCGGAGCCATGGGCCGTGTCGTGCTCGAAGACCACCTCGCAGCCCTGCGACGTCAGGAAATGAGCGATTTCTTCCAGGGCCTCGCGGGTCTGGACGCCAGCCGCACCGGTGACCGGAGCGTTGTATTTACCGACGACGGCGACCTGGAAGAAGTGGGATTTCACGAGCAAATTACATCATTAAAAAATGGCGTCGGCAGGCTGCTGGCTAGAATGAATCAAAAGACCCCACATCATGCTAGATGACCGTGCCAAGTTGTTGTTGAAAGCGCTGGTCGAACGCTATATCGCCGACGGCACGCCCGTGGGCTCGCGCACGCTCTCGCGCGCTTCGGGGCTCGAGTTGTCGCCGGCGACCATCCGCAACGTGATGTCCGACCTGGAGGAACTCGGCCTGATTGCCAGCCCCCACACGTCGGCCGGGCGCATTCCCACGGCGCGCGGCTATCGCCTGTTCGTGGACACCATGCTCACCGCGCAACGCGAACAGCTCGCCACCCCGAGCCTGGCCGCGGACCAGCCGCAAAAAGTCATCGCGAATGCAGCGGCGATCCTGTCGAACCTGTCGCAGTTCGTGGGCGTGGTGAAAGCGCCGCGACGCACCTCGGTGTTCCGGCACATCGAGTTCCTGCGCCTGTCCGACAAGCGTTACCTGGTCATCATCGTCTCGCCCGAAGGCGATGTGCAAAACCGCGTGGTGTTCACCGAAGTGGACTACACGCAAGCGCAATTGATCGAGGCGGCCAATTTCCTGAACACGAACTACGCGGGCATGGCGATCGAGCATGTGCGCGAACGCATCAAGGGCGAGGTAGACCAGCTGCGCGGCGAAATCGGCACGCTCATGCAGACGGCGGTGCAGGCGAGCTCCGAGGCGCTGAACGAAGAAGACGACGTGGTGATCTCGGGCGAGCGTAACCTGTTGTCGGTGAGCGATTTTTCCAGCGACATGACGCACCTGCGCCGCGCGTTCGACCTGTTCGAGCAGAAGACGCAGATCATGCGGCTGCTCGATATCTCGGCGCAGGCCGAAGGCGTGCGCATTTATATCGGCGGTGAAAGCCAGGTCGTGCCGTTCGAGGAACTGTCCATCGTGAGTGCGCCGTACGAGGTCGATGGCAAGGTCGTCGGCACGCTCGGCGTGATCGGCCCGACGCGCATGCCGTACGAACGCATGATCCAGATCGTGGACATCACGAGCAAGCTCGTGAGCAATGCGCTCAGTCACAAGCCCTAGCCTCATACAATCGCAGGTTGCGTGGGGCGTTAGCTCAGTTGGTTAGAGCAGAGGACTCATAATCCTTTGGTCGTTGGTTCAAGTCCAACACGCCCTACCACATTCAGATTGCCCAGCGATCTCATATCCAGCCGCGCAATTCAAAGCGACCTTACCGATCGTCCCGGGGCAACGGCGCAATGTCGGTCGAGTAAGTGCG
>JAZKFI010000016.1:0-6268 GCA_040386575.1 Pseudomonadota bacterium
GATCCGGCATCCACCGCGCAGCGGCAACGGCCGTCGAAGTCATGGATTGCGGATCGAGTCCGCAATGACAGCCAGGCAAACTTAGCGCGCGACGCCCAGCAGCTTCTCCAGCAACTCCGGCTGCTCCTGCAACTCGGCGGCCGTCCCGCTGTGCACCACAGTCCCCCGGTCCAGCACCACCGCATGATGCGAGATCGCGAGAATCGCCTGCGGATGCTGCTCCACGATGATGGCCGACAGGCCCTCTTCGCGCGTGATGCGCGCAATGGCGTGCAGCAGTTCCTCCACGATGATGGGCGCCAGGCCCTCCAGCGGTTCGTCGAGCAGCAACAGGCGCGGATTCACGACCAGCGCGCGTCCCACAGCCAGCATCTGCTGCTCACCGCCCGACAACTGCGTGCCCAGATTCGTCTTGCGTTCAGCCAGTCGAGGGAACATCGCATAGACGCCATCGGGCGTCCACTTGCCAGGCCGCGCGACCGCCGTCAGGTTCTCGTGAACCGTCAGCGACTTGAAGATGTTGCGCTCCTGCGGCACCCACCCGATGCCTGCTGCGGCCCGCTGGTGCGAAGCCATCGTGTGCAGCGGCTTGCCGGCCAGCGTGATCGTGCCGCCGTGCTGGCGCGTCGCACCGGCCAGCGTGTTGATCAGCGTGGTCTTGCCGGTGCCATTGCGGCCCAGCAGCGCCAGGGTCTGCCCTTCACCCATCGCCAGCGAAACATCGTGCAGCACCACGGCCTCGCCATAACCGGCGCTCAGGCCTTCGACGCGAAGCAGTTCAGCCATGTGCCACCTCGCCATGCGCATCGCCCTGCGTATCCCCATGCGCATCCCCATGACCCAGGTACACGGCCTTGACCTGCGGATCGTTGGCGATCTCCTCGGGGTTGCCCTCAGTCAGCACTGCACCGTTGACCAGCACCGTCATGCGATCGGCAAAACTGAACACCAGATCCATGTCGTGCTCGATCAAGAGCACCGACACATCGGCCGGAAGATCGGCCACGGTTTGCAGCAACTCTTCACGCTCGCCCGCAGGCACGCCCGCCACCGGTTCGTCGAGCAGCAGCACGCGCGGCTCGCATGCGAGCGCAATCGCGATTTCAAGCAGGCGGCGCTTGCCGTAGGCCAGATGCTCGGTGCGCTGGTTGGCCACCTCGGCCAGCCGGAACTGCTCGAGCAACTGTTCGCTGCGGTCGGTCACATCCTTGTTCGACCCCAGCGCCTGCCACCACCGCGCACCGATGCCGCGATGCTGCGACACGACCAGCGCCAGCGTCTCCAGCGGCGTCATCGAATTGAACAGCTGGTTGATCTGGAACGTGCGAACCATGCCGCGACGCACACGCTCATGCGGGGCAAGGTTGGTGATGTCCGCGCCTTCCAGCGTGATCGAACCCTCGGTGGGTTCCAGCACGCCGGTCAAAAGGTTGATCAGCGTTGTCTTGCCTGCGCCATTGGGACCGATCAGCGCATGCCGCGCACCACGGCGCAGGTTGAGCGTGACGTTGTCGGTGGCAGTGATGCCGCCGAAACGCTTCACCAGACCCTTGGCGGAAAGAACGATCTCGCTCATGGCTTCTTGCTGCCCGCCTTGGAGGCAAACCATCGGTGCGGACGCAGCAGCCGCTCGCGCCCGACCAGCACCAGCACCACCAGGAACAGGCCGATCCAGAACGTCCAGTATTGCGGCGTGATGGACGACAGCAGGTCCTGCATCAGCTTGAAGACGACTGCGCCCGCAATGCCTCCGTAAAGCCACCCGGTGCCGCCGATGACGAGCATCAGCATCACGTCCGCCGAACGATGAAACTCGAAGACATCGAGCGATGCGAATCCTGTCGTCTGCGACAGCAATGCCCCTGCCGCACCCGCGATGCCCGCGGCCACCGTGTAGATCACCGCAATGCGCGATGTCACCGGAATGCCGACGGCCATTGCGCGCAGGCGGTTGTCGCGGATCGCCTTGAGCGTCGCGCCAAAGGGCGAGCGAACCAGCCGCCGGGCCAGAAAGAAGATCACCAGCAGCAGCGTGAGCGAATACAGCGCCGCCGTCCTGCCGCCCAGGTCGAATGCAAATGTGCCGAGCACCGGCCCCATCACCACACCCTGCAATCCGTCTGCGCCGCCGGTGAGCCAGTCGAGCTTGTTGGCCAGTTCCAGCAGGATCAGCGCCACGCCGAGTGTCACCATCAACCGGGTGAGATCAGTGCCCCGCAGGATCGTGAGGCTGGCGACCGCGCCCAGCAGCGTGGCACCGCCGATGGCGACCGCAAGGCCCAGCAGCGGATCGGGCATGACGTGCTTGGCAAAGAGCGCTGCCGCATAAGCGCCGAAGCCGAAGAATGCGGCGTGGCCGAGCGAAACGATGCCGGTGTAGCCCAGCACGAGATCGAGCGACAGCGCAAACAGCGCCACGATCGCGATCTCGTTGATGAGGGCCGCGTGCGACGGAAACACCAGCGGCGCGGCGAAAGCCGCCAGCCACAGCGCCGGCTCCCAGGCACGCCAGCGGCCGGTGCGAAGCAACGATTGCCCGGCGCTCATGTGCTACCTCCGCGCCGCACGAACAGCCCTTGCGGACGCCACAGCAGGATCAGGATCATGAGGAAGTAGACTATGAACGCGCCCATCTTCGGTATGTAGTACTTGCCCGCGACATCCGCGACGCCCAGCAGCAGCGCTGCCAGCAGCGGACCGGTGATCGACGAGGTGCCGCCGACGGCGACCACGATCAGGAAATAGATCATGAACTTGAGCGGAAAGCTCGGGTCCAGCCCCAGCACTTCCGCCCCCAGCGCCCCGCCCAGTCCAGCCAGGCCGGAGCCGGCTGCGAACGTCGCGAGAAAGACGATGTTGACGTTGATGCCCAGACCCGCGGCCACACGCTGGTCGTCCACCGCAGCGCGCAGGCGGCTGCCGAAGCGCGTGCGCGAGAGCACGTATTGCAGGCCCACCGTGAGCGCGGCGCAGACCGCAATGATGAACAGCCGGTAGTGGCCCATGCCCAGCATCCACGCACCAGAGCCGATTTCGGTTCGGCCCTTGAGCCATGCAGGCAGTTGCACGATCTGCTGGGTCGAGCCGACGAAATAGTCCACCGCAGCCACCGCCATGAAAGTCAGGCCGATGGAAAACAGCACCTGGTCCAGGTGCGGCTTGTTGTAGAGCGGCCGGTACACCGTGCGTTCGAGCACCGCGCCGAGCAACGCCGAGATGACGAACGCCAGCGGCAGGCACACCAGGAAAGGAACGTCCAGGTGCTGCATCGCCAGCACAGTGACGTAGCCGCCGACCATCGCGAATGCACCGTGCGCCAGGTTGATGAAATTCATCAGGCCCATGGTCACGGACAAGCCGACCGCGAGAACGAACAGCAGCATGCCGTAGGCGATGCCGTCAAAGAGGATGGTGAGCATTCTTGTGCGGAGTTGTTCCCTCTCGCCCCGGGGAGAGGGTCAGGATGAGGGCCGGCGGCGCCAGGTCGAACCCCGCCTCACCCCCACCCTCTCCCGGAGGGAAGAGGGAGAAATTCCGGTGCTGTCAGTTCTTGCCCGGGTCCTTGACGTCCTTGATGACGTCGAATTCCACGTTGTAGAGCTGGCCGTCCTTCTTCTCGACCTTGCGCAGGTACACGTTCTGCACGATGTCACGCGTTTGCGCATCGATGAACACCGGGCCGCGCGGGCTCTCGAAGATCTGGCCCTTCATGGCTGCAAGCAGTGCGTCGCCGCCGCCCTTGCCGCCGGTCTTCTTCAGCGCTTCGTAGATCACGCGCATGCCGTCATAACCGCCGACCGCCATGAAGTTGGGACGCAGGCCCTTGTTGGCCTTGCCGAAAGCCTCGACGAACTTCTTGTTCGCAGTCGAAGGATGCGCCGCCGAATAGTGGTGCGACGTCACGACACCGAGAGCGCCGTCACCCATGTCGTTGAGCTGGTCGTCATCGGTCACGTCGCCCGTGCCGATCAGCTTGATGCCGGCCTTGTCCATGCCGCGTTCAAGGAACTGCTTCATCACCGCTGCGCCCGCGCCCGAGGGAACGAACACGAAGAGCGCGTCGGGCTTGCCGTCACGCACCTTCTGCAGGAACGGCGCGAAGTCGGGGTTGCGCAAGGGCACGCGCAGGGCTTCGGTGACCTGGCCGCCGTTAAAGATCAGGCGTTCCTTGAAATACTTTTCGGCGTCGATGCCGGGGCCGTAGTCGGAGACCAGGGTCACGACCTTCTTGATGCCGTTCCTGGGGGCCCAGTCAGCCAGCGCAACCGACACCTGCGGCAGCGTGAAGCTGGTGCGAACGATGTACGGCGATGCCTGCGTGATGCTGGAAGTGGCTGCAGCCATCACGACCTGCGGGGTCTTGGACTGGGTCGCGATCGGTGCGGTCGCCATGGCCGAAGGCGTGATGCCGAAACCGGCGAGCACATTGACCTTGTCGTTGACCACCAGCTCCTGCGCGAGACGGCGGGTGACGTCCGGCAGGCTGGTGTCGTCCTTGAGGATCAGCTGGACCTTGCGGCCGGCAATGGTGTCGCCGTTTTGCGCCATGTAAAGACGAACCGCCGCTTCGATCTGCCGGCCGGTGGAGGCCTGTTGGCCGGTCATCGGCAGGATGAGGCCGATCTTGAAGGCGTCTTGCGCCATTGCGACGCTGCCTGCACCCGCGAAAGCCGCAAAGACGGCAGAGCAGATGACAGTCTTGACCAGGGTTCTCTTGTTCACACGTGTCTCCTTCAAAAATCGTGAGTGATTCTGTGCGCCGCAAGCCCGGCTGTGAAGCCGGGGTGCAGACTAGCAGTTATGCCTTCGCAATATATCCGGGCTTGAGGTATTCAAACGGAAACCTGAAGTCATGGATTGCGGGTCAAGCCCGCAATGACAGCCAAGAGAGGGTGCTGTCATTGCGTGCTTGACCCGCAATCCATCTTTGATCAAGCGCAGTCTCCGCTTCGCGGTGGATGCCGGATCAAGTCCGGCATGACAACCGGGGCGCTGTCATTGCGGGCTTGACCCGCAATCCATCTTTGATCAAGCGCAGTCTCCGCTTCGCGGTGGATGCCGGATCAAGTCCGGCATGACAACCCGGCTTTTCAGTCATCAGGCCTCCACGACGAATCCAGCGTGACCTCGCCAACAACGCGCGACACACAGGCGCAGATCCGCGAGTTCTCGCGTTTTTCATCCTCGGTCAGATAGACGTCGCGGTGATCGATCTCGCCTGAAACCCCGATCACATCCATCGCACACAACCCACATTCACCGCGTTTGCAATCCGACAGCGTCTGCACGCCCGCCTGCTCGAGCGCGTCGAGCAAACTGCAATCGGCGGGCACCATGATGTCCAGCGCATGGCGCGGCAACTGCACGCGAAACGACTGCGGCGCAAACCGGCCGCTCGAACCGAAGGTTTCATAGCGCAAGGCCGTTGGCTCTCGCCCTGCTGCAGTCCACGCGTGACGAGCCGCATCGAGCATCGGCACCGGTCCGCACACATAGAGCTGCGCACCAGCTGGCAACGCGGCGATCTCGCTGTCGAATGCGATGGGTTCGCCAACGGCAGTGCGAATCGCATCGCCCAGGCACTCGCGCAACGCATCGCCGTAAGCCAGTTCATCTTCCGAGCGCACGCCGTAGATCATGCGGACCTGCGCGCCCCGCGCACGCAGGGCCAGTGCCATGGACACCATGGGCGTCACACCGATACCGCCAGCGACCAGCAAATAGGCAGGCGCATCCAGCGCGAGCGGAAAGTGGTTCTGCGGCGCGAGCACCTGCAGACGATCGCCTTCGGCCAGCTGCCACATCGCCAGCGAGCCGCCACGCCCCGTATCCATGCGCTTGACGGCGATTCGATAACTCGAGTCATCGGGCGTGCCGATCAATGAGTAAGAGCGCGTCTGCGGCTTGCCGTTGACCAGCACGCCGACCTGCAAATGGCTACCCGGCGACCAGTGCTCGGCCGCCCCGTCGCCAGGCGTGATCGTGAACTCGCGAACCGTCGGCGTCACATCGCGCAGGGCGGTGACCAGGCAATCGCTCCAATGGGAAGTGGTTTTCATTTCTTGCGGATCAGGCGCACGCCCGGCATCTGGTCAAGGTTGTGGTTCTGCAGCGCGTCGCGCAGGTTGCGCTGCGCCATCCGCGAGTGCTCGCGCATGATGGCTTCGGCGCGCGCTCCTTCACGCCGCTCGATCGCGTCGATCAGCTGGCGGTGCTGGTCCTGCGCGACGATGAGCATGTCGCGCGCCTGCGGTGAATTGGCCTGCAC
>JAZKFI010000017.1:0-285775 GCA_040386575.1 Pseudomonadota bacterium
CCGCAGCTGTTCTGGGGCCTGATCGCCTCGATGTGGATCGGCAACGCGATGCTGATCATCCTGAACCTGCCGCTGATCGGCATCTGGATCAAGCTGCTCACCGTGCCTTATCGCTGGTTGTTCCCGGCCATCGTGCTGTTCTGCGCCATCGGCGTGTACTCCACGAACAACAACACGTGGGACATCTGGATGGTCGCGATCTTCGGCGTGATCGGCTACATGTTCATCAAGCTCGGAGCCGAACCGGCGCCGCTGCTCCTGGGCTTCATCCTGGGCCCGATGATGGAAGAAAACCTGCGGCGCGCCTTGCTGCTGTCGCGCGGCGACTGGAGCGTGTTCGTGACGCGTCCCCTGTCGGCAGGCCTTCTGGCGGCCGCATTGCTGCTGATCGTCATCGTGGCCTTGCCGGCGGTGAAGAACAAGCGCGAGGAAGCATTCGTCGAGGATTGATGCCTCAGGCGAAATGACGCAGACGACGGCGCCTTCGGGCGCCGTTTTCAATGGCGCTGCGGCGCTTTGAGACAATGCAGGCCAAGCAAGAAATGGCCACCATGCCGCCGATCAAGAACCATCCGCAGCGCCTGGCGCTTCACAATGAGATTCATGCGCGCCCGCCTGAGGCGATGGGCTCGCCGCTGGCGCTGTCGCACATCGTCATGCTGGCCGACGCACGCGAGCGAGAGGCGAGCCGCGAGCACATCGCCGCGCTGGCACGCGACCACCATCTTCCCCAGCCTGATGCGCAGTCGACCCACATGCGCATGGACCTGGGCGCGTTCCGTATCCGCTGGGAATTGCACACCGAGTTCGTGACCTGGAGCTTTTCACGAACTGTCGATGCAGCGGGCTTTGGCGGGCGCGAACCTGCCACCGCGATCGACGCCGTTCCGCAGGGGTGGCTCGCCGCCCTGCCGGGGCAATGCCTGGCAAGCGTGCATCTCTGGGCCTTGCCGACCGAGCGCCTTGCCGATGTTGCCGTGCTCAGGCAGGTGCTCAATGAAGACACACTGGTCGGATCGAAGGTCGCCGACGGCCAGGGCGAGGTCTATACCGACTTTGCGGTGCACGCCGATGGCTTTTCCCGGATCGTGCTGCTGTCATCGGCGCTGACGGCTCGCCGCCTCGGACGCCTGGTGCAACAACTGCTGGAAATCGACACCTATCGAATGGCCGCCTTGCTCGGGCTTCCGGCGGCGCGTGAGGCCGCCGCAGTCCTTGCCTTTGCCGAGCGTGAACTGGCCGAGCTGGCCGGTTCCATTCGCGAAGCGGGGCGGCATGAAGAGCCGCAGCTGCTCGACCGGCTCACCAAGCTCGCGGGCGAGGTCGAGAGTCAGTACGCTGCGACGCATTCACGCTTTTCCGCGAGCTCGGCCTATTTCGAACTGGTCGATCGCCGTATCGCCGACATTGCCGAATCGCGATTGCCGGGCCTGCAGACGATTGGTGAATTCATGGAGCGGCGCGTCTCGCCTGCACGCGCGACCTGCGAATGGGCAACGCGCCGGCAAGACGCGCTGTCCCAGCGTGTCTCGCGCATCAGCAACTTGTTGCGTACGCGCGTGGAGATCGAACAGCAGCAAAGCAGCCAGGCGCTGCTGGCGACCATGAACACGAGGCAGGGCCTGCAGTTGAAGCTGCAGGCGACGGTCGAGGGTCTGTCGGTCGCGGCGATTACTTATTACATCGTCGGACTGGTGAGTTACCTGGCCAAAGGCGCGCACGGATTGGGCTGGCCGTGGAGTGCGGAGAGCACCGCTGCGGCCGCGATTCCTGTCGTGGCAGTGGGTGTGTGGTGGTCGCTGCGCCGCCTGCATCTGCGTGTGTTCAAGGACTGAGCTCGCAATGATCACTTTTCATTCGGGGGCACATGAAGCGCACGCGCCGACCCACGAGTATTTCCGCGGCGAACTCGTGCCCTGCTTTGAGAAGCCGTCGAGGGCGCAGTACGTGCTGGACGAGCTCAGGGCGCGCGGCCACGACATCCGCGAGCCGGTTGTCGATAGCAAGGGCGTTCTGGCCCGGGTTCATTCGCCGCGCTACCTCGCATTCCTGGAGTCGGCATGGTCGCAGTGGATGGCGATGGATGCCGGCAATGGCGATGTGCAGCCGTTCCCCTCTGTCTGGCCGGTGCGCACGCTCCGTGACGATGTCGAGCCGGTCAATTTCATCGCCCGCCTGGGGCTGTATTCCATGGACAACGGAACGCCGCTGTCGGCCGGTTCCTGGGCCGCTGCCAAGGGCGGCGCCGATGCTGCGGCGAGCGCGGCGCAGTTGATCACGACCGGTGTTCGTAGCGCGTTCTGTGCCACACGCCCGCCCGGGCACCATGCGGGTGCTGATTTCATGGGCGGGTATTGCTTCCTGAACAATGCGGCCGTGGCGGCGCAGTCGCTTCTGGACAGCGGCTGCAAACGTGTCGCGGTGCTGGATGTGGACTATCACCACGGCAATGGCACCCAGAGCATCTTTTATGAGCGCAGCGACGTGCTGGTCGTCAACCTGCATGGCGATCCGATGACGGAGTACCCGTTCTATCTGGGACACGCGGATGAGACAGGGGTGGGTGAGGGGGCGGGCTTCAACCTGAACCTGCCGCTGCCCGCAGGGACCGATGCGAGGCGATGGTTTGACGCGCTGGAATTGGGGTGCGCCCGGGTTCAGGCGCATCGTGCGGATGCACTGGTGGTTTCGCTCGGGCTGGATACGTTCGAAGGCGACCCGATCTCGAAATTCACGCTGGCGAGCGGTGACTACCTGAAGCTGGGCGGGCGCCTGCAGCGGTTGGGCCTGCCGACCGTGCTGGTGCTGGAGGGGGGGTATGCGGCGGCGGAGCTGGGTGTGAATGCCGGCAACGTGCTGGAGGCGTTTGGATAGCCGCATCACGTTGTCATGCCGGACTCGATCCGGCATCCGGCGCGAAGCCTCGACTGCGCTTGGTCAGGGATGGATTGCGGATCGAGTCCGCAATGACAGCCAATACTAGCTGGAGTCGCAGTCGTTAAACCGTGCCCGCCGCACCCGCTTTGGCTGGCACCGTGCCACCCGTCGTGGGCAACACACGCGCCCCCGCCGGCGCGCCTGCTTCCAGCCTGGCCTTGACCGCCGGTGTGTTGCAGGTGGCAGCGTAGTTGACCTTCACTTCCGTCCCCGCCGCGCCTGCCACCGAGAAGCAGTCCATTCCCAGTTTGGCATTCAGGGGCTTGAGAACCGACTCCTGCACGATGTCGCCGGCATTGCCGTCGGGCAACTGCACCTGGTAGCGCCCGCCTTCGCCCAGCGATTGCGCATCGAACACGGTGCGCATGCCGCGCAGCTCACGAAGCATCACGGCGCTGCCGTTGCCCTCCAGGCCCGTCACGATCAGGTTGGTCTTTTGCGTACGGAAGCTGAAATGCTGGAGGAAGAACTTGCCCGAGAATTCGTCGCCGACCAGCTTGCCGATGTCCGCGAGCGCTTGTTCCTCCGTCGCCCAGCTTTGGCCCGTCGGCAGCTTGGTGCTGAGATACACCTCTTCGCCGGTTGCCGTCTCTATCGCCTTCAGGGTCCATGACGTGAGCGCCGTCTTGGTGATCGTCAGGCCCGATGCGGGCAGCTTCATCGACAGCTGCTTCACCTTGACTTCGCCCTTGATCGCAAAGTCAGCAGGCTGCGCGTTCGCTTGCTGAGGGTTGTCGCCGTCAGCCGACCAGACCCGAAAGCCGAATGACTTGATCCGGTCCTTGAGCACGTTTTCGGCGAGCTGGGAACGCTCACGCGCAAGATTGCCGTCGGTGTTGGCAATATCGATGCGAATCGAGATTCGCGGATCGCCCTTGTTTCGGATGAATTCAACCCGCTCTTCGCGCGAGAGCTGGTTGAGCGAACGCTGCACTTCGCGCGTGTTGACCACCGCACGGGTCTGCATTTCGACCAAACCACCCGGGGCTGCACTGGCCGGGTTCTCCGTGAGTACGGTGCGGATGAAGTTGCCCGAATTCGAAAGCATCTTCGACTCCAGCAACTTGTAGTTGCTGTCGAGCGATGATTTGTCGACATACAGGGCCAGCGCCTTTTCCACCAGTTGCCGTTTCGCGCTGTTGCGCGCCTCAGCTTGCGCCGCTGCGATATCGCCCTTGAACCGCGCATCCTGGGGATCGACCATGCCGACGGCGCTGATGACCATCGTGCCCGGCTCGGGTGGCGGCGGGGGCGCGACGGGTGCGGGTGAAGGCGCAGCAGGGGCCGCCGTGGCGGGAGCAGGTGCTGTTGCTGTCGAAGCAACCGTTGCTTCCGGCTTCTTGCCTGGTGCCAGCGCGATGTAGCCGACGGCGACCAGTGCCACTGCCGCCGCTGCACCGGCCACCCACAGGCCAGCGGGCGACCGGCGCGCTGGGCTCGCAGCAAGGTCCGACGAGGGTGCAGGTTTCGCTGATGTCGCTGCCGGCTTCGAAGGCGCAGGCGGCAGGTTCTCGAACACGATGGGCGCGGCGGCCGCGACCGGCAAGGGTGCCGTTGCGGTCACCGGCATCTGCCCCGCGATCGCATCGGACAAAGCCTGCGCGAACTCTCGTCCGCTCTGGAACCGCTGGCCAGGCGACTTGGCCAGCGCCTTCTTCACCACGAAATCCAGCGCGGGGCCGAGCGAGACGTTCAACTCGGAAGGCGGCACGGGTTCTTCCCGCAGCACCTTGTACATGATGGTGGTGGAGGTCTCGCCGGTGAACGGCTTTTCTCCCGTGAGCAACTGGTAAAGGATGACGCCACACGAGAACAGGTCGCTGCGGCCGTCGACCGGATGGCCCATGAACTGCTCGGGCGACATGTAGTTGGGCGTGCCCATGATGGTGCCGGCCTGCGTGAGCTCCGAGGCCTCGACGCGGGCAATGCCGAAATCGGCCACCTTGACCCGGCCGTTGTCCAGCAGGATCAGGTTGGCGGGTTTCATGTCGCGGTGCACGACACCTTGCGAATGCGCGTGGTCCAGCGCATCGAGCATCTCGCCCATGATGCGGGCGACTTCCTTGAGCGGGAAGCGCTCGCCCTTCTCGAAGAAGTCCTTGAGCTCGCGTCCCTTGATGAACTCCATCGCGATGAATGCCACGCGCTGCCCGGTCTTCGTGGGCGCGGCCATCATGGTGGCTTCTTCGTCGCTGATGTCCTGGGCGATTTCCTCGCCGTAGTCGTAGATCGCGACGATGCCCGGATGGTTCAGGCGCCCCGCGGCCTGCGCTTCGCGCTTGAAGCGCGCCATGATGCTGACCATCTCGGCGCCCGCGAGCTGCGAAGGCAGGATGGTCTTGATGGCGACCGTTCGCTCGATGACAGGATCGAAGCCTTCATACACGATGCCCATCGCGCCCTTGCCCAGGGTGCGGCGGATCTGGTATTTGCCCAGCTTGTTCATCTGCGGGCCGCCGGCTTATTTGTACTTGTTGTCGATTTCCCAGACGGCGGTCTGCACCAGACGCTGAACCATCGTGTCCAGGCCGACGCCGCCCTTGGCGCTTTGCGAGACGCCCATGACGCTGGTGGCGGCTGTGCCGACTTCCATCTTGAGTTCCTTGTAGCCCTGCGCGACCTGCTCGGTCGTGTTGGCGTCCATGATCTTGTAGCGCATGCCGATCAGCCACACGCCGGTGGATTCTTCTGTCTTCACCGTGCCCACCGCTTGCCCAGCCGCGAAGCCGCCCATGCCGCCGCCGAACATCGACACCAGGCCCCCGACGGCGCGGCCGTCAAAGCCCTTCTTGTTCTCGGCGATCTGCTCGGCCTTGAGGATGTCGAACTTGACGACCCACTTGGTGGTCTTGAGGCGGCCGACCTGCATGGTCTTGCGGGCAGCGTTCACATCGCCGAGGTTGTACGCGAGCGAAACTTCGTTGAGCAGGGGGCCGAGGTTGGAGCGCTCCAGCACCACGAAGTTGGCCGACGACAGTTCAAGCTCACCGAAGTCGGCGATGTTGTTGGCGGTGAACTTCTGCATGAAGCTCGCGTTGTTGCTCTTGATGTCGCCCGGAATCACGACCAGCGCCGGACCCTTCCTGTCCTTGTTGGCGTACGACACCTCCTGGTAGGCCGCCTGGTCGGCTGCTGCATTGGCAGCCTGCGATGTGCTGCTGCCCGCATTGGGTGAAGGATTGCCGAAGCTGGGCTGCGCGAATGCGCAGGCGCTGGCAAGCGCGGCAACGGCTGCAAACAGGTAGGTCTTGTGGGTCATGGTTTTTTTCCTCGAAAGTGAAGGTTGGGACGCGACGCCGCTATCGGCCCCTGGCGTTTTGGCAGTAGTCGCTGTACAGGCGCGCGACGACTTCGTCGGCGCGTTCTTCAATCAGCGTGAGCGCCATGGCCGACGTGTCGCTGCCCGCGTAGCTCGCGTTGCTGGCAGTGGCAGTCGAGACCGGGCGGCCTGCTGCGTCGGTGAGCGTGAACTGCATGTCGATGTTCACGGTGTTGACGTTGACCATCGCATTGCGCGTGGCCTTGGTGGCGATGACGCCGCGCAGCACATATTGGGCTGCCATCCTGCGTGAAGCGCTCAGCGCCCGGTCAGGATCGTTCTTGAAATAGGCGTCTATCTCTTCCTGTGCGACCTGCCTGCGGATTTCTTCAGCGGAATAGGTTTTCAGCCCCAGGCCCTTGAGCCGCGTGTTGATCGAATCGACGTGCCGGCTATAGCCGCCCTGTTTGGCCTGCACCATGCCGTTTGTTTCTTCGGCGATGAGGACCATGATCTTGCGATTGCGAATCCGGTCACGGCAAGGGGTGGCCAATTGCGCGGATACTGTTGCATCGCGCTGGGCCTGTTGTGCGGCTTCGGCTTGCGCGCCTTCGGGCGGATTGGAGAACTTGAAGCCCTGGGCATGCGCCGAAAGCGCCACGGCCCAACAGGCAAGCAAAATGGCCGATGATGTGCGCATTGCGGGAAACTGCTGCAGAGCTTGAAGGAAGGTGGATTGTTATGGATTTGGGTATAGCGGGCAAGTGGGCGCTGGTGTGCGGAGCCAGCAAGGGACTGGGTTTTGGATGCGCTCAGGCGCTGGTGCGTGAAGGAGTTCACGTCGTCGTCGTCGCGCGCGGGACAGAGGCACTGGAGTCGGCGGTCGAGCAACTGCTTGCCGACCCGGGGCGACCGGCCGACACGGTGGTGCAGCACGTCGCGGCTGACATCACGACGGTGGAGGGTCGTGAGAAGGTCTTCGAAAAACGCCGCGAATTCGACATCGTTGTGACCAACGCAGGAGGTCCGCCGCCCGGTGACTTCCGTCAGTGGGATCGCGATGCGTGGATCAAGGCTGTGGATGCCAACATGCTCACGCCCATCGAGCTGATCAAGGCCACGGTCGATGGCATGGCCGCGCGCGGGTTCGGGCGCATCATCAACATCACATCCAGCGCGGTGAAGGCGCCGATCGACATCCTGGGTCTATCCAATGGCGCGCGCAGCGGGCTGACCGGTTTCGTCGCGGGTGTTGCGCGCACGTCGAAGCTGGCATCGGCGAACGTCACCATCAACAACCTGTTGCCCGGCGCCTATGACACCGATCGCCTGAAGGGGACGATGGCCGGTGCCGCGCAAAAGACCGGCAAGCCGATCGAGGAGCTGATGGATGCGCGTCGCAAGACCATTCCGGCACAGCGCTTTGGCAACCCGCAGGAGTTCGGTGCGACCTGTGCGTTTCTTTGCAGCGTTCATGCGGGTTACATCACCGGACAGAACGTGTTGACGGATGGCGGGGCGTATCCGGGGACGTATTGACTGTCTCACGGCTGTCATTGCGGACCCTTAGGCTGTCATTGCGGGCTTGACCCGCAATCCATCTTTGATCAGGCGCAGTCGCCGCTTCGCGGTGGGTGCCGGATCAAGTCCGGCATGACAGCCGATTACTTGCGTGACGAGACCACGATCCCGCCCACGATCAGCACAAATGCGAGTGCGTGATAGACGTGAGGCGTCTCTCCGATGAACGCCGCTGATAGCACAGCAGCAAAGAGGGGCGTGAGATTCGAGAAGAACGCAGCGGCGTTGGCCCCTGCCCGCTGGACGCCCAGGCCCCAATAGCGGTAGGCCAGGATCGACGGTCCTATGGCTACATAGACCAGCGCGGCGGCAACCGACCAGCTCCACTTGATCTGCACATCGACGAGCGACCATTCTGCAGCCGTGAACAGGCCCGACCATGCCGTCCCCATCACGACTTGCGCCATCAGGAACGCGGCCCAGTCGGCGCGGATGGCGGGCGGGTCACCTTCGCGCGGCGCGAGCAGCCAGCTGTACACGGACCACGCGGCCGACGCAATCAGCACGTACAAGTCTCCCGGCACGAGCCGCACTTGCGTCATTGCATCCCAATCGCCCCGGCCGATCACCACGAGGACGCCCGCGATGGAAAGCACGGCACCTGCGATCTGGCGCGCTGTGACACGCTGACTAAAAAACAGGGCGCCCGTCGCCAGCATCCATACGGGCATGCTCGCGGCGATCAGCGTGACGTTGACGGCGGTCGAAGTCTTGAGCGCTAGGTACTGCAGCGAGTTGTAGCACCCCACGCCCAGCAGGCCGAGCACCGCGAAGCGCTTCCAGTGGGTCCACAGGCCGCTGTTTCGCGCCAGCACCCAGGACGCCAAAGGCAGCAGAAACACAAACGCGAGCGCCCACCGCAGGAGGTTGAGGGTGATGGGCGGCACGCTGTCGGCCATCAAGCGGCCGACCACGGCATTGCCTGCCCAGAGCAGGGGCGGCACCGTGAGCATCGCTGCGGTGGAAAGAGACAGGCGCTGGGTCATATTTTCAAGGCACAAGGAGTCTGCGCGAAGGTGCAGCAACTGTAGCGCGCAGCGCAGCGCATGCGCCCGGCAAGGCTTGCAGTTTCATGGCAGGATGGCGGCCGAATCTTTGCAAGGAACGAGACACCATGAAAGCCGTACAGATCAACCAGCCCGGCGGGCCGGAACAACTCAAGATCACCGATGTGGAAGTCGGCGAGCCCGGTGAAGGCCAGATTCGAATCCGGCACAAGGCAGTGGGCCTGAACTTCATCGATGTCTATCACCGCACGGGCGCTTATCCGCTGCCCCTGCCCGCTGGGATCGGCATGGAAGCCTCCGGCATCGTCGAGGCGGTCGGCCCCGGCGTCACGCACCTGAAGGTCGGCGACCGCGCCGCCTACGCGAGCCAGCCGCCCGGCAGCTATTGCGAAGCACGCGTGATGCCCGCCAAGACCGTCTGCAAGCTGCCCGATGCAATCGACTTCGAAACCGGCGCGGCGATGATGCTCAAGGGCCTGACGGCGCAGTACCTGCTCAAGCGCACGCAGCCGCAGGGCGGCCTGAAAGAAGGCGATCATGTGCTGTTTCATGCCGCAGCCGGTGGCGTGGGCCTGATTGCCTGCCAGTGGGCCCGAGCCATGGGACTGCAGCTGATTGGCACGGCGGGGTCGGATGCGAAGTGCGCGCTCGCCAAGGAATACGGCGCCACCCATGTCATCAACTACGCCACCGAGGACTTTGTCGCCCGCGTCAAGGAGATCACCGGCGGCAAGGGCGTGAAGGTGGTCTATGACTCCGTGGGCAAGGACACCTGGGACAAGTCGCTCGATTGCCTGCGTCCGTTCGGCCTGATGGCGAGCTTTGGTGCTTCCTCGGGTGCGCCGGCGCCTTTCGCGCCGGCCGTGCTGGCCGGAAAGGGCTCGATCTATGTGACGCGGCAAACGCTGTTCACCCACATTGCGACGCGCGAAGCCACGCAGGAGATGGCCGATGACCTGTTCGATGCAGTGATCACCGGCAAGGTGAAGATCCGCATCGACCAGCGGTATCCGCTGGAGCAGGTCGAGCAGGCCCATCGCGACCTGGAAGCGCGCAAGACGACCGGTTGCACCATCCTGACGCTGTGAACCACAACGAATGGGTCGCCGCATTGCGGGGCCGCGCCGACCAGCCGCCCGTCGTCGCGCGGCTGCCCTTGTGGTGGGGCGACTCCATCATCGGTTCGGTCGAGAAAGCATTTTTCGATGCTGTGCTTCCTGCGGGCGTGATCGGCGATAACGGCTGGGTCCAGCCCGTTGCGCGAGACGGCGATGAGGGTTGGCTGGTCAACGGGGATCTCACGGCCACGCTTGCGCAGATTGCCTTTGCGCTCAGGGACGCCGGGGCAGCGCATGCGTGGCGCGACGAGCAACTGCCGGTCACGGATGCGAGCGGAAAGACGCTAGGTACGGTGGAACGTGCCGTTGTGCGCCAACTCGGTATTGCGACTTTTGCTGTCCACCTGGCCGCGACGTCGACTGATGGCAGGCATTGGGTCCAGCAGCGTTCCCTCACCAAGCCCAACGACCCCGGCCTGTGGGACACCTTGATGGGGGGGATGGTGCCGGCCGGCGACACCTTGCATCAGGCGCTCGAGCGTGAAACATGGGAGGAAGCGGGCCTGAAGCTCGAACAGCTCGAAGGCCTCGCGTACGGCGGACGGATCCCTACCCGAAGGCCGAGCGCAGATGGCCGAGCGGGCTATCTCGTCGAACAGATCGACTGGTACAGATGCACTGTCCCCGACGCTGTGGTTCCGTCCAACCGCGACGGCGAAGTCGCGCAGTTTGCCCAGATGACCAAGGATGAGTTGCGTCACAAGCTGGAGCACGACGAGTTCACGACGGAGGCGGCCCTCATCCTGGTGGCTGCCGGGCTGACCGAAGGATGAGCGGCGTCTCCTACAGGTGGTAGGCCCTGTAGATGGCATTTCGCGGTTTACACGGGCGATACATTGCTTTCATGCGATTGACTCACCGTGCCGCGCATTCACACAGGCGCGGGGCCACAGGAGAACTACATGAAATTCCGCGCCTACATTGTTGAAGACAGCCAGACCATCCGGGACAACCTCATCGAGACACTCAATGAGCTGGCGCTGGTCGATGCTGTCGGCATTGCCGAAACCGAGCATGAGGGCAAGAAGTGGCTCGCCCAGAACGACGACTATTGGGACCTCGCCATCGTGGACCTTTTCTTAAAGGAAGGCAGCGGACTCAACATTCTCGAAGCTTGCCGCAAGCGCAAGCCGGGCCAGAAAATCATCGTGCTGTCGAACCATGCGACGGACGACGTGCGCTGGCGTTGTGCGCAGCTCGGCGCCGATGCCGTCTTCGACAAGTCGACCGAAATCGAGAAGCTGGTGGATTACTGCGTCGAGCACCGGACCCGGGTGGCTGCCAAAGCCGCCTGAGCGAGAGGTCAGTCCGACAACGTGGCCTGCCGCAGGCGATTGGGCGCAAGTGCGCCGGCCGAATCGAGGATCGGATACGCGATCGAGCAGATGTGCGAGTTGATTCGCTTGAGATCGCTGATCAGGTCCAGGTGAAGCGAGCTGGTCTCGATGCTCTGCAGCGTGTTGCCCGACAGGCGCGTGAGGTGAGTCGACGCGTAAGCGCGTTCGAGGTCGCGGAACCTCGCCTTTTCCTCCAGCAGTTTTTGCGCGTCGCGAACGGAGCCGTTGAGGAAAACGCTCATGCCCAGGCGCAGGTTGTCGATCAGGCGTGCGTGCAGCTCGCAGATTTCGGCCATGCCGGCTTCCGAGAAGTTGCGCGACTTGCGGATCTTCTTGTCTTCCACGTCGATCAGGATTCGCTCGATGATGTCGCCGATCTGCTCCATGTTGATCGTGAAGCTGATGATGTCCGTCCAGCGACGGGCCTCTTCATCGGCCAGCGCTTCCCGTGAAATCTTGGTCAGGTAGTACTTGATCGCCGAATAGAGTTCATCGACCGCGTCGTCGAGCTTGCGCAGGTCTTCGGCAAGCTGAAGGTCGTTGTTCTTGATGACCGTGAGCATGCCGACCATCATGGTCTCGACCACGTCGGCCTGGTGCAAGGCTTCGCGCGCCGCGCAGGAAATTGCCAATGACGGCGTGGCCAACGCCGAGGGATCGAGATGATGCGGCCGGCCGCCCACCACCGATTTCTCAGGCTTGGGCATCCACTGCTGCACCCACCTGCCGACGACGTCCGTCAGGCCCAGGAACACGGCGGCCACGATGATGTTGAAGCTCAGGTGAAAGAGCACGACCAGTGTTGCCGTGTCCTGCACGTAGGGCCGCACATAGCGCAGCCACAGGCCGACCAGCGGCGCAATCACCACCACGCCCATGGCCTTGAAAACGAAATTACCCACCGGCACATGACGCACTTCGATGGATGAGCGCATGGTGGTGAGCACCGCCAGCAAGCCGCTCCCCAGATTGGCGCCGAGCACGATGCCCAGGGCGGGCTCCAGCGGAATGATTCCAGTCGATGCCATTGTTGCGGTGAGCAGCACGATCGCCAGACTCGAATACGAGATCACCGCCAGGAAAGCGCCCAGCGTGATCTCCAGCATCAGTTCGGAAGTGGCGGACCCGAGCAGTGCCTTGATCGCCGGTGACGTGGTCATGATCTCCGTCGAGTCGGACACCATGCGCAGCGCGAGCAGCATGAGCCCCAGGCCCACGAGAATCCGGCCGATGTGTCCCACGGTCGTCGTCTGCCGCGCCAGGAAGAGGATCACGCCCACGAAGATGAACAGGGGTGACAGCCACGACAGGTCGAAAGAGAAGACGACGGCCATCAGGCTCGTGCCGACGTCGGCGCCCAGCATGACGGCCAGCGCCATCGGCAGCCCGACCAGGCCCTGGCCGACGAACGACGAGATGATCAGCGCGGTGGCGGTGCTGGACTGGACCAGGGCGGTGACGCCCAGGCCCGAGATGGCGGCGGTGGCGCGGTTGGCAACACTGTGCGAGAGGACGTTGCGCAGGTTGGCGCCAAACACCCTCAGGATTTCCGTGCGAACGAGATGCGTTCCCCACACCAGCAGCGCAACGGCCGCCAGAAGATTCAACAAATGCTTCATTGGTAGTGCGGGTAACTATACGCGCTGATGCGCGGCCCCGCGATTGGGGATGCCCCCAACCGCGGCCGCACCTCGGCCTGCGTGCCTGCCTGTTACTTCGAGCGGCGCACCCGCATCAGCTCGTCCAGGATCAGGCAGACCGCCCCGACCGTGATCGCGCTGTCGGCAATGTTGAAGGCCGGGAAGTACCAGCCACCCGCGTGGACCTGGATGAAGTCAACGACGTAGCCGTGCAGCAGGCGGTCCACGACGTTGCCGATGGCGCCGCCCAGGATCAGCGCGAGCGCAAAGGAAAAGAGCTTTTGCCCTGCGTGCGTTCGCAGCATCCAGATGATGAAGATCGCGGCAACGACGCCGATGGCGGTGAAGAACCAGCGCTGCCACCCCGAGGCCGAAGCCAGGAACGAGAAGGCTGCGCCGGTGTTGTGGGCGCGCACGATGTTGAAGAAGCTCGTGACGTAGGTGGAGTCGCCCAGCTGGTAGTAGCCCAGGATGAGCACCTTGGTGAACTGGTCGGCAATGAAGATGACCAGCGAGAGGCCGAGCCAGGGCAGCCAGCTGCCGGGGGCATTGCGCGACGCCATTACGCGAACTTCCGGTCTTCGCCGGCTCCAAACAGGTTGCTGACGCAGCGCCCGCAGATGGTGGGGTGGGCGTCGTCCGCACCGACGTCGGCGCGCCAGTGCCAGCACCGGTCGCACTTGGTGTCTTCAGACGGTGTGACGTTCACGGCCATTCCTTCGCCTGCGCTCAGAGCAGCAGACGATGTGATCAGGACGAACTTCAGGTCGTCGCCCAGGCTGGCCAGCGATTCCCAGAGGTCGCCATGCGTGGACATCGGCACCGACAGTTCGACGTTGGCCTGCAGCGAGGAGCCGACCTTGCCGCCTTCGCGCAGCGCTTCGATTTCCTTGTTCACGAGTTCGCGTGCGACGCGGATACGCCCCCACTTCGCCAGCAGCGCTTCGTCGGGCGCGCCGAGGCTGGAATACGTCTCGAAGAAGATGGACTCGGAGTTGCCGAAGATCTTCCAGGCTTCTTCTGCGGTGAAGCTCAGGAAGGGCGCCATCCAGCGCAGCATCGCGTGCGTGATGGACCACAAGGCGGTTTGCGCGCTGCGGCGCGCCAGCGATTTAGGCGCTGTCGTGTAGAGCCGGTCCTTGAGGATGTCGAGGTAGAACGCGCCGAGGTCTTCGGAGCAATACACCTGCAGCTTGGCCACCACCGGATGGAACTCGTACACCTCGAAGTGCGCGAGTACCTCGGCCTGGAATTGCGCAGCACGCGACAGGGCGTTGCGGTCGATCTCCAGCATCTCGGCCAGCGGCACGGCGTCCGTGGCGGGATCGAAATCGCTGACGTTGGCCAGCAGGAAGCGCAGCGTGTTGCGGATGCGGCGATACGCATCGACCACCCGTGCCAGGATCTTGTCGTCGCCTGCGATGTCGCCGGAGTAGTCCGATGCCGCCACCCACAGGCGAACGATTTCCGCGCCGAGCTTCTTGTTGACCTCTTGCGGCTCGATGCCGTTGCCCAGCGACTTGCTCATCTTGCGGCCCTGGCTGTCCACCGTGAAGCCGTGGGTGAGCAGGCCGCGATACGGCGCGCGGCCGTACATGGCGCAGGCCGTGAGCAGCGATGAGTGGAACCAGCCGCGGTGCTGGTCGTGGCCTTCAAGGTACAGGTCGGCTTCAGGGCCGTTTTCATGGCCCGCGCCTTCGTGCGAATGCTTGAGCACGGTGGTGTGCGTGGTGCCGGAGTCGAACCACACTTCGAGGATGTCGCTGCTCTTGGTGTAGCTCGGCGCGTCTTGCGCGCCCAGGATTTCCTCGGCCGTCACCTTGCTCCAGGACTCGATGCCGCCCTTTTCGACCATGTCGGCTGCGATGTCCAGGATTTCCATGGTGCGTGGATGCAGCTCGCCCGAATCCTTGTGCAGGAAGAAGGGCAGGGGAACGCCCCAGCTGCGCTGGCGCGAGATGCACCAGTCGGGGCGGCCTGCGATCATGTCGCGCAGCCGGGCCTTGCCGTTTTCGGGGTAGAAGCCGGTTTCCTCGATGGCGTCCAGCGCCATCTGGCGCAATGTCTTGGGGGCCTTGTCCTTGGTGAAGACGCCTTCGCCCTCGTCCATCCGCACGAACCACTGGGCGGCTGCGCGATAGATTACCGGGGTCTTGTGGCGCCAGCAGTGCGGGTAGCTGTGCGTGATGCCTTCGGTGGCGAAGAGGCGATCGGACTGGCCCAGCACTTCGATGATGCGCGGCACGGCCTTCCAGATGTTCAGGCCGCCGAAGAGCGGGAAGTCCGGCGCGTAGGAGCCATTGCCCTGCACCGGGTTCAGGATGTCGTCGTACGCCATGCCGTGCGAGACGCACGAGTTGAAGTCATCCACGCCGTAAGCCGGCGACGAATGGACGATGCCGGTGCCGTCCTCGGCGGTGGCGTAGTCGGCCAGGTACACCGGCGACAGGCGCTTGTAGCCGGGGTCCGCGTCGTACAGCGGATGGCGGAAGTTCAGGCCGCCGAGCGCCTTGCCCGGCACGGTCGCGAGGACATGGCCTTCGAGCTTGTAGCGCTCCATGCACTTGCCCACCAGCGTCGATGCAAGGATCAGCAGGCCGCGCTGCGTATCGACGAGCGAGTACTCGAGTTCGGGGTTGAGGTTGAGCGCCTGATTGGCCGGGATCGTCCACGCGGTAGTGGTCCAGATGACGGCGAAGATAGGCTTGGGCGGGGCCTGGTCGGTCAGGCCGAATGCCTTCACCACTTCCCAGGGCGCATCGGCCAGGAAGGCTACATCCAGCGTCTGCGACTTCTTGTCCGCGTATTCGATCTCGAACTCGGCCAGGGATGAGCCGCAGTCGAAGCACCAGTACACCGGCTTGAGGCCCCGATAGACAAAGCCGCGCTCGATCACGCGCTTGAACGCACGGATCTCTTGGGCCTCGTTCACGAAGTCCATCGTGCGGTACGGATGGTCCCAATCGCCCAGGACGCCCAGGCGCTTGAAGTCGGCCATCTGCAGTGCGATCTGTTCGGTGGCGTAGGCGCGGCTTCTGGCCTGCATCTCGTCGCGTGGGATGTTGCGCCCGTGCAGCTTTTCGATCGCGTTTTCGATCGGCAGGCCGTGGCAATCCCAGCCGGGGATGTAGGACGCGTCCAGCCCCTTGAGCTGGCGTGCCTTGACGATCATGTCCTTGAGGATCTTGTTGACGGCGTGGCCCATGTGGATCTGGCCGTTGGCGTAGGGCGGGCCGTCGTGCAGTACGAACTTCTCGTGGCCGCAGCGGGCTGCGCGCAGCTTCTTGTACAGGCCCTTGTCTTCCCATTCCTTGACCCAGCCCGGTTCGCGCTTGGGCAGGTCGCCGCGCATCGGAAAGGGGGTGTCGGGCAGGTTGAGGGTGGCGCGGTAGTCCGTCTTGCCTGTCGGGTCGGTGGGGGCGGTCTTGTCTGTCATGGGGAAATGCCTTGAGGTTGTCATTCCGGGCTCGACCGGAAATCCTGGATTTGGGTGCGCAGGGAGATGGATTGCGGTGCTGGGAGCAGCCCGCAGTGACAGATCAAATTCGGTCGCGCGTCGTCTGGCGGCGGGTGGATGCAAAGAACGCACGGGCCTCGTCGCAGTCCTTGCGAATGCCTTGAGTCAGGGCATCGAGACCGTCGTACTTGAGCTCGTCGTGCAGTTTGTGCAGAAGTTCCACGCGGATGATCTTACCGTAGGCTCCATCGGGCCCGAGCGTATCGGGCCATTGGAGGCAATGCGTCTCCAGCAGGACCCGCCCGCCATTGACGTCTGCAGGATCGAGGGACGGCCGGATTCCCAGGTTGGCTACGCCTTGCAGCGGCCGTGAATCCAGCCCGTGAACCTCGACGGCGAAGATGCCGCTTGCTGCCGGCTTCCAGTGGGCGAATCGCAGATTCAGCGTCTTGAAGCCGAGTTCGCGGCCGAGCTTGCGGCCGTGTACCACATGACCGCTGATGCTGTAGGGCCGGCCCAGCAGGGCGGCAACCGCACTCATGTCTCCGCGCGCCAGCGCCTCGCGTACGGCAGAGCTGGAAACGCGTGAGCCTCGGACTTCATAGCTGTTCATGCGCGCGACGTCGAATCCGCGCTGGGTGCCCGCGGCATCGAGCATCGCGTAGTCGCCTGCGCGTTTGGCGCCGAAGCGGAAGTCGTCGCCGACCAATACGTACTTTGCGCCCAGGCCGCCGACCAGCACGTTGTCGATGAAGTCGTCGGGTGTTTGCGATGACAGGCGCGCGTCGAACGGCAGGACCACGCACTGGCCGACGCCGCAGGCTGCGAGTTCGCAGAGCTTGTCGCGCAGCGTCGCGATCCGCGCGGGCGCGAGTTCGGGCTTGCGCGCGAGGGCTGCGAAGTAGTCGCGCGGATGCGGCTCGAATGTCAGCACACAACTGGTGACATTGCGATGACGCGCTTCACTGTTCAGGAGCGCGAGCATGGCCTGATGACCGCGATGCACGCCGTCGAAATTGCCGATGGTCACCGCCGATGCGCACGCGATGCCGGGGTGCTTGAAGCCTCTGAAAATCTGCATCGCCGTTAGGTATCTTTTTGATAGCAGGGTATATTGTGCTGTAAGGCGCGCCCTGCGTGCCTCGCTGTGACCTCAGGCGTGTTCCTCGTTCATCAAGGAGTCGTGTGTTGAAGGTTTTGAAGCTGTCTGCCCAAGGGCTGCCCCAGTCGTGGATTTCACTGGAGCAAGCCGTGCTGCATTACGCCGCCGACGAAGTTCGCTGGGAAGTGGGCGCGCAGGTCGCGCTCTTTCGCGGCGGACACAACGCCATGACGGGTCTGCAATCGCAGATCAGCATCAGCAGCATCATCGGCACCAAGGGCGTGCCCAACATCAATCCCTTCGACCTCAAGCCGGGCCTGACCAACACCAAGCTCTTCGCGCGGGACCGCAACATCTGCGCGTATTGCGGCGCGCTTCACGACGAAGAAGAACTGACGCGCGAACACATCATTCCGTTTGCGCAAAACGGCAAGGACCACTGGATGAATGTGGTCACCGCGTGCCGCGCCTGCAACCATCGCAAGAGCAGCCGCACGCCGGAGCAGGCGCGCATGCCGCTGCTGTACGCGCCTTATGTTCCCAGCCTCTGGGAAGACTTCATCCTGCGCAACCGCAGGATTCTTGCGGACCAGATGGAGTTCCTGATGGCCCATCTGCCCAAGACGTCGCGGCTGTACACCTGATCTAGTACGTCAGCTCAAGCACCGTGACGTGCCCCTGCGCCGCAGGCCAGGTGCGACCGATGACCCGCTCCCCGTTGAACTCGCCAACCACCACGCGTGGGACCGTGTAGGCGGGTTTGATCACGGACGCTGAAACGCCGGCGCCCAGTACGGCGCCGGGTGGCGGCGTCATTCCATCGAACGCCATCTTGTCTCGGGCCGGATCGAAATAGCCGCGCGGCCGGGTCATCTTCACGAGGGTCGGCGCGTTCCTGTCGGCCTCTGCAATACGGTCGAAGCGCATGTGCACGATCGCGCTGGAGCGCGGAAATTCGCTGCGATAGATGTGCGTCGTCGCATAGCCGGGCGCAGACAACGCGAACTCGTAGCGCGTGTCGGCGCGCGCGGCAAACGGACCCCACATGCCATCGGCGGCTATTGTCTTTTCATAAGCGGCGGGGCCTCGTCGCTCGCCGGTGTTGGCGTCGATGGCATAGACCTCGAGCTTCGCACCCGGCACCGGCAGGTTGTTCTGGAAATTGCCGCTGGCAGCATCGGTGGACGAAACACCCATGCCGGTCACCTTGCCCGACAGCATGACTTGCTGCTCCGGCATGACGGAGGTCGTGGCTGGCGCCTTGCCGGTGATGAACCGGTAAGTGGCCTCGAACGCGGCTGGCGAGAACGATGTTTCGCGGTGATCGATGCGGGGAATCACGACGTTGGTCGCGCCCTTCAACTCCGGCCCTGCGAATGTGACATTGGTCGCCTGACCACGCATCCCGATCCAAAGCCCATCAGGCTGGGCGAACTTGTCGTTGTTGTCCGAGCGGATGGTCATCCACTTCACCGGACCGGCAACTTCATCGCCGGCAGCATTCTTCGGGGCGTTCAGCGACTTGAGGAACGCACCGGTGCCAGAGAACTCGCTGCCTTCGCTGCGCCCAGGAATCGCCTGCACGCCGTGATTGGGCGTGCCGCCCAGGATGGCGTGGCTCACGGTCGTGTCCCCGCCGCCGTTGTAGATATAGTTTCGGATCGCATTGCCACCGCGCGAATTGCCGACCAGGACGACCTGGGTTGCGCCGGTGGCCTTCAATACCTTCTCGACTTCCGATTTCAGGAACGCCATGTGCTCGGCGGTCGAACTGCGACCCGGCTGCGCCTTGGTGTCGTCGTCACGCGCGAGAGGATAGGGATGGTCGATGGCATGCAGGCGCGAGCGCGGCCAGCCGTTGGACTCGAAACGCCAGAGGGTGGTTTGCCAAAGTGCGGCCGTGTCGCCGTTGCCGTGGACGAAAACGATCGGTGGCGCAGCTTCGTTGGAAGACGGCGATGACGCGCATCCCGCAGCGAGCGCAGCCGTTGAAAGAACCAGCCACAGCCGACGCGTGAATCTCATGCGAACACTCCCGCTGTTTCCTGCATACGCTCCGACACTTCGCCCAGGTGATGCAACGTGTCGCCAAACGTCAGCTCCATCTGCGTGAGCTTCTTGAAGTAGTGGCTGCCGATGTACTCGTCGGTCACGCCGATGCCGCCATGCAGCTGCACCGAGGCCTGTCCGATGAACCGCATCGACACGCCCAATTGGTACTTGGCGCGTGCCATGGCTGCGCGCCGTTCTTCGGTCGGTGCGTTGAGCTTGAGCGATGCGTAGTAGCTCATCGAACGAGCGAGCTCCAGCTGCATCTTCATGTCGGCGACGCGATGGCGCAGCGCCTGGAAAGTCGACAGCGCAACGCCGAACTGTTTGCGCGTGTTCATGTACTCGACGGTCAGGTCGAGCGTCTTGTCCATGACGCCGACGCCTTCAGCGCACAGGGCCGCAATGCCGATATCGACCGCATGTTCCAGCGCATTCTGGCCATCCAGCGTGATCAGGGTTGCGGGCGTCGATTGGAACGTCACTTCCGCCGCGCGGCTGCCGTCTTGCGTGAGATAACCCCGCGTTACGACGCCGCCTGCCGTGCGCTCGACCAGGAACAGGCCCAGCTTGCCCGCAGCATCGGCCGGCACGAGATACGCATCGGCGTGGTCACCCGCAGCGACGATGCTCTTGGCACCCGTGACCGTCCAGCCGTCGCCGGTTTGCGCAGCCTGCGTCTCGCACAGGTCCAGCCGCCAGCGGGCCTTGCGCTCCTGGTGCGCGAGCACGACGAGCGACTCGCCACTGGCGACCTGGGGCAACCACTGCGTCTTGAGCGCATCCGACGCATACCCGCTCAGGATGCCGCCGGCAATCAGGGTGTGGGCCACGGGCTCCAGCACGATGCCGCGCCCGAGCTCTTCCATCACGACCATGCCTTCAACCGGGCCCATGCCCATGCCGCCGTGGTCGTCGGAGATGTAGAGGCCTGCAAGACCGAGTTCGGCGAGTTCGCCGTACATGCCGCGATCGAAACCGCCGGCCTTCACGATGGCCCTGCGGCGGTCGAAGCTATAGGCCTTGTCCACCCACTTGCGCACGGCGTCGCGCAGCTGCTGCTGGTCGTCAGAAAAATCGAAATCCATGTGTATCTCCAGGTGGCGTTGGATCAGCCGAGAACGACTTGCGCAACGATGTTTCGCTGCACTTCGTTCGAGCCGCCGTAGATGGTGGTCTTGCGCATGTTGAAGTAGGTGGACGCGAGCGGCGCCACGTGTGCTGCGCCAACGTAGTCGCCTTGCCAGCCTGCTTCCATCGCTTCCTGGATGAAAGGCACGGCGTAGGGGCCGGCGGCCAGCATCATGAGTTCGCTGTAGCGCTGCTGGATTTCGCTGCCCTTGATCTTGAGCAGGCCTGCGATGTCCAGGGAGTTCTTGCCGGACTTCTCGGCCGCCAGCACGCGAAGCACCATCATCTCGAGCGCGACCACATCCACTTCGAGCTTGGCGATTTCGTCGCGAAAGCGCCTGTCTTCATAGACGCCTTCGGCCTTCGCGATGCGCTTGACGCGCTCGAGTTCGCGCTTGGCGCGGTTGACGTCGGCGATGTTGGTGCGCTCGTGCGACAGCAGGTGCTTGGCATAGGTCCAGCCCTTGTTCTCCTCGCCGATCAGGTTTTCTGCAGGCACCTCGACGTTGTCGAAGAACACTTCGTTCACCTCGTGCTCGCCGTCGAGCATGATGATCGGACGCACCGTGACGCCGGGCGATTTCATGTCGATGAGCAGGAACGAAATGCCGGTTTGCGGCTTGCCTTCGGTGCTGGTGCGCACCAGGCAGAAGATCCAGTCGCCGTGTTGCGCGAGCGTGGTCCAGGTCTTCTGGCCGTTGACGATGTACTTGTCGCCTCTTCGCTCTGCGCGCGTCTTGAGGGACGCGAGGTCAGAGCCCGAACCCGGCTCGCTGTAACCCTGGCTCCACCAGACCTCGCCGCTAGCGATACCGGGCAAAAAGCGCTGTTGCTGCTCGGCGTTGCCGAAGGCCATGATGACCGGGGCGACCATCACCGGGCCGAAGGGCACGATGCGAGGGGCGCCGGCAAGGGCGGTTTCTTCCTCGAACAGGTGCTTCTGGATCGAGTTCCAGCCGGGGCCGCCGAATTGCGCGGGCCAGCCATAGCCGAGCCAGCCCTTCTTGCCCAGGATGCGCGCCCATTTCTGCATGTCGTCACGCGACAGGCGAAGGGCGTTGTGCACCTTTTTCGAAATGTCTTGCGGCAAATTGCTGCGTACCCAGGCGCGTACGTCCTCGCGGAATTTCTGTTCTTCAGGGGTGAATGCCAAATCCATGGGGTGTCTCCGTTCGTCACGCGTTCACTAGGCGCGTCAGCTGTGCGCGCCCATTATCTGTACGGTCGTGCTATTTGTCCTGTCCGGGTTGTGACATACCCAGTTGGTCATAGATGTTTTGCACGGCTGATCGCAAGGTGGCCACTTCTTCTTCCAGCGCCGCCACGCGCGATTGCAAGCTTCCATCGGCTGCGGACGCGGATGAGTCGGCGTGCAAGGCCGTCATGTCCACGGATCCGCACAGCAGGTGGGCCCAGCGCTGCTCGCGAGCACCCGGCGCACGGGGCAGCTTCACGGCCAGGGGGCCGCCTTTCTCCTCGGAGCGATCCTGCAGCTCTTCCAGAAACGCCTCCACCGAGGAGATGTCAGCGAATTTGTACCAGCGCTCGGTGTTGATGCGCAGCTCACCCGCGGTCTGCGGGCCGCGCAGCATGAGCAATCCCAGCAGCACGGCAGATTGTTCAGGCACGCCGACCCCGCGCTGGAAGTTGTGTTCCCAACGGGCGACCCGGCTGCCACTGGACTGGAACACGAGCGACAGCAGCTTGAGCGAATCGAGCGCCTCCTGCGCCTGTGCGTCGGTCACGTTCATCGCGGGGTCCCGGCTGGACTTCTGGTTGCAGCCCGCCACCAGTGAATTGAGCGTGAGCGGATAGCTGTCCGGCACGGTGCGCGCCTTTTCCATCAGGGTGCCGAGGACGCGGGCTTCGATGTCGGTCAGGGGGCGCAAGGGCATGGCTGGGATAATTGGATGAATGAAGAACATCGTGATTCTGATCTCTGGCGGCGGCTCCAACATGGCGGCGATCGTTCGGGCCGCGCAACGTGACGGCTGGCGCCAGTCGCCGGGAGCCCAGGTGGCAGCTGTCATCTGCAACCGTCCGGATGCCGGCGGGCTCGCGCTGGCGCGTGAACAAATGATTGCGACCGAGGTGGTGGACCACAAGCAGTTCGCCAGCCGCGAAGCTTTCGACGCCGAACTCGCCACCGTGATCGACCGGCATGACCCTGCACTGGTGGTGCTGGCGGGGTTCATGCGCATCCTGACGCCGGGTTTTGTCGAGCGATATCAGGGCCGCATGGTGAACATTCATCCGTCCTTGTTGCCCGCGTTTCCCGGCTTGCACACACACCAGCGCGCAATCGATGCAGGTTGCAGGTTTGCAGGGGCCACGGTGCACCAGGTCACGGCTGAGCTGGATTTCGGGCCCATCGTGGACCAGGCCGTGGTGCCTGTGCTTCCAGGCGATACGGCCGATTCGCTCGCGGCACGTGTGCTGACCCAGGAGCATCTGATCTACCCCCGCGCCATTGCGGCGCTCCTGCGGGGACAATAGGGCCATGCATCCAAAAGCCCTTCTCGACGCTTGCGCCGAACTCGTCAAGCTCGTCCTGCGCTTTGACCACCCCGCCGACCAGATCGTGTCGCGCTACTTCCGTGACAACCGCTCATTGGGGCCGCGCGAGCGCGCCACCCTGGCGGAGACCGTTTTCACGGTGCTGCGCAAGAAGCTCCTGTTCGACCATCTGTCGCCGTCTGGTAGCGGCCCCAAGGAGCGCCGGATGGCGATCCTGGGTTTTCACGGGCCCCGTGATTTCCTCAAGAGTGCGCTGTCCGAGACCGAAAAGAAATGGCTCGACCAGTGCGATTCGATCCGTACCGAAGACCTGCTCGAGCGGCACCGGCACAACCTGCCCGAGTGGCTCGTGCAGCCGCTCAAGGACCAGCTCGGCGGCGAGTTCTGGGCGCTGGCGGACAGCCTGAACCAGCCGGCGCCGCTGGACCTGCGCGTCAATACGCTCAATGACAAGCGGCCGGAAATCCAGAAGGAACTCAAGGCAGCAGGCATCCCGTCCAGCCTGACACCGTATTCGCCTTGGGGCCTGCGGCTGGACACCAAGCCGGCGCTCACCAAGGTCGATGCCTTTGCGCGCGGCGCCATTGAGGTCCAGGACGAAGGCTCGCAGCTGCTTGCGCTGCTGCTCGATGCCAAGCGCGGCGAAATGGTTGTCGATTTCTGTGCGGGCGCCGGGGGAAAGACGCTGGCCATTGGCGCATCGATGCGAAACACCGGCCGGCTCTACGCATTTGACACCTCGGCCCACCGGCTCGATGCACTCAAGCCGCGTCTGGCGCGCAGCAAGCTGTCCAACGTTCATCCCGCGGCCATCGCACACGAGCGCGACGACCGCATCAAGCGGCTGGCCGGCAAGATTGATCGCGTGCTCGTCGATGCGCCGTGTTCCGGCCTGGGCACGTTGCGCCGCAATCCGGACCTGAAGTGGCGCCAGACGCCGCAGTCGGTGGCGGAAATGGTGGAAAAGCAGACGGCGATCTTGCAGAGCGCTTCCCGCTTGCTGAAGCCGGGGGGGCGGTTGGTGTATGCAACCTGCAGCGTCCTTCCGCAGGAAAACGAGCAGATCGCCCTTGCCTTCACCGACGCCAACAAGGACTTCACGCCCCTTCCAGCAGGTCAGGTCCTGTCCGAATTGAAGGTTCAGGACGCCGACAGGCTTTGCAGCGGCGGCGAGAACGGCTCTGATTTCCTGCGTTTATGGCCTCATCGGCAGGCTACGGACGGGTTCTTCGCCGCTTTGTGGGTCAAAAATTGACCTGAATCAAGGTCATTTGTGCCTGGCTGGGTATAACCACAGCGGTCAATTGAACCCTGCGCCTTAAAATCGCTCTATCCATGGGCGTTTCGTCCAACACTGTTTTTTTTAAAGAGAGAGAACTCCCTCACATGATGCTTCCCGACTGGGCCGTGCTGAACGCGGCTGTGGATTGGCTTGGCCACGGCCTCTGGAACCTCACCTGGTGGCAGGTGCTCCTGTACACGCTGGTGACCACGCACATCACCATCGCCGCCGTCACGATTTTCCTGCACCGCGCCCAGGCCCACCGGGCCATGGACCTGCACGCCATTCCGTCGCACTTCTTCCGTTTCTGGCTCTGGCTTGGCACCGGAATGGTGACCAAGGAATGGGTTGCCATCCACCGCAAGCACCACGCCAAGTGCGAGACGGTCGATGACCCGCACAGCCCCCAGACCCGTGGCATCGAAAACGTCCTCTGGCGCGGCGCCGAGATGTACCGCGCGGAAGCCAAGAACAAGGAAACCATTTCCAAGTTCGGCCTGGGCACTCCGGACGACTGGATCGAGCGCAACCTTTACACCCGCTACAGCTGGCAGGGCGTCGGCCTGATGCTGATCCTGAACGTGGCCATGTTTGGCGTCCTGGGCCTGACGGTCTGGGCTGTCCAGATGATCTGGATCCCGATCACCGCTGCCGGCATCATCAATGGCATCGGCCACTACTGGGGCTACCGCAACTTTGAAGCACCGGACGCGAGCACCAATGTTTCGCCGTGGGGCGTGATCATCGGCGGCGAAGAGCTGCACAACAACCACCACACCTATCCGACAGCGGCCAAGTTCTCCGTCAAGCCTTACGAGTTCGACATCGGCTGGATGTACATCACCCTGATGACCAAGGTCGGCTGGGCCACGGTCAAGAAGGTACCGCCCAAGCTGCAACTCGGTGCCATCAAGCCGGTTGCCGACGAAAAGACGCTGGAGGCATTGATTGCCAATCGCTACGAAGTCATGGCCGGCTATGCGCGGGAACTGCGTCGCGCCTGCCAGGACGAGCTGGCGACGATGAAAGCCAAGAATGCGGACGTGTCGCTTCTGAAGAATGCAAAGCGCTGGATGCACCGCGACGACGACAAGGTGCCTGAAGCGGCCCGTCCTCAGTTGGCGCAAGCCCGCGCTGCACACCCCGTCCTGGACAAGATGGTCACCATGCGCGAAGAGCTGCGCCAGATGTGGCTGAACACGTCGCAGTCGCGCGAGCAACTCGCCGTGGACCTGCAGGCCTGGTGCAGGCGCGCGGAAGAAAGCGGCATCGTTGCCCTGCAACAGTTCTCGATGAAGCTGCGCGCGGCGCACTGAGATCTTCGAACCCAAAGGAAAAGCCCCGCATGCGGGGCTTTTTTGTGTGTGCAACGACAGCCTAGAGCACGAAGTCTTCGCTCGACAGCATTTCTACACCCACGACTTGAACCGCGAACTCCGCCTCGGCATCTGTGTCGGTGCTCGCGTAGATGGTCTGGGTCACGGGATCGAACCGGAGCTGGCCTGTCGCATCGGTCGAGCTGAACTCATCGCTGCCGATGAATTTGAAGGACTGGTCGCCCCAGCGTCCCGGATTGGCGTCAATCGCCTTCAGGTGGATGACGTCGCCCTGGGCGGATGAGAAGTCGGTGATGATGTCCATCGACTTGTGCCCGCTGCTGTCCGCAGTGCTGAGGAACATGAACTTGTCTTCGCCCTGGCCGCCGGTCAGCGTGTCTTCGCCCAGGCCGCCGACGATGCGGTTGTCGCCGTTGTTGCCCCTGAGGGCGTTATCGAGGTCATTCCCCGTCGCACGAATGTCGTCGTCACCGGTGAGGGTGAGGTTCTCGACGTTGTTGCCCAGCGCATAGCTGGTCTTGGCGATGACGGTATCGTTTCCGCCGTTCAATTCTTCAAAGATGGTGTCGCCGCCCTGGTTCACGTAATACACGTCGTCACCGGTGCCGCCATACATGGAGTCCCGGGCGTGACCGGAGAGCAGCTGGTCGTTGCCGGAAGTTCCGACCACTTCGCGTGAGCCGGGTTCCGCCGCAACCGCGATACCGACCGCAACGGTCGCGCTGGAGGTTGCCGACTCGCTCGTGCCGCCGCCGTCAACATAGCTCACCGTGACGCGCAGCTGGAAGCCGATGTCGGCTTCCTTCACGGTGTAGGTGGAAGCGTTTGCGTCGGTGATCGGCGTTTCGCCGCGCAGCCATTGGTAAGTGAAGGCACCCAGGCCGTCGGCGTCGGACAGGTGGGAATCCACCGCGAGTCGCTTGCCAACCACTGCGGCCCCCGAGATGCCCACGTCGCCCTGAGGGAGGTCGTTGGCCTGCGTGATCGCGATCGTCGTGGTCCCTGTGGCCGACATCACGCCGCCTGAGCCCTGGCCGCCCGAGAGGTTGCCGTCGCTGAACACCCAGTCGATGGTGACGGAGGTGCCTGGCGCGTCGGACGCATTGGCGTAGGTGAGACCCGACATCACGGAATTGACTTGAGCCTGGCTGGTGTCAGCTGCGAACTGGATCGAAATCGACCCGTTGCCATTGACGAACGTGCCGACGATCGCAGAGCCGATCAGCACATTGCCATCCGCAAGAGCGATGTCCCCGCTGGAGCCGAACACATCGGCTGCCGACGCGCCGCCATGCCTGGACAGCGTGAGCGTCGATCCGCCATAGCTGTCCTGCGCAGTCAGTTCAGCGTCATAGACCTGAGCAGTCGCGTCAAGGATGATGGGAGCCGCGTTCGGTGTATAGGAGACGGTTTCTCCAAGGCTGTTCGCATTGTTGAACGTGGTGTCGAGCGTGCCATCGGCGTTGTAGCGCAGCAGCATCCTGTCGTAATCTTCAGGGAAGGGGTCGCCGGTGTGCGCGCGAAAACCGGTGACGACAATCTTGCCGTCGTCCTGCAATGTGAGATTCTGGAAGCCGTCATCGCCCGGCGATGGGAAGGGTGACCAGGCCACGCCATCCGTGCTGAAGGTGGTGTCGAGGGTGCCGTCCAGGTTGAACCGCGCGATGAAGCCATGGTTGGACGTTTCCGAATAGAACGAGAGGCCGCTCACCAGGAGCTTGCCGTCGTCCTGCTGGACCACGGCCAGCACCTGGTCGATGAAGGTGCCCAGCTGCACCACGACCTTGCCACCGCTGCCGAACGACGCGTCCGGCGTGCCGTCTTCGTTGAATCGCATCACGAAGCCGACGGTCGAGCCGTTGCCCAGGCCGCGATCTTCGGACCCCGTGACGACGAACTTGCCGTCGTCCTGGGCGATCAGTGCATTGGATGCAAATGCGGATGAGGTGGCGCTGATCGCCACGGACTGCACGCCATCGGTGCCGAAGTTGGTGTCCAGGGTGGCATCGCTGTTGTACTTGGTCAGGACCACATGGTTGGACACACCCGACACGAGCTGATTTCCGACGGCCAGGAAGGCACCGTCGGCCAGTTCAACCAGACCGGTGACGGCGTCGGAGCTTCCGGGAGATGCGAGGGTTGCGATGCCATCGCTGTCGAACCCGGTGTCCAGGCTACCGTCAGCGTTGTAGCGAACAACGGCGAAGTCGCGCGTCAGGGACGAAGTGTCGGTTTGCGTGCTGCCGGCCACCAGGATGTGTCCGTCAGCCTGGACCAGTATGGCGCGTGGGAGGTCGTTTCGTGAGCCCACCTGGGTCAGTGCGATGCCGTCCGTATCGAATGTGGTGTCCAGCGCGCCATCAGGCGTGAAGCGCACCAGCACGAACTGGTTGAAATTGCCGGCGCGTATCGCCGATGCGACCACCAGGAGATTGCCATCCGCGTCCAGTGCGGCACCCTGAACAAAAGCGTTGGCTGCCAGCGTCGCAATCGCCGTTGCACCGCCGTTGTAGGTGGCGTCGATCGTGCCGTCCGTGTTGAACCGCTGCACAAGCACCTGGCTGGAGGGCGAGCCGCCGACCTTGCCGATGACGAGGATCTTGCCGTCAGCCTGGACCAGCACGCGTGAGCCATAGTCGTCGGCGCCTGCCTGGTGGCTGGTCCAGGTACCAGGCGCATCGAGTGAGAAGACGGGGGCCGTGTCGGCAGGGGATACGATCACCGAAATGGCAAGCGCGGAATTGTCAATCATGGATGCTCCGGTTTTGTTGAATTCACGGAGTCACCACGCGCAGATCGTGTACAAGCCTCCGCGACGCACATTTGAACATGTTGTTGACGATTGCAACCAGTCGTATGCAGGGCTCCGGAAAATAAAAAAGCCCCGCAGTTGCCTGCAGGGCTTTTCGGGCTCCGGGCTTGCACCGGAACGAAACGAAGGGCGCCGTCTGGCGCCTGGCATCACTTCAGCTTGATTTCCTTGTACTCGACGTGCTTGCGAGCCTTGGGATCGAACTTCATGATGGCCATCTTTTCAGGCATCGTCTTCTTGTTCTTGCTGGTGGTGTAGAAGTGGCCGGTACCCGCAGTGGATTCCAGCTTGATCTTTTCGCGTCCGCCTTTGCTTGCCATGTGAGTGCTCCTTAAGCCTGGCCGCGGGCACGCAGGTCTGCGAGCACGGCATCAATACCATTCTTGTCGATCAGGCGCAAAGCGGCGCCGGAAACACGCAGGCGAACCCAGCGGTTTTCAGTCTCGACCCAGAAACGGCGATATTGCAGGTTCGGCAGGAACCGGCGCTTGGTTTTGTTGTTGGCGTGGGAAACATTGTTTCCGACCATCGGGCCTTTGCCCGTTACGTCGCAGACGCGTGCCATAAGCACTCCATTCACTTCAAACGGTGATCACTGGCGGCCGGAGCTGTCATGCCCCGTCCTCGCTCTCACCTGACCTCGCCAGAAAGGGTGGCGGTAACCCATGGAATTGCCAAAAACACCTTCCCAGGCGGTTTTTGGCGAAGCCTCGGATTATAGCCCGGCCAGACTTATGCGTCCTGCTCCAGAAACCGCTGCGCATCCAGGGCTGCCATGCACCCGGTTCCGGCGCTGGTGATGGCCTGGCGGTACACGTGGTCCTGCACGTCGCCTGCGGCAAAAACGCCGGGCACGCTGGTCATCGTGGCAAAGCCCTGCAGGCCCGATTTCGTGACGATATAGCCATCCTTCATTTCCAGCTGACCCTTGAAGATGTCGGTGTTGGGCTGGTGGCCGATGGCAATGAAGCAGCCCTGCAGCGTCAGGTCTTCGGTTTCGCCGGACTTGGTGTCCTTCAGGCGGATGCCAGTCACGCCGCTGGCGTCGCCCAGCACCTCATCAAGGGTCTTGAAGAGCTTGAGTTCGATCTTGCCGGCCGCTACCTTGTCCATCAGCTTGTCGATAAGGATGGGCTCGGCCTTGAACTTGTCGCGGCGGTGGACAAGGTACACCTTGCTCGCAATGTTGGACAGGTACAGGGCCTCCTCGACAGCGGTGTTGCCGCCGCCGACCACGCAGGTCACCTGGCCCCGATAGAAAAAGCCGTCGCAAGTCGCGCAGCCCGATACGCCGCGGCCCATGAACGCGCTTTCGGAAGGCAGGCCCAGGTACTTGGCTGATGCGCCGGTCGCCAGGATCACGGCGTCGGCGGTGAATTCGTTGCTGTCGCCCTTCAGAACGAAAGGCCGCTTGCTGAAATCGACGGCGTTGATGTGGTCGAAGATGATTTCGGTCTTGAAGCGTTCCGCGTGCTTCTGGAACCGCTCCATCAGCTCGGGTCCCTGCACTCCCATCGCGTCTGCCGGCCAGTTGTCGACGTCGGTCGTGGTCATGAGCTGGCCGCCCTGCGCGATGCCGGTCACGAGGACGGGGTTGAGATTGGCGCGCGCAGCATAGACGGCAGCGGTGTAGCCGGCAGGGCCGGAACCGAGGATGAGGACTTTGGCGTGTTTGGAGTTTGGCATGATGAAAGCTTGTGTGGAAAATGCCACAGCGGGGTGTACATTTCGGGGCCGTAGGGCAAGTATCAACCCTTTGCGCGTTGCGTCCGGCTGGCCGGATTCAATGGAGCCGATTGTAAGAACCCATCGCCTGGGCTTGCCGCCGAAAGGGATTGAAGAATGTCGATGCTGTCCAACCTGGAACTGATACGCAGGGTTCCGCTGTTTGCATTGCTGACAGCCAACCAGGCCGAATCGGTCGCGGACGCAGTCTCCAAGCGCCGTTTCAAGCGCGGCGAAGTCATCGTCGAGCAGGGCGAAAAGTCCAACACCCTGTTCATCATCCTGACCGGGCGTGTCCGCGTGGTCACCTCCGACAAGCGCGGCCGCGAAGTGATCCTGGCAACACTCCAGCCGGGCGACTATATCGGCGAGATGAGCCTGATCGACAACGAGGCTCATTCGGCCACCGTGCGTGCCGAGGTGCAGACCGACATGCTGGCCCTGGGTCGTGCGGAGTTTGCCCGTTGCCTGCCCGAAAACAGCTCGATGGCCTACGCCATCATGAAAGGGCTGGTCCAGCGGCTTCGGCAGGCTGACCGCAAGATCGAGTCGCTGGCCCTCATGGATGTGTACGGCCGCGTCGCCCGCGCCCTCCTTGAATTTGCCATTCCCGATCGCGAGGGCCTGCTGACCATCAAGGACCGCATCTCGCGCCAGGACATTGCCAAGATGGTGGGCGCATCGCGCGAGATGGTCAGCCGGGTCATGAAAGACCTGGAAGACAGGGGCTTCATCGAAACCCGGGAAGACGGCTCCATGCTGATCAAGGATCGCCTCACCACGTTGGGGTAAAAAGCTGTCACCCGGCATGATGTCCGGAGTCCACTGGACCCTGCGTCACGCCGGCCAGAACAACGACGGTTTTTAATGACGTATTCGCTCAACACACTGAACAACACATCGGCCGGAGCACCGGCCCCACGCCAGGGCGCGGGCCGCTTCGCGCACGAATTCATCCTTGTCCTGGGGCTCGCGGGCCTCGTGTTCTGGCTGCTTGCCCTTGTGAGCTACTCGGGGCAGGACGCGGCCTTCTCGACTTCCGGGTCGGGCGCGGCCATACGCAACTGGGGCGGTCGCCTGGGCGCCTGGCTTGCCGACGCGAGCTACTTCCTGCTGGGCTTTTCAGCCTGGTGGTGCTTTGCCGCTGCCGTGCGATCGTGGCTCGCGACACTGGCTCACTGGATGCGTGGCGAGCCGACCCACTCGGCACACGAACCCTTTACCCGCACCCGGCTTGCCTTCTGGATCGGCCTGGTGGTGCTTCTGTGCGCGAGCACGGCGCTGGAGTGGTCGCGGCTCTACCGCTTCGAAGCCCGCCTGCCCGACCATGCCGGCGGCGCGCTCGGATCGCTCATCGGCCCGGTGGGCGTGAAGTGGCTGGGTTTCACCGGCTCCGGCCTTGTCTTCGTGGCGCTGGTGGTGCTCGGCGCAGCGATCGTGTTTCGGTTCTCGTGGAGCCAGGTGGCCGAGCAATTGGGCGCACGCGTCTACGCGTTCATCGAGTCGCGCCGCGAAAAGCGCGAGGTGGCGCAAGACGTGGCCCTGGGGCAGCAGGCCGCTCGCCAGCGCGAGGAAGTGCTGATCGAGGAGCGCATCGAGATCGAAGAACACCACCCCACGCCTGTGCTGATCGAGCCGGTGATCCTGGAGTTGCCCAAGAGCGAGCGCGTCGCCAAGGAAAGGCAAAAGCCCCTGTTCACCGAACTGCCCGACTCCAAGCTGCCGCAGGTCGATTTGCTGGATGGACCGACGGGTCGCCAGGAGACGGTGTCGAACGAGACGCTGGAGATGACCAGCCGCCTCATTGAAAAGAAGCTCAAGGATTTCGGCGTGGAAGTGCGAGTGGTGCTTGCGCAGCCGGGACCGGTCATCACGCGTTACGAAATTGAACCCGCGACGGGCGTCAAGGGTTCGCAGGTTGTGAATCTCGCGAAGGATCTGGCACGGTCGCTGAGCCTGGTTTCGATCCGCGTCATCGAGACAATTCCCGGCAAGAACTTCATGGCACTGGAGTTGCCCAACGCCAAGCGCCAGTCGATTCGCCTGTCGGAAATCCTCGGCTCGCAGGTGTACAACGAGGCCAAGTCGATGCTGACGATGGGCCTGGGCAAGGACATCATCGGCAATCCGGTGGTGGCCGATCTGGCCAAGATGCCGCACGTGCTGGTGGCAGGCACGACCGGCTCAGGCAAGTCGGTGGGTATCAATTCGATGATCCTGTCGCTGCTGTACAAGGCCGAAGCGCGCGACGTGCGGCTGCTCATGATCGACCCGAAGATGCTGGAAATGTCGGTGTACGAAGGCATTCCGCACCTGCTCGCGCCCGTGGTGACCGACATGCGGCAGGCAGCGCACGGGCTGAACTGGTGCGTCGGCGAAATGGAGCGCCGCTACAAGCTGATGTCCAAGATGGGCGTGCGCAACCTGGCGGGCTACAACGTCAAGATCGACGAGGCCAAGGCCAAGGAGCAGTTCATCTACAACCCCTTCAGCCTGACGCCCGACAGCCCCGAGCCGCTGGAGCGACTGCCGCACATCGTCGTCATCATCGATGAGCTCGCCGACCTCATGATGGTGGTGGGCAAGAAGATCGAGGAACTGATCGCACGGCTGGCGCAGAAGGCTCGCGCTGCGGGCATTCACCTCATCCTTGCAACTCAGCGGCCCAGCGTGGATGTGATCACCGGCCTGATCAAGGCCAACATACCGACCCGCATTTCCTTCCAGGTGTCCAGCAAGATCGACAGCCGCACCATCCTGGACCAGATGGGCGCCGAAGCACTGCTGGGCATGGGCGACATGCTCTACATGCCCAGCGGCACGGGTTTCCCGATTCGTGTTCATGGCGCCTTTGTGTCCGATGAAGAAGTTCACCGCGTGGTCGCTTACCTCAAGGCGCAAGGCGGCGAGCCGAACTACATCGAAGGCGTGCTCGAAGGCGGCACGGTCGATGAAGACGGCGAGGGCGGCGATGGCGCTTCCGGCGGCGAGAAGGACCCGATGTACGACCAGGCAGTGGAAGTGGTGCTCAAGAACAAGAAGGCCAGCATTTCGCTCGTGCAGCGCCACCTGAAGATCGGCTACAACCGCGCCGCCCGCCTTGTCGAAGACATGGAAAAGGCCGGGCTCGTCAGCGCCATGAGCGGCAGCGGGCAGCGCGAGATACTGGTGCCCAATCGCGAATAGGCAGCGCGCGAAAACACGTCTGGTAACGAACGCAACCGAACGGGAGCATGGCCTACACCGGCCCCCTACACGGTTGCCGGAAAATCTACGCATGAAAAAGACTCTATTGACTCTGGGGCTGGCTGCGTGTGCATGGGCCTCCCACGCCAGCGGCCTCGACGCGCTGGAATCGTTCGTGAAGAACGCGAAGAGCGGCCGCGCCGAGTTCACGCAAGCTGTCACAGCTCCGGCCAAGGAAGGGCAGTCCGCGCGAACCAAGAACTCGTCGGGCACTTTTGAATTCGTGCGCCCGAATCGTTTCCGCTTCAACTACAAGAAGCCGTTCGAGCAAACCATCGTGGCCGACGGCCAGACCCTGTGGCTCTATGACGCCGATTTGCGGCAAGTCACCCAGCGCAAGCAGGCGCAGGTGCTCGCACAGACCCCGGCGGCGTTGATCGCTTCTGCTGCCGACCTGGCCACCCTGCGCAAGGACTTCAACCTCGAAGCCGCGCCGGACGCCAATGGCATGCAGTGGGTGCAGGCCACGCCCAGGGTCAAGGAAGGCCAGCTGAATTACATCAAGGTCGGCTTTCGCGGCAATGAGCTCGCAGCGCTCGAAATCCTCGACGGGTTCGGGCAGAAGTCGGTGATGACGTTCAGCAAGATGGACACGAACGCGTCGGTAGGCCCCGAGGTCTTCAACTTCAAGCCGCCGCAGAACTCGGACGTCATCAAGCAGTAACGGTTGCTTAAGCGCAGTCGCCCGTCGCGGTGGATGCCGGATCGAGTCCGGCATGACAACCCGGTTGGCTGTCCGGATCGAGTCCGGCATTACAACTCCGTGGCTGTCATTGCGGGCTCGACCCGCAATCCATGAGTTCGCATCCAGCACGCGGGCCTTTAGACTTCGCACGTGTCCAAGACAGTCCCCCCATCTCACCAGCCCCTGGCCGAACGCCTGCGCCCCAAGACGCTGGGCGAGGTCATAGGCCAGCAGCATTTGCTGGGCGAAGGCATGCCGCTTCGCATCGCGTTCGAATCGGGGCAGCCGCACAGCTGCATCCTCTGGGGTCCGCCGGGGACCGGCAAGACGACCATCGCACGCCTGATGGCCGACGCTTTCGACGCGCAGTTCATCACGATCAGCGCTGTCCTGGGCGGCGTCAAGGACATACGCGAAGCCGTCGAACAGGCACAGATCGCGCAAGGCACGGCGCTTGAGGCCGCCTCGGGCGCAGGCGGGCGTCGCACCATCGTGTTCGTCGATGAAGTGCACCGGTTCAACAAGAGCCAGCAGGACGCATTCCTTCCGCACGTCGAGTCGGGTCTCTTCACGTTCATCGGCGCGACGACGGAGAACCCGTCCTTCGAGGTGAACTCGGCGTTGCTGTCGCGCGCCGCGGTTTATGTGCTGCAGCCACTGACCGAAGACGACCTGCGCCAGATCGTTCGCAGGGCTCAGGGTATTGATGCCGTACCTGCCATCGACAAGGCAGCCGAAGACCGCCTGCTGTCCTATGCCGACGGCGACGCGAGGCGCCTGCTCAACACGCTGGAAACGCTCGCGGTCGCGGCAAAAACTGAGAAGCTCACCTCCATCTCGGACGACTGGCTGCTGCGGGTGCTCGGCGAACGAATGCGTCGCTATGACAAGGGCGGCGAACAGTTCTACGACACCATCAGCGCGCTGCACAAATCGGTGCGCGGCTCGGACCCCGATGCATCGCTGTACTGGTTCATGCGCATGCTCGATGGCGGCGCGGACCCCCTCTACATGGCGCGGCGGCTGATCCGCATGGCTGCCGAAGACATTGGCCTGGCCGATCCGCGCGCGCTTCGCATGGCGCTCGATGCGGCCGAGGTATACGAGCGTCTCGGCTCACCCGAAGGCGAACTGGCGCTGGCGCAGTGCGTCATCTACCTGGCCATCGCACCCAAGTCGAATGCGGTTTATGTGGCGTTCAATCAGGCCAAGGCAGCGATCGCAAAACAGGGCACATTGCCCGTGCCTCTTCACTTGCGCAACGCGCCGACCAAGCTGATGAAAGACCTCGATTACGGCAAGGACTACCGCTATGCGCACGACGAGCAGGGCGGGTTTGCGGCGGGCGAAAACTACCTGCCCGAAGGCATGGCCCCACCCGGGTTTTATCGGCCGGTCGAACGCGGGCTCGAGATCAGGATCGGCGACCGGCTCAGGGAGCTGCGAAAGTTGAACGAGGAGCAGCGGTGAACGCGTGAAAACGAGCAGCAAACCAGACGTGCTTTCCAAGGGTAAACCCCGGCGATGACCTATTTTGGGTGACAGAAGCCGTGGCTACAATCGCACACCAGAAACCCGCCCATGCGTACCTTGGCGGGTTTTTTGCTAGGTGGGGATAGCTGGGAAAAACGGAGAAAGCAATATGGAAATTCTGCTTCAGCAGATCATCAACGGTCTGGTCCTGGGCAGCATGTATGCCCTCGTGGCCCTGGGCTACACCATGGTGTACGGCATCATCAACCTGATCAACTTTGCGCACGGCGAAGTGCTCATGGTCGGCGCCCTCACCAGCTGGTCGATTATCGTGACCATGCAGGAATCGGTGCCCTGGATGCCCGGCTGGCTGATATTGCTGATCGCCCTGGTCATTGCTTGTGTCGTGACATCGGCGCTGAATTTCACGATCGAGAAGATCGCGTACCGGCCGCTTCGCAACAGCCCGAAACTCGCGCCCCTCATCACCGCCATCGGCATGTCGATCCTGCTGCAGACCCTGGCGATGATCATCTTCAAGCCGAACTACAAGCCGTACCCCACACTGCTGCCGGCAACGCCGATCCAGGTTGCGGGCGCCGTGATCACACCGACGCAGATCATGATCCTGGGCGTCACGGCCATCTCGCTCGCCGTGCTGATGTACCTGGTCAATTTCACCAAACTCGGTCGGGCCATGCGGGCCACCGCAGAGAACCCGCGCGTCGCAGCGCTGATGGGCGTCAAGCCCGACATGGTCATCTCTGCCACGTTCATCATCGGCGCGATTCTCGCCACCATTGCCGGCGTGATGTACGCGTCCAACTATGGCACCGTGCAGCACGGCATGGGCTTTCTTCCCGGCCTCAAGGCGTTCACCGCCGCCGTGTTCGGCGGCATCGGCAACCTCGCCGGTGCGGTGGTCGGCGGCATCCTGCTGGGGCTCATCGAATCGATTGGGTCCGGCTACATCGGGGCGTTGACCGGCGGTGTGCTGGGCAGCCACTACTCCGACATCTTTGCTTTCATCGTGCTGATCATCGTGCTGACGCTGCGGCCTTCCGGCCTGCTCGGCGAGCGCGTGGCAGATCGGGCTTGAAGGAGAACCGGTCATGATGGACTTCATCAACAAGCAAAACCGCAACGTCGTCCTGGCGATTGCCGCGATCGGCCTCCTGATCCTGCCGCTGCTGCTGCAGCAAGGCGGCAACGCCTGGGTTCGCATCGCCGATGCCGCGCTGCTTTATGTGTTGCTGGCGCTGGGGCTGAACATCGTGGTGGGCTTCGCGGGCCTGCTGGACCTGGGCTTCGTGGCGTTCTATGCGCTGGGCGCGTACATGTTCGCGCTGCTCGCATCGCCACACCTCACCGATACCTTTCCTGCGATTGCCCTGATGTTCCCGAACGGCCTGCACATGCCGCTTTGGGTCGTCATACCCGCAGCGGCGGCGCTGGCCGGCATGTTCGGCATCCTGCTCGGTGCGCCGACGCTCAAGCTGCGCGGTGACTACCTGGCCATCGTGACGCTGGGCTTCGGCGAAATCATCCGCGTGTTCATGAACAATATGGACCACCCGGTGAACATCACCAACGGGCCCAAGGGCCTGGGGCAGATCGACTCGATCCACTTCTTCGATATCAGCCTGGGCAAGGCGACCAACTGGTTCGGCATGGACATTCCGTCCGTCACGCTCTACTACTACCTGTTCCTGACGCTGGTGGTGATCAGCATCATCATCTGCCACCGCCTCGAAGTCTCGCGCATCGGCCGCGCCTGGATGGCCATTCGCGAAGACGAGATCGCCGCCAAGGCCATGGGCATCAACACCCGCAACATGAAGCTGCTTGCCTTCGGCATGGGCGCGACATTCGGCGGCGTATCGGGTGCGATGTTCGCGGCGTTCCAGGGCTTCATCTCACCCGAATCCTTCAGCCTGATGGAGTCGGTGATGATCGTTGCCATGGTGGTGCTCGGCGGCATCGGTTACCTGCCGGGCGTGATCCTGGGTGCGGTGCTGCTGTCGGCCCTGCCGGAAGTGCTGCGTTACGTGGCAGGTCCCCTGCAGTCGATGACCGATGGCCGTCTTGACTCCGCCATCCTGCGCCAGTTGCTCATCGCGCTGGCCATGATCGTGGTGATGCTGATGCGTCCGCGCGGCCTGCTGCCGGCGCCCGAACATGGCAAGTCGCTGAAAAATTCGCCCACCGCGAAGGGGGCCTGACGCCATGGCAGATATCGTTCTCCGCGTAGCGGGCATTTCCAAGCGCTTCGGCGGGCTGCAGGCGCTGTCGGATGTGGGCATCACCATCGAGCGCGGCCAGGTCTATGGCCTGATCGGGCCCAACGGCGCCGGCAAGACCACGTTCTTCAACGTGATCACCGGGCTCTACACACCCGACAGCGGCACTTTCGAACTCGCGGGCAAGCCTTACCAGCCCACCGCGGTGCATGAAGTCGCCAAGGCCGGCATCGCGCGCACGTTCCAGAACATCCGGCTCTTCTCGGAGATGACCGCGCTCGAAAACGTGATGGTCGGCCGCCATATCCGCACGCATTCCGGCCTGCTGGGCGCGATGCTGCGCACGCCGGGCTTCAAGGCAGAAGAAATTGCGATTGCAAAACGCTCGCAGGAATTGCTCGATTACGTGGGCATCGGCAGGCTGGCCGACTACAAGGCGCGCACCCTGTCTTACGGCGACCAGCGCAGGCTGGAGATCGCCCGCGCCCTGGCAACCGACCCGCAGCTGATCGCGCTCGACGAACCGGCCGCCGGCATGAATTCGACCGAGAAAGTGCAGCTGCGCGAATTGATCGACCGCATCCGCAACGACAACCGCACCATCTTGCTGATCGAACATGATGTGAAGCTGGTGATGGGTCTTTGCGACCGCGTCACGGTGCTCGACTACGGCAAGCAGATCGCCGAAGGCACGCCCGCCGATGTCCAGAAAAACGAAAAAGTGATCGAGGCCTACCTCGGTCACAGCCACAAGCCGGCGCAAGCGCCTGCCGTGGTGACAGGAGACGAGCAATGAGCGACATCCTGCTGAGAGTCACCGGCCTGCAAGTGGCGTACGGCGGCATACAGGCCGTCAAGGGCGTGGACTTTGAAGTGCGTGAGGGCGAGCTGGTCACGCTCATCGGCTCCAACGGCGCCGGCAAGACGACCACCATGAAGGCCATCACCGGCAGCTTGCCGATGAATGGCGGCGACATCGAATACCTGGGCCAGAGCATCAAGGGCAAGGGCGCGTGGGACCTGGTCAGGCAGGGGCTGGCGATGGTGCCGGAAGGCCGCGGCGTCTTCACCCGCATGACCATCACCGAGAACCTGCAGATGGGTGCCTACATCCGCACCGACACGGCGGCCATCGCTGCGGACATGGAAAAGGTGTTCACCATCTTCCCGCGCCTGCGCGAACGCAAGGACCAGCTGGCCGGCACCATGTCAGGCGGTGAGCAGCAGATGCTTGCCATGGGTCGCGCGCTCATGAGCCGTCCGCGCGTGCTGCTGATGGACGAGCCTTCGATGGGCCTTTCTCCCATCATGGTGGACAAGATCTTCGAGGTGGTGCGCGAGGTCTATGCGCAGGGCGTCACCATCTTGCTGGTGGAGCAGAACGCCAGTCGCGCGCTTGAACTGGCCGATCGTGGCTATGTGATGGATTCAGGTCTCATCACGATGAGTGGCGATGCCAAGCAGATGCTCACCGACCCCAAGGTGCGCGCTGCCTATCTCGGCGAGTAACAACGGTGCGCACTTGCAGTCCGGGAATTTCAGTACCGGTACTGCAGTCCGAGGCTCGTGGATCTCACCGGGTCGCGGCCGCCGCCGAAGCGGAAGTCGTTGCTTTCGAATTCGAGCCGGGCCGACAGGCGGGGCGTGAAGTCGTAGCTCACGCCGCCACCGAACGATAGTCCGAACCCCTGGTCTGTTTCACCGGCAAAGCCTGCACCCGGCAGCGACGATTGCGTGCGGCTGTAAGTCGTTCCGACCTTGCCGTAAACACCCCACGCCGAGCTGACACGCGCCTTGCCAACCAGGCTGAGGTTCAGGCCCTGGGTTCGCCCCTCGGTGCTGCCCTGCAGCAATCGGCCCGATTGCAGGTAGCCGACTTCCGCACCCCAGAAGCTGTTGACCATCGTTCCTGCATAAAGCTGGGTGGGCCGGGTTTCATCGCAGGTGATGGCGGTGACTGCGCACTCCGCACCGCCCCGTACGCGTCCCAGCGAGAGGCCGATGTAGGGGCGTTGGCCCTGCAGCCACGAATAGGGGGCAGAAAGCGTTGTTGTTGCGTTCGAGGTCTGGGCAGTTGCAGGCAACGCCAGCGCAGCGGCGAGGCCGCAGGCAATACACAAAAGAGTTCGCGCATTCATGACCGGGCCTCCTGGGGCGGGATTGCCGATGAGCCACTGTACCGATTGGTAACTGGCCCGCCGTGTCAGACATGCCGCACACGCGGCGTAGGACACAGGGGGCCCACTATGCGCCCGGAATTTCCTGGCCGCAACAGGCCGTTTGGTCTGTAGTGCGAAGGACTCAGTCCACCTTGGCGCCGGACAGCTTCACGACCTTTTCATACTTGGCAAGTTCGCTTTTCATGAAGCCCGCGAACTCTTCGGGTGAGTTGGTCACGGGTTCGGCCATGAGACTCGCAAAGCGCGTTTTTGCCTCGGGCGTCTGCAACGCGGCGACGAAGGCGCTGTTCAGGCGCGCAACCACGTCGCGTGGCGTGCCGGCGGGTGCTACCAGTCCCCACCAGGTGTCGATCGCGAAACCCTTGATCGTGTCGGCAATGGGCGGCACATCGGGCAGCGCCGGTGAGCGCTGCGCGGTCGTGACAGCCAGCGCCTTGAGCTTGCCCGCGCGGATGTTGGGAGCCGCCGTGGCGAGGTTGTCGATGTTGAAATCGACCTGGCCCGACAGCAACGCAAGCTGCGCCGGGTTGCCGCCGTTGTACGGAATGTGCACGACAAAAATGCCCGCCCCCTGCTTGAACATTTCGCCGGCGAGATGTCCCGCGCTTCCATTACCGCCGCTGCCGTAATTGAGCTTGGCGGGATTGCGTCTGGCGTACGAAACGAGGTCTGCCAGCGTGTTGATTTTCAGCCGCGCGGCCGTCTCCGCATTCATCACAAGCACGTTCGGCACGCGAACCATCTGTGTGATCGGTGTGAAATCTTTCGAAGCGTCGTATGGCATCTTCGCGAAGAGCCAGGGATTGATCGCGTGCGTGGCGACAGCCGCAATGCCGATGGTCAAGCCATCGGGCGGCGCCTTGGCAACGATGTCCGCGCCGATGTTGCCGCCACCGCCGGGCTTGTTGTCGATGATGACCGGGCCCAGCGAATCCTTCACGCGCTCAGCCAGCAGCCGCGCAGTCACGTCGATCGGGCCTCCGGGCGCGTAGGGCACCACCAGGCGGATCGGGCGCGCCTGCGCCATGGCAAAGGGCGATGCGAGCGTGGCGGCAGCGGCCAGGCCGGCGGCGAGAAGGGGTCTGCGTTTCATGGCTCTCGGTTTCCTTGAACTTTGATTCAGCCGACGTGCTTGTCGGCTTCGGTGGTGAATGCGTCGGCGTGGAATTCGTCGGGCGGCAGGCCCGCTTGTGCGCTGTACTCGGCGCGCGCCGAGTCAACGACGATGGGCGCGCCGCAGGCGTAAACCTGGTAGCCGGACAGGTCCGGAAAATCTTCGAGCACGGCGCGGTGGACGAAACCCGTGCGGCCGGTCCAGTTGTCTTCGGGCAGCGCGTTGGAGATCACCGGCACGTACTTCAGGTTGGGCATTTCGCCGAGCTTGCCCTGCACCCAGTCGTCCAGGTACAGATCGGCGGGGCGGCGTCCCCCCCAATACAGCGTGGCGGGGCGCGTCACACCCTTGAACTGCATCTGCTCGATCACCGCCTTGATCGGCGCGAACCCGGTCCCCGAGGCCAGCAGGATCATCGGCTTGTCCGAGTCTTCGCGCAGGTAAAAGCTGCCGTAGGGGCCCTCGACGCGCAGGATCTCCTTTTCCTTCATCGCGTTGAAAACGTGATCGGTGAACTTGCCGCCGGGCATGTGGCGTATGTGCAGTTCGATGGCAGGTGCGGCGGCGGGCTGGCCCGGCACCGCGGCGGCATCGGACCGGATCATCGTGTGCGGTGCATTGGCCATCGAGTAGCTGCGCCGCGCACCGTCGCGCAGGATGAACTCGACGTACTGGCCTGCGTGGTAGCGCATCGTGTCGTTGGCAGGCAGCTGCAATCGCACCAGCATCACGTCGTGCGACTTGCGCTCCAGCGAGAGCACGCGCGACGGCATCTTGCGAATCGGGAACGCGCTTTCGTCGGTGACCTGGCGCGACTCCAGCAACAGGTCGGTCTGCGGAACGCCGCAGCAGGTGAGGATGTAACCAGCGGCTTCTTCTTCGGGGCTCAGGGCCTTGGTCTGGTGCGGGCCGTGGACGACGGTGCCTTCGAGCTTCCTGCACTTGCACGATCCGCAGGCGCCGTCCTTGCAACCGTAGGGCATGCCGACGCCCTGTCGGATGGCCGCGGGCAGGATGGCCTCGCCGGAATCAACTGTGAACGCGCGCCCGCTGGGCAGCACTGTTACCTTGAACGGCCCCACGGGGGCCTGGGCGGTCGTCATGTTTTGGTTATCCTCGGACGGCTATAGAAGTCGAACCGCTGATTTTGCCCTCAATCCAGAACCCCCTCGGCGCGCTCCCGGCGCGCTTTCGCCGCGAGCGGCTGCTCATCGTCGGCTGCGGCGATGTGGGACTGCGGGTCGTCAGGCAATTAGCTGGTCGTTTGCGCGTGGTCGCATTGACCTCATCGGCAGATCGTGTCGCGCAATTGCGCGAACGCGGCATTACACCGGTGCAAGGCAACCTGGACGACCGCACCACGCTCGCGCGGCTGGCTGGCGTTGCCACACGCGTCGTCCACCTGGCCCCGCCTTCTTCGGAGCCGGGCGACCTGTGGTGGCGCGACTTGCGCACGGTCTCATTGCTGCGGGCGCTCAGGCTCCGGTCGCCGCCAGCATCGCTGGTTTATGGCTCCACCAGCGGCGTGTACGGCGACTGCAAGGGCGACTGGGTGAGCGAGGACATCCCCGCGCAACCGCGCACGCCGCGCGCCCAGCGACGAGTCGACGCCGAGACCGCGGTACGCCATTTCGGCCGCGCGGCGCAGGTGCGCTCGAGCATCCTGCGCATACCCGGCATCTACGCCCTGGACCGCGAAGGCGGCACGCCGCGAGATCGCCTGCTGCGAGGCACGCCGGTGCTGGAAGCCAAAGATGACGTGTACACCAATCACATCCACGCCGACGACCTGGCGCGCGCGGTGATTGCCGCCTTGTGGCGGGGCAGTCCCCAGCGCATCTACAACGTGAGCGATGACACGCAGTTGAAAATGGGTGACTACTTCGACCTCGCGGCAGACAGGTTCGGGCTTGCACGGCCCAAACGCATTCCGCGCAGCACCGCGCAGGATGAATTGCCGCTGATGCTGCTGAGCTTCATGTCGGAATCGAGGCGCCTGCGCAACGCCCGGATGAAAAACGAACTGCGATTGAAGCTGCGTTACCCGACGGTGGCGCAGGGACTAGATCCCTGATGGTTTGACCATGGTGGTCATGCGGTCCACTGCCTTCACGGTCAGCACCTTCACCTCCGCGCCCTGCAGCACCGTGAGCTTGACTTCGTCTTCCGGATTCGCGCGGGCCCACAGCTTCTTGTAGAACTCTTCGAGCGAGGCGACCTTCGCGCCATCCACGGCGAGGATGAAGTCGCCGGGTGCTATGCCGCTGATGGCTGCAGGACTGTCGGCAGTGACTCGCACAACCTGCACGCGACCTGCCTGCTCGGAAGACGTGAGGCCCAGCCACGGGCGGCGGCTCCGGGTCGTGCTGCCTGTCTGGGTCATCTCGGCCAGGATCGGTTTGAGCAGATCGACCGGGACGAACATGTTGCCGGGTATCCGTGGCGCTTCGCCCAGTGCATCGGCGACAAAGAGACTGCCGATGCCGAGCAGTTCGCCGCGCTGGTTGAAGACCGGTGCGCCGCTGTGATTGGCAACAGGTGGGCTCGTGAAGATGGCCGATTCGATGTGGTATTCCCAGTACCCGGAGAACGGTCGCTTGCTGACCAGTCGCGTCATGCCCACGTCGCCGTCCTCGCCGCCGGTAGCGACCATGAGCGTCTCCCCGGGGTTCATGTTGCGATGGCTTCCCAGTGGCACTGCGGCGATCCCGCGCAGCGGCAAGAGCGGGCGGATGAGGCCGAAACCCGTGGCCAGGTCATAGGCGACTGCCGTCGCGGGTATGGTGCGTTCGTCCTGCGTCACGATCTGGATGCTGTCGGCTTCCAGCATGAGGTAGCCGATGGTGAGGATCAGGCCGTCGGGGCCGATCACGACGCCGGAGCCACTGCGATTGCGTCCGAGCGTCGATGCGGATTTCGCTCCTTCTGCGGCCGTGACGTTGACGCCGACGACAGCCGCATTCGCGCGGGTGAGCGCTTCGATGACGGCCTGCGCGGGCGGAGTCGCTGCAGGCGCCGCAGCGTGCAAGGCGCCGACGACGGCCAGGCCGCTCGCCAACAGGAACCCGGACACAACCTGACGCAGGAAAGTGCAAGCACGCATATCGACTCCTTTGCCTTTGGGCATCACTCAAACCCCAGGCAAAGAATGCACCCGAAATCGGCTCTGCACAAGCCTAAATCAAGGCAGGCAACCCCGTGAGCGAAGCAGGTTCACGATCTGTTCCACCGCTTCATCGGGCGCGAGGTTCTCGGTGGCCAGACGCAGTTCGGGTGCTTCGGGTGTTTCGTAGCGCGAGTCGATGCCAGTGAAGTTCTTCAACTCGCCGCGGCGTGCCTTCTTGTACAGGCCCTTCACATCGCGCTCTTCCGCGACCGCCAGCGGCAGGTCCACGTGAATTTCGAAGAATTCGCCTTCCTCCATCAACGACCGCGCCATGCGACGCTCGGCCTGGAAAGGCGAGATGAATGCCGTCATCACGATCAGGCCCGCATCCACCATCAGCTTGGCAACCTCGGCAACGCGGCGGATGTTCTCGACGCGGTCGGTGTCGGTGAAACCCAGGTCCTTGTTCAGCCCATGACGCACGTTGTCGCCATCGAGCAGGTAGGTACGGTGACCCATCGCATGCAGCCGCTTCTCCAGCAGATTCGCGATCGTCGACTTGCCCGAACCTGAGAGTCCGGTGAACCACACGACGCATGACTTCTGGCCGTTGAGCGCATTGCGTGCCGCCTTGTTCACATCGACGTGCTGCACGTGGATGTTCTGGCTGCGCCGCAGCGCAAAGTGAATCAGGCCGGCGCCAACGGTGGCATTGGTCAGGCGATCGATCAGGATGTAGCCGCCGGTGTCGCGGTTGTCGGTGTACGGATCGAAACCCAGCGGCCGGTCGAGGTTGAGCGTGCACACGCCGATCGCGTTGAGCCCCAGCGTCTTGGCAGCCGTGTGCTCCAGCGTGTTCACGTTGACCTGGTACTTCACTTCCATGACCGATGCCGTCACCGTCTGCGCGCCCATCTTGAGCAGGAAGAAGCGGCCTGGCAGCAAGGGCTCTTCATGCATCCAGACGATGGTGGTTTCGAACTGGTCGGCCACGCCCGCTGGCGCATCGGCAGTGGAGATCACGTCGCCGCGCGAGATATCGACTTCATCGGCCAGCGTGAGCGTGACCGACTGGCCCGCCACCGCCTGGTCGAGGTCGCCGTCGAAGGTGACGATGCGCGCGACCTTGCTCTCCTTGCCGGACGGCTGCACGCGGACGCGATCGCCGGGCTTGACGACACCGCCGGCAATCGTCCCGGAGAAACCGCGGAAGTCGAGGTCGGGCCGATTGACCCATTGCACCGGCAAGCGGAACGGCGCGCGCTGCATGCGCTCCTCGTCCACTTCCACCGTCTCCAGATACCCCATGAGCGTGGTGCCGCGATACCAGGGCGTCTTGTCGCTGGGCGCGGTGATGTTGTCGCCCTTGAAGGCCGACACCGGGATGAACGTGATGTTCTCCAGCCCGACCTGCTTGGCGAACGCGCTGTAGTCCTCGACGATCTTGTTGAAGACCTTTTCGCTGTAATCGACCAGGTCCATCTTGTTGATGGCGACCACCACGTGGCGGATGCCGATCAGCGACACGAGATAGCTGTGGCGGCGTGTCTGCGTGAGGACGCCCTTGCGCGCATCGACCATCAGGACGGCGGCGTCGGCGGTCGATGCGCCCGTGACCATGTTGCGGGTGTACTGCTCGTGACCGGGTGTGTCGGCCACGATGAACTTGCGCCGCTCGGTCGAGAAGAAGCGATAGGCCACATCGATCGTGATGCCCTGTTCGCGTTCCGCCGCAAGCCCATCGACCAGCAGCGCGAAGTCGATGTTGTCGCCCTGCGTGCCCCACTTGCGCGAATCGGCTTCGATGGTGGCGAGCGTGTCCTCGAACAGCATCTTGCTGTCGTAGAGCAGTCGCCCGATCAGCGTGCTCTTGCCGTCGTCCACGCTGCCGCAGGTGATGAATCGAAGCAGGCTCTTGTTCTCGTGAGCCTTGAGGTAGCCGGCGATGTCGCTGGCGATCAGGTCGCTGACGTGGCTCATCAGAAGTACCCCTCTTGTTTTTTCTTTTCCATGGAAGCGGCGGAATCGTGGTCGATCACGCGGCCCTGCCGCTCGGATGTTTTGGTGAGCAGCATCTCCTGGATGATCTCCGGCAGGGTTGCGGCTTCCGACTCGATGGCGCCCGTGAGCGGGTAGCAGCCCAGCGTGCGAAAGCGCACCTTGCGCATCATCGGCACCTCGCCGGGTGCGAGCGGCATGCGGTCGTCATCGACCATGATGAGCGTTCCGTTGCGCTCGACCACCGGCCGCTCGGCCGAGTAGTAGAGCGGCACGATGGGAATGTTCTGCAGGTAGATGTACTGCCAGATATCGAGCTCGGTCCAGTTCGACAGCGGGAACACGCGCAGCGACTCGCCCTTGTGCTTGCGCGTGTTGTACAGCTTCCATAGTTCGGGCCGCTGGTTCTTGGGGTCCCAGCGATGCTGGTCCGAACGAAAGGAAAAAATGCGTTCTTTGGCGCGCGATTTTTCTTCATCGCGGCGCGCGCCACCAAAGGCGGCATCGAAGTTGTACTTGTCCAGCGCCTGCTTCAGGCCCTCGGTCTTCATGATGTCGGTGTGGATCGCCGAGCCGTGCGTGAACGGGTTGATGTTCTTGGCGATGCCGTCGGGGTTGATGTGCGTGATCAGCTGCATGCCCAGGTCCTTGACCATGCGGTCGCGGAACGCGTACATCTCGCGGAATTTCCAGCGCGTGTCCACGTGCATCAGCGGGAAGGGCGGCTTCGACGGGTAGAAAGCCTTCATGGCCAGGTGCAGCATCACGGCGCTGTCCTTGCCGACCGAATAGAGCATCACGGGGTTGTCCGCTTCGGACACGACCTCCCGCATGATGTGGATGCTTTCGGCTTCGAGGCGTTGCAGGTGGGTCAGTGTCATGGGTGTCATCGGATTCCTTTCAGGGCTGGCCCTCGCGGGCGTGGCCGTGGGGGAGGGTCTGGGATTGATGGTGCTGGGTGAGCCGACGTGCGGGTCGGCCAGGCGCAGGCGTTCCTTGTGCTGGTCGAGCCGGCCGGCGATGTCTGCGATGCGAAGCAACCGCGCCGCGCCGGGCCATGACAGTTCGACCACACCCCGTTCTGGAACGAGGCGTTCGATGAAGTCCAGGTAGTGCTGCGATTCGAGCGGACCGGCGAACGCCAGCCACCGCAGCTGCCCGCGCGGCGCGCGAGTGCACAGCACGTTGATCCGCGCATCGGACGCCATGGCCGCACCGGTGGGCCAGTGTTTGAACTGCCGTTCGATGACGTGCATGCGCAGCGAATCGGTCGAGCGGTTCGGCTCCGGCAGGGCGTCCGTGTCGAAGTCCAGCCCGAGCACCGCAGAAAGCCGCGTGACCGCGCCTGCGCTGTGTTTGGGACTGCCGTTGGCTTTGAGCCAGTCGGACATCGCGGCGCGAGTCCAGTACGGGTCGGCAAGGTCGGATAAGGTGGGCGGACCAGCCAGCATGGCGCCAACCAGTGCCTGGGTCGCGGGCTCAGGGACACCGATGTCCTCCCGGGCGGGCCGGCCGCGGCGGGGGCTGACGGCCACCCCGTTCCAGCCGCTTTCGCGGTAGGCCTTCACAGCTGAAATGATCGTGGGAATGCTGAGGCCGGTCGAGGCCGACACCACGGACAGTTTCTCGCCCTGCAACCGGAGCAGCACCGCCTGACGCCGGCTGGCGTTCAGGTCGTCGATGCTCAGTTGGTTGCCGTTCACTGGGTTTTCGCAGGATTTGTTGGATTAAACCTTAATTTATAAGCTCATGTAAAAGATATATTTGGAATGTTCCCGCCGCCCCTTCAACATGTCCGCCCAGCCTCCACCCACCTTTGCCATCGTCGGCGCCGGCTTTTCCGGCATGGCCGTGGCGGTGCAGCTGTTGCAGGGCCTCCAAGGTCCGGCTCGGGTTTGCCTGATCAATCGCAGCCTGAGCTTCGGCCGGGGCATGGCCTACGGCACCAACTCGCCGAGCCACCTGCTCAATGTGCCTGCGGGCCGCATGAGCATCGACCCTGCGCAGGAATCCGGCTTCATCGACTACGTGAGAAGCCGCGGACTGAACTTGCGCGCCGGCGACTTCGTTCCGCGCAGCCTCTATGGCGACTATCTGGAGCGATGCCTGCTGCGCGCGCAATCGGCAGCAGCCGATGGCGTGAAGCTGGAACTGGTGGAAGCGGAGGTGCTTCGCATCGACATGGATTCAGACGGCGGTTCGCCCGTGCTGCATCTGAGCACCGGACGCACGATAGAAGCCGCGCAGGTGATCCTGGCGCTGGGCAATTTCACGCCGCGTGCGCCGGCCACGCAATCGCCCGCGAACTGGACCCAGGCTCCGCTCGTCAACGACGTCTGGTCGCATGGCGTGCTGGACGAACTCGACGCCGATGCGAGCGTGCTGCTGGTGGGCACAGGCCTCACGGCTTATGACGCGGTGCTGCGTCTGCTCGACCAGGGCCATCGCGGGGCCATCACCATGCTCTCGCGACGCGCGCTCTTGCCGCAGCCGCACCGCGAACAGGAAACGCCACCCGCAGCCGGTCTGGTGCCGGCGGATGTCCTGCAGGGCGTCACCAGCCTGCGCGCGCAATTGCGCGAAGTTCGCCGGCTCATTCGCGACAGCGCCGCCGCCGGACACGACTGGCGCGATGTGATCGGCGGCCTTCGCTCGCACACGCCGCGCCTGTGGCAGCAACTGGACGAGCGCAGCCGCGCCCAGTTCGTGCGCCATCTCGGACCGTACTGGGACACGCATCGGCATCGCGCGGCTCCGGCCATTTATCGCCGCATCCAGGCGGCCCTGAATTCGGGCCAGCTCTCGGTTTTGCAGGGCCGGCTGGTCGATGTGACCTCTACCGATGGGCCCGGCGAGGCGGACAAGCAGCGCGCGCGAGTGACATGGCGACCGCGAGGCGCCACGGACAACCGCACAGGCGACTATCGCGTCGTCATCAACTGCACCGGGCCGTCGAGCGACCTCCATCGCGTGAGCGATCCGCTGATCGCCCAGTTGCGCGACGCGGGCGCGCTGAGCGTGGACCCGCTCGCGCTCGGACTATCGGTTGATGAACAGTACCGCGTGCTCAAACGCGACAGCAGTGCCTTGCAGCGCGTGCGTTATGTCGGCCCTTTGCTCAAGGCGCAGCACTGGGAGGCCACTGCCGTTCCCGAGTTGCGCGTGCACGCAAAGAACGTCGCAGCCTGCGTCCTGAAATCCGAAACGGCGGCGCTCGATGTTCGGGCTTGACTGGATGCTGGTGGCCGCAGGTGCCGGCACCGGCCTGTTGGTCGGGTTGACCGGCGTCGGTGGTGGCGCCGTGATGACACCGCTGCTGCTACTGGTGTTCGGCGTCGCGCCGATGGCCGCCGTCGGCACGGACTTGTGGTTCGCCGCCATCACCAAGCTCGCTGCATCGCGCATCCATCACAGCAACAACCTGATCGACTGGCAGGTCGTGCGGCGCCTGTGGGCCGGGAGCCTTCCCGCATCGGCGCTAACCCTGGCGTGGATGACGGTAATGCCCATCGGGCCTGAGACCGCGAGCTTTCTCAAGGTCCTGATCGCGTGCGCCGTGCTGATGACGGCCAGTGCGATGGTGTTCCAGAAGCAGTTGCACGCGCTGGGTCGCCGGTTTCGCGTGGAGCATGTCGCGGGCTTCAAGACGATGCAGCCGCCGCTGACCATCGCAGCCGGCGCGGTGCTGGGCGTGCTGGTCACGCTGACATCGATAGGCGCAGGCGCCATCGGTGTCGTGATCCTGGCCTATCTCTACCCGCTGCGCCTCACACCATCGCGATTGATTGCCACCGACATCGTTCACGCGATTCCGCTGGCGATGTTCGCGGGTGCGGGCCATCTGCTGATCGGCAATGTGAATTTCTCACTGCTTCTGAACTTGCTGGTGGGCTCGATTCCTGGGGTGATCGTCGGGGCATTGCTATCGAGCAGGCTGCCGCAGGTGTGGCTGCGCAGGGCCCTGGCCGCGATCCTGATCTTCACCGGTTGGAAACTCCTGAACGTCGCCTGAAGAATTGGACCCGCCGAAAGATTGCGCTCAGAATGGTCCATCAGGGGGAGTCTCGTGAATGGATGACTCGACACAAGAGAAGGCAGGTCCCCGGTCCGGCCGGGCTGCCCAGGTGATCCATGAAAGTGCCACGACGCGGGTGTTGCGCGGCGGGGGTGTCCCTGAGGGTGTCGTTAGCAAGCAATTCCTGGGCGCTGACGCGGTCCATCGCGCCAACCATGAGCGCGAGATGCTGGCCCGGCTTGCGGGCGTGCCGGACGTGGTGCAACTGGTGCAACCGTTGCCAGACCCGCAGCTCGACGTCCTCCAGCAATCCGATGTGGTTGCACTGCGTGATTGCGGACCGGGCACGCTGGCGCAGCGCTTGAGCGAGGGTCCGCTGGAGCCGCCCCAGATCCTCGAAATTGCCGTGCGGGTGGTCGGCACTGTGGCCGCCATGCACCGCGCCGGCGTGATCCACCGCGACATCAATCCATCGAACATCGTGTTGTCTCCAGCCGGCGAGCCGTCGCTCATCGACTTCGACCTGGCCGTGCTCGCAGAGCAACACCTTGTCGCGCCGGAGGCCGGCATTGTCGGCACACTGGCCTATCTCGCGCCAGAGCAAAGCGGCCGTACCGGGCGGACCGTGGACCAGCGCGCCGATCTGTACGCAGTGGGAGCGATGCTGTACGAGATGGCTTGCGGTCGATTGCCGTTCGAGGAACAGGACACCTTGCAGCTGATTCGCGATCACCTCGTGCGTGACCCGCCGGTGCCGTCGCAGATCAATGCGCGTGTTCCGGCGGGCCTGTCCAACATCATCTTGCGGCTGCTGGCCAAATCGCCGGAGCAGCGCTTCCAGAGTGCCGAAGGCCTGCTTCACGACCTGCTGCGCCTGGCGCAGGACTTTGCCAGTGAGAGCGGCGGCAGCTTTGCGTTGGGCGAGCGGGACTTCCCGGCCCGGCTCGCTGCTCCACAGGACCTGGTGGGCCGCGACACCGAGATTGCAATCCTGCGCGCAGCGCTGGCAGATGCGATGCAGACGTCTCGCCACACGGTGTTGATCGAAGGCGCAGCAGGCGTTGGCAAGAGTGCACTGATCGACACGCTGCGGCCCGCTGTTGCGGCGTCGGGCGGCTGGATGGTCTGCGGCAAGGTGGACCAGTACCTCAAGGACGGCGCTGCCGCGGGCGCGATGACCCAGGCTTTGCGTGCGCTCGGCCGGCTGTTGCTGGCGCTGCCGCGCAGCGAGCTGGCGGGGCAGCGCCAGCGCATCCTGGACAGCCTCGGTCGCAATGCGGCCCAGGTGGCCAGGCTGCTCCCCGAATTCGCCCTGTTGCTCGGCGCACAACATGGCACGTCGGAGGGAGACCCGCGACAGGCCGAGACCCGGCTGCAGCAAACCATGGTCGACCTGCTCGGCGCGATCGCATCCCCCGAGCGACCGCTGGTGATCGTGCAGGACGACCTGCAGTGGGCTGCGGCGCATTCGTTCCGCGCCTTCGGACAGCTGATGAGTGAAAGCCGCCTGCGCCATGTGTTGCTGGTGGGGGCGTACCGGGGTGAGGAACTCCATCGCAATCCGACGCTGCAGCCGATGCTCGCGCAGTGGCTACAGCAATCCGAGCCGCCGCTGCTGATCGCCCTGGCGAACCTGTCAGCGCAAGGCACCGACGAGCTGACGCGCCGGATGCTGCGCCTGGAACCTCATGCTGCCCATGACCTGGGCCAGGCCGTGCATGCGATGACGAGCGGCAATCCCTTCGACACCGTCGAGATGATCAACGCATTGCGCCGCGATGGCGTTCTCAGCCTGCGCGAGCAGGGATGGCACTGGGATGCCGATGCGGTGCGCCACTTCGTGGGCCGCAGCCATGTGGTGGACTTGCTGGTCTCCCGGCTGCACCGTCTTCCGCAGGCGTCGCGCGAGGTGCTGGAGTTCATGAGCTGCCTGGGTAATTCGGTGGAGTGCGCGCGCCTGGCCTCAGCCACCGGCCTGGGCAGGGATGAACTGCGCGCCTTGCTTGCCGCGCCGATTCAAGACGGGCTCCTGGTCGGTGAGTGCAATGAGGTGCGGCACTGCGTGAGCTTCAGGCATGACCGGGTGCAGCAGGCCGTGCTCAGCACGCTGGACGATGCGCAGCGCAGCCAGCGGCAGCTGACGATGGCGCGTCGCCTGGCCGCCGAGCCCGCGATGGAAAGCGATGCGGCCCAGCAGTACCTCGCCTGCCGGGCGTTGTTGCGTTCGCAATGCGCTGTCGAAGAGCGGCGCCGTGCAGCCCACCTCTTCCATCGGCTCGCGCGCAAGCTCGCGAGCGCTGCGAAATTTCCTCTGGCCGAACGCTACCTGGCCGCCGCCGCAGGGCTGCTGGCAGCGATTGACGCCCCCGCCGACAGGACGCGGCGGGAGGCCATCGACTTCGAGCGCCATGCAGCGCTCTACAGCCTGGGCCGCTTCGACGAATCCGATCCGCTTTACGCCGCCATGCGCGAGCGCGCGACCGATCCACTCAACCTGGTCGAGCCGACCTGCCTGCAGATACGAAGCCTGGACATGCGCGGCCGCATGGACGACGCGCTGGCGCTGGGCCTGGACCTGCTGGCACAACTGGGGCTCGAAGTGCCGCGCGACTACTCGACGCCCGACAGGGAGCAGCGCCTTGACGCACTTGCGCAATGGGTCCGGCAAGACAGCCTGCTGGACCTTTCGACGCGGGCGCAGATTCAGGACCCGCGGCTGCTGGGCATCGCCAGGCTGCTCGGCCGTGCGGTGGGGTCCGCCTATCTGCGCTCGGACCTCGATGCATTTGCCTGCCTGCTGCTGCAAGCGCAGCGCCTGTGGGAAGAGCACGGCCCCTGCGCAGAACTGGTTGCGTGCATGAGCCACATGAACGGCATGCTGATCGGCCTGCGGCAGGACTACCGGTGCGGCTACAGCATCGCGCGGCATGTGCTGGCCGTGGGCGAGGCGCTGGGCTACGAGGCGCAGACCCTGGAAGCCCGGTACCGGTTCGCCGGACATGCGTGCGCCTGGTTCGAGCCGCTGGAAACGGCGTTCGACCACGCGATGCGCGCTTATGAAGGCCTGCAGGCCAGGGGCGATGCGTCCTTTGCCTGCTACGGTCACATCTTTGCGTACAACCTGCTGCTGGACACTGCGCCCACCATCGATGTTCACCAGGCAGAGATCGAAAGGGGTCTGCAGCTGTGCCGGCGCACCAGCAACATCCATGCTGCTGCCATGCACACGTGCGAGCAGCGATTTCTCCTGGCGCTGCGCGGACAGACACTCGCGCCTGATAGTTTCGACGACGAGCACTTCACCGAAGAGGCATTCATGGCGAGCGCGGGCCATTTGCCGTTCGTGGACTTCGATTTCTTCCGTGCGATGCAGGCGCTGCTGTGGGGCGACGCGGCTGCGCTGGACCGTTATGCGCGCGAACTGATGTCGCGCGCCCAGGGCGCTGCCGCCGGCTTCTTCAGGGTCTCGCATGTGCATGTGTTCGTTGCGCTGGCGCGCGCCTGGCAACTTCAGCAGCGCGGCAGCGATGCATCCGATCGTGAGCGGCTTCTTGCGGAACTGGACGCATGCCGCCGATGGCTGGCGGGCCGTGCCACCGACCAGCCCTACAACTTCCTGCACCTGCTGCGACTGGTCGAAGCCGAACAGGCGTGGGCCGCTGGCGACCTGTGGACGTCCGCCGTGACCTTCGATTCGGCACTGATCGAAGCCGAGAGCCGTGCGCGTCCGTGGCAGCGCGCCTTCATCACTGAACGTGCAGCGAAGTTCCAGCTCGCGCACGGACTGCTGCGGACCGGGCGCATGTTACTGGCCGACGCGCGTGATGGTTACGCGGCCTGGAGCGCCAGCGCCAAGGTGGAACAGATGCAGCGCGAGCACGCGTTCCTGCGGGCGCCCGCCCGTGACCTGGAGTCCCGAATCGGCGTCGCCGCCACCCAGTCGGGCAAAGGTGTCCAGGCGAGCAAGGGCAGCAAAGGCAGCAGGGATACCCGGGGCAGCGACAGCGTTTCGTCGGACGACCTGGACCTGGTGGGCTTGCTGCGCGCTTCGCAGGCACTGAGTTCCGAGACCAGCGTGGAGCACCTCACCGCGCGCGTGACGGAAGTGCTGGCCGCCCTCAGCGGGGCGAGCAAGGTGCTGGTGGTGTCATGGAACGACGGGCAGTGGTGGTTGCTCGCGCCTGCGCCGGGCGAGCCGTCGATACCGATGGCGCAGGCTGCGCAGCGGGGCCTGGTGCCGCTATCGGCTGTTGCCTATGCCGAGCGCACCGGTGAAACGCTGGTGGTGGATGACGTAGCCGGCGACGATCGCTTCGCGCGCGATCCGTATTTCGCAGGCGTTGCGCTTTGCTCGATGCTGGTGGTCCCCATTTCCGGGCAGGGCGCAGCGCGCGCGGTGCTCATTCTTGAAAACCGCCTGGGCCGCGGCGCCTTCAACCCCGAACGCCTGGACGCCGTGATGCTCATCGCGGGCCAGCTGGCGGTGTCGCTGGCGAACGCGCAGCTCTACGAAAGCCTGGAACAGCGGGTCCAGGCGCGCACACGCGAGCTCGAAGATACGCAGGCGCAGCTCGTGGCCACCGCGCGCAAGGCCGGCATGGCCGAAATCGCCAACAACGTGCTGCACAACGTGGGCAATGTGCTCAACAGCATCAACGTCTCGGCCAGCGTGGTGCGCGGCACGATTTCAAATTCGCGCATTGGGGGCCTGACGCGCGCGGTCGACCTGATCAACGAGCACGAACACGACCTCGCGCAGTTCATTGAAACCGACCCGCGGGGCAAGGCGCTGTGGCCGTACCTGAACGAGTTGGTGAGCGCACTGCGAACAGAGCGGCAGGACGCGCTGGGCGACCTCGACCGGCTCGCGCGTAGCGTCGAGCACATCATCTACGTCGTTGCGACCCAGCAGTCGCACGCAGGCCCCTCCAGCGTGCTGGAAATGACGCAACCCGAGGAGCCGCTGGAAGAGGCGATCCGCATGTGCGCCTCGGCGCTCGAACGTGTCGGCGTGACCATCTCGCGTGACTACCAGAGCGTGCCGGTCATTGCGCTGGACCGGCAGCGCGTGCTGCAGATCCTGGTGAACCTGATCGCCAACGCAACCCAGGCGATGGAGGACGTTGCGCCGCAGCAGCGCCGGCTGGAATTGGGTGTGAGCATCGCGCGTGATGCAACCGAAGCGGGCGCGGGCCGGTTGCGCATCGCGGTGAGGGACCACGGAACGGGCATTGCGCACGAGCACCTGACGCGCATCTTCGCCCACGGTTTCACGACACGCAAAGACGGCCACGGATTCGGCTTGCACAGCAGCGCCGTGGCCGCGCTGGAGATGGGCGGCAAGCTCACCGTGTTCAGCGACGGGCCCGGCCATGGGGCCACGTTCACACTGGAGTTGCCGGTGGCTTAGGGGCGGGGCCTAACCCGGCTTGCCGTCCAGCCTGGGCCGCGTGAGCACGGGCCAATAGCAAATCGCATAGAGCCCGAAAGCCGCAGACCAGAGTGCGGCCGACGCGATGATTGACGCGATCATCAGCTCTGGCACGACCAGAGGCAGCACCACGCGCAGGAGCGCGGCAAGGCTCACGAGCGTGTAGGCCGCAATGTCCCAGCGATAGGCACGCAGGGGGCGCGCGGTGTGCCCCTTCGCAGTCCGGGTCATCATGCCGATGATCAATCCGCCGATCGCGCCAACGGTCAACGCGTGCACAGCGACGGACGGCGTGACCAGTCCGGCGGACGCCAGCGCGCGCAATGCCAGGTGCACCGGAATCCAGAGGTAGGCCAGATGCAGCACCCACACGATCGGCGTGCGAAGGGTTTTCCAGGGACGCCAGAAGGCCCAGCGGGCGGCGTGCGCGGCGGCGCATGCAGTGGCGAGCACCGCGAAAGTCGCACCTTGCAGTGCGATCAAGTCCGATGCCAGCAGGACGAGCGTCAATCCCAGCGTCACCTTCTCCAGCCACGCGACGCGGGTGGCACCGGCCTGCGGCACACCATTGTTGGTGAACATCGGGATCACGCGTCCGGCCATGACGGCCACGATGAACAGCACCGCATCCAGGCCGATCTGGATTCCCAATCGTGCCGGTAACGCGATGACGCCCAGATGCTGCAAATGGATGGCCAGCGATGCACACGACATCAGGAGCAGCAGCGCCACGAAGAAGTAATTGCGGCGCACACCGGCAGCAACAAATGGGATCGCCAGTGCAATCGCGGCGGCTGCGGGGAATGCGGCGTTGACGATGGCCGCAGCCCATCCCCAGGGCGTCAGCACGAGCACACGGCCGGCAACCCACAACAGTGCGAGAGCGGCCAGCAACCATCCAGTGGGCGTAGCCCGGTTGGCCCAGTTGCGCCCTGCCGTGAAGAGAAAGCCCACGACCACCGCCAGGGTGAAGCCGAAGAGCATCTCGTGGGCGTGCCAGATCGGCCCTTCAAGGTAGGGGCGCCCCAGCCAGCCCGCGAACTGCATCGCCCACAAGCCGATGGAGATGGCGCTGAAAGCGCTGGCGAGCAGGTAGAACGGCCGAAAGCCCAGTTCCCACAGCGCGAATGACTGTCGCAAAGGGGTGGGTGCAGGGGGTTCTTCGATACGGATGAAAGTGGTCACGCAAGGGTCTTCAACGGGAAATGACTGAAGACAAGGGTCATGGTAGGTTGGTTGCTTTCACGCGCGCTTGATCTGAGTCAATCCCGGCACAGGCTTGCCGCGCGATCCTTGCCCACATGAATTCGAATTCACACTTTCACCAGTTGCTGCAGGCAGCGGCAGCTCAGCCATCTCCGCAGAGACTGCTCTTTGTCTTCGCAGGCGCCGAGTTGCCGGACGATGCAACGGCCGCGCAGCGAGCCCGGTTCGAGGCGGGTGAGGGGGGCGCCTTGCAGCCGCTCGCTTGCGTGGACAAGCATCCGCACGAGTTGTCGCAGTTCGAAGCGCTCGTCGAGGAGTCGCGCGCGACCTGCCCGCCGTGGCGCGTGGTGTTCATCGCCGCGCTGGGCGGGACAGGCAACGCGGAGCCGTCGGACGGCCAGGTCGATGCGGGCCTGGGCAGCATGGTCGAGAGTGTGCGCGTGGGTCGATTGCAAGGGATGCTCGCGCTCGATCCGCAAGGCGACCCGGTCTATTTCGAATAGGTCAGCGCAGGTAGCAGGTCAGCGCAAGCGGGGCGCGGCTTCCAGCTGCGCGGGCGTGGTGAAGTAGGCGGACCCCGCACCCATCCGGCCGCGCGCCCGTGCAAGTTCGTGCCGCGCCACCGTGCGCAAATGCACCTCGTCTGGCCCATCCATCAACTGCAGGGCGCGGCCCCAACTCCAGAACCACGCCAGCGGCGTATCGGGTGACAGGCCCATCGCGCCGAAGATCTGCATCGCACGATCGACGACCCGAGTCTGCAGTCGCGCGGCGACGACCTTGATGGCCGCGACCTGTGAGCGCAGGAGGGATGGATCGGTGCCCTGCTGGTCCAGCATCCACGCGGCGTGAAGCACGAGCAGCCGCGCCTGGTCGATCTCGATGCGCGACAACGCAATCCATTCCTGGATATTGGAAAAGTCCGAGAGGTATTTGCCGAAGGCCTTGCGTTCGAGCACGCGCTCGCTGGCCAGTTCCAGCGCGAGTTCGCACTGCCCGATGGTCCTCATGCAGTGGTGCATGCGCCCCGGGCCGAGCCGGGCCTGCGCCATGCGAAAGCCTTCGCCCCATCCGCCGAGCAGGTTGCCCGCGGGAACCCTCACATCGCGCAGCACGATCTCGCAGTGACCCTCGGGCGCCTGGTGGGCCAGCATCGCGATATTGCGAACGACCTGGACACCCGGTGTGTCGAGCGGCACCAGCACCATGCTGTGCCGTGCGTGAGCTTCAGTGCCTTGCGCATCGGCATCATTGCGCGCCATCACCACCAGCAGGCGGCAGTCGGGATGCGCCGCGCCGGTGATGAACCACTTGCGGCCGTTGAGCACCAGCTGCGAATCGACGCGTCGCACGGTGGTCTGCAGATTGGTCGGATCGGATGATGCAACGTCGGGCTCCGACATCGCGAACGCCGATCGGATCTGACCGTCGAGCAACGGCTTGAGCCAACGTTCGGCTTGCTCTGGCTTCGCGAAGCGATGCAGCAATTCGATGTTGCCCGTGTCGGGCGCGCTGCAATTGAAGACTTCGGCGGCCCAGGGGATGCGGCCCATGGTTTCGGCCAGCGGTGCGTAGTCGAGGTTGCTGACGCGGGTGCCGGGCTCTCCTTCACGCAGGTGCGGCAGGAACAGGTTCCACAGGCCTTCATCCCGCGCGAGCGACTTCAGGTCCTCCATGAAGGGAGGCGGAAAAAAGCCGCTTCGTACCGACTGATGCCACGCCGGGTTGTACGGCAGCACAAATCGCTCCATGAACGCTTCGAGCTTGCTGTGCAGCGCGATGGCCTGGTGCGAGTGATGGAAATCCACTGGGTTCAGCCCACGGCATTCATTCGCTGAGGAAGCTCACGTATTGCGCGGGTTCGGGGCGACGGCGCGCAGCCCTGGTTCGGGACGCGGTGCCGATGTTGATGAAGCAGACAGGCCGATCTTCGGGTGACAGGCAGAACAATTGAGCCAGCCCCTCGAAGGCCAGCGCCTTGCCGCTTGTCAATGCCGATGCGAAACCCAGGGCAGTGGTCATCAGCAAGATGTTCTGGATCGCGCAACCGGCGGAGATAAGGCGCTCGTGAGCGGGCACCTCGATGTCCGGATCGCCAGTGTTGACGACTGCGAGCATCAGCACCGGCGCCCTGAAAGCTTTCTGTCTCGCCTGCTCGATCTGATCCGCGGTGGCGCAGGCATCGCGTTGCAGCAAGGAATCGGCAAAGACCTGCGCGAGTCTTTCCCGCGCCTCGAAAGGCACGATGACAAAACGCCACGGCAGCAGCTCACCATGATCGGGCGCTGACGCCGCAGCGCGCAGGATCATTTCGAGCTGTTCCATATCCGGCCCGGGGTCCACGAGATGCCTGGGCAGGACCGTTCGACGCCGGTCCAGCAGCTCGGCAATCGCCGGTGCTTCAAGGGCTGTGTCGATGCGGGCGTTCATCCGCAGGTCCCGATGTGTCCGCACTCGGTGCAGAAGTCGCAGCCGTCCTTGCGGATCATGGCGTGCGCGCCGCACTCGGGACACTTGCTGCCCGACATGGGTGCGATGGCAGGAGAGTGGCCGGACCCGCCGTTGTCAGTCGATTGGGCCGAGACGCCGTTGCGGGCCGCGATGATGCCCTGCAACGCATAGGCAATCGCGGCGACCTCCGAGTCGTGCCACAGCGGAATCGCCGTGCCGTCGGCCTTGACGTAGGTGCCCAGACGCACAGGGCCCCGGTCCCATGCCACCTTGCGCATGTCGGCCAGCGCGCGCTCCAGGAAGCCGCCGCGCGCGGCCAGCGACAACATGCGCATGCTGGAGGTGATCCACTGCTGTGATTGCCCGCTCTGACCCACCGGCATGAAGAACTCGATGGCCCGCTCACGGCCATCGGGCAGGGTGATAAAGGACACGACCAGGTAGACGTGTTGCTTGCCCTGTTGCGTCCAGTATTCGATCTTCTGCGCGACCGCAGGCAGGGAACCGTTGGGCCTGCGCGAGATCACTTCGCGCATCGGGTCCACGGCTGCCGGCGCTGGCGCGGCAACCGCTGCAGGCGCGGGCGCATCGAGCTGCAACACCGACCCCACGATGTCGTTGGGCCGGTAGGTCGCGAGACCTTTGAGCCCTGCAGTCCATGCCTGGGTGTACAGGTCCTTGAACGATTCGTACGGGTAGTCCACTGGCACGTTCACCGTCTTGGAGATGGCGGTGTCGATGTACGGCTGGACCGCTTTCATCATGCCGATGTGATCGGCGGCGGCCAGTTGCATCGCGGATACGAAGTAGTCGGGCAGTTGGCCCGTATCGCCGCCCAGGCTGCGGTACAGGCGCCACGCATGATCTTCGACGTCGTACTGCAGTGTGCTGCCATCAGCCTCGCGCTTCTTGCGCGTGTAGGTCCACGAGAACGCGGGCTCGATTCCATTGGAGGCGTTGTCTGCAAAGGCCAGGCTCACGGTGCCGGTCGGCGCGATGGACAGCAGGTGGCTGTTGCGGATGCCGTAGCGGCGGATCGAATCCTTCAGGGTGTTGGGCAGGCGGCTCGCGAACGTGCCGTCTTGCAGGTAGCTTTGCGCATCGAAGGCGGCGAAGCTGCCTTTTTCGCGGGCGAGTTCCACCGATGCGCCATAGGCTGCGTCGCGCATGGTCCGCGCGATCTGCACGGCCGTCTCGCGTCCGGCGTCGCTGTCGTAACGCAGGCGCAGCATGGCGAGCGCATCGCCCATGCCGGTGAACCCGATACCGATGCGACGCTTGGCATGGGCCTCGGCTTGTTGTTGGGGCAGGGGCCAGAAGGTCAGGTCCAGGACGTTGTCGAGCGCCCGCACCTGCAGCGCGACGGCGGCTGCGAACGCCTCGAAGTCGAATGCCGGAGTGCCGGCGAAGCCGAACGGGTTGCGCACGAAGCCCGGCAGGATCACGGGCCCCAGGTTGCAGCATCCGTAAGAGGGCAACGGCTGCTCGCCGCACGGGTTGGTTGCGGCGATGTCTTCGCAGTAGTGCAGGTTGTTGTCGCGATTGATCGTGTCCAGGAAGATGACGCCCGGCTCTGCGAAGTCGTAGGCCGACTTCATCACCGTGTCCCAAAGCTCGTTGGCGGCGAGCGTGCGGTAAACCCACATGCCGTCACCCCGCTGGTGGGCGCCAGCAGCGATCATGGCCGCTCCTGGGCGCGCGATATGCACGAGGTCCCAATCGTCGCCATTGGCCAGCCGCTTCATGAATTCATCGCTGACGGCAATGGACACATTGAAGTTCGACCAGCGTCCGGGCTTGCGCTTGGCGGTGATGAATTCCAGCACGTCCGGGTGGTCGATGCGCAGCACGCCCATCTGTGCGCCACGGCGTGCGCCGGCGCTCTCGACCGTCGCGCAGGAATGATCGAACACGTCGATGTAGCTGCAGGGACCGGATGCCAGCGATGCCGTTGCGCGCACTTCGGCTCCACGTGGACGAATGCGCGAGAAGTCGTAGCCCACGCCCCCACCGCGACGCATGGTCTCGGCCGCTTCGCGCAGCGCTTCGTAGATGCCGGGATAGCCACCACCGTCCACACCCTGTATGCAATCGCCCACCGGCTGCACGAAGCAGTTGATCAGCGTCGCCTGCAGCGTGGTGCCCGCCGCGCTCATGATGCGTCCCGCACCGATGGCGCCCGCGCGCAGGTTGTCGAAGAACCGCGACTCCCATTGAGCCCGCTCGGGCTCGCTCTCGACCGACGCGAGCGCCCTGGCTACGCGCGCAAAGATGTCCTGCTCGCTGGTCTCGTCGTCCTTGAGGTATTTCTCGGCCAGGACATCGCGTGTGATGGGTTGCACGGGAAGCGATGGCAGTGTTTCCTGCGGATTCATGTCGCGCTTCATGCCGGCACCTGCGGCGCCAGGTCGGCGGGTAGGGTGCCCGCCACCATCCACTGCATCAGCTCGCGCACGCTGCGGATCTGCGAGCCGAACGGCAGGCGCCCCGCGCCGCGAAAGAACAGGCCCTTGTCGGTGCTGCCCTCCAGCGCGTGGCCGAGCGACTTGTCGATGCAGAACTGCCCCCAGGTCGCCTTGCCATCGCGCAGGCCGCATTGAGAGAGGCAGTCGAACCACATGGTGCAGTGCGCCTTTGGGTGCGCGTGCTGCTGCAGTCGCGGTTCCAGCCGCAGGTACTTGTCGAGCCAGGGTGTTCGCACGGCACGCGCCGGAAGCCCGGCAACACTCGTGAATTCCACCATGTCTTCAGGACCGGCGTTGGCGAGCACGCGCTTGAAGTCGGGATGCGCATCGCACTCTTTCGTGACGGCGAACGCCGTCCCCAACTGCGCACCGGATGCGCCGAGCGCTTGAAGCCGCCGGATGTCTTCCAGGCTGGAAATACCGCCTGCCGCGATGAGCGGAATGCGGCCTTCGATGCCCGACGCGCGAAAGAAGGCGAGCACCTCGGGTATCACCACGTCGAAGTCGAAGCGGCGGTCATTGAGGTCTGCAACCCTGGCAGCGCCCAGGTGACCGCCCGCGAGCTTCGGATGCTCGATCACGATGGCATCGGGCAGGCGGCCTCTCTTTTCCCACTTGCGAACGACCAGTTGCACCCCTCGTGCATCGGACAGGATCGGGATCAGCGCCGCCTTCGGAAAATCGCGCGCGAGATCAGGCAGGTCCAGCGGCAGGCCCGCACCGACGATCACGGCGTCGATGCCGCAGTCGAGCGACTGCCGAACATAGGCCTCGTACGCGCTCACGGCTCGCATGATGTTGACGGCAATCATTCCCCGGCCGCCGCTCAACGCTCGCGCCCTGGCGATCTCGCGCCTGAGTGCTTCGAGGTTGGCCGCGTCGATTCGCTCGCGCGTATCGGGCTCGCTCGACAGGTGCGCGGTCTGCTCCATCAGGTCGGGGTGATGGCGCCTGAGATCGACGGATGAGATCGTTCCGATCGCGCCCAATGCGGCGACGGCGCCGGCAAGACCGCCTGCAGAAACGCCCACACCCATTCCGCCCTGCACCACCGGCAGCAAGCTGCGTCCGGCGAGCTGCAGGGGGGCAAGGCCGGAACTGCGCGCTGCATCTTCAAGCATCGCGGCCATCGCTTCGTCGTTCATTGATTGGTACATCTTCTTTCGCCTTGTGCATCTCCTGCACAAAGGCCGGTCCCGGAGTTTTGCAAGGTTCCCACTGTGCGCGTCTGCTGGCAGGAAAAGTTGATGCCGATCAACATTTGCCCGGAATCAACTGACAGATTGATGGCTTGGGGCGGCGTCCAGGTCGATGACCTGGCCGTCATGCTCTACATAGGGCTGGTAGGGCCCGGTTCCGCTGTGGGTGGCGTTCGAGGCTGCAACGAAATCGCCCTTTGTCACATCGAAGACATGTACCTCGCCCTCTTCGATGACGTAGTGCCATCCATGCAGGGTGAGCTGTCCGCATTCGACCTGGCGGCGCACCATCGGGTAGCCCATCAGTCGTTCGAGTTGCAGCACGACGGCGCGTTGTTCGGTGCGCCGCAGCGCTTCGGGGCCCGAGACCGGCAGCAGTGCTTCGCTTGCGAGCTTGAGCCATTCCTTCAAGGCAATCGCCTCATCAGGGACGCCCTCGTAGGCCGCGCGGATCGCGCCGCAATGGCTGTGTCCGCACACGATGATGGTCTTGACATGCAGGGACAGCACGGCGAACTCGATCGCGGCCATGGTGCCGTGCAGGCCATGCGAGCCGTCGTACGGCGGAATGAACGCGCCGACGTTGCGCACGATGAAGAGTTCACCGGGTCCTGCGCCGGTCAACAGGTACGGCACCAGCCTCGAATCGGAGCAGCCGATGAAGAGCGTGGTGGGATGCTGCCCCTGCGCAACCAGGTCCTGGAAGCGCTGCTGGTGGCGCGGGAAATAGTCGGAGCGAAACTGCCGCAGTCGTTGCAGCAGTTCATCCGATTCAGGCTCGTTCATTGCACCAGCGGAGAATCGGCGGAGTCGAGCTCCACACCTTCGATGTGCGCCTGCCCCGCCAGCACCTGCAGGCACTGGCGCATGGCGGTCGCCCAGCTTTGCTGGCGCAGCGCCATTCGCACGGAGCCGAGCACATCTTCGAAGGCCTGCGCAGCGCCGGGTTCGCGCTGCAGCACTTCCACGACGTGCAGTCCGAACCGGCTGTGCACCAGGCGCGGCAGCACGCCGATCTCTGCATGGCCCAGCACCTCGCGTGCAAATTCTGGAGCGCAGTCGGCAGCGGCGAGCCAGCCGAGTTCGCCGCCGTGTTCACCGCTCGGGCAGTTGGACAGCTCACGCGCCGCACGTCCGAAGTCGTCGGATGCCGTGCCGTCATGGCAGCGCACGTCGAGCAGGCAAGCCTCTGCGCGATTGCGCAAGGCCACCACATCGACGCCCGGTGTGACTGCGAACAGCACATGGCGCACCCGTGCGCGCTCGCCCGTGCGATAGCGGCCGGGGTGCGCGTCGAAATGGCGGCGGCATGCTTCGTCCGATGGTTCCGGAATCTGCAGTTCGCGCTCCAGCCACGCTTCAATGGCTTGCGAGGCCGCGTCGCTGGTGATGCCATTGGCCGGCGCGGGGTCCGAAGCATCCAGCAGTCCGGCGCGTATCGCTGCCTGGCGCAGCAGCTCGGTGCAGGCGCGTTGCCGCAGCTGCTCGTCGGTCAGCGTTTCATCGGCCGTATTCAAGGCCTGTCCGTTGACGTTGGCGATGGTGGCGATCGGGACAGCAGTCGCTGGGGTGGGAAGGATTGCGCTCATGGTGTCTCCTCTAGCGATCGCCGGGTTGGGCCACCGCAGCGGCGCCGCGTGGGGGAACGGCGCTGGGCTGGCCGGGGAGGTTGCGGCCGGCGGGCACGTTCAGGCGGCGGCTGCGCACCACCTGGTACGGGCGAAACAGGAAGGTGATGGCCGCAAAGCCGCTCCAGACGTGAACCAGGCGCGTGAACGGGAACAGCAGGAAGATCGTCATGCCGAACACCACATGGAACAGGTAGGGCCACGGAAGCGCTGCGAGTGCACTGGCGTCCACCGGCCTGAGCGTGACGATGCGCTGCGCCCAGTCCGCCAGGATCAGCATCACGCTGCCGTCCGTGTGCTGTATGGAGTAGGGCAGAGTGATGAGGCCGACCACCAGCTGCACCCACAACACCGCCAGCACCATGATGTCGCTCACGCGGCTGGTGTGCCGGATGCGCGGGTCGAACAGGCGGCGCCAGATAAGCATCGTGAGACCGACGAAGCACACTGCGCCTGCGATTCCGCCGGCCGTCACGGCGAGCATCTGCTTGGTGGCTGCCGTCATGAAGATGCCGTACACGGCATGCGGCGTGAACAGGCCCACCATGTGGCCGAAGAAGAGAAACAGCACGCCGAAATGGAACAGGTTGCTGCCCCACTTGAGCAGGCCCGCGCGCAGCAGCTGCGACGAGTCGCTCTTCCAGCTGTACTGGTTCTGATCGAAGCGCATCAGGCTGCCCACGATGAAGACCGTGAAGCACACGTAGGGATAGACCTGGAACAGGAAGTCGTGCACGGATTTCATCGCATCGCTCCTTGCGCGTTGTTGTTCTTGCGAACGATGTGGATGGGTTGCGGCTGGCCGGGTTTGGCTTGCCCCTCGGTCGAGCAGCCGTCAAAGACGACCGGCTCGGCCCAGCTCTCGTCCAGCGCCTGCTCCGGCGCGCTGGCGACAGCCTCGGCTTTTTGGCCCGACATTTCGAGCAGCGCGCCGAGCAAGCTGGCGTAAGGGCTTTCGCGCTCACGCAGCGCGCCGAAGATCGCCTTGAGGATGTGCGCGATCTCCGACAGGAACGCCTTGGCTTCGCGCGCGGGTTGTGTCGATACGAATTCGAGCAGCGCCGGCAGGTAGTCGGGCAATTCGTTTTCGTTGAGCACCAATCCCGCGCTCTGGTAGGTCTGGCCCAGGTCGATCATGGCCGGGCCGCGCTCGCGCGAGTCGCCGTGCACATGTTCGAACAGGTGCAGCGAGGTGGCGCGACCCCGGTCGAACATCTCGACGTAGGCCGCCTCGACCACCAGCGGGTCGCCTGACTGCAGCGACGTGATCAGGGCCTCGATCTCGGCCAGCCGGGAGGTCTTCAGCACATCGTCGTGACGCAGCAGGCTGCGCATCTCGGCGAGGTTGTCGCGCTGCCAGGTGTCGGGGTAGCCGAGCAGGGCTGCGAGCACGCGCAGGGTGACTGCGCCGGGTGCGCGCTGGACCGCTTGGGAGGAAGTCCTTGAGGCTGTGCCTGGGGTGGTGGTAGCCGCCATGTCAGATCTCCGCCTTGATGGGGATGGTGCGTTTCTTTTCCGCGCCGAAGAGGCTTGCGTTGCTCGTTCCGTCCGAGCACCCGTTGCCGAAAGTGAAGCCGCAGCCGCCGCGAACGTTGAAGGTGTTTTCCGCGTATTCACGATGAGTGGTCGGGATCACGAAGCGGTCTTCATAGTTGGCGATCGCCATGACGTGGTACATCTCCTCGACCTCGTCCTGCGTGATGCCCACCTGTTCCAGCACGGCCATGTTGATTCGCTGGTCCACGTGCTTCTCGCGCTGGTAGGCACGCATCGCCAGCATGCGTTCGAGCGCGCGGATGACAGGCAGGGTGTCTCCGGCCGTGAGCAGGTTGGCCAGGTACTTGACCGGGATGCGCAACTGGTTCACGTCGGGGATCTCGCCGTTGGCGCCGAGGTGTCCTGCGTTCGCAGCAGCGCTGATAGGCGACAGCGGCGGCACATACCAGACCATCGGCAAGGTGCGGTACTCGGGGTGCAGTGGCAGGGCCACTTTCCATTGCACGGCCATCTTGTAGACCGGGCTGTTGCGAGCCGCTTCCATCCACCTGTCGGGGATCCCGTCAATGCGCGCCTGCTCGATGACCTTTGGATCGTGTGGGTCCAGAAAGAGGCTCAGCTGCGCCGGGTACAGATCGCGGTCGCGCTCGACGCTGGCGGCTTCCTGGATGCGGTCCGCGTCATACAGCAGCACGCCGAGGTAGCGGATGCGGCCCACGCAGGTTTCCGAGCAGACCGTCGGCTGACCCGCCTCGATGCGCGGATAGCAGAAGATGCACTTTTCGGCCTTGCCGCTTTTCCAGTTGTAGTAGATCTTCTTGTAGGGGCAACCCGAGACGCACATGCGCCAGCCGCGGCACTTGTCCTGGTCGATCAGCACGATGCCGTCTTCTTCGCGCTTGTAGATCGAACCCGAGGGGCACGATGCGACGCAAGCCGGATTCAGGCAGTGCTCGCACAGCCGGGGCAGGTACATCATGAAGGTGTTTTCGAACTGTCCGTACATCTCCTTCTGGATGTCGTCGAAGTTGCGGTCCTTGCTACGGCCTGCGAATTCGCCGCCCAGGATCTCTTCCCAGTTGGGACCCCAGACGATCTTGTCCATCTGCTTGCCGGTGATCAGGCTGCGCGGACGTGCAGTGGGCGATGCCTTCATCTCCGGCGCCGACTGCAGGTGCGCGTAGTCGAAGGTGAAGGGCTCGTAGTAGTCGTCGATCTCTGGCAGGTTGGGGTTGGCGAAGATGCGCATGAGCAGCTTCCACTTCGCGCCCTGGCGCGGTTGAATGGAGCCGTCTGCGCGGCGCACCCAGCCGCCGTTCCACTTGTCCTGGTTTTCCCACTCCTTGGGGTAGCCGATGCCGGGCTTGGTCTCCACGTTGTTGAACCACGCGTATTCCATGCCCGGACGGCTGGTCCAGACGTTCTTGCAGGTCACGGAACAGGTGTGGCAGCCGATGCACTTGTCCAGGTTCAGGACCATGCCGATTTGAGCGCGGATCTTCATGCGACTTCTCCTTGCTCTAGCGTGGGCTTGATCAGCTGTTCGGCCACCGGCGTGTCGAGCCAGTCGATGCGGTTCATCTTGCGCACCAGCACGAACTCGTCTCGGTTGGTGCCGATGGTCCCGTAGTAGTTGAAGCCGTAGCTGAACTGCGCGTAGCCGCCGATCATGTGTGTCGGCTTCAGCACGATGCGTGTCACCGAGTTGTGGATACCGCCGCGCACACCGGTGATTTCGGAGCCGGGGGTGTTGATGATCTTTTCCTGTGCGTGATACATCATCACCATGCCGGCAGGAACGCGCTGGCTGACCACCGCCCGCGCTGCGACCGCGCCGTTCACGTTGAACAGTTCGATCCAGTCGTTGTCCACGATGCCGACGAGCTTGGCGTCGTCTTCGCTGATCCACACGCACGGACCACCGCGACTGAGCGTGAGCATCATCAGGTTGTCGGTGTACGTGGAGTGAATGCCCCATTTCTGGTGCGGCGTGATGAAGTTCAGCGCAATCTCGGGATTGCCGTTGGGCTTGACGCCCTGCATCGCCGATGTCGTCTTCAGGTCCACGGGCGGGCGGTAAGACGTGAAGCCTTCACCGAAAGCAATCATCCATGGGTGATCCATGTAGAACTGCTGGCGTCCGGTGAGGGTGCGCCATGGGATCAGTTCATGCACGTTGGTGTAGCCGGCGTTGTACGAGACCGTCTCGCTTTCGATGCCGCTCCAGGTGGGCGAGCTGATGATCTTGCGCGGCTGCGCCTGCACATCGCGAAAGCGAATCTTTTCGTCTTCGCGATGCAAGGCGAGGTGGGCATGTTCACGGCCGGTCTGCTTGCTCAGTGCTTCCCATGCCTTGACGGCGACATGGCCGTTGGTTTCGGGTGCGAGCTGCAGGATGACTTCGCAGGCGTCGATGTCGGTCTCGATCTTGGGCATGCCCTTGGTGGGGCCTTCCTTCTTGACGAGCCCATTGAGCTCGCCGAGCTGCCGCACTTCATCCTGCGTGTTCCAGCCTATGCCCTTGCCGCCATTGCCCGCCTTGGCCATGAGCGGCCCCAGTGCGGTGAAGCGGCGGAACACATCCGGGTAGTTGCGCTCGACCACCTGCATGTTGGGGGCTGTCTTGCCGGGCACCAGCTCGCATTCGCCGCGCGCCCATTCCTTCACGCCGAAAGGCTGCGCGAGTTCGGCAGGGCTGTCGTGCATCAGCGGGGTGAGCACGAGCTCCTTTTCGACGCCCAGGTGTCCCACGCAAACTTCACTGAACTTCTCGGCGAAGCCCTTGTAGATATCCCAGTCGCTGCGCGATTGCCACGCAGGGTCCACCGCTGTCGAAAGTGGGTGGATGAACGGATGCATGTCACTGGTGTTGAGGTCGTTCTTCTCGTACCAGGTGGCAGTGGGCAACACGATGTCCGAGTAGAGGCAGGTGGTGCTCATGCGAAAGTCGAGCGTGACCAGCAGGTCGAGCTTGCCTTCGGGCGCCTTGTCGTGCCACGTCACTTCGGTGGGACGCGCTTCTTCAGCGCCCAGGTCCTTGCCCTGCACGCCGTTGCTCGTGCCCAGCAGGTGCTTGAGGAAGTACTCATGGCCCTTGCCGGAAGAACCCAGGATGTTGGAGCGCCACACGAACATGTTGCGCGGCCAGTTGTCCGGGTGGTCGGGGTCGGTGCAGCTCATCTTGAGCGAGCCGTCCTTCAGGCCGTTGACCGCGTAGTCCTTCGGGTCTACGCCCGCAGCGGCCGCATCGCGCACAACTTGCAGCGGATTGGTCTGCAACTGCGGCGCGCTGGGCAGCCAGCCCATGCGCTCGGCGCGCACGTTGTAGTCGATCATGCTGCCGCCATAGAGCTTCTTGTCGGCCAGCGGCGAAACCACTTCGTCCATGCCGAGCTTCTCGTAGCGCCACTGGTCGGTGTGGGCATAGAAGAAGCTGGTGCTGTTCATCTGGCGCGGTGGGCGGATCCAGTCGAGCGCGAAGGCCAGCGCGGTCCAGCCGGTCTGCGGACGCAGCTTCTCCTGGCCGACGTAGTGCGCCCAGCCGCCGCCGCTCTTGCCGATACAGCCGCACATCATCAGCATGTTGATGACGCCGCGATAGTTCATGTCGCTGTGGTACCAGTGGTTCATCGCCGCGCCGATGATGATCATCGAGCGGCCCTGCGTCTTGTGCGCGTTCTCGGCGAACTGGTGCGCCACGGTGATGAGTTGCGCGCGGGGCGTGCCGGTGATGCGTTCTTGCCAGGCGGGCGTGTACGGTGTGTCGTCGTCGAAGCTCGATGCGGCGAACTCGCCCTTGAGACCCCGTGCAATGCCGTAGTTGGCGACCTGCAAGTCGAACACGGTGGCTACCAGTGCCGAGCGTTCTTCACCCGCCTTGCCCAGCGAAATGCGCTGGCACGGCACCGTGCGAACGAGCACGTCGGTCTGCTTGTTGTTCGGGAAGTGCTCGCTCACGATGCCGCCGAAATACGGGAAGCCGACTTGCGCCGTTTCGTACGCGGCCTGCTCGCCTTCCATGACGGACAGCTTGAGCTTCACGTCATTGGCATTGCGTGCCTCCTTCGATTCGAGGTTCCACTTGCCCTGGTCCGCGCGGCCTTCAGGTCCCCAGCGGAAACCAATCGCGCCATTGGGCAGGACCACCTTGCCGGATTCGTCGAAGGCGACCGTCTTCCATTCGGGGTTGTTGTCTTGGCCCAGCTTGCCGTTGAAGTCGCTGGCGCGCACGTAGCGGTCGGGCACCGTGATCACTTCGCCCGTTGGCAGGGTGTGTTCCTTGAGCATCACCAGCATGGGCATGTCGGTGTAGCGGCGCACGTAGTCGTCGAAGTACGCGCTGCGCTCGCCGCCTGCATCGGGAAAGTAGAAGTCCTTCAGGATCACGTGCCCCATCGCCATCGCGACGGCGGCATCGGTTCCCTGTTTGGGGTTCATCCAGATGTCGGCGAGCTTGGCGACTTCTGAATAGTCGGGCGTGACGGCCACGGTCTTTGTGCCCTTGTAGCGGACCTCGGTGAAGAAGTGCGCGTCGGGGGTGCGCGTCTGCGGCACGTTCGAGCCCCACGCGATGATGTAGCTGGAGTTGTACCAGTCGGCCGATTCGGGCACATCGGTCTGCTCGCCCCAGATCTGCGGGCTGGCAGGCGGCAGGTCGCAGTACCAGTCGTAGAAGCTCATGCACACCCCGCCGATCAGGCTCAGGTAGCGTGAACCTGCGGCGTAACTCACCATCGACATCGCCGGGATCGGGGAGAAGCCGATCACGCGGTCCGGGCCGTGGCGCTTGATCGTGTGGACGTTGGCCGCTGCGACGATCTCGTTGACTTCATCCCAGCTCGAACGCACGAAGCCGCCGAGGCCGCGAATCGACTGGTAGTCACGCCGCTTGGCGTCGTCGGCCACGATGCTGGCCCAGGCTTCGACGGGGCCGAGCGTGAGCCGGGCCTCGCGCCAGTACTTGAGCAGGCGGCCGCGCACCATCGGGTACTTCACGCGATTGGCGCTGTAGAGGTACCAGCTGTAGCTCGCGCCGCGTGCGCATCCGCGCGGTTCGTGATTCGGCAGGTCCCAGCGTGTGCGCGGGTAGTCGGTCTGTTGGGTTTCCCAGGTGACGATGCCGCCCTTGACGTAGATCTTCCAGGAGCAGGAACCTGTGCAGTTCACGCCGTGCGTGCTGCGCACGATCTTGTCGTGCGCCCATCGGTTGCGGTAGGCGTCCTCCCAGGTCCGGTCCTCGCCGGTGGTCTGGCCGTGGCCGCCCGAAAAGGGCTCGCGCGGCTGCTGGAAGTAGGTGAGACGGTCGAGAAAATGGCTCATGATTTTTTTCTTCTTCCTTGGGTTGGACTGCGGCCGGGGGATTCAGGAGTCAGGGGGCTTCAGGGGTTCTTCACGTAGGCGTTCTTGCGCAGGTAGAACCACCAGTTCAGCACCAGGCACATCGCATAGAAGACAGCGAATCCGTACATCGCGTATTGCGGCGTGCCGGCCTTGATCTGGTCACCGATGACGATGGGTGCGACGAATGCGCCGTAGGCGGCGACTGCTGATGTCCAGCCCAGCACCGGGCCGGCTTGCGTGCGGTCGAAGATCACGCCGATGGTGCGGAAGGTCGATCCGTTGCCGATTCCGCTGGCTGCGAACAGCACGATGAACAGGCCCAGGAATGCGGGGAAGTGCTGTTCGGGCGTGGCCGAGGCGTAGGCCTGCATCATCACGTAGCCCACCGCGACGGAGGCCACGACCATGATGGCCGAGATGATCTGCGTGACGATGGAGCCGCCGACCTTGTCCGAGATCCAGCCGCCGATCGGGCGCACCGCCGCGCCGACGAAGGGGCCGATCCAGGCGTAGGCCAGGATGGTGGGCGCGTTGGGGTTGTTGAGCGTGTGCTGCATCACGCCGGCGGCGTTGGGCACATGGCTGATACCGAAGATCACCTTCATCGACAGGGGCAGCGCCATCGAAAAGCCGATGAAGGAGCCGAAGGTCACGATGTACAGGGCGGTGAGCGACCAGGTGTGCTTGTCCTTGAAGATCGCGAACTGCTTCGTCACGTTTTCCTTCATGGGACCGAAGGCGGCGAGCTTCATGATGATGAGCGCGCTCACGATGTCCAGCGGAATCGCGACCCACATGCTGATGAGGCCCAGGCCCGTGGGCTTGGGCAGGTACAGGTAGAGGCCCAGGATCGACGGAATGAACGCCAGCGTGTAGAGCCACGTGATCTTGGCGAAGGCGACGAGCGGGTTGCCCGAGTCGGGCGTCACGGTCTTGAGGTTGTTCATCCCGAACCAGCACAGGATGGACAGCGGCACCAGCGACAGCACCCAGGCAAAGCCCGCGTTCTGTATCCACGTCGGCGTGCCCGCGGCGATCTTGCCGAAGATCCAGCCGCTGTCTTTCAGCAAGGTCGTGGACGCACCGCCCATCGTGCCGAAGATCGACATCGTCATCACCAGCGGGATCACCACTTGCATGGTCGTCACGCCGAAGTTGCCCAGGCCTGCGTTGAGGCCCAGCGCCGTGCCCTGCAGGCGCTTGGGAAAGAAGGTGCTGATGTTGGACATGGAACTGGCGAAGTTGCCGCCGCCCACGCCGCACCACAGCGCCATCAGCTGGAACGTCCAAAGCGGCCACTCGGGGTGCTGCAGCACGATGCCGGTGCCCAGTGCAGGCGCGAGCAGCATGGCCGTCGTCAGGAAGATCGTGTTGCGCCCGCCCGCCAGCCGGATCAGGAACGACGCCGGGATTCGCATCGTCGCGCCTGCGATCCCTGCAATCGCTGTGAGCGTGAACAACTCGGCCTGCGTGAACGGGAACCCGAGGTTCATCATCTGCACGGTGATGATTCCCCACATGCCCCATACCGCGAAGCCGCACAGCAGTGCCGGCACCGAAATCCAGAGGTTGCGATAGGCGATCTTGCTGCCTGTCGTCTCCCAGAAAACCGGGTCTTCGGGGCGCCAGTCGGTGATCGTGCCGCCGCTCTCGCGAACGGGGGTCTTGAGTTGGACTGTCGTGTTCATCTTGTTCTCTTTTCTTGAAGGCGCCGGTGTCTATTCACCGGGCGGGCGCCAGTGGCGATTGCGTACCCTGTTCGCCCATCAGCGGTGTGCGGCGCACCTCGGTCCAGTACATCCAGATGAGCGACACCCACACCACGCCGTACATGAACATGAAGGCGCTGGAGCGGATGCCGGTGAGGTCCATCAACGCGCCGAACAGGATGGGGAGCACGAAGCCGCCCAGGCCGCCGGCGAGGCCCACGACGCCCGAGATCGCGCCGATGTTGGTCGGGTAGTCGTCGCTGATGTACTTGAAGACGCTCGCCTTGCCGAAGGCCCAGGCGATGCCCAGGATGAACATGAGCGCGGTGAATGCGTAGACGTTCAGGCCGATGTGAAAGCTGCGCGGACCGTTGGCAGTCAGGATCGTGAATTCGGTTTGCGGATACGACAGCAGGAACAGGCAGATCCAGCTCACCCACATCACCCACCAGGTCACGCTGTGCGCGCCGTATTTGTCGGACAGCACGCCGCCGATGGCGCGCAGCACACCGCCGGGCAGCGAGAAGCACGCAGCCAGCAGCGCGGCGACACGGATGTCCAGGCCGAACTCGCCGACATAGTACTGCACCATCCACAGCGACAGCGCGACATAGCCGCCGAACACGATGCTGTAGTACTGGCAATAGCGAAGCACCTTCGGATCTTTCAGGCACTTGAGCTGGTCGGCAAAGCTCGTGCTGCCCGTGACCAGGTGCGTGGGATCGCTGTGGCTGAAGAGCCAGAACAGGATGACCGCGCCAAGCATGATCGCGGCGTACACCTGCGGAACCATCGCCCATCCGAACGCGACGAGCAGCACGGGCGCCACGAACTTGTTGACGGCAGCGCCGGAGTTGCCGGCGCCGTACACACCCATTGCCATACCCTGGCGCGCGCGGGGAAACCAGCGCGCCACATATGGCGTTCCCACCGAGAAAGAGCCGCCTGCAAGACCGACGAACAGGCCGATGGTCAGGAAGTGCCAGTACTCGGTGGCGTAACCCATGAGAAAGATGGCAGGAACCGTCGACGCCATGAGCACCGTCATGACGATGCGGCCGCCGTAGCGATCGGTCCAGATGCCCAGGGGCACGCGGATCAGGGACCCGGTCAGCACGGGCACGGCAGTGAGCAGGCCGAACTGCGTGGAGTTCAGGTTCAGCATCTTCTTGATCGGGATGCCGATCACGCCGAACATCATCCAGACCATGAAGCACACCGTGAATGCCATCGTGCTCACGATCAGCACCGACCACGCCTTGCGGTCGATTGGCACGGTGCCGGTGGAGTCTCTTGTTGCTGGTTGTGTCGCCACTTTCGATGCTCCTGTCTGGTGCGCCGCGAACCGATTTGGTGCGCCGAGACCAATGTATGGGTGAGTTGTCAGTAGGGACTTGATAAAGATCAAGGCGGGCCGTGCATCTGTCCTGACCTTGACATGGGTCAAGCTGGTGGATGCTGGAGGGCCTAAATTGACCAGTTATCAGTGAAAGCGAGGTCTTCCATGACCCAGAAAAACGACCAGGCCGGTCACGCGGCCGCCCCATCGCCTGTCGACGTCTTTTCGCACGCGCACAAAGGCATCCTGTCCCGGCTGGACGCCTTTTCGCAGCTTCCCGACCTGGTGGAATCGGCCGCGAAAGCTCGCGAGGTGGCGCGGGCCACGCTTGCCCTGTTCGAGCCCGGCGTGCTGGAACATCACGCTGAAGAGGAAAAGGACCTGTTTCCTGCCGTGATCGCGAGTGCGCAGGACACGCAGGAGCGCGACCGGGTGCTGCGGATGGTCGAACGACTCACCGCCGAACACCGCGCGGTGGAAGAGTGGTGGCACCACCTGAAGGCGTCGGTCAAGTCTGTTGCGGCCGGACGCGAGGCGAGCCTGTCGGCGGCCGAGGTGTCTGAGCTGGTGCAACTCTACGCCGCGCACGCAAGGTTCGAAGAAGAACACTTCCTGCCGCTCGCGCAAAAGATCCTGGAGCGCAACGACAACCACCTGGCCGCGCTGGGCCTGGCCTTGCACCTGCGGCACATACCGCAGCCGGTGGGGTACATCTGACCTTGCGGCGCGGCGCCTGCGTCAGACGAAGGCGGCCTCTGCCCGCTTGACCAGGAGGGCAGGGATGGTGCAGCTGCGCACCACCGATTCCGCATTGCTTCCGATGTTGAGCTTGTTGAAGCCGTGCCGGCCGTGCGTTCCCATCACGATGAGGTCGCACGATTGCTTGACGGCTTCGTCCACCACGATGCTTGCAATGCGGGCCTGCGCGACTTCACGCAGGCAGGTCTGCGCTTCGACGCCGCTTTCGGCTGCGACGCGACGGGCGTTCTCGAGAATTTCCTGTCCGCGCTGGCGCAGCCGGTCCAGTATTCCCAGGTGGATCGCCACGGACGAAGCTTCAACCAGCATCGAACAGTCGTCGATCACGTGCAGCAGGACGAGCCGCGCATTGAAAGCCGATGCAAGACTGATTGCCTCGCGCAGGCCGCTGTCGGCTGTCGTGCTGCCGTCTATCGGCACCAGGATGCATTTGTACATGGGGACTCCTTTGTCCGGCCTCATTGACCTAGGGCTGCTGGTTGACGATCCGCTGCAGCGCGTCGATGTCGAGAATGCGCAGGTGCCGCTGGTGCACCTGCAAGATGCCGTCGTCGGCGAATTTGGAGAAGGTGCGGCTCACGGTTTCGAGCTTCATGCCCAGGTAGCTGCCGATCTCTTCGCGGGTCATGCGCAGGCGCAGCTCCGATCCTGAAAACCCGCGCGCGTGCAGCCGTTGCACCAGGTTGAGCAGGCATGCTGCGAGCCGCTCTTCGGCGCGCATGCTGCCCAGCAAAAGCATGACGCCGTGCTCGCGCACGATCTCGCGGCTCAGGATGCGGTGGACGTGGCGCTGCAACGCACTGATCTCGCGTGACAGCTGCGAAATGCGGTCGTACGGCATGACGCACACTTCCGAGTCTTCGAGCGCGACTGCGTCGCAGCTGTGGTGATCGCTGACGATGCCGTCCAGCCCCATGATCTCGCCGGCCATCTGGAATCCGGTGACCTGGTCACGACCGTCCTCGGTGCCGATGCGCGTCTTGAAAAATCCCGACCGGATGGCGTAGAGCGCCAGGAACGGATCGCCGGTGCGAAACAGGGCGCTGCCGCGCTTGACCTTGCGCCGCAGGTTCACCACCTCGTCGATCTTTTCGAGTTCTTCCGGGCTCAAACCGACCGGCATGCACAGCTCGCGCAGGTTGCACTTCGAGCACGCCACTTTCATGGCCTCGTGGTCCCCGCCTGGGATGGGTTGGCTGATCCGGTTGAAGCGTTCTGTGTGCACGGTGCTTTCCGGACGCGACCAGGCCGCGTCCTTGCCTTGTGCAAATTGTCGTGATGTTGGCGACAGCACGATTGATCTATGTCATGGAAAGCTGCGGGCCGCGGCATCACAGTGTGTGCTCAATCCAAAGAGCACGAGACAATGACCGCAGTAGCCACCGAATTGCTCCATCGCTTCGACGTGCCCGGCCCACGCTACACGTCCTATCCCACGGCCGACCGTTTCGTCGAAGCCTTCACCGAAGCCGACTACCGTCAGGCCCTGGGCCAGCGCACATCCGGCCCCGGCGCAATGGCGCCGCTGTCGCTGTACGTCCATATCCCGTTTTGCGAATCCGTCTGCTACTACTGCGCCTGCAACAAGATCGTGACGAAGCACCACGACCGGTCGGCGAGCTACCTGCGCTACCTCGCCCGCGAAGTGGACCTGCACACCTTGCAGATCGGCGTCGGACAGACGGTGAGCCAGTTGCACCTGGGCGGCGGCACGCCCACGTTCCTGTCGGACGACGAGTTGCGCCAGCTCATGGCGATGCTCAGGCGAAGCTTCACGCTCGCGCCCGGCGGTGAGTTTTCGATCGAGATCGATCCGCGCACGGTCGATCGTGGACGCCTTGCCGTGCTGGCGGAGCTGGGGTTCAACCGGCTCAGCTTCGGCGTGCAGGACTTCGACCCCGAGGTGCAGAAAGCCGTTCACCGGGTACAGCCGGCAGAGCAGGTGTTCGCATTGATGCGCGATGCGCGCGACGTTGGTTTCGAATCGGTCAACGTGGACCTGATCTACGGACTGCCGAAACAGACCACCGACACATTCGCCCGCACGCTGGAGCAGGTGTGCGAACTGCGGCCCGACCGGATCGCTCTCTACGCCTATGCGCACCTGCCCGAGCGCTTCAAGCCGCAACGCCGTATCGCCGCCGCCGACCTGCCCACCGGCAGCGTGAAGCTGGGCCTGCTCACGCAATCGCTCGATGCGCTGACTGCCGCAGGCTACGACTACATCGGCATGGATCACTTTGCATTGCCCAGCGATTCGCTGGCAGTGGCAAAACGCCAGGGGCGCCTGCACCGCAACTTCCAGGGCTACAGCACCCAGCCCGACTGCGACCTGATCGCGCTCGGCGTTTCAGCGATCGGGCGTATCGGGGCGACCTACAGCCAGAACGCAAAAACGCTGGAGGAATACTGCGACCACCTCGACCAGGGCAGGCTGCCCGTCAATCGTGGGTTGGCGCTGGGCAGGGACGACCTCGCGCGTCGCGCCGTGATCATGGCCATCATGTGCCAGGGGCAGGTCGTATTTGAGTCGATCGAGCTCGCGTGGCTGCTGGACTTTCGCAAGTACTTCGCGGCCGAACTGGCGCAGCTGGAAGACCTGGAAGCGCAGGGCCTGGTCACCATTGACGACACCTGCCTGCAGGTCACGCCAAGCGGCTGGTACGTGGTGCGCGCGATCGCGATGGTGTTCGACCGCTTCCTGCAGATGGACCGGCACCGGGCGCGGTTCTCGCGGATCATCTAGCTCGCCAAAGGGCCCGCCGGTAGCCCGCAGCGCCTTGTTCAGATATCGAGGACGAGCAGGTCTGACTTTGCGCCGGAGCAGCAGACCATCATGGTCTTGCCTGCGTCCTTTTCCTGCTGGGTGAGCACCGAATCGCGATGGTCCGGATTGCCTTGCAGCACCGCGACTTCGCAAGTCCCGCAGATGCCCTCTTCGCAGGCATAAGGGACTTGCACCCCCTCGTCCAGCAGGGCATGAAGGATGGTCTGTCCGGCACGCACCTGCACGCTTTTGGCAGAACGGGCGCAGCGCACTTCGAAGCCGCCGGACGTCTCGGGTTTGTATCGCGGCGCAAAGTATTCGGTGTGGACATGGGCTGGCGGCAAACCCGCCGTGGCGGCCTCGAATGCTTCGAGCATGCCCACCGGACCGCAGCAGTAGAGGTGTGCATGCGGCGGTGCCTGGGATGCGATCTGCGCGAGGTCCAGGCTCGTGCCGCCGGGTTCACCATCCAGGGCAACCGTTACCTGGCCCTGGCCGTGCGCCGACAGTTCACGCACCTCGTCCAGAAACCCCGCCTGCGCGCGCGTGCGCGCCGCGTAGTGCAGCTCCCAGGGCCGCTGCAATTCGTTCAGCCTGCGCATCATCGACAGGAGCGGCGTGATGCCGATCCCGCCCGCGATGAACACCGAGTGCTGCGCGTCCTCCACCAGCTGGAAGTGGTTGCGCGGTCCGGCGATGGTGATCGCTTCACCGGGCCGCATGACCGCGTGCACATGGCGCGATCCACCCCGGCTTTCGGGATGCAGGTGGACGCCGATCACGTAGCGCGACGTATCGCCCTGGTGATTGAGCAGCGAGTAACTGCGGATCAACCCGTTGGGCAGGTGCAGGTCGATGTGCGCACCCGCCGTGAACGGCGCGAGCGGCGCATCGGGCGCGAGCGGTGCAAGTTCAACGGACATGACGCCCTGCGCCTCGTATCGCATCGCACGGATGCGAACCTGCAGGGTGGGCGCCAGGCTCACTTCGTGGTCAGCCCTGCGTCGCGAATGATGGCGGTGAACTTGCGGACTTCGTCTTCCAGCCACTTTTGCGTCTCGCGGCTGCCCATGAACAGGGACTGGACTTCCAGGTCATCGAGCTTCTTGCGAACCGTGGCGTCCGCCATCGTCTTTTGCAACGCGCCTTCCAGCCGGGCGATCACCGCTTCGGGCGTGCCCTTGGGCGCAGCGATGTTGATGAACGAGTCGTTGCCATCCATCTCGGGGTAGCCCTGCTGGCCCGTGGTGGGCACATCGGGCAGCCACGGCAGGCGCCCCTTGCTTTGCACAGCCAGCACACGCAGGTCCTTGCCATTGAGGTTTTTCACCAGCGCGGTGTAGGGTAGCATGCAGGCCTGCACGCTGCCGTCGCGGATGCCGGTCAGGGCCGGCGCCAGGCCGTTGTACGGCACGTGGACCACGCCATAGTTCTTCCCGGAGCGGGTCTTGACGACGTTGCGGAACATCTCCAGCTGCAGGTGATTGAGACCGCCTGCGCCGGTGCTGCAAAAGCTGATGTCGGCCGGGTTGGCATAGCCGGCCAGTTCGGCCAGCGTCTTGACCGGGACTTTGGTGCTGGCGACGATCACCGCCGGATTGGAAGCCACCGCAGCCACGGGCGCGAAGTCCTGCAGCTTCAGCTCCATGTTGGGCACCAGCTGGTTCGCGAAAGCGTAGGCCGAACCCGACGTGAAGAACAGGGTGTGGCCATCTGCCGCTGCAGAGGCCACGACACGAGCGCCGACCGAACTGCCCGCGCCCGGCCGGTTCAGGATGACGACGGGCTGGCCCAGTTCGTCCTTGAGCCGCTCCGCGATGATCCGCGCCGTCACGTCGAGGCCGCCGCCAGCAGCGAACGGGACCACCAGCGTCACAGGCTTGGTGGGGAAGTCGGCTGCGAAGGCCGGCAGGCTTGCGAAGGTGGCGATCAGGCCGGCCACCAGGCCCTTCGTGAGTTGGCGGCGGGTGGATCGTCGGGTCTGCTGCATCTCGTTGTCTCCAGTGGTTATGGTGTTAGCGCGCCGGTCGCTTGCCGGCGATGGTGACTCGGGTCATGTAGCGGTGCTGCCCCGTGTAGTCGGGGATGGCGCGGTGCATGGTGCAGCGGTTGTCCCAGACCAGGATCTGGTCGTTGCGCCAGCGCGCGCGGCAGGTGAAGTCGAACCGCGAGCAATGCTCATGAAGGAAGGCAAGGATGGGTGCGCTCTCTTCGTTGGTCAAGCCCTCGATGCGCTGCGAATAGGTCTTGTTGACGTACAGGAACTTGCGCCCGCTGACCTCATGGGTGCAGACCAGCGGATGCGCCACTTCGCGGTCGCCCAGCGCCACGTCGAGGTCGGTCCTGGCGCACGAGTCGTTGAAGCGGCGGCTCTGCGCGAGGTAGGCCGAGCCGAAGATGCGGGTGGCGCTGTGCACCACGTTCAGCGGCGCGATGAGTGCCTTGTAAGCAGGCGACAGCGCTTCGTACGCTGCGTACATGCTCAGGAAGCCGGTGTCGCCGCCGTAGGGCGGGACGTCCACTGCGCGCATCACGACAGCCAGGGGCGGCTCGTCGAGGTAGGTGCTGTCTGCATGCCAGTTTTCACCGACCACGCGGCCTGTGTCGGTGGCCAGGCGGCGGATGATCTGCACATCGGGTTGGCCTTCCACGCTGTGCAGTTGAGGCAACCGGATCACCTCGCCGAAGCCACGGGCGAAAGCCACGTGCTGTTCGTGCGAGAGCTTCTGGTCCGGGAACAGGATCACCTGGTGGTCCGCGAAGGCATCGCGGATCTCGGCCCAGACCTCCTGCGAAAGCGGCTCGCGCAGGTCAACGCCCAGGATGTCGGCGCCGAGCACACCGGTGAGCGGGCGCACGTCGATGTGGCGGTAGGGGCGGGGGTGCACCAGCACCGGGTGCGCATCGAACGAAGACAGCATGGCGTGATCCTCAGGCAGTGGCGACGGGCGGTGTGGCCCGTGCCGGTGCCAGGAAGTCGTCGGCAGACGCCGGGTCCTGGTCTCCCGGAAGCACGGCCTGCACCGCGCGCACCGAGTACAGCCATGGGTTGGCGGCTGCGGGATGGGGCTGGCCCGTTGCAGCGCATTGGGTCGCGCCTTCCATCAGCGTGCGGCGCATCGCCACCACCGCCATGTCGCTGGAGCCCAGGTGCTCGCGCGAGCGGTCCGCAATCGGCCCGGCGGTCTCGGTCACCATCGCGTCCTGCGCGCGGATGCCCTTGATGCCGGTGAAGGAGATGGTCTTTTGCTCCTGGCGGTCGATCAGGTAATCGTTGTCGAGCCGCTCCACCGGGGTGGTGGTGCCGGCGATCACCTTGCGATGCGAGTTCTCGCCATTGCGCCACGCCTGGACTTCCTGTTCGTTCAACGGGCCGTCCGGGCGCCAGCTCACGCAGATGACCCAGCAGCGTTCGTCCGTCATCGGAACCCACATGCGCACGAGCTGCGCATCGCCGGGGCGCGGCGGGATCATGGTGAAAAACGGCAGCAGGAACTGGTTCAGGCGCCAGTAGCGCTTGTCGCCATCGACGCGGCGTCCGTTGCAGGCCATGAACCCGGCCCCGCTCGGCAGGATCTTCCAGGCCGGCGCGGTGTCCTCCTGGAAGTACTTGCCGGTGAGCGCCTGATGGTCCGGGTCGGTCTTGTTGACCATCTGGTGGAGAAAGCCCACGTGGGCGCTATCGAGCTCGCCTTCCATGGCCTGCGCGTAGTTGCATTCCTGGTGCCAGCGCGAGGCGTAGAGGTGGTCATCGGGCATGCCGATGAAGCCGAAGCCCGGCAGGTCTGGAACCGGTTGCGCGTCGCCCATGTAAACCCACAACACCGGGCCGGCGATTCGCGCCGGGTAGGCGCGTGCCTTGACGTTCTGGCACATCCGGCTGGTCGAAGGCTCGGTGGGCATCTGCATGCAGTTGCCTGCCACGTCGAACTTCCAGCCGTGGTACACGCAGCGGATGCCGCCTTCCTCGTTGCGACCGAAGAACAGGCTCGCGCCGCGGTGCGGGCAGTTTTCTTCCAGCACGCCGACGCGGCCTTGCGAATCGCGAAAGACGACCAGGCGTTCGCCCAGCAACGTCAGCCTCACCGGTGCTTCATCAGCAGCGGGCACCTCCGCCGCCGTCATGGCGGGAGTCCAGAACGAGCGCATGAGCTTGCCCATGGGTGTTCCAGGACCGCATTGCGTGAGGAGGGCGTTTTTCTCGTGGCTAAGCATCTGGCAGTCTTTCGGCGTTGAGTCAAGTCTAGGACGAGATCCAATCTTTGATCCAGATCAATAGAATCGCACTTTGCGATGCTGCAAGGCAACATTTCAGGGACCGCCTCATGGCCGACAACACCAACTTCAACCTGCAGTCGATGAAGATATTCCTGGCCGTGTACGACCACCGCGCAGTGGGTGGGGCGGCTGCGGCCCTTGGCATGAGCCAGTCCGGCGTGAGCACCGCGCTGGCGCGGTTGCGCGAGTCACTGGGTGACGCGCTGTTCATCGGCACCGTCGCCGGCATGCAGCCGACGACCCGTGCCAAGGAACTGGCGGTGCCCATGCGCGAGGCGGTGCAATGCATCGAGCAGCGCATCATGAAGAAGGTGACCTTCGATCCGGCCGTGGACGAGCGCGAGTTTCGTATCGCCGCCTCGGACACGGCCGAGGCCATGTACATGCCGCGAGCGCTCGATGTACTGACCCGCACGGCACCGCGCGTGCGGCTTCGCGTGATGGCCATGGCCCAGCCGCAATTGCATCGCGCGCTGTCCGAAGGCCAGGTCGATCTGGCGATGGGCTATTTCCCCGACCTGATGTCTGCCGAATTCGTGCGCAGGCGGATCGGTCAGCACGGCTTCGTGTGCATCTGCAGCGCCGGCAACCGCGAGCTGATCCGCGACTTCAGCCTGAAGAAGTATGTCGAGGCGCGCCACGTCATTGTGGAAGCGCCGACGCGCACGCATGGCCTGCTGGAGACCTACCTGCAAAAGCGCGGCATCCACCGCAATGCTGCGCTCACCACGCCCCACTTCATGAGCCTGCCGGAGATCATCTCCAGCACCCAGCTGATCGCGACCGTGCCCGACGCCATCGCTGACGCGTTCGCCGAAAACAAGCGCCTGGCCCGCCTGCCGCTTCCCCTTCGATCCCCCGTCTTCGACGCGCACCTGCACTGGAGCAAGAGCGTGAACAGCGACCCGGCTCATCGCTGGGTGCGCGCGCTCATGTTCGATGCGTTCGTCGGCCGGACGGGATCGCGTGCCTAGTCCACCGTGATCTTTTGCGTGCGGATCAGCGTAGCCCAGCGGTCCGCGTCCTTGACCATCAGTTCCCTGAAGCGTGCCGGCGTGCTGTGCGCAGGGTCCATGCCTTGCGTCTGGAAGGCAGTGTTGACTTCAGGCAGGGCCAGGATTTCCTTGAGCTCCGTGTTCAGTCGGTCCAGCACGGCCCGAGGGGTGCCCGCCGGTGCCAGGACGCCGTACCACATGTCCACATTGATTTCACCCAGGCCCAGGACCTGCAGCGGCGGGACGTCGGGCAAGAGCGGGTGCGCCTTGTCGGAACTGATGGCGAGCGCTTTCAGGCTGCCTGCCTTGACGTGCTGCAGCGCCACGTGGATGGGCAGGAACATCACGTCGATCACCCCGCCGAGCAGGTCGGTGACGGCTGGGGCGGTGCCGCGATAAGGCACGTGCGTGAGGAAGGTGCCGCTCTTGTTCTTGACCAGTTCCATCGCCAGGTGATGCGGCGTTCCCGCGCCGGGCGAGCCATAGTTGAGGGCGCCGGGCCGGGCCTTGGCCCGAGCGATCAGGTCCTTGGCGCTGGTGATGCCTGACTTGTTGCTCGCCACGAGCACCAGCGTGCCCCAGCTGGTGAGGCTGATCGGGTCGAGTTGTCGCACGGGATCGAACCCGGCGGTCGGATACAGCGCCCGGTTCATCACCAGCGTGTTGACGGTCACGAGCAAAGTCGATCCGTCTGGCGTGGCGCGCACCACCTCCATCGTGCCGATGTTGCCGGAGGCACCGGCCTTGTTTTCGACGACGACCGGACGGCCGAGCCTGCGGCTCAGGTGCGGGCCGATCTGCCGCGCAATCAGGTCGATGCCCGTGCCCGGCGTGAAGGGAACGATCAGGCGCAACGGACCTTCGCCCGGCTGTGCGAGCGCGAGCGAGGGCGCAGCAGCCGCGGCGGCCAGGGTCAGGAGATGACGGCGTGAAAGGGAAGTGCTGGACATGTTGAGGCCTTTGAAATTCTGGTGACTGCGTTTCAGGTGACTGCGTGTTCGGGTAACTTCGTTGCCGTCACATCCTCGCCGCAGCCGAGTGCGCGTGCCAGGACGCTGTGCGCCTGCGCAACTGTGACCTGCGCGCCTGGCGCGGCCCAGGCCACAAAGTGGTCCGGGCGGACCAGCATCAGGCGCGCGGCGTAGCGGGCAGCCTCGCCCACGGCAGAAGATTGCACGATGGTCAGCGGCATGGACAGCGTCGCTGCTGCCTCCCGGAAAGCTTCCACGGTGCCGGGTGCCACGTCGAATGCCATCAGCGTGAAACCGGAGCCCAGGGCTTCGAAGGCGTTGCGTCCGTCGGGCAGCACAGCCGGTGCCAGGTGATGGCCCGCTCGCGCGTCGAAGCGGTGTGAGCCCTTGGCACTGCTGGCGCGGCTTTCGCCCTTGCCGTCCCAGACCACGGGCGAGCCTTCGTAGTGAGGCTCGAACGCGTGAACCTCGCCTACGGCGCCTTCGGCGCGAGCGGACCAGGCGGCCTCGAAAGCCTGCTTGTCGCGAGCGGGGTCCTCGGCCTCCAGGAACTGGCGATCGACCTCGATGGATTTCGCGATGAAGTCGTTCACGGTTGACTCGAAGACCGGTCGGCGCTCTGCGTCATAAGAGTCCAGCAATTGCGCGCCGCCCCAACCCTGTAGCGATGCGGCGAGCTTCCAGCCGAGGTTGCGTGCGTCCTCCAGCCCGGAATTGACGCCGTACCCGCCATAGGGTGGGTGGCTGTGGGCAGCATCGCCCGCAATGAAGACGCGGCCTGCGCGGTAGGTGTCGGCAATGGCGAATCGCAGGTCCCAGAAGCCGATGTGCTCGAACTCGATCTCGAATTTTTCGCCTACCGCGTCGTGCAGGAAGGTCTTGAAATCGAAGTTGTCTGCCGTGGTGCCGGCCGGCACGGGTGCATGGAAGAACCACGTGCTGCCCAGGTCCACGCGCCCGAGGAACTTCCAGTAGCCCTTGAGTTCGGGGTGGAGCACGTTGTAGTACGACTTGGCCGGATATCGGGCGAGCAGCTCGTGCAGTTCACGCGATTTGAATACCAGCAGCACCATCACGCGGTCGTGGTCGGTTCGCGTCTGCGTGATGCCTGCATGTTCGCGCACGGTCGAGCGTGCACCGTCGCAGCCGACAACGTACGCCGCGCGCAATTGCCGATGGGCGCCGCCGCCACGCGGGGAGATCGTGACAGTGGCCCCTGACTCATCCTGGGTCACGGCCTCGACTTGCCAGCCGTATTCGGTGCTCACCGTTGGCAGCTGCGCTGCCCGCTCGCGCAGGACGGCTTCGGTGGCGTATTGCGGCAGCCGCTCGTTCTTGCAGTAGTAGTACGGCTGGACCAGGTCTCGCTGCAGCCAGTCGTAGACGTAGGGCCCGAGCAGTTGCCCGTAGGCGGTCAGGCCGCCGATCCCGTACTCGGCAGGGATGGTCCTGGCGGCCCGCAGCTGCTGCTCCGCACCCCAGAAATGGAAGTGCTCCATCGTCCGCTGCGTGAGGTTCTGTCCTTTGGGGATCGGCTGGGGCTGCGTGTAGCGCTCGATGACGATGCACTTCACGCCGCGCTGGCCCAGCTCGATGGCCAGTCCCATTCCGACGGGTCCGCCGCCCACGATGATGACTTCGCTGTCGTGCGGCTGGTTGTTTGCTTGTTCCACGTTCATGTGTGTCCCTGGTTAATACGGCCGTTCGCTGCCTGCACACGCCGTGGACGGTGTGCGCAGCGAAGTGGGCCCAGAATTGAATCCGGTCTTCACAATTAGTTCAAACGGGATTTTTTGATGAGTACATCAGCAAAATTGATGAATGTCGGCAGCCGCCAGTTGCTGGTCTTCCTGGAAATTTGCCGGCTGCAGAGCTTTGCCAGGGCAGCAGAAAAAATCCCGATGTCCCCTTCGGGCGTGAGCATGCTCATCAAGGACCTGGAAGAGCAGGTGGGTGCGCGGCTCTTCGAGAGGACCACGCGCTCCGTGGCGCTCACCGACGCCGGGCGACGAATGCTTCCCGTGGCCGAGCGCATCGTCTCCGAGTTGCGCACGCTCAGGTCCGTGATCGACGGGCAGGAGGAAGCCGTGCGATCCCGGCTGGACGTCGCGGCGACGCCGATGGTGTCCGCGGCGCTGCTCCCGGGCGTTGTTCGCGCCTTCGCTGGCACGCACCCGAATGTGCGTGTCTACCTGGCGGACGTGGATGTGCAGACCGTGCGAAGCAAGGTGATGGACGACGAGGCTGACATAGGCCTGGGCTTTTTCATCAAGCCTGCCGCAGGGCTGGCGCGAGAACCACTGTGCAAGTTCCGGTTGATGCGGATCGGGCCGCCGGCCGGTAAACCGGGTGCCGCAGGTAGCGTGGGCCCCAGCCAGCCCTGGAGCAGCCTGAACCGCGTTCGGCTGGTGAGCCTGCCCACGGACAACCCGATACAGGCGCTGATCGAAAAGCACCTGTCCCGCCTGGCACCGGACCCGATGGAGCGGCCGAGGATGAACTTCATCTCCACGCTGATCGGGATGGTGCAGGCAGGCCACGGCCATGCCGTGGTGCCGTCATTTGCGCTGGATGAGTGCCTGCGCCACGGCCTGAGCGTGGCGATGCTCGTGGAACCGGCGGTGCACCTGGATTTGTACCTGGTGAGCCGCCGTGGCGCGCCATCCAAGCCGGCCGCGCTTGAATTTGCCGCCGCGTTGAAACGTGCTGCGGCGCGCCTGGCCGGCTAGAGCTGCACGATGGCGTGGCCAATGTCCGGGAAGCTGGCTTCCACGCGATCTCCCGCGTTTGCATCGAGCCAGCCGCACCACGTCCCTGTGGTGACCACAGTCCCGGCGCGGACGCTGGCACCGCTACGGGTGGCGTGACGCAGCCATGCAGGCAGCACCCAGGTCGGGTCGGCCAGCGAGTGCGTGCCCTCGAACGTCTGCCAGGCTGAGTCGCCGATGCGTACCTGGCAGGTCTGGCGGCTCCAGTCCCTGTTGTCGAAGCGCTGCCACTCGCCCAGCACCAGGGCGCCGTGCGATTGCAGGTCAGCGAGCTTCAAGAGTTCGGGTGCTCTCTTTGCGTTTGACCATCGTGAATCGACGACTTCGATCGATACGCACATGGCCTCTACCAGTTCGACGGCGTCCTCATGCGTCAGCGCGGCCGCTTCGTCAGCGGACACTGCACGGCCAAGCCGCAAGGCGATTTCCGCCTCGATGCCGGGCTGGCGCAGGTGAAGGCCCTGCATGTCCGATCCTGAAGGGCGAACGCCATAAGCAGGCAACTGCGAATGCGTCTGTGTGGCGGCCCGGGACGGGGCTCCCGACTTCCACGAGGGGGGCGCGCCGGTAGCGGGCCATTGCGCATCGAGGGCCTGAACGAGGGCGTCCTGGACAGCGTAGGCCTGTTCGGGGCTGGTGATGAGCGCGGCCATGCGAGTGTCGTTGGCAGCGGGTCCGCCACGCATGGCGGCCACAAGCGCCTGGAAAACGTCTTTGTCGAAAGAAGGGTTCATGAATCGATTCCAGAAAATTTCTGTAAACACAAAAATAGCGGATGTTCAACAATCGTGTAGAAACTGCTGCTTGCAACCACCCTATACCGTACACCCGTCAAACCATTTCCCATGCCAGAACCGATTCGACTCGGGGTGCTCACCCCGTCATCCAACACGGCTCTCGAGCCGCTCACCCAGGCGATGATCGCCGGCCTGCCCGACGCCAGCGCACATTTCTCGCGCTTTCGGGTGACCGAAATCGCCCTGGCGGCCCAGGCCCTGGGACAGTTCGACGAAGCGCGTATCCTGCCCGCCGCCGAGCTGCTGGCCGATGCGAAAGTGCAGGCGATCGGCTGGAGCGGCACCTCGGCCGGCTGGCTGGGATTCGAGCAGGATCGCAGCCTCTGCGAGCGCATCACCGAGCGCTGCGGCATTCCTGCCACCACTGCTGTGCTCGCCCTCAACGAACTGCTTGCGCTGCGCGGCATCACGCGCGTGGCCCTTGTGACACCGTATACCGACGACGTGCAGCAGCGCATCGTGCAGGAATATCGCTCGCTCGGCATGGACGTCGTGGCTGAGCGGCACCTGGGCCTGCGCGACAACCACTCGTTTGCGACGGTGTCTCCTGACCGGTTGCGCGGCCTGGTCGATGAGGTGGCATTGGCGCGCCCGCAAGCCATCCTGACCTTTTGCACCAACCTGCGCGCTGCGCATCTCGCCGCGAGCGTCGAGGCCGACCTGGGCATCCCGCTGCTCGACACCGTCGCCACCACGGTTTGGGGCATGCTGCGCTCAGCCGGGCATTCCCCTGCCGGCATCGAAGGTTGGGGAGGACTGTTCCAATGGCAATGAGCCCGATCCCCCTCAAGCGCGTCGGTAAAGTCGCAGCCGCCCCATCCAGAAAAGACTCCATGCCGTCCAAAGCGCAAAAGCCCGCAAAACAGACCGAACGCAATCGCCCGGAGCGCGAGGCAGCCATCGACGAGATCTATGAGCGCATCTACGTTGCGATCCTCGAGCATCGGCTTCAACCCGGCACCAAGCTGGGGGAAGAGAAGATGGCCGAAATCTTCAACGTCAGCCGTGCGCGCATTCGCGAAGTGCTCGCGCGGCTCGCGCATGAGCAGATCGTGGAGCTTTATCCGCAGCGCGGCGCTTATGTGGCCAAGCCGACGAGGGAGCAGGCGCGGGATGTCTTCGAAGCCCGCCGCCTCATCGAGCCGGCGGTGTTGCGCAGGCTCATCGCCACGATCACACCGGACAAGATCAACCGTCTGCGCCAGCACGCCGAACTGGAGGCCGACGCCAAAAGACGCAACGACAAGCGCGCGGTCATCCGCCTGTCCGGTGAGTTCCACACACTGGTGGCTGAACTGGCAGGCAATTCGGCGCTGGCGCGCAGCATGCGCGAGTTGTGCGTGCTGACCTGCCTCACCATCTTTCTCTACGACGCGCCCACGGCGCAGAGCTGCCGCCACGACGAGCACAGCCTCATCATCGACGCGCTCGCAAAAAAAGATGGCGCGCGTGCCGAGAAGTTGATGATCGAACACCTCAACCACATCGAGAGCAGCCTGCAGCTCGAAGCTCAGGATGGCGAAGTGGAGCTGGCGACGATCTTCGGCATGAACGCCTGACTGATCTTTCCTCACGCCTGGGCGATTCTCATCAGGTTGGTGGTTCCGGCCGCGCCAAACGGAATGCCCGCGATCGCCACGAAGATGTCGCCGGAGCGCGCGAAGCCCTCTTGCAGCACTGAACGTGCTGCGACAGCAGTCATCTCTTCAACGCCTGCGACGTCGGGGATGTGCAGCGAATGCACGCCCCACGCGAGCGAGAGCCGGCGCGCAGTGGACAGTTTGGGTGTCAGGCTCAGGATGGGGGCTTCAGGACGCTCGCGCGCGGCCCGCAAGCTGGTATGGCCCGAGTGGGTGCAGGAGACGATCGCAGCTGCCCGCAGCAGCGTGACCGCACGACTCATCGAGCAACACACGGCGTCGGCCAAACGGGTGTGGCCTGCCCTGTTGGGCGCATGGGAGGCATCGATCACCTGGCGGTAATGCGGGTCGGCCTCCACGCGTTCGATGATGCGGCTCATCATTTCCACGGCGGCCAGAGGGTGCTTGCCCGCAGCGGACTCCGCCGAAAGCATCACCGCATCGGCGCCGTCGTAGACCGCCGTGGCCACGTCCGATGCTTCCGCGCGCGTCGGCACCGGGCTTTCGATCATCGACTCCAGCATCTGCGTGGCGACGATCACCGGCTTGCCGCGCTCCCGGCAGGCACGCACGATTTTTTTCTGGAGCGAGGGGACGAGTTCAGCGGCGAGTTCGACGCCCAGATCGCCACGCGCCACCATGACGGCGTCGGTCGCGTCGACAATTTCCTCGAGCCTGTCCAGGGCGGCGGGCTTTTCGAGTTTGGCAATGAGCAGGGCGCGATCGGCTACGAGCGCTCGCGCTTCGTGGATATCCTCGGGGCGCTGCACAAAACTGAGCGCTACATAGTCCACCTTCAGTTCGAGCGCCACTTCCAGATCCCGCCGGTCCTTGGTGGTGAGCGCCGAAAGCGGCAGCACCACGCCCGGCACATTGACGCCCTTGCGCTCCGACAGCAGGCCGCCGACCACCACGCGGGTTTGCGCCCACCCTTCGCCGCAACTTTCCACGACCACACGAAGTTTGCCGTCGTCCAGCAGCAGTTCGATGCCGGGTGAGAGCGCTGCAAAGATTTCCGCGTGTGGCAGGTGGGCCCCATCCACTGATCCTTCCACCGGCTCGAGTTGCAGCCGGAACGCCTGGCCTGGCTGCAGCTGCACGGCGCCGCCTGCAAATGTGCCCACGCGCAGCTTGGGTCCCTGCAGGTCGGCGAGGATGGCGATCGGGCGGCCATGGCGAATCTCGATGTCGCGAATGATCGCGACGCGCCGGGCGTGATCGTCGGCGCTGCCGTGACTGAAATTCAGGCGAAAGACATCCGCGCCTGCGAGAAACAACTGTTCGATGACGCTCGCTTGCGAGCTGGCCGGCCCCAGGGTGGCGACGATCTTGGCATTACGTGTTCTGCGCACTTGGTGTTCCTTGTGTTGGGGCGTCGCCGCAGTCGGCTTCGATCAGGATCGCCCGGAAATCATTGACGTTGGTGAGAGTCGGACCCGTGATGACGGATTCATCGAGGGCGGAAAAAAAGCCGTGTCCATCGTTGGCGTCCAGCCGCTCGCGCGGGGGCAGCCCGAGGCTCCATGCGCGTCGCAGCGTGTCGGGGCCGAACGTGCCGCCGGCAATCTCCGCAGTGCCGTCGACGCCATCGGTATCGGCTGCAAGCGCATGGATGCGGGGATGGCCCTCCAGCGCGATGGCCATGGAGAGCAAACATTCGACGTTGCGCCCGCCTTGCGTCCCCACATCTTTCTCGCCGGGCCGATGGCGCAGGGTCACTGTCGCCTCGCCTCCGGAGAGCAGGACGCATGGTGGCCGCAGAGGCTGGCCGCGATCGGCAACCTGCAGCGCGATGCCCGCGAGTACCTTGCCGAGTTCGCGGGCTTCGCCTTCGATGGCGTCGCCCAGCACACAGTCTGCATAGCCCGCCTGCCGCGCGATGGAGGCGGCGGCCTGCAGCGCCATGTGCGGCGCCGCGATGATGCGCGTCTGCGCACGGGCAAGTCGCGGGTCGCCGGGTTTCACGGACTCGCAATGGCCGCCTTCCAGCAACTCACGCGCGGCCTTGGGCAGGGCTATGCCGAACCGATCCACGATGGCCAGGGCGTCCTGGCATGTGGTCGGGTCCGCGACGGTGGGACCGGATGCGATGTCGATCAAGCGATCACGTGGCACATCCGAAATCAGCAGGCTCAACACGCGAGCAGGGTGGCAGGCGGCGGCAAGTCGCCCGCCCTTGATGCGCGACAAGTGGCGACGCACCGTGTTCATCTCGGAGATGGAAGCACCGGATGCGAGCAGGGCCTTATTGATCGACTGCTTGTCCTCCAGCGTGAGCCCTTCAGCGGGTAGGGGGAGCAGCGCCGAGCCACCGCCAGAAATCAGGCAAAGCACCAGGTCGTCGGCGCCCAGCCCGTGCACGAGCGCGAGCATGCGGGCAGCGGCTGCCTCTCCAGCGGCGTCCGGGATGGGGTGCGCTGCTTCGACCACTTCTACCTGGCGACAGGGCACGGCGTGGCCGCGGCGCGTCACGACCAGTCCGCTGATCGGCCCCGGCCAGTGCTGCTCGACAGCCTGGGCCATTGCCGCGGCCGCTTTGCCCGCGCCTATGACTAGCACCCGTCCCTTGACTTCGTGCGGATCAGGAAGGTGCGGTGGCACGCAGACCGAGGGCTGCGCCGAAGCGACGGCGGCATCGAACATCTGGCGCAAGAGCGCCCGCTGTGGTTGCGCATTCGCGTTCGCTGGCCTTGACATGGCGTCTTGCATTCAGGTCGCTTGCTGGCCGATTTCGAAGTTCGACAGCTTCTCGAGTGCGCGCACCATCGCGGAGTGATCCCAGCCTTTGCCGCCATGCGCGGCGCAGGCGTTGAACAACTCCTGCGCGGTCGCGGTATTGGGCAGCGACAGACCGAGTGCACGCGCGCTGGCAAGTGCGAGGTTGAGATCCTTCTGGTGCAGCTCGATGCGAAAGCCGGGCTCGAAGGTGCGGCGCACCATGCGCTCGCCGTGCACCTCCAGGATCTTGCTGGAGGCGAAGCCGCCCATGAGCGCCTGTCTCACGCGCGCGGGGTCGGCGCCGGCGCGCGCGGCGAAGAGCAGTGCTTCCGCGACGGCCTCGATATTCAGCGCCACGATGATCTGGTTGGCGACCTTGGCCGTCTGTCCGTCGCCGTTGCCGCCGACGAGCGTGATGTTCTTGCCCATCAGTTCGAACAGCGGCCGCACCCTCTCGAATACCTCGGGTTCGCCGCCGACCATGATGCTCAGCGTCGCGTTCTTCGCGCCTACCTCGCCACCGGAGACCGGCGCATCGAGGTAGTCGCAACCCAGCGCCCGGATCTTCTGCGCGAAGGTCTTGGTGGCGATGGGCGAGATCGAGCTCATGTCGACCACGGTCTTGCCGGCGCTCAGGCCCGCTGCAACACCGCGCTCACCAAACAGCGCCGCTTCGACATCGGGCGTGTCCGGCACCATGAGGAAGATGATGTCGGCGCGTTTGGCGACCTCGCTGGCGTTGGTGCATTGGGTCGCAGCCGACTCGGCGATGACATTCGGCACACGACCGTGCGTGTAGACAAACAGTTGATGTCCGGCGCCCAGCAGGTGGCCGGCCATGGGACCGCCCATGATTCCAAGGCCGATGAAGCCGATCTTGAGAGGGGAAGAGGTCATTTCGTTTTTCCTTGTGCTTGTGTGGCGGCTCAGCGCGCGAAGCGCTGCAGCCAGGAGAGTCCGGCGGCCGTGGACGCAGCCGGTTTGTATTCGCAGCCCACCCATCCGGCGTAGCCGATCTGGTCCAGGTGCCTGAAGAGATAGTCGTAGTTGATCTCGCCTGTGCCGGGCTCGTTGCGGCCGGGGTTGTCGGCCACCTGCACATGGGCGATGCGGGCAAGGTTGCGCTGGAGCGTAGCGGCCAGCTCGCCTTCGGTGCGTTGTGCGTGATAGATGTCGTACTGCAGGAAAAGATTGGCAGAGCCCACTTCGTCGATGAGCGCAAGCGCCTGATCCGTGCGGGTCAGGAAGAAGCCGGGAATGTCATAGGCATTGATCGGCTCGACCAGCAGTCGTATGCCTTCGGCGGCCAGTGCATCGGCGGCGTAGCGCAGGTTGGAGACCACGGTTGCGTGCGCCTCCTCATGAGTGACTGCGCCAAGCTGTTTGCCGACCAGGCAGTTCAGCTGCCGACAGTCGAGTGCATTCGCGTATGTGATGGCGCGCTCGACCCCGGCGCGGAATTCGTCGCGACGGTCCGGATGGCACGCGATACCGCGCTCGCCCGCAGCCCAGTCACCGGCCGGCAGGTTGTGCAGAACTTGCGTCAGGCCATGGTCTCGAAGGCGCGCCGCCAGGTCCTGCCTGTCGTATTCATAGGGGAACAGGTATTCGACGGCGTGAAAGCCTGCGTTGCGAGCCGCGGCGAAGCGATCCAGGAAGGGAAGCTCCGTGAAGAGCATCGTGAGATTGGCAGCGAATTTCGGCATGGTGTGATCCTTCAGTCGAGCAAGGCTGCGATGGCGGTGGGCGCGTCCGACAGGCAGGTGGCGAGTTCCTCGAACTCTTTCACGTTGTCGATCTCGGTGCCCATCGCGATGTTGGTCACGCGCTCCAGGATGACTTCGATGACCACGGGAACCTGCAGCTCCTTCATCCAGACGTGCGCCTGCGCAATGGCTGGTGCGAGCTCGTCCGGGCGGTGCACGCGGATGGCCTTGCAGCCAAGTCCTTCCACCACCTTCACGTGGTCCACGCCGTAGCCGCGCTCGGGCGTGGCGCTCTCGGGCATGTTGATGTTGTCGAAGGCGAGCTGCACGCAATAGTCCATGTCGAAATTGCGCTGCGACTGCCGTATCAATCCGAGGTAGGAGTTGTTCACCACCATGTGGATGTAGGGCAGCTTGAACTGCGCGCCCACGGCCAGCTCTTCGATCATGAACTGGAAGTCGTAGTCACCCGAAAGCGCCACGATGGGCCGCTTTGGGTCGGCCGCGCGCACGCCGAGCGCGGCGGGCACCGTCCACCCGAGCGGTCCGGCCTGGCCGCAGTTGATCCACTGGCGCGGCCCGAAGACGTGCAGGAACTGCGCACCCGCGATCTGCGACAGGCCGATCGTGCTGATGTAGGTGGTGTCACGCCCGAAGGCCTGGTTCATGGACTCGTAGACGCGCTGCGGCTTCATGGGCACGTTGTCGAAGTGGGTCTTGCGAAGCATGGTGCGCTTGCGTTGCAGGCACTCGGCAGCCCAGGTTCCGCGGTCCTTCAGCTTGCCTGCCGCCTTCAACTCGCGCGCCACCTGCACGAACAGCTGCAGCGCGGCCTTCGCGTCGGAGGTGATGCCGTAGTCGGGGGAGAACACGCGCCCGATCTGGGTCGGCTCGATGTCCACGTGCACGAACTTGCGGCCGCGCGTGTAGACCTCGATCGAACCCGTGTGCCGGTTGGCCCAGCGGTTGCCGATGCCCAGCACGAAGTCGCTGGCCAGCATCGATGCATTTCCGTAGCGGTGGCTGGTCTGCAGGCCGCACATGCCCGCCATCAGCGGATGGTCGTCGGGGATGCTGCCCCAGGCCATCAGCGTCGGGATCACGGGCACACCCGTGAGCTCGGCGAATTCAACGAGAAGGTCGGCCGCATCGGCGTTGATCACGCCTCCGCCTGCGACGATCAACGGCCGCTCGGCCTCCTGCAGCATGGCGATGGCTTTCTCGGCCTGCGCTTGCGTCGCTGCGGGCTTGTAGACGGCCAGCGGCGCATAGGTGTCCGGATCGAATTCGATCTCGGCCACCTGCACGTCGAAAGGCAGGTCGATCAGGACAGGCCCAGGCCGGCCCGAGCGCATCAGGTGAAAGGCCTGCTGGAACACGCGCGGCACCTGCGCCGGCTCACGCACAGTCACTGCCCATTTGGTGACCGGCTTGGCAATGGACTCGATGTCCACGGCCTGGAAGTCTTCCTTGTACAGGCGCGCACGCGGGGCCTGGCCGGTCACGCAGAGGATAGGGATCGAATCGGCCTGCGCCGAATAGAGGCCCGTGATCATGTCGGTGCCGGCGGGCCCGGAGGTTCCGATGCACAGGCCGATGTTGCCGGGCGCCGCACGCGTGTAGCCCTCGGCCATGTGCGACGCGCCTTCGACGTGGCGCGCGAGGATGTGGCCGATCGTTCCCTGATGGCGCATCGCGGCGTAGAAGGGATTGATCGCCGCACCGGGCACGCCGAAGGCCTGCGTCACGCCTTCTTTTTCCAGCACCCAGATGGCGGCCTGGGCTGCACTCATTCTTGCCATGTCTGCACTCCTGTTGTTCCGGTCATGACTTTAAGAACCGGTGGGCCATTGCAGAAGATGGCGCGGGTCCATAACATCTATTCCGCATAGGAATAGGTGACACACGATGGACCGCTTGATGGCAATGGAAATGTTCGTACGGGTTGTGGAGACCGGAAGTTTTTCGAAGGCCGCCCAGGCCTTCGCAACGACACAGCCCACGGTGACCAAGCAGGTCGCGGCGGTGGAGTCGCGCCTCAAGGTGCGGCTTCTCAACCGCAACACGCGCGGCGTGAGCCTGACCGAGGCGGGCGCTCTCTACTACGAAAAGTGCAAGGAGATCGTGCGTTCGCTGCAGGAAGCCGACAGCGTCGTGCAGACGCGGCAGAGCCAGGCCCAGGGCCTGCTGCGCATCAGCAGCTCGGTGGCCTTCGGGCGGCGGGTTCTGGTGCCGCTCACGCTGGAGTTCATGCGCCAGCATCCGCAGTTGCAGGTCGACCTGAGCTTTGAAGATCGCTATACCGACCTGGTCGCCCAGGGGATGGACGTGGCCGTTCGCATGGGCAAGCTGGCCGACTCATCACTGGGTGCGCGCTTTATCGGCACCAATCCCTGGCTGATGGTGGCGTCGCCCAAATACCTGCGCATCCACGGCGTGCCACGGCGTCCCACCGATCTCAGCGCGCACGAAACGCTGATCTACAGCAGCGTGCAGGGCAGCGATGTGTGGCGCGTCATGTCGCCGCGCGGTGAGGCCGTCACCATCCCGGTCAGCGCCCGCCTGCGGTCCAACAGCCTGTCCGCAGTGCTTGCCGCCACGCGGTCGCACCTGGGGATCGCCGCGCTTCCCTGGTATGTGGCAAACGCCTCGCTTGCTTCGGGCGCGGTGGTCGAGGTGCTCAAGGGACACAGCCTGCCGGAGCAGGAGATCCACGCCGTCTACCCTTCGCCCAAGCTGGTGACGCACAAGGTGCAGGCCTTCATTGCCTTCCTGCAGGGTCGATTCGACGGCCGGTGGTGGGAAGCGCTGCCCAAGACCTGATGCTGGGGCCTCTGTTCAACTGAACCAGAACAGCGTGATCAAACCGAACAGCGGCAGGAGCACCACGGCGGACCAGGCCATGTAGCCGAAGAACCCGGGCATGGTCACACCCCTTTCTTCGACGATGGCCTTGACCATCATGTTGGGTGCGTTGCCGATGTAGGTGTTGGCGCCCATGAAAACCGCCCCCGCGGAAATGGCGGTCAGGGTGGACGCCAGGCTCGTCATGAGCACCTGGGCGTCGCCGCTTGCGGTGTTGAAAAACACCAGATAGGTCGGCGCGTTGTCCAGGAAAGAACTGAGTGCGCCCGCAGCCCAGAAATACATCGCCGGGTCGGGTGAGCCATCGGGCCGCGTGACTGCTGCGACCAGGGGACCAAACGGTCCGTCCGTGCCGGCCCGAAGCATGGCAATGACTGGCACGATGGTCAGGAAGATGCCCGCGAAGAGCTTGGCCACCTCCTGCATCGGTCCCCATGAAAACTGGTTGGCCGCACGCACGCTCGCCGCCGTGAAGCGCAGGGACAGCAGCGTGACGCCGACGAGGCCGATGTCGCGGACCAGCCCCGGCAGTCCGATGTCGACACCGGCCATGCGAAACGTCACGCCCGGCTTCCACGCGCCGCTGACCAGCACCAGCAGGACGATCAACCCCAGCAGCCAGAAGTTGCGGGCGCCGTCGAAGCCGATGGCTTGCGTGTCCGGCGTGGGGTCGCGCGGCAGCAGCTCTTCGCGCCGGTGGTAGTACCACGCATCGAGCGCATAGAAGATCGCGAGCAGCGTGCCGACCAGGAACAGGGTCATCGGGAACAGGTGCCGCGCCGTCCACAGAAAGTCGACGCCCTGCAGGAATCCGAGGAAGAGGGGCGGGTCCCCAAGGGGCGTGAGTGATCCGCCTGCATTGGCGACGATGAATATGAAAAAGACGAACACGTGGACGCGGTGACGCCGGTTGTCGTTGGCGCGGATCAACGGCCGGATGAGCAGCATGGATGCGCCCGTGGTGCCCATGACGCTTGCGAGCGCGGCGCCGATGGCCAGGATGGTGACGTTCAGGCCGGGACTGCCGTGCAGGTTGCCCCGGATGTGGATGCCGCCGGCCACCGTGAACAGCGCAGTGAGAAGGATGACGAAGGGCAGGTACTCGCCAAGGAGCACGTGGGCGACGCTGGCTGCGGCCTGGCTGGCGCCGAAGGAGATTCCGAACGGCAGCAGGAAGGCCAGTGCCCATGCCGCAGCGATCTTTCCGAAGTGGTGATGCCACAGGCGCGGCGTGCACAAGGGCAGCAGCGCGATCGACAGCAGGATGCCTGCGAAGGGCAGGGCCCAGATCGCAGACAGTTGCCGGCCGTCGATTTCCGAGGCGAGTGCGAACTGCGGCAGGCACAGGGTGCATGCAAAGGCGGTGCGTAGCCCTGCGGCGGTGATGCGGTTCATGGGCGTTGATGGGGTTGGGTTGAGAGCAGGGCCAGGAGATCGGCCACCGGATCGATGATCCAGGGCCGGCCCTGCTCCCGCACGCGTGTTGCAAGTTCCAGTACGACCGCGCCAATGACGAAAACAGGGGTGCGCGATGCCGCGTAGACACGCTCGCAGACCGTGGCGAGTTCCCGCACCGAGCGTTCATCGTCGGCAAGCGCGAGCGTGAGCGGACTTGACGGGCAGACCTCATGCGCCTGCACGACACCGGCTGCTTCGCCGTCGCAGAAGATCGTCTCGTACAGAGGTGCCATTTCCTGCCCGAAAGTAATCGCCTGCAGGCGGCGGCCCTGCAGCCGCTGCCAGGCCAGCGCGCTGCGTGTGAAGCCGAACACCCGGCTCCCGAGCATCTGCCGCGCGACGGCATAACCGGTGTCCAGTGAGGACATCAGCACGATGCGGTCGAACTCGTCGGCGAGCGCGGGCAGTTGTGCGGCGACGGCCTGCTCGGCGATGCGGTTGTCAGCTGCCGAACTGATGACGTTGGGTCCACCGGACAGCAGGCGCGTCTCCCAGTGGCCTTCCACGCCGCCGGCCCTGGAGATCGCGGTGTGCAGCGCGGCGGTGACGCGCTCACTGGAATTGGGATTGAGAAAGAGCGTTTTCATGTTGGAGAAGCGGGAAAACGATCCCGCCAGAATGTTGCGATGTCGCGGCGGCGGCAAAACCAGACGTCAGGCAGCTGCACCGCACGCAGCAGGAACTCACGCAGCGCCTCACTGCGCCCCGGACGCCCGGCGAGCCGCAGGTGCAGACCGATGGACATCATGCGGGGCCGGCGCGCCGATTCGCGGCGCAGCGCGTCGAGCGTGCGCTGCAGGTGGCTGGTGAAATCGTCCGGCGTGTCGAACCCGGGCGCGGCAGCAAAGCGCATGTCGTTGCAGTCGAAGGTGTAGGGCAAGACCAGGTGCTGGTGTTGCCCTGCGCGTGTCCAGTACGGCAGGTCGTCGTTGTAGGCGTCGCTGTCGTACAGCAGGCCGTTTTCCACGGCCAGCGCACGCGTGTTGACGCTGGCGCGGCCCGTGTACCAGCCCACGGGCCGCTCGCCGCAAAGTTGCTCCAGCACGTCCAGCGAGCGGACCATGTGTTGCCGTTCGGTTTCGCGGTCGACCTCGCTGTAGTCGATCCACCGCTCTCCGTGCGACACCACTTCATGGCCTGCCGCCACGATGGCTGCGAGCGCCTGCGGATGCTTTTGCGCCGCCTGCGAAACGACAAAGTAGGTGGCCGGGACGCCGCATTCGGCAAGCAGGTCCAGGATGCGCCAATGGCCCACGCGGCTGCCGTATTCGTAATGAGACTCCACGGCCAGGTTGCGTCCGCCTGCCCTGGGCCGCGCGCCGGGCACATCGGTGTTGAGCGTTTCGCAGGTGGCATCGCCGTCGAGCACGCAGCGCTCTGCGCCTTCTTCGTAGTTCACAACGATGCTCAGGGCCAATCTCCTGCCGCCCGGCCACTCGAATTGCGGCGGGTGCTCGCCATAGCCGATGAAGTCCCGGCCGGTGAAATCGCTGGGCTCAGCCATGGAAGACAGCCGCAAGGTCGGGTTCGGTGTCCGAGTCGTGCAGGGTCAGGCTGCTTTCGATGTGGTCGAGGTGCGCCAGCATCAGCTTCTCGGCGCGGCAGCGGTCGCGCCGCCCCACGGCGTCGATGAGCATCTCGTGCTCGTCGTGGCGGCAGCTCTGCGCCGTGGGTGCGTCGTACAGGAAGATGATCAGGCAGGTGAGCGTGCACAGTTCGCGCATGCTGCGCGACAGGGCCGAGTTCCCGGCCAGCTCGGCGATGAGCGTGTGGAACTCGCCGGACAGGCGTATCACGGCGCGCTTGTCGTGCCTGCGCCGGGCGTCCGCTTCGAGTTCCTGGTGTTGCCGCAGCCGGGTGATTTTCTCGGGCGTGAGCGTTTCAATCAGGCGCCGCACCAGTGCGGGTTCGATCAGCCGGCGGGCCTCGAACACTTCGCGTGCCTGTTGCACGGTGGGCTGCGCGACAAAGGCGCCGCGCTGCGGATAGAGCTGCACGATCTGTGCATGCGCGAGCCGTGTCAGCACTTCGCGGATGCGTGCGCGGCTGACCCCGAAGATGTCTGCCAGACGCTCCTCGCCGAGCTTGGTGCCCGGTTGAAGGCGGTGTTCCAGGATGGCGACGAAGATTCGCTCGTAGATTTCCTCGACGCCGGTGTCGGTGTTCAGGCGTGCGCGCGGCTTGCGTCGGCCGGCGCGATGTGCGGGTTCTTCGTGATCGCTGCCCTCTCGCGCCAGTGCCATGGCCGCGAATTCGTGGCTGTTGGCTGCGTTCAGTGCCATTCGAACATCTCCCCCCAGCCCGTGATCTGCGACGGTGGCACGCCTGCGGCACGCAGCATGCCCCACACGGTGGTGCTCACGGTGTCGAGCAAGGGAACACCGTGAACCCGCTCGACCTCGGGCGCGAGTTGCGCGGCGCGCAGGTTGGTGCAGAAGGTGGTGATGGCCTGCGGCTGGGGCCGCGAGCCGGCCACTTGTGAAATCAGGTCGCGCAAGGTGGGGGCAGTGACACCGGCAAAGTCATGGTTGACGCGGATGCCCAGGTGGCGCTCGGCGACCACCTCCACCCCGATGGCGCGGTAGTTGTCGAGGATCCTGCGCTGGACGTCGGCCGTATAGGGGCTGACCAGTGCAAGACGTTGCACGCCCCTGATCGCCAGCAACTCGTTGAGCGCCAGCACGGCGGTGGTGGCGGGGATGCCGGTGCACTCGCGGATGCGATCCACCAGTTGCCGGTCGCGCTCGAATCCAAGCCACCCGGACGAAGTGCCGCTCCAGCCGATCACATCGACCTTTGCATCGGCCAGCAATTGCGCCGCGGCCAGCACCTTGCTGTCGTCGAACTGCCCGAGGGCGTTTGCTTCGAGGGAAATCTCGGTCACCCGGAAGCGGGAGAAGTGGGCTGTCACGCCGGTGAGCCCGCCCAGGAGGGCGGTCGTGACCGGTTCCAGGGCGGTGTTGGATGAGGGCGTCAGCACGCCCAGGCGCAAGGGCCGGAGGGTCAAGGGTGAAGGGGGCATGGGTGAAGGGGGCATGGGTCGCTCCAGGTTTTGGGAAACGCGCAGTCCACCAGGTGCTGCGGGCGTCATTCGTTGCGGCAAATGTAGTCAACGATTGTCGACAATGCCATAAATAAATGTGGACAGTAGTGTAAACACCTAGATCAAGGACGTGGCGCTGTCCTATGCTTCGCCACAAGAAGAAATCAACAAAACAGTCCTTCTGCCGACCTCAAGTTCGCCCCAACCCAACCTCTGAAGAAGTACCCGATGACGCAGCTGACCTCTCCAACTTGCAACCAATGCGCGCAAATCACTGTCGACAAAAAGAGTAATTTATTGTTTTCAGAAGAGTGCGGGGTCCGTCGCCATGGCTGATTTCGACCTGGTCATTCGCAACGCCCGGGTGGCGACGGCAAGCGACACCTTCGCGTGCGACATCGGAATCCGTGGCGGGCGCATCGCCGCGCTCGGTGACGCGCTTTCCGGCGGCTCGCGCGAGATCGACGCAGCAGGCCGGACCGTCACACCCGGCGGTGTCGATGCCCATTGCCATCTGGACCAGCCCATGGAAGGTCCGGCAAAGATGGCGGACGACTTTCTGACCGGAACGCGTTCCGCTGCCTGCGGCGGCACCACAACCATCATCCCTTTCGCTGCGCAGATGAAGGGCGGTTCGCTGGAGGCTGCGGTGCAGGACTATCACGGCCGTGCCGAGGGCAAGGCCTGCATCGACTACGCGTTCCATCTGATCGTGAGCGACCCCACGCCGGACGTGCTCGCCAGGCAATTGCCTGACCTCATCGGCCGCGGCTATACATCGTTCAAGGTCTACATGACCTACGACGACCTCAAGCTCGACGACGGGCAGATCCTGGATGTGCTCGACGTCGCACGGACTCATGGCGCGCTGGCGATGGTCCATGCCGAGAACGCCGACTGCATCGAGTGGCTGACCAGGCGGCTGGAGCGCGCGGGCCGCACCGCACCGCGGTGGCACGCGCACGCGCGTCCGATGCTGGTGGAGCGCGAGGCCACGCACCGCGCCATCGCGCTGTCGGAACTGGTCGACGTGCCCATTCTCATCGTGCACGTGTCCGGCCGCGAGGCGATCGAGCAGATCCGCTGGGCACGCAGCCACGGCCTGTCCATCTTTGCGGAGACCTGCCCGCAATACCTGTTTCTCACGGCCGAAGACCTCGGCATCGATGACAGCTACCAGGGCGCCAAGTGCGTCTGCAGCCCACCGCCGCGCGACAAGGCGAACCAGGAAGTCATCTGGAGCGGCTTGGGCGACGGTCTCTTCACGGTGTTTTCTTCTGACCATGCACCGTTTCGCTACGACGACCCGCAGGGCAAGAAGGTCGGCGGCGAGGAGGCGCCTTTTCGCCACATCCCCAACGGCATCCCCGGCCTGGAAACGCGCCTGCCGCTGCTGTATTCCGAAGGCGTGCTGGCGGGCAGGATCACGCTGCAGAAATTCGTCGAGCTGACCTCCACCAACCCGGCGAAGGCCTACGGCCTGCACCCGCGCAAGGGAACCATCGCGGTGGGCAGCGATGCAGACCTCGTGATCTGGGATGAGCGCGACGTGACGATCGACAACGCCCGGCTGCACCACGCCGTCGACTACACGCCGTACCAGGGCATGCAGCTCAAGGCATGGCCTGCGCTCACGCTGCTGCGTGGCGATGTGGTGTGGGATGGCGAGAAGTTCACCGGCACCGCGGGTCACGGCAAATTCCTGCCGTGCGGGGCGCCGAGCCTGCTGCCCAGGAGAGCGTGATGCGACTGCTGCTGATCAACCCCAACATCTCGGACAGCGTCTCGGCGCTGATCCGCGAAGAGGCGCAACGCAGTGCATCGGTCGGGACCGAAATCGAAGTGCTCACCGCGCCGTTTGGCGTGGCCTACATCGAGACTCGCTTCGAGGCGTTGATCGGCGCTTATGCGACCGCGCAGCTCGCGTGCGAACACGCACATGACTACGACGCAGTGGTTGTCGCCGCGTTCGGTGACCCGGGCCTGGTCGGCCTGCGCGAAGTCATGCCGGTGCCCGTGACGGGCATGACTGAGGCCGCACTGGCCAGCGCGCACCTGTTGGGTCATCGCATCTCGATCATCGCGATCTCGCAGCGCATCCAGGCCTGGTACCGCGAAGTCGTGGAGAGCTACGGTTTCGGCGGCCGCCTGGCCAGCATCCGGGCACTGGACCGGCCGCTCTCGAGCATCGGCGGCGTGCAGCAGGAGCATGCAGACGCCCTGAAGGCGCTGGCCGACCGCGCCGTCGAAGAAGACGGAGCCGAGGTGATCGTGCTCGCCGGCGCGCCGCTTGCCGGGTTGGCGCGTTCCCTGGCGGGCCAGCTTCCGGTGCCTGTCGTCGATGGCGTGTCCAGCGCCGTGCGGCATGCCGAAACACTGGCCGCGTTGAAGCCGGGCCGCGCGCAGCGCGGAAGCTTCGCGCTGCCCCCAGCCAAGCCCAATCGCGGCTTGCCCCCTTCACTGGAGCGCGCTCTTGGCGCGCGCATCCGCTAGTTCCTGCAGCCTCCCCCTACCACCACCCAAGGAGCCTTCCCATGAAACGCAACCTGCTATGCCGTCTGCTCGCCTGCACGGTGCTCGCCATCGGCGTCAGCGCCACGCCGGCCATCGCCCAGGAAAAGATCAAGTTCAAGGCCATCGGCCAGCCCCTGGCCACCGGCCTGATCCAGAAGAACAAGGAGCAGCCGTTCTTCGAACACTTCGCCGAGAGGACGGGCCTGCCGATCGATGTCGACTACAAGCCGATCGACACCCTGGGCCTGAAGGACACGGAGCAGCTGCGCGTGATGAAGGCCGGCCTGTTCGACATCGTGTCCCTGCGCGTCTCGCAGAACTCGCGCGACGAGCCCACCCTGCTGGGGCTTGACCTGGTGGGCGCCAGCCCCGATTACGTCACTGGCCGCAAGGTGGCCAGGGCCTACATCAAGACGGTCGATGATCGCCTGCAAAAGCAGTTCAACGTGAAGCTGCTGGCCGTCTGGCCCTTCGGTCCGCAAGTCCTCTTTTGCAAGAAGCCGATCTCGAAGCTGGCTGACATCAAGGGCATGAAGGTGCGCGTCTATGACCAGAACCTGGCCAAGTTCATCGAGATGGTCGGTGCGACGCCTGTGCCCGTGTCGTTCGCGGACACGCACCAGTCGCTGTCCCTCGGAGTCGTGGACTGCGCCATCAGCGGTCCCAGCTCCGCGAACTCCGCGGGCTGGCCGGAAGTCACGACCCACCAGCTGCCCCTGGGATTCCAGATGGCGTTGAACGGCTACGCCATGTCGACGAAGGCGTGGAATTCGCTCAAGCCTGATCAGCAGGTCAAGATGCAGAGGGCGTTCGACAAGCTCAGCGACGAGATCTGGACCTACTCCGAAGAGCTGTTCCAGGACGCGTTGAACTGCAACCAGGGCAAGGACCCTTGCACCAACGGCAAGAAGTTCAAGCTGACCAACGTGGCCGTGACGCCTGCCGACCTGGAGGTCGTGCGCAGTGCGGTCACCAAGGTGTCGCTGCCCAGCTGGGCCGAGACCTGTGACAAATCCAACCCGGGCTGCTCCAAACAGTGGAATGCCCAGGTCGCACCGGTGCTGGGGCTGAAATGAATCCGGGCGCCATCCTCAAGGAGGCCGCGCCCGCGGCCGCGCCTGTGCCGCAGTCGAGCGTCAAGACTCATATCGAGAACGTGCTCGCCTGGGTCTTCGGCACCGTCTTCCTCTCGCTGGCCGTCGTTGTGACCGTCGAGACGATCTCGCGCAAGGTGTTCAACATTTCGCTGCAGGGTGCGGACGAGCTGGGCGGCTACGCGCTGGCTGTCGGCTCCACCATCGCATTCAGCCTGGCGCTGATGGGCCGCAACCACATTCGCGTGGACGTCTTCCACGAGAAGCTGCCGCTGCGCATGCAGGCGTTCCTGAACTGGTTCTCGATCGCCAGCATCGCCGCATTCGGCATCTTTGTCGCCTGGGTAGCCACCAAGGTGGTCACCGACACGGTCGCCTATGGCAGCACCGCGCAAACGCCGTGGGCGACACCGCTGATCCTGCCCCAGTCGGTCTGGTATGCGGGGCTCGTGATCTTTGCGCTGGTGGCCACGGGGTATGCCTTGCGTGCCACCGTCCTGCTTGCCACCGGGCGCATCGATGTCCTGAATCATGACTTCCAGCCCAAGGGCGCGAAGGAAGAACTGAAAGAAGAACTGGACGACCTGGCGAACCGCCAGGCGGCCGAAGGAGCCAAGCCATGACACTGCCATTTTTCGGCATGGCCTTTGCCGCCATGCTCGGCCTGATGCTCGTGGGCGTGCCCATCGCCGTGTCGATGGCGTTCGTGGGCATCCTGGGTGGTATCGCCGCCTACGGGATTCCGTTCATGGATTCGATCGCGCCCGTGGTCTGGGGCGTGCACAACGAAAACCTGCTCACCTGCATTCCGCTGTTCGTGCTGCTGGGCGAACTGCTGCTGCGCTCGGGCATCGCCGATCGCATGTACATCGCCCTGTCGGCGTGGCTGGGGCGCCTTCCGGGCGGTCTGCTGCACACCAACATCGGCAGTTGCGCGCTGTTTGCCGCGACCTCGGGGTCGTCAGTGGCGACCGCCGCCACAGTGGGCACCGTGGCACTGCCGTCGCTGCAAAAGCGCGGCTACTCCATGCGCGCGTCGCTCGGATCGCTCGCGGCCGGCGGCACCCTGGGCATCCTGATCCCGCCATCGGTGAACATGATCGTGTACGGCTCGCTCACCAACAACTCGATCGGCCAGCTGTTCATCGCCGGCATCATTCCCGGCTTGCTGCTCACCAGCTTTTTCATGCTCTACATCGCGGGCTCCAGCATCCTCAGCGGCAACGTCATGCGTGAGGCCAAGGTGCCATTTGCAGACAAGGTGCGCAGCCTGGTTCACCTGGTGCCTCCGGTGGTGGTGTTCGGCATCGTGATGGGCAGCCTGTACTTCGGCATCGCGACCACGACCGAGAGTGCGGCGCTGGGCGTGATCGCCGCGCTGGGCTTCGTGTGGCATTCGGGCAAGCTCAACCGCGAACTGCTGCGCAACTGCTTCATCTCGACGGCGCGTGTCAGCGGCATGATCCTTTTGATCATGACCGCGGCCTTCATCCTGAACCTGGCGATCAGCCTCACCGGCGTCGCGGAGTCGATGACCAAGTGGGTGACCAGCCTGGGCCTTTCAGCCACCGCGCTGATCCTGGTGCTGATCGTGTTCTACCTGATCCTGGGCATGTTCATGGACGTGCTGTCGATGCAGGTCGCCACCATCCCGATCACCTACCCGATTGCGGTGGCAGTGGGCATCGATCCGATCTGGTTCGGCATCTTCATCGTGCTGATGTGCGAGCTGGGCCTGATCACACCGCCGGTGGGCATGAACCTGTTCGTGGTGCACGGCATCCGGCCGGACAAGGGCGGCATCGAGGACGCGATCTGGGGCGCGCTGCCCTATGCATTGATCATGATCCTCTTCACGCTCTTGCTGCTCGCCTTTCCGCAGATCGTGACGTACCTTCCTTCGAAGATGTGACCGCAATGAATGCTGGTGAACTCTGGCGGTTGTCGGCCGCCGAACTGCAACGCCGCTACAGCGCAGGGGATCTCACGCCGCTGGCGGTGGCGCAGGACTGCATCGCGCGGCTGGATGCGGTGAACCCGCGCATCAACGCGGTGGTTGCCCGGCGCGACGCGGATTTCCTGCGCGAGGCTGCGGCGGCGACGGCGCGCTTCGCGCAGCGACGGGCGCTGTCGCCGCTCGACGGCATTCCCATCACGGTGAAGGACAGCCTCTACACGATGGACCAGGAGACCACCTGGGGATGTCCGGCGTTGCGCCGCCACCGAAGCGACCACGACGAACTGTCGGTGGCTCGCGCTCGCGCGGCGGGCGCGCTGATCCTGGGCAAGACCAACGTGCCGGAGTTCGCGCTGGAGGGTTACACGAGCAATCCGGTGTTCGGCACCACGCGCAATCCATGGGACACGCAGCTCACGCCTGGCGGCTCCACCGGCGGCGGCGTGGCGGGGCTTGCTGCCGGCATCGCGCCGCTTGCCATCGGGCAGGATGGCGGCGGTTCGATACGCAGGCCGGCATCGCACACCGGCGTGGTGGGACTGAAGCCCTCGCTCTCGGCCGTGCCACGCGAGCATGTGCTGCCCAGCCTGCTGCTCGATTTCGAGGTCATAGGGCCGCTGGCGCGCACGGTTGCCGATGTGCGAATGCTGTTTGACGTCATGCGCGGACCGGCCGCAGTCGACCGGTCGTCGCTCGCCGCGGCACACGCGAACCCGCGCACTGCTGCAACCTCGCTGCGAATCCTCTACGTCGAGCGTCTGGGCGACGCCCCGCTCGATCCGCAAATTGCCGCGAGTGTCGGCCAGGCCGTGCGGCGCCTCGCGGAACTGGGGCATCGTGTCCGCACGGGACCGCTTCCCGTCGATCTGGATTTTTATGCCGAAGCCTGGCCGCAGATCGGACAGATCGGGCTGGCACAACTGTTCGATCGCCAGCCGACCTGGGCGGCGCAGGCGTCGTCGAAATACCTGGAGATGGCCGAGAAGGGCCGCAGGCTGCCGGCGGCACGCCTGTGGCAAATCATCGAGCAGGTCAGGCAGTTGCGACGCGGCAGCGTGGCCCTTTTCGAGGGGACGGACCTGATCGTCATGCCTTCGGCCGCGGCCCTGCCGTGGAAGGCGGAAGAATCCCACCCCACGCATATCGACGGACACGAAGTCGGCCCACGTGGACATGCCGTCTACACCGGATGGGTGAATGCGGCAGGGCTTCCCGCGCTCGCGCTGCCCTGCACGCCGTCACGCGAAGGGCTTCCCATTGGCATGCAGCTGGTCGGTCCCTACGGGGCTGACGACATGCTGCTCAACATCGGCGCCGCGTATGAAGCGGCGCATCCCTGGGCCGACCGCTGGCCCGCAATTTAAGACATAGTTTCCTCTGGAGGTCTTTATGCAAAGACGCAATTTCCTGCAAGCCGGCGGTGCCGCCGTCGCAATCGTGGCTACTCCCTGGGTGCAAGCCCAAACCTGGCCCTCGGGGCCCATCAAGCTGGTGATCGGCTTTCCGCCGGGCGGCGGCGCGGACGCACTGGGCCGTGTCGTCGGACTGAAGCTCGCAGAGCTCTGGAAGCAGCCTGTGGTTATCGACAACCGGCCCGGCGCGTCGGGCACGCTTGCGGCCGAATACGTGGCGCAGCAGGCGAGCGACGGGGCCACCTTGCTGCTGACGACGATCAACAGCCACGCACTGGCACCGGCGGTGCTGCCCAAGCTGCGCTACCACCCCGAGCGGGATTTCGTGCCGGTTGCGCTGCTGGGCCTCACGCCCAACCTGCTCATTGCCGGCGCCATGCAGCCAGCCAGGACGGTGAAGGATCTGGTCGCGCTGTGCAAGGCGCAGCCGGGCAAGGTCACCTTCGGCTCCGCAGGCCCCGGCACCGCGCAGCACTTTGCGCTGGAGCTGTTCAAGCTGCAGGCCAAGGTCGATGCCCTGCACGTCCCCTACAAAGGCAGCGGGCCACTGCTGACCGACCTGGTTGGCGGGCAGATCCAGTACAGCTTCGAGACAATGACCGCGGCCACGCCCCATGTGAAAAGCGGCCGTGTCATTGCGCTCGCGCAGACCCGCTCGAAACGGGTGAAGGCCTACCCGGACGTGCCCACCATGCAGGAGCAGGGCTTCAACGGTTTCGAGACCTTCAACTGGTACGGTATCTCGGGTCCCGGCAAGCTGCCCGCGCCGATTGCCGCCCGCATGAACAGGGACATCCAGACTGTGCTCGCCTTGCCGGACGTGCGCGAGAAATTCGACGCGTTCGGTGTCGAGGATGGCGGCGGGTCGGCGGAGCGGTTCGCTGAGCTGCAACGCAGCGAGATCGCCAAGTGGGCGAAGGTGGCCAGGGATGCGAACGTGCGGGTGGATGGATAAGCCGCGCAGCGTCCAGAGGCAAACCCCGCCGAGGCGGGGTTTGTTTTTTTTTACTCGGGGCGATCCTGGCGCGTGGCCGTGCGCTGCAGGAACTCCAGGGCTGCGAGTGTCCCGCTCTCGCGTACTCGCACACCCGCCAGCTTCAGGCCCATCTCGCAGCCGCCAACGGCGGCAACCAGGGCCAGGTCATTGCACTCTCCCAGGTGACCGATGCGGAACATGCGGCCCTTGACCTTGCCCAGGCCCGCACCCAGGGACATGTTGAAGTTCTGGTAGACGGTCTGCCTGACCTTGTCCGCATCCACGCCTTGTGGCAGCAGGACGCCGGTCAGCACGGGTGAGTGCGCAGATGCGTCCGCGCATTGCACTTCGAGCCCCCATGCCTGCACGGCGGCGCGGCAGGCCTCGCCGAGCCGCTTGTGCCGGGCGAAGACCTGTGCGAGGCCTTCCTGCTCCAGCATTTCTATCGACTCGGACAGGGCGTACAGCAGGTTGGTATTGGGCGTGTAGGGCCAGTAGCCGGTCTGGTTGACTTCGACGATCTCGTCCCAGGCCCAGAAAGCCTTGGGCAGCTTCGCCGTCTTGCTCGCTTCGATTGCCTTGGGCGAGAGGGCGTTGAAGCTGATGCCGGGAGGAAGCATCAAGCCTTTTTGCGAACCGCTGACCGTCACGTCCACACCCCATTCGTCGTGGCGATAGTCGGCGGAAGCCAGGCCCGAGATGGTGTCCACCAGCAGCAAGGCGGGATGGCCTGCTGCGTCGATGGCGCGGCGCACCGCAGCGATGTCGGAAGTGACGCCGGTCGAGGTCTCGTTGTGGACGACGCAAACCGCCTTGATGGCGTGCGGCGTATCTGCTCGCAACCGCTCCTCGATCTGCGACGCCTGCACGGGATGGCGCCATCCGGGAGCCTCCGGCAGCTGCGCGTCCTCGCCTGGATAGCGCAGGACCTCGGGTTGGAGGCCTAGGCGCAGCGCCATCTTGTTCCAGAGCGATGCGAAGTGTCCGGTTTCGTACATGAGCACCTGGTCGCCGGGGCTCAGGCAATTGGCCAATGCCGCTTCCCACGCACCGGTACCCGAGGCCGGATAGATCACCACGGGGTTGCGTGTCTGGAAAATTCTTTGAATGCCCGCCAGCACGTTGCGACCCAGCGCACCGAACTCGGGTCCGCGGTGATCGATGGTGGGGTAGCTCATCGCGCGCAGCAAGCGATCCGGGACAGGTGATGGGCCGGGGATCTGAAGGAAGTGACGTCCGGCGGGGTGGAAGTTGAGGTTCTGCATGGGAGGGATTGCCTTTCCGGTGAGGCCGCCGCCATGGGCGGCGGTGGAGTGGGGGAGCACAACACTCTAGGGACGCAGGCGCCAGCGGGGAACGTCCCCACCGGCCATAACAGTTATTCCGCGTGGGAATCAGCAGCGAGGCGACGGGTCGCGTGGCGTCAGCGTGCGCCTGCACTCTCGAGCATGCGGACCATGTCCCCGTAGCCGCGCGCGCGCGCAAGCTGCAAGGGCGTGCGTCCCTGCCGGTCGGCGAGTTGCAGATCGGCGCGGGCGTCGATCAGTGCCTTGAGCGTGGCCTGATGGCGCGGCCCGCCGTCACCCAGCACCACGGCTTCGATGGTGGCCGTCCAGTGCAGGTTGTTCACATGGTCCAGCGGCGCGCCCGCCTCGATCAGCTGGCGCACGACTCCTGCATGGCCCAGGTGCGCAGCCGCGATGAGCGCCGTTCCGTCGTAGCGGCTGGTGACCTGCTTTGCGCTCGCGCCCAGTGAGAGCAGCAGCGCAAGCGTCTCCTCGTCACCTGCCACGGCGGCGATCGTCACGGCGTCGTAGCGGTCGTTCTCCAGCAGGTTCAGGTTCGCCCCGGTCCTGGCAAGCTCACGGATCGCGGCCCGCTGCCGTGCGAACGTGGCCACGTGAAGCGGTGTGCGGCCGTGCCCATCACGGGCGTCAACCGCACCGCGGGCTGCAGCCGCGAGTTGCCGCACGGCCGGCGCGTCGCCGCGCCATGCGGCAGCGTGCAGCCCGGTGTAGGCGGCGGCTTCTGCCTGGGTAGGGGCGACCTGCGCGATTGCGGGCAGGGCGAGACCGGCGCACAGCAGAGCCAACGTTGCTGCGATGCGCCCGAGCTTCTGCTTCATTGCAGGGACGCCTTCACCTTTTCCAGTGCGGCCATTGCGCACTGCTCGTCCAGGTGTCCGCCCGGTGCGCCGCCCACCCCTACGGCACCGATCACCTCGTTGCCCACCTTCACCGGCACGCCACCGCCGAGCAGCAGGTAGCCGGGGATGTGGACCAGGTTGGCGGCCGCCGGGTTCTTCTGGGCGCCTTCCATCATGGCCAGCGTGCTGTTCTTTGCGGAAGCGGACGTGTACGCCTTGAGCCGGCTCGCCTCCAGCGTGTGCGGGCCTGCCAGGTCCGCGCGATGCACGGCCCGAACCGTGCCAGCACGGTCCACCACGGTCGCAGTCACGGCGTAGCCGCTGGACGAGCAGGCCGCCACCGTGGCGCCGGCGATCTGGCTGGCGAGCTCCAGCGACATGTTGCGTTCGGTGCGCACGGCCTGCGCGTGGCTCGTGCCTGCCACGACCAGCAGGGCAGCGGCGATGAAAGAGATCTTGATGTTCATGTTCGTATCCTCGGGATGCCGGTTCAATCAACCGTGCCCTGACTCTACGAAGCAGGCCGTGATGCGTACATTCGAACGACGACGCATTGGCATGCGTAGAACTACGCGGTGCCGCCCTGGGCCACTTCGTCCACCAGCGCAGCAAATTGCCGTATGAGCTGCGCGAGGGATGCGGTCTCCAGCTTTTCAAAGAGATGGGCCCGGTGAGCCTCCACGGTCCTGGGCGACACGCCGAGCGCCCGGCCGATTTCCTTGTTCGTGAGTCCCTCCACGATGAGCGCGAGCACTTCGCGCTCACGGGTCGACAGCTGCGCGTACCGGTCGCGCGTTGCCCGGTCGACCGCGCGCCGTTCCCGCGTTCTGACGTGCAGGCGCACAGCGCTTTGCAGCGTTTCGAGCAGCAGCTCGTCGTGGACGGGCTTCTCCAGGAATTCGGCCGCACCGGCCTTGAAGGCACGGCGGCACATGTCCACCGTGCCGTGCCCGGTCAGCATCACGACAGGCTGGTCCACGCCTGCGGAAATCAGCCGCTCCAGCATCGCCAATCCACCGATGCCCGGCATCCGGACATCCAGCACGATGGCGCCTACCGCCTCCCGGTCCATGCCATCGAAGAAGGCCGCCGGGTCGCCCCAGGTCTGTACGCGCAAGCCCACAGTGCCAATCAGGAGGGCGAGCGCGTCACGAACGGCTGCATCGTCGTCCACAAGCTGGATCAAAGGGGAATGCTCTGACTTCATGGGATCAACGGCAAGGTCAGCCGGAAGCTGGCACCGCGCTCGCTGCGCGCCTGCACGCGCAACGAGCCGCCCATGGCGCTTGCCAGGCTTTCGCACAGAGGCAGGCCCAGCCCGAGCCCGTCGGTGCGGCTGGTGACGAAGGGCTCGAAGATGCGAGGCAGCAGTTCCGGGCTCACCCCGGGCCCCGAGTCGCTCACGGTGAGCACCGCGGCGCTGCCTTCCTGCGAGATCGAGACTTGGATCGAGCGCTCGGATGGGGAAACCTGCTCGAGCGCCTGCAGGGCATTCATCAGCAGGTTGTGCAGAATCTGCTGGAGCGCAACAGGCTCCACGCGCACCCGTAGGTCCGCGTCGCTGGACAGCTGCGGCACCACGCCGCGACGCGCAAATTCCGGATCGAGCAGTTCAAAGGCGCTGCGCACGGCGTCCTGGAGACGAACCGGTAGCGTGGCCCCGTCCGGGCGTTCGAGCCCGCGGCGCAGACGACCGACCACATCGCTGGCGCGACGGGCCTGCTGTGCGGCCTGCAGCATCGCGGCGCGGGCGGCTTCGACGTCCGGGGGGTCGTCGGCCAGCAGGCGTCCAGCGGCTTGTGTGTTGGACAGCACCGCCGTGAGCGGCTGGTTGAGCTCATGCGCCATGCCGGCCGCGAGCTCGCCGAGCGCGTTCAGGCGACCGATCTGTCCCACGTGAAGCAGTTCCTCTGCGCGCGTGCGGGCGCGGCGCTGTTGCTGCCACGCGTAAAGGGCCGCGACAAGCGCCGCAGTGGCGAGCCACCACAGCGCAATGCGGCTCCACGGCCACTGCGCAGGTGCGACCACGCGCGACAGGCTCACGGAAAAGGGCTGGCTCTCGGTGGCGAGTGTCTTGCGGGCGGTGAACTGAACGCCCCACTTGTCATCGGCGCGCGCAGGTTGCACGACGAAGCGCTGCGCGCCCAGTTCGAGCTGCACGGCCGTGTCGCTGCTGCGGCGGGGCAAGGGCCACTCGGCCCATGGCACCGAGGAGGCCATATCGACCTGCAGGGCAAAGCTCGCGGGTTCCGAGGCCTGCACCAGCCAGTAGCGGCCGAGCGCGAGCTGCGCGTCGGCCATGACGGGACGCTTGGAGGCTTGGGAGCGCGCTTCAGCCAGCGCCAGCGATGGCAAGCTCCAGTCGCGCCCTGCGCTGCGCTGCTGCACCGAAAGAAGCTGAGGGTAGATGGCCTGTATGCGCTGGATCGCGACCTGGTCGGGCGCCGGCTGCAGAAGTGCAAGGGTGGCGAGTACCGCGTCGTTCTCTGCGGCCCGCTGGCTCAGGAGCCGATGGACGATTCGCGCCTGGGTGTCGAACGTGTCGCGCTGGCGTTCGACTTCCGTGCGCCAGAGCGCCGCTGAACCGAGCAGTCCAACGAGCAGACACCCAGCGATCCATGGAACATTTCGATGCAGGTGGCCAGCCATCGGATGCGAACCCTGGTTGATGATCAAAACGCAGGTTGTTGCTGATGCCACGCTGGTGCCGGAGGCCGGAATCGAACCGGCACGGGTTTTACCCCGGGGGATTTTGAGTCCCCTGCGTCTACCAATTTCACCACTCCGGCGACGCGAGAGCGAAGCCTGAAATTATGGCACAGTGGTGACCATGAACGAGCCAGCACAGTACCCCACGATCGAGGACGCGATCGGCAACACACCACTCATCGCCTTGCAGCGCATTGGCGTCGAAGCCAACCGCACGCGTGGCAACGTGATTCTCGGCAAGCTCGAAGGCAACAACCCCGCCGGTTCCGTCAAGGACAGGCCCGCCCTGTCGATGATCAAGCGAGCGCAGGAGCGCGGTGAGATCAAGCCCGGCGACACGCTGATCGAGGCGACCTCTGGCAACACCGGTATTGCGCTGGCGATGGCTGCAGCGATCAGGGGCTATCGCATGGTGCTCATCATGCCGGAGGACCTGTCCATCGAACGTGCGCAGACCATGAAGGCTTTTGGTGCCGAGCTGATGCTCACACCCAAGAGCGGCGGCATGGAATACGCGCGGGACCTCGCCGAAAACATGCAGCGCGAAGGCAAGGGCGTCGTGCTCGACCAGTTCGCCAACGCAGACAACCCGCGCATCCACTACGAGACGACCGGCCCCGAGTTGTGGGACCAGTCCCAGGGACGCATCACGCACTTCGTGAGCGCGATGGGTACCACTGGCACGATCACCGGTGTGTCGCGATTCCTCAAGGAAAAGAATCCGGCCGTGCGCATCGTCGGCGCGCAGCCCAGTGAAGGTTCTCGCATCCCCGGCATTCGCAAGTGGCCCGAGGAATACCTGCCGAAAATCTACGACGCCAGCACTGTCGATGAACTGGTGTATGTGAGCCAGGACGATGCCGAAGAGATGTGCCGGCGGCTGGCGCGTGAAGAAGGCATCTTCGCCGGCATCTCGGCAGCGGGTGCTTGCTGGGTTGCGCAGGAAATCGCGAAACAAGTCGAGAACGCGACGATCGCTTTCATCGTGTGCGACAGGGGCGATCGCTATCTGTCGACTGGCGTGTTCCCGGCCTGACCTTCGCATTCCACATCCACCATGGCCCACGAATACAAGTTCTGCCCCAACTGCGCGAACCCGCTGGAGTTCATTGCGCAACTCGAAGATGGCGGCCAGAAAGAGCGGCTGCGCTGTGTGGGCTGCGGCTGGACGCACTGGAACAACCCGACGCCCGTGCTCGCCGCCGTCATCCAGTACAACGACCGCATCCTGCTGGCGCGCAATGCCGCATGGACGCACAAGATGTACGCGCTGATCACCGGCTTCATGGAAGCTGGCGAGACGCCCCAGGAGGGCATCGCGCGCGAGATCAAAGAAGAGACCAACCTGGACGCGACCGAGCTGAACCTGATCGGCGTGTATGACTTCCAGCGGATGAACCAGGTCATCATTGCCTATCACGCGGTGGCCCAAGGTGAGGTGACGCTCTCGCCTGAGCTGGTCGACTACAAGCTGTATGCCTACGATGAAGTCAAGTGCTGGCCCGCGGGTACCGGCTATGCGCTGGCCGACTGGCTGCGCAGCAAGGGCCATTCGCCCAGCTTCATCGAATTCCCACGGCGACCGGATTAAAGGAATCTGCAATGGCTACCGAACAACCCATCGACAAGGAAATCGACACGCGGGGCCTGAACTGCCCGCTGCCGATCCTCAAGGCCAAGAAGGCGCTGACGGACATGCTGTCGGGACAGTTGCTCAAGGTCGTGGCAACCGATGCCGGGAGCGTGCGCGACTTCCAGGCCTTTGCCAAGCAGACGGGCAACGAACTCGTCGATCAGCAGACCGAAGGGACCGAATACATCCACGTCCTGCGCCGCCGCTGATCCTTCAAGTCGTCGATCGCTGGAGCGCCTTGAGGTATTCCTGGAAGCCGGGGCCCACTTCGTGGTGCCGCAGCGCCAGCTCGACAGTGGCTTCGAGGAAGCCTTGCTTGCTGCCACAGTCGTAGCGCTTGCCCTCGTACTCATAGGCATGAACGCCTTCGGTGTCCATGAGCTTGGCGATCCCGTCGGTGAGCTGGATCTCGCCACCGGCTCCACGTGGGTTGTTGCGGATATGGTCGAACACCCCGGGCGTCAGGATGTAGCGGCCTGCCACGCCCATTCGTGAGGGCGCCTCTTGAGGACTGGGCTTTTCCACCATCTGGTTGACCTTGATGATGCGATCGCCGGCCTTTTCGCCGGCAACGATGCCGTAACGACGGACATGTTCGGCAGGAACGTCCTGCACAGCTATCAATGATGTCGGAATGCGGCGGAAAACGTCGACCATTTGTGTCAGAACGGATGGTCCGCCGTCCGGCCCGCGCATCAGGTCGTCGGCCAGCAGCACCGCAAAGGGCTCATCGCCCACCAGTGGCTGGGCACACAACACTGCATGTCCCAGGCCCAGCGAGCGGGGCTGGCGCACATAGGAGCAGTCCATGTCAGAGGGCGTCATCGATGTGGCCAGGGCGAGGAGTTCGTCCTTGTGCGCAGCTTCCAGTTCGTGTTCCAGCTCGTAGGCTGTATCGAAATGATCCTCGATGGCACGCTTATTGCGCCCTGTAACAAAAATCATGTGGCGGATTCCGGCTGCGTAAGCCTCTTCCACCGCGTACTGGATCAGCGGCTTGTCGACGATGGGGAGCATCTCCTTGGGCTGGGCCTTCGTGGCCGGAAGAAAGCGTGTACCCAGGCCGGCGACCGGAAAAACGGCCTTGCGAATCTCTGTGACTTTGTTCATGGACTGTAAAAGTAGTGACCGTTAAAGTCGGCCCACAAAAAACGGGGCGGCACGACAGCAGCAGTATCGAATGCAATCTCAGCATCACCTGTAAGACAAGGACGCAACCCGGTGGACATCTTACTTCTCGAGAGGCTGGTGCCAGAAGCACTGGCGTGGCTCGAAGCCCGGCACTCCGTGGACAACCGTCCCGAACTCGCCGCCGACCCTAGCGCCCTGCGCAAAGCCGCGTACAACGCCCAGGCCCTCATCCTTCCGCGAAAGATGGTCGTCACGCGCGAGTTTCTCGATTTCGCCCCTGTTCTCAAAGCTGTTGCCCGCATGCACGTGGGCACGGACAACACCGATCTGGAAGCATGCCGCGAGCGCAACGTGCGCGTGATCCAGGCCACCACCGCCAACGTCCGCTCCAACGCCGAGTACCTGCTTGCGAGCCTTCTGCTGCTCTACCGTCGCGGCATCGGGTCGTCGCTTCTGGGCGAGCGTCACGCGGACATCACGCTGGGCCGCGAACTCAACGGGAGCACGGTGGGCATTTTCGGGCTCGCACCAACAGCACATACGCTGGCGCTCATGCTCAACGCACTGGGCGTCAAGCTGATCGGCTACGACCCCGCAATCCACCATACGGCGCCGATCTGGGGACGCCTGCAGATCCAGCCGGTGAGCCTGCAGGAGCTGATGCAGCAATCCGATGCGATATCGGTGCAGGTCATGTATGCGTCGCGCTACGAGGGGTTCATCAACGACAAGCTGCTGGCGCACTGCAAGCCCGGCCAGTTGTGGGTGGGCATCAGCCGTTCGCAGCTGTTCGAGGCGCAAGCGCTGGCGCGTGCACTGGGTGACGGCCGTATCGACGCGTGCATGCTGGACGGGGCAGAGGCGGGTTTTGCGTCCAAGGGCTCACCGCTCCATCACGTGACCAACCTCTATCTCACGCCCCGGCTCGGGTCGCACACGCGCGAGTCGAGGTTGCGCGCGAGCTGGTATGTCGCACACCGGATTCACGAAACGCTGACCGCATCGCGGGTCGGCGCCACCGAGCGATCGCCGAGCGCATTGATGGACCTGGATGTGGATGGCGCCGTGCAGGCGGCCAAGCCGCAACCTCAGTACATCATTCGCTGAGTTCGCTGCGCGTTCAAAAAGGATGTCATGCCGGGCCAGACCCGGCATCCACCGCGCAGCGGCAACGGCCGTCGAAGTCATGGATTGCGGATCGAGTCCGCAATGACAGCCTGCATACGGTTGTCATGCCGGACTCGATCCGGCATCCACCGCGCAGCGGCGACGGCCGCCGAAGTCATGGATTGCGGATCGGGTCCGCAATGACATCCAGTGGACCACCGCGATCTGGGATGAGAGCGCTCAACCCAGTCGCTTGAGCTGATCCCCGATCTTTGCGAGCGTCGCCGTGAAGTCGGTGATTCGCTTGCGCTCCTGCTCGATCACGGCAGGGGGTGCCTTCGCAACGAATGCCTCGTTGGCCAGCTTGGCAGTCGCCTTCGCCAGTTCACCGGCGAGGCGCGCTTCTTCCTTGCCCAGGCGAATCTTTTCTGCTGCGACATCGATCTCCATGAACAGGCTCAGGCGCGCGTCGCCTGCCATGGCAACCGGTGATGCCTGCGCCGCAGCGGCCCAGGCAGCCTCGTCGTCGAACACCTTGACTTCGCTCAGCTTGGCCAGCGACTGCAACACCGGCGCTGCGGCGCGAATGAAGTCCGCATCGCCGAACACATAGGCCGGCATGCGCGTGCTGGGCGACACATTCATCTCGCCGCGCAAATTGCGCGATGCATCGACCACGGCCTTGAGCTTGGCGACATACGCTTCTGCTGCCTCGTCGATGTTCGCGGGATTCGTTTCGGGGTAGGGCGCGACGCTGATGGTGTCACCGGTCTTGCCGGCAACCGGCGCGACCTTTTGCCACAGCTCCTCGGTGATGAATGGAATCAAGGGATGCGCGAGCCGCAAGATCGCTTCGAGCACGCGGATCAGCGTTCGGCGCGTGCCGCGCTGCTGCGCCTCATCGCCGGTCTGCACCTGCACCTTGGCAATCTCCAGGTACCAGTCGCAGAACTCGTCCCAGACAAACTGGTACACCGTGCTCGCGACGTTGTCGAGGCGGTAGTCGGCGAAGCCTTTCGCAATGTCGGCTTCGGTGCGCTGCAGGCGCGAGATGATCCAGCGGTCGGCCTGCGTGAGCGTTGCGCCAGCTTCGGCCAGGTCGTGACCCTCGGTGTTCATCAACGTGAAGCGGGCCGCGTTCCAGAGCTTGTTGCAGAAGTTGCGATAGCCCTCGCAGCGCTTGGTGTCGAAGTTGATGTTGCGGCCCAGGCTGGCGTAGCTCGCCATCGTGAAGCGCAAGGCATCGGCGCCGTAGGCCGGCATGCCCTCGGGGAATTCCTTTTTCACCCGCGCAGCGACCTTGGGCGCGGTCTCGGGCTTGCGCAGGCCGACGGTGGACTTGTGCACCAGCGTCTCGATGTCGGCGCCCTGTATCAGGTCCACCGGGTCAACGACGTTGCCCTCGGACTTGCTCATCTTCTTGCCTTCGCTGTCGCGCACCATGCCGTGGATGTACACATGGCGAAACGGCACGCGGCCGGTGAAGTGCGAGGTCATCATGATCATCCGGGCGACCCAGAAGAAGATGATCTCGTAGCCGGTCACGAGCACCGTGGAAGGCAGGTACAGGTCGTAGTCGCGCTCGCCCTCGGGCTTGTCCTGGCCCCAGTCCAGCGTGGAAAACGGCACCAGCGCCGACGAATACCAGGTGTCGAGCACGTCTTCGTCACGGCGAAGCGGCTTGCCGCCTGCCTGCGCCGTGGCGTCTTCCTCGCTGCGAGCCACATAGACATTGCCTGCATCGTCATACCAGGCCGGGATCTGGTGACCCCACCAGAGCTGGCGCGAGATGCACCAGTCCTGGATGTTGTTCATCCACTGGTTGTAGGTGTTGACCCAGTTCTCGGGCACGAACTTGACTTCGCCCGACTGCACCGCGTCGATGGCCTTCTGCGCGATCGACTTGCCGGTGGGGTCCTTCTCGCTGACCTTGGTGGTGGCGACGAACCACTGATCGGTGAGCATGGGCTCGACGATCTGTCCGGTGCGGGCGCAGCGCGGCACCATGAGCTTGTGCTTGCGCGTTTCGGCGAGCAGACCCAGTGCCTGGAGATCGGCAACCACCTGCTTGCGCGCAACGAAGCGATCCATGCCGCGATAGGCAGCCGGTGCGTTGTCGTTGATCTTCGCGTCGAGCGTGAGCACGCCGATCATGGGGAGTTGATGCCGCTGGCCGACTGCGTAGTCGTTGGCATCGTGGGCGGGCGTGACCTTCACGACACCCGTGCCGAATTCCTTGTCCACGTAATCGTCTGCAATCACGGGGATTTCTCGGTCGCACAGGGGCAGCTTCACCATCTTGCCGATGAGGTGCCTGTAGCGTTCGTCCTCGGGGTGGACCATCACGGCGACGTCGCCCAGCATGGTCTCGGGCCGCGTGGTGGCAACCGTCAGGTCGCCGGAGCCATCGACCAGCGGATAGCGGATGTGCCAGAGAAAGCCGTCTTCCTCTTCGCTTTCCACTTCGAGGTCGCTCACGGCGGTCTTGAGCTCCGGGTCCCAGTTCACCAGCCGCTTGCCGCGATAGATCAGGCCCTGCTCGTAGAGGCGGACAAACGTGTCGGTCACCGTTTCGGACAGGTCATCGTCCATCGTGAAGTATTCGTGCGACCAATCGACGCTGTCGCCCATGCGGCGCATCTGCGAGGTGATGATGTTTCCGGATTTCTCCTTCCACTCCCACACCTTGGCAACGAAATTCTTGCGGCCCAGGTCGTGGCGCGAGACCTTCTGCTCCTGCAACTGGCGCTCCACCACGATCTGCGTCGCGATGCCTGCGTGATCGGTGCCCGGCACCCACAGCGTATTGAAGCCGCGCATGCGGTGATACCGCGTGAGGCTGTCCATGATCGTCTGGTTGAACGCATGGCCCATGTGCAGCGTGCCGGTGACGTTGGGCGGCGGCAGCTGGATCGAAAACGACGGCGCGTCTTCCTTCGGCTTGCCTGTACCGCGATATCCCGCGCTGGCATAACCGTGCTCTTCCCACAGCGGACCCCATCGGGCCTCGATGGCGGCAGGTTCGAAGGACTTGGGGAGGCTTTCAAGCCCCGGTTGCTGGCGCGTATCGCTCATGGAAATCAATTGGGGTCAGATTCCAATTTATCGCTGGAATCTGACCCCAGGTTCTGTTGGGTGGATGACCGATTTTACGTAGGTAATTGGCGCGCCGCGGCAATGCAGGCCTTGAGCATCTGCGAATCGCCCACCTGGTTGGCCAGCAGCAGGATCAGCCGGGCATTGAGCAACTGCGATTGTTCAGGCGACAGGCCCTGGTGAGCATCGAGCAGTTGCTCGTAGAACGCGTCGGCATCGGGCAGGTTCAGTTCGGTTTTCATGTCGAGTTCCACTAGGCGCCCAAGGTCCGCGCGACCGCCTTGACCAGCGAGCCGTCGATGGATCTGCCCGTCGAGGCGACGTAGCTGTCGGGTCTGACGAGCGCCCAGCCCGGGCCCTGCGCGTTGCAGGCGCCCGCGACGTGGCCCTTTGGATCGCGCACGTGTTCGATGGCGCCGGCCGCGTCATTCGCACCCAGCACCTGGACGCAGCACACGGGCGAACAAGCGCAAAGGGCCTTGAGTTTGGCGAGCACCGAGCGGGGCGCCGATCCAAAGTAGAGCAGCAACAGGCGACCGTCGGCCCACTGCAAGAGGTCATTGATCGTTCCCGCGGTGCCATCGGCCCACGCCAGAGATACGTTCTGCACCGACACCCCACCGCCCGGACCGCAGGCCCCCGAACGCGTGTACGGATTGGCAATCGCCATGCGACCGGTGTTGACGAATTGCCGTGCGAAGACGTGTTGCCGGGCCAGGCTGAGCGCGGCATCGCGAAACAGCTTTTCCACGCCCGGCGCGGGCCGCAGGAAGCGCGATGTGCGGTTGGTGACCATCACGTTCTGCTGAGCGGCTTCGTGGCGCTCGTCGTGGTACGAATCGAGCAGGGCGGGTGCTGCGCGGCCCTGGGTCACCGCCGCCAGCTTCCACGCCAGGTTGTCCGCATCGGCGATGCCGGTATTGCCGCCGCGCGCCCCGAAGGGGCTCACCACCTTGGCCGAGTCGCCCATGAAGAACACGCGCCCGCATCGCATCCGGTCGATGCACTCGCTGCGGTAGGCATAAGGGCCGACCCAGACGACCTCCACTTCGCAATCCGCGCCGAACTGCCGTGCGAGGCGCTCGCGCACCACGTCTTCGCGGCTGACCAGGTCGGGGTCCGCGTTCGGCTCCATCTGGTAGTCGATGCGCCAGACTTCGTCGCCCATCAGGTGTTGCCACACAGCGCGGTTTTCGTTGAACGGCGCTTCGATCCAGGTGTGGCGCTCCACAGGCGGCCGCTTGCTGAAGCGCACATCGGCGATGCACCAGCGGTCGTCTCCCTTCTTCGCCGTGACCGAAGCGCCTGCCCACTTTCGAAACGGACTGTGCGAGCCGGTGGCGTCGATGACGTGATCGGCGCGCAGGCGATAGTCGCCCGCAGGCGTTGTGACGGTCAGCGTCGCGCCCTGATCGTCCTGCTCGAACGCCGTCACGCGATTGCACCAGCGGATATCCGCATGGCCGAGTCCGAGGATGCGCTCGACCAGGTAGGCCTCGATGTAGAACTGCTGGATGTTGATGAAAGGCGGCTGGCTCGACAGGTTGTAGCCGCCTTGCTGGCGCAGGTCGAACGAATAGACCTCGTCGTTGCCTGCGAAGGTGCGCCCGACGCTCCACTGGATGCCCTTGGCCGCGATGCGTTCGTAGATGCCGAGCCGGTGGAAGATTTCGAGCGACTTCTGCGTGTAGCAGATGCCGCGTGACGACGCGCCCTTGACGCCCACCGTGTTGTCTTCATCGAGCAGCACGCATGCGACGCCGTACCGCGCGAGCGAGCAGGCCAGCGTCAGACCCGCCAGCCCACCGCCCACGATGACGATGGGGTGGTGGCTCGTCTCGCCACTGGCGATTTCGGGGGGTGGCGTGAACGGATATTCGGGCAGGACATAGCCCTTGCCCTGCGCGAACTCATAACTGTTGGTCAATGCCGCTGGGGCGTAGCTGCCTGTCATTGCCGCTTTTCCTGGTTGTTATCGCACGCTCTCAGGGTCTGTCATGCCGGGCTCGACCCCGGATCGATGTCTTGCTGATCAGGCGCCTGATCGACGATGGATGGCGGATCAAGTCCGCCATGACAGCTTAGGTCCCAAACTCCGGTCGGTCGTTCTGCTGGGGCTTCAGATTACCCGTCGCCTTGCCAGCCGCCCGCTCCGCCCGCCACTGCTCCTTGCGCGCCGTCCATTCGGCCAGCCGCGCGTGCGCCGTCTTGCTCTCTTGCAGCATCTGGAACTCATCGGCCAGCTGCGCCGTGAGCTCCAGCCGCACGCCGTTCGGGTCGAAGAAGTAGATGCTGTGGAAGATGTGGTGATCGGTGATGCCCAGCACCTCGACGCCATGCGCTTCGAGCCGCTCCTTCATGTCGCGCAGCGCCTGCTGCGAGTCCACCCGAAACGAGATGTGGTTGACCCACAGCGGCGTGTTCGGCGAGGGCAGTGCAGCCTCGTCATTGCCCAGATCGAAGAAGGCGATGAACGAGCCGTCCTGCAGGCGGAAAAAGAAGTGCGTGTAGGGGCAGTACTCGCCGGTGCTCGGCACATGGTCGCTCTGGATGATGTGATAGAGCGGCAGGCCCAGGATGTCCTCGTAGAAGTGGCGCGTTTCCTCCGCGTCTTTCGCGCGGTACGCGTAGTGGTGGAGCTGGTGGATGGGGGCCGGCGCTGGCAGCGCGGCACCTGGTTTCAACACGGCGGCCATAGGTGTCCTCTGATTCAACAATGCGTAATGCATTTACTATAGCGTAATCAACGGGCGGCCGAAATCCCGCGAGGGGGCCTGCGGTTTCAGGCGGGCGAGAACAGGTCTACGCGGTCGGTGATGACGGCGGCGATGCCCAGGTCGATGAGGCGGGTCGCGGTCGGCTGGTCGTTCACGGTGTAGGTCACGCATTTCATGCCCGCGTCCGTCACCTGCCGGACCGTGGTCTCGTTCCACAGCTTGTGGTTGCAGACGATGGCCTGGCAGGCGAGTGATTGCGCCATGTCCAGCCAGCCGTTCCGCAGCTCATCCAGCAGCAGGCCGCGCGGCAGTTCGGGTGCGGCTTCCATAGCACCCTTCAGGGAGTCGGGCTGGAAGGAAGTGAGCAGCGGAGGGACAGCAACGCCGGCCCAGAGCCGTTGGGCTTCCTGCGCGACGACGACGCCTGTGTGTTCTTCCACGCCAGGCGTTGGCTTGATCTCGATGTTCAGGAAGTAATCGTTGGCCAGGCAGTACCGCGCCACGCTTTCCAGCGTGGGCAGGGGCTCGCCCGCGTAGGGCGCCGAATGCCAGCTGCCGGCGTCCAGCTGCGAAAGCGCTCGCCACGGCAAGTCACCACCCGTGCCTTGGCCGTTGGTTGTCCGCTCCAGCGTTGCATCGTGCATGAGAAACACCACGCCATCAGACGACAGCTTGGCGTCGCATTCGAACATGCGGTAGCCGTGCTGCGCGCCGAGCCGGAAAGCAGCCAGGGTGTTTTCAGGGGCGAGTTTGCCGGCGCCCCGATGGGCGACCCAGCGCGGGTAGGGCCAGGCACTCACGGCGTTACAGCCTCTTGCCGGTCGCCGCGTCGAACCAGTGCACGCGGTCTTCGCGCGGCGCCACATGAATGATCGAATCAGGGGCGGGCGTGACTTCGTGTTCTTCGCTGCGCACGATGATCTGTTCGTCGCCGACGCGCGCGTAGATCAGCCTTTCGGCGCCGAGCAACTCGGTCGTTTCGACGCGTGCTTCCCAGCCGGTCGCGCCGATGTGCAGGTGCTCGGGACGCACGCCCATGATGAGGCCGGGCTTGCCGCCGGGCGCGTTCTTGAGCAGGTTCATGGGCGGCGAGCCGATGAAGCTCGCAACGAAGGTCGTCGCCGGTGTGTGATAGACCTCTTCGGGTGTGCCGAACTGCTCCATGTTGCCCGCGTTCATCACGATCATGCGCTGGGCGAGCGTCATCGCCTCGACCTGGTCGTGGGTGACGAAAAGCGAGGTGATGCCGAGTTCGCGGTGCAGTTTCTGGATCTCGATGCGGGTCTGGGCGCGCAGCTTGGCGTCGAGGTTCGAGAGCGGTTCGTCGAAGAGAAACACCTGCGGCTGGCGCACGATGGCGCGGCCCATGGCCACGCGCTGGCGCTGGCCGCCCGAGAGCTGGCGCGGCTTGCGGTCGAGCAGGTGGCCCAGTTCGAGGATGCCGGCGGCCTTGTCCACGCGCGCCTTGATCTCGTCGATCGGCATCTTCTTGATCTTGAGCCCATAGGCCATGTTGTCGAACACGCTCATGTGCGGATACAGCGCGTAGTTCTGGAACACCATCGCGATGTCGCGCTCGGCGGGTTCGAGCTTGTTCACGACGCGGCCACCGATGGAAATCTCGCCGGCGGAAATCTCTTCGAGACCCGCGACCATGCGCAGCAGCGTGGACTTGCCGCAGCCCGACGGTCCCACGATGACCACGAACTCTCGGTCGGCGATGTCGGCATTGACGCCGTGGATCACCTGCAGTTCGGCTTTGCCCTTGCCGTACTTCTTGACGACGTTCTTGAGTTGGATTGAGGCCATTTTTTTTCTAGTCAGTTGGTGACAGAGCAAAAATTGCTGCGCAATTTCTTGGTCTGTCACGCAAGGTCATTTCACGTGCTGCGCAATTTCCTGGTCTGTCACGCAAGGTCATTTCATTTTTCCGTATCCACCAAACCCTTGACGAACCACTTCTGCATCAGGATCACCACGATTGCAGGCGGCAGCATCGCGAGGATCGCAGTGGCCATCACGACGTTCCACTCGATGTAGACCTCGCCGAAGATCAGGCGCTTGATGCCCATGACGATCGGGTACATCTTCTCGTCGGTCGTCACCAGCAGGGGCCAGAGGTACTGGTTCCAGCCGTAGATGAACTGGATCACGAAGAGCGCCGCCATCGAGGTCTTGGACAGCGGCAGCAGCACGTCCTTGAAAAAGCGCATCGGTCCTGCACCGTCCATGCGCGCAGCCTCGACGAGTTCATCGGGCACGGTCATGAAGAACTGCCGGAACAGGAACGTGGCTGTGGCCGATGCGATGAGCGGGATCGTGAGACCCGACATCGTGTTGAGCATCCCGAAGTCCGATATCACCTGGTAGGTCGGAACGATCCGCACCTCCACCGGCAGCATCAGCGTGACGAACACCATCCAGAACACGAGCGTCTTGGCCGGGAAGCGGAAGTAGACGATGGCGAAAGCCGACAGCAGCGAGATCGCGATCTTGCCGATGGCGATGATGAGCGCGCTCACCAGGCTGATGCCCATCATGGGGAGTGCCGGGGCCACGGTTGCACCGGCTTCGGTCTTGCCGCCGAAGAGGGCGAAGCGGTAGCTCTCGACGATGTTGGTGCCGGGCAGCAGCGAGATGGGGTTCGCGGTGGAAATCTGCTGGGCGGTCTGCGTGGACCCGATGAAGGTCACGTAGATCGGGAAGAAGACCACCACCACGCCGATCGCCAGGATCAGGTGGGTGAAGAAGTCGAGGATGGGGGTGCGCTGGACCATGTCAGTAGTGGACCTTCTTCTCGACGAACCGGAACTGGAACACCGTCAGTGCGCCGACGATCAGCATCAGGATGACCGACTGCGCAGCCGAGCCGTTGATGTCGAGTGCCTTGAAGCCGTCGTAGTAAACCTTGTAGACGAGGATCGCGGTTTCCTTGCCAGGCCCGCCGTGCGTGGCCGCATCGACGATGGCGAAGGTCTCGAAAAACGCATAGATGATGTTGATCACCAGCAGGAAGAACGTGGTGGGCGACAGCAGCGGGAACACGATGGTCCAGAAGCGTTTCCATGGCCCCGCGCCGTCGATCGTTGCAGCTTCGATCAGCGAATGCGGAATGGATTGCAGGCCGGCCAGGAAGAACAGGAAGTTGTACGAAAGGTGCTTCCAGATGGCGGCCATCACGATCAGCGCCATCGCGTGGTTGGCGTTGAGCAGGTGATTCCACTCGAAGCCCATTTCGATCAGCGCGTAGCGGATCACGCCGTACGGCGATGCAAACATCATGAGCCACAGCACGCCGGCAACCACCGGGGCGACTGCATAAGGCCAGATGAGCAGCGTCTTGTAGATGCCTGCCGCGCGAATCACCCGGTTGGCGAGCACGGCAAGCAAAAGGGAAAGGGCCAGTCCCCCGACGGAGACCAGCACGGAAAAAATGGCTGTCGTATAGAAGGACGCGAGGTAGCTCGGGTCGTCGAACAGCCGCTTGAAGTTGGCCATGCCGACGAACTCGCTGCTGGAGCCGAAGGCGTCCTGCTGCAGCACGCTCTGGTAGAGCGCCTGCCATGCGGGCCAGAAGAAGAACAGCAAGATGATGGCCATCTGCGGCGCGATGAGCACCCAGGGCAACCAGCTGGATTTGAAAAGGACCCGTTTTTCCATACTCAGTCTTGTTATCCGAAAAGCGAAGGCAGACGGCCGGAGAAGGCTGTCATCCCGGGCGTGACCCGGGATCCATGACTTCAACGGCCGTCGCCGCTTTGCGGTGGATGCCGGATCGAGTCCGGCATGACATCCCTCTTAGTCCGGCATCACCTGCGGTGAGTCCGGCATCACATCCTCAGCCGTTCAGCCCTTGTTGGCCTTCTGGAAACGCTCCAGCTGCTCATTGCCGCGCTGCACCGCTGCGTCGAGTGCCTCCTTCGGCTGCTTCGCGCCGCGCCACACACCTTCGAGTTCCTCGTCGATGATGGTGCGGATCTGCACGAAGTTGCCCAGGCGCACGCCGCGCGACTTGTCGGTGGTCTTGCGAACCATCTGGTTGACCGACACGTCATAGCCCGGGTTCTGCTTGTAGAAGCCCGACTTCTCGGTCAGCTCGAACGACGCCTTGGTCACAGGCAGATAGCCGGTGCGCTGGTGGCTCTTGGCCGCCACATCGGGCTGCGACAGGTAGTTGAAGAACTGGCCAATGCCCTTGTACTCTTCAGCCTTCTTGCCCGACATCACCCACAGGCTTGCACCGCCGATGACCGTGTTTTGCGGGGCGCCGTTCACGTCCGGGTAGTAGGGCAGGGTGCCGATACCGTAGCCGAACTTGCCGTTGCGCTTGACGCTGCCGGCCAGGGCCGATGAGCCCGTGACCATCGCGCATTCGCCGGAGACGAAGGTGGCGTCGGCTGCGTTGTTGCGGCCCTTGTAGACGAAGAGGCCGCTCTTGGCCATGTTCGCCAGGTTCTCGATGTGGCGAACGTGCAGCGGGCTGTTGAAGGCCAGGCGCGTGTCCAGGCCGCCGAAACCGTTGTTCTTGGTCGCGTACAGCACGTTGTGCCAGGCCGAGAAGCTCTCCAGCTGGGTCCAGCTCACCCAGGCGGTCGTGAACGGGCACTTGTGGCCCGAAGCCTTGAGCTTGGCAGCGGTCAGCGCCACTTCAGGCCAGGTCGTCGGCGGCTTTTCCGGATCGAGGCCGGCTGCCTTGAACGCGTCCTTGTTGTAGTGGAAGACAGGCGTCGAGCTGTTGAACGGGAAGCTCAGCATCTGGCCGTTGGGTGCGGTGTAGTAGCCCGAAACGGCAGGCACGTACACGCTGGGGTCGAACTTCAGGCCGGCCTTGCTCATCACTTCGCCGACCGGGACGACGGCGCCCTTGGAGGCCATCATCGTGGCCGTGCCGACTTCGAACACCTGCAGGATGTGCGGTGCATTGCCGGCGCGAAATGCCGCGATGGCCGCTGTCATGGATTCGTCGTAGCTTCCCTTGAAGGTTGGCGTGATCTTGTAATCCTTCTGGCTTGCATTGAACTCCTTGGCGAGGTCATTGACCCATTCGCCCAGGGCGCCGCCCATCGAATGCCACCATTGGATTTCTGTCTGGGCCTGCGCGGGAAGGGCGAAGGCAAGCGCGAGGGCTGCGGCGGAAAGTTGCAGTTTCATTGGTTCTCCTAAGGATGACTGCTTGACAGCCCGACCGATCGGATCGGGCCGTCGTGACGATACGGTTTGTTTGTGACAGGCGATTTAACAGGGGGGCACTGTACCCTTACAAGCGGGGTTTCCATAAGGGCGCATGGTCATGCTGCACTGCGGTACCATCTTTCTTCAGCCGTGTTGCATTCGTTTGGCTGACAGGAAAGCCCTAATTCAAGTGAACGCACCGACTACGCTCAACCAGCTGATGGCCCAGGCCGACGACGCCCCCCGCCTGCGCGAGATTCCCTACAACTACACCTCGTTTTCCGATCGCGAGATCGTGATCCGGCTGCTGGGCGAACGCGCCTGGGATGTGCTCAACCAGTTGCGCGAAGAACGCCAGACCGGCCGCTCCGCCCGCATGCTCTACGAGGTGCTGGGCGATATCTGGGTCGTGCAGCGCAATCCGTACCTGCAGGACGACATGCTGGACAACCCGCGCCGGCGCGGCCAGCTCGTCGATGCGCTGCATCACCGGCTGTCCGAAGTGCAAAAGCGCCGCACGCCCGATGGCGACGCGGCGCGCGATGCGCTCGTCGGCGAATTGCTCAAGGGCGCCAGCGCCGCCGTGACGGCTTTCGGCGAAGCTTTCAAGCAGATGTGGGACTTGCGCAAGGAGACGCGCCGCGCGCTGCGCAAGTACACCGCCGGGGACAACATCAAGTTCGATGGTTTGTCGCGCGTTTCGCATGTCACGGACGCAACCGACTGGCGTGTCGAATACCCCTTTGTCGTGCTGACCCCCGACACCGAGGCCGAGATGGCCGGCCTGGTCAAGGGCTGTATCGACCTGGGCCTGACCATCATTCCGCGCGGCGGCGGCACCGGCTACACCGGCGGCGCGATTCCGCTGACCTGGAAGAGCGCCGTGATCAACACGGAAAAGCTCGAAGCCATGACCGAGGTCGAAATGGTGACCATAGGCGGGCACAGCCAGCCGGTTCCCACGATCTGGACCGAAGCCGGGGTTGTGACGCAGCGCGTTGCCGATGCTGCTGAACGCGGCGGTTTCGTCTTCGCCGTCGATCCAACGTCTGCCGAGGCATCGTGCATAGGCGGCAACGTCGCGATGAACGCAGGCGGCAAGAAGGCGGTGCTGTGGGGCACGGCGCTGGACAACCTCGTGTCCTGGCGCATGGTCACGCCGCAGGCGCAGTGGCTCGAAGTCACGCGTACCGACCACAACCTGGGCAAGATCCACGACGCCGAAATGGCGACCTTCGAGTGCCGCTACTTCCAGGCCGACGGCAAGACGCCGATCCGCACCGAAACGCTGCAGATCCCCGGCCGTACGTTCCGCAAGGAAGGCCTGGGCAAGGACGTGACCGACAAGTTCCTGTCGGGCCTGCCGGGCATCCAGAAAGAAGGCTGCGACGGCCTGATCACCAGCGCCCGCTGGGTCGTTCACCGCATGCCGACGCACACGCGCACGGTTTGCCTGGAGTTCTTCGGCAATGCGCGCGACGCCGTGCCCAGCATCGTCGAGATCAAGGACTTCATGTTCGCCGAGCAGCTGCGCACGGGCGTGGTGCTGGCGGGGCTGGAGCACCTGGATGACCGCTACCTGAAAGCGGTTGGCTACTCGACGAAGTCCAAACGCGCCGTGCTGCCCAAGATGGTCCTGGTGGGCGATATCGCCGGCGACAACGCCGACGACGTGGCGCGCGCGACCTCCGAAGTGGTTCGCATCGCCAACTCGCGCAGCGGCGAAGGCTTCATCGCCATCAGCCCGGAGGCACGCAAGAAATTCTGGCTGGACCGCAAGCGCACGGCCGCCATCAGCAAGCACACCAACGCCTTCAAGATCAACGAAGACGTGGTGATTCCGTTGCCGCGCATGGCCGAGTACACCGACGGCATCGAGCGCATCAACATCGAACTGTCGCTGGCCAACAAGCTCAAGCTGGCCGACGAGCTGATCGCTTTCTTCAGCCGGGGCAACCTGCCGCTGGGCAAGCAGGACGATGCGAGCGAGATTCCCTCGGCGGAACTGCTGGAAGACCGCGTGGGCCAGGCACTGGAATTGCTGCACGGCGTGCGCGCGCAGTGGCAGGATTGGCTCGTCAACGTGGACAGCCTGTTTTCCGAACTACAGGACCACACGCTGCGCGCCAGCTGGAAAACCCAGATTCGCGCGCCGCTGCACCAGCTGTTCGCGGGCGATCCGTTCGCCGCGATCCTGGAAGAGCTGACTGCCATTCACAAGCGCGTGCTCAAGGGCCGCGTCTGGATCGCGCTGCACATGCACGCCGGCGACGGCAACGTGCACACCAACATCCCGGTCAACAGCGACGACTACGAGATGCTCCAGTCGGCCCACACGGCGGTCAAGCGGATCATGATCCTGGCGCGATCGCTCAATGGCGTGATTTCAGGCGAGCATGGCATCGGCATCACAAAGCTGGAGTTCCTCACCGACGAGGAGTTGAAGCCGTTCGCCGACTACAAGCAGCAGGTCGATCCTGAAGGGCGCTTCAACAAGGGCAAGCTGCTGCGGCATTCGCAGGCGGACTCTGCGACCTCGGTGTACGCCGACCTGACCAACGCCTACACGCCGTCATTCGGCCTGATGGGCCATGAGTCGCTGATCATGCAGCAGTCGGACATCGGCGCGATTGCGGACAGCATCAAGGATTGCCTGCGCTGCGGCAAGTGCAAGCCCGTGTGCGCGACTCACGTGCCTCGCGCCAACTTGCTGTACAGCCCACGCAACAAGATCCTGGCGACCTCGCTGCTGGTCGAGGCGTTCCTCTACGAAGAGCAGACGCGGCGCGGCGTGTCGATCAAGCACTGGCAGGAATTCGAGGATGTGGCGGACCACTGCACGGTCTGCCACAAGTGCCTGTCGCCATGCCCGGTCAAGATCGACTTCGGCGATGTGTCGATGAACATGCGCAACCTCCTGCGCAAGATGGGCCAGAAGAGTTTCCGTCCGGGCAATGCAGCGGCCATGCTGATGCTCAATGCCACCAGCCCGGAGATGATCAAGTTCATGCGCACGGCCATGGTCGATGTCGGGTTCAAGGCCCAACGTCTGGCCAATGACCTGCTGCGGGGCCTGGCGCGCAAGCAGACGGCCAAGCCGCCTGCGACACACGAGCGCTCGCCAATCAAGGAGCAGGTGATTCACTTCATCAACAAGAAGCTCCCGGGCGGCCTGCCCAAGAAAACAGCGCGTGCGTTGCTGGACATCGAGGACAAGGATTACGTCCCGATCATCCGCAACCCGAAATCGACCACGGCAGAGACCGAAGCGGTCTTTTACTTCCCCGGTTGCGGATCCGAACGATTGTTCTCGCAGGTCGGCCTCGCAACGCAGGCGATGCTCTGGCACGCCGGGGTGCAGACAGTCCTGCCGCCTGGCTACCTGTGCTGCGGCTATCCGCAGCGCGGCTCGGGCCAGTTCGACAAGGCGGAAAAGATGATCACGGAAAACCGGGTCCTCTTTCACCGCGTGGCCAACACGCTCAACTACCTCGACATCAAGACGGTGGTGGTGAGCTGCGGCACCTGCTACGACCAGTTGCAGGGCTACGAGTTCGACAAGATCTTTCCGGGCTGCCGCATCATCGACATCCACGAATACCTGCTGGAAAAGGGAATCACGCTCGACCTGTCCGACCCGGCGCAGGCGGCGGGGTATTTGTTCCATGACCCGTGCCACAGCCCGATGAAGTTGCAGGAACCCATGAAGACCGTGAAGGCGCTCGTGGGCGACAACGTGCGCAAGTCCGAGCGCTGCTGCGGTGAGTCGGGCACGCTCGGCGTGACGCGGCCTGACATCTCCACGCAGGTGCGCTTTCGCAAGGAAGAAGAGCTGCGCAAGGATGAAACGGCGCTTCGCTCGTCGATGGCGGGCGTCGAAGGCGGCCCCGGCGACAAGGGGAACATCAAGATCCTCACCAGCTGTCCGAGTTGCCTGCAAGGGCTGACTCGCTATGGCAACGACCTGCAAAACGGGCTGCTCGAAGCGGATTACATCGTGGTCGAGATGGCCAACAAGATCCTGGGCGCGGACTGGATGCCCGAATATGTGAACGCCGCGAACAACGGCGGTATCGAGCGGGTTCTCGTCTGATGAAGACGCCGGGCTGCCCGCTTTGCGACGGTCCCGGCGGCGCCCTTGTATTTGCAGGGGACAAGTTCCGCGTGATCCGCTGTGACGAGCCGGGCATCGCTGCGTTCTATCGGGTGGTATGGACCAACCATGTCCCCGAGTTCTCGCAGCTTTGCGCTGACGATCGACGTTCGTGCATGGATGCCGTCGTTTGCGTCGAAGAGTGCCTGCGCGAGCATCTTGCACCGGACAAGATCAACCTCGCGGCCCTGGGCAATGCCGTCCCGCACCTGCACTGGCATGTGATCGCGCGATTCCGCTGGGACAGTTATTTTCCGGGTTCCGTGTGGAGCGCGGCGCAGCGGGATGCGTCGCCACGGCAGATCGCTGAAGTCGCGAGCAAGCTCGCAGCGCTGGAGCTCGATCTGTCTGCGCGTCTTGCAGCCCGGTCTGGAAATTGCACTTCTATGTGAAATCCGCACGTTGCACCCCCTGAGTACGGGATGCGGCTGTATGCCCCTAAGGCACAAGCGTGTATAACATGCTGAGGTAGCAGTATTCAGAGGCAAGTTCGGTATCCGGAGGTTATGCATGGTCGCCCCACAGAGTCACAAAATCCGTCCTGCCGCTATTGGCGTCTTGCTGGCGGTATCCACGTTCGGTGCCGCAGCGCAAGGTGCCGGTGAAGTTGAATTCTCCCGTGGCGTCGGCTTTGCGCAGACCGCCGGCCAGGTGCCGCGCACACTCGGCAAGGGACTGAGCCTGAAGGAGGGCGATCGCCTCACCACCTCGGACGGCGCCTCCGCCATCATCAAGATGGAAGACGGCACCCGGATGACCGTGCGCCCCAACTCCGAAATCGTCCTGCAGCAGTACAAGTTCCGCGAGAACGCCACCGACAACAGCATGCTGATGCAGCTGGTACGCGGTGGCTTTCGCGCCGTGACCGGCCTCATCGCCAAGGGCTCGCCCAATGCGGCCAAGGTCCAGACCAACACAGCCACCATCGGCATTCGCGGCACCGATTTCGATGCACGCGTCTGTGTGCGCGATTGCGCAACAGAGTCCGCTGCCGTGTCGGAGTCCTCGCGGCCCAATGCAGTGCAGGCAAGCGCCAAGGTCGTGTCTTCGCAGGGCACCGTCAATGCAGTCGATTCTTCCGGGCAGCGCAGGCGCCTGGTCAATGGCGGCAGCGTCTATCCCGGCGACCTGGTCGAGACCTCGGGGGCTACGCAGGCAGTGCTGGCGTTTCGAGACGACACGCGCATCACGCTCGGCTCCACCACACGCTTTCGCGTCGACAACTTCGTCTATGACACCAAGAACGCTGGCGAAGGGCGCTTCCTGGCTTCCGTGCTGCGCGGCTCGGTTCGCGCTCTGACCGGCCTGATCGCCAAGGCCAACAACCGCAATGTCGGCTTCAACACGGCCACCGCCACCATCGGCATTCGCGGCACCGGCCTGGATATCAACTGCGACAGCCGTGAGAACACCGACACCTGCGAAGATCTCACGCTCTGGACCTGGCTTGGCTCGATCGCAGTCAACCGCCAGGGCGACACGGCGCTGCAGGTGCTTCAGGAAGGCCAGGGCCTGCAGATCACGCCCACGGCCATTCGTCCGATTGCCAGCCAACCGACCATGGACGGTCCACGGCCTGACGCAGTGACGGTGCCGCCCAAGTTGTTTTCTGGCGACAACGTCTCCGATAGCGAGGAAGGACTCTTCGTGTTCGTGCGGGACGGTCACATCGAAATTGCGACTGCTGGCGACATCCTTCACCTGGGCAAGGGTGAGGCAGGGTTTGCCGGCGTCGGCGGGGAAACCAAGCGGCCCATCTCGGTGCCCAAGTTCCTCGAGTTCGACAAGACGCCATTGCCCAGCTCCAGGAACCCGTTACTGGTCAGCGTGTTGGCCGAAAGCGGCGTCAAGGCCGGGGGCCAGTGCAAATAACGCCTGTGGGGGGGCGTTACACGGATGACACATAGTTACGCCGATGAGACAATTTGAGCTCATCGGTTTGCTAATAAGAGGGCGAGAAGAAATGACCAAAGGGCAAAGCGCGCCCCGTTCGCGTAACGGTGGGCTCAACCGGCTGGTGTGGGTCGTGGCAGCTTCGCTGGGGGGAGTGGTTTGCGCCCATGCCCAGGCGCCCGCCAGTCCTGGCAACCCTGCCATGGCGTCGGCAGCGCCGTCACCCACTTTCGCCATCAAGGGATTCAAGGTCACTGGCGACAACCCCTTGAGCGACGGCGAGACCAGCCTCGTGCTCGCGCCCTACCTGCGCACCGATGCCACGATCGACACGCTGCAAAAGGCCACGGCCGCACTTGAAGCCGCGCTTCGCGCCCAGGGGTTCGGTCTGCACCGGGTCGCGCTGCCCCCCCAGGAAGTCGGCTCTACCGTCACGCTCAACATCGTCAAGTTCACGATCGGCAAGGTCGCCATCGAAGGCGCCACGATCTACGACGAAGGCAATGTGCGCCGCACTTTGCCGGAGCTCCAGGAAGGCGGCTCGCCCAATTTCAAGACCCTGGCCATCCAGACAGCGATCGCCAACGAGAACCCCAACAAGCTGATCCAGCTCGGGCTGCGCGAGGGCAGCGAGGCGGACAAGATCGACGCCACCATCACCGTTCAGGAAAAGCGTCCGTGGACCCTGGCCCTTGGCCTGTCCAACGCCGGAACGAAGTCTTCGGGCCGGGACCGCTTTACGGTTTCGGGCGGCCACACCAACGTGTTCAACCGTGACCATCACTTCGTCGGCGCCTACACGACCTCGCTGCAAAAGCCCGATGACGTCAAGCAACTCGGTCTGTCGTACCGCATCCCCCTCTACGCGATGGGCGGCGTGATCGGCGCGAGCTACACGCGCTCCGACGTGGTCGGCGACTTCGGCACTTTCACCAGCACCGGCGCGGGCCACACGTTCGGGGTCAACTACACCCATTACCTGCCGCCCGAGGGTGGACGCCGCAGCTACGTCACCCTCGGCCTGGAAGACAAGGTGTTCGACGCGACCGTCATCAACGGCGTGGTGATCGGCAGCGATCGGCGCAGCCGTCCGCTCACCGTGGGCTATAGCTCGCATACCGATTCCGACAATGCCTCGTGGGGCTACAACTTCGACTTCTCGGCCAACCTTTCCAGCGGGCGAAACAACGACCTCGTGTCCTACCAGACCGAGACGCTGCGCATCGACACCGTCAACTGGAAAGCCCTGCGAGGCGGCGGCAACTATGCGGCCAACTTCGCCAAGGACTGGCTCTGGTCGGTGCGTGGTCAATTCCAGTACAGCCCCGACGTGCTGATCGCCGGCGAGCAGTTCGGCCTCGGTGGCCTGGGCTCGGTCCGCGGGACCGATATCGACAGGCCCATCACGGGCGACAAGGGCTTCATGACTTCCTTTGAAGTCACCACGCCTGAACTGGCGCCCGGCCTGCGGTTGCTGGGCTTCGTCGATGCCGGCTGGCTCGGCAACAACAACCCCAACGGTGCGGACAAGCCGTCGTCCGATCGCATCGCCAGCGCGGGTCTCGGCCTTCGGTTCTCCAGGGAGCCGTTCGCGGTCTCCCTCGATTACGGACGCATCATCTCCGGCAGCAAGGTGCCGCAGGCGTTCAACTCGGCAGCGCCCAAGCGCGGCGACGACCGTTTCTACGTGAACCTGTCGCTGCGGTTCTGAGCGGCCCTGCGGGGCTCAGGGCCTCGGCCATGCGACCTAGAATGGCCGCATGGCAGGTCTCTCACCCACAACACCCATTCCCGAAGCAATCACCGTTCACTCGCAGTCGCGCGTGCTCGAGGTTGCGTTTGCGGATGGCGCGAGTTTTCGCATCCCGTTCGAATTGATGCGCGTGTATTCGCCCTCGGCCGAAGTGCAGGGGCACGGACCGGGGCAGGAAGTGCTGCAGACCGGCAAGCGCGACGTGCAACTCGAAGCCCTGGACCCCATCGGCAACTATGCGGTGCAGCCCCGGTTTTCCGACGGCCACGACACAGGCATCTTCTCGTGGGACTTCCTCTACTTCCTGGGTTCGCAGCAGGACCAGCTATGGGCCGATTACAACCGGCGGCTGCAGCAGGCCGGTGTTGATCGCGACTCGGCCATGCCGGAAAAGCCCGGGTCCAGCTGTGGGCATTGAGCCCGCACGTTGATATTTCAATCCCCGGCATCACCTGAGGGTTTGCCACTCGCAAGACTCGATTGCGTCTAGCATCCGATAACGTCAGGCACTTCAATAGATGAGCAACACCCACTTCGGTTTCGAATCAGTCGATGAGCGCGAAAAGGCGCGTCGTGTACGCGGCGTGTTCGACTCGGTCGCTCCGAAATACGACGTGATGAACGACCTCATGTCGATGGGTCTGCATCGCGCATGGAAGGCCTACACGATGCTGGTGGCGAACGTGAAGCCGGGCCAGAAGGTGCTGGACATCGCAGGCGGCACCGGCGACCTCGCCTTGGGGTTTGCGCGCAAGGCCGGCCCCAGCGGGCAAGTGGTGCATACCGATATCAACGAGGCGATGCTGCGCACCGGTCGTGATCGCCTGCTCGATGCCGGCGTCGCGTTGCCGACGATGGTGTGCGACGCCGAGAAGCTTCCATTCGCGACGGCGAGTTTTGATCTCGTCAGCGTGGCATTCGGCTTGCGCAACATGACGCACAAGGATGTGGCGTTGGCGGAGATGCAGCGTGTGCTCAAGCCGGGCGGCAAGCTGCTGGTTCTCGAATTTTCCAAGGTGGCCAAGCCGCTGGCCAAGGCCTACGACTGGTACTCGTTCAATGTGCTGCCGCAACTCGGCCGCCTGGTGGCCGGGGACAGCGCGAGCTACAAGTACCTCGCCGAATCGATCAAGGTCCATCCCACGCAGCAAGAGCTCAAGGACCTGATGAAAAAGGCCGGGTTCGGCCATGTGGACTATCACAACATGACGGGCGGCGTGGTCGCCCTGCATGTGGGCATCAAGTGTTGAAGTTTTGAAGTGAAGCAGTCAGATAAAACCGGGCGCAAGCCCTGCAGGAGACAACGATGAAATTATGGGCATGGGCTTTGGTAACTGTCCTGGCACTTTCCAGCTTCGACGCCGATGCGGCCCGTCGCCTGGGCGGCGGCGGATCGATGGGCAAGCAATCGAACAACGTGACGCAGCGCGACGCCGGCAAACCGGCCGCACCTGCGCAGCAAAACCAGGCGGCGCCCGCCACGCCGGCGGCCAATCCTGGCGCCGCGGCTGCGGCACCGAAGCGTCCGTGGGGCGCGATGCTCGGCGGCCTGGCTGCCGGTCTCGGACTGGCCTGGCTGGCATCTTCCCTCGGCCTGGGCGGCGCGCTCGGCCAGATCCTGATGTTCGGCCTGCTGGCACTCGTCGTCATGGTCGTTATTGGCATGATCATGCGCGCCCGCCGCGGCGGCGCTGCCCAACAGCAGCCGTCACCGTATGCCTACCAGGGCGCAGGTGCAACACCCGCCACGCCTGAGCCTGCACGTCAGTACAGCCCGGACAAAGTGGGCAACGATGCGTCCGCTCGCCCCTGGGAGCGCAGCAGCATGGCTTTCGAATCCGGCAAGTTCGGTCAGCCCGCGGCAGCCACTGGCGCGGCAGGCAGCGCCGGCAGCGGCGTGCAGATCGGCTCCGGACTGGCAGGCTCGCAAAACTGGGGCGTGCCGGCCGGTTTTGACACGCCCGGCTTCATCACGGCAGCCAAGCGCAACTTCGTGACCCTGCAAGACGCGTGGGACCGCTCGGACATCGAATCGCTTCGCGCGATGATGACTGACGGCATGCTCGTCGAAATCCGGTCGCAACTCGCAGAGCGCGAGACCCACCTGGGCGGCCAGCCCAACAAGACGGACGTGGTCATGCTCGAAGCGCAATTGCTGGGCATCGAAGACCTGGGTGACGACTACATGGCGAGCGTCGAGTTCTCCGGAATGATCCGCGAAGACGCTTCGGCAGGCCCGAGCCCGTTCCGCGAAGTCTGGAACATGACCAAGCCCAAGAGCGGCTCGTCGGGCTGGCTGGTTGCCGGGGTGCAGGCCCTGCAGTAAGTTCATCGAACGTCATGAATAATGGGGGACTATGGCAACACAGTCCCCCTTTCCGTTTCTGGACGACATCCTTGCGAAGGTGACGACCAGCCTGAAACCGCCCGAGTGGCTGGTTGACGAGGTGCAGCGGCGCTTCGTCCTGCTGGTCAACCATGTGCTGATGCAGGAGAGCGAGGCTCAGGCGAGGCTTGCGCGCCAATCCGGTCGCATCGTCGAGGCGAAGTGGCGTGTGTTTGACATCCGGCTTGCCGTGACGCCTGCCGGTTTGCTGGATATTGCGGCGCCGTCAGCGGCCCCCGATCTCACATTGACGCTCACCGAAGAGTCCCCGTTCGAACTGGCGCAATCGGCTTTCAGGGGCGACAAGCCGCCCGTGCGGATCGTTGGCGATGTCCAATTTGCAGCCGAGATCAACTGGCTGGTGGAGAACGTTCGCTGGGATCTTGAAGAAGACCTCTCGCGCGTGATCGGCGATGCGCCTGCGCATGCGCTGGGCGAAGCAGGTCGACGCATGATGCAGGGGCTGCGGCAATTTGTCGCGAAGGCCCCGGGTGCGTCCGGGGCGATGACGCCTGCGACCACACCGGCTCCTGCTCCAGCATTCACCCCCGCACCTACTGCCGCTACAGCCGCCACACCCGCGCCGTCGGCATCACCGGCTGGCTCGGGGCCGGCTGCATGACGCGTTACCTGCGCGGCCTCTACATTTTCTGGGTTGCCTGGAGGTTCGGGCTGGACGAGCTGTTCCTGGCGAGTTTCCAGCGCCCGGGCCTGCATTCGCTGATGCGCGTGGTTACCTTCGGGCGCGACCTGAGCGCCCCGCGTGGACAGCGCCTGCGGCTGGCGCTCGAATCGCTCGGCCCCATCTTCGTGAAGTTCGGGCAGGTCATGTCCACGCGGCGCGATTTGCTGCCCGCGGAAATCGCCGACGAACTTGCACTGTTGCAGGACCGGGTGCCGCCGTTCGATTCCGCGATTGCCATTGCCACCATTGAGCGAGCGTTCAAGCGACCGGTCGATTCGGTGTTCGTGAGTTTTGATCGCGAGCCGGTCGCAAGCGCGTCGATAGCGCAGGTTCACTTCGCGGTCATCAAGGACCGAAACGGCAACCTGCGCGATGTCGCCGTGAAGGTGCTGCGTCCCGGCATGCTGCCCGTCATCGAAAAGGACCTGGGCCTGATGCGGATGATGGCCGGCTGGGTCGAAGGTCTGTCGGAAGACGGCCGCCGGCTCAAGCCCCGCGAGGTGGTCGGCGAGTTCGACAAATACCTGCACGATGAGCTCGACCTCGTTCGCGAGGCGGCCAATGCCGCGCAGTTGCGACGCAACATGGCGGGGCTCGACCTCGTGCTGATCCCCGAAATGCTCTGGGACTTCTGCCACCCTGAAGTCATCGTCATGGAACGCATGACGGGCGTGCCGATCAGCCAGATCGACAGGCTGCGCCAGGCGGGCGTCGATTTTCCGCAGCTGGCGCGCGATGGCGTCACCATCTTTTTCACGCAGGTCTTTCGTGACGGCTTCTTTCATGCCGACATGCATCCCGGCAACATCCAGGTCAGCCTGGAGCCGGCCACGTTCGGGCGCTACATCTCGCTGGATTTCGGCATCATCGGCACGCTCACCGAGCACGACAAGGAATACCTGGCGCAGAACTTCACCGCGTTCTTTCGCCGTGACTACAAGCGGGTGGCAGAACTGCACATCGAATCGGGCTGGGTGCCGCCGCAGACCCGTGTCGATGAACTCGAAGCCGCCGTTCGCACGGTCTGCGAGCCGTACTTCGACCGGCCGCTGAAAGAGATCTCTCTGGGCATGGTGCTCATGCGCCTGTTCCAGACCTCGCGCCGCTTCCACGTCGAAATCCAGCCGCAGCTCGTGCTGCTGCAAAAGACGCTGCTCAACATCGAAGGCCTGGGCCGCCAGCTCGACCCCGACCTCGATCTCTGGGCCACGGCCAAGCCGTTCCTGGAGAAGTGGATGATCGAGCAGATCGGCCCGCAGAAGATGCTGGAGGAATTGCGCGACCAGGCGCCGCGCTACGCCAAGCTGATTCCCGAGCTGCCGCGCCTGATCCACCAGTACCTGCAACAGCGTCCGCAGGGCGACCGGGGTGAGTTGGCCGAGCTGCTGCAAGAGCAAAGGCGCACGAACCGCCTGCTGCAGACGATCATCTACGGTGGCGTGGGATTTGCATTGGGCCTGCTGGCCATGCAGATCGTGATGCGGATCGTCATTTTCTGATCGGTTCCGGCGATGTGCTGCGGCATAATTCCGCAGCCCGATGGATGGGCTTTCAACAACAGGGCTTGGGCTGTCGATGAACCACACGCTGATCACGTTTGTCGTCCTGTACCTTCTGGGTACGCTTGCTGTCGGTGTCTGGGCCGGCACGCGCATCAAGAACACGACCGACTTCGCCATCGCCGGCAGGCGCCTGCCGCTCATCATGGTGGTCACGACCACATTTGCAACCTGGTTCGGCGCAGAGACGGTCATGGGCATCCCGGCCAAGTTCGTGCAAGGCGGGCTGGGCGCCGTGGTCGAAGACCCATTTGGGGCCGGCACCTGCCTGATCCTGGTGGGCCTGTTCTTTGCAGCCAAGCTGTACAAGCAGAACCTGCTCACCATTGGCGACTTCTACCGCCAGCGCTATGGGCGCGGCATCGAAGTGTTCTGCTCGCTCGCCATCATCCTGAGCTACCTGGGTTGGGTCGCCGCGCAGATCACGGCCCTGGGCCTGGTGTTTTCGGTGCTGACCAACGGCGCCATGTCCGAAACCACCGGAATGATCGTCGGCACGATGGCCGTTCTCGTCTATGTGGTGATCGGCGGCTTCCTGGCTGTCGCCTGGACTGACTTCATCCAGATGATCGTGCTGGTGGTCGGCATGTCGGTCATTGCGGTGTTCGCGAGCGACCTGGCCGGCGGCACGGGTGCCGTCCTGAACATGGTGACCTCGCAGAACCTGACCAACTTCTTCCCGCCGCCCACCTTCACCGAAATCGCATTCTTCATCGCGGCGGGCCTGACCATGATGCTCGGGAGCATTCCCCAGCAGGACGTGTTCCAGCGCGTGATGTCCGCCAAGGACGCCGACACCGCCCGCAACGGCGCCGTGATCGGCGGCGTGAGCTACATCCTCTTTGCGTTCGTGCCGATGTTCATCGTGGCGAGCGCCGTGGTGGTGATGGGCAACACCGCGATGGAGCTGGCCAAGGACGATTACCAGCGGCTCTTGCCGACCTTCGTGCTGACCAAGATGCCACTCGTCATGCAGATCCTGTTCTTCGGTGCACTGCTGTCGGCCATCAAGAGCACCTCGTCGGCCACGCTGCTGGCGCCTTCGACCAGCTTCGTCGAGAACATCCTGAAGAACCTGCGCCCCGGCATGACGGACAAGCAGCAGCTCTTCGCGATGCGCGCTTCCATCATCGTGTTCACCGGCATCGTGCTGGCCTACGCCATCGCCATGAAGGGCACGCCGATCTATGACCTGGTGTCATCGGCATACCAGGTCACGCTGGTTGCTGCGTTCGTGCCGCTGGTGATGGGGATCTACTGGAACCGGGCGACCACCCAGGGGGCCATCCTGTCGGTGGCGCTTGGCATCGCGGTCTGGGTGATCTTCATGCCGCAGGTCGGCGGCGAAGCCTTGAGCACCATGTTCCCCGGGCAGCTCGCCGGGCTCATCGCTGCCTTCATCGGCATGGTCGCCGGGTCGCTGTTGCCGCAAATGCTCCAGGATCGCAAGGAAGCGACGAGCCACGTCGCCGGGCTGCCGTCGCGCTAAGCCGCGGGTCGGTTCGCCGGCCTGGCGGTCTGCGCGGGAATTTCGGGGGTCGCCGCCTATAATTGAAGGCTTTGCAACGCCCAGGGCCTGTCATCAGGCCAACACCCCAACCCCAAGAGCGACATGCCCATCTACGCATACAAATGCGCCTCCTGTGGCCATGCCAAGGACGTCCTGCAGAAAATGAGCGACGCGCCTTTGACGCAGTGCCCCGCCTGCGGCGCGCAAACGTTTTCCAAGCAGGTGACTGCTGCCGGTTTCCAGCTCAAGGGCTCCGGCTGGTACGCCACCGATTTCAAGGGCGGCGGCACATCCGCCCCGGCCATCGACAAGTCCGCCGATGCGCCCAAGTCTGGCGACGCCAAACCTGCTGACACGAGCGCCAAGCCGGCCGAGTCCAAGCCGGCGGCAACGCCTTCCGCCCCCGCCGACAGCGGCAGCTCCGGTACCAAGTGATGGCCAAGCTGCGCAAATGGTTGCTGTCGGGGCTGCTGGTCATCGTGCCGGTCGCCATCACCATTGCCGTGCTGCAGTGGATCATCGGCACGCTCGACGGCACCCTGCAGATCCTTCCGGCGGCCTGGCACCCCGACAAGCTGATCGGCGTTCACATTCCCGGCTTCGGCGTGTTGCTCACCCTGGGCATCCTGCTGCTGGTCGGCGCAGTGGTCAGCAACTTCGTCGGCAAGAAGCTGGTGAGCTGGGGCGACATCGTCGTCAGCCGCATCCCCGTCGTCCGGTCGATCTACTCCAGCGTCAAGCAGGTCTCCGACACACTGTTTTCCGAAAGCGGCAACGCCTTTCGCACGGCCGTGCTGGTGCAGTGGCCCCGGCCCGATGTCTGGACCATCGCCTTCGTCACTGGCGCGCCAGGCGGTGAAGTCACCGACCACCTGGTGGGCGAGTACCTCAGTGTCTATGTGCCCACCACGCCCAATCCCACGGGCGGCTATTTCGTGATGCTTCGCCGCAGCGATTGCATCGAATTGAAGATGAGCGTCGATGAGGCGCTCAAATATGTGATCTCGATGGGCGTTGTTTCGCCCGCCAACCGGGGTTGATGCGCCGCTTCTCGCGGCCCGTCGTTTCTCAAAGGTTTTTCCCATGTCCCAAACCCAAATGCGCACCACTTATTGCGGCCTCGTCACCGAAGCGCTGCTTGGCCAGACCGTCACCCTGTGCGGCTGGGTCAATCGCCGGCGCGACCATGGCGGCGTGATCTTCGTCGATGTGCGTGACCGCGAAGGCTTCGTGCAGGTCGTGTGCGACCCGGACCGTGCAGAGATGTTCAAGACGGCCGAGGGCCTGCGCAACGAGTTCTGCATCCAGATCAAGGGCCTGGTGCGCGCGCGCCCCGAGGGCACCATCAACGACAACATCAAGAGCGGCAAGATCGAAGTGCTGTGCCACGAACTGACGGTGCTCAACCCGTCGGTCACGCCGCCGTTCCAGCTCGACGACGACAACCTGTCCGAGACGACGCGCCTCATGCACCGCGTGCTCGACCTGCGCCGCCCGTACATGCAGAACAACCTCATGCTGCGCTACAAGGTGACGATGGAAGTGCGCAAGTTCCTCGACGCCAACGGCTTCATCGACATCGAGACGCCGATGCTGACCAAGTCCACGCCCGAAGGCGCGCGCGATTACCTGGTGCCCAGCCGCGTGCACGACGGCATGTTCTTCGCGCTGCCGCAGTCGCCCCAGCTGTTCAAGCAGCTCCTGATGGTGTCCGGTTACGACCGCTACTACCAGATCACCAAGTGCTTCCGCGACGAAGACCTGCGCGCCGATCGCCAGCCTGAGTTCACCCAGATCGATGTGGAAACCTCCTTCCTGACCGAAGAAGAAATCCGCACGATGTTCGAAGGCATGATCCGCAGCACGTTCAAGAACGTGAAGGGCATCGACATCGGCGCCTTCCCGGTGATGAAGCACGCAGACGCCATGCGCCTCTATGGTTCGGACAAGCCCGACCTGCGCGTGAAGATGGAGTTCACCGAAATCACCGACGTGATGAAGGACGTGGACTTCAAGGTGTTCTCGGGCCCCGCCAATGCAGAAGACGGCCGCGTGGTAGCCCTGCGCGTGCCGGGCGGCAGCGGCATGAGCCGCAGCGAGATCGATGCGTACACCGAATTCGTCAAGATCTACGGCGCCAAGGGCCTGGCCTGGATCAAGGTCAATGAAGTCGCCAAGGGCCGTGACGGTCTGCAATCTCCCATCGTCAAGAACCTGCACGATGCGTCGATCGCCGAAATCATCAAGCGCACCGGCGCCACCGACGGCGACCTGATCTTCTTTGGCGCGGACAAGGCCAAGGTCGTGAACGACGCCATCGGCGCGCTGCGCGTGAAGGTCGGTCACAGCGAGTTCGGCAAGGCGCACGGCCTCATCGAAGGCGAGTGGAGGCCCCTGTGGGTCATCGACTTCCCGATGTTCGAGTACGACGAAGAGGGCCAGCGCTGGAATGCCGTGCACCATCCGTTCACATCGCCCAAGGACGGCCACGAAGACCTGCTGGAAAACGATCCCGGCAAGGCGATCGCCAAGGCCTACGACGCGGTGCTCAACGGCATCGAGCTCGGCGGCGGTTCGGTTCGTATCCACCGTGAAGAAGTGCAGAGCAAGGTCTTCCGTGCGCTCAAGATCGACGCCGAAGAAGCGCAGCTGAAGTTCGGCTTCCTGCTGGACGCGCTGCAGTACGGCGCGCCCCCGCACGGCGGCATTGCCATCGGCCTGGACCGCTTCGTGATGCTGATGACGGGCGCCGAAAGCCTGCGTGACGTCATCGCTTTCCCCAAGACCCAACGCGCCCAGGATCTGCTGACGCAAGCTCCTGGTCCGGTGGATGAGAAACAGCTTCGCGAGCTGCACATCAGGCTGCGCAACACGACGCCGGCCTGATCTGGGCAAAAGCAAGGCTGTCTGGCTGTCATACCGGGCTTGACCCGGTATCCACCGCACAGCGGCTACAACCTGCCAAAGGCATGGATTGCGGATCAGGTCCGCAATGACAGCCAAGGCACCACCTCCTACGTTGGACGCCTTTCTCAGTGTCTGATCCTCGCCCTTTCAAGATCCCCGAGTCGGTCCTGGTCGTGATCTACACGCCCGCGCTCGACGTGCTGCTGATCGACCGTGCCGATGCTGCCACCTTCTGGCAGTCCGTGACCGGCAGCAAGGATGAGCCGGGCGAAGACCTGCGTGACACGGCGGTGCGCGAGGTGTTCGAGGAGACCGGCATCGACTGCGCCCAGGGCACGGCCTTGCACGGGATGCTCAAGGACTGGGGCCTGCAGAACATCTACGAAATCTACCCGCGCTGGCAGCATCGCTATGCGCCCGGCGTGACGCGCAACACCGAGCACGTGTTCGGCCTGTGCGTGCCCGATGGAACGCAAGTCAAGCTCAACCCGCGCGAGCACACCGGCTACCGCTGGTTACCTTGGCGCGAGGCGGCCGATGCATGCTTTTCGCCTTCCAACGCCGAAGCGATCCTGTTGCTGCCACAATTTGCGCAATGAGCGCAGATACCTTGAGAGTCGCCACCTACAACATCCACAAGGGTGTCCAGGGGATAGGGCCTGTGCGCCGTCTCGAAATCCACAACATCGGCCACGCGGTCGAGCAACTGGACGCCGACGTGGTGTGCCTGCAGGAAGTGCGCAAGCTCCACCGGCAGGAAGAGCGCTATTTCAAGCGCTGGCCTGAACTGCCGCAGGCCGAGTTCCTGTGCCCCGAGGGTTACGAGGCGGTCTACCAGACGAATGCCACGACCAAGCACGGCGAGCACGGCAACGCGATGCTGTCGCGCTGGCCGGTCGTATCGCGCGGCCACGAAGACATGTCCGACCACCGCTTCGAGCAACGCGGGCTGCTGCACGTGAAGATCGAAGCCCACGGCACGCCAGTGCATGTGCTGGTGCTGCACCTGGGCCTGATCGCCGGCAGCCGTTTGCGGCAGGTCGACCAGGTGATCCGATTCGTCGAGCGCGAGATTCCCAAACGCGAAGCGGTCGTCATCGCGGGTGACCTCAACGACTGGGGCGCCAAGCTGCGGCCCATGATGAACGCCGCCGGCTTCAAGGATTTCATCGGCGAGCGCCAGAACACCTTTCCCTCGCGACTGCCGCTGGGCCAGCTGGACTTTGTCTACGGCCGCCGGCTCAAGCCCATCGGCGTCGAGGTTCCGCGCGGCCGCATCTGGTCGCAGATGTCCGACCACCTGCCGCTGATCGCCGAGTTCGCGTTGTAGGGCGGCAGGCGATGGCGCAGAACCTTCCGGTGCCACGCCCCGGCCACCAGGTGCAATTGCTGCAGGGCGCGCAGGAGTACTTCCCGGCGCTGGTCGAAGCGATCGACGGCGCATCGCACCGGGTACGGCTCGAAACCTACATCTTCGACTTCACCGCCGGCAGCGTCGAGGTGGCCTACGCGCTCGAACGTGCCGCACGGCGCGGACTTGCGGTCATGGTCGTGGTCGATGGCTACGGCACGCCTTCTCTGCCGCCGGGGTGGCGCGAGCGGTTCCTGCAGGTGGGCATCCAGTGGCGTGTGTTCGCACCGCTTCGCACCTTCGGCATGCTGTGGCCGGGCAACTGGAGCCGCATGCATCGCAAGCTGTGTGTCATCGACAGCGAGGTCGCGTTTTGCGGCGGCATCAACCTGCTCGATGACTGGCACGACCCCAACCATGGGGCCCTGGAATCGCCACGATTCGACTTTGCGGTTCGCGTCACAGGCCCGCTGGTGGCGCAAGCCGAAGCTGTCATGGACCGGTTGTGGCTACGGATGAAAGCCGCCAGCGACATGCGTCATGCAAGGCTCGCCGGCGCGATCACATCGCTGCGCGCCGCGGGAATCGGCACGCGCGCTGCGCAGGGCAGCCAGGTCGTGTCGGCTGAACCGGGCAAATCGACGCGAGCCGCGCTGGTCTTGCGTGGGGCGCTTAGAAACCGCACGAGCATCGAACGCGCCTACCGCAAGGCCATCGGCTCTGCGCGCAGCGAGATCATCATTGCCAATGCGTACTTCGTGCCCGGGGGCAAGATGCGCCGCGCCATCATTTCCGCTGCTGAGCGAGGCGTGTCTGTGAAGCTGTTGCTGCAGGGGCGCTACGAGTACTTCATGCAGTACTACGCAGCTCGACCCATCTATAGCGCGCTGCTCGAAGCGGGCGTCGAGATCCATGAATATTCGCCGAGCTTCCTGCACGCCAAGGTCGCGGTGATCGATGGTCACTGGGCCACCGTGGGTTCGTCCAACCTGGATCCGCTCAGCCTGCTGCTGGCGCGCGAGGCCAATGTGATGGTCGAGGATGAAGCGTTCGCCGCGCAGCTTCGCGAGCGCCTGATGCACGCCATCGAGCACGGCGGCCGGATCATGAACCCCGAAGAATTCGGCAGCCGGCCGCTGCGTCAGCGCGTCTTCGAGCGCGTGGCGCTGTTCGTGATGCGCGTGCTGCTCCTGGTGCAGGGAAAGAAGTATTTGTAGATGCAAGCAGGTGACCTGATCGTCCAGCGCCCCGAGGGGCTGTACTGCCCGCCGGGCGATTTCTACATCGATCCCTGGCGACCGGTCGGACACGCCGTGATCACGCACGCGCATGCGGACCATGCGCGTGTCGGCCACGGCAAATACCTCGCATCCGCACCTGCTGAAGGCGTGCTCAGGGCCCGCCTGGGCGAGATCGATTTGCAGACGCTCCCGTATGGCGAGCAGATCGTGCACAACGGCGTGAAGCTCTCGCTGCACCCGGCGGGCCACGTGCTGGGTTCGTCGCAGGTCCGGCTGGAGCACGCGGGCCGCGTCTGGGTCGCCAGCGGTGACTACAAGGTGGCGCCCGATCCAACCTGCGCACCGTTCGAGGCGGTGAGGTGCGATGTCTTCATCACCGAATCGACATTCGGCCTGCCCATCTATCGCTGGGTCAGCGACGACGAACTGTTCACCGACATCAACGACTGGTGGAGCCGCAACGTGCTGGCCGGGCGCGCGAGCGTGATCGCGTGCTATTCGTTCGGCAAGGCGCAGCGTGTCCTGGCGGGTGTGGATGCATCGATCGGGCCGATCATTGTTCATGGCGCTGTCGAGCCGCTCAATCGCGCGTACCGTGCTGCGGGCGTTGACTTGCCGCCGACAAGGATGGTCACCGATGTCACTGACAAGGCCGACCTGAAACGCGCGCTGGTGGTGTGCCCGCCCGGTGCTGCCGCGAGCACATGGCTGCGTCGATTCGGCGACGCGAGCACGGCTTTCGCCAGCGGATGGATGCAGTTGCGTGGCGCGCGAAGACGCGGTGGATGGGACAGGGGCTTCGTGCTGTCCGACCACGCGGACTGGCCCGGTCTCATGAGCGCCATCGGCGCGACCGGCGCGCAGCGCGTCATCGTCACGCATGGAAGCATTCCCGTCATGGTTCGCTACCTGCGCGAGCAGGGGCTGGAAGCAGAGTCCTTCGAAACCGAATACGGCGGCGATGCGGTCGAAGCCGATGTGGAGGCGCCCGCCGCATGAGGAGCTTCGCTGCGCTGTTCACCGAACTCGATACGACGACTTCGACCAACGCCAAGGTCGAAGCGCTGCAGCGGTACTTCGCGCAGGCGCCTGCGCGCGACGCCGCCTGGGCGGTTTACTTTCTCTCGGGCGGCAAGCCCCGGCAGGTCGTGTCCATGGCGTCGCTGGCGCTGCTGGCCTGCGAGGTGGCTGGCATCGAGCCATGGTTGTTCGACGAGTGCTACCAGGCGGTCGGCGATATGGCCGAGACGATCGCCCACGTTCTGCCGCGTGACGCGGAGCCTTCCGATGTCGGGCTCGCGCAGTGGGTCGAAGACAGGTTGCTGCCACTGCGCGGCCTGCCCGAAGAAGAGATAGCTTCCCGCGTGCGTTCGTACTGGCGCGAACTCGATCCGCAAGGGCGCTTTCTCATGACCAAGCTGGTGGGCGGCGGGTTCCGGGTGGGCGTCAGCAAGCTGCTGGTGCAGCGCGCCCTGGCGGCCCACTCGGGTGTCGATGCCAAGCGTGTGGCGCAGCGCATGATGGGCTACACCGACATCAAGGCCATGCCCACCGCGCAGCGGTTCGAGGCGCTGATCGCTCACACGCCCGACGGTGAACCTTCGCCGCAGGACGCGGGCCAGCCCTATCCCTTCTTTCTTGCGCATCAGTTCGAAGCGCCGCCCGAGGTATTCAATGCGCGGTTAGGCCCCGTCACCGACTGGCAGGTGGAGTGGAAGTACGACGGAATCCGTGGTCAGATCGTCAAGCGGGCGGGCAAGGTCTGGGTGTGGTCGCGCGGCGAAGAGCTCGTGACCGAGCGCTTTCCCGAGATCGAAGCGTTGGCGAGCGAACTGCCGGACGGCACCGTGCTCGATGGTGAAATCATGGTGTGGGGCGAGAGCGGACCGGCACCTTTTGCCTTGCTGCAAAAGCGCATCGGCCGCAAGACGCTGGGCAAGAAGATCCTGGCCGATGCACCGGTGACGTTCATGGCCTACGACGTGCTGGAAGACGGCGGCGTCGACATTCGGGCGCTCCCACAGCGCGAGCGTCGCTTGCGGCTCGAAGCGGTGCTCGCAAAGACGCGTTTCAGGATATCGCCCATTGAAAGCGCGCCGGGCTGGATCGAATTCGCGCGCATGCGCGAGCGCTCGCGCGAGTTGGGCGTCGAAGGCTTCATGCTCAAGCGCCAGGACGCGGCCTACGGCACGGGCCGCACCAAAGCCGATGGCCTGTGGTGGAAATGGAAGATCGAGCCCATGACCATCGACTGCGTGTTGATCTACGCGCAGGCCGGACACGGCCGCCGCGCATCGGTCTACACCGACTACACCTTCGCCGTGTGGAATCGCACACCACAGGACAAGGCCGAGGCCGATGCAGTGATCGAAGCGATTGCCAATCGCGAGCCGGCGCAGCCCGGCGCGTTGCAGCTGGTCGCGTTCGCAAAGGCCTATTCCGGCCTGACCGACGAGGAGTTCCGCAAGGTGGACGCGATCATTCGCAAGTCGACGCTGGAAAAGTTCGGGCCGGTGCGCAGCGTGAAGCCCTCGCTGGTTTTCGAGCTGGGGTTCGAGGGCATCAATCGCAGCCCGCGCCACAAGAGCGGCATCGCCGTGCGCTTTCCGCGGATGCTGCGTATCCGGGACGACAAGCCGGTGCATGAGGCCAACACCTTGCAGGACCTGGAGGGCCTGCTGTAGGGTTTTGTCCCCGGTGCTACCATTTCACATGCTTATGAAGGCCGAACCCACCGCCAACCTCAACCCCGATGACGCCGGCACGCCCGTGTCCGTGAAGATTCGCGAGCGCATCAAGGCGGCGCGCAAACGCTTTCACGCCAACGACAACATCGCGAAGTTCATCGAACCGGGCGAACTCGAGCTCCTGCTCGACGAGGTCGAGATCAAGATGCAGGCCGTGCTCGACAGCATGGTCATCGACACGACAAGCGATCACAACACCAGCGACACGGCGCGCCGCGTTGCCAAGATGTACGTCAGCGAAGTGTTCAAGGGCCGCTACGTCAACCAGCCCACCATCACCGAATTCCCGAACGCCGAGCACCTCAACGAGCTCATGATCGTCGGCCCCATCACCGTGCGCAGCGCCTGCAGCCATCACTTCTGCCCGGTGATCGGCAAGGTCTGGATCGGCGTCATGCCCAACGAGCACACCAATGTGATCGGCCTGTCCAAGTACGCGCGCCTGGCCGAATGGGTCATGGGCCGCCCGCAGATCCAGGAAGAAGCGGTCGTGCAACTGGCCGACCTCATCATGGAAAAGACCCAGCCCGACGGCCTGGCGATCGTCATGGAGGCCAGCCACTACTGCATGGCCTGGCGCGGCGTGAAGGACATGGACGCCAAGATGATCAATTCGGTGATGCGCGGCGTATTCCTCAAAGACTCTGCGCTCCGTCGCGAATTCCTGGCCCTCATCCCAGGCAAGAACTAGGGCCCTTCATCATGCTTGTACGCCTTCTCTACGCCAGCCGCGCCGTTGATACGAGCCCGGAAGCCATCGAATCGATCCTCAACCAGGCTCGCCAGCACAACCCCGAAATGGGCATCACCGGCATCCTTTGCTATGGCGGCGGAATCTTCCTGCAAGCCATCGAGGGCGGGCGCATGCAGGTGAGCGAGCTGTTCGGGCACATCCAGAAAGATGTGCGCCACAAGGACGTTGCGCTCCTGCACTTCGAAGAAATTTTCGAGCGCCGGTTCGGCGGCTGGAGCATGGGCCAGGTCAACCTGTCCAAGCTCAATCACTCGATCCTGCTGAAATACTCTGAAAAGCCAGAGCTCGATCCGTACAGCTGCTCAGGCAAGGTCTCGTTCGCGCTGCTCGAAGACCTGATGGCCACTGCCGCAATCTGCGGCCGCGTCTGAATCCACCCGCTCTCCTGGGCTGCGATTTTTCGAGCAGCCCGACCCGCCGCAAGCCGATCGTCATCGCCCTGGGGTCGCAGGCGAGCGGCCGCGTGGTGCTTTCCAGGCTGGAAAAGATCGACTCGTTGCAGGCGTTTGGCTTGTGGCTGCAGGAGCCGCGCGAGTGGGTCGGCGGATTCGACTTTCCGTTCGGCCTGCCGCGAGAACTGGTCGAGCATCTGGGCTGGCCGACGACGTGGCGTGAGTGCATCGCGCACTACGCCAGTCTCTCACGCGCCGACATTCGCACCACCTTTGCTGCCTTCTGCGAGGCGCGACCTGTGGGCGGCAAGTTCGCGCATCGCGCATTCGACAGGCGTGCCGGCTCCAGCCCCTCGATGAAGTGGGTGAATCCGCCGGTTGCGTACATGCTGCATGCAGCGCTGCCGTTGCTGCTGGAGGCGGGCGTTCACATTCCCGGCCTGCACGCGGGTGACGAACGCCGCGTGGCGCTGGAAGCGTATCCGGGCCTGCTTGCACGCGAACTGGTGGGCAGCCGCAGCTACAAAAGCGACGACAAGGCTAAACAGACGCCGGAGCGCCTGATTGCGCGCAAGGACCTGATCACCGCGCTCGAACATGGACAGACCCGGCTGGGTCTGCGGCTCAAGCTTACGCATGCCCAGCGCGACACACTGGCCGACGATGCGAGCGGGGACAGCCTGGACGCCGTGCTGTGCCTCGTGCAGGCGGCGTGGGCTCAGCGCCAGGGCGCGCCGCGCTATGGATTGCCGGACGGGCTCGATCCGCTCGAAGGCTGGATCGTCTCCGCCTGATTCAGGCGAGCGAACGCACCGAGGGCCTCGGCATCGGTGCGATACATCCGCAGCAGCGGGGACTCGTCCAGGGCGCCGGCGCGCAGCAGCACTCTTTCGACCGGCAGCTTGATGCCGCTGATGTGGAGCGTGACGCCACGCTCGCGCAGGAGCGCGCGAATCTGCTTGAACACTTCCACGCCGGTGGCATCGATGCGGTTGATGGGGTGAGCGAACAGCGCGACATCGCGCACGTCCGGATGTGCAGACAGGTGTTCGATCACGGCGCGCTCGAATGCACTGGCCGATGCGAAGTCGAGCTCGTCGTCCATGCGCAGCGCATACATCCCCGGAGCCAGCGGCGCCAGGTTCCACAGGTGCCGGTCCCGCATGCTGCCGTCCGGATGGAAGCCCACTTCGATGATGCGCGGATGCAGGCGGTGATAGAGGAAATGCGCGAGCCCCAGCAGCACGCCGGTGAGCACGCCCCAGTAGATTCGCGGCGAGGTGAGCAGCGTCACCGCGAACGTGGCGATGGCGATCAGGGCTTCGACCCGGCCGAGGTTCCACAGCTGCGGCAAGGCGCGCGGTTTGAGCAAACCCGAAACGGCCGCGACCACGACTGCCGCGAGAACGGCCTTGGGCACGTGGTACAGCAGCGGCGTCAGGAACAGCAGCGACAGCAGGACCACAGCGACGGTCACGATCGTCGCCCACCCGGTCTTGCCGCCCGCGTAGAGCGTGATCGCCGAACGCGAGAAGGACGTGCTGGTTGGAAAGCTGCCTGAAAAAGCCGACGCGAGCTTGGCCAGGCCTTGCGCAAGCAGGTCCTGGTTGTCGTTCCATCGCTTGCCGTCGCGCTGCGATTCGATCTTGGCGCTGGACGCCGTTTCGAGGAAGCTCACGAGCGAGATGACGATGGCCGGCACGATCAACGCGCCCATGGTCTCGGCGCCGGGCCAGGCGGGCCAGTAGAGCGATGGCAACTGCGAAGGCAAGGCACCGATGATCGCGCCGTGGGTCGAGTAGCCCGACACCCAGCTCACCAGGCCGGCAACGGCCATGACCACCACGACCATAGGCACACGCGGCGCGAATTTTTTTCCGGCAACCAGCATCACGAAACTGCACACGCCAAACAGCAGGGCTCCCACATCGATCGCGGGGCGATCGAGTAGCGCGAGCAACGACCCCTCCACCCCGACGAGCATGGGTAACTGCGACGCGATGATGAGCAACGCCGCGGCCTGCGTGAAGCCCAGCAGCACAGGTGAACTCACGAGATTGAGTACCCATGCAAATCCGCCCGCACCGAGCGCAAGCTGGATCACCCCCGACATGATGGCGAGCCAGACGGCCAGCGCGATCCACTGCGCGCTGCCGGGCTCGGCCAGGCCTGTGAGAGATGTCGCCGTCAGGATGCACGTGAGCGCCGCAGGGCCGACCGACAGGCGCGTTGAGCTGCCGAACATCACGGCGACCAGCGGTGGAAGCAGCCCCGCGTAAAGCCCAGTCACCAGCGGCATCCCGGCAAGGGCCGCATAGGCCACGCACTGCGGCACCATTACCAGCGCGACAGTGATGCCAGCGATGAGTTCGTTTCGCATGAGCGCCGCGTCCGGACGCGGCCATTTCAGGAAGGGAAACCAGCGGTGGAGCGACGTCATCGAATCGGCAAATCCTGAAACTGCATGGGGGTCTCCTGATGGGCACTGAAAGGCCCGCACAATGCAAAGTCCCACATTCTGACCTGACGACTCGACCATGCATCCAGCGCCACCAGAACGCCCCGTCCAGGAGTGGATGGCGCAGCGTGGATGGAAGCCTTTCGAGTTCCAGCGCGAAGTGTGGCAGGCCATCGCCGAGGGCCGCAGCGGCATGCTGCATGCGACGACGGGCTCAGGCAAGACCTATGCAGTGTGGTTGGGCATGCTCGGTGAGATGCTGCGCCGCCATCCGCCCGCGCGAGGCGCGCAGCCCCTGCGCGCCATCTGGCTCACGCCCATGCGTGCGCTGGCGTCCGACACCACGCGCGCGCTGGCCGAGCCGCTGCGCGCGCTGGCTCCCGAGTGGACGATAGGCCAGCGCACGGGCGATACACCCAGCGCGGAACGCGCGCGGCAGGACCGGCGTTTTCCGACGGTTTTGGTGACCACACCCGAATCGCTCACGCTGATGCTCACGCGTGCCAATGCGCGCGAAGAACTGCAGGGCGTCGAATATGTCATCGTCGATGAGTGGCACGAGCTCATCGGCAGCAAGCGCGGCGTGCAGGCGCAGCTGGCGATTGCGCGCCTGTGGAAATCCAATCCCCGTCTGGTCGCCTGGGGCCTGAGCGCGACCCTGGGCAATCTGCAGGAGGCGATGGAGGTGCTCTGCCATCCCGGTCTGCAATCGCCCGATGCGCCAGCACCGAAACTCGTGCGCGGTCGCATCGACAAGACGCTCATCATCGATACCTTGCTTCCGGTCGATCCGGGCAAGTACTCATGGGCCGGGCATCTGGGCGCGCAGATGAAGCAGCCGGTCGTCGATGAAATTGCACGGTCGGGCCCGACGCTGGTGTTCACCAACGTGAGGTCGCAGGCCGAGATCTGGTACCAGCTGCTGCTCGAAGCCAAGCCCGAGTGGGCCGGCGAAATCGCGCTGCACCACGGCTCGATGGACAAGGCCACGCGCGAGTGGGTCGAGCAAGGCTTGAAGGCCGGCAGCCTGCGTGCGGTCGTGGCGACTTCGTCCCTGGATCTTGGCGTGGATTTCCTGCCGGTGGAGCGTGTGCTGCAGATCGGCTCGGCCAAGGGCGTCGCGCGAATGATGCAGCGCGCGGGCCGCAGCGGGCACGCACCGGGCCGGGCCAGCCGGCTCACGCTGGTGCCCACGAACACGATGGAGATCATCGAGGCTGCTGCCGCTCGCCGCGCTGCGTACGAGGGGCGTGTCGAGAATCGTGAGTCGCCAGACAAACCACTCGACGTGCTGGTGCAGCACCTGGTCACGATCGCCATTGGCGGCGGTTTTCGCACGCAGGCACTGTTCGATGAAGTGCGCACTGCCTGGGCCTACCGTGAGCTCACGCAGGAAGAATTCGAGTGGGCGCTTGCGTTCTGCGAGCGGGGTGGCACCAGTCTCACGGCCTACCCCGACTATCACCGCATCGTCATGGATGAAGAGGGCGTGTGGCACGTGCCGGATCGCGGCATTGCCAAGCGCCACCGCCTGGGCATAGGCACCATCGTGAGCGATGCTTCCATGCAGGTGAAGTACATGAGCGGCGCCACGATAGGCACGATGGAGGAAGGCTTCATCTCGCGCCTGCGGCCTGGCGACTGCTTTTTCTTTGCCGGCAAGCTCCTGGAGTTCGTTCGTGTGCGCGAGATGGCTGCTTATGTGAAGAAGGCCGTCAAGAACAAGGGGACGGTTCCCACCTGGCAGGGCAGCAAGATGGCGCTCTCCACCGAGCTGGGCGATGCCGTGCTGGAGATGATGCAGCGCGCGGCCGAGGGCGACTTCTTCGAGCCCGAGCTGCAGGCGGCGCGTCCGATGCTGGAGACGCAGGCGCGGTTGTCACTCATCCCGACGCCGGATGCCGTGCTGGTCGAATCGTTCAGGTCGCGCGAGGGCTTTCATCTCTACATCTATCCCTTTGCAGGCCGTCATGTGCATCTGGGACTGGCGAGCCTGCTCGCATGGCGGCTCGCGCGCGACCGGCCCAACACGTTCAGCATGTCGGTCAACGATTACGGCTTCGAGCTGGTGAGCGCTGATGAGTTCGATCTGGAACCGGTGACGAGCCAGCGGGTGTTTCAGACTGGCGATCTCCTGCACGATGTGCTGGCGTCACTCAACTCGACCGAGCTTGCGCAGCGGCGCTTTCGCGAGATCGCGCGTGTTGCCGGCCTGGTCTTCTCCGGCTATCCGGGGCAGCACAAGAGTGCGAAGCAGTTGCAGGCATCGAGCGGGCTTTTTTTCGAGGTGTTTCGCAAGTACGACGAGGGCAACCTGCTGCTCACCCAGGCGCAAAAGGAAGTGCTCAGCCAGGAACTGGAGATTTCGCGCCTGCGTGCCGCGCTCGAGCGACTGTCGCTGCGAAAAATTGCATACGCGCAGCTGCGACATCCCAGCCCGATGAGCCTGCCGCTGATGGTCGAACGCTTCCGCGAGAAACTGACGACTGAACAGCTTTCTACCCGGCTCGATCGCATCCTGCGGGACATGGAACGCGATGCGGAGCGCGGCAGGTGACCGGGCGCGGCAGCCGTCTGCTGATCCGTGCACTTAGCCGTCCACTTATCGCAGCCCCAGGAACCCGAACACCTCGTCCATGTGGTCCGCAAAATCGGAAATCGCGTGGTCGCTGCCTTCGAGCAGCCGGATGCGCGAGCCGGGGTAGCGGGCGGTCATCTCACGCCAGTCGAGGAGCTCGTCTCCCTTGGCGATGACGGCCAGCACCTTTGCCGGGTCTGGCGAGCCACACGATTGAAGTTCACGCAATTCGTCCACATAACGCGGCTCGAAGACAAAGTGCTCGTCCGGGTTGTGCCACGACGTCTGTTCGCCGACGTAGCCCGTCAGGTCGCGCGCCGGGTGGACCGCGGGATTGAGCAAGACCGCGCGGCAGTCCATCTCTGCCGCCACGCAGGTCGCGTAGAACCCGCCCAGCGATGAGCCCATCACGGCCATCGACTCGCGCGGCCAGCGGGCGACGCCGCCCCTGAGCAGTTGCATCGCCGCAGCGGGCGAGGCTGGCAGCTGCGGGCACCACCAGGTCACATCCGGGTTTGACGCATGCATGCGGGCCGCGACCATGCGCGCCTTGGTGGACAGGGGAGAGGATCGAAATCCGTGCAGATAGAGCAGGTGGGTTGTGTTCATGCGCAGGGATAATCGTGCCATGTCTGCCGTTTTCGACAATCCCTCCCGCCTGAACCGCCTGTCGCCCATGCTGCACGGGTTCGACATTCCGCTGGCCCTGGCGGTGATCCTGCTGGCCGCCGCCGGCATGATCACGATGTACTCATCGGGCTTCGACCACGGCACGCGCTTTGTGGACCATGGCCGCAACATGGTGCTGGCCGGGGTCATCATGTTCATCGTCGCCCAGGTGCCGCCGCAGCGCCTGCAGAGCTTCGCGGTGCCGCTTTACATGGCGGGCGTGGCCCTGCTGATTGCGGTGGCCATCTTCGGCATCACCAAGAAGGGCGCCAAACGCTGGATCAACATCGGCATCGTCATCCAGCCCAGCGAGATCCTGAAAATCGCCATGCCGCTGATGCTGGCCTGGTGGTTCCAGAAGCGCGAAGGGCAGATGCGGCCGCTGGACTTCCTGGTGGCCGGCGCCTTGCTGGTGGTGCCCGTGGGGCTCATCATGAAGCAGCCCGACCTGGGCACATCGATCCTGGTGCTGGTTGCGGGCTTTTCGGTGATCTTCTTTGCCGGCCTGTCCTGGAAGCTGATCGTGCCCCCGGTCCTGGTGGGTGTCACCCTGGCAGTGCTGCTGGTGGTGTTCGAGCCCACGCTGTGCGCCGAGGGCTACCGGTGGCCGATCCTGCACGACTACCAGCAGCAGCGCATCTGCACCTTGCTCGACCCGGGCAAGGACCCGCTGGGCAAGGGCTTTCACATCATCCAGGGGATGATTGCCATCGGCTCGGGCGGCTTGCTCGGCAAGGGTTTCATGCAGGGCACGCAAACGCACCTCGAATTCATTCCCGAGCGCACGACCGACTTCATCTTCGCCGCCTATTCCGAGGAGTTCGGGCTCGTCGGCAACCTGTTGCTGATCGCGGGTTTCATCTTCCTGGTGCTGCGCGGGCTTGCAATTGCACTGGAGGCATCCACGGTGTTTTCGCGCCTGCTGGCCGGTGCGATCACGATGATCTTTTTCACCTACGCATTCGTGAACATGGGCATGGTCAGCGGCATCCTGCCGGTCGTGGGCGTGCCCCTGCCGTTCATCAGTTATGGCGGCACCGCGATGGTGACGTTGGGAGCGGGTCTTGGCATCCTGATGTCCATCGCGAAGGCCAAGCGGCTGGTGCAATCCTAGGAAAACGCGAAACGCCATGAAAACAGTCGCGATCGTCGGTGTGGGCAACATGGGCGGCGCGATGGCCGGGCGGCTGCTCGAACTGCAATGGCCGGTGCGGGTGTGTGATGTGGACGAGGCCAAGGTGGCCGCGCTGCAGGCCCGGGGTGCAGTCGCCTGCACCAGCGCGCAGCACGCGGCCAGCGAGTGCGACTTGCTGATCGTCTGCGTGGTGGATGCGGCCCAGACCGAAGATGTGCTGTTCGGTGCGAACGGCGCCGCCGCCGCGATGCAGCCCGGACAGGCCGTGATGCTCTGCCCCACGATTGCTCCCCATGACACAGAACGCCTCGCCGAGCGCCTGGTGGAACGCAACATTGGCGCCATCGACGCGCCGATGTCCGGCGGTCCTGCCCGCGCGCGCGATGGAACGATGAGCCTGATGGTCGCCTGCAACGACGCCACGTTCGAGGCCCAGCGCGACGTGATGGAGGCGCTGTCGGGCAAGGTGTTTCGCATCAGCGAAAAGCCCGGTGACGGCGCCCGCACCAAGCTGGTGAACAACCTGCTCGCCGGCATCAATCTCGCGGGCGCTGCCGAAGTGATGGCGATGGCGCAGCGTCTGGGACTTTCGCTGGACAAGACGCTGGACGTGATCGAGCAGTCGAGCGGCCAGAGCTGGATCGGCTCGGATCGGATGCGCCGGGCAATTGCCGGCGACTATGAGCCGCGCGCCCACGTGAGCCTGCTGCATAAGGACACGCGCCTGGCCGTCGAAGCCGCGAGCGCTGCGGGTTTTGAAGGCACGCTCGGCCCGGTTGCACGCGATGCATTCGAGAGCGCTGCGCGCGCCGGTTTCTCCGGGCTGGACGACGCAGCCTTGTTCAAGGTTTTCACGCAGGTGCGGTAAAAAGCGGCATGGCCACAGTCCTCATCGTCGAAGACGACGACGCGATCCGAAACAACATCATCCGGCTGCTCAAGCTGGAGGGTTACGAGATCGTGTCCGCCGGGAACGGACGCCTGGGGCTGGAGCAGGCACGCAGGCACAAGCCGGACCTGGTGATTTCGGATGTGAGCATGCCCGAGATGGATGGTTTCGAACTGCTCGAAGCCATTCGCGCCGACGCTTTTCTTGCGCAGACGTCGGTCATGCTGCTCACCGCGCTCGACGACCGCGCGAGCATGCGGCGCGGGATGACCGCCGGCGCCGACGATTACCTGGCCAAGCCCTTCACGCGCATCGAACTGCTCGATGCGCTGCAGGGCCTGATGAAAAAGAGGGAGCGGATCGAGGAAAGCATCGAGTCCGCAGTGAAGGCGCGCGAAGCGCATCTCCGGCAGGCCTTTTCCGACAGTTTGGGCGGGCGCGTCGTGCCTGACAAGTTCGGCCTGGAGCCGCCCCTGGGCGCCATACCCGACACGATGTTCGAGGCCACGGTGCTGTTTTCGGACATCCGCAATTTCACCTCGCTGGCCGAGCGCCTGAGCTCCACTGAAGTGGCCGAGTTGCTGACGGAGTACTTCGAACGCGTGTGCGATCCGGTGCTCAAGAACGGCGGCAAGCATCTGAAGTTCATCGGCGACGGATTGATGGCGATTTTTGCCGAGTCCCTGTCGCAGGAATCGCCGTTGTCGGCAGCGCGCAGGGGCATCTCGGCGGCGCTTGGCATGGTCCTGGCCACCCACGAATTTCGCGCCTGGGTCGACACGCGTTTTCCCGGCCGTGGCCTGCCGCCGTTTGCGATCGGCATCGGCCTGCACGCGGGCGAGGTGACGATCTGCCGGCTCGGCACGATACAGAACAAGGAAACGACGCCCATCGGCGACACGGTGAATGTGGCTGCCCGGCTTGAGGCCTCGAGCAAGGAACTCGGCTGGACGGTCGTTGCCAGCAGCGCCGTCATGGAGGCGGCCGGCGAAGGCATACAGACCGGCGGCATGACATCGCTCAACGTGCGCGGCAAGGATCTCTATGTCGATGTGGCCGAGATCACCGGGCTTGTCACCAACATCGAAGACAAGCGCCACGGGATGGCGACCTTGACCGAGCGCGCGGAGGCGGTTCGCGATGCGGTGCGTATCAATTCCGAGATCACGGCGCGTGCGGTCAAGGGCGCGCTTGCCTCGAAGCTCTCCGCATTCAAGGGCCACCAGTTCACCCAGGAAGAAGAGCCCCTGCGGCTCAAGGGCTACCGCATCACCCGCAAGATCGGCACCGGCGGCATGACGGAGGTCTTTCTTGCCGTGCGGGAAAGTGATGGGCTGCCCGTGGTGCTCAAGGTGCTGCAGGCCAATGGCAAGGCCGCGAGCGAACACCTGTCGCGCTTCATCCAGGAATACACGCTGCTGTCGCGCATCGAGCATCCGCATGTGATCCGCATCTACGACCAGGGCTTCACCGACGACCATGCGTATATCGCGATGGAGTATTTCGAGCTGGGCGACCTTCGCTCGGAAATCACCGCCGGCATGTCGCAGGAACGGGTGGTCGCGATCATTTCGCAGGTCGCGGGCGCGCTCGATGCGATCCACCAGCGCGATGTGATCCACCGCGACCTCAAGCCCGAGAACATCATGCGCAGGCCCGATGGCACCGTGGCACTGGCCGATTTCGGCATCGCCAAGTCGATGCTGCAGTCCGAGAACATGGCGTTCACCCAGACGCGGCACGGCGATGTGGTCGGCACGCCGTACTACCTCAGTCCGGAGCAGGCCAGCGGCACGCCGATCACGCCGCAGTCGGACCTCTACAGCCTGGGCGTGATGATGTTCGAGATGCTGGCCGGCACCAGGCCCTACCGCGCCGAGACGCTGGAACTGCTGCTCGCAAACCACGTGTCGGCGCCGACGCCGCCACTTCCCGCGGCATACGCAGGCCTCCAGCCGGTCGTCAACCGGCTGATGGCCAAAAAGCGGGAAGATCGCTACCCGACGGCGGCGGCGCTGCTGGCGGACCTGCGGTAGAGCTGCCAGCAACCCCCGGCTGACAGGGGTGTGCCCACCCGCCTAGAATGGTCCGGATGATCTCTCGCGAACCCACCATCGAGCGCCTGGCCACTGCGCGCAGCCTCCTTCTTGAACCCTTTGGCCTGAACGAAACGCACCTGCTGAAGGCGCTCGGCGAAATCACCGCACGCAAGGTGGATGACGCCGATCTCTACTTCCAGTACACGCGCAGCGAAGGCTGGAGCCTGGAGGAGGGCATCGTCAAGACCGGCAGCTTCAGCATCGACCAGGGCGTCGGTGTGCGGGCCGTGAGTGGCGAGAAGACGGCCTTTGCATATTCCGACGACATCTCCGAGGCTTCGTTGCTCGACGCTGCACGCACCGTTCGCACGATCGCCTCGGGCGGCGGCAACGCACGCACCAAGGTCGGCGCCAAGAAGATTGCGGGCGCGCGTTCGCTCTACCGCGGTACGGACCCCATTGCGTCGCTCGACAGCGCGGCCAAGGTGCAATTGCTCGAGCGCGCCGAAAAGCTCGCACGCTCCAAGGACCCCCGGGTCAAGCAGGTGATGGCCGGTCTTGCCAGCGAATACGATGTGGTGATGGTCGCCCGAGCCGATGGCACGCTCGCTGCCGACATCCGCCCCCTGGTGCGCATGTCCGTCACCGTGATTGCCGAACAGGATGGGCGTCGCGAAGTGGGTTCCGGCGGCGGCGGCGGACGCTTCGGCCTGGACTATTTCGATGCCGACCGCATCGAGGAATACGTGAGCGATGCGGTCCATGCCGCCTTGACCAATCTCGAATCGCGCCCCGCGCCTGCCGGCGAGATGACCGTGGTGCTCGGCCCGGGCTGGCCCGGCATCCTCTTGCACGAAGCCATCGGCCACGGGCTCGAAGGTGATTTCAACCGCAAGGGATCGAGCGCATTCTCGGGGCGCGTCGGCAAGCGCGTTGCGGCCAAGGGCGTCACGGTGCTCGACGACGGCACCATCGCCGATCGTCGCGGTTCGCTCAATGTCGATGACGAGGGCAATGCAAGCCAGCGCAATGTGCTGATCGAAGACGGCATCCTGCGCGGCTACATCCAGGATTCGCTGAATGCGCGCCTGATGGGTGTCGCACCGACCGGCAACGGCCGGCGAGAGAGTTACGCGCACATCCCGATGCCGCGCATGACCAACACCTACATGCTCGGCGGCGACAAGCAGCCGGGTGAAATCGTCGCAAGCATCAAGAAGGGCCTGTACGCCACCAACTTCGGCGGCGGCCAGGTCGATATCACCTCGGGCAAGTTCGTGTTCTCCGCGAGCGAGGCCTATTGGGTCGAAAACGGCAAGATCCTCTATCCGGTCAAGGGTGCGACCATCGTCGGCAACGGTCCGGATGCCCTCACGCGCGTCACCATGATCGGCAACGACATGAAGCTCGATTCGGGCGTGGGCACCTGCGGCAAGGAAGGCCAGAGCGTGCCGGTCGGTGTGGGCCAGCCCACCTTGCGCATCGACGGGCTGACCGTCGGCGGCACGGCCTGAGACTGCCATTGATTCACGGTTGATACCAGCCGATGACGACGAATTCACGCCTGCGGCTGGATCCGTCCACCAACCTGCCGAGCATTCACTCGTTCGGCGAGATCAGCAACTTCCTGCGCAACGCCGTCGCCGACGAGGACAGCCGCATCCTTTCGGACAGCATGAGCCAGGTGTCTGTCCATGCTGAAGCGATCATCGCGGCGCTGCGGCTGAACCAGCAGCGCTCGATCGTCGCTCCCATGCTGGTGGACATGCTCACCGTGCTGCGCGCTCACCGGGCCCTGGTTGTGAACCTCGGACTGCCGTGGCGCGGCCTCTACGAATACGCCGCCTACCTGCAGGCCCTGAACAACTTCCGGGTGTTGCTCGGGCAGTGGCTGCTGGACGGCGGACCTCGCAGCGCGGACCTGTTCGTGACGGCGGAAGATTTCGAACTGATCGCGTGGCGAACGCTAGGCGAGGGCATGCTGATGATCGACATGTACGAGCAGTGGACCGGGGGCGGCAAGCCGCAAGGCTCGGCGCTAGCCGACCTGAGCGAGCCGCAGGTCGAGCGCGCCATCCAGTGGTGGAAGAAGCTGCGCCTGTGAGAAAGCCGGTGAGACAAACGGCGCTGGAATCGGCCCGTCAGGCGGTCATGTTCATCGGTGTGCTACATTGACCGCCATGCAAACGGTTCGCGCCTATTTCTTTAGCTACTTTTGGTTTCTCACGCCCCACGGCGGTCGAGAGATCCGAGCGTACACCTGAAGAAACGCAAGGAACCTCACCAAACCGCCGGGCCCCGGCGGTTTTTTTTTGCCCGCTTTCCCTTAGTTCCCAAGCACGGAGATCAGACGATGACGAACCCGACTACCGCCAGCGACGCCTTTTATGCGCACCCCGTCGACAAGACCAGTCTCACCGACGACGAACGCATCAAGGACATCACCGTGCTACCCCCTCCGGAACATCTCATCCGCTTCTTCCCGATTCGCAACACGGCGGTCGAAGCACTCATCACCGATACGCGGCGCAACATCCACAACATCATGGCCGGCACCGACGACCGCTTGCTCGTGGTCATCGGTCCCTGCTCCATCCATGACCCCAACGCAGCGCTCGACTACGCGCGCCGCCTGAAGGAAGCGCGCGCCCGTTATGCCGGCACGCTCGAGATCGTGATGCGGGTGTATTTCGAGAAGCCCCGCACCACGGTGGGCTGGAAGGGCCTCATCAACGACCCCTACCTCGACGAGAGCTACCGCATCGACGAGGGCCTGCGCATCGCGCGGCAGCTGCTGATCGAGATCAACCGGCTCGGCCTGCCGGCAGGCAGCGAGTTCCTCGACGTGATTTCGCCCCAGTACATCGGCGACCTGATCTCATGGGGCGCGATCGGAGCGCGCACCACCGAAAGCCAGGTCCATCGCGAACTCGCTTCCGGCCTGTCGGCGCCCATCGGATTCAAGAACGGCACCGACGGCAACATCCGCATCGCCACCGACGCCATCCAGGCTGCGGCGCGCGGCCATCACTTCCTGTCGGTCCACAAAAATGGGCAGGTCGCCATCGTGCAGACCAACGGCAACAAGGACTGCCACGTCATCCTGCGCGGGGGCAAGGCGCCGAACTATGACGAGGCGAGCGTCGCCGCGGCCTGCGCCGAGCTGGAAGCCTCGAAACTTCCACCCACGCTGATGGTCGATTGCAGCCACGCCAACAGCAGCAAGCAGCACGACAAGCAGATCGATGTTGCGCGGGAAATCGCGGCGCAGGTGGCGAAGGGCTCGCACCGGGTGTTCGGGCTGATGGTGGAAAGCCACCTGAACCCCGGCGCGCAGAAGTTCAGTCCCGGCAAGGACGATCCGCAGGCGCTCGAATACGGCAAGAGCATCACCGATGCCTGCCTGGGGTGGGGCGACTCGTTGCAGGTGCTCGATGTGCTCAGCGATGCAGTCAAGGCGCGACGCTCGCTCTGATTTGGTGCGGATGTTTGTTTACATCCAATGACACGCAGACTATATTGACTGGCGCCTCATCCCGTTCGTTGTTGGAGGGGGCGCCACACACATGACCACCGAACTCCCTGTCTTGCGCCTGGGGCTGGCCGGCTTTTCGGCCGAACAGCAAGATGAGCTTTCCCGTCTCGTGGCGATGGTCTCCACCGGACCGGTGAGCTGGGTCCTGAGCAGCCTGGATTGCGCCGATGCCTGGCTGGTCAACGGTGTCAAGGTCCTGGACCTGGGCGACAAGCGAATTCGCATCAACCCCGGTCTTCCCAAGGCCCGGTCGATCCAGGTGCATATGACCGAGATGGATCGGCCGATAGGGTTCTCCCGCCCCGTCAGCGTGTCGATGCCGACTTTCAGTTTCGACTTCGGATCGGCGAGCAGTCTTGGCGCGTTGCTGCGCAAGTTCGAAGTTTGGCAGTCGGCCATCGTCGCCCAAGTCTGCCTGGCGGCGCACATTGTCGAACACCAGGGTGCGCTTCGCTCTGGCGTCTTCACCTTGACCCGGGGCTCGGGGATGCTGGCCACCGTGAGCATGCACGGCGAGATAACCGTGCTCGCGACGGCCGTGCCGGGGGACTTTGAAAGCTCCGTCTGGCGGCGTGAAAGTGGCGAGTTGCAGATACCGGACAACTTTGTCCGAACCACCATGTCGCAGCTGATGTGGCAGTACGCAACGCGCACCGGCAAGGACCTGCTGCCGCCTCACTACCGCACCGGGGCGATCTACTTTCGCCGGGCGCCTCGCCTGCCGCAGCGGCTGATCGGCGACACACACCTGTTGCTGCTGCGCGAACTCGCCAACGCGCCAGCGACTTTTGACGCACTGCTGCGTCGCTGCGAAGTGCCGGCCAGGAACCTGGCCAGCGACCTGGCCGCGCTCTACTTTGTGGGGTCCATCACGTCCAACCCCAAACGCGCAGCCAACCCGCCCAGCCCCACGGCATCCGCAGAGCTTGAAACGGTCCAGGGGCCGGCCAGCAACCTGCCGTCCGGACTGGATTCGATTCCGCCCGACATGGTTCGCCAGATGTCGGGCGACAACGACATGACCGCGCCGGGGCCTATCGGTCCCCACTGAAGCAGCGGCGATCGCGCCTCGATCAGCCCAGGGCGGTCAGCAGTTTCTGATGAATCCCGCCGAATGAGCCGTTGCTCATGCACAGGATGTGATCGCCGGGCTTCGCAGCCTTGACCACCCGTTGCAGCAGGTCGCCGATGCTGCCGGCAATCTCGGCCCGCGGGCCCATTGACGCCAGCGCGTCGGAGGGATCCCAGCCCAGGCCTGCCGAGTGGCAAAACGCCAGGTCCACCTGCTCCAGCGCCCATGGCAACTGGGCCTTCATGGAGCCGAGCTTCATCGTGTTGCTGCGCGGCTCGAACACGGCCAGGATGCGGGCGCTGCCGACCTTGCGGCGCAGGCCGTCGACGGTGGTGCGGATGGCGGTGGGGTGGTGCGCGAAGTCGTCGTAGACCGTGATGCCGCCTACCGTGCCGCGCACTTCCATGCGCCGCTTTACGTTCAGGAAATCACCCAGCGATTGCGCCGCAGCCTCAGGCGCCACGCCCGCGTGCTGCGCTGCTGCGACAGCCGCGAGCGCATTGAGCTGGTTGTGCACGCCGCCCAGTTCCCACCGGACATGGCCTACCTTGCTCCCTCGTTCTACAACATCGAAGTCATCGGGTTCGCCCAGGGCGGTGAAATCGCTGTTGGCTGCGCCGAAGCTGCGTTGCTCGCTCCAGCAGCCCTGGTGCAGGACGCGCGCCAGGCTCTCTTCGAGGCCGTTCACCACGACGCGCCCGGTAGAAGGCACGGTTCGTACCAGGTGATGGAACTGCCGTTCGATGGCCGCGACGTCGTCGAAGATGTCGGCGTGGTCGTATTCCAGGTTGTTCAGGATGGCGGTGCGAGGCCGGTAGTGAACGAACTTGCTGCGCTTGTCGAAAAATGCCGTGTCGTATTCGTCGGCCTCGATCACGAAGTGCTTGCCCTTGCCCAGGCGCGCCGAAATCCCGAAGTTGCTCGGCACGCCTCCCACCAGGAACCCCGGCTCCAGCCCGGCGCGCTCAAGAATCCACGCGAGCATGGACGTCGTGGTGGTCTTGCCGTGCGTGCCGGCGACTGCCAGCACATGCCGACCCTGCAGCACATGCTCGGACAACCATTGCGGCCCACTCGTGTACGCAAGCCCTTCATCGAGGATCGCCTCCATCAGGGGATAGCGTGGCGTGCCATCGGGCAGCCGTGCACGCGAGACGACGTTTCCAATGACCCAGACGTCGGCCTTGAGTTCGAGTTGCTCGGCGCCGAACCCTTCGATCAGGTCAATGCCGAGCGCGCGCAACTGGTCGCTCATCGGCGGATAGACACCCGCGTCGCAGCCTGTCACCTTGTGGCCCGCTTCGCGCGCGAGCGCGGCCAGGCCTCCCATGAATGTCCCGCAGATGCCGAGGATGTGGATATGCATCGGGCGATTATCGGGGGGAGCCGAGGGCGCTCGAACTCAGCCGCACCAGCGATGCAAAATGCCTGTCGATGGAAAACCTGAAGTCAGAAATCGCAGCAGCAGCAGGGCGGATCGTCGTGGAAGAAGGCCTGGAATACGGACCTGCGAAGCGGCGCGCCGTCAAGCAGCTGGGCCTGAACGCGCGCAGCGCATTACCGGACAACGATGCAGTCGAAGAGGCTGTTCGAGAGTACATCGAGCTGTTTTGCGCCGAAACCCAGCCCGCCGAACTTCGGGCGCTTCGCCTGCTGGCGTTGACCTGGATGGAGCGCCTGGCGCAGTTTCGTCCGCACCTGGGCGGCGCGGTGTGGAACGGCACGGCCACGCGGCTGTCCGACATCTATATCCAGCTGTTTTGCGATGACTCGAAGTCCGCGGAACTCGCCCTCGTCGACAACCGGGTGGACTATGAAGCGCGCACAGTCACGGGATTTCATGGCGAACCGGTAGAGGCATTGAGCCTGTCGAGCGTGAGCCGCGAACTTCAGGAGGCGATAGGCGTGCATCTCCTGATCTATGACCTGGACGATGTCCGGGGCGCCCTCAGGAAAGACTCGCAAGGCCGGTCGCCCAGAGGGGATATCACCGCCGTCCGGGCATTGCTGGACAATGCATAGAACATGACTGATGTAACCGCAAAGATGGCGCCGCCCAACCCGGCTCGCAGGCGCAACCTGATCTATGCCGGCGCAGGCGTCGCGGCGGCAATCGCCGGCGCGGGCGCGGCGCTCTGGAAATTCCGGCCCGGCCCGGTGAGCGCCGACAACGTCGCCGCGTTGTGGGCCATGAGCTTCGACAAACCCGACGGCGCGACCTTGTCGATGGCATCCCTGCGCGGCAAACCGCTGGTGGTCAACTTCTGGGCCACCTGGTGCCCGCCGTGTGTGGAGGAAATGCCGCTTCTGGATTCCTTCTTCCGCCAAAATTCGTCAAAAGGCTGGCAAGTCGTCGGTTTGGCAATCGACCAGCCCAGCTCGGTGCGCAAGTTCCTGCAAAAAACGCCCGTCACGTTTCCGATCGGCCTTGCCGGCCTCGAAGGAACAGAGCTGGGGAAGTCGCTAGGCAATCTCGCTGGTGGGCTCCCTTTCACGGTGGTCTTGAAGGCCAACGGCGAAGTGCTTCAACGTAAGATGGGCCAGGTCGTCCCTGCCGACCTGACGGCCTGGAGCGGTGTCAGCTAGCCCTCCAGAGGTATGTTTGCTGTCAAGCTCAACAATAAAAATAACGAAAAATAGGCGACGAAACGAAAAGTAAGCGAATATTGCTGTAAATTCGCGTTCCTTCGTTATGCATCCGCTGGAGAGTTCATGGATTTGCGCAAACTCAAGACTTTGATCGACCTGGTCTCGGAGTCCAACGTTTCCGAGCTGGAAATCACGGAAGCCGAAGGCAAGGTCCGTATCGTCAAGGGCGGCGGCGTCGTCATGCAGCAGCAAGTTGCACAGCCTGCCATGGTACACGCGCCCCAGGCCGCGCCGGCCGCGGCAGCGCCCGTCGCAGCGGCACCTGCGGCCGTAGTTGCAGACGCCGGTCACACCGTCAAGTCGCCGATGGTCGGCACTTTCTACCGTTCGTCCAGCCCCGGAGCCAAGCCGTTTGTGGAAGTGGGCGCGCAGATCAAGGAAGGCGACACGATCTGCATCATCGAGGCGATGAAGATCTTGAACGAGATCGAGGCCGACAAGTCCGGCACGGTCACCAAGGTCTACTGCGAAAACGGCCAGGCCGTCGAGTACGGCCAGCCGCTGTTCATCATCGAATAAGCAAAACCGCCTCATGTTCAAGAAGATTCTGGTTGCCAACCGGGGCGAGATTGCCTTGCGGATTCAGCGGGCCTGCCGCGAGCTTGGCGTGCGCGCCGTCATGGTCTATTCCGAGGCGGACCGCGAAGCCAAGTACGTCAAGCTGGCGGAAGAAGCCGTGTGCATCGGCCCGGCGCCATCGGGCCTGAGCTACCTCAATATGCCCGCGATCATCTCGGCGGCCGAAGTGACCGACGCCGAGGCGATCCACCCCGGTTACGGCTTCCTGTCCGAAAACGCCGACTTCGCCGAGCGGGTGGAAAAAAGCGGATTCCAGTTCATCGGACCAACGCCCGAGTCGATCCGCATCATGGGCGACAAGGTCTCGGCCAAGCAGGCCATGATCAAGGCCGGTGTGCCGTGCGTGCCAGGCTCCGAAGGCGAATTGCCCGACGACCCGGTCCTGATTCGCCGGACCGCCAAGGCGGTCGGCTACCCCGTGATCATCAAGGCCGCGGGCGGCGGCGGCGGTCGCGGCATGCGGGTGGTGCACACCGAAGCGGCGCTGATCAACGCCGTGCAGATGACCAAGGCGGAGGCGGGTGCGGCCTTCAATAATCCGGCTGTCTACATGGAGAAGTTTCTCCAGAACCCGCGACACATCGAAATCCAGATCATGTGCGACAAGCACAGGAACGGCGTCTACCTGTGGGAGCGCGATTGCTCCATGCAGCGCCGCCACCAGAAGGTCATCGAGGAAGCGCCGGCCCCCGGCATCCCGCGCAAGCTGATCGAGAAGATCGGCGAGCGCTGCATCGCCGCCTGCAAGAAGATCGGCTATCGCGGCGCAGGCACCTTCGAGTTCCTGTATGAGAACGGCGAGTTCTATTTCATCGAGATGAACACGCGCGTGCAGGTGGAACACCCGGTCACCGAAATGATCACGGGCGTGGACATCGTCAAGACGCAGATCATGGTGGCGGCGGGCGAGAAGCTGCCGTTTGCCCAACGCGACGTCGTGCCGCGCGGACACGCCATCGAATGCCGCGTGAATGCCGAAGATCCGTACAAGTTCGTTCCGTCACCCGGACGGATCACCATGTGGCATGCGCCCGGCGGCCCCGGCGTGCGGGTTGATTCGCACGTGTACACCAACTACTTCGTGCCGCCGAACTACGACTCGATGATCGGCAAGATCATCGTGCACGGCGACACGCGCGAGCAGGCGCTCGCCCGCATGCGCACGGCGCTGCTCGAAACGGTGGTCGAAGGCATCAACACCAACATCGCGCTGCATCGCGAGCTGATGGTGGACGCCAAGTTCATGGACGGCGGCACCAACATCCACTACCTTGAAGAGTGGTTGTCGCACCATAAGCGGTGAAGCAGCCGGTCACTGTGTCGATGTTTGAACTCCGATTGATGTGCCCCGAACACCGCGTCGATGCGGTGAGCGAGGCCCTCGACGCGCTCGATGCGCTCAGCGTTTCGGTGGAAGACGCCGACGCCCAGACCGACGCCGAACAGGCGTTGTTCGGGGAGCCCGGCATGCCGCCGCCCAAGGAAGGGTGGCAGCGCTCCCGCGTAGTGGCGCTCTTTCCTGATCAGACGGCTGCGCAGGAAGCGTCGGCGCTGCTGCAACTGCAGGATTTCTTCAGCGGTTGCGAGGTCCTGGGCATCGAGCCGGTGCAGGACCAGGACTGGGTGCGCCTGACGCAGTCGCAGTTCGCCCCGGTTGAAATCACCCCCGAGTTCTGGATCGTGCCGACCTGGCATGAGCCGCCCGCGCAGGCCACGCAGGTCATACGGCTCGACCCGGGTCTGGCCTTTGGCACCGGCACGCATCCCACGACCCGCATGTGCCTGCGCTGGATCGCCCGGCATCCTGGGGCAAGCCAGCGTGTGCTGGATTACGGTTGCGGCTCGGGCATCCTTGCAATCGGTGCGGCCAAGTTCGGCGCACGCGAAATCGACGCCGTGGATATCGACCCGGCGGCAGTGCAGTCAACCGTCGATAACGCCGGCGCGAACGAAGTCATGTTGCGTGCAGGCCTGCCCGACCAGGCGGCAGGCCAGTACAACGTGGTGCTTGCGAACATCCTGGCCACGCCCTTGAAGATGCTCGCCCCCTTGCTGTGCGCCCATGTCGCGCCGGGTGGCTCCCTGGTGCTGGCCGGCATCCTGGAGCGCCAGGCCGATGAGCTCAAGGCGGCCTATGCGCCGTACGCCAGACTCGACGTCACCGACCGCGAGGATGGCTGGATCCTGATGACTGCCACCCTCTGATCACACGCCGTGATCACGCGCGGGGCGGGGCTACAATCCCACGCTCATGAGCCTGATCACGCGCTGCCCCGCCTGCGGGACGATGTTCAAAGTCGTGCCCGACCAGCTCAGGATCTCTGATGGCTGGGTCCGGTGCGGTCACTGCTCCGAGGTCTTCGACGCCACGCAGTACATGCAGGCCGAAGGCGCATTGGCTGCCGGTGCGCCACCTGTCTCCGTGCAGGCAACCCAGCCCCCCCAGGCCCCCGCAGCGCCAGTCGAGCCTTCAGCCCCGCTAACCCCGAGTCCAGATCCCGCAGTTACGCCGCCTGTGATGTCTGCGCCGGTCGAAGCCGAGGGGATTACCTCCTCGTTGATGACCGACATGGGCGAAAGCCGCCCCTCTGCGATCCCCTCCGACTCGGTCCTGCTGCGTGAAGCGGCAGAACTCCTGACCGAGGGCCCGCTCGACAAGCCATTCGTGCTCCAGCGTGTGCCGGAGCCGCTGGAGAACCAGTCGGGCAATCAATCGCAGTTCTCACCCAGCCGCCCGGACTTTGCAGATTCGCGCGAGCCCGAGCTCGGCGACCTTTCCTTTGTGCGCCAGGCCCGCAGCCGCGAGTTCTGGTCGCGATCGTGGGTTCGCGCCGTGCTGGTTGCGCTGCTGGTGGTGTCCGGATTGCTCATGGCGCTGCAAGTCGGCTTCCACGAGCGCGACCGGCTCTTTGCATCGCAACCGGTGCTTCGCCCGTGGCTCGTACAGTTGTGCGCCATGGCCGATTGCGCGATCGGGCCGCCGCGGCAAATTGAAGCAGTCGCCATCGAAGGCTCGTCATTCAACAAGCTGCGACCCGACACCTATCGCCTGAACATCACGCTGCGCAACCTTTCCAGAATGGAACTGGCGATGCCGGCCGTCGAACTCACGCTGACCGACGCGCAAGACCAGCCGGTGATCCGGCGCGTGCTCACCCCGCAGGACCTGCAATCGCAAGGCGTCATACCGCCCGGCGGCGACTGGGCCACCTCGCTGGCGCTGGCAGTCGCTTCCAATGGCGTCGGCTCGCGCATCGCCGGTTATCGCGTGCTCGCTTTCTATCCCTAGACCTTTCACATTTTTTTCGAGAACACATTCCCATGGCATCAGTGATTTGCGGCTCGCTCGCGTTCGACACCATCATGACTTTCGAGGGACGCTTCGCCGAGCAGATCCTGCCCGACCAGTTGCACATCCTGAACGTGTCGTTCCTGGTGCCCGCGTTGCGCCGCGACTTCGGCGGCTGCGCGGGCAACATCGCGTATGCCCTGAAGATGCTGGGCGGCACGCCGCTGCCAATGGCGACAGTCGGCACCGATGGCGCGGGTTATGTGGCGCGCATGCGCGAACTGGGCATCGACACGGAGTTTGTGCGCGAAGTCGCTGACAGCTACACGGCGCAGGCGATGATCATGACCGACCGCGACAACAACCAGATCACCGCTTTCCACCCCGGCGCGATGATGCAGGCGCACATCACGAAGATCGAGAAGCGTGACGATATCAAGCTGGGCATCATCTCGCCCGACGGCCGCGACGCGATGCTGGAGCACTCGGCTCAGTTCAAGGCAGCCGACATTCCCTTCGTCTTCGATCCGGGCCAGGGCCTGCCGATGTTCGATGGCAAGGAACTCGCCACTTTCATCGAGCGCTCGACCTGGGTGACGGTCAACGACTACGAAGGCCGCATGTTGTCCGACCGCACCGGCTGGAGCAACGCCGAGATCTCGCGCAAGGTCGATGGTCTGGTGGTGACGCTGGGCGCAGAAGGCTGCGAAGTGTGGATCGATGGCGAGAAGACGCTGGTGCCGCCGGTGAAAGCCGAGCAGGTCATTGACCCGACCGGATGCGGCGACGCCTGGCGCGGCGCCCTGCTGTTCGGGCTGGAGCAGGGCTGGCCGCTCGCGCGTTGCGCGGAACTGGGCAACAAGGTCGGTGCGATCAAGATTGCGAGCAAGGGCCCGCAGAATTATTCGCTGACCTGAAAACTGTCATTGCGGGCTTGACCCGCAATCCATGTCTTCGACGACCGTTGCCGCTGCGCGGTGGATGCCGGGTCAGGCCCGGCATGACAAGCCTGCTTTGACCGTCAACCTCGCGCGATCGTGACTCCACCATCCACCACGATCGTTTCGCCCACCACATAATCGCCGGCCCGCGAAGCAAGATAGATAGCCACACCGGCCATGTCATCGTCCACACCGATGCGTCCTGCCGGAATCCGTTTGGCGACTTCGTCTGCGTGGTCGCGCGCCGTGCGGTTCATCTCCGAGGCAAATGCACCGGGCGCGATACCGCTCACCACGATGTTGTCCTGCGCGAGTCGCAGCGACATTCGCTTGATCAGATGGATCAGACCGGCCTTGCTCGCGGCGTACGAGTAGGTCTCCTGCGGATTCACCGACACGCCATCAATGGAGGCGATGTTGATCACTTTGGCCGGGCGGGTGGCCGCGCCTTTCTTCAGCAGCCCATGCAAGGCCTGCGTGAGGAAGAACGGCGACTTCAGGTTCAGGTCCACGACCTTGTCCCAGCCGCTTTCGGGGAACGTATCAAACGACTCGCCCCATGCTGCACCGGCGTTGTTCACCAGGATGTCGAGCGACGATTCCTTTTCGGCATAGGCAGCGGCCAGCGCTTTTGCACCTGCAACGGTAGAGACATCCATCGGCAGCGAAAAGCACGGGCCGATGGCGGACAGCTCCCTGGCTGTCGCATCGCAGGCAGCGGCCTTGCGCGACGAGATGTAGACCTTCGCGCCCTGCGCCAGAAACCCGGCCGCGATCATGCGGCCGATGCCGCGTGAACCGCCGGTGATGAGGGCCGTGCGGCCCTGAAGCGAGAAGAGTGAAGATGGGTCGTTCATGTCGGTGTCTCCGTTGGAATGGGGCAAGCGTAGCGCCGGCAACGCCTGCGTCCAATCACCTGGATGACACTGGCGATCCGTCAGCTCCTGCACTCAGCGAATGCAGGGCCTCACTCATGGCGATCCGGGCCGCCTCGTTCTTCTCGCTTTGCAGCGCACGTTCGAGAAGGGGCCTTGCGGCGGGATTGCCGAGCTGCGCGAGCCATTGGGCAGCAATTGCGCGCGTTTTGGCCTTTCGGTCGTCAATGAAGCCGGCAATGCGGGCCTCGTGGCCTTCGACGCTGCGCAGGGCGGACTGGGCAAGTTCGCGTTCGGACGCTGTCGTGCCAAAAGCGATGCCAAACAGCGCGTCGACAAATGCAGGGGACGTCCTGGCGACCATGGCGGCTGCGCGGTACACGGCCTCCCGGTTCAGGCCAATGGCCCGGATGTCGGACGCGCCCGAATCCGAATGCGAGACGATGATGCCCTTGCGGTCGAGCAGCAGTTGCATCAGCTCGGTCTTGTGCTGCTCGAAGTACGGGCTGACATGCTCGTCGGGCCAGTTGCGCCCGAGTGCAATTTCCGTGTGCCTGCAGTAGTCCAGCAAGGGGCCGCGCGCCGACAGGCCGGCGTCTTCAAGCATCCCGGCGAGTTCGAGCAGCGTGGGACTTCCGGTGGCCTGGTGCACCCGCTCGATGACCTGGCGAATGCGCTCAGGCAGGAACGCCCCGAAGTCACGCCGTGGTTCGAAAAACAGGACCATCTTGATGGCCGCCATGGGTGATAGCGTCCCTGCGCTTGCCAACGCGTCGATGCCTTGCATGACGAGCGGCATCGCCATATGGACGCTGCATTGGGGCGGCTGAGCGTGCGGCGATTCCAGGTAGCTGCGGAGTGCGTGCCGATCGGCTGCCGTGAAAGGCCCGGCCGAGATTGAAGCCGCCTGGCGGCCCGCATCCGTCCACTGGTTCTGGCGCTTGAGACGCGCCTCGTTCGCTGCTGCAATCTGCGCATCCAGGTGGTCCCAGAAAGCTGCGAGTGCGTCGTGGTTGAAGGTGGGATCAGGTTGCGTGGCCATTGCCGCTCCGTCGGACAAAGGCCCACTATAGAAAGGAGGCCTGTCCTTGCGAAGGCAGACTTAGGTGTCTGGCACCGGGCCGCAACCGGGGTTCTGCAGGCCAACGCCTCCCGGTCAGGCCCTGGCCCGGCGCCGATCCATGTAGGCGCGCAGTTCGCCGACCACGCCCTTGCGGAAGGCCAGCACGCAGATCACGAAGATCGCGCCGATGATCACGGTGACCCAGGCGCCGACCTTGTCGGCGAGCAGGTTCTGCAATGCGATCACGATGCCTGCGCCGAACACGGGGCCGAACAAGGTGCCGACGCCCCCCAGCAGGCTCATCAGGATCACTTCGCCCGACATGGACCAGTGCACGTCGGACAGGGTGGCAAAGCCCATCACCAGCGTCTTGAGCGCGCCTGCAAGCCCTGCAAGGCCCGCCGACAGCACGAACGCGAGCAGCTTGTACTTGTCCACCTCGTAGCCCAGCGAGACGGCGCGCGGCTCGTTCTCCCGGATCATCTTGAGCACCTGTCCGTACGGTGACGTGACGATGCGGCTGATGGCCAGGAAGCAGGCAACGAAGATCACGACCACGACGTAGTACATCGTCGTGTCGCCGGCGAGATCGATCAGGCCGAAGAGCTTGCCGCGCGGCACGCCTTGCAGACCGTCTTCACCGCCCGTGAACGGTGCCTGCAGCGCGATGAAGTAAACCATCTGGGCCAGGGCCAGCGTGATCATCGCGAAGTAGATGCCCTGGCGGCGAATCGCCACGAGGCCGAACACCAGGCCCAGGAATGCAGAGGCGATGGTGCCGCCTATGAGTGCGAGCTCGGGCGACCAGCCCTGCGACTTGATCGCCCAGCCGGTGACGTACGCAGCGCTGCCGAAGAAGGCCGCGTGACCGAACGAGAGCAGGCCGGTGAAGCCGAGCATCAGATTGAATGCGCACGCAAAGAGTGCGAAGCACAGCAGCTTCATCACGAACACCGGGTACAGCCCCAGGAATGGCGCGATCAGCAGGATGGCCAGGATCACCGCATAGGTGATGCGGATCAGTTTGTTGTCGTTGGCGAGGTTCATGATCAGGCTTCCTTGCCGAAGAGGCCTGCGGGACGAATGATGAGCACGATGACCATCACGACGAACACGACGACGCTGGATGCTTCCGGGTAGAACACGCGGGTCATGCCTTCGATCACGCCGAGACCCAGACCTGTGACCACGGAGCCGAGGATGGAGCCCATGCCGCCAATCACCACTACCGCGAACACCACGATGATCAGCTTGGAACCCATGAGCGGCGTCACCTGGATGATGGGTGCAGCAAGCACACCGGCCAGGGCCGCGAGGGCAGCGCCTGCGCCGTAGGTCAGCATGACCATCAGCGGGACGTTCACGCCGAAGGCTTGCACCAGCTTCGCGTTCTCGGTGCCGGCGCGAAGATAGGCGCCCAGCCGCGTGCGCTCGATCAGGAACCAGGTGCCCAGGCAGACGGCCAGCGATGCGACCACCACGAATGCGCGGTAGTTCGGCAGGATCATGAAGCCCAGGTTGGTTGCGCCCGAAAGCAGTTCAGGAACCGGATAGGACTGTCCCGATACGCCGTACATCTCGCGAAAGATGCCTTCGAAGATCAGCGACAGGCCGAATGTGAGCAGCAGCCCGTACAGCGGATCGAGCCCGTACAGGTGCTTGAGAAATGTGCGCTCGATCGCAACGCCAAGGGCGCCGACGATGAGCGGAGCGAGGATGAGCGCGAACCAGAAGTTCACGCCGAACTTGTCCAGCATGATCCACGCGGCGAACGCGCCCAGCATGTACAGCGCGCCATGCGCGAAGTTCACGATGTCCAGCAGGCCGAAGATCACAGCCAGTCCGAGGCTGAGCATGGCGTAGAACGCGCCATTGACCAGCCCCAGCATGAGCTGGCCCAGGAATGCCTGGTGGGGAATGCCGAAGATTTCCAAGGGGTTGCCTCTAGTGAGCGATACGGAGCTTCCTGCCCCCTCTCCCGCAGGCGGGAGAGGGTTGGGGTGAGGGTCTTGTTACTTCTTCAGCAGCGAGCACTTGGACTCGGCAACCGTCGTGAACGCCTGGTCGCCAGGGACCTTGGCCACGAGCTTGTAGTAGTCCCACGGCGTGGTCGATTCCTTCTGGCCCTTGACCTGGAACAGGTACATGTCATGGATCATGCGGCCGTCCGCGCGGATCTTGCCCTTGCTGTAGAAGTCGTTGGCGCCGGTCTTCTTCATCTCGGCCATCACCTTGTCGGCGTCGGTCGAACCCACCGTCTTGACTGCGTTCAGCCAGGTCAGGGTGGCCGAGTAGTCGGCGGCCTGCAGGCTGGAAGGCATGCGCTTGTACTTGTCGAAGAAGCGCTTGGCGAACTTGCGCGATGCGTCGTCCTGGTTCCAGTACCAGCTGTCGGCCAGTTGCAGGCCTTCGGTGTTGGACAGGCCCAGGCTGTGCACGTCGTTGATGAACACCAGCAGGCCGGCGACCTTCATCGTCTTGGTGATGCCGAATTCCTTGGCAGCCTTCATGGCGTTGGTGAAGTCACCGCCGGCGTTGGCCAGGCCCAGGATCTGGGCCTTGGAGCCTTGCGCCTGCAGCAGGAAGGACGAGAAGTCCGAAGCGTTCAGCGGGTGACGCACAGCGCCGACCACCGTGCCGCCGTTGGCCTTGACCACGGTGGATGCATCGCCTTCCAGCGAGTGGCCGAAGGCGTAGTCAGCCGTCAGGAAGTACCAGTTCTTGTTGCCGGCCTTGACCAGCGCGTTGCCTGCAACCTTGGCCAGGGCCACGGTGTCGTAGGCATAGTGAACGGTGTAAGGCGAGCAGTCTTCGTTGGTCAGGCGTGCCGAGCCGGCGCCGATGGCCAGGAAGGGACGCTTCTTTTCCAGGGCGATCTTGGACATCGCCAGGGCCGTGCCGGAGCTGGTGCCGCCCACGAGCATGGCGAGGTTTTCCTTGTCCATCCACTCGCGTGCCTTGGAGCTGGCGACGTCGGCCTTGTTCTGGTGGTCAGCGGACAGCACTTCGACCGGACGGCCCAGCACCTTGCCGCCGAAGTCCTGGATGGCCCACTTGACCATCTCGGCGCCCGCGGGTCCGTCGATGTCGGCGTAGAGGCTCGACATGTCGGTGATCATGCCGATCTTGATCGGGCCGGTGTTGCTCTGCGCGACGGCGCTGAAGGTGCCGAAGCCGACAGCCAGTGCGGCGACGATTGTCTTGAGTTTCATGAGTAGTCTCCTGGGTAAAACGTGTGACACAAAAAAAGAGGCGCGCCGAACAGGCCCTCGATACCGGCTTCAGATGCCAAGGAACTCCTGCAGCATCTTCATGTTGTCCTGCAGCTCGTGCTTTTCGAACTGCTTGACGATCGCGCCGTGTTCCATCACATAGAAGCGGTCGGCCAGCGGCGCGGCAAAGCGGAAGTTCTGTTCGACCAGCACGATGGTGTAGCCCTTGGCCTTGAGCGTGCGGATCATGTCGGCGAGCTTTTGCACGATGACGGGCGCGAGGCCTTCGGAGATTTCATCGAGCAGCAACAGGTGCGCGCCGGTGCGCAGGATGCGGGCCACTGCGAGCATCTGTTGCTCGCCACCGGACAGGCGCGTGCCGGGGCTGTTCGCGCGTTCCTTGAGGTTGGGGAACATCCCGTAGATTTCATCGATGGTCATGCCGCCGGCCTTGATGACGGGCGGCAGCATCAGGTTCTCTTCAGCCGACAGGCTCGCGAAGATGCCGCGCTCTTCGGGGCAGTAGCCAACGCCCATGCGCGCCACCTTGTGCGGTGGAAGCTTGATTGCTTCGACGCCGCCGATGCGGATCGAACCCTTGCGCGCGCCGGTCAGTCCGACGATGGCGCGCATGGTGGTGGTGCGGCCCGCGCCGTTGCGCCCGAGCAGGCAAACCACTTCGCCTTCGTTCACTGTGAGGTCGACGCCGTGCAGGATGTGCGACTCGCCGTACCAGGCGTGCAGTCCTTCGATCTTGAGGATCTCTTTGGTCATGATCAGTGCGCTCCCTGCAGCTCCGTGTCAGCGGTGCCCATGTAAGCCTCGATCACGAGGGGGTTGGCCGAGACTTCCGCGTACGGGCCGTCGGCGATGATCGCGCCGCGCTGCAGCACGGTGATGCGGTCGGCGATGCTCGCGACCACATTCATGTTGTGCTCGACCATGAGGATGGTGCGGCCGGCGGAAACCTTCTTGATGAGTTCGGTGACACGGTGCACGTCTTCGTGGCCCATGCCTTGTGTCGGCTCGTCCAGCAGCATCAGGTCGGGCTCGAGCGCCATCGTCGTGGCGAGTTCGAGCGCGCGCTTGCGGCCGTAGGGCAGGTTGACGGTCAGCTCATCCGCAAAATCCTGAAGGTCGACGGACGCCAGCAATTGCTGCGCGCGTTCGTGCAGATGGAAGAGCGATTTCTCGGGACGCCAGAAATGAAACGACGTGCCCATGTTGCGCTGGAGCGCGGCGCGCACGTTCTCCAGCACGGTCATGTGCGGGAACACGGCAGAAATCTGGAACGAGCGGACGATGCCGCGACGCGCCGTCTGCGCGGGCTTTTCGTGCGTGATGTCCACGCCCTGGTAGGTGATCGTGCCGCGCGTGGGCGGCAGGAACTTGGTCAGCAGGTTGAAGAACGTTGTCTTGCCTGCGCCATTGGGGCCGATGAGCGCGTGAATGTGGCCGCGGCGCACTTTCAGGTCGACGTTGTTGACCGCCACGAAGCCCTTGAACTCCTTGGTCAGACCCTTCGTCTCTAGAATGAACTCACCGGGCAAATCGCGCTCCTGATTGCATCTTTCCGGTACATCCGGGGAAGATGGCGAATGCTAGGGACGCGTGCTGCAGTGCGGTAGGGGGTAAGACCTTAAGTAGTTTTGCGTTCCCGCCCGAGGCTGTCACCAGCCTGACGGTTTCACATGTTGCGCCGGTACTGCCCGCCGACTTCGAACAGCGCGTTGGTGATCTGCCCCAGCGAGCAGACACGCACCGCATCCATCAGCACTTCGAACACATTGCGGTTGTCGATCACGGCCTGCTGCAGGCGCTTGAGCATCGCGGGTGCCACTGCGGCGTTGCGCTGGTGGAAATCGTGCAGGCGCGTGAGCTGGCTCTGCTTTTCCTCGTCGGTCGAGCGTGCGAGTTCGAGCTTGTCCTGCACCTTGTCGCCGTGCGGGTTGCGGAACGTGTTGACGCCCACGATCGGCAGTTCGCCGGTGTGCTTGAGCATCTCGTAGTGCATCGACTCGTCCTGGATGCGGCCGCGCTGGTAGCCGGTCTCCATTGCACCGAGCACGCCGCCGCGTTCGGCGATGCGCTCGAACTCGGACAGCACCGCTTCTTCGAGCAGCTCGGTGAGCTCCTCGATGATGAATGACCCCTGGCTCGGGTTCTCGTTCTTGGCCAGGCCCCATTCGCGGTTGATGATCAGCTGGATGGCCATCGCGCGGCGCACGCTCTCTTCGGTCGGCGTGGTGATCGCCTCGTCGAACGCGTTGGTGTGCAGCGAGTTGCAGTTGTCGTAGATCGCGATCAGCGCCTGCAGCGTGGTGCGGATGTCGTTGAACTGGATCTCTTGCGCGTGCAGGCTGCGGCCCGAGGTCTGGATGTGGTACTTGAGTTTTTGCGAGCGCTCGTTGGCGCCGTATTTTTCCTTCATCGCCACGGCCCAGATGCGACGCGCGACGCGGCCCATCACCGTGTACTCGGGGTCCATGCCGTTGGAAAAGAAGAACGAAAGGTTGGGCGCGAAGTCGTCGATGTGCATCCCGCGCGCGAGATACGCCTCGACGAAGGTAAAGCCGTTGGACAGCGTGAATGCGAGCTGCGAGATCGGGTTCGCGCCGGCTTCGGCGATGTGATAGCCCGAGATCGACACCGAGTAGAAGTTGCGCACGTTGTGGTGCACGAAATACTCGGCGATGTCGCCCATGACCTTCAGCGAAAACTCGGTGGAGAAGATGCAGGTGTTCTGGCCCTGGTCTTCTTTCAGGATGTCGGCTTGCACCGTGCCGCGCACGTTGGCCAGCACCCATTCGCGGATCTTCGCGGCTTCGGTGTCGGTGGGTTCTCGTCCGTTGTCGGCCTTGAATTTTTCCAGGTTCTGGTCGATGGCGGTGTTCATGAACATCGCCAGGATCGAGGGCGCAGGACCGTTGATCGTCATCGAGACCGATGTGCTCGGGTTGCACAGATCGAACCCCGAATACAGCACCTTCATGTCTTCGAGCGTTGCAATTGAAACGCCCGAATTGCCGACCTTGCCGTAGATGTCGGGACGTGGGTCGGGGTCGTTGCCGTACAGCGTGACCGAATCGAATGCAGTGGAGAGGCGCTTGGCAGGCATGCCCGAACTCAGGAGCTTGAAGCGCGTGTTGGTGCGAAACGCATCGCCTTCGCCGGCGAACATGCGCGTCGGGTCTTCGCCTTCGCGCTTGAATGCGAAGGTGCCGGCTGTGTACGGATAGCTGCCAGGCACGTTGTCGAGCATCAGCCACTTGAGGACTTCGCCGTGGTCTTCGTAGGTGGGCAAGGCCACCTTGCGAATCACCGTGCCGGATAGGGACTTGGTCGTAAGGGCCGTGCGCAGTTCCTTGTCGCGGATCTTGACGACGTACTCGTCGCCCGCGTAGGCCTTCTGCATGTCGGGCCACTGCTTGAGCAGTTGCAATGCATCGCGATCCATGAGCGACAGGCGCTTGGCCGCGAGGTCGAGCGTGGCTTCTGCGGCAGGTGCGCGCTCAGGCTTGTCCACCTTGAGCATGCGCGCCGCTTCTTTCAGCTGCTGCACTTCGCGTGCGAGTCGCGCCTGCTCGCGCGAACGCTTCTTGTAGGCGCGGACGGTGTCGCTGATTTCGGCGAGGTAGCGGGTGCGGGCGGCCGGGACGACCGGTGTCTGGTTGGTGCTGTGGCGCACATCCACGCGTGGCAGTGTGCCGTCTGTGAGCTTGAGGCCGAGTTCGGCCAGGCGCGGCTTGAGCGCCTGGTACAGCGCGGTCACGCCATCGTCGTTGAAGCGCGCAGCCATGGTGCCGAACACCGGCATTTCATCGGGCCGCTTGCCCCATGCTTCCTTGTTGCGTTGCACCTGCTTGGCGACATCGCGCAGTGCATCGGCTGCGCCCTTGCGATCGAACTTGTTGATCGCCACGAACTCGGCAAAGTCGAGCATGTCGATTTTTTCGAGCTGGCTGGCTGCGCCGAATTCGGGCGTCATCACGTACATCGGCACATCGACCAGCGGCACGATCGCCGCGTCGCCCTGGCCGATGCCGGAGGTTTCGACGATGACGAGGTCGAAGCCTGCAGCCTTGCAGGCGGAGACGACATCGGGAAGGGCGGCCGAGATTTCGCTGCCGAAGTCGCGGGTGGCGAGTGAGCGCATGAAGACACGCTGTTCGCTCCCTCCCCCGCTGGGGGAGGGTTGGGGTGGGGGCATCCCCGACACTTCGCCCTGGTCCGAAGGCTGCCCCCATCCCGGCCTTCCCCCAGCAGGGGAAGGAGAAACTGCCGTGCGCCATGGCGAGATCGCATTCATGCGAATCCGGTCGCCGAGCAGCGCGCCACCGCTTTTCCTGCGCGACGGATCGATGGAAATGACGGCGATGCGCAGCGAGTCATCCTGGTCCAGCCGCAGGCGGCGGATCAACTCGTCGGTGAGCGACGACTTGCCGGCGCCGCCCGTACCCGTGATGCCGATGACCGGAATCTTCTTCTTCGCAGCTTCATGCTGCACGCCCTGCACCAACGCCGGATCGGCCTTGCCGCCTTCCAGTGCCGTGATGAGTTGCGCCAGCGCGCGCCAGTTCATCTCGCCGTGACCCTGTATGCCTTCGACGCTCTTTGGCGCGTAGCCGGTGATGTCCTTGTCGCAGCGCATCACCATCTCGCCGATCATGCCGGCCAGGCCCATGCGCTGGCCGTCTTCGGGGCTGTAGATGCGTGTCACGCCGTAGTCGTGCAGCTCGCGGATTTCAGGCGGCACGATCACGCCGCCGCCGCCGCCGAACACCTGGATGTGTTCGCCGCCGCGCTGCCTGAGCAGATCGACCATGTACTTGAAATATTCGACGTGACCGCCCTGGTACGAGCTGATCGCGATGCCCTGCACGTCTTCCTGCAGCGCGGCTGTGACGACCTCATCGACGCTGCGGTTGTGCCCCAGGTGGATGACCTCGGCGCCCATGCCCTGCAGGATGCGCCGCATGATGTTGATCGCGGCGTCGTGGCCGTCGAACAGGCTCGCAGCAGTGACGAAGCGCACCTTGTGCGTCGGGCGATAGTTGGCGAGCGCCTTGAATTCGGCGGACAGATCGGTCATTGGCAGTGTCTCCAGCAGGCCGCCAGCTTAGTTGACGTTTACGTAAACGTCAACTCGGAACCCTGCTGCCGCAGGTCACACCACCCGGGTGTTTGCCAGGGCAGGGTCCAGCGGCGGGTAGTGGAGTTTGAGCGCTTTGAGCGCGTCGCGCACGACTGTCGCGATCATCAGGTTGCGATGGGTCTTGGAGTCGGCAGGAACCACGATCCACGGCGCATGGGGCGTGCTGGTCGCGCCCAGCAAACCTTCGTACGCCTTTTGGTACGCAGCCCACTGCTTGCGCACTTCCAGGTCACGCGGCATGAATTTCCAGCCCTTGGCCGGATCGTCGATGCGCTCCTGCAAACGCTCGCGCTGCTCATCGGGGCTGATGTGCAGCATGAACTTCAGCAGCACCGTTCCGGTTTCCGCAAGGAGCCGCTCGAAGTCGTTGATGTGCGAATAGCGCTGTTGCACGGCTGATTTGTTGAGCTGCCCATCGACCAGCGGCACCAGCACGTCTTCGTAGTGGCTGCGATTGAAGATCATCAGCTCGCCCGAGCCGGGCATCTTCTGGTGGATGCGCCACAGGAAGTCATGGGCGCGCTCCTCGGCCGTGGGCGCCTTCCAGCTCATGGTGTGCGCCCCCAGCGGGCTTACCTTGCCAAACACACCGCGAACCGTGCCGTCCTTGCCCGAGGCATCCATGCCCTGCAACACGACCAGCACCTTGAAGCGCCGGTCGGCAAAGAGGATGTCCTGCAGCTGGTCGATCTCGGTGGCAAGGGCATCGACGGCCTTCTTGTCGCCTTCCTTGTCGCCACCCGAGAACGGCCTGGCGCCGGGGTCGCACTTCGCAAGCGACCACGGCTTGCCCGACGTGCTCTCCACGCGCCAGCCGGTCAGCGGGTCTTTCGAGGTTGCTGGCATCAGCGGCTATACAGCACCTGAGGCAGCCACAGGCCGATCTCGGGGAACACATAGAGCAGCACGATCGCAATGATCTGTATTCCCATGAACGGCAGCATCCCCAGGAAGATCTGGTTAAGCGACACGTGCGGCGGACTCACGCCTTTCAGGTAGAACGCCGCCATGGCCACCGGCGGACTCAGGAATGCAGTCTGCAGGTTCAGGGCGACCAGCAGGCCGAAGAACAGCGGGTCCACACCGAAGTTGTCCAGCAGCGGAATGAAGATCGGCATGAAGATCACGATGATCTCTGTCCACTCCAGCGGCCAGCCCAGCACGAAGATGATGACTTGCGAGAGGATGAGGAACTCGGTCTTGCTCAGGTTCATCGAGAGCACCCAGCGCTCCACCAGTTCCTGTCCGCCCAGCAGCGCGAAGGCCGCCGAGAAGATCGCTGATCCCACGAAAAGCCAACACACCATCGCGGAGGTCTTGGCCGTGAGGAACACGCTTTCCTTGACGACCGTGAACGTCAGCTGCCGATAGGCGATCGCCAGCAGGAAGCCGCCCAGCGCGCCGACAGCTGCGGCTTCTGTCGGTGTTGCAAGGCCCATCACGATGGAGCCCAGCACCGCCATGATCAGAACGAGCAGCGGGAAGAAGCTCGTGAGCAGCATCTTGAAGACTTCGAGTCGTGTGAAGCTCAGCAGGGCATAGAACACCGCCAGCGCGCCGGCGGCGATACCCAGGCTCAGCCAGTACGACGTAGGTGCCGGTACCTTGGTCACCGCCTCCGCTGGCGCAGGCACGGATGCCGCGACAGGGGCCGCAGGAGTCGCCGCAGCAGGGATCGACGCGGCAGCAGCAGGAGGCTCCTGCACGCCCGCTGCGGCGGGGGGTTCCGCCAGGCCGCCCGCGGCTGGCGCGGGGCTTGCAGTGGAAGCGTCGGCCGGTGGTTCCTTCAATCCGCCATCAGCGGGTGGCTCGGCCAGACCACCCTGTGCCGGTGGCTCGGCCAGCCCACCCGAGGATGGCGGCTCTGCAAGGCCTCCTTCGCGTGTGGGTGAAGCCGCATCGCCGATGCGCGTCATCGTCGAGACTTCCTCGATGACCGGCGTGGTGACTGACTTGTAGCTCCACAGTGCAACGAGCACAAAGAGCACCGCTGGCAGCATGACAATGGCCAGCTGCTTGAGCACGTACGACGTGGGAACGTCGGCATTGCGGCTGCCCTTGAGTGCACCCAGCAGCACAGGCAGCGCGCGCGACGCATGCGAGGGCGCGATCTTCTCGCTCATGGGCGGTAGCGGCACGAACCGGTCAGCCATCGACAGCGGTGGCGCCATCGACGGCTTGATCTTCGCAATGATGATCACGTAGAGGATGTACAGCCCCGCGAGCATCAGCCCGGGGAAGAATGCGCCTGCATACAGCTGGACCACCGAGACTCCAGCGGTGGCGCCATAGACGATCAGAAGGACGGAGGGCGGGATCAGGATGCCAAGGCAACCACCGGCTGTGATGACACCGGCGGACAACTGCACGCTGTAGCCGGACCTGAGCATGGTGGGCAAGGCCAGCAGGCCCATCAGTGTCACGACGGCACCGACGATTCCGGTGGCGGTGGCAAAGACGGCGCAGGTCACCAGCGTTGCGACCGCCAGCGCGCCCGGCAGTCTGACCAGCGCCAGGTGCAGGCTGCGAAACAGCTTCTCGATCAGGTTGGCACGCTCGACGAGGTAGCCCATGAAAACAAACAGAGGGATCGAGATGAGCACGTCGTTGCTCATGGTCTTGAACGCCGCCTGCACCATCAGGTTGAGCGTGTTGGCCATGTTGCCGTCGTACGCGGCGAGCGTGAAGATCATCCCCATGCCCATCAGCGTGAACGCCGTCGGGAAGCCCAGCATGATGGCCACCACGACCAGCGACAGCATCAGCAGGCCGATGTGGCCGCTTTCGATTTTCGGCACGCTTACCAGCATGTAGAGCGCTGCCAGGACGATGATGCCCATCAGCGTGAAGCCGAACCAGAGTTCCTTGCGAACTTTCATGACTTGGCGCCCTCAGGGTGTACGTACTTGTCGAGTGCGGCAATGTCCTCGTCCTTGACGTGGACCATGGCCTTGAGCTTGTCGACGTCCACCTCCTCGACGTCCTGCTCGCGAGAAGGCCAGAAGCCTTGCCGGATGCAGATGATGCAGCGCGCGATTTCGACAAAGCCCTGTAAAAGCAGGACCGCGCCGGCAAACGGAATGAAGAATTTGAAGGGGTACACCGGAATGGGGTCCGCGTTGAAGGTTTGCTCACGGATGGCCAGGGCATCGGTGAAGTAGTTCCAGCCCGCCCAGGTCAGCGCAAAGACGCCTGGCAGGAAGAACAGGAAATAAAGGATGAGATCGAGCGTCGCCTGTGTGCGGGGCCTGAAAAAGCCGTAGAGCACGTCGCCGCGCACGTGGCCGTTTTTTGCAAGCGTGTAGGCACCTGCCATCATGAACAGGACGCCGTACATCATGATCTGCGCGTCCAGCATCCAGCCGTGCGGTTTACCCAGCACGTAGCGGGAAAAGACTTCCCACGAAATCGCCACGGTAAGCAGGACGATGGACCATGCGAAGAGCTGGCCGATCCAGGTGGAGAAACGGTCCACGCCGAGAAGGATTTTTTGCATTTTTGTCAGACTTCGAAAATGGCGAGCGAAAGGCGCGGAACACGCGAAAAAAAGGCGGCTGGGCCTCGCGAGCCAGCCGCCCCGTCAGGCCGCTCGCTCAGGACTTCTTGGCACCCTTGCCGAAGTAACGGTCGTAAGCCATGCGGAAATTGGTGTTGTAGTCGTTGTCCCAGGCCACGGCGCGCTCGGCGAAAGCCTTTTGCGAATCGAGCACCTTCTTGAACAGCGGGTTCTCGCCGCCCTTCTTGCCGATGACCTTGTCCCACGCATCAAGCTGTGCCTTCAGGATGGCGTCAGGCGTCTTGTAGAAGTTGACCTTGTCCTTGGTCTTGAGCTCGATGTAGTCCTTCGAGTTGCGATCGATCATCTTCCAGCTCATGTCGGCGCTGGCGGCCTGCACGCCGTAGGTGATGATCGACTTGAGCTCGGGCGCGAGCGCGTTGTACTTGGTCTTGTTGAACAGGATTTCGAACTGCTCGCCGGACTGGTGGAAGCTTTGCAGCATGCAGTTCTTGGCCACGTCGGGAAAGCCCAGCACACGATCGGAGGACGAGTTGTTGAATTCGGCTGCATCGATGAGACCGCGATCCAGTGCAGGCACGATTTCGCCGCCTGGCAGGGGGTTCACAGCAACGCCCAGTTCGTTGAACACGTCGACGGCAAGGCCGACCGTGCGGAACTTCAGGCCCTTCAACTGCGCGACATTGGAAACCGGCTTCTTGAACCAGCCCAGGGGCTGGACCTGCATCGGGCCGTACAGGAACGACACGACGTCCATGTTGATGCCCTTGTAGATTTCCTCCAGCAGCGCCTTGCCGCCGCCGTATTCGTGCCAGGACAGCACCATGTTCGCGTTCATGCCGAAGGCCGGGCCCGAACCCCAGAGAGCCAGCGCCGAATTCTTGCCGTAGTGATACGCCACCACGCCGTGGCCGCCGTCGAGCGTGCCCTTGTTGACGGCTTCAAGCAACTGGAACGCGGGCACCACGGCGCCAGCGGGCAGCACTTCGATCTTCAGGCGGTTGCCCGCCATGTCGTTGACCTTCTTGGCGAAGTCGTTGGCGTACTCATGGAAAATGTCCTTTGCGGGCCACGTGCTCTGGAAGCGCAGGGACGTGGTCTGCGCAACCGAGACCATGGGGACAGACATCGCGCCGGCGGCAACAGCGGCCCCCTTGAGCAGGCTGCGGCGGCGGGGAGTTTTTGCATCAGTCATCGGTCATGTCTCCTGTAGTTGATGTGAAATCGTTAGCAAGCTATCTTTGGTCTGCAGGGCCGGGATGTGAAACAGGGTTTTCACCAAGCGTTAGCCGGATGTCAGCTATTGGCTACCCGAATTGGTGCACTCCCGGGCAAAAGTGATTCAGCCGACGCAAAGGTATAAAGGCATCGTGAAACCTCTACAACTGTTCGACCCCGCTTCCAGCACGTACACGTACGTTCTCTTTGACCCTGCGACGCGTGAGGCGCTGATCATCGACCCGGTCGATGACCAGCTCGCGCGTGACCTGGCGGTGTTGCAGGAGCACAAGCTCAAGCTCATCTGGAGCGTGGAGACGCACGCCCATGCCGACCACATCACCAGCGCCGGCCAGCTGGCCGAGCACGCGGGTGCGCGCACGGCTGCGCCCGAGGGGTGCGGCATCGGCACGGCGGCCGTGCAGCTGCGGCACGGCGACACGCTCGCATTCGGCGGCGAGGAGATCAGGGCCTTGCACACGCCGGGGCATACCGCAGGCAGCATGTGCTTTGTGTGGCGCGACCATGTCTTTACCGGCGACACATTGCTCATCAATGGGTGTGGGCGGACCGACTTCCAGTCCGGGAGTGCTGCGGCGCTGTATCGCAGCATCACCGAAGTGCTGTTCGCGCTGCCTGACGAAACCACTGTCTGGCCCGCCCACGACTACCAGGGCCGCACGCATTCCACCATCGGCACCGAGCGGTCTTCCAATGCGCGGGTCGCCGGAAAGACGCTGGCAGAATTCAAGGCGATCATGGACGAACTCAACCTGCCCAAGCCGCGCCGCATCGACGAGGCCGTACCCGCCAACCAGGTCTCGGGACTGCGCCACGACGCAGGCGGACCCGGGCCATCCGAACCTCGGCCTGCGCAAGGCTACGCAGGCGATGTCACCCCGCAACTCGCCCACGACTGGTGGAAGACTGGCGATGCCGTGCTGATCGATGTGCGCACCGATGCGGAGCGTGAATGGGTGGGGTTCGTGCCGGGCGCCGTGCCCCTGGCGTGGAAGCAATGGCCGGGCATGGCGATGAACCAGGCGTTCGACGACGGCATCAAGGCTGCGGTGCCGCCCGGCAAGAAAGCCGTGCTGCTTTGCCGCAGTGGTGTGCGATCGATCGCGGCGGCGCGGCGCGCCACCGAACTGGGCATCGAGGCGTACAACATCCTCGAAGGCTTCGAGGGCGATCCCGACGAGAGCGGGCAGCGCGGCAAGCGCGGCGGATGGCGGCTTCGGGGCCTGCCGTGGCGCCAGGGCTGAGCTTTTTCGCCGCAATTGAACATTCCTTTTTTTCCAGACAGAGAGATTCCATGCCAGTGAACCTGCCTGCGCCCCAGGCGCGTGACCTTTTTCCCGTGGACGGTGTGCGCATCGGTGTGGCCGAGGCGGGTATCCGCAAGGCCAATCGCAAGGACCTTTCCGTGGTGCTGATTGACGAAGGCGCATCGGTGGCCGGTGTGTTCACGCAGAACCGCTTCTGTGCCGCGCCTGTGCAGGTGTGCCGCGAACATCTTGCGCGCGGCGGCATTCGCGCGATGGTGATCAATACCGGCAATGCGAATGCGGGAACGGGCGAAGACGGATTGATCCGCGCCCGCCGCAGTTGCATCGCACTGGCCCGCAAGCTGGAGATCGCTCCGGAGCAGGTGCTGCCGTTTTCCACCGGCGTGATCATGGAGCCGTTACCGGTGGATCGCATCGAAGCGGGCCTGCCCGCGGCGCTCGATGATGCCAGGGCGGACAACTGGCTGCGCGCCGCCGAGGGCATCATGACAACCGACACGGTTGCCAAGGCGTACAGCGTGAAAGCGCAAGTTGGCGGCGTCACCGTCACGGTGACCGGCATCAGCAAGGGCGCGGGAATGATACGGCCCAACATGGCGACGATGCTGGGCTTCATGGCTACCGATGCCCGGGTCGACCAGTCGGTCATGCAGCAACTCGCATTCGAACTCGCTGAAGGATCGTTCAACCGCGTGACGGTGGACGGCGACACATCGACCAACGATTCGTTCGTGGTCATCGCAACCAACAAGGCGGCCAATGCCGCCGTGACTTCGCTCGATAGCGATGCGGGCCGCGCGTTGAAGCAGGCGATGCTAGCCGTTGCACGCGACCTCGCGCAGGCCATCGTGCGCGACGGTGAGGGCGCGACCAAGTTCATCACGGTACGGGTCGAGGGCGGCAAGACGGGCGCGGAATGCCGCAAGGTGGCGTATGCAATCGCGCATTCGCCGCTGGTGAAGACGGCGTTCTTTGCAAGCGACCCGAACCTCGGGCGCATCCTCGCAGCGGTGGGTTATGCCGGAATCGACGATCTCGACCAGACGAAGATCGATCTCTTCCTGGACGACGTGCATGTGGCCGTGAACGGCGGGCGCAATCCTTCGTATCGCGAAGAGGACGGGCAGCGCGTGATGAAGCAAAGCGAAATCACGGTGCGTGTGGGCCTTGGACGAGGTGCGGAATCCGACACGGTGTGGACCTGCGATTTCAGTCACGACTATGTGACGATCAACGCGGACTACCGGTCATGAACGAGAAGTTCGAGCATCTGATAGAGCGGGCATCGCAACTCATTGATCGACTCGAAGCGATCCTTCCGCAGCCGCTGTCGGCGCCGGACTGGAGCCAGTCGGTGGCGTGGCGATATCGCAAGCGCTCATCCGGCCACGGCGTGCTGGAGCCGGTGCGCCATGTGGCGGAGATTCGCCTGGACGACCTCAAGGAGATCGAGCCACAGAAGGAAAAAATCCAGCGCAACACGCTGCAGTTCGTCGCCGGCCAGCCCGCGAACAACGTGCTGCTGACGGGCGCGCGCGGCACCGGCAAGTCGTCGCTGATCAAGGCCTGCCTGAATGAATATTCGGCGCAGGGCCTGCGCCTGATCGAGGTCGACAAGGCCGACCTGGTGGACCTGCCCGATATCGTCGATGTGGTGTCGCCGCGCGCAGAGAAGTTCATCGTGTTTTGCGACGATCTGAGCTTTGAAGACGGCGAGCCCGGCTACAAGGCGCTCAAGTCGATCCTCGATGGGTCGGTGGCGGCATCGACGCCCAATGTGCTGATCTACGCGACCAGCAACCGGCGTCACCTCTTGCCCGAATACATGAAGGAGAACCTCAGCTACACCCACACCGACGACGGTGAAGTGCATCCCGGCGAGGTGATCGAAGAGAAGATTTCGCTGTCGGAGCGTTTCGGGCTGTGGGTGAGTTTCTATCCGTTCACGCAGGACGAGTATCTGGTGATCACGGCGCAGTGGCTGCAGTCGTTTGGCGTGTCGGACGAGGCGATTGGTGCAGCGCGCGGCGAGGCGCTCGTGTGGGCGCTGGAGCGGGGCTCGCGAAGTGGCCGTGTGGCCTATCAGTTCGCACGCGACTATGCAGGCCGGCACGTTTCGTGAGTGAATCCGGGCTTCTCGTTGCCGATGGCGACAGGCCGCGCGAGGGCGGTGTCGATCGCAAGGAGGTCGAGGTCGCAGTCGGGGTGCTGATTCGCGCAGACGGGGCTTTCCTGCTGACATCGCGCCCGCCCGGCAAGGTCTACGAAGGCTACTGGGAGTTCCCGGGCGGCAAAGTCGAGCCAGGCGAATCCGTCGAGCAGGCGCTCCGGCGCGAGCTGCAGGAGGAAATCGGCTTGACCATCCGCCAGGTACATCCCTGGCATATCGAGCGGGTTGACTATCCACATGCGTTGGTGCGCCTGAACTTCTGCAAGGTCTACGAATGGACCGGCGAACTCCAGATGCACGAGGGCCAGGATTACGCGTGGCAGGTGTTGCCGGTGGAGGTGAAACCGGTGTTGCCGGGGACCGTGCCGGTGCTGCAGTGGTTTGCGCAGGAGCAGGGATTCACAGGCGCCACCCACAGCACCTGAGGCGACTTACTGTTCTTTCGGATCACCGAACGGCTGGTCGTCGGGCGGCATAGGGTCGGGCACGCGAAAACTCTCGCTCGCCCACGCGCCGAAATCCATGCTCTTGCAGCGCTCGGAACAAAACGGACGGAACGGGTTGGTTTCGCCGTAGATGCTGTCGCCCCCGCACGCGGGGCAGCGAACGATGCGCGGCTTTCCAGGGCCAGTGGCAGGCGCTTGCATGATCAGGAGCAGAGCGTGAGCTCGAACTGCGAGTTGTCGTGGCTGGGGACCAGCTTGTCCGGCGCTTCCTGGTGCATGAGCCGCACCGAAATCATCAGGCGGTTGCCGCTGATTTCCGGAACCAGTCCGCTGGCGGGGTCGAGCTTCATTCGCAGCAGCTGGAACGTACGGCCCTGGGGCAGGTTCTGCTGGAGCTGGCCGTGGGCGGCCATGACCATCTGCGGCGTGCCGGAGTCGCGCAGCAGCTTGAGCAGCATATGGATCGATTCCACCAGCGGCCCGAGCGTGGACGACCATCGTTCGAGGTCTTCCCGGCGGGAATCGGGATCGCGGTGTTGCCACGCGTAGTAGGCCGGCAAGTCGAATTCGCAGGTGCCGCCGGGGATGTTGACCCGGCTGCGGATGCTCATGAGCCAGTCGTTCTCGGTCAGCGCCTGGCCGGCCTTGCCGGGGATGGTGTTGAGCGCATTGAAGTAACGGTCGAGCTTGCCGACGACTTCGTCGAGCACGGTTTCGGAGATCGCAGGGTTGCCGCGATAGCCGTTGAGGATGTTCTTTTGCTTTTCCAGGTCTTTCATCACGTCCGACTTCAGGTCGGCGCGCGCAGCGACATCCATCACTTCAAAGATGGTTGCCAGTGCGTAGTGATGATCGATGGGATGGGATCGCGGCACCAGTTCGGCGAGTCGGCGGAACAGGTGCTCCAGTCGCAGGTACGTGCGGATGCGTTCGTTGAAAGGATATTCGTAGAGGATCACGCTCGATGGGCCCCGCCTCAAAGCGAGCAATCATAGCCCCAAGCGAGGCGCAGCCTGTCCCACAATTTGTGAGAGTTCTTCCAGCGTGAGTCCTTCGTTGCAGATCACGATGTCGGCGGCAGCCAGGCGCAGCGCCCTGGGCGCCTGCGCCGCCATGATGGCGCGTACTTCTTCGGGCTTGAGCCCGCTGCGCGCGACGACGCGTTCGACCTGCGTTTGGGGCGAGCAGTCCACCACCATGACGCGGTCCACCTGGGCACGCCAGCGGCCCGATTCGACGAGCAGCGGGATATCGAAAACGATGCAGGCAGCGCCTGCCTTCAGCGCTGCCTCGACCTGTCGCGCGCTTTCGGCGCCGACCAGGGGGTGGATGATGGCTTCGAGGTCCTTGCGGGCGTTGGGGTCGGCATAGACGTGGTCGCGAATCCTTGCGCGGTCGAGCGCACCGTCAGGCGAGATGTATTCCGGGCCGAATTTGTCGCGGATCGCTTCGATGGCGGCGCCACCCGAGGCCGTGGTCGAGCGTGAGATGGCGTCCGCGTCGATGACGGCCGCGCCACGCTGGGCCAGCATCTGCAGCACCGTGCTCTTGCCGCTGCCGATGCCGCCGGTCAGGCCAACCCGCAGCGCCATCGTCAGAGCCCCACCACCTCTAGGATGGCTGCGGGACCGAAGATCAGGGCCGTGAGGCCGGCGCCTGCCAGGAAGGGGCCGAACGGCATGACGCCGCCTTCTCGAAGGCCGGAGGACAGCTTCATCGCAATGCCGACAATCGCGCCGATGACCGACGCCATCAGGATGATGGGCACCAGTGCCTGCCAGCCAAACCAGGCCCCGAGAGCCGCAAACAGCTTGAAGTCACCGTAGCCCATGCCTTCCTTGCCAGTGATGAGCTTGAAGGCCTTGTAGATCAGCCAGAGCGACATGTAGCCCGCCACTGCGCCCCACATCGACTGCGCCAGGGGCAGCGATGTCCATTTGAGGGCTGCGGCAATGAGGCCGGCCCACACGAGCGGTAGCGTGATGTCGTCGGGCAGGAATGTGGTGTCCCAGTCGATCATGGCCAAAGCGATGATCGCGGCGGAAAAGCCGCACCAGGCCAGGCCGGTCGGCGTGATCCCGTACTTGTGGACACAGAAAAAGAAGAGGGCGCCGGTGGCCAGTTCAACCAGCGGATAGCGCAGCCCGATGGAGGTGCCGCATTGCGAACACTTGCCGCGCAGCGCCAGGTAGCTCACGACCGGCACGTTCTCGTACCAGCGGATCATGTGGCCGCACTGCCGGCAACGCGAGCGCGGGCGCACGAGGTTGAATTCGGGCTCTTCCTTGACGGGTTGCCCGGTGAGGTCCGCCGCTTCCGCGGCCCACTGCCGCTCCAGCATCTTGGGCAGGCGGTAGATCACGACGTTCAGGAAGCTGCCAACAAGCAGGCCCAGGACGCCGGCCATTGCGGCGTCGATCACTGGCGAGACGAGCATCAGACGACTTGGCCCAGCTTGAAGATGGGCAGGTACATCGAGACCACGATGCCCCCGATCAGGCCCCCCAGGAACACGATGATGATCGGCTCCATCAGGCTGGACAGGCCGGCGACCATGTCGTCGACCTCGGCCTCGTAGAAGTCAGCCGCCTTGCCAAGCATGTGGTCGATCGAGCCGGATTCCTCGCCGATCGCGCACATTTGCAGAACCATGGTCGGGAACACATTGGCGTTCTGCATCGCAACCGTGAGGCTGGTGCCGGTGGACACTTCCATCTGGATTTTTTCGGTCGCCATCGCATAGACCGAGTTGCCCGAAGCGCCGCCCACGGAGTCCAGCGCTTCGACCAGCGGCACCCCGGCAGCGAACATCGTGGCGAGCGTTCGTGTCCAGCGCGCGATGACCGATTTGTAGACCAGGTCGCCGAAGACGGGTACTTTCAGCATGAGGCGGTCCATGAACATCTGAACCTTCTCGCTGCGCTTCCACGCCTGCATGAAGAAGTAGAACCCGCCGCCCAGGCCGCCGAAGATCAGCCACCACCACTTCACGAAGATTTCGCTGAGCGCAATCACGAAGAGGGTCGGCGCCGGAAGGTCGGCGCCGAACGAGGTGAACACTTCCTTGAAGGCTGGAATCACGAAGATCATGATCACGGCAACCACGACGAAAGCGACCACCACCACCGAGATCGGGTACATGAGCGCCGACTTGATCTTGGACTTGATCGCCTCGGTTTTTTCCATGTAGATCGCCAGGCGATCGAGCAGGGCTTCCAGAATACCGGCGGCTTCACCGGCCTCCACCAGGTTGCAGTAGAGGCTGTCGAAGTACAGCGGGTACTTGCGGAATGCAGCCGACAGCGAGGTGCCGGTCTCGACGTCGGTGCGCACGTCGTTCAGGAGCTTGGTGACGCTGGCGTTGGCGTTGCCGCGGCCCACAATGTCGAAAGCCTGCAGCAGGGGCACGCCGGCCTTCATCATGGTGGCGAGCTGGCGCGTGAAGATGGCGATGTCCTTGGCCCGGATCTTGGCGCCCGAGCGCATCCGCCGCTTCTTGACCTTGGTGGGCGTGATGCCCTGGCGCCTGAGCGCCGCGTTGACCTGGTTTTCGCCGGCGGCGCGGGTTTCGCCGCGCACCTGCTTGCCGTTGCGGTCACGGCCTTCCCATTCGTAGAGGAAATCGGTGACCTTGCTGACTGCGGCCGTTGCCATACGCGTGCTCCTCTAATGCCTGCCGTTATACGTTATACATTGGTGCAGCCCAGGACCTCTTCGAGTGAGGTCACACCCAGCTTCACCTTGTGCAGGCCCGACTGGCGCAGGCTGCGCACGCCTTCGGCAGCCGCTTGCGCCGCGATGTCCATCGCGCTGCCGTCGGCCAGGATGATCCGCTGGATGTCGTCGCTGATGGGCATCACCTGGTAGATGCCGACGCGGCCCTTGTACCCGTTGTTGCACATCGTGCAGCCGACCGGCCGGTAAGGGGTCCAGGTGCCGTCGACTTCTTCTTCGGGATAGCCCGCCTCGAGCAGGGTCTCGTGCGGAATGTCGGCCGGCGCCTTGCAGTTGGTACACAGGCGCCGCGCCAGGCGCTGCGCGGTAATGAGGATGACGCTGGAGGCGATGTTGAACGGGGCGATGCCCATGTTGCGCATCCGCGTGAGTGTGGTCGGTGCGTCGTTCGTGTGGAGGGTGGACAGCACCATGTGGCCGGTCTGCGCTGCCTTGATCGCGATGTCGGCGGTTTCGAGGTCGCGAATTTCGCCGACCATGATCACGTCCGGATCCTGCCGCAGGAAGGATTTGAGCGCAGCCGCGAACGTGAGCCCGGCCTTGTCGTTGACGTTGACCTGGTTGATGCCGGGCATGTTGATTTCGGACGGGTCTTCGGCCGTCGAAATGTTCACGCCGGGTTTGTTCAGGATGTTCAGGCAGGTGTAGAGCGACACTGTCTTGCCGGAGCCGGTCGGGCCGGTGACCAGCACCATGCCGTAGGGCCGGGCGACTGCTTCGAGCAGGCGCTTTTTCTCTTCGGGTTCGTAGCCCAGGGCCTCGATGCCCAGTCGCGCGCTGGACGGGTCCAGGATACGGATCACGATCTTCTCGCCGAAGAGCGTGGGCAAGGTGCTCACCCGGAAGTCGATCACCCGGTCGGGGCCGACCTTGAGCTTCATCTTGCCGTCTTGCGGCACGCGCTTTTCGGAGATGTCCATGCGCGAGATCACCTTGATCCGCGATGCGAGCTTGTCCTTGATGGCAATCGGCGGCGATGCGATCTCGCGCAGCTCGCCGTCGATGCGGAAACGAACGCGGTAGTTGTGCTCGTAGGGCTCGAAGTGCAGGTCGGACGCGCGCATGCTGAAGGCATCGAGCAGCATCTTGTGCAGGAACTTGACGACCGGCGCGTCTTCAACTTCGGAGGCAGCGGTATCCTTTTCATCGTCGCCGGCGGCCTCCATCGTCGATTCGTCGAACTCGAAGTCGTCGCCGATGATGCTGTCCATCGCCTCCGAGGCCGTGGTGGTGTTGGTCTCCACCATCTTCGTGAGCTTGTCGTATTCAGCAATGATCCAGTCCACGCCCATCTGCGTGGCGAACTTGATTTTTTCGGCGGCCTGCTGGTCCGACGGATCGGCCGTCGCAACGATGAGCCGGTTGTTGCGCTTGCTCAGCACCACCACCCGGAACGCCTGGCAGATCTTGTTGTCCAGCAGGTTCTTGGGCAGGCGCTGCAGGTCGATGGCATCCAGGTCGAGCAGCGGGGCTCCGAACGCCGTCGACATCGTGTGCGCGAGGTCCGATGCCGAAACCGCGCCGGAGCCGGTCAGTTCCTGGATGAAGCTGACGCGATTGGTTTGCGCTTTGCGCGAGATGTCCTCGGCCGACTTCTGTCCGAGCTTGCCGGCTGAAATCAGTGCCCGAGCCAGGCCCGGCAAAGCCATTGATTGCGGTTCAACTGCGACGGGATCGACTGCGGCCATTGAGAAGAATTGGATTTCGGTTAGCTGGACGCCACCCCCTCACACCGGGGAGCCAAGCGTCCGCTGATCATCGCTTATTGGCAAGGGGCTGTAAATCTTCTCAGCCCCTGGCGCCTGCGGGGAGTTGGAACAATGTCACGCTGCCTTTTGAGGCACGGGCAAAACCGGCGTTTGTGTTACGAAAGGTTGTTTTGAACCGGCTCACCCACGTGTGCTTCGATCATGGCCAGCACGTCTGAAAGCGCATCGCCGGCCAATGCTGCCGGCCCATGAATCCTGGCGGTCTCAAAGCGATCCGAAGGCAGGCCGTGGCTGATCACCTCGCCCATCGTCATGACGACCAGCCCGCTGGTCACCTGGCGGTCCAGCACCAGTGCCACGCCAGACTCGAATCCGTCCGCGCGGGCGGCGCCCACTCGTACTGCGTCGATCCAGAGCCCGACCGGCGCTGCGACCGCGTTGCATCCGAGCTGGCTGGCCATGGCGAGAAGGGCGGGTTCATCCGGAATATCCTGCGGACCTGCGCACAGCAACAGGTTCAAAGGAATGCGACCGCTGCGATCGACCGAGTCCTGCAGGATGGTGCGATAGACCTCAGGGGCGGTCATGATGCCGATCTGCGGCTGGGCGTTGACCTCGATGATGACGGCGCCTGTCTCGAACCAGGACCGCCTGATGTCCGGAATCAGCATGTCGACGCCGCACAGGTCCAGCCGCACGGCCTCGGAGGCGCGAACGGCGAGCCGCAGGTTGTCGGGATGCGCTTCGTCCAGCGGCACAAGGGTCTGGATGCCGCCGGCCGAGATGTTGCTGCGCCTGCGCAGGGTGATGTAACGGCCGGCCGCAGGTACGTCGGCCGGGCCCAGGCCTTGCTCGCGCAGCAGGCCCAGGGCCTCGGCGTCAATCTCCAGCAACTGTTTGCCGGTCTGGCGCAACACCCGTCGCAGCCTCGGCCCCTGCTGTTCCTTCTTCACCAGTTGCGCGACGGTCGAGGCGCCATCGCCTTCGACCCCTGCGGCGCGGCGATGCAGGATTTTCACGACCCTGTCGCGCAGGACTGTGATCCGGTAGTCCTGGCCGTCGTGGTGTTTCTCGACCAGGATGCTTTTTGAAAACTGGCTGGCTGCCTCGAATGCATGCCGAACGGACGCCTCGTCTTTCAGACCGGCTTCCACGCCGCGGCCCTGTTCCTGGTCGTCCGGCTTGACGACGACCGGATAGCCCAATCGCACGGCGATCCGGGCGGCCTGGTCGGCTGTCGTGGCAAAGCGGTGTCGCGGCACGGGGACGCCGTGCTGGCCCAGGACGCGGGCGGACGTTGCCTTGCGTCGCGCGATGTTGGTCCCGATGATCGAAGTGCGCTCGCTCAGGGTGCTGTTGAACATCCGCGCGTGGGCTCCCTGGCCGTAGCAATAGATATCGGGCACGATCATCCGCGCAGGAATGCCCATGCTGTTGGCCGCGCCGAGAAGGTGGAAGTTGTTGATGCCGCCCGGTGCCAGTTTCTGCAGGCGGAGCATGAAGGCGTCGAAGCTGGCGCGCAGTTGCTGCTGCACTTGCACATCGGCTGGATCGGGGAGGAGCAGGTCAAGGGCGCCACGCATCCACTCGAACGACTCGAGCGTGGCTTGCGGCGTATGAACTTCGGTTGCGACGATGAAGCGTTGGCAGCCAGACTCGCTGGGGGCTGGAGCGACATGACCGCAGCCGAATGCGGGGATGCGCTGCAGTCGCTGGACCGCTGCGACCCAGTTCACCAGGCGTTGGACCAGCGCGTGCTCAAGTCCTGCGGTTTGGGCGGTGATGCTGGGTTCGGCCTCGAACAGTGACGCCATGAAGGTTTCGATTGCAGCGAAATCCAGGTTGCCCAGCGCGCTGACTTCGAGCATGGCGACGGCAGTTGGGCGGCTGCTGCCATAAGCGCAGCCGCGCAAGAACCTGAACCTGGAGGTGAGCCGGATCCCGCGATCAGATTCCTGGGGGTCCGGGGTTGGCATGCGGCTCGGTTTCCGATCGCTGAGGAGTTGTCAGGCGCTGTGAGGCAATGAAGAACTCGATGGAATTTCGGCAGGACTGGTCGGGGTGAGAGGATTCGAACCTCCGGCCTCTACGTCCCGAACGTAGCGCTCTACCAGGCTAAGCTACACCCCGATTTGCCGATGATTTGCCTATGGCGAATCGGGCAATGAGTCACTACGTTTCCCTCGCCCGGCGCCCGGCAGTCAAGCCGGCGATTGTAGCAAACCTTGCAGGAGAATTTGTCGATGATGGATGTGCGTGAGCACCTGTCAGGCCGGGGCAGCGAAGACGATATTTATCTGTCGCCGCATTCGGACGACGTGTGCTTTTCACTGGGCGCGTTCGCCAGCCGACGGCGCGCTGGGGTGCTACTGACGGTCTTTTCCGTGTCGGACTATCGCACCGGCAAGCCGGACCCCGAGGTCGTGCGCGCCGGCGGTTCGCGCCCCGGGAGCTTGCGTGCAGGCGAGGCGGGCGTGCTGGCCACAACGCTTGTTCGCATGACAGAGGACGAAGCCTTTGCCGGGCGTTGTGGCCTGCAGCCGCAATGGCTACGCCTCAAGGACGCCCAGGCGCGCGGCCAAGCGCCATTTGGTGCGAGCGATGCGCGCGAAATCGCCCGGTCGCTGGAGCAGCCGTTGATGCGCGCGCTGCTGGCACCCACCGTGGGACGCAAGGCCGAACCGCGTCCCTGGCTGTTTTGTCCGGCCGGCATTGGCGGACACGTGGACCACGTCGCGGTCCTGATGCTGGTTGCCAGCCAGATCGACGCACTCGAAAAGCACTACCGGATCGCTTTCTACGAAGATCTGCCCTATGCGTCCAATCCGTCCACGCGCGATGCAGCATGGCAACTGCTCAGGCAATCGGTTCAGCCGCGCGAGCTGGAGCGGTGCAGGTTCGACCTGCCGGACGCAAGTGCGCAGGCGCTCAAGATGGCGCTGGTGAACCTGCACCCAAGCCAGCTCACGGCCAGACTGCGGTCGATCGCTGCATTCACCCCGGCCACCGGCGACAGCCCGTCGCCGCATGAAGCGCTGTGGGTGCTTCAGGACCGGCACCAGCGGCCGGGATAGGCTTGCATCGCAGCGTTCAGAAGCTGCGTCTGCAGGCTGTCGTCCACCAGGGATGCCCGGTAGAGCGAGTCGTCCTGGTTTTCGAAGAGCGCCTGCGCGACGCCTGCGGGCCGTCTGAGTGCGATGCGCGGAATCTGCTGGCGCACGGCATCGATCATCAGCAGCAGGTCGCACTGGTTGGGTTCGGCCCACCGCTGGTGGGAAACGCGCAAGGTGCTCGAGTGAAACGCGATCGTGCCCGTTCCCAGCTCGTCCACCAGCACGTCGAATGGATTGGCATGGCTGAAATTGAAGACGTGCCGGCCGTTGACGTACGACGTGGGCGCCGGCTGATAGATGGCTCCGTGCAGTCCCACAACGCATCGGTAGGCGTACCGCCGCAGGGCCGTCGCAAGGTGCGGCACGTAGCCCTCGCCGTAACGTATGTCGTCATCGAAGCCGAAGAACAGGCAGGGACTGGTGAACTTCTCGAGCGCAAGGAACTTGCCCGCCGCGCCGAGTGCGGTCTCGCCGCTGCGGGCCGGACGCGGCAGCATCGCCGTGATCTTGGGATTGGCTTGGAGTTCAGGCGGGATGGCCTGGTACTTGTCGAGATAGATAAAGAGGTGATCGACCTGAGCAACGATGTGCGGCAGCGCGCTCCGCAGGCTTTCCATGCGTGAAGGCATGGTGGCCATCCCGCCGATGCGTGGCAAGAGAGACCGCGGCAGGTGAAAGTCGCTGATGGACGCCATCTGCCCCGGTCCCGCTATCCGTGACCCTAGTGGCGGCGGCCGAGCAATTGGGACGCGAGTTCGTGCATGCCCTGGCTGAACGCATTGACCGGCAAAGCGGCGATGGCCTCGATGGCCCGGCGTGCTTCGGCTGCCGCCGCATCGCGCGTCACATCGAGGGCACCGGTGTCGCGCACGATCGCGACAATCCGGTCAAGCTCGGCAACGCCGCCGGTCTCGATGGCGTGGCGAATGAGGGCTCTCTGTTCCTCGGTGCCGCGCTCCATCGCCGCGATCAAGGGCAGGGTTGCCTTGCCTTCGCGCAGGTCGTCGCCCAGGTTCTTGCCCATCTCGCCGGCATCGCCGTCGTAGTCGAGTACATCGTCGATCACCTGGAACGCCGTGCCCAGGGCCTGACCGTAGGTGGCGCAGGCTTGCTCGACGGTTGAATCAGCGCCTGCGAGCACCGCTCCCAGCCGCGCACTGGCCTCGAACAGCTTGGCTGTCTTGGAGCGAATCACCCGCAGGTACGCTGCCTCGTCCAGCGATGCGTCATGCATGTTCATCAACTGCAGCACTTCGCCTTCGGCGATGACGTTGGTGGCCTCGGCCAGGATGGCCATGATGCGCATCTGGCCGGCGTCCAGCATCATCTGGAATGCGCGGGAGTAGAGAAAGTCGCCGACCAGTACGCTGGCCGGGTTGCCAAAGCTTTCATTGGCGGTTGCGCGCCCGCGCCTGAGCGTGGATTCGTCGACGACGTCGTCATGCAACAGCGTGGCGGTGTGGATGAATTCGACGACAGCGGCCAGGTTGAAACGCTGCGCGCCGGTATGGCCCAAGGCGCCGCAGACCATCAGCAGGAGCGCGGGCCGCAGCCGCTTTCCGCCGGCGCTGATGATGTAGCGCGAGACCTCGCCAACAAGGGGCACAGCCGAATCGAGCCGTTTGGCGATCACTACGTCGACCTGCGCCATGTCATCGGCGATGAGCGAAAGTACGTGTCCGGTGTTGGAGGAATTGGCGGTCAAGGGGGTTTGGGCACTGCGCAAGGTTCAGCTCATTATAGGAAGCGGGGATTCAGGTGAATCGGCCCCCAGGGCCTGAAATGTGAGTGGTCGCAAACCGTGCTATAGTGTTGGGCTCTGCGGAAATCCGTCCGCAGTTCCTTTCCAAGAGGTTCTCATGTACGCGGTCATAAAAACCGGTGGCAAGCAGTATCGCGTTGCTTCCGGCGAAAAAATTAAAGTAGAACAGATTGCTGCGGACGTAGGCCAGGAAATTGTGATCGACCAGGTTCTCGCCGTCGGAAACGGCAGCGACATCAAGATCGGTTCACCCCTGGTGTCCGGCGCAACTGTAGTTGCCACTGTGGTGGCTCACGGCAAGCACGACAAGGTTCGCATCTTCAAGATGCGTCGTCGCAAGCATTATCAGAAGCGCCAGGGCCATCGCCAGCAGTTCACCGAACTGCAAATCGGCGCTATCGCTGGCTAAACGAAGGACTTGGGGACAGATCTTCAGCTCTGTCCCCAACTGATCAAGGGGTTTTGAAATGGCACAGAAAAAAGGCGGCGGCTCTACGCGAAACGGGCGGGATTCCCAGCCCAAGATGCTCGGCGTGAAGGCTTTCGGCGGTGAACTCATCAGCGCCGGTTCCATCATTGTTCGCCAGCGCGGCACCAAGTTCCATCCCGGCACCAATGTCGGCCTGGGCAAGGACCACACGCTGTTCGCGCTTGTCGATGGCCACGTGGCTTTCGCGATCAAGGGCTCGATGAACAAGCACACTGTGAATATCGTGCCGGCCTGACCGGTCACTTCGACTCAGGTGTCCACCCAGTGGCACCTGACGCGTTCTTGAATATCGAAGCCCCGACCCCGTCGGGGCTTTGTTTTTTATACTGTCCCAGACATGAAATTCGTTGACGAGGCGTTCATCGACATCTCCGCAGGAGACGGCGGGAACGGCTGCGTCTCGTTCCGGCACGAGAAGTACAAGGAATTCGGCGGCCCCAACGGCGGCGACGGCGGCCGTGGCGGCCATGTCTTTGCGGTTGCCGATCCCAATCTCAATACGCTGGTGGACTACCGGTATTCGCGCAGGCACGACGCCAAGCGCGGCGAGCACGGCATGGGCTCCGACATGTTCGGTGCAGCAGGCTCTGACATCACGCTCAAGATGCCGGTGGGCACCATCATCAGCGACGTCGAAACTGGCGAAGTTTTGTATGAACTGCTCAAGCCCGGCGAGGTCATCACGATCGCCAAGGGCGGCGATGGTGGCTTCGGCAACATGCGCTTCAAGAGCGCGATCAACCGGGCGCCCCGCCAGAAAACGCCTGGATGGCCCGGCGAGAAAAAGAATCTCAAGCTCGAACTGAAAGTGCTGGCCGATGTCGGTTTGCTCGGCATGCCCAATGCTGGCAAGTCGACGCTGATTTCTGCCATCTCCAACGCGCGCCCGCGCATCGCGGACTATCCGTTCACCACGCTCCACCCGAATCTCGGTGTCGTGCGCGTTGGCCCCGAGCAGAGCTTTGTGGTGGCGGACTTGCCTGGCCTGATCGAAGGCGCGTCTGAGGGGGCAGGCCTGGGTCACCAGTTCCTGCGTCACTTGCAGCGCACTCGCCTGCTCCTGCACATCGTGGACCTGGCGCCCTTTGATGGCGCTGATCCCGTGGCCCAGGCAAAAGCCATTGCACTGGAGCTGAAGAAGTACGACGCCGGCCTGTATGAGAAGCCGCGCTGGCTTGTGCTGAACAAGCTGGACATGGTCGACAAGGACGAGCGTGCTGCGCGCGTGAAAGATTTCGTCAAGCGCTTCAAGCACAAGGGGCCGGTGTTCGAGATCTCTGCGCTCACGCGCGAAGGCTGCGAGCACCTGATCCGCGAAATCTACAAGCACATCAAGGCCCAGCAAGTAGCCGAGCAACCCGCTGTCTACATCGATCCCCGATTCGCCGGAGAAGCGCCGGAATGACATCGAAGGTGCTGCCCGATGCGCGGCGCATCGTGGTCAAGGTGGGTTCCAGCCTTGTCACCAACGAAGGGCGCGGCCTGGATGAAGGTGCGATTGGCGAATGGTGCCGCCAGCTCGCCGCGCTTGCGCGTGACGGCCGTGAGGTCATCATGGTGTCGAGCGGCGCCATTGCCGAGGGCATGAAGCGTCTGGGCTGGACGGTCCGCCCGCACGAAATCAACGAGCTTCAGGCAGCTGCGGCAGTCGGGCAGATGGGTCTCGCGCAGATGTACGAGACCAAGCTGCGCGAGAACGGCATGGGGTCCGCGCAGGTGCTTCTCACGCACGCTGACCTGGCCGATCGCGAGCGCTACCTCAACGCGCGATCGACGCTTCTCACACTCCTGCGCCTGGGTGTGGTGCCGGTGATCAACGAGAACGACACCGTCGTCAATGATGAAATCAAGTTCGGTGACAACGACACGCTGGGTGCCTTGGTTGCCAACCTGGTCGAGGCCGATGTCCTGGTGATCCTTACCGACCAGCGAGGCCTGTACAGCGCCGATCCGCGCAAGGACCCCGCCGCGAAGTTCATCGACGAAGCGCGTGCCGGCGAGCCTTCCCTGGAAGCGATGGCAGGTGGCGCAGGCTCCAGCCTCGGGCGAGGCGGCATGATCACGAAGATCCTGGCGGCGAAGCGCGCAGCCGGTTCTGGCGCGTCCACGGTCATCGCATGGGGCCGCGAGCCCGACTGCCTGCTGCGTCTCGTGGCGGGGGAGTCGATAGGAACACTGCTTGTCGCGCCCACGCAAAAGAGCCAGGCGAGAAAACGGTGGATGTCCGACCAGCTTCAGCTTCGCGGCGCGGTGACAGTCGACGAAGGCGCCGTTTCAAAAGTGCGCGATGGCGGCAAGAGCTTGCTGCCGATCGGCATGATTGCGGTGGACGGCGAATTCTCGCGCGGTGATGTGATCGCGGTACGGGACCCATCCGGAACAGAGATTGCGCGTGGACTTGCTAACTATGCAAGTTCGGAAGCGCGCATGCTGTGCCGCAAGCCTTCAGGCGAAATCGAGCGTCTGATCGGCTACGTGGCTGAGCCCGAGATGATCCACCGAACGAACCTGGTGCTCACGCGCTGAAGTTCGCCAGCGCCGGTGCGGTTGGCGATCAACCGTCAGCGATACTCGGGCCGATAGCGCATGTGGACGGGCGCGCGCATGTCCCGCACAACATCTGCGGCCGTGAGGTTGGTCCCGGCCCCCAGGCATCCACCGCTCTTGGCCACCTGCAGGCTGTGGCGCGACAACGCGACCCACTTCGTGTCAGGCGTCTGGGTCCAGCCAGCACCGGGTGTGTGGCGGGCGTAGACCCGGACCTCACTGGCCGCGCACCGGATGCCTTCGTAACTTGCGTTGATGGCGCCGCTGGAACTCGTTGCAACGACGACGTAACGCACCACACCATCCTTGCCCACCGTGATCGACTGCGGGTCCACGCCGAAGCGCAGCAGCGCCCCTGGCATTTCCAGGTCGATCAGCCCTTCCGTGCGCAACGCGGGCGGCGGCGGTGCATCCGCCTCGCGCCAGTCGGGGTCGAGGGGGGACAGCTGGGCGAACGACGCCGGGGCAGCGATGCACAGCACTACCGCCGCAAGCAGCTTCAAAAAACTAAAGGGCATGTTTGTCTTCCGGCGCATGGGACTTCAGCGCGGATTGCGGGTCGGGTTCGAACGTGGCTCCGGGCGGCAACTCGAAACCGGCGCCGGGGAGCATATCGGGCGCGCCGTCATGACTGTCGTGGTCGCGTGCACGCATGCCGCTCCTGAGATAGCGATTGCGATGGTCGTGCCGCGGAAGGAACCGCGCGAGCTCCGTCAGCGCCATTTCGTAGACGCCACGCTTGAACTCGACCACCACGTCCAGCGGAACCCAGTAATCGTTCCAGCGCCAGGCGTCGAATTCCGGATGGTTGGTCGCGCGCAGGTTCAGGTCCCAGTCTTGCCCCGTCAACTGGAGCAAGTACCAGATCTGCTTTTGTCCCTTGTAATGACCACGCGCATCGCGGCGTATATACCGATCGGGCACCTCATAGCGCAACCAGTCGCGGGTACGGGCAATGATGCGCACATGCTCGGCTGCGAGCCCCACCTCCTCGTGCAGTTCGCGAAACATGGCTTGCTCCGGGGTCTCTCCCCGGTCGATGCCGCCCTGCGGAAACTGCCAGCTGTGCGTGCGTATGCGCTTGCCCCAGAAAACCTGGTTCTTCTGGTTGAGCAGGATGATGCCGACGTTCGGCCGAAAGCCGTCCCGGTCAAGCATAATCAAACCTCAAATTTGTAAACTGAGTTCATTATGCACGGCGCTACACAGCCCGGCTACAGGCTCAGCGCTTCCCTTCTTTTGCTCCCCCAACCCCCCGTTCCTGACGCCTGATGAAAGCCACCCAGTTCCTCGTCTCCACCCTCAAGGAAGCCCCGGCCGATGCCGAGGTCGCCAGTCATCAGCTGATGACCCGCGCCGGCATGATCAAGAAGCTCGGCGCCGGCATCTACACCTGGATGCCGATGGGGCTGCGAGTGGTTCGAAAGATCGAAGCCATCGTCCGCGAAGAAATGAATCGGGCCGGCGCCGTCGAGTTGCTCATGCCCGTGGTCCAGCCGGCTGAGTTCTGGCAGGAAACCGGTCGCTGGGACAAGATGGGTCCGGAACTCATGCGCGTGAAAGACCGGCATGACCGCGACTACATCATCCAGCCCACGAGCGAAGAAGTAGTGACAGATGTGGCTCGCCAGGAGCTGCGCAGCTACAAGCTTTTGCCCAAGAACCTGTATCACATCCAGACCAAGTTCCGTGATGAGCGCCGGCCCCGTTTCGGGGTGATGCGAAGCCGCGAGTTCATCATGAAAGATGCGTACAGCTTCGACCGCGATGTAACGGCAGCCAAGGCAAGCTACCAGGTCATGGCCAAGGCTTACCGCGCGATTTTCGACCGCTTCGGTTTGCGTTATCGCGCCGTGGCGGCCGACAGCGGCGCCATTGGCGGCGACCTGAGCGAGGAATTCCAGGTGATTGCCAGAACGGGTGAGGACGCCATCGTCTTTTGTCCCAATAGCGATTACGCGGCCAACATGGAAAAGGCCGAGGCGCTGGCGCCGCAGGGCGAGCGCAAGTCCGGTGTGACCACGCTCGTGAAGACGCCGACGCCGGGCAAGAGCACCTGCGCCGATGTCGCAGCGCTGCTCAACGTACCGCTGCAGTCCACGGTGAAATCGCTGGTCCTGGCCACCGACGAAACCAACGACAAGGGCGAGATCGTGAAGTCCCATGTCTGGCTGCTGCTCTTGCGCGGCGACCACGACATGAACGAGATCAAGGCGGCCAAGGTGGCCGGGCTCGACAAGGGTTTCCGCTTTGCAACCGTGGCCGAAATCGTCGATCACTTCGGGACCAAGCCGGGCTACCTCGGACCGATCGGGACAAAGAAGCCGGTCAACATCGTGGCGGACCGCGAGGTCGCCGCCATGAGCGACTGGATTTGCGGCGCCAACGAAGAAGACTTCCACTACACCGGCGTCAACTGGGGTCGCGACCTGCCGGAACCGGTGGCGATTGCCGACCTGCGCAACGTGGTCGAGGGTGACGCGTCGCCCGACGGCCAGGGACCGCTGGCCATCGAGCGCGGCATCGAGGTCGGGCATGTGTTCTACCTGGGCACCAAGTACAGCGCGGCAATGAACGCGACGTTCCTGGACGAAAACGGCAAGCCGCAGTTGATGGAAATGGGTTGCTACGGCATCGGCATCACGCGCCTGCCCGCAGCGGCCATCGAACAGAACCACGACGAGCGCGGCATCATCTGGCCCGACGCCATCGCGCCGTTCACGGTGGTCATTTGTCCCATCGGCATGGATCGAAGCGCGGACGTCAAGGCGATGGCCGAGAAGCTGCATGACGAACTGTCGGCTTCCGGTATCGATGTGCTGCTCGACGATCGCGGCGAGCGCCCTGGCGCCATGTTTGCCGACTGGGAACTGGTGGGTGTGCCGCACCGCGTCGTGATTTCCGATCGCGGCCTGAAGGAAGGGCAGCTCGAATACCAGCATCGTCGCGATTTGGCGGCCACCAAAGTCGCCGCGACCGAAGTGCTCGGCTTCATCAAGAGCCGACTGCAGGCGTGATCGACCGCCGGCAATGCCTGCGCCTGGCGCCGGCCCTGTTGCCACTGGGTTGGAGCGCTGGAGCACAGGCGGGCGGGCAGCTCGAGGAACCGCTGGCGGACTCCGTGCGCAGTGCGCTGAGTTCGGCTATTGCCAATTCAGCGCCTCCCGTTCCCGAATTTCGCGACACAGAGTCCCGGCTCGCGTATTTGCGATGGATGGGCGTCATGAGCCGGCAGCTTTCCAGACGCAAGACCGAGTGGATCGAGCGCAAGGAATTCCTTCAGACGGTCTGGTACGAAAGCAAGCGCGCTGGCCTCGATACAGGGCTGGTGCTCGGTTTGATCCAGGTCGAGAGCGCCTTCCGCAAATACGCGGTGAGCCCGGTGGGCGCGCGAGGGTACATGCAGGTGATGCCGTTCTGGACGCGTGTCATCGGCGATGGCGATGCGAGCAAGCTCTTTCACATGCAGACCAACCTTCGCTTTGGCTGCGTGATCTTGCGTCACTACATCGACCGTGAGCGAGGCGACCTGTTCATGGCATTGGGCCGATACAACGGCAGCCGCGGCAAGCCGCCGTATCCGAATGCTGTGTTTGCTGCTGCGAAAAACTGGGATTTCGACAAGCAGCCAGCGCAAGAGCGCCCCGCTGATCCGACGCGCCCAACAGACAGGGCGCCCTCCGGTCCGAACTGATCCTGCGCCTACTGCAGGAAGCCGAGCTTTCCCTTCGATGGGGCCTTGGGCAAGTCGTCCACCGATATCGCGCTGCGCGCATCGAGCTGCGCGTTCCCAAAACCGGTCATCAGGGCGCGCCGCATGTCGCGCGGTGCGAGTTCTGCCAGCGCATCGAGCACGTCGTCCGGCGGCTCTGCGTCAAATCCTGCGCCCCAGCCATGGCCGCCCCGGATGGACAGGTACATGTTCCGGGCGATATGTCGTGCAGCGTCGAATGAGGGCGCCTCGATCTCGAACACATTCATGCGATTGAGGATAGGCTCCGGAATGCAGCGTTCGTCATTGGCCGTCATGATCCAGATCACCTGGCTGGCGTCGATCGCAACCTCTGCGAATTCATCGACGAACGATCCAGCTGTGTCGTGTTCAAGCAGGCTGTAGAGCGAGCCGAGCGGGTCGTACTGCGCATCGGCGCTGGCCTTGTCGATTTCATCGACCACGATGACCGGGTTTGCGTATTGACCTTCCACCAGGGCTTCAAACACCTTGCCGGGACGCGAGCCCTTCCACTGGGACGACGAGCCGGACAACAGCCAACCGGCAGTCATCGAACTCATGGGAACCAGCGACATGCCGGTGCCCAGGAGGTGCGCCAGCTTGCGTGCGAAGTGGGTCTTGCCGATCCCAGGGGGCCCGAGCAAGAGCATCGGTGTGACATCCAGACCGTCGCCCGAACCGGATGACAGCGCGACATGGCGCTTCACGTCATCAAGGGCATCGGAAAAATTGGGAAGCTGGTCATAAAGGTCAGCCATGTCGGGCACGCCGCTGGGCTTGACCTGGAACCGGTCGGGACCGCGTTCGAGCATTCGCTCGTAGGTGGTTCGCAGGCTCTCGTATTCACGTTCAGGAAGGCGAGCCAGTTTTCGCTCCACGTCGTGCGTGCGGAACACGCTGCGCAGGTTCGCTATGGGCAGCTTGATTGAAGCTGCAGGCTGGGGATCGAGACTGACTGTTTCCATCACGGCCACTCCTTGAACTTGATTCCAGCATAAGCTGAGTTCAAGAACAACGTCTAGCGCGCGATACCTATGGCGATGTCAGCAATTGCCGACACCGCGCGTGATCAAGCCTGGGGTGGCGTCAACACCTGTTGCAACTCGCCGCTCTGGTACATCTCCATCATGATGTCCGAGCCGCCGACGAATTCACCCTTGACGTACAGCTGCGGGATGGTGGGCCAGTTGCTGTAGTCCTTGATGCCCTGGCGAATCGCGTCGTCTTCGAGCACGTTCACGGTGGTGACTGCCTTCGGGTCCACGCCGCAGGCTTTCAGGATCTGGATGGCCCGGCCGGAAAAGCCGCACATGGGAAAACTGGCATTGCCCTTCATGAAGAGAACGATGTCGCTGTTCTTCACGAGGTCGTCGATGCGTTGCTGGGTGTCGCTCATTGAAAAATCTCCTGGGGCGTAGCGCCCGTCATACCTTGGGGCCGATTATCCCAGTTCAAGCCATCGTCCGCCGGAGCATCGCTCATGACCTGCCAGGTCGCGGTGCGTTGCGATTTCGGTGAATCCAGCGGTGGACAGGAGGGCGCGGACATCTGCAGCCTGGTCCCAGCCGTGTTCCAGCAGGAGCCAACCCCCCGCCGTGAGGTGCGAAGCCGACTGCGCGACGATCTTGCGCAGGTCATCGAGCCCGTCGCGACCGGAAGCCAGTGCGGACATGGGTTCAGCAACCAATGCCGCCAGGTGCGTGTCGTCAGCCCGGATGTAAGGCGGATTACTCACGATGAGGTCGTAGCGGGTTTTGCACGCTTCCAGCCAGCTGCCACGTTGAAACGTGACCTGCAATCCGAGCCGGCGGGCGTTGCCCTGCGCCACTTCGAGCGCGCCGGTGCTCGAATCGACCGCGTCCACCTCGGCAAGCGGCCGCTGGTGTTTGAGCGCCAGGGCAATCGCTCCGCTCCCCGTGCCCAGATCGACCACCTTGCAAGGCAACTGCACCGGCATCAGGTCCAGCGCCCACTCCACCAGCACCTCGGTGTCAGGACGAGGAACGAGCACGCGCCCGTCCACCAGCAGGTCCAGTCCAAAGAACTCCTTGCGGCCGACGATGTAAGCGAGCGGCTCGCCCGCCACCCTGCGCGCGCAAAGCTGGGCATGGCGAGCCTGCGCATCGGCGTCGAGTTGGTCGCGGTCGTGCGCCAGCAGCCAGCCGCGGTCCGACTGCGCTCTCCCGAGCACATGCAGCAGCAACAGCTGCGCGTCGAGCCGCTCCAGTCCGAGCGCAGCGGCAGCGGCCAGCGCCTGTGCGACCGTCATGTGCGGCCTGCGGCCAATCCGAGCTCAAGCTCTTCGAGCTGCTCTGCCTTGCGCGCGAGCAGCAGCGCCTCGACCACCTCGTCGAGGTCACCCTCCATGACGGACTGCAGTTTGTAGAGCGTCAGGTTGATGCGGTGATCGGTCAGGCGCCCTTGGGGAAAGTTGTAGGTGCGGATGCGATCGCTGCGGTCGCCGCTGCCGATCAGTCCCTTGCGCATCGCAGCGTCCTTGGCTGCGCGCTCGCTGCGGTCTTTTTCCCTGATGCGCGCGGCAAGCACCTGGAGCGCCTTGGCCTTGTTGCGGTGCTGCGAACGGTCGTCCTGGCACTCGGCAACGATGCCCGTCGGGATGTGCGTGATGCGCACCGCCGAGTCGGTCTTGTTGATGTGCTGCCCGCCCGCGCCGCTGGCTCGGTAGGTGTCGATGCGCAGGTCGGCAGGGTTGATCTCGATGGCCTGCGCTTCGTCCGGCTCGGGGAGGGCGGCGACCGTGCAGGCGCTCGTGTGGATGCGGCCTTGCGTTTCGGTGGCGGGCACGCGCTGCACGCGATGGCCGCCCGACTCGAACTTGAGCTTGCCGTAAACGTTGTTGCCGACGACACGAATGACGACTTCCTTGAAGCCGCCCACTTCGCCTTCGCTTTCGCTCACGATTTCGCAGCGCCATCCTTGCCGCTCGGCGTAGCGCGTGTACATGCGCAGCAGGTCGCCTGCAAAGAGCGCCGATTCATCGCCTCCGGTGCCCGCACGGATCTCCAGGAATGTGTTGCGGACATCGTCGGGGTCTTTGGGCAGGAGCAGCTTTTGCAGGGCGTCTTCCAGCGCGGGAATCTCGGCCTCCAGCGATGCAATCTCTTCCCTGGCCATGTCGGCCATCTCCGGGTCGTCGAGCATCTCTTTGGCTTGGGCGAGGGCGTCTTCCCGCTGGCGGAACTGCTCGAACACGCCGGCCACTTCGTTCACTTCGGCATGTTCGCGCGTGAGTGCGCGATAGCGTTCCATGTCCTTGGTGATGTCTTCCTGCGACAGGAAAAAATCGAGCTCCTGCAGGCGGATCGGATAGCGCTCGAGTTGCTGGCGGAGAAACTGTTTCATGCGAATTCAGACTTTGTCATGCCGGACCTGAGTCGGTGTACAGGGCCGGGGAGGGGTCATGGATGCCGGGTCGAGCCCGGCATGACAGCCGAAGGGCGAGGTCTGCATCGATGGCGCGAGCCAACGATGCGCGACCCATGTCAGCCCAGCTAACGTTCCTTGCGCAGGAAGAAATGCTTGATCGCCGTCGTCGCCCGTTCGCGCGCCGTCGCGTCACCCGCATGCAATTCAGCCATGGCGCCGTGCAGCATTTTCTGCGTCAGTCCCCTGGACAAGGCCTCCAGGACCTCATCGACGTTCTCGCCGCGCGCGATCATCTTTTTGGCGCGAGCGACTTCGAGCGAGCGCCACTCATCGGCCTGGGCGTTGAGCTGCTGGATGAGCGGAACCGTGCCGCGCTGGTCCATCCAGTGCAGGAAACTCTGCACGCCCGCATCGATGATCACTTCGGCCTGCGCGACCGCAGCCTGCCGGTTGGCCTGGCCGGTCTGCACCACGTTCGCGAGGTCATCCACGGTGTAGAGGTACACGTCCTCGAGCGCCTTGACTTCGGGCTCGATGTCGCGCGGCACAGCAAGGTCAACCATGAACATCGGGCGGTGCTTGCGGGCCTTGAGCGCGCGCTCCACGGCGCCCAGCCCGATGATGGGCAGCGTGCTCGCCGTACAGCTCACGACCGCATCGAATTCGTGCAGGCGGGACGGCAGGTCAGCCAGCCGCATCACCTCGCCGCCGAAGCGCGACGCCAGTTTCTCGCCGCGCTCCAGGGTGCGATTGGCAATGGCCATGCTCTTGGGGTTTCGCGCGGCAAAGTGCGTGGCCGCCAGTTCGATCATTTCGCCGGCACCTACGAAGAGCACGCGGATCTCGCCGAGGTCTTCGAAGAGCTGCCCCGCCAGTCGAACCGCAGCCGCCGCCATGCTGATGGAGTGCGCGCCGATTTCGGTGGAACTGCGCACTTCCTTGGCGACCGCGAAGGAGCGCTGGAACAGCTGGTTGAGGGTAGTACCGAGCGCACCGGCCTCATCAGCCACGCGAACGGCGTCCTTCATCTGGCCCAGGATCTGCGGCTCGCCCAGCACCATTGAGTCGAGCCCGCTGGCAACCCGGAACGCGTGGCGGGCAGCCTGGCCGTCACGCATCGTGTAAGCGTGGGATCGCAGCATGTCGGGGGAGACCCCGCCACTGTGGGCGAGCCAGGCTATCGTGTTGTCGATGTCGCCGTGATCGCCCGCGCAGTAGATCTCCGTGCGGTTGCAGGTCGACAGGATTGCAGCCTCGGGCTGGCGCGACAGGGACTCGCGCAGCGACCTCAAAGTCGGCTCGACCTGGTCGATGGCGAACGCGAACCGGCCGCGCAAATCGAGGGGCGCGGTGGTGTGGTTGATGCCTAAAGCCCAGACTGCCATCGCAGGATTATAAAATTTGCTGGCAGAACAAGCACTTGCGACACATCAATAGACCCCAATTCATGGGCCCCGTGGAATTTCTTCTTCACCTGACAGCCTTCGCAGCGCCTGCCGCCGTGGTGGGGCTTCTGGTCGCGCTGGCCGCCCGCATTCTGCTGCCCGGGGCTGCGTCCCTTGTGTGGTGGCGGCATGCTGCTATCAATACCGCAGCAGGGCTGCTGGTCCTGGTGTTGGGGCTTGCGTACTTTGGCGTGGACGCCAAGATGGCGACTTATGCTGCACTCGTCGTCGCGGTCGCCTCGGCGCAGTGGCTGGCCGGACGTGCCTGGAAGGGATAATCCGGCGAATGCTGTTACTGCTCTCGCCGGCCAAGTCGCTGGACTACGACTTCCCGATCGCCGACCTGCCACACACCCGACCCCTTTTCGTCGATCAATCGCAGGAACTCATCCATGTGCTGCGCGAGAAGTCGCCGCTGCAGGTGGGCAAGCTGATGGACATCAGCGATGCGCTGGCTGCACTCAATGTGGCTCGGTACCAGGCCTGGTCAACCCGCTTCACGGCGAACAATTCGCGGCAGGCGGCCCTGGCCTTCAACGGCGATGTGTATGACGGGCTGGCCGCCCGCACGCTGTCGGCCGACGACCTCGCCTGGGCGCAGGATCACCTGTGCATCCTGAGCGGTCTTTACGGCGTCTTGCGGCCGATGGATCGCATGCAGCCTTACCGCCTGGAAATGGGGACCCAGCTCGCGGTCGCGGGCAAGCGCAACCTTTACGAGTTCTGGAATGAGCGCATCGCCGCCTACCTCAACAGACGGCTTGCCGCCGACCGGACGCCGGTGGTGGTGAACCTCGCCTCCCTGGAATACGCCAAAGTGGTCGATCGCCAGCGCCTGAAGGCCAGGGTCATCGACTGTGTGTTTGAAGAGGGCAAGCCCGGCGCGTGGCGCATCGTGAGTTTCTTTGCGAAGCAGGCACGCGGCCTGATGGCGCGTTACGCTATCGTTAACAAGGCAACCCTGCCAGCCCAGCTGGAAGGGTTTGCCGAGCAAGGCTATGCTTTCGATGGGTCCGCCTCGCGGCCCGATCGTCTTGTTTTTCGACGCAGTACATCATGAGCACCACACAAACATCCCAGCAGATCACGCCCCAGTTGCGCCAGTGGATCGTTGACCAGGCCCAGGCGGGTCACAACGCCGAGTCCGTCCTCAAGTCGATGCTGGCATCCGGCTGGTCGGAAGACGTTGCGATCGAGGCCATGGAATCGACCCTGCGCGGCCACCTTGAACAGAAGGCGGTCGATTCGGGGCTTCCACCCGCAGTGCCTGTGCCCGATGCAGCGCTGGACGAATCGCCGCTCTATATCGACGGCGGCGACCGCAAGGTGTGCGTACTGCAGGTGATGCATTCGCCGCGCGTCATCGTCTTGGGCGGGCTTCTGTCCGATGAGGAATGCGATGAGCTGATCGCAGCGGCGCGTCCGCGGCTGGCGCGGTCGCTCACCGTGCAAACCAAGACCGGCGGCGAGGAAATCAATGCCGACCGCACCAGCAACGGCATGTTCTTCCAGCGCGGCGAGAACGACATCGTCCGCAAGATCGAAAAGCGCCTGGCTCACATCTTCTCGTGGCCCGAAGAAAACGGCGAAGGGCTGCAGGTCCTGCACTACCAGCCGGGTACTGAGTACAAGCCGCACTACGACTATTTCGACCCCAACGAGCCGGGCACGCCCACCATCCTCAAGCGGGGCGGCCAGCGCGTGGCGACCATCGTGATGTACCTGGGCGAACCCGAAAAAGGCGGCGGCACGACCTTCCCTGATATCCACCTCGAAGTGGCGCCCAGGCGAGGCAACGCCGTGTTTTTCAGCTACGAGCGCGCGCATCCTTCGACCAAGACCTTGCATGGCGGGGCGCCTGTGCTGGCAGGCGAGAAGTGGATCGCCACCAAGTGGCTGCGCGAGAGGCGGTTCGAGTGATCGTCCAGGCCAACGGCATCCCGGTCGAGGTCGAAGATTCGGGGGCCGATGGCAGCCAGTCCTCTCGCCCGGTGGTGCTGCTCATCATGGGCCTGGGCATGCAGCTCGTGGCGTGGCCGCAGGAGTTTGTGCAGGCGCTGGTCGATGCCGGGTTTCGCGTGGTGCGCTTTGACAACCGCGACATTGGCCTGTCGCAGAAGATGGATCAACTGGGTGTTCCCAATATCGTCTGGGAAAGTCTCAAGTACCGTGTCGGGCTTCCGATCAAGCCGCCTTACGCACTGAAAGACATGGCGCTCGACGCCATCGGCGTGCTCGACGCGCTGGGTATCTCAAAAGCGCACATCGTCGGTGTGAGCATGGGCGGCATGATTGCGCAGCGGGTTGCGCTGGCTGCTCCTGATCGCGTGCTGAGCCTGACGAGCATCATGAGTTCGAGTGGTGCCCGGTTTTTGCCCGGGCCCAGATCGCATGTGCTGCGCGCCTTGATGAGCCGACCGGCGGGCAAGTCGGAAGACGCCATCGTCGATCACTACGTCAAGCTGTTCCAGGTGATTGGCAGCCCCGCGTTTCCGGTGGACCAGACCGTGCTGCGCGACCGTATTCGCCTTTCCACGAAACGCAACTTCCATCCGCAAGGCACGATGCGCCAGATGGTCGCGATTGCCGCCGACGCAGCGCGCGCCGACGAACTACAGTCGATCAAGACCCCGACGCTGGTCATGCACGGACATGCCGACCCGCTCGTGCCGTTCGCCTGCGGCCATGACACGGCCCGGCGCATCCCCGGCGCGAAGCTGCATGGCATCGAAGGCATGGGTCACGACCTGCCGCCCGGCGTGGTCGAGCGCTTGCTCGCGCCTCTCGTGCCTCACATGAAATTGGCCTGATGACTACGACCAACGACAACAAGCCGCAGGATTCGCTGCTGGGCAAACCCGCTGCGTATGCAGATCACTACGACGCATCGCTGCTGTTCCCCATCTCGCGCACGCCTGCGCGGACCGAGCTGGGTCTTGGACCCGTGGTCCCGTTCTTCGGCGCGGATCTGTGGACGGCGTTCGAGCTGAGCTGGCTGACGCCTCGTGGCAAGCCGCAAGTGGCTATCGCGCATATCACGGTGCCGTGCGAAACCGCCAACATCGTCGAGAGCAAGTCGTTCAAGCTGTACCTGGGCAGCTTCACCAACACGCGTTTCGCATCACCCGACGAAGTGCGCGACCGCATCCGCGCAGACATCAGCGAAGCTGTCTGGCGCGGCGCACCGTCGCAGTCGTCCGTCGGCGTGCGACTGGTGATGCCGGACATGTTCGAGCGCGAGAAGATCGAGGAACTCGAAGGGCTCAGCCTCGACCGCCTGGATATCGAGTGCACGCAGTACACGCCTGATGCCTCACTGCTGTCGGCGGCGTCGGATGAAAAGCCGGTCAATGAGGTGTTGACCAGCAACCTGCTCAAGAGCAATTGCCTGGTGACCGGCCAGCCCGACTGGGGCAGCGTGCAGATCCGCTACAGCGGCCCGCAGATCGACCAGGGCGGGCTGCTGCGCTACATCGTGAGCTTTCGCAACCACAACGAGTTTCACGAGCAGTGCGTCGAACGGATGTTCATGGACATCCAGGCTCGCTGCAAGCCGGTGCGCCTGTCTGTCTACGCGCGCTACACGCGTCGCGGCGGCCTGGACATCAACCCGTTTCGCACGAGCCATCCGTCGGCGATGCCGGGCAATGCCCGCACCGCACGGCAGTAACCTCAGAGGTCCAGGAACGAGCCGACCTGCGGCAAGCCCGCAAACGTTCCGGCCCGCTTTTCCTTCATCGCCGTGACGGATTCGCGCACATTCGCGTTGCTCCAGATGGCGCCCTGCACCCAGCCCATCTGACGCAGTGAATCCTCGACCGAATGGTCGCGCGTGTAGTTGATCACCTGCTTGGTGCCCCAGATCGCAACGGGCGGCTTGGCGGCAATTTCTCGCGCGCACTGCATGGCCGCTTCCAGCATGGCGGCCTGCGTGTCGAACACTTCGTTGACCAGTCCGTATTCGCGCGCCTTGGCGGCGGGCATCCGGCGGCCGGTGTAAGCCAGCTCCTTGACGACAGCCAATGGAATCAGCTTGGGCAACCGCTGCAGCGTGCCGACGTCGGCCACCATGCCGATGTTGATTTCCTGGATGCAGAAGAAGGCGTCGGCCGTCGCGTAGCGGATGCAGCAAGCGGTCACCATGTCCACCGCGCCGCCGATGCAGCCGCCGTGAATCGCCGCGATCACCGGGATGCGCAGCGTTTCGATCTTGGTGAACGTGGTCTGTATATCCGTCACGATGTCGAAGATCGCGGCGCGGCCTGCGGGCGTCGTGTCGTCCATCAGGTTGTTGCCGGAGAAAGTGTCCAGCGACATCCCCGCGCTGAAATGCTTGCCCGTCGATGAAATGACGAGCGCACGAGCCGAGCCTTCCCGGTGCACCTTCGTCAGCACTTCATCGAGCTCGCGCCAGAAGAGCGGATGCATGGTGTTCATCGCCTCGGGGCGATTGAGCACCAGGTGCGCGATGTGGTCCTGTACGGTGAGGGCAAAGCATTGCATGGCGGTCCTTGGGGTTCGATGCGCCAATGTACGCGCAGCGCTTGCTGCGGCGCTGCCAACTGCGAGACAGCTAGCCTTCCACCGACACGTGGCGAATCCAGTCGCAGCGCAACCTGCGTTCGTGGTGGGCTTTGCGGCGCCATTGGACATAGAGGCTGGGCGAGGCCATGGCAATGCCGCTGAGCGGAATGAGCCACCACTGCTCGAAAACGTACCCGGGAATCCATCCGACCAGGCCCATGACCCAGAGTGTGAGGATCAGGTCCCACAGGTGGTACTCGATCGGGTGATCCAGGCGATTTGCGACATGCCACTTCTTGATCTGCTGGATTTGGTCGAGGGTCATCGCGGGCTCGCTGGAGGTGGGGTTCGGGGCAGAAAGTGTCTGTAAGAATCGCGTAAGAACAATGTAAGTTCAGTGTAAGTTCACTGTCAAGTCAACAGGCCGTAGGACAAGAGCGAGACCCGCTACCGGAGTTTTGGAAGCGCATTCGCCGGGCGACGAAGGACCCTGAGCGAGGCCTGGAGGCGCATCGACATTCCGGTGACATTCCTGGACGCCAATTGCGCCAGCAGTTCGTCGGGTGCCACGTCCAGCGCGTCGAGACGCGCAGCCCTTTCTTGCGGAGTCGATCGCGCGTCGAGGACCGCGCACATCATTTCGGTTGCCACGCCCAGACGACCGTGCTGCATGGCGACACGTGCACTGGTCTGGGGTCCATGACCTTCGGATCGATGGAGCTCGCCGATGACATCGAGCTTGAAGCTTTCGAGCAGCGGGAGCGCCAGCAGCGTGCGCATGTACACGCCAACCGCGTAGTGCTGCTCGCAGCGCAGTGACCCGGCCGACCCGAAACCACCTGCCGCCTGATGCAGGAGCGACATGCCTTCGTCGAAACGGGTTCGACCCCACAGGAGGCGTTGCTGGTCACCTTCCGGCAATTTCGGATCGCGTCCGACGAACAGCATGTAGAGCTGGACCGCGTCCGGGTTGCCGACCTTTGCAGCCCGCGCCAGTGCCCCGTCGCCCCAGAGCGCGAGCGGCACCGGAAATGCGAGCAGTCGGCGCAGTTCATAGGTCAGCAGATCGGTAGTGGCCAGGTCCACCGCTTCCAGCAGGGTCAACCCGCTGCGATCCGAGCCACGGCGCCCTGACTGGGTCGGTACCGCCACGGGCGCTGGTCGACTCTCGGATGATCAGCGGCGGCAACTGACACGGGTAGCGCGCCGATGGCAGAAGCAATTGCAGGAAAAGCGACGGGTGCCAACGCAGTGGCAGGTGCAGATTGGTGGATCAATTGAAACTCCTGGGCCGGTGCGGCAGATCGTTGATGCGCCACTTGGTAACCCAGCCCTGTGGGGCGTTCCCCGTGAACCCGTTGGTATCGGCCCCTGGGTCAGCCGAAGAGATCGGGCGTTGCCTCGGTCACGCGTGAGGCCGGCGTGGGTTCAGCGGACACCCCCATCGCTTCGTCCGATCCGGCTTTCGCCAGCTTGCCAACGCGCACGCCCAGCAGACGCAGCTTCTGCTTGAGGTCCACGCGCTTGAGGCATTGACCGGCCGCCTGCCGTATCGTTTTGGCGCTGTCGGTGAATTGGGGCAGCGTCAGGTCGCGCGTGGCGGTGCGAAAGTCTTCATAGCGCAGCTTGATGCCTATGGTCTTGCCGACGTAGCCTTTGCGCTGGAGGTCCTCGGCAACCCGCTTGCAGAGGTCCGTGAAGATGGCGCCCAGCTCGGCGCGATCACGCACGGCGTGCAGGTCGCGCTCGAACGTGGTCTCGCGGCTCATCGAGACCGGCTCGCTCTCTGTGACGACAGGGCGGTCGTCCCGGCCCCAGGCTGCGTCGTGCATCCACGCTCCATACGACTGGCCGAAGTTGTCGATCAGCCAGTGGCGGTCTTGCCGCGCGATGTCACCGATGGTGTGCAGGTGCAGCTTGGTGAGCTTGATCTCTGCCTTCGGTCCGATGCCATTGATCTTGCGCACCGGCAACGGCCAGATCAGGGTTTGCACGTCTTCCTGGTACACCACCGAAATGCCGTTGGGCTTCTTGAACTCGCTCGCCATCTTGGCAATGAGCTTGTTGGGCGCAACGCCGATCGAGCAGGTGAGGCCGGTGCGTTCCTGGATCGCGCGCTGGATCAGGCGCGCCAGCACACGCCCCCCCTCGCGCTGGCCGCCGGGCACGTCGGTGAAGTCGATATAGACCTCATCGACGCCCCTGTCTTCGACCAGCGGCGCGATCTCGGCGATGGTGCTCTTGAACAGGCGGGAGTACTTGCGCACTTCATCGAAATCGACCGGCAGCACGAGCGCCTGGGGGCACAGCTTTGCTGCCTTCATCATCCCCATGGCGGAGCCGACGCCGAACTGGCGTGCGGCGTAAGTGGCGGTGGTGATGACGCCGCGACCCACGTAATCCTTCAGCAGCGGGAACGCCGACGCCGGGATCTCGCTGGAGGGCAGCCCTTCGAAGCGTTCGCGGATCATCTCGTCCACCTTGCGGCGCCCGCCGCCGATCACGACCGGCAGCCCCTTGAGCTGCGGGTAGCGCAACAGCTCCACGGACGCAAAAAAGGCGTCCATGTCGAGATGGGCAATACGGCGGATCGGCGGCACCTCGCGATTTTGCGTCTTGACCGGATCGGAATGCGCGTGTGAAATCATTCACTGACGAGCTTGCTGCCAATTTCTAGAATCGCGAGTTCGACCCGAACAACACGAGGGGCCGCCCACAAGGCAGGCCGAGGAGCACTTCATGAAGCCATGGCTCAAATGGACCGCCGCCGGCGTTGGCACGCTGGTTCTTCTCCTGGTGCTGGCAATCGCCGCCGGACTCCAGCTCTTCGATCGCAAGAGAACGCGCACCGTCGCCGTGAACGTCAAGGCCGTCCCCTATGCGACCGATCCGCAGTCGCTCGCTCGCGGCAAATACCTCTTTGAATCGCGCGGCTGTGTCGATTGCCACGGCGCCAATGGCGCCGGACGCGACTTCGTCAAGACAGACAGCGTGCAGCTGCGGGGCGCGAACATCACCTCGGCGGGCGTGGTGGCCAACTACAAGCCCGAAGACTGGGTGCGCATCATCCGCCACGGCGTCAAGCCCAATGGGCAGCCCGCCATGGTCATGCCCAGCGAAGACTACAACCGGTTCACCGACCAGGACCTGGCGTCCCTCGTCGCGTACACGCGCAGCCTCGCGCCCGTCACAGGCGGGGAGGCGGTCATCAAGCTGCCGCTGCCTGCGCGGGTGATGTACGGCTTCGGCGCGATACCGGATGCTGCCGAGCGCATCAATCACACCTTGCCGCCCGCACAACCCATACCCGAAGCGGTGAACGCCAAACACGGCGCCTACGTCGCGAACATGTGCATTGGCTGCCATGGCGAGCATCTCTCCGGCGGCAAGATCGCGGGCGGACCTCCTGACTGGCCCGCTGCCGCCAACATCACGCCGGGCGAAGGCTCGGCCATGAAGAACTACAAGGACAGCGCGCAGTTTGTCGCGATGCTGCGATCGGGCAAGCGGCCTGACGGCACGCCGATCAAGGTCATGCCGTTCGATTCGCTCAGCAAGATGAACGATGTCGATGCGCAGGCGCTCTATGAGTTCCTGAAGACGGTGCCGCCACGCGCTGCCGGCAACAAGTAGCCAGGGGGCACCCGGCCGCCCCGGTCAGAAAGTGCCTGGCAGCAGGATGCCCTTGTCCACCTTGGCGATGTCGGTGCGTCCGCAAAACGCCATCGAGAGGTCCAGCTCGCGTTGAATGATGCGCAGGGCGTGATCCACGCCTTCTTCGCCCATTGCGCCCAGGCCGTACAGCATCGACCGGCCGATGTACGTGCCTTTGGCTCCGAGCGCGATGGCCTTGAGCACGTGTTGTCCGGAGCGGATGCCGCCATCCATGTGCACCTCGATCCTGCTGCCCACCGCATCGACGATGCCCGGTAATGCGGAGATGGATGACGGCGCGCCGTCGAGCTGGCGTCCGCCATGATTGGATACGATCACTGCATCCGCGCCGCTATCGACAGCCAGTTGCGCGTCCTCTGCATCCTGGATGCCTTTGAGAATCAGCTTGCCGCCCCAGCGGCTCTTGATCCACTCCACATCGCGCCACGACAGCGCAGGGTCGAACTGCTTGGCGGTCCATTCCGAAAGCGAGCCCATGTTGTCCACGCCCTTGACGTGGCCGACGATGTTGCCGAACTGGTGACGCTTCGTGCCCAGCATGCCCATGCACCAGCGGGGCTTGGTCATCATGTTGGCGATATTCGCGATCGTGAGCTTGGGCGGCGCTGAGAGGCCGTTCTTCAGGTCCTTGTGTCGCTGGCCCAGGATCTGCAGGTCCAGGGTGAGCACGAGCGCGGAGCAGTTGGCAGCCTTGGCGCGGTCGATCAGGCTTTCGATGAACGAGCGGTCGCGCATCACATAGAGCTGGAACCAGAACGGATGGTTGTCCGTGGCCTTGGCTACGTCTTCGATCGAGCAGATGCTCATGGTGGACAGCGTGAACGGGATGCCGAACTTCTTGGCCGAGCGCGCCGCGAGGATCTCGCCGTCGGCGTGCTGCATCCCGGTCAGGCCGGTCGGCGCGATGGCAACGGGCATCGCTACGTCCTGCCCGATCATCTTCGCGCGCGTGCTGCGGTTTTCCATGTTCACGGCTACACGCTGGCGCAGCAGGATGCGGTCGAAATCGGCTTCGTTGGCGCGGTAGGTGCTCTCGGTCCACGAACCGGAGTCGGCGTAGTCGTAGAACATGCGCGGCACGCGCTTTTGTGCGAGCACTCGCAGGTCTTCGATGTTGGTGATGACGGGCACGGGCTGTCTCCTTCGTTGGGGCGATGCTAGCGAACTGCCGGCGCGGCGGATTGAAGTTTCTTGGGCGGCTGCATAAATTTGTTCATCACGACCGGCCGCACGCCTGCGCCGCGCACCTCGATGCGGATTTCGTCGAGCACCTCGCCGCGCTCCCCCGCGAGTTGCACCTTGTGCCGGCCGGGCCACGGCAGCCATTGCGCCTGGCGCCCCCGCGCCACTTCCTTGCCGTCGATCAGCCATCGCAGCTTGTCGCCCGCGGCGCTGAACTGCAGGCGTTGCCGGTTCGGCGGGATGTCGGGGTCGAGCGCGACGATGGTTCCATTGGCGGGCGCGGTGATGCGGGGCGCCGTGTCGCGCTGCTGCGCGGGTGCCATCGTGAAGATCGCCTGCTGGGTGCCGTCGATGAACCACTCGTCGCGGGCCGCTTCCAGGCCTTCGCCGAACTGCACCCGGGCCCGGGCGAGTCCCGCCGGTGGTGAGGGCGCTCGGCTGGGCTCGCGCGCGTGCAGGAAGCCCATGACCGACGCCCAGACCGGCGCCGCGCCGCTGGTGCCGCTCACGTCGTGCATCGCCGCGCCGCTCGCGTTGCCGACCCACACGCCCACGGTGTAGCGCTGCGACCAGCCGACGGCCCAGTTGTCGCGCATGTCCTTGCTGGTGCCCGTCTTGACCGCCGACCAGAAGCGCGTGGCGAGCAGGCTGTCGGTGCCGAAGGTGCGGGCACGCGCGTTGGGGTCGGACAGGATGTCGCCGATGATGAAGGCAGCGCGCGGGTCCATGACCGCCTTGCTCCCTCTCCCTCTACCTATGGGAGAGGGCTGGGGTGAGGGCACGGTGCCTGGTTCAGAGAACCGTCCCCCATTGGCCAGCGTCCGGTATCCATTCGTCAGGTCCAGCAAGGTCACCTCCGCGCTGCCGAGCGCCAGGCTGTAGCCGTAGAAGTCGCCCGACTCGCGCAGTGAAACGCCCACGGTGCGCAGTTGCCGCGCAAACGATTCCGGCGAGACCTGCACGCCAGTTCGCACCGCAGGCACATTGAGCGATGCACCCAGCGCAGTTCGCACCGAGACCCAGCCCTTGAACTGGCGGTCGTAGTTCTGCGGCACGTAGAGTCCCGAAGCCGTTGCCAGATGCGCGGGCGAATCTTCGATCAGCGATGCGGCCGTGACGCGGCGCTCCGCGATGGCCTGCGCGTAGAGAAAGGGCTTGAGCGTCGAGCCCGCCTGACGCCGTGCGGTGACGCCATCGACCTGCGCCGCGCCACTCAATTCGCCCGATGACCCCACCCACGCCAGCACTTCGCCGCTGGCGTTGTCCAGCACGACCACGGCGCCGTCCTCGACGTTGCGACGGCGAAGCTCGCGCAGGTGTTGCTGCAGCGACTGCGAGGCGAAGCGCTGCAGGTCGGCGCGAAGCGGCGTGCGCACGGGCTGTGCCGTGGCCTTGCCGGCCTGCTGCGCGACGGCCCGTCGTGCGAAGTGGGGCGCAATGCCAAGGTCCGGCTCGAAGGCACGTCGCTGCAAGGCGCCGGTTGCGATGACATCGAGCGTTTCGCAATCGGGTTTGGCGTCGGCCCCGCGCATGGCCCGCAGCACGCCGCATGCACGCTGCGCCACGAGACGGGGTTTCGCATTGGGTGCACGAACAAGCGCGGCTGCGATGGCTGCTTCCTGCTCATCGAGGCCGTGCGCCGCCTTGCCGAACATCGTGCGTGAGACGGCGTCGATGCCTGCCAGCTCCCCTCGCAATGGCACCAGATTGAGGTACGCCTCCAGGATCTGGTCCTTGCGCCAGCGCCGGTCCAGCACTTGCGCGGCGACGGCCTGTCCGAGCTTTTGCGCTGCGTGACGGCCACCCGGACCGGCACGCCAGTCGTCTTCGAGCAGGCCTGCGAGTTGCATGGTGATGGTCGAGGCGCCGCGTGTCTTCTGGTTCCAGAGGTTGCCCCATGCGGCGGAAGAAACGGCGCGCCAATCGACGCCGCTGTGTTCGTGGAACCGCTTGTCTTCGGAGAGCACCATGGCCTGGCGCAGCGCGGGCGAAATGTCGGCCAGGGCGATCCATTGCCCGCGACGGATGGTGGCGTCCGTGCGAAGTCGGTGGATGACCTCGCCTTGCCTGTCGAGGATGACGGTGTCGGAGGGCTGGTGTGAGCGTTTGACTTCGTCGAAGGTGGGCAGGGCGTGGGCCGTCGCGCCGAGTACGGCAAGCAGGACGGCGGTGATGGCGGGCCTGGAAGACCAACTCGGGGATGGATCCCGGGTCGAGCCCGGGATGACTGCCTGTGCAAAGGATGGATCCCGGGTCGAGCCCGGGATGACAGCCGGAGCAGGGATGACAGCCGTTTGGGTCATCGCGCTTCTACCTTCACGCGCGCATTGGGCGACTCGCCGAACATCTCGGGCGCATACATCGCCTCCACCCGGCTGGGCGGGAGTGCGAAGTCGCCGACGTTGTTCAGCCGCACCGTGTACTCGATCTTGAACACGCCCTTGGGCACGAACTCGTAGTAGCTGCGAAAGGCCTCGAAGCTGCGTTCCTCGAAGACGGGATTTGCCCACCCCGAACGCTTTTCACCCTGCGTCGCAATCTGCGAATCGCGCCCGAGTCCGCTGCCCAGGATCGTCGCGCCGCCAGGCACGGGGTCGGTGACGACGACCCACGTCATGTCGGCCGATGCGTTGATCGTGAGCGACACGCGGACCACATCGCCGCGCGAATACTTGCCGGGCACCGCTTGTTCGACAGGCGTGACCGCACGCGTGAGCTGGTAGCCGGCACTGAAGGGCGCCTTCAGGGCTATGGCTGCGACGGATTGAAGCGTGAGCCACGGCTTGCCCGTGCCCTGCTGCGTGACGGTGAGCGTTTCCTTGTCCTTGCCCCACGGCAGGAACAGGGTGTTGCCGCGCAGATTGCCCGGTGACGCGGGCGCTCCGAACGAGGTCGTCTGGTGCGGCAGGCCCGCTGCATCGGCAGCCTTCACGCGCTCGACCTTGCTCCAGTCCACGCTGGCCTGGTTTGCGCCCAGCGCTGCGCGCGTCGTGCCCGTCACCGGCGTGGCTTCGAACTTCGCAGAGAACTTCTCGAGCGCGAGGCCGCCCCACAGATTGGCCGTTGTCGTATGCCACGCACCGCGCTGCTGTCTTGCGATGAACCCGTTGGCAAGGCGAGGCATGTCGTCTTTCCACGCCGCGTCGTCCATCACGGCGAGCATGAGACGCGCGGTGTTGACGTCGCCATTGGCCATCAGCCACCACCAGTAGTCATCGCGCTCGGTGCTGAACACGAGTTTGGTGCCCTGGTACGACAGGCGCGACTTCAGGACTTGTGTCGCTTCTGCAAGACGCTGGTCACGCTGCGGCACATCGGCCACGCGCTTGAGGATGCTCAACCAGTCGATCACCGCATGCGTCGGCCACTGGTTGGGCGCGATGGTGATGCTGGTCGTCATGCGGCCGTTCGCCTTGCCGTAACGCGACAACGCCTCCAGCGCCGCGAGCTTGCGAACATCGAGGTCCTTGCGCGGACTCCAGAACTCGCGCTGTATCTTGCCTTCGACAAAGGCGATGAGGCCCCGCTCCATCGGCGCGCGCGCCTCGTCAGCCAGTGCGAACGCCGGATTCACTGACGCTGCTTCATGCGTTGCGGCCAGGATGTAGGCAGTCAACGTGTCGCTTCCGCGGTTGGCCTCGCCGTCGCGCGGCGGAAAGTAGCTGGCCAGGCCATCACTGTCGAGATACGTGGGAAGTTGCGCCACGACGGTCTGCCACAGCCTGGCATCGCGCAGGCCCACGGCCTTGCTCGTCTTTTGTTCCAGGCACGCGAACGGATAGGCTGCGAACCAGTCACGCACACCGGGCAGGCCCTCGGCCAGGCGGGGCTGCATCGCCAGACGCAGGCCGCCGCGCCGGGGGCCATCCACCGGCAGCGAGTCGGCAGGCGGCGCGACCTCCAGCGAGTAGGGCCCTTCGACCTGCACGAGTGTCGCCTGCTGCACGGTGAGCGGCACGGCGGGCACGATGCGCTGCCGGGCCTTCAGGGCATCGCGTGCGCCCGTATTGGCGTCCTTTGCTTCGATCTCCCAGAGCAGTGCCTCGGCGCGCGTCTGGCCGAGCTGCGCGGGCGCGGTCACTGTCCATGCGAGCTCGCGTGCTTCACCCGCAGGAATGTCCACCGTCTGCGGCTGCATCGTGATCAGCGTTGCGCGCGGCGTGACTTCCACCTTCATCGGCTTGGCTGTCGTGTTGCGCAGGGTGAACTGCGCGCGGAACTGATCGTCTTCACGCACCAGCGGCGGCAGCCCGCTGATGATCTGCAGGTCTTGCGTCGCGCGAATGGTGGCCTCTCCGGTGCCGAAGAGGCCCGTGCCGGCGTCGGCGACAGCAACGATGCGAAACGATGTGAGTGCGTCGTTCAGTGGCACAGTCACCACGGCCTGGCCGTTCGCATCGAGCACGACGCGCGGGTTCCACAGCAGCAGGGTTTCCAGCAGTTCGCGCGTCGGGCTCTTGCCGCCACCGCCACCTGCGGGCACAGCCTTGCGACCGTAGTGGCGCCTGCCGATGATCTCCATGTGCGCGGTCGAAGTCTCCACGCCCCATGAGCGCCGTTGCAGCATCGCTTCGAGCAGGTTCCAGCTGTTGTTGGGCATGAGTTCGAGCAGCGCCTGATCAACGGCAGCCAGCGCGACTTCCGCGTTTGCAGCTGGCTTGCCATCGGGCAGCTTCGCGCTGATCGTGATGCGTGCCTGTCCGCGCACCGGGTAGCTTTCCTTGTCGGCCTTGACGCTCACGGCCAGCTCGTGGGCCTTGCTGCCGACGCGAATCTCCGCCAGTCCCAGCCTGAACGCCGGCTTGCTCAGATCGACCAGAGCCGTGGGTGCGACATACTCGCGGCCCTCGTACCAGAACGCGGTCCACCATTCGCGGGGCGCCTTGAAGCCCCAGGTGAAGAAGCTGTACCAGGGCACCTCGCGCAGACGTCCCCGGAGCGCCAGCACGCTGACATAGACGTTGGGTCCCCAGGTCTCCTTGACCTGCAGGCTGATCGTCGGGTCCTGTCCATCGAGCTGCACGACGCGGGTGTCGACGACGCCTTCACGTTCCACGCTCACCAGCGCTGTCGCAAACCGGAACGGCATCCGAACCTGGAACTTCGCCGTCTCGCCTGCCTGGTAAGCCTTCTTCTCGGGCAACAGGTCGATGCGGTCGTGGTCCTCGCCGCCGAACCACAGCTCGCCCTGGCGCGTCACCCACACCGAACTCGCGGCCTGGATGGTGTTGCCCTGCGGATCGCTCGCCGTGACGACGAGTTCGACTTCGCCCGCTTGCGCGAGCCTGGTCTCGCACAACAGCAAGCCGCGCGAATCGCTCTTGCCGCTGCACACCTTGCCCAGGTCCCGGGTCTCCGTCTTGTTGTCGTAGGTGTAGAAGCCGCCGACCATGCGCTTGCGGCTGGTCGTGACGATGCGGGCGGTCGCATGAACTTCCAGCGGAACACCCGCAGCGGGCTTGCCATCGAGCCCCAGGGCCAGTGCCTGGAAGCCGATCTTCTGTTTCGCAGACACCCAGCCTTCGGTCTTCAGGCCGGCGACGACGGCGGCGGGCCACAGCGTGGACACACTGCGTAAGGTTTGCACTTCGCCGTTCGGGTCGGCATAAGTCGCTTCGAGCAGCAGGTCCCGCGGTTGCTTGGCTGCCGGGACGTCCGCGATCGTCAGCTTGCCCGCGCCATTGCGATCGAGCGTGAGCGGCAGCTTGTCGGCAATGATGCGAGAGTCGGTGGCGGCATCGTCTTCGCCACTCTTGGCTGCGTCGGCACGTTGGCGTGGCGGCTGGAAGCTGAACTCGTCATAGTCGCGAAACGCGAGGCCCTTTCGACGAACTTGCGCCGTGACCCGCACCGGCAAGTTCGCGGCACCACCGCCAGAGACGTAGTTGACCTGCACGTCGGTGGGCACCGACTTCACGTTGACGAGTGACTTGCGATCGGTTGGAACCACCCGGCCTTCGAGCACCGGCAGCCGGAACTCCTCGATGCGGAATTCGCCTGAATCGGTAGTGCGACCCCCGGTGCTCGTGAGCTGCACGCTGTACATGCCGAGCCTGGCAGCAGGCGGAATCTTGAATTCGCTTTCTGCGCTCTGGCCGCCTGTTGCAGTCGTGCGCCAGGTCAGCGGTTGCGTGAATTGCTGGCCGCTCCCGACGTGCGTGACCAGCAATTGCGCGGGAAGCGCTTCCGGCACGCCGAATCCGGTGCGCGTCTCGGTGCGCGCGAGGTGCTTCATCGACACGGTCTCGCCGGCCCGAAGCAAGGTGCGATCGAAGATCGTGTGCATGCGCTCATCGGGACGCGGCTCGCGGCTCGTCGGAACGTTGAAGCGCCACGGCTCGATGCCGCGCTGCCAGTCGCTCCAGGTGAAGGCCAGGTCTTCGCCGCCTTTGGCATCGCTCGCACGCGCACTGACGAAGTAAGCCTCGCGCATGTTGTCGTCCTCCAGGCAACGCGGTGGTTGCAGCGACAGGTCCTTGAACTGCGCAATGCCTTGTGCGTCAGTGACAGCGGTCGCGAGTTCCTTGCCCTGGCAGTCCGAAACCCGAACGCGCGCATGGGCGACGACCTGGCCCTTGTCCAGCGTCGTCACCCAGGCGATCGCGTTCTCGCGTCCCAGCTTGAAGTGCACGGCCAGGTTGGTGACCAGTGCGGAGCTGCGCACGTACATCGTGCGAGTCGCGCCGTGGCGCTCATCGAGCAGCGAGGTGCCCAGGCGCTGCGACGCGATCTCGACCACGTGGAAGCCGGGCGACAGCGGAATGCCGACCACTTCAAACGGCCTGGGGTCGCCTTCAGCCGCTTTGGGCATGTCCATGGTCCTGGCTGCCGGCTGGCCCGCCAGCAGCGAGACCATGCGCGACTGGATCCATTCCCTGTCGTCCTTGTCGATGACCTTGGGAAGCGGGCTCTTGACGTCGCGCACCGCCACCGATCGCTTCACCCTGAACTCGTCGTACTGCTGCACCTTGCGAAACCACGCGATGATGTCGGCGTCGGTCTTTGGCTGAAGATCGCTGATCTTGCCGGGCGTGAAGGTCTGCGCACGTAGCGCGGTCTCCACGTTGCGAACGGTGATCGGCAGCAGTGGCCCGCTATCGGGTTCGGCGAAACGCTCGACGATGCCGAAGGGTGCGGCAGCGAATTTGGCGAGCGGGGGCATGGAGCCGGTTGCGACCTTGAGCGGAAAGCTGTCGGCATTGCGCAGCAAGCGGCCCGATGCATCCTTGAAGTCCCGGGGAAGCTCCAGCGTGAAAGCGGCACGCTCCGTGAACATGGGCTTGAACGTGATGCCGTTCACCACCGCTTCCGGGTCGCTGTCTTCGTTCTCGAAAACCGGCTTGATCGAATCCTTCGCGCCCTTGAGCCGGATCTGCTCGGCCAGCTTGCGCGGGACCGGCGCGTTGAAAGACAGCGTCATCGGCCGCACCGGCAGGCAGGACGACTGCGCGTTTTCCCGTTCGCAGGTGAAGCTGGCTGCGAAAGGCTCGCGCACCTGGTAGTCGAAACGCCGCTCGATGGTGTTGGCGACGCCGCTGGGCGTGGCGACCCCCTTGCCGTACACGATCTGCACTCGTGCGTTGGCCGCAATACGGCGATTGCAGGCGAAGGCGAAGTACTTCAGCGGCTGTTTTTCGGCTGCCTTGTCCATGCCCAGGGACTTGAGGTAGTCGAGCCGCTCCTTGCCCTCCAGGAATTTCGCGGGCACGCGCTCGCCGACGCCTTCGATGGAGCACCAGAGGTTGTCCTTCATGCTCTGCTGCGTAGCGTCGCCATTGAGCTGCATCGCAAAGAACTGTTCTTCGTCGATGCGCTGATAGGTGCCGGGCCTAAGCTGCTGCACGAAGGGTCCGCCGGTGGAGAACCGCCAGTTGCCCTTGGGAAGTTCAGCGCCTTTCGGGGACTTGAATCCGGCGTTGGTCTGCAAAGTGCAGGTGACACCGGGTGGCAGGTCGGCCTCGAACTGGAACACCCATTCACGGTCGTTGTTCCAGCGCGCGGTGCCTTTGGTGGCTTGGGTGTCGCTGCAACTGAGCGAGATCGGTGCGGGGGCTTTGGGGTCGCCGAAAGTGACGGCGGGCTCGTCGAATTTCGCGACGACTTGCCTCACCTTGCTCACTTCACCCTGCGGACTGAGGCTGGTGACTGTGACTGCGTGGGCGGAGCCGAGGGCGAGCGCGAGCAGGGCGCCCGAGAGGATGATCTTGTTGCGAAACACGCTAGCCCTCCAGTGAAGGATGAGCGTAGCTGAAATGTGAACCGGAGCGAAGCAGGCTGCCGAAGTCATGGATTGCGGATCGAGTCCGCAATGACAGCCTGATTAACTGTCATGCCGGGCTCGACCCGGCATCCACCGCGCAGCGGCAGCGACCGTCGAAGTCATGGATTGCGGATCGAGTCCGCAATGACAGTGCTGCCTACGCGAGTCGCGCGCGATGCCGCGCAATCTGCGCCCGGACCTGCGCAGGTGCAGTCCCGCCCAGAATGTCGCGCGCATTCAAGGACCCGCGCAGCGAGAGCACGTCATAAACGTCCTTGCCGATCTCCGGATGAAACCCCTGCAGCACCGTGAGCGGAAGCTCCGACAGGTCGCAGTTGTGCGACGTGGCTGCCTTGACTGCATGCGCCACGATTTCATGCGCGTCGCGAAACGGCAGGCCCTTCTTGACCAGGTAGTCGGCCAGGTCGGTCGCAGTGGCATAGCCGCGCAACGCCGCCTTTTCCATCGCCTCGGCCTGCACCGTGATGCCGCCAATCATCTCGGCGAAGATGCGCAGCGTGTCCTTCAAGGTATCCGCCGTGTCGAACAGCGGCTCCTTGTCTTCCTGGTTGTCCTTGTTGTAGGCCAGCGGCTGGCCCTTCATCAGGGTGATGAGGCCCATGAGGTGTCCGACCACGCGCCCGGTCTTGCCGCGCGCCAGTTCCGGCACGTCCGGATTCTTCTTCTGCGGCATGATCGACGAGCCCGTGGTGAACCGGTCGGCGATCTTGATGAAGCTGAAGTTCTGGCTCGTCCACAGCACCAGTTCCTCCGAGAGCCGGCTGATGTGGACCATCGCGATGGACGCTGCAGCGGTGAACTCGATGGCGAAGTCGCGATCGCTCACGGCGTCCAGCGAGTTCTGGCACACGCCGTCCATGTCCAGCGCCCGGGCGACCGACTCGCGGTCCAGCGGATAGCTGGTACCTGCGAGCGCCGCAGCGCCCAGCGGCAGGCGATTGACGCGCTTGCGCACATCGGCGATGCGGTCCTGGTCACGCTCGAACATCTCCACATAGGCCAGCATGTGGTGGCCGAAGCTCACCGGCTGCGCGACCTGCAGGTGCGTGAAGCCCGGCATGATGACTTCGACGTTGCGTTCGGCCAGGTCGACGAGCGCCTTTTGCACATCGCCCAGCAGCGCGGAGATCAGGTCGATCTCGCCGCGCAGCCAAAGCCGCACATCGGTGGCGACCTGGTCGTTGCGGCTGCGCCCGGTGTGTAGCCGCTTGCCGGCATCGCCCACCAGTTGCGTCAGGCGTGCCTCGATATTCAGGTGCACGTCTTCCAGGTCGAGCTTCCAGTCGAACTGGCCGGCCTCGATTTCTTGGGTGATCTGCGCCATGCCGCGCTCGATGTCGCTCAGGTCCTGTGCGCCGATGATGCCCTGGCGCGCGAGCATGGATGCGTGCGCGAGCGAGCCCTCGATGTCGGCTTTCCACAGGCGCTTGTCGAAGAAGACGCTCGCGGTGTAGCGCTTCACGAGGTCGCTCATGGGCTCGGAGAAAAGGGCCGACCAGGCCTCGGATTTTTTGTCGAATTGGTTCATAAGGGAAGATTCACCAATAATCCGGCGGAACGTTGCGGCATCTTGATGGAATCCCAAATATTATCGGCCTTCCAGGACGGGCCCCCCGCGGCACCGTCTGCGAGCAGTGCATCCCCCGCGCTGGTTTTCGACGCGTGCCATCTGGGCGTGATCCTGCGGGCGGTGCTGTTTGTCGAAACCGTCATGGCCGTGGGTGCGATGTTCGGTGCGGCCACACCGTTCGACTGGCTGGTGCGCGTTTCCATCCTCAGTGGTGCCGCGCTGCCGGCCACGCTGGGCTGGCTGCTGGTGGCCTGCAGCCTGAAAAAACTCCTGTCTCGACTGTCCCGCTCCAAGCAGCAACTCTTTGGCGTGCTGCTCGGTGGGCTCGCCGGATGGGGCGGTTGTGCCGTGCTGGCGGTGGCTGGCATCAGCCCGAGCTTGCCGTGGATCGCGTCGTCGCTGACCGGCATGGTGCTGGCAGCCGCGCTGGTCTCGGCGCTGGTGCTGCGCGCGCGTGCCCGCATGCCGGCCGACACCGCAGCGCGCCTGTCGGAGTTGCAGGCGCGCATCCGGCCTCACTTTCTCTTCAACACGCTCAACAGCGCCATTGCCCTGGTGCGCGAAGACCCGGCGCGCGCGGAGGCCGTCCTGGAGGACCTCAGCGAGTTGTTCCGGCACGCGCTCATGGAACAGGGCGAATCCGTCACGCTCGCAGAAGAAGTCGCGCTGGCGCGCAGGTATCTCGATATCGAACAGGTTCGTTTCGGCGACCGCCTGCAGGTCGAGTGGCAGCTCGACCCCACCGCCGGGAGTGCGCGCGTGCCCGCGCTCATGCTGCAGCCGCTCGTGGAGAACGCGGTCAAGCATGGCGTCGAGCCCAGCGCGGAAGGCGCCCAGGTGAAAGTGAGCACGCAAAAGCGCGGCAGCGTGGTGGTCATCAAGGTCACCAACACAGCCCCTGGGGGCCAGGGCAAGCGCGGCAACGGTGTTGCCCAGGACAACGTGCGCGACCGCCTGCAGTTGCTGCACGATGTACAGGGGCAGTTCCAGGCCGTATTCAGGGACGGCCTGTATCAGGTGCGCGTGGAGGTTCCCGCATGACGCTTCAGGTGCTGGTGGTGGATGACGAGCCCCTTGCGCGGTCAAGGTTGCGAACGGTGCTGGCCAGCTGTGCCGCACCGGCCGCAGTGGTTGGTGCGGAGGCGGGCAATGCGGTGCAGGCCATGGACATGCTGCGCCGCCACAGGTTCGACGCGGTGCTGCTGGATATTCATATGCCGGGTGCCGACGGGCTTGCATTGGCGCGGGCGCTGCGCGACGCGCCCGACGCGCCGGCCGTCGTGTTCGTGACGGCGCACTCCGAGCATGCCGTCGCGGCTTTCGAGCTGGAGGCGGTTGACTATCTCACCAAGCCGGTGCGGCTGGAGCGCTTGCAGGCCGCCCTGCAAAAGGTCGAGCGGCAAGTCCATGCGCGTGGGCTGCCGGCCAGTGCGCAGGCCGACGTCCTGCTCATCCAGGACCGCGGGCGCACGGAGCGCGTGCCATTGGCGGAAGTGTTGTATTTCAAGGCCGAACTCAAGTACATCACCGTACGCACCGCGTCGCGCAGCTATATTCTGGATGCTGCCCTCAGCGAACTGGAGGACCGGCACGCCGCACAGTTCCTGCGCGTTCATCGCAATGCGCTGGTTGCCCGGCATGCGATACGTGCACTGGAGAAACACTACGACGTCGAAGAGGGCGAAGGGTGGGCAGTGAGGCTCAATGGCATTGATGAGTTGCTGGCCGTTTCACGCCGGCAGCTCAGTGCGGTTCGTGAGGCATTGGCAGCCTGGTAGAAGAAGTTTTTTTCAAGGGCAAGCAATGGCAGACGCGATAGTTCCCGCAAACATTCCCCCGCCGGCGCCATCCGCGTCGCCCGCACCCGATGGATCGCCTATCAAGGCATCGGTGCTGCACGACCCTGAAGACCCCACACATGTGCTGCTTCATGTTCCGCAGAACGTGCGCAGCACGATGCTGGTTGTGCTCACTGTGCTGGCGGTGCTCGCCGCATTGAAGTGGGCAGCGGCGTTCTTCATTCCGGTGATGGTCGGGCTGATGTTCAGCTATGCGCTGTCGCCTGTTGTCGATTGGCTCCAGAAGTTCCGGATTCCGCGGGCCATCAGCGCGGCTGTGCTCATCCTTGGCATCCTGGGCGGAACGGGTGCCTCCATGTATGCCTTCAGCGACGACGCCAACGAGCTTGTGCAGTCGTTGCCGGACGCGGCGCGCAAGTTGCGCGATTCGATGCGTTCGCGCAGCAGCAAGACCGACACCATCGTCACCGTGCAGAAGGCAGCCGCGCAACTGGAGCAAGCTGCGGCCGAAGCCGGTGGCGCGCCTGCGTCCACCGGTGGCGCCACGCGGGTCGTGATCGAAAAGCCGCGCTTTGACATCCGCGAGCATCTCTGGACCGGCACGCTAGGCCTTGCCAGCCTGATCGGGCAGGTGGTGGTCGTCACGTTCCTCACCTACTTCCTGCTGATGTCGGGCGACATGTTCCGTCGCAAGCTGGTCAAGATCACCGGGCCTACGCTGGCCAACAAGAAGATCACCGTGCAGGCACTCGATGAGATCACGCAGCAGATGCAGCGCTATCTGCTGGTCCAGGTGCTCGCCAGCGTGGTGGTGGGCGTTGCAACCGGGCTTGCATTCTGGGCGCTCGGTTTGAAGCATGCGGCGGTATGGGGGTTTGCTGCTGCGGTGCTCAACCTGATTCCATATATCGGCTCGTTCGTCGTGACGGGCGGGGCGGCGCTGGTTGCATTCCTGCAGTTCGGCTCGGTCAACATGGCGCTGGCGGTGGCGGGCGCGTCCCTGTTCATCAACACGATCGAGGGTTATCTCATCGTGCCGTGGGTGACCAGCAAGGCCAGCAAGATGAACGCGGTCTCCGTGTTCGTGGGCGTGCTGGCCTGGGGATGGCTGTGGGGCGTCTGGGGCCTGTTGCTGGGCATTCCGATCATGATGGTGATCAAGGCCGTGTGTGACCGGGTGGATGACCTGAAGCCGATCGGGGAATTGCTGGGGACTTGATGCCAGAAGAGCAAAGCGGCTGTCGAAGTCATGGATTGCGGATCAAGTCCGCAATGACAGCCCAACAGCCCAACAGCCCAACAGCCCGACAGCCCGACAGTCCGACAGTCCGACAGTCCGACAGTCCGACAGTCCGACAGTCAGAGGCTGGCTGTCATGCCGGACTTGATCCGGCATCCACCGCGAAGCGGCGGCGGCGTTTCGTCAGTCGCAGCATCGATTGCGGATCAACTCCGGCATGACAGCCGGTTTTCAGTTGTCTGCTAGCCGGTATTTCGAAGCGCCGCCGCAATCCCGTTGATCGACAGGTGAATGCCGACCTTGGCGCGCTCGTCGAGTTCGTCCTCGCGATGCCGGCGCACCAGCTCCACCTGCAAGTGATGCAGCGGGTCGATGTACGGAAATCGGTGCTTGATCGATCGCTGCAATGCGGGGTTCGTCGCGAGCCGGCTGCGCTCGCCGGTGACCTGCTGCAGTGCCGAAACAGTCAGGTGCCATTCGGCTTCGATGACCCCGAAGATTCGCTTGCGAAGCCGTGCATCAGTCACCAGGCTCGCGTAGCGCGATGCGAGTGCAAGGTCGCTCTTGGCCAGCACCATGTCCATGTTCGACAGCAGCGCGTTGAGAAACGGCCATGTGCGGTACATCTTCTGCAGCAATGCGAGCCGTTCTTTCGGCGCGGGCGCCAGAAACGCCTGCACCGCGCTGCCGAACCCATACCAGCCCGGCAATGTCAGGCGGCATTGGCCCCAGCTGAAACTCCACGGCACCGCGCGCAAGTCCTCGATGCGCACCAGCGCCTTGCGTGAGGCCGGCCGCGAGCCGATGTTGAGCTGCGAAATTTCGCGGATCGGCGTGGAGCCGAAGAAGTAATCGGTAAAGCCCGGCGTTTCGTACACCAGTGCGCGATACGCCGCCATGCTCGCTGCGGACAGGTCTTCTGCTGCTTGCAGGAAGGCACGCGGCGCGGGCTTGGTAGGTTGCAGCAGCGTGGCTTCCAGCGTGGCGGCTACCAGCGTTTCGAGGTTGCGCCGGCCGATCTCGGGGTTGGCGTACTTGGAGCCTATGACTTCGCCCTGTTCTGTCAGCCGGATCTGTCCACGCACGGTGCCCGGCGGCTGCGCCAGGATCGCCTGGTAGCTCGGCCCGCCGCCGCGCCCGACGGTGCCGCCCCGGCCGTGGAACATGCGCAGCTGGATGTTGTGGCTGTTGGCCAGTTCATCGAAGAGCGCCACCAGCGCGATCTCGGCCTTGTACAGCTCCCAGTTGCTGGTGAAGATGCCGCCGTCCTTGTTGCTGTCGCTGTAGCCCAGCATGATGTCCTGCTCGGCGCCCGAGCGCTGCACCAGCTTCGCGATGCCGGGCAGGCCGTAGAACTCGCGCATGATCGGTGCGGCATTGCGCAGGTCTTCGATGGTCTCAAAGAGGGGCACCACGATGAGCTGCGCTGCAGCCTTGTCGTCCAGCGTGCCGGACAAAAGGCCCACTTCCTTTTGCAGCAGCAGCACTTCGAGCAGGTCGCTCACCGACTCGGTGTGGCTGATGATGTAGTGGCGAATGGCCTGCGCGCCGTAGCGCTCGCGCAGGCGGCGAGCCGACTCGAAGATCGCCAGTTCACGCTGCGCGTGGTCCGAGTACGCCGCGCCGATCACGCGCAAGGGCCGCGCATCGCACAGCAGCTTGAGCAGGAGCTCGCGTCGCGCAGCTTCGGACAAATCGGCATATTTCGCTTCGATGCGCGCCGTGGCGAGCAACTCCCCGATCACCAGCTCATGCTGGTCCGAACTTTGCCGCAGGTCCACCGTCGCCAGATGGAAGCCAAATACTTCGACGGCGCGGATGAGCGGATGCAGTCGCTGCTGCACCAGGGCCTCGCCATGTTCGGCGAGTAGCGACGCTTCGATGATGCGCAGGTCAGCCAGGAAATCTTCTGCGCGGCCATAGGCGTTTTGCGGTGCAACGGCGTGACGCGCGGCATCGCCTCCGGTGAGCTCCTTGAGCGTCGCGGCCAGCCGCGCGTAGATGCCCGTCAGTGCGCGGCGATAGGGTTCATCGAGACGGTGCTGGTTCGTATCCGGTGAACTTTCGGCGAGCGCCTTCATGGCTGGCGAAACCTTCACCAGCATGGCTGAAAGGGACAGTTCGGCGCCCAGGTAGTGCACTTCGGTCAGATAGTGGCGCAGCGCCACCTCGCTCTGGCGACGCAGGGCGTATTCGAGTGTCTCGGCATTCACATTGGGATTGCCGTCGCGGTCGCCGCCCGGCCATTGGCCCATGCGCAGGAAAGACGCGACGGGGTGCGTGCCCAGCGCGCGCTCCAGGTCGGCGTACAGCTTGGGGATCTCGCGCAGGAAAGTCGACTCGTAATAGCTGAGGGCGTTCTCGATTTCATCGGCGACCGTCAGCTTGGAAAAACGCAGCAGGCGTGTTTGCCACAGCTGCATGACCCGTGCGCGAATCTGTGCTTCGTTGAACGCGAGTTCGCGCGGAGCCAGCGCATCCTTGGGCAACGCCTGCGCCTTGACGTCGTCGCGGGCAGTCAGCAGGTTGGCAATGCCGCGCTCGGCATCCAGGATGCTCTTGCGTTGCACTTCGGTGGGGTGCGCGGTGAGCACGGGCGAGACATAGCTTTGCGCCAAAGTCTGCGACACGGTACGCGTGGTGATGCCGGCCCAGCGCAGGCGCGCCAGTGCGACCTCGATGCTGCCCTCCTGCGTGTCGCCGGCTCGCTCGTGCACGGCGCGGCGCCGGATGTGGTGACGGTCTTCGGCGAGATTCGCCAGATGGCTGAAATAGGTGAATGCTCGAATCACGCTCACCGTCTGGTCGCTGGAAAGCGATTTCAGCAGGCTACGCAGCGCCTTGTCGGCGTCCTGGTCGGCATCGCGCCGAAATGCCACCGAGAGCTTGCGCACGCGCTCGACCAGCTCGTAGGCTTGCACGCCTTCCTGTTCGCGGATCACATCACCCAGGACGCGGCCGAGAAACCGGATGTCTTCGACCAGGGGCCGCTCGTTGTCTCGGGCTCTTCGCTTGGGTGATTCCGGGTTTTGCGGCATGTGGGGCAAGACGGTGATGTGCTTAGTTTTTGAGCAGCGCACATGCTAGCATCGACAACCCCCCACCCATTACAGACAGGTTACGAGATTGAGCAAGCTGGTCATCGCCACCCGCGAAAGCCGCCTGGCACTCTGGCAGGCAGAGCATGTCAAATCGCTGCTGGAGCAACGCGGTCACGAGGTCTCGTTGCTGGGCATGACGACACGCGGCGACCAGATCCTGGACCGTTCGCTGTCCAAGGTCGGCGGCAAGGGGCTCTTCGTCAAGGAACTCGAAGTCGCATTGCAGGAAGGCCGCGCAGACCTGGCCGTGCACTCGCTCAAGGACGTTCCGATGGAACTGCCCGAGGGCTTTGTGCTGGCATGCGTCATGGAGCGTGAAGATCCGCGCGACGCTTTCGTTTCCAACCAGTACGCCGACGTGATGGCCTTGCCTCAGGGTGCGGTGGTGGGCACCTCCAGCTTGCGCCGCGTGGTGCTGCTGCGTGCGCTGCGGCCCGACCTGAAGATCGAGCCCTTGCGCGGCAATCTGGACACGCGGCTGCGCAAGCTCGACGAGGGCCTCTACGATGGCATCGTGCTGGCGGCCGCCGGCTTGAAGCGCCTGGACCTGGCATCGCGTATCCGGCATGTGTTCGAGCCCGACGCGATGTTGCCCGCTGCGGGCCAGGGCGCGCTCGGAATTGAGATCCGTTCCGATCACAAGGGACTGCTCGATGCGCTGGAGCCACTGGCCCACCAGTCCACCTGGCTGGCTGTCACGGCCGAGCGCGAGGTGAGCCGCGCGATGGGCGGCAGTTGTTCCATGCCGCTTGCGGCGCACGCGATCTGGTCGGGTGAGTACCTGCAATTGCGCGCGGCCTGGGGTGACCCCGAGCGTGCCGACGCCCTGATCCGCGTGCAGTCTGCGTCGGCAGTGGCTGACCAGCGCGCCGCACTTGGCCTGGGCGCCGAGGCGGCGGCGAAGCTGCAAGCCGCTGGCGCGCGTTGACGGGCGCCAGCGCCGTGCGCGTCATCGTCACCCGCCCCGAGCACGAGGCGCCCCGCTGGGTCGCCCAGCTGCGCCAGCGCGGATTCGATGCAGTGTCGCTTCCCCTCATCGACATCCTTCCTGCGCCTGATCCACAACAGCTGCAGGCCGCCCGTGCGTCGCTCGCGACTTGCCGCGCCGTGATGTTTGTCAGCGGCAATGCAGTGCGCCACTTCTTTGGCGAGCCAGGGCACAAGCTGGCGTGGCCGCAGGGCTTGCAAGCCTGGGCGACCGGGCCCGGCACACGCCAGGCACTGATCGATGAGGGTGTCGCACAGGCGCTCATCGCATCGCCCGACGCGGACTCGGCGCAGTTCGATTCGGAAACGCTCTGGACGCTCGTGTCGTCACGGGTGCGCGAGGGCGACGAGATCATGATCGTTCGCGGCGCGGATGCGGCCGGTACAGGGCGAGACTGGCTGTCCGGCCAGCTGGCGGCAGCGGGGGCGCAGGTGCGAACGGTGGTGGCGTATGCGCGGGGGGCACCTTCAGCCCTTGCGGAAATTGCCGCTTGTGCAGGGCAAACCCAACCGCAGGCCTGGCTGTTCAGCAGTTCGCAGGCGATTGCAAATCTGCAGGCGCTAGTGCCCGGCCATGATTGGTCGGCCGCGCGCGCGGTTGCGACTCATCCACGCATTGCGCAGGCCGCGCGCAGTGCCGGTTTTGGTGTTGTTTGCGAGTCACGTCCTGACATGGATGCCGTGAGTGCGGCCATAGAATCTTTGCGATGACTCAAGAGCCCGGCACCGAGCCCGCAACCTCGACAGCAGTGCAGGCGATCGAGGTCGCCGAGCCTGCCGCCGTCGTGCGCCCGGCGGGCGTGCTGGTCTCACGTGGCGTGCTCTACCTCATGCTCGGCCTGGCAGCGCTGGCGCTGGGCACGAGCCTCGTGCTGTGGCAAAAACTCTCCAATATCCAGGAGCAGCTCGCCCGCCAGAGCCAGGATTCGGGAACCAACGCCATCGAGGCCCGCGCGTTGGCGCGGCAGGCGCAGGAAATTGCACGAGAGACTGCTGCGCGGCAAGCCCTCACCGATACCAAGCTCAGCGAAGTTGCCATGCAACGCTCGCAGGTCGAGGAACTCGTGCAGAGCATGTCGCGCTCCCGCGATGAGAACGTGCTGGTCGATATCGAGGCGGCGTTGCGTCTTGCGCAGCAGCAGGCTCTTGCCACGGGCAGCGTGGAGCCCCTGATGTCCGCATTGCGCGCGGCCGACCAGCGCCTGGAGCGCTCGGGCCAGCCGCGCCTGTCTCGCGTGCGGGGTGCAGTCGGACGCGACATGGACCGGATTCGCACAGCCAGCACCACCGATATCCCCGGGCTGCTCGTGAAGCTCGACGAACTGGTGCGGCAAGTTGACGACATGCCGCTGGCCAATGCCGTGAGCAATGCGCCGCCGCCGATTCCACGCAAGTCCGAGGTCACCAGTGCGGCCCAGTGGTGGGAGCGCGCCCTGAACGACCTGCGAGAAGAAGCGCGCGGCCTCGTGCGAGTCAACCGGATCGACCAGCCCGAGGCCGTCCTGCTGGCGCCCGAGCAGTCGTTCTTCCTGCGCGAGAACCTCAAGCTGCGATTGCTCAATGCGCGCCTGGCGCTGCTGTCGCGCCAGGTCGAGTCGGCGCGCACCGACGTCGAGGCATCCGTGCAGGCGCTGCGCAAATACTTCGATCCGTCATCGCGAAAGACCCAGGCGGCAGTGGCGCAGTTGCAGCAGATGCAGTCGCAGCTGCGCGTGGTTGAGCTGCCGCGCATCGACGAATCGCTGGCAGTCATCGCCATAGCGGCTGCGGGAAGGTAAGCGGTTTGCGCGCCGCCCTCTGGCTTCTCGTCCTGTTCGCCATCGCCGTGGCGGTGGCGCTGTTCGCCGGCAACAACCAGGGCACGATCACGCTGTACTGGCCGCCGTACCGCGTCGATTTTTCACTGAACCTGGTGCTGTTGCTGCTGGTCGGAGCCTTTGTGCTGTTGCACCTGGCGCTGGGCGCGCTGTCGGCCTTGTTCGACCTGCCCAGGCAGGCCATGCGGTGGCGCACGCAGCAAAGGGAGCGGGCGATGCATGCGTCGTTCCTCGATGGCATGTCGCACCTGCTCGCAGGGCGGTTCATCCGGGCGCGCAAGTCAGCCGAAGTCGCGCTCGCCCAGGAGAAGTCGCTGGATGCCGCGGGACAGCGGGTGCCTCACGGCACGCAGTTGCGAACGCTCGCCCATTTGCTGGCTGCAGAAAGCGCACAGGCGCTGCAAGACAGGCCCTCGCGCGAAGAACATTTGACGCAGGCGCTGGAGCAAAGCTCCGCGCGCGACGCCATCGAAACGCACGAAGGCGCGCTGATGCGAGCGGCGCGCTGGTCACTCGAAGATCGGGAACCCGATGCGGCGATGACGTGGCTGAACAGCCTGTCGCAGGGCGCGTCGCGCCGCACGATCGCGCTGCGAATCAAGCTGAAGGCCGCACGTCTGGCGCGGCGTTCGGCCGATGCAATGGAAACCGCGCGGCTGCTTGCCAAGCATCGCGCGTTTTCTGCGGGGGCTGCGCAGAGCATCATTCGCGGACTCGCCATCGACCTGCTCAACGCCGCGCACGATGTTGCGCAGCTCAAGCGAGCGTGGAATTCGCTGGAGGCTTCCGAGCGACTGATGCCCGAGCTCGCGGTGCATGCCGCGCAGCGGCTCACGACGTTGGGCGGGGATTCGGCACTGGCGCGTGACTGGCTCGCGCCGGTGTGGGAGCGCCAGGCCGAGCTGGGCGATTCGGTGAAGGTGAAGCTGGTGCAGGCGCTGGAAGCCGGCCTCGATACGCTGGACGCAGCCTGGCTGGCTCGCATCGAATCAGCGCAGCAAGCGAACCCACGAGATGCCACGCTGCAGTACCTTGCGGGCATGGCGTGCATGAAGCGCCAGCTCTGGGGCAAGGCGCAACAGCTCATGGGCCAGGCCGCGATGGGCCTGCGTGACGTGCGGCTTCACCGCAACGCGTGGCGCGCATTGGCGTTACTGGCGGAAGAGCGGGGAGATGAAGACGCAGCCGCGAAGGCCTGGAAGCGGGCGGCTACCGAGTAGCCGGATGAACTGCAGCCCCGGAATTGATCCGGGGCCCGCATGACAGCCAATACCGGTTGTCATTGCGGACTTGATCCGCAATCCATCTTCGATCAAGCGCCGCTTGCGCTTCGCGATGGATGCCGGATCAAGTCCGGCATGACAGCCAATACCGGTTGTCATTGCGGACTCGATCCGCAATCCATCTTCGATCAGGCGCCGCTTGCGCTTCGCGATGGATGCCGGATCACGTCCGGCATCACATCCACGAGCTGCTTACAGCGGCAATTGCCCTTGCTGGGGCTGCTCGAACGGCAGCTTCATGTCGCGCAGATCGCGCTTCGTTTCCACCAGCACCAGCGGGCCGTCTTCGGACACGACTGCCGGGGCGCGTTCGCGCGGCACATGCGCCGGCTTGGGTTCCGCTGCGATCGCGGCCTGGACGGCTGCGATCTTCTGCGCATCGGAGTTCACCCACTCCAGGCCAGAGACCTGCGCAACTTGCGCCAGGTCCGAAACCGGAAGATCGAACTTCGACACGACAGGCATGCCGCCCTTGGGCTGGGTCTGGATCGGTGCAGGGGCCGCACTGACAGGTGCTTGAACTGCACGGCGAGGGGCTTGAACTGCTTCTCGCGGTGCCGCTTCTGCCTCGCGAGGCGCGGGAGCTGCCTCGCGTTCCGGCGCGGCCTCTGCCATCTCACGAGGAGCTGCCGGGCGCTCTTCCTGCTGCACTGCTTCCGGGGCCGGCGCGTGGGACGCATCTTCGTTGGCGAACCCGGTCGGGTAACGCAGGCGTTCGCCGGCTGGAGCGTCTTCGACGGCGTCGGCAGGACGTTGCTCGGCGCCGAGCTGTGAAGTGGCGCCTTCCTCGCGCGGCGCGCGGTCACCGCGCTCGCGGCGGTCGCGTCCATAACGGTCGCGCGAGCGTCGCTCGCGTGGCTGCTCTTCACCGGTGGTCTGGTCGGTTCGCGCGCCATCCTGGTGGGTATGCGACTCCATCACGGCGTTGGCCGCGGGCGCCTGGATATCGCCCATGTCGGATACGGTGCCAATCGAGCCGGCTGCGCCTGCGAGTGCGGAGACCTCAGCTTCTTGCGCACCCGTTGGTTGTGCCGAGTCGCGTGGACCACGATCGCCGCCACGACCGCCACGGCCGCCGCGTTCACGACGTCCTTCACCGCGCGGTGCGCGGTCTGTGCGTTGCTCGCCCTGTGCTTCGGTTCCCTGCTGATCCAGGGGCATCACGCCTTCGGATGATTGGCGCGGGTCATCGCGTCGCTCGCCACGGTTGTCCGGGCGACCGTCGGTGCGAGGCTCGCGTGGTTCACGCGGCTCACGCGGCTCGCGCTGGTCACCTCGCGCTTCGCGTGGCTCACGCGGTTCGCGTGGGGGACGTGCCTCGCGGGGTTCGCGTCCGGCTTCGCCGCGATCGGCGCGCTCACCGCGTTCGCCGCCACGGTCCTGGCGCTCACCGCCACGGCCGTCACGGCGCTGCTCGCCGCCTTCGCGCTGGCGCTGGCCTTCGGCTCCGCGCTGTTGCTGCTGGTTGTCGCCTTCTGCCGCGACGCGCTCGCGCCTCGGCTCGCCTTCAGGGCGTCGGCCCTCATTGCGTCCATCCGTGCGTCCATCCGAACGGCGTCCACCCTGGCGTTCGCCGTCACGGCCGCCCTGGGCACCCTGGCCGGTGCCACGGGATTCGCCACCACGGCCGCCGCGGCGGCTGTCGCCACGTCCACCCTGGCGCTCGCCGTCACGGCCGCCACGGCCATCGCGCTGTTCCGGCTTCTTCGTGTCGGAAGTCGTTGCGGCAACTGGTGCGGGCGCGGGCGCCGGTGCAGCACCGAACAGACCCTTGAGCCAGCCGATGAAGCCGGTTTCGGCAGGTGCCGGCGCGGGCGTTGCCGCAGGCGCGCGGGCCGCAGCCGGTGCTCTCGCAGCGGGCTCGGCCTTCACCGGTTCCGGCGTCTCGGCCTTCACCACTTCGGGCTTGGGCACTGCGATGGGAGCCGGTGCATCTGGCAGCACGCCCTTGATCACGGGCTCCTGCTTGTTGGTGCGCTCGTGCGAGCGACGCGTCACGGCGGTGGGGTCTTCGATCTCCTCGGCCATTGCATAGCTGGCCTGCAAGTTGTCCAGGCGCGGATCGTCGTGCTTGAGGCGTTCGAGACGGTAGTTCGGCGTCTCCAGCGTCTTGTTGGGCACCATGATCACGTTCAGGCGCTGCTTGAGTTCGATCTTGGAGATTTCGGGGCGCTTTTCGTTGAGCAGGAACGACGCGACTTCAACCGGAACCTGCACATGAACCGCGGCCGTGCCGTCCTTCATGGACTCTTCCTGGATGATCCGCAGGATCTGCAGTGCCGAGCTTTCCGTGTCGCGGATGTGGCCGTGGCCACCGCAACGCGGGCAGGGGATGGAAGCGCCTTCGGACAGGGCCGGGCGCAGGCGCTGGCGGCTCATTTCCATCAGGCCGAACTTGCTGATCGTGCCGAACTGAACGCGGGCGCGGTCTTGCCGCAGTGCGTCGCGCAGGCGGTTTTCGACTTCGCGGCGGTTCTTCGACTCTTCCATGTCGATGAAGTCGATGACGATCAGGCCGCCCAGGTCGCGCAGGCGCATCTGGCGCGCGACTTCGTCGGCGGCTTCCAGGTTGGTGCGGGTGGCGGTCTCTTCGATGTCGCCGCCCTTGATGGCGCGGGCCGAGTTGACGTCGATGGAAACCAGCGCTTCGGTGTGGTCGATCACGACCACGCCGCCGGACGGCAGCTTCACTTCACGTGCGTAAGCCGATTCGATCTGGTGCTCGATCTGGAAGCGCGAGAACAGCGGTGCGTCGTCGCGATAGCGCTTGACCCGGGCTGCGTGCTCGGGCATGACGTGCGCCATGAACTGCTGCGCCTGGTCATAGATGTCGTCGGTGTCGATCAGGATGTCGCCGATGTCGTGATTGAAGTAGTCACGGATCGCGCGGATCACCAGGCTGGATTCCTGGTAAATCAGCATGGCGCCCTTGCCGCCCTTGGACGCGCCTTCGATGGCGTTCCAGAGCTTGAGCAGGTAGTTCAGGTCCCACTGCAGCTCTGGCGCGCTGCGGCCGATGCCGGCGGTGCGCGCAATGATGGACATACCGTTGGGGTATTCCAGCTGGTCCATGTTCTCCTTGAGCTCGGCCCGGTCGTCGCCCTCGATGCGCCGGCTGACGCCGCCGCCGCGCGGATTGTTGGGCATGAGCACCACGTAGCGGCCGGCCAGCGACACGAAGGTCGTGAGGGCTGCGCCCTTGTTGCCGCGCTCTTCCTTTTCAACCTGGACCAGCAATTCCTGGCCTTCCTTGATCACGTCGTTGATGCGGGCCTGCGAGACCGGCACACCTTGCGCGAAGTAGCTCCTGGAGATTTCCTTGAACGGAAGGAACCCGTGGCGATCTTCGCCGTAGTCGACGAAACAGGCTTCGAGCGAAGGCTCGACGCGGGTCACGACTGCCTTGTAGATGTTGCCCTTGCGCTGTTCGCGCCCTTCGATTTCGATTTCGTAGTCGAGGAGTTTTTGTCCATCGACGATGGCGAGCCGGCGTTCTTCAGCCTGGGTCGCATTGATCAGCATCCGCTTCATAGCGTCACCTTTTTCTTTTCAAACATCACGGCCCGAAATGGGCCAACGATGCCTGCAGGCGGCTTCGAAACGAGAAGGAATCGCGGTGGCGCGACGCAACAGCCGGGTGGTTAGCCGGGCTGGCGTGGTGTCAGGGCGAGGAGTGGGGCGTGAAGTAAGGCGAGAGGAGGTGCGCCGGGTGCGCCGCGAGGGCGCCTCCGGTCAGCCACTGAAAGTGGCGCAATGTGCGGGGTCCACGCTAGGCGAACCGGCGGCGACACTGGCACATCAGCAGGGCCCATAAGCCACCGCCAGCATGCAAGGAGGATCGCCATCAACACAGGAGTTCTCGCTTCGTTCCGTCCGCCAAATCTGGGTTTGGCGTACTCATATTCCGAAATGTTTCAAAGTGCCGGCTTGGCCATCGACTTCTTCAGTCGCGATGGCGGCATCGACCTTCCAGCGGGCTTGTGGTGAGTGCGTGGACTAAACTCCAAGGCAAATCAACCACTTACAGCGTTACGCTAGTGAAACACATTATAGGGGGCGATCCTGTCCCCGCAAGTGCACAGGTGAAATGGCTGGATGTGGACGAAGATTCGGCCGGCCAGCGGCTGGATAACTTCCTCATCCGTCACCTGAAGGGCGTGCCCAAAACCCACGTCTACCGGATCATCCGCAGTGGCGAGGTGCGCGTGAACAAGGGTCGCGCCCAGGCCGATACACGCGTCGCCGCAGGGGACAAGGTCCGCCTGCCGCCAGTCAGGATTTCCGGGAAAGTCGCCGAAAAGGCCGAGGCTGCCGTTCCCGGCCGCGAGTTTCCGGTGCTTTTCGAAGATGAGCACCTCCTGGCGATCGACAAGCCTGCGGGCGTGGCCGTGCATGGCGGCAGTGGCGTGAGCTTCGGCGTGATCGAGCAGCTGCGCCGGGCCCGTCCGGCTGCCCGATTCCTTGAACTGGTGCACCGGCTGGATCGCGAGACCTCGGGCATCTTGCTGATCGCCAAGAAGCGGTCAGCGCTAACCAACCTGCAAGACCAGTTCCGGGAACGCGAGACCGGCAAGACCTATCTGGCAATGGTGGCTGGCACCTGGCCGTCCAACAAGAAGGTGATCGACGTGCCGCTGCACAAGTACCTGCAGGCCGATGGAGAGCGCCGGGTCAAGGTCGTCGCGCAGGGCGACCCGGACGGGATGCGTTCCATTACGCTGGTGAAAGTCGCCAAACGGCTTGATCTCCCTCTCCCGCGAGCCGGAGAGGGCCGGGGTGAGGGTGGTTCTTTCGCAGCCTCCCTCCTGGAAGTCACCATCAAGACCGGGCGCACGCACCAGATCCGCGTTCACCTGTCGTCACAAGGCTTCCCGATCCTGGGCGACGACAAGTACGGCGACTTCGAACTGAACAAGACGCTGCAGAAAGCGGGATTGAAGCGAATGTTCCTGCACGCCTGGAAGCTCACATTCACCCACCCTTCGACGGGTGAGCCTGTTTCACTGTCCTCGCCGCTTCCGCCCGGTCTTGCGGGGCTTGCCGGCGACCACTGACTTCAGCGCATCGGCGGCCTCCTGGATTGCCGAGGTCCAGTCGCCTGGCGTGGACTGACGCACCAGCCTCATGACGTCCGGGTACCACGGCGAATCCGTGCGGTCGGTGAGCCAGCGCCAGTCGGTGCCGATCGAGGGCAGCAACACCCAGGTGTGCTTGCCCATCGCGCCTGCGAGGTGGGCAATCGAGGTGTCCACGCAGATGACGAGGTCGAGCTGCGAGATGATCGCCGCTGTATCGGCGAAGTCCTGTACGTCGCTTCCCAGCGCGGTGATGGGCTGACCGGCGGGTGGATCAAGCGCTTCGTCTTCGCCTTGTCCCTTTTGCAGGCTCACGAACGCCGTGTCGGGCGCCGCCCAGAGCGGCGCGAGGCTGGCCAGCGATGGCAGCGAGCGGGCCTTGTCGTTGCGGTGCCCTTTCGCACCCTTCCAGACGAGGCCGATCCGCCTTGCGGCAACGGGCAGGCGCGGCTTCCATTTCGCCACGCGTTCGGGGTCGGCATACAGATAGGGCAGCGCCGCCGGGATGTTGCCAGCGTTCGTTGCGAACCGCATCGGCAGGCTGAGAACGTAGGCGCCATAGTCGTACTCGCCCACTTCGCGCAGGTCCGAAATGACCGTGTCGACGTCTTCCAGCGTTTCGAGCAGGGCCTTGAGCGGCTGGTGGCAAACCAGCGTGAGGTGCTTGACCCCGAGCGCCTTCAACTGCTTCGCATAGCGCGCGAACTGGATCGAATCGCCGAACCCCTGTTCGGGCCAGATCAGGAAGGTCTTGCCTTCGAGCGGCTCGCCTTTCCATTCGCGGCCCGGCAGTTTTTCCTGCGCCATGACGGCGTTCTTGAGCAGATTCGAATGGCGGTACTCGTAGTGTTCCCAGCCCTCTTCGAATCGTCCCTTGCCGAGCAACAGCACCCCCAGGTTCAGCCGCGCTTCGGGAAGGTCCGGCTGCACCTGCAGCGCGCGCCTGAACGACGCTTCTGCTTCGTCCATGCGATTGACCTGCAGCAAGAGCGCGCCCAGGTTGCTGTGCGCATCGGCATAGTCGGGCTTGAGTGCGATGGCGCGGGTGTAGGCTGCTTCAGCTTCGGCCCAGTTTTTCCAGTCCATGAGCACCGTGGCGAAATTGTTCGCATACGACGGGTCGTTCGGCTTGAGCTCCATCGCGCGCTTGTAGGCCTGACCTGCGTCATCGATGCGGCCGGCACGCTGCATCACCGTGCCCAGGTTGTTGCTCGCATCCGCAAAATCCGGCTTGAGTTCCAGTGCTCGCGCGTACGCCATCTCCGATTCATCGAGGCGCCTGGACTCCTGCAACACCGTGCCCAGGTTGTTCCAGGCATCGGCATGGTCCGGCTGCAGCTCAAGCGCTCGCCGTATGCTGGCTTCGGCCTGCGGCCAGAGTTTCTGGCGGATGTACAACGCGCCCAGCCCGTTATGGGCCGCGGCAAAGCTGGGACGCACCTGGATCGCCCGCTGGTAACTTTGCTCGGCTTCCTCCTCGCGTTGCAGGGCGACGAGCAGGTTGCCGAGGTTGGCATGGCCTTCGGCATAGTCCGGCGCTGCTTCGATGGCCTTGCGATAGGACATTTCTGCTTCGTCGCTGCGTCCCATCGCACGTAGCATGACGGCCAGGTTGTTGTGGGCTTTCGCAAGCCCGGGCGCGAGCCGCAGGACCTGTCGGTAGAACGCCTCGGCGTCGCTGTGACGGCCCTGCGAGCGAAGCAGATTGGCCATCGAAAAAGCGATCTCCACGTGCTGCGGATCGATATCGAGCGCGCGGCGATACGCCGCTTCTGCTTCGACGATCTTTGCGAGCTTGCGAAGGCGGTTGCCCTCATTGCCCAGGCGCACGACTTCTTCAGCGGTGCTTGTTGGGGGAGGGGGCGCGGGCGTTGTCGTGGCCGATGTGATGACCAGCTTGAACAGGGGTGCTTCCGGCGCGACCTGCTCCGTGTCGATGCTGGCAATCGCAGGTGCGGCGCCCAGGGGCGTGAGGACGAAGGGGGGCGGGCGCTTCCTGCTGCGCACGAATTGCTCCAGCTCGCTGCGCACCCGCTCGATCAGGGGCGCCCACTCACGCGCATTTTTGTCGCGAAAGACGCGCATCACGCCCGGATACCAGGGGGAATCTTCCCGATCGACCAGCCAGCGCCAGTCGGCACCGAACGAAGGCAGCATCACCCAGGTCGGCTTGCCCATTGCGCCGGCGAGATGGATCACGGACGTGTCCACGCCGATCACGAGGTCGAGCCCTGCGATCACCGCAGCCGTGTCACCGAAGTCGCGCAGCAGCTTGCCCAGCGCAGTGATCGGCTGTCCCTCGGGCGGGCTCAATGCTTCTTCTTCGCCCGCGCCCTTTTGCAGGCTGACGAAAGAGACGCCCGGCACAGTCCACAACGATGCCAGCGCAGCCAGGCCGGACAGCGAACGGTTCTGGTCATTCTTGTGGACCTTGGAGCCCTTCCACACCAGGCCGACCCGCACACCCTTTTTGGGCAAACGTGATTTCCAGGGAGCGATACGGTCTGGCGGTGCCCGCAGGTAGGGCAGGGTCGCAGGAATGGTCTCGAGTTCGGTGCCCAGGCGAAGCGGCAAGCTCATCGCGTAGCACCAATAGTCATGGCTCGCCTGGGCCGCTTTCGGGTCCACCACTTCATCGATCTCGGGCACCTGGACCAGCAACGGCCGCAGCGACTTGCCGCACGCCCAGGTGAGGCGCTCCAGACCCCGTGAGCGCAGCATGGGTGCATATCGGGCCATCTGGATGATGTCGCCGAATCCCTGCTCCGGCCAGACCAGCAGTTTCTTGCCTTTGAGGGGCTCGCCTTGCCACATCGGAAAGGGCAGGTCGGGTTTGCCGGTCTTGAAGTCGGCCCGGGCTTCAAACCGCGCCTCATACAGTTCCCAGCCCTCGGAAAAACGGCCGTTGCCCAGGTGCAGCATGGCGACGTTGAGACGCTGGTCCGCGCCCGGCTTGATGCTCATCGCCTTTGCAAACCGTTCCTGCGCTTCTTCCCGGCGTTCGGTGTGTTGCAGCAAGACGCCCAGATTGTTGTGGGCCCAGAAGTCGTTAGGCGAGAGTTCGACAGCGCGCCGGAAAGCGGCTTCGGCTTCCTGGAACTTGCCCCGGTGCAGCAAGACAATTCCAAGGCCGTTGATCGCCGCGCCGAAGTCGGGCCTGATTTCGATGGCGCGGGAAAACGAAGCGCAGGCCTCCTCCATCCGGGCCAGCTTTTGCAGGACGAGTCCAAGACCGTGGTGGGCCGGAGCCGAGTCGTCCTGCAGCGCGATCGCGCGCCGGTAGGCTGCCTCGGCCTCAGGCAGCTTGCCCGCATTGTTCAAGGTGTTACCCAGGTACAGCTGCGTCTCGACTGAAGCAGGATCCAGGCTTTCGGCCTTGCGTAGCGCAGCTTGCGCTTCATCAAACTGGCCGCCATGCTCCAGCAGGTGGCCCAAAAGCCGATGGGTCGAGGGGTTGTCGGACCGCGAGTCGATCGATGCCCGCAGCGCGGCCAGGGCTTCATCGACCTTGCCGGTCTGCAGCAGCAGCACCGCCAGCAGGTGATGCGCGTCTGCATTGCGTGGATCGATTTCGAGGGCGCGCTGAAAGACGGCCCTGGCATCGGCCACACGCCGCAGCGAATGCAGCATCTGGCCCAGGTTGTTCAGGAACACCGGGTCTTCGCGCAGGGCCAGTGCCTTGCGCATGTGTTGCTCGGCCTCGGCGTAGCGCTTTTCCCGCAGCATCACGCCGCCCAGCAGGTGCCAGGCATCGGCGTGCGACGGATCGGCCTGCAGCACTTTTTCGTAGCCGGCTCTGGCTTGCTCGACGCGTCCGGCCTGGTGGGCCGCAAACGCCGCCTGGAATTCTTCTGCGACGGGTGAAGGGATTGCAGGAGCGGGTTTCATAGACTGTGCCACACGGTCATTCGCAAATTGTTCAAGCGCCAGGCGCATGCGTTCGAGCAGGGGCGCCCAGGTCTGCTGATGCTCGTTTCGCCAGAGACGCATCGTGCCCGGATACCACGGCGAATCGTCACGGCCAATGAGCCACCGCCAGTCCACGCCGAGCGAGGGCAACATCACCCAGGTCGGCTTGCCCATCGCGCCTGCAAGGTGAATCACCGATGTGTCCACGCCGATGACCATATCGAGCTGGTCAATGACGGCAGCAGTGTCGCTGAAATCGCGCAACAGGTGACCGAGCGCCACGATGGGCTGGCCCTGAGGTGGATTCATCGCCTCGTCTTCGCCCGCGCCTTTTTGAAGGCTCACAAAGCTGATGCCCGGCACGGACCAGAGCGGCGCGAGTGCGCTCAACCCAGGCAGCGACCGGCGGGCGTCGTTGATATGGCTGGCCGAACCTTTCCAGACCAGCCCGACCTTGAGGCCCGCTGCGGCAATCCTGTGGCGCCACTGCTGCACCCTGGGCGGATCTGCGCGCAGGTAGGGAAGTTGTGCGGGGATCGTTTCGAGCGTGGTCCCCAAACGTAGCGGCAGGCTCATCGCGTAGCACCAGTAGTCGTGCGGCTGTGGCGCAGCGTCTCTTGTGGTGACCTGGTCGATGCCGGGCACGGCCGCCAGCAGCGCGCGCAGTGGTTCGCCACAAACCCACGTCAGCTTCGAAATCCCCAGCTGCCTGAGCATCGGAACATAGCGCACGACCTGCAGTGTGTCGCCATGACCTTGCTCACTCCAGACGATGAGCGATTTGCCTTCGAGCGGCTCGCCCGTCCATTGGGGAAACGCGTAGCCTGGCGAGCGGGCCGATCCGTCGAACAGGTCCGGTTTGTGGCGAGCTTCATAGTAGGGCCAGCCCTCTTTCATCCGGCCCATCGACAGCAGCAGCATGCCCATGTTGAGCAGCACATCGGCGTCGTGCTGCAGGTCGCCACTTTCCGGTCGCAGCGCCAGCGCCTGTCGCACAACCGCTTCAGATTCTTCGCGGCGACCCATGTCCGCGAGCACGATGCCCAGGTTGTTGAGGGCCCAGAAATTGTCAGGCTCCAGTTCGACCGCGCGCCTGAATGCAGCTTCGGCTTCATGGAATTGGCCGCGCTCGCGGTGGGAAGTGCCGATGCCGTTGAGGGCGGCTGCGAAGTCCGGCTGCAATTCCAGGGCCTTGCGAAACATGGCTTCAGCTTCGTCCCATCGGCGCAGGCGATGCAGTGCGACGGCCAGCCCCTGGTAAGACTGCGCCGCGGCGTGGCCCCGTTCGACGGCTGCGCGATGACACTGTTCAGACTCCCGCACCAGTCCGCGACGCCCCAGGACGTGGCCCAGCAGGAACCAGGCTTGCGCGAATTGCGGACTGAGCGCGACCGCCTCGCGCAGTTCGAGTACGGCGGCCTCGAGCTTCCCGGCGCGGTACAGCACGTCCCCCAGCTCATGGCGAATCGCGGCAGCAGCAGGTGCCAGCTCGATCGCGCGCCGCAGCTCCTGCTCGCAGGCATCGAGTTTTTTTTGTGCGCGAAGCGACCGGCTCAGGTTCAGGCGAAAGAGCGGGTCGTCCCGCAGCGCCAGCGCCTTCAGGAATGTCTCCTGCGCGCCCGCAAGGTCGCTCAACTGGAGCAGTACGCCGCCCAGCAAATGCCACGCATCCGCGTTTTTTGGGTCATCGACCAGCAAGCGCAGGCAAGCTGCTTTCGCGTGCTCGAACCTGCCCTCGCGCAGCGCCAGGGTGGCCCCTGCAAGCGGATCGATCTCGTGGCGCGTCGCGATCGCTTGTGAGGTCGTGGCGGTGGGTCGGGTCTTTTTCAAGGGCGGCGTCTTGGGCTGCATCTTTATACCTGCAAGCGCGGCGGCAGCGCGCACTTGATAATCCGGTCATGACCCAGCCCCGTCCCCGCCGTTTTGACCTGATCGCGTTCGATTGGGATGGCACCCTTTTCGACTCGACCAGGATCATCGTGCGCTGCATCCAGCGCGCCGTGGTGGACGTGGGCGGACGCGAGCCCACCGACGAGGCGGCCTCCTATGTCATCGGCATGGCGCTTTCGCAGGCGCTGGCGCATGCCGCGCCCGATGTACCCCGGGAAAAGTATCCGGAATTGGGCGAGCGCTATCGTCACCATTACGTGCAGCATCAGGACGACCTGACCCTGTTCGACGGTGTGCTGGAAATGCTGGACGAACTGCGGGGCAGGCAGCATCTGCTGGCGGTTGCAACAGGCAAGTCGCGCCGCGGCCTGGACGATGCGCTTCATACCGTGCAGCTCAAGGGCCGTTTCCACGGCTCCCGCACGGCGGACGAAACCGCCGGCAAGCCCCATCCCCTGATGCTCAGGGAGCTGATGCAGGAGTTTGGCTGCACACCCGAGCGCACGTTGATGATCGGCGACACGACTCACGATCTGCAAATGGCCGTGAATGCCGGTTGCGCGTCGGTCGGCGTCAGTTATGGCGCGCACGAACCGGCCGCGTTCGATGCACTGTCCCCGTTGTTCGTGGCGCACCGTGTCAGCGAATTGAGGGCCTGGCTGCTTGAAAATGCGTGAACACCCACACCGCATGCGATAGCCACATGGAAGAAGTCATTCCCCTTTGCAGTTCGACCGATCTGGCAGATGGCGGCATGGCTGTCCCTTTTGATGTTTCATATGGCGGCCAGACCTGCCGGGCATTTGCAGTGCGCTGGCAGGGGCAAGTCCACGCCTACCTCAACCGCTGCACGCACGTGGCGATGGAGATGGACTGGCAGCCCAACCGGTTCTTCGACGATTCCGGGCGATGGCTGCTTTGCAGCACCCACGGCGCCGTGTACCAGCCTGACACCGGCGAATGCGCAAGCGGGCCTTGCCGGGGCGGTCTTGTGCGCATCACCCTCTCGGAACACGAGGGTGTGGTGCGCTGGCATACTGACTACAACCTAAAACCCATCGAGTTCTGACATGCAAGATACACAGCCTCCGGCGACTTATCCGGAGGAGCCGCAAGCGCAGGCATCCGCTGCGGCACGGGAAACCGAACGCCTTCTGGCCATGGAGCGCGCTACCTTTGAAAAGCTCATGTTTGCGACACTGGAGGAGCAGCGCACGGCACGCCGGTGGCGCCTGTTCACCCGCATGGCCTGGCTCTTGTTCTTCGTTGTGCTGCTCTGGTCGCTGATGCATCGCGGCGCCAGCACCGACAAGTCATTGCCCCACACCGCCGTCATCGAGATCAAGGGCGAGATCGCGTCTGGCAGCGATGCGAGCGCGGAAACCGTCGTCGCCGCGATGCGCAGCGCGTTCGAGGACACCGGTGCGCAGGCGCTGGTCCTGCTCATCAATTCGCCCGGCGGCAGCCCGGTGCAGGCCGGCATCATCAACGATGAAATCCGTCGCCTGAAGGCCAAATACAAGAAGCCCGTTTACGCAGTCGTCGAGGAGTCTTGTGCTTCTGCGGCTTACTACATCGCGGCAGCAACCGATCGCATCTACGTGGACAAGGCAAGCATCGTGGGCAGCATTGGCGTGCTGATGGACGGCTTCGGATTTACCGGCCTCATGGACAAGCTCGGGGTCGAGCGCCGCCTGATGACGGCCGGCGAGAACAAGGGCTTTCTCGATCCGTTCAGCCCGCAGACGGAGAAGCATCGGGTGTTTGCGCAGCAGATGCTCGATCAGATCCACAAGCAGTTCATCGATGCCGTCAAGGCAGGCCGGGGCAAGCGGCTGAAGGAAACACCAGAGCTATTCACTGGCCTTTTCTGGACCGGCCAGCAGGCTGTGGACATGGGGCTGGCCGACCAGTTGGGCAACCTCGATTACGTGGCGCGCGAAGTGGTCAAGGCAGAAGACCTGGTGGACTACACCCGTCGCGACAATGTGGCGGAGCGACTGGCCAAGAAGTTTGGCGCGTCCATCGGCGAAGGCGCGGTTCGCGCCCTGAAGGCCATTCCGGCGATTCGCTGATTGGCGTAGTGGGGCGCGCCGCTCAGCGCCCGATGAGGAATACGGCGGGCGTATCGTTGGCGACAGGGCATGGCGCGCCTCGCCAGGCCTTCGCCGTACGGCTTGCGGTGGCCTGGGCTGGCAGCGTCAAGGCGCTGCCCAGTGCAAGCCGCGTCTGGGGCTGCAGCGTCTTGACCAGCGTTTCCCACATCGCCACGTTGCGGTAGGGCGTCTCGATGAACATCTGCGTCTGGCCCTTCAACGCCAGCGACTCCAGTTCGCGGATTCGTTGGGCGCGCTGCGCGGCATCCTGGGGCAGGTAGCCCACAAAGGCGAAGTTCTGTCCGCTCAATCCGCTGGCAGCCAGTGCGAGCAGGAGCGAGACCGGTCCCACGAGCGGCACGACCTCGATTGCCAGGTCGTGTGCGGCCCGTACAACCGAAGAGCCAGGGTCGGCGACAGCGGGCATTCCGGCTTCGCTCAGCAGGCCCATGTCCTTGCCTTGCAGCGCCAGGGCAAGCAGGGGTCGCGCATCGAATTCGCCGCCGTGATCGCCCTTCTTGTGCACCTCGCGCGGCAGTTCCACGATGGACTGCTCCTGCAAGGGCAGCGCCAGGGGATGAACCTCGTGGATGCGCTTGAGATACGCCCGCGCGCTTTTGGCGTTTTCGCAGATCCAGTGCGTGATCAGCGAAGCGGTGTGAAGTGTGTTGTCGGGCATCACCGCAGGCAGGGGCTGCGCAGAGCCTGTGCCGAAATCCAGGGGCGCGGGGACGAGGAAGAGTTTGCCGTGGGGCATTGGCGCTGATTCAGAACAGCCGGATGCCTGCTTCGCGCAGCATCTGGCAGGTACGGATCAGGGGCAACCCGACGAGCGCGGTGGGATCGTCGCTCTGGATCGATTCCAGCAGTGCAATGCCCAGGCCTTCGCTCTTGGCGCTGCCTGCGCAGTCGTAGGGTTGCTCGGCCCGCAGGTAGCTTTCGATTTCCGCAGCGCCCAGGTTGCGAAAGCGCACCTCGACAGGCGCAAGGTCGACCGCCTCGAAGCCGGTGACCCCGCAAACCACCGCCACAGCCGTCTGGAAGACGACCCTGCGGCCACTCATTCGTCCGAGCTGGGCCACGGCGTTGGCGTGGTTTCCAGGCTTACCCAGCGGCTCGCCTTCCAGGTCCGCTACCTGGTCGGAACCGATCACGACCGCGTCCGGAAATCGCGCTGCGACGGCGAGGGCCTTCGCTCGCGCCAGCCGCAAGGCAAGCTCGCGAGGCGATTCGCCGGGTAGGGGTGATTCGTCCAGGTCCGGGACGGCGACTTCAAAGGGCAGACGCAAGCGCGACAGCAGTTCACGGCGGTAAATGGAGCTCGAACCCAGCACGATGGCTCGGTTGTTCGGCGTCGAGGCGGCTTCAGGCATCGTTCGATTCTCTTACACTGGATGGATGACAAGGCAGTTCTCGGCAAACCGACTCGACGTGAAGTCTTTCGCGGAAGATGAAGCGTCGCTCCAGGGTGAGATCCCGGTGCGCGAATTCGCGCGGATTTTTGCTGAAACGCAAGAGCGCGCAGTGGATTCGCAGGTGGTCTGGAGCGCGCAGGGGGAGTTGCGCAACCCCGGGCATGTGAATCCGCAGGTCTGGGTACACCTGAAAGTTTCAACCGGGCTGCCCCTGACCTGCCAGCGCTGCATGGGCCCGGTGGACATACCCATTGCTTTTGACCGGTCGTTTCGCTTTGTCGCGGATGAGGAAACCGCCGCCCGGCAGGATGATGAGTCGGAAGAAGACGTGCTCGCGCTGAGCCGCACCTTCGACCTGGTCGAGCTCATCGAGGACGAAATCCTGATGGAAATGCCCATCGCCCCGTTCCACGAAACCTGTCCGGAAAGTGTGCAGTTGTCTGCCGTCGATGACGACTTTGAAGAGGCTGGGGGCGCGCGGGAAAACCCGTTTGCCGTCCTGGAGGGCCTCAAGTCCGGGGTCAAGAAGGGCTAGGGATGGCCGAGCGGCAGAGGGTGGGCTATAATCGCGGGCTTCGCCCAGCAATCACCAACCAACCGCCCTTGCGTCATGTTTCATGGCACCGGGCCTTGAATCCAGGAGCCCATCATGGCCGTCCAGCAAAACAAGAAATCGCCGTCCAAGCGCGGCATGCACCGTTCGCACAATGCTCTGGTCACCCCAGGCATTGCAGTCGAGCCGACCACCGGCGAAATCCACCTTCGCCACCACATCAGCCCCACGGGCTTCTACCGTGGCCGCAAGGTGCTCAAGACGAAGCACGACGCCTGAAGCTGACAGGCATCGATTAGGGCCCGACTGCCTCGCAGTGCGGGCCTTTTCATTTGTCAGTCGCGATTACATTTAGTCCCATGACTACTCTGGCCGTCGATTGCATGGGTGGTGACCACGGGCCTGTCGTCACACTCGCCGCCTGCAAGAACTTCCTCGATCATCACCCGCAAGCCCAGCTGCTTCTGGTGGGTGCAGCCGACAGGCTGGCCGCCTTCCAGCATTCCCGCGCCCGTGTGATCGCAGCGACTGAAGTCGTCGCAATGGACGATTCGGTGGAAGTGGCATTGCGCCGGAAAAAAGATTCCTCGATGCGGGTCGCAATCCAGCAGGTCAAGGAAGGCAGCGCGCAGGTAGCCATTTCCGCGGGCAATACGGGTGCGCTCATGGCGCTGGCCCGCTATCTGCTCAAGACCGTGGACGGCATCGATCGCCCCGCCATTGCCTCGCACCTGCCCAATGCAAAGGGTGGCTCCACCACCGTGCTGGACCTGGGCGCCAACGTGGACTGCACGGAACATCACCTCCTTCAATTCGCGGTGATGGGGTCTGCCCTGGTCTCCGCATTGAGCAGTGTGGAGTCGCCCAGCGTGGGCCTGCTCAATATTGGCGAGGAGATTATCAAAGGTAGCGAAGTCATTAAAAAAGCAGGCGAACTGCTTCGATCTGCTGCCAACAGCGGCGATCTGAACTTCTACGGCAATGTCGAAGGCAACGATATCTTCAAGGGTACGACGGAGATCGTGGTGTGTGACGGATTTGTCGGTAACGTTGCCCTGAAGACCAGTGAAGGTTTGGCTTCAATGATCGGCGGGTTCCTCAAGGAAGAGTTTTCCCGCAATGCATTCACTAAAATGGCGGCAATTGCTGCTTATCCCATCTTATCTGCGTTCAAAAACCGGGTTGACTATCGCAGGTACAACGGCGCGGCATTGCTGGGACTGCGCGGGCTGGTGTTCAAGAGCCACGGCTCTGCAGATGAGTTTGCTTTCGAGCAGGCTTTGAACCGGGCGTATGATGCGGCCCGAAACAAGCTGCTGGAACGTGTACAGGCCCGGATCGCCCATGCGCGTCCCTTGTTGACGGCCAGTGAAGAGATCCAAGCAACGGCCGATGCCGTGGTCACCTGACTTACATGAACAGATATTCGCGAATTACCGGCACCGGCAGCTTCCTGCCTGCGCGCCGCGTGACGAACGCCGACCTTGCGGCCGAGCTGGCAGGCCACGGCGTCGAAACTTCAGACCAGTGGATCGTTGAGCGAACCGGCATTCACGCCCGGCACTTCGCAGCAGCCGACGTCACCAGCAGCGATCTGGGTGCACAGGCGGCGCGCAACGCGCTCGAATCGGCGGGAATCTCCGCCAGCGAAATCGACCTGATCATCGTCGCCACATCGACGCCGGATATGGTGTTTCCCTCGGCGGCGTGCATCCTGCAGAACAAACTCGGCATCGCCGGCTGTGCAGCCTTTGATGTGCAGGCCGTGTGCAGCGGCTTTGTTTACGCATTGACTGTCGCCGATTCCCTGATCAAGACGGGAGCGGCCAGCAAGGCGCTGGTCATCGGCGCAGAGGTGTTCTCGCGCATCCTCGATTTCACGGACCGGACAACCTGCGTGCTTTTCGGGGACGGGGCCGGTGCCGTTGTGCTTGAGGCTTCCGACACGCCGGGCATCCTGGCCAGCGACCTGCATGCCGACGGCAAACACGTCGGCATCCTGTGTGTCCCGGGCACGGTGTCCGGCGGCAAGGTGATGGGTGACCCGCTCCTGAAAATGGACGGCCAGGCTGTGTTCAAACTGGCGGTTGGCGTGCTCGAGGATGCAGCGCGTGCCACGCTCGCCAAGGCTGGCCGGACGGCAGACGATATCGACTGGCTGATTCCCCACCAGGCCAACATCCGCATCATGCAAGGCACTGCGAAGAAGCTGAAGCTCCCATTGGACAAGTTGATTGTCACGGTGGACCAGCATGGCAATACGTCAGCGGCTTCGATTCCTCTGGCGCTCGATGCAGCCGTGCGCAGCGGCAAGATCAAAAAGGGTGACACGCTCATGCTCGAAGGCGTGGGCGGCGGCTTCACCTGGGGCGCGGTGCTGGTCGATTTCTAGCCTTGCCCCGGCTCCCAATCCAACACATATTTCAGTCATGAAACCGTTCGCATTTGTCTTTCCGGGGCAGGGTTCCCAATCGGTGGGCATGCTCGACGCCTGGGGCGACCATCCGGCAGTTGCCGATGCGGTCAAGGAAGCCTCGGACGCTTTGGGCGAGGACGTCGGCCAGCTCATCAAGAACGGACCCAAGGAAGTGCTGGGTCTCACCACGAACACGCAGCCTGTGATGCTGGTCGCCGGCGTCGCCGCTTATCGCGCATGGTTGGCAGAAGGCGGCGCGGTTCCGTCTGTGGTCGCCGGCCACTCGTTGGGTGAGTACTCCGCGCTGGTTGCCTCTGGCGTATTGACACTTGCGCAGGCCGCGCCACTGGTGCGCTTTCGCGCGCAGGCGATGCAGGAAGCGGTTCCGGTCGGCACCGGCGCAATGGCGGCCATCCTGGGGATGGCCGCTGAGAAGGTGATTGAAGGCTGCGCAGAAGCAGTCCTCAGCTTCGGTCCCGGCACTCTCGAAGTCGTGGAAGCCGTGAATTTCAACGATCCTGCACAGACCGTGATTGCCGGCAGCAAGGCGGCCGTTGACAAGGCGTGCGAGGTGCTCAAGGCCAACGGCGCCAAGCGTGCGCTGCCGCTGGCTGTCTCCGCGCCGTTTCACTCCAGTCTCATGAAGCCGGCCGCTGAAAAACTGCGTGAGAAACTGGCTGCGACGTCTTTCGCCCCGCCCCAAATTCCAGTGATCAACAACATCGACGTCAAGGTCGAGACCGAGGCTGACCACATCCGCGCGGCCCTTTACGCGCAGGCCTTTGGCCCCGTGCGCTGGGTCGAGTGCGTGCAGGCTATCAAGGCACGCGGCGTCACAACCATCGTCGAGTGTGGGCCGGGCAAGGTACTGGCAGGCATGGTCAAGCGAATTGATGGGGAGCTGACAGGCGCGGCGATGTTCGATCCAGCGTCGCTAGCCGAAGTGAAGGGCCTGATTCAATGAGTATCCAGTTTGAAGGGCAGGTTGCCCTGGTCACCGGCGCATCCCGTGGAATCGGCGCTGCCATTGCCATGGAACTCGCGCATCGGGGCCTGAAGGTGATCGGCACTGCCACCACCGACGAGGGCGCCGCGAAGATTTCCTCTGCGTTGTCATCGCACGCCGGATGCAGGGGTGCCACGCTCGACGTCAACGACGCGAAGGCGGCGGAAGCCCTGATCGACGCCATCGTCAAGGAAAACGGCGGACTGCAGGTGCTGGTGAACAACGCCGGCATCACCCGCGACATGCTTGCCATGCGCCTGAAAGACGACGACTGGGACGCGGTGCTCGACACCAACCTGAAGGCCGTGTTCCGGATGAGCCGCGCGGTGATGCGCACGATGATGAAACAGCGCTACGGCCGCATCATCAGCATCACGTCGGTTGTCGGCGCTTCGGGCAATCCAGGCCAGGCAAACTATGCCGCCGCAAAGGCCGGCGTCGCGGGCATGAGCCGATCGCTGGCGCGCGAACTCGGCAGCCGCGGTATCACCGTCAATTGCATTGCCCCTGGCTTCATCGAGACCGACATGACTGCCAGCCTGCCCGAAGAGCAGCAAAAGGCATTGCTGGGACAGATACCCCTGGGCCACCTTGGCAAGCCAGCCGACATCGCGCACGCCGTGGCCTGGCTGGCATCCCCGCAGGCCGGCTATGTGACCGGACAAGAGATCCACGTCAACGGCGGCATGTACATGTGACGCCCCACTGATTTCCCCGCCGGTTGATCCGCCCGGTGCTCGCCTACAGAAACCAACCCGTGGGCAGCTTAAAATCGCGGATTCATTTACAACCCTCTGAGGGAACCATGAGCGATATCGAAGCACGTGTCAAAAAAATCATCGCCGAGCAACTCGGCGTGGAAGAGTCCCAGGTCACCAGTGAAAAAGCCTTTGTGGCCGACTTGGGCGCAGACTCCCTTGACACCGTGGAACTGGTGATGGCGCTCGAAGACGAGTTCGGCATCGAGATTCCTGACGAGGACGCCGAAAAGATCACCACGGTGCAAAACGCGATCGACTACGCGAACACGCACCAGAAGGCCTGACGGATTGCCGATGACTGGAACCGGACGCCGGATCGTCGTTACGGGACTGGGCTGTGTGAGCCCCGTGGGCAACACGGTGGGCGAGTCCTGGTCTAACCTGCTGGCGGGCAAGTCGGGTATCGCCCCGATCACGCTGTTCGATGCGTCGAACTTCGCGTGCAAGTTCGCCGGCGAGGTCAAGGGATTCAATATCGGGGACTACATTCCCGAGAAGGAAGCCCGTCACATGGATCGCTTCATCCACCTCGGGATGGCTGCGGCCTGCCAGGCCGTTGCTGACTCGGGCCTTCCGACCGGCGATGCGCTGGGCGAGGAGGAGGCGACGCGCATCGGGTGCAACATCGGTGCCGGCATCGGCGGCTTGCCGATGATCGAGCACACGCACGCGGAGCTGACCAATCGCGGACCACGCCGCATCTCCCCGTTCTTCGTGCCCGCTTCGATCATCAACATGATCTCCGGACACGTGTCGATCAAGTATGGTTTCAAGGGCGTCAACATCGCCGTTGTCACGGCCTGTACAACCGGCCTGCATGCTATCGGGCTGTCCGCCCGCCTGATTCAGGCTGGCGACGCGGACGTGATGATCGCCGGTGGTTCCGAAGCCGCCATCTCACCGCTGGGTATTGGCGGCTTTGCATCTGCCCGTGCGCTTTCCACCCGCAATGACGATCCCGCCACGGCGTCCCGTCCCTGGGACAAGGACCGCGACGGATTCGTTCTCGGTGAAGGTGCAGGCGTTGTCGTTCTCGAAGAGTACGAGCACGCGAAGGCTCGCGGCGCGAAGATATACGCGGAGCTGGTGGGTTTCGGCATGACGGCCGATGCGTATCACATGACTGCACCCGATATCGACGGACCGCGGCGGTCGATGGTGAGCGCCATGCGTAACGCAGGTCTCAACATGGACCAGGCGCACTATCTCAACGCACACGGCACCTCGACACCGCTGGGTGACCTCAACGAAACCAATGCGATCAAGGCGGCCTTTGGCGACGCCGCGAAGAAGCTCGTGGTCAATTCCACGAAGTCCATGACCGGGCATCTGCTCGGCGGTGCGGGTGGAATCGAGTCTGTATTCACCGTACTCGCCCTTCACGAGCAAAAGAGCCCGCCGACGATGAACATCTTCAACCAGGATCCCGAGTGTGACCTGGACTACTGTGCCAATGAGGCGCGGGACATGAAGATCGATATCGCAGTGAAGAACAACTTCGGCTTCGGCGGCACGAACGGCACACTCGTGTTCAAGCGCCTCCAGTAGCAGCTGTCCTGAAATCCAGCCATCCATGCACAGCGCCCCATCGGTGACCTATCCGGTGGGGCGTTCGCGCTTTGCAGGCTTTGCCATGGCTGGGTTATGGCTGGTCGCAGTCGCTGTCATTTTCGCGTGGTGGCTGCAAACCCAGGCGCCGCAGTGGCGCACCGTCGTGGCATGTTTGCTGGTGACCGTATCCGGTGGTCTGGCGGCAGTCACGTGGGCAAAGAGTTCGGTGGGTAGCATGGCCTGGGACGGCGACAAGTGGAGCCTTTCTGCCGTGCAAGCGCCGTCGGGTGGCGCGGTCGCAGTGGCGCTCGACCTGCAGCAGTGGATCTTGCTGCAATGGCAGGCCGAAGCCGGCTCGCGCTGGTTGTGGGTGGAGCGCCGCGCAAAGCCTGAGCGGTGGGATGACATGCGCCGTGCGGTATATTCGCGCGCCAGACCGCAAGCGCCAAGCGCGGCGGCATCATGACGAAGACTCCGCCAGCACCACCCCCCAGTCCCGCCGATACCGACCTCATGCTCGTCGAGCGTACGGTCGCGGGTGACCAGCGGGCGTTCGAATTGCTGGTGCTCAAGTACCAAAGGCGTATCGAAAGGCTCATAGGCCGCATGGTGCGCGACACGGACCTGGTCGAAGACATCGCACAGGAAACTTTCATACGCGCTTACCGCGCCCTCGCGCAGTTCCGGGGCGAAGCGCAGTTCTACACCTGGCTCTACCGCATCGCAGTGAACACTGCGAAAAAGGCCCTGGTGGACATGAAGCGTGACCCGACTGTGTCGGAATCTGCGCTTCGCGGCGGAAACGGCGACGACGAAGATGAAACTTCCGCCGTCGAGAACGAACTAACCACCTCGGAAACCCCGGAAACCGTGTTGGCCGCCAAGGAAATCGCCAACGCGGTCAACGCCGCCATGGAAGCACTGCCTGAAGAGCTTCGGCAGGCCGTGACGCTGCGGGAGATCGAAGGCCTGAGCTACGAAGAGATTGCGGAAGTGATGGATTGCCCCATCGGTACGGTGCGGTCGCGGATTTTCCGGGCGCGCGAGTCGATTTCGGCGAAAGTCAAACCCATGCTGGAGAACCAGACGGGCAAGCGCTGGTAGATCCAGCCGGGTGTAAATACAGGGATCGATGGGATCGAGGTTTGTGATGGACGACATGCAGAAAAACGAAATCATCTCGGCATTGGCCGACGGACAGCTACAGGGCGTCGAGTTCGACGAGGGCGTTGCCATCGCGGCTGGCGACCAGGCGTCGCGTGAGGCCTGGCACCGCTATCACCTGATCGGTGACGTGCTGCGCTCGGGCGAGCACGCGGCAGGTACCTTGCCTTCGGCGTTCATGGGCCGCCTGCAGATGCGACTGCGCCAGGAGCACGCGTTCACGGCTGTTGAAGTGCAGCCTGTGCCTGCGTTGGTGCCTTCTACTCTTTCGCAAGGGCCGGCCGCCAACGATTCGAACTTTCGCTGGAAGATGGTTGCCGGATTTGCATCGGTCACCGCAGTCGCGGCCATCGGCTGGTCGATGGTGGCCGGGCCGGGCGCCGGGACAGGCAGCCAGGCTCAGCTTGCAGCCGCGCCTGCATCGGCAGTGCCGATCCTGGCGAGCGCTGTCGCAAGCAAGGGCGGCGTGATGCTGCGCGATCCAAAGCTCGATGAATTCCTTGCAGCCCATCGCCAGCTCGGCGGCGCATCGGCGCTGCAAATGCCCGCCGGGTTCCTGCGCAACGCCACCTATGAGGGTACGGGCCGCTGAAGGCGGCTGGTCGCGCATGGAAATCTTCCCAAGGACGTCAATCCTCATTGCCGCGCTGCTGACTGGCGGCGCAGCGATGGCCCAGGCCGAAGAGGCCCTGGTCCTGGCACAGGCGCCTGCACCCGGACAACAGCCTTCATCGGCCGCGCACTATCCCGAGCGCAGCGTCAGTGACTGGCTGCTTCGCATGCACGAAGCCTCGAAGCTTCGCAGCTACATCGGGACGTTTGTGGTGCTGTCCAACAACGGCAGCATGTCCAGTGCCCGCATCTGGCATGCGTGCGAGGGCGACCAGCAGGTCGAGCGCGTCGAGTCACTGACCGGCGCGCCCCGATCGACTTTCCGCCGCAACAATGAAGTCGTGACCTTCCTGCCGGAACTGCGGGTCGCGCGCACCGAGAAGCGCGAGTCGCTCGGGCTCTTCCCCAACCTGATCAAGTCGAGCGACAGTTCGATCCCGGATTTCTATTCAGCACGCCGCCTGGGTGGCGACCGCGTTGCCGGATTCGCTGCCGACGTGGTGCAGCTCGCCCCCAAGGACAACCTGCGCTACGGCTACCGCATCTGGAGTGAACGCAAGTCGGGCCTGGTGGTGAAACTTCAGACCATCGATGCTGACGGCGCAGTGCTGGAGCAGGCTGCGTTTTCCGAGCTTCAACTCGATGCACCGGTGCGCATCGAGAAGCTGAACCAGATGATGTCGGCCACCGAGGGCTGGCGCATTGAAAAAGCGGAAGCGCTCAAGACCACCGCAGCGGCTGAAGGCTGGCAGCTGAAGTCGGTCATCGCCGGGTTCAAGCCCATCAATTGCTACAAGCGTCCCGCTGGCGCTGGCGGTGCGGGCAGTGATGGCGCCATGCACTGGATTTTTTCTGACGGGCTTGCCGCGGTCTCGCTCTTCGTCGAGCAGTACGACGTCAAACGTCACGCACAGGAGGGCATCTTTGCCGCTGGCGCGACCCAGACACTGACGCGCCGCATCCAGGACTGGTGGCTCACCGCCGTGGGTGAAGTGCCGTCGCAGACGCTCAATGCATTTGCGCAGAGCCTTGAGCGGCGCAAGTAAGTCCCCATCTAGGCCCCATGCGACCGAGGTTTCGCACGTCAGCCGCTGAACCATTTCGCAGGTTTTCATTCTCAGCAGAGAGGGCTGCCCGAGCCCGCCATCTCCCAAGGAAAGTATGTCCAGCATGAAGACGATCGACTTGAAGAAAATTCGCACGTATGCGATCGTGGCCGCGCTCGCTGTCGGCACGACCATCGCGCTTGTTCCGGCCCGGCCGGTGTCCGCGCAGGCGGTTCGCGGGCTTCCCGATTTCACCGACCTGGTCGAACAGGTCGGGCCATCGGTGGTCAACATCCGTACGGTGGAGCGCGTTCGCAGCAGCGCCGCTTCGGGCCTTCCCGGCAACATGGACGAAGAGATGCAGGAGTTCTTCCGGCGCTTCTTCGGCCAGCCGATGCCGGGCACGCCGGGTCAACCACGACAGGCGCCACGCCCGAATCGTCCACAGCAGGATGAAGAACAGACCCAGCCGCGCGGCGTGGGCTCTGGCTTCATCCTGAGCAGCGACGGTTTCGTGATGACGAATGCCCACGTCGTCGAAGGCGCGGACGAAGTCGTCGTCACGCTGCCTGACAAGCGTGAATTCAAGGCGCGCATCATCGGTGCCGACAAGCGCACCGACGTTGCTGTCGTCAAGATCGACGGCACGGGATTCCCGGCTGTACGGATCGGCGACAACAACCGCCTGAAGGTGGGTGAGTGGGTGATGGCTATCGGCTCGCCGTTCGGCCTTGAGAACAGCGTGACTGCCGGCATCGTGAGCGCCAAGGGCCGCGACACCGGGGACTACCTGCCGTTCATCCAGACCGACGTGGCGATCAACCCCGGTAACTCCGGCGGCCCGCTCATCAACATGCGCGGTGAAGTCGTCGGCATCAACAGCCAGATCTATTCACGCTCGGGCGGCTTCATGGGCATCTCGTTTGCCATCCCCATCGATGAAGCGATGCGCGTCAGTGAACAGCTGCGCGTGTCGGGCCGCGTGCAGCGCGGACGCATCGGCGTGCAGATCGACCAGGTGACCAAGGACGTTGCCGAGTCCATCGGCCTGGGACGCCCCCAGGGCGCACTCGTTCGCAGCGTCGAAAGCGGCTCGCCCGCCGACAAGGCAGGCGTCGAGGCCGGCGACATCATCACGAAGTTCGACGGCAAGGTGATCGATCGTGCAACCGACCTGCCGCGCCTGGTGGGCAGCGTCAAGCCGGGCACTCGCAGCAGCGTGACGGTGTTCCGCCGGGGCGGCTTCAAGGACCTGGCTGTCGTGATTGCCGAAGTCGAGCCCGAGAAGCCGGCGCGCACCGCCCAGGCAGCCAAGGAAGAAAAGCCGAAGTCGTCGCCGGCCGCGCAGTCGGTGGGCCTCACGGTCACCGACCTCACGGATGCCCAGCGCAAGGAACTCAAGGTCAAGGGCGGCGTGAAGGTCGAGGCCGCAGCAGAAGGTGCAGCTCGTGCAGGTATCCGCGAAGGGGATGTGATCGTCGCTATCGGCAACACCGAAGTAGGCAGCGTGAAGGAGTTCGACGCCGTGGTCGCGAAGGTCGACAAGACCAAGGCGATTCCGGTTCTGCTTCGCCGCGGTGAGCTGGCGACCTACCTGCTGATTCGGCCGGCACGCTAACAGACCGCGTCAAACCTGAGACAAAGCCCCATCCCGGAGTCGGGTTTGGGGCTTTATTTTGGGGCGTCAGAAAAAAAAGACGGGCCTCGAACCAAAATTTCCGACCCTGTTTTTGCGGCCATTAAGTTTGCAACCGCTAACTTTTTGGGAGCCTAACGACCTTTTTGGATAGAATCGGGCAACCAGATTGGCCATTACCGGCATATCGGCAAGCTCGAAATCCACGATACGGGACAAATCGGCGGCGTGCACAGTCAGTCCACAGATCGCCCACATGTTGTCCCAAACCTTGCCCCCTAATTCTGTTGATAACTTGTGTATAAAAATCGTGTTGCTGGTCTGCAACGACCCCTTTTGAGCATGGCACTGGCTGTACGTCCCGGGCTTTTTGCCTACAATGAAGCTCCAACTATCGCAGTTGCCATAGATTGTTGGTTTAGGGCGCGTCATTACTCGACGCGCCCTTTTTTCTTGTCCACTGCCTTTTGAATTCAATCACTTAAGCGTTCCCGTTGATGAATCACATCAGAAACTTTTCAATCATCGCGCACATCGATCACGGCAAATCGACGCTCGCTGATCGCTTGATTCAACGCTGCGGCGGACTCTCCGATCGGGAGATGGAAGAGCAGGTGCTCGACTCGATGGATCTCGAAAAAGAGCGTGGGATAACCATCAAGGCGCAGACCGCTTCGCTGCGCTACAAAGCGCGCGACGGACAGATCTACAACCTCAATCTGATCGACACACCGGGTCACGTTGACTTCTCGTATGAAGTGTCGCGTTCGTTGTCCGCATGCGAAGGCGCATTGCTCGTCGTCGATGCAAGCCAGGGCGTCGAAGCGCAGACAGTTGCTAACTGCTACACCGCACTCGATCTCGGCGTCGAAGTCGTGCCGGTATTGAACAAGATGGATCTGCCCAACGCAGATCCCGAAAACGCGAAGGCCGAGATCGAAGAAGTGATCGGCATCGATGCAACCGATGCGATTGCCTGTTCGGCCAAAACCGGCATGGGCATCGACGACATTCTCGAAGCTGTCGTTGCGCGTATTCCGGCTCCGCGCGGCAATCCCGATGGCGCGTTGCGCGCCATGATCGTCGACAGCTGGTTCGACACCTATGTCGGCGTGGTGATGCTGGTGCGTGTGGTCGATGGGCGCCTGGCACGCGGCGACCGCATCAAGCTGATGGCGACCGGCGCCATGTACAACGCGGACAACCTGGGTGTCTTCACGCCAGGCAGCGAGCCTCGCCAGTCGCTGGAAGCCGGCGAGGTGGGTTTCATCATCGCGGGCATCAAGGAATTGCAGGCTGCCAAAGTGGGCGACACCGTCACGCTCATCAAGCCGGGCACCGGCGGCGCGGCGTTCACGGCCACCGAGGCGCTTCCCGGCTTCAAGGAAATCCAGCCGCAGGTGTTCGCGGGCCTCTATCCAACGGAAGCCAACCAGTACGACTCGCTTCGCGATGCGCTGGAAAAGTTGAAGCTCAACGATGCTTCGCTGCATTACGAACCCGAAGTGAGCCAGGCGCTCGGCTTCGGATTCCGTTGCGGCTTCCTGGGCCTGCTGCATATGGAGATCGTCCAGGAGCGGCTCGAGCGCGAGTTCGACCAGGACCTGATCACCACCGCGCCCAGCGTCGTGTACGAGGTGGTCAAGGCCGACGGCGAAACGATCATGGTCGAGAACCCCTCCAAGATTCCGGACCAGGGCCGCATCGAAGAAATCCGCGAGCCCATCGTCACCGTGCATCTTTATATGCCGCAGGAATACGTGGGACCGGTGATGACGCTGGCCAACCAGAAGCGCGGCGTCCAGCTCAACATGGCGTACCACGGCAAGCAGGTCATGCTGACGTACGAACTGCCGCTCGGCGAGATCGTGCTCGACTTCTTCGACAAGCTGAAGTCGGTGAGCCGCGGCTATGCCTCGATGGACTACACCTTCAAGGAATTCCGCGCTTCCGACGTCGTCAAGGTGGACATCCTGCTCAACGGCGAGAAGGTCGATGCGCTCTCGATCATCGTGCACCGCAGCCAGTCGCTGTACCGCTCGCGCGCGGTGGTCGCCAAGATGCGCGAGATCATCAGCCGGCAGATGTTCGATGTCGCCATCCAGGCGGCCATTGGGGCGAATATCATTGCGCGCGAAACCATCAAGGCGCTGCGCAAGAACGTGCTGGCAAAATGCTACGGCGGCGACATCAGCCGCAAGCGCAAGCTCCTTGAAAAACAAAAAGCAGGCAAGAAGCGAATGAAGCAGATCGGTTCGGTCGAAGTGCCACAGGAAGCGTTCCTCGCCATCCTGCAAGTCGAGGATTAAAGCAAACATGCCATTTCTCACCGCTGCGGTACTCGCGGCCTTCCTCGGGTACGCGGGTGCCTGGTATTTCGGCTTTGTCGAAGGCAACTTCGCCCTCCTGCTTTTCCTGGCCACCGTCGTCACCGGACTTTTCTGGGTGGCCGAGCGCCTCTATTTCCTGCCGCAACGGCGGCGTGCTGCGCAAGAAGTCGTGCGCCAGTGGGAGCGCGAGCAGGTTGCACGCGGGGGCGAGGTCAGCGAATCGGCCCGCGCAGTGGTCGAACACCGTCAGATGCAGCAGCCCTGGTGGCTCGACTGGACCGCGGGACTCTTTCCCGTGATCATCGCGGTCTTCGTGCTGCGTTCGTTTTTGTTCGAGCCGTTCAAGATCCCGTCGGGTTCGATGATTCCCACGCTGCTCGTGGGCGACCTGATCCTGGTCAACAAGTTCACCTACGGCGTGCGGCTACCCGTGCTCAACACCAAGATCACCGACGGAACCGCGCCCAAGCGGGGTGATGTCATGGTGTTTCGCTACCCGCCCAAGCCCAGCCTCGACTACATCAAGCGCGTGGTCGGTGTGCCGGGCGATGAAGTGTCTTACCTGAACAAGCAGCTGGCGATCAACGGCCAGCCTGTCACCAAGACGGCGGTTGCCGATTTCTTCGAAGAAGACTCGATGGAGTACTTCAAGCAGTACGAAGAAGACCTGGTCGGGCGCAAGCACCGCATCCTCAACGACGACAGGCGGCCTGCATTCATTCCCGGCGCGGAGAACTTTCCCGGTAAACAGAATTGCCGTTACAGTGTGGAGGGGGTCGTCTGCAAGATCCCCGAAGGCCACTATTTCATGATGGGCGACAACCGCGATAATTCGCTCGATTCGCGCTACTGGGGCTTCGTTCCCGATCGCAACATCGTGGGCAAGGCCTTCTTCATCTGGATGAATTTCGGCAGCTTCAAGCGCATCGGGTCGTTTGAATAGGTCTGGTTGATATTGAAGGCATCGAGGGCAATGAGCATGAAACGTGGAATCAGAACTGGGCAGCGGGGCATTTCATTCATCGGCCTGCTCTTCGTGGTGGGTGTGCTGGCTTGCCTGGGCGTCCTCGGCGCGCAGGCCTTCCCGACCGTCGTGGAATACCAGGCGACCCTGAAGGCGGCGCAAAAGGCATCAGCCGGAAACACGGTCCTCGAAGTCAGGCAGATCTTCGACAAGGCCGCGCAGATCGACGACATCAAGTCCATCACCGGCAAGGATCTCGTGATCTCCAAGGTCAACGACAAGGTGGTCGTGTCTTTTGCCTACAACCGCGAGATCCACATGTTCGGTCCCGCCTACCTGCTCCTGAAGTACCAGGGTCAGTCAAAGTAACCGTGGATGGACAGCTTGCCGCACTACAAACCCGCTTGCAGCACCAGTTTGCAAACGCGGGCCTGCTTTCGCGCGCGCTGACCCACAGAAGTTTTTCGTCGGACCACAACGAGCGCCTGGAATTTCTCGGCGACTCGGTGCTCAATCTGGCGGTGTCTTCGCTTCTCTACGCTCGTCTGGGAACGCTGGCTGAAGGCGACCTGTCGCGCGTGCGGGCCAACCTGGTCAAGCAGGAGACATTGCACCAGTTGTCCGTGGGCCTGGGCTTGCCCGACATCCTCAAGCTCGGCGAAGGCGAGATGCGCTCTGGCGGCACCAAACGTCCGTCAATCCTGGCCGATGCGCTTGAAGCCGTGATCGGCGCTGTGTATGTCGATGCCGGGTACGGCCCTGCCGAAGCGCTGGTGCACCGCCTGTACCAGGGTGTCGAAATGAATCCCGGCATGGCGGCCGCTGCGAAAGATCCCAAGACCGAATTGCAGGAGTGGCTGCAGGGCCGCAAGATGAAGCTGCCGGTCTATCGGGTCGCTGCCACGCTGGGTGCTGCCCACAAGCAGACCTTCGATGTGGAATGCGAGATTCCAGAACTCAACACGGTCGAGCGAGGCATTGGCGCTTCGCGCCGGGCCGGAGAGCAGGCTGCCGCGGCCGCCATGCTGCTCTCCCTCAGATCCAAGGGCAAATGACCGATCCTTCTTCCATTCCTGACGATGAATCCGTGCCGCCGACCGAGTCGGCTGAACCGCAAGCGCCCAACACCGACGACCAGCGCTGCGGCCTGATCGCCATCATCGGCAAGCCCAACGTGGGCAAGTCGACACTGCTCAATGCGCTGGTGGGCCAGAAGATCAGCATCACCTCGCGCAAGGCGCAGACCACTCGCCATCGCATCACCGGCATTCGCACGGTGGCCGATTCGCAGTTTGTCTTTGTCGATACGCCGGGGTTCCAGACCCGTCACGCAACGGCGCTCAATCGCTCGCTCAACAAGACCGTTCTGGGCGCTGTCGGCGACGTCGATCTGGTGGTGTTCGTGGTCGAGGCGGGCAAGTTCACGCCGGCCGACGCCAAGGTGCTTGCGCTGTTCAAGCCCGGCATCCCCGTCGTGCTGTTGGCCAACAAGCTCGATGAAATCCACCGGCGCGGCGATGTCGCTCCCTGGATCCAGGAAATGGCCACGCGTCATGAATTCGCCGAAGTCGTGCCGATGTCGGCCAAGAACGCGAAAGACGTCGAGCGGCTGTTCGCCATCTTCGACAAGTATCTGCCCCAGCAACCGTGGATGTACGCCGAAGACGAGCTGACCGACCGCAGCGAGAAATTTCTTGCTGGCGAAACAGTGCGCGAAAAGCTCTTCCGCTTCACGGGCGATGAGCTGCCCTACACGTCCACCGTCGTCATCGACAAGTTCGAGGAAGAGCCCAGCCCCAAGCACAAGCGTTTCGTCAAGATCGCGGCAACCATCGTCGTCGAACGCGACGGCCACAAGGCCATGGTCATCGGCGACAAGGGCGAGCGCCTCAAGCGCATCGGCACCGAAGCCCGCCAAGAACTCGAAAAACTCATGGACTGCAAGGTGTTCCTGGAAGTGTGGGTGAAGGTGCGATCTGGCTGGGCCGACGACGAGCAGCGGGTACGTAGCTTCGGCTACGAGTGATTTTCAGTTCTGCCAATGGCCGCCAAGCGCATCGGCGATGAGCCCGCTTACGTCATCCACCGTTACGACTGGAGCGAGTCGAGCCTGATCCTGGAGGTATTCACCCGCCAGTACGGCCGCGTTGCGCTCGTCGCCAAGGGTGCCAAGCGGCCCAGTTCCAATTTCCGCCCCGTGCTCCTGCCGCTGCAGCCGCTGAAAGTGTCGTTCGGGGGCGACGCCGAGATTCGCACGCTCAAGGGCGCGGAATGGGTCGGCGGCCACGTGATGCCCACGGGCGATGCGCTGCTCTCAGGCTACTACCTCAACGAACTGCTCATTCGGCTGCTCGCACGAGACGACCCGCATCCCAAGCTGTTCGATACGTATGCTGCAGCAGTCGCGGTGCTCGCGTCAGAGCATGCCGAAGCACTGGAGCCCGTGCTGCGCACCTTCGAGCTCATGCTGCTGCGCGAGATCGGGCTCTTGCCCGCTCTGGACCGGCAAACGCTCACGCTGGGTCCTCTGGAAGCCGACGCCCGGTACAGCCTGGTGCCTGAAGCGGGCCTTGTCGCCTCACGCGAGCAGGAGGCGCGGGGCAGCCTGTCGGGTGCGCAATGGCTGGGGCTGCAACTCGCCCTGGATGACGAAGCCCCGTTCAATGCAACCGTGCGACGCGCAGCGCCTGTCATGGCTGAGCTCAAGCCCCAATTGCGTGCGCTGCTGCACTACCATTGCGGTGTCTCCACGCTGCGCACCCGCCAGCTGATGATCGACCTGCAGGCGCTATGACATCTTCCCCCTCCCGCACAGCTCTTTCGGTGAACCTGAACAAGGTCGCGCTCGTGCGCAACACGCGCCACCTGGGAATCCCCAGCGTCACGCGCGCGGCGACGCTTTGCCTGGAAGCGGGCGCGCAGGGCATCACCGTCCACCCGCGTCCTGACGAACGCCACATCCGCCGTGCCGATGTGTACGAACTGCATTCGATGCTGAAGACATCCTGGCCGCAAGCCGAGTTCAACATCGAGGGCAACCCTTTCCACAACCTGATGGACTTCGTGCGTGACCTTCGCCCGCACCAGTGCACCTTCGTGCCCGATAGCGAAGGTCAGTTCACCAGCGACCATGGCTGGGACCTGGAAGCCGACGCGGAGCGGCTCAGGCCGCTGATCGACGAAGCGCATTACCTCGGCGTGCGGGTGAGCCTGTTCATGGACCCGTTGCCGCAAGCGATGGCAGCCGCGAAAGCAATCGGAGCCGATCGAGTCGAGCTCTACACCGAAACCTACGCCTCGGCATTCGGCACGCCGTCGCAAGAGACCATTCTCAAATCGTTCGCTGACACAGCGGCAGCGGCAGTGGCAGCAGGGCTCGGCGTGAACGCGGGCCACGACCTGAACCTCGCCAACCTGACCACCTTCCTCAGTGCCGCGCCGCAGGTGCAGGAGGTCTCCATCGGCCACGCGCTCATCGCCGACGCCCTCGAGATGGGCTACGCGGGAGCGATCAAGGCGTATCTTGCCAGCATCGACAGGGCCTTCCCGCGCGCGTCATGATTTACGGCATCGGGACCGACATCTGCGATGTGCGACGCATCCGCGAATCGCTGGACCGTCGCGGCGAGCGTTTCGCGCAGAAAGTCTTGAGCGACGGCGAGATGCGCGTCTGGAAAGCGCGCTCGGCCCGCTGGCCCGAGCGCGGCATCCGCTTTCTCGCCACCCGTTTTTCCGCGAAAGAAGCTTTCAGCAAGGCCATCGGCATGGGCCTTCGCATGCCGATGACCTGGCGCCTGTGCGAAATCGCGAACCTGCCCAGCGGCAAACCTGTGGTCGTGCTCCACGGCGTGCTCAAGGAATGGTTCGAGGGCGAAGGCCTGACCGCGCACGTCACCGTGACTGACGAGACCGACTACGCCGCGAGCTTCGTCGTGGTCGAAAAGAATCCGTGAACCCCATTCTTCGGTAAACCAAATGCCTGTACACGCACCCCTCATCCTCGACATTGCCGGCACTACGCTGAGCGCGGTGGACCGCCAACGGCTCGCCCATCCCCTCACGGGTGGCCTCATCTTTTTTGCGCGCAACTGGCAAGACCGTCAGCAGCTCACAGAACTGACGGCCGAGATCAACTCGATCCGCGAAGACCTGCTGATCTGCGTCGATCATGAGGGCGGCCGGGTGCAGCGGTTTCGCACCGATGGCTTCACGCATCTGCCGCCCATGCGGGCGTTCGGTGAGATGTGGATGAAAGACGGCCGGGGCGGGGAGGGCGCCGGCGCGATGGCCGCGACCAACGCAGCGTCCGCGGCCGGGTTCGTGCTGGGCGCCGAGTTGCGCGCGTGCGGCGTCAATTTCAGTTTCACGCCCGTGCTCGACCTGGACTATGGCGGCAGCAGCGTCATCGGCGACCGCGCGTTCCACCGCGATGCGCGCATCACCGCGTTGCTGGCACGCAGCCTGATGCACGGCCTGCTGCTGGCCGGCATGGCCAATTGCGGCAAGCATTTCCCGGGACACGGGTTCGTCAAGGCCGACTCGCACACTGAAATCCCGGTCGACAAGCGTGGCCTGCGCACCATCCTCAACGACGACGCCGCGCCTTACAAGTGGCTCAACACCGTGATGTCGAGCGTGATGCCGGCCCACGTGGTCTATCCCAAGGTCGATTCCAGGCCCGCAGGTTTCTCCAGCAAGTGGCTCAATGACATCCTGCGTGCGCAACTCGGATTCGGCGGCGCGATTTTCAGCGACGACCTGTCGATGGCCGGTGCGCGCGTGATCGACGGTCGTGAGGTGAGCTACACCGAGGCCGGCATTGCAGCGCTCAATGCAGGATGCGATCTCGTGCTGCTGTGCAACCAGTCCACGGGTGACGGCAGCGCCGTCGATGAACTGCTGCACGGTCTGTCCGAGGCTCACACCAGGGGCGAGTGGCGGGGCCGGGCTGCCAGTGAGCATCGCCGCCTGTCGCTGCTGCCCTCGAAGCCAGCGCTCGATTGGGACACGCTCATGCGCAGTCCCGAATACATCCACGCGCTGTCGCTGCTGCCCTGACGATGAATCGCGGCGCTTCAGCGCCGCTGTCCGGCATAGGCAAGACCCGAGGCGACACCGCCAAAAAGGTCGCCCTCCACAATCGGCACACCCGGAAAGCCGATCGCCAGCGCCTGCTGGAACGATTTGAGTGCCGACGATCCGCCGGTGAGGTAGAGCGCGTCGATGCTGCCGGTTGCCGACGCCGCTTTCGCGCACTCCTGGCCGCACGCCACCACCTGTTCGAGCAATCCGCGCAGGTCCTCGCCCATCCCCTGCGCGTCGAGCTGCGCGCCCAGGCCCGCTTCGATGTGCGAGAGGTCTATCGCCGTGCCCGCTTCCGATTGCGAACTGCGGATCTTCGCCTGCTCCACTTCGCTCGCGATCCGGTGACCCAGGCGCTCGTTGAGCACGGTCATCAGGCGATCGTGCAGTCGCGTGTCGCTGTAGCTGGTGCGCAGCTCCTGCATGTCGCGCAGCGACTTGGGCGCATAGAGCCAGTTGATCAGGTGCCAGGTTGACAGGTCGAAGAACACCGAGCTGGGCACCTCGCGCCCCGTCGGTCCGCGATGGCGCAATCCGAGCAAGGGCATCACGCGCTCCAGGCTGAGCTTGCGGTCGTAGTCCGTGCCGCCGATGTGCACGCCGCTGGTGGCGAGGATGTCGCCGCTGCGATCTGCTTTCGCGATGCGGTCGGGGCCCAGGCGCACGACCGTGAAGTCGGACGTACCGCCCCCGATATCGACGATCAGGATCAGCGATTCGCGCGTGACGCGGCGTTCGTAGTCAAACGCGGCGGCGATCGGTTCCAGCTCGAACGACACCTCGTCGAAACCGGCCGCTGTGGCTGCCTTCGTCAGCGCCTGCTGCGCCTGCTTGTCGCGCTGCGGGGCGTCGTCCACGAAATGAACGGGCCGCCCGATGACCACGCGCCGCACCTCGTGGCCGAGATGCCGGTTGGCGCGCGTCGCCAGTTCCTTGAGAAACCGCGAAATCACGTCCTGGAAATTGACCATGCCCTCGGGCACGCGCGTCTGTTCGTGCAGCAGGCTGCTGCCCAGAAGACTCTTGAGCGAGCGCATCAGGCGCCCATCGACACCCGAGAGGTACAGGGCGATGGCATCGCGCCCGAAGTGAATCGTGCGCTCTTCCGCGTTGAAAAAAACGGCGCTGGGGATCGAGCCTTCTCCGACTTCCAGCGGCACCAGTCGTGCGAGCCCATCGGGCCCGACATAGGAGATGGCGGAATTGGACGTGCCGAAGTCGATGCCGAGCGCTTCGGCTTTACTAACCGTCATTGCGAAGCGAAACCTTTACGCTTCGCGGCGCAGCGCAGGGAACAGGATCACGTCGCGGATGCTGGGGCTGTCGGTGAGCAGCATCATCAGCCGGTCGATGCCCACGCCGCAACCGCCGGTGGGCGGCATGCCGTATTCGAGTGCACGCACGAAGTCGTGGTCGTAGAACATCGCTTCGTCGTCGCCTGCGTCCTTGGCGTTGACCTGCGCATTGAAGCGCGCGGCCTGGTCTTCCGCGTCGTTCAGCTCCGAGAAACCGTTGCCGAACTCACGCCCCGTGATGTAGAGCTCGAATCGCTCGGTCACCTCCGGCCGGTCGTCGTTGGCGCGGGCCAGCGGCGAAATCTCCGTCGGGTGTTCCATGATGAAGGTCGGCTCCCAGAGCTTTTCTTCGACGGTTTCCTCGAAATACATGACCTGCAGGCTGGCGAGCGAACGGGCAGACAGCTTGTCCTTGTCCTCGTTCATGCCGAGCTTGCGAAGGGCGTTCGTGAGGAACTCGCGGTCATCGACCTTGTCGCCTGCCTCGGTGTGCTTGACGATGGCTTCGCGAATCGTCAGGCGCTCGAATGGCTTGGCCAGGTCGACCGGCTTGCCCGAGTAAGTCAGTTGCAGCGTGCCGGTTGCACGTTGCGCCGCATCGCGAATGAGCGCTTCGGTGAAGTCCATCAGGTCGCGGTAATTCCAGTACGCCGCGTAGAACTCCATCATGGTGAACTCGGGGTTGTGGCGCACCGAGATGCCTTCATTGCGGTAGCTGCGATTGATCTCGAAGACCTTCTCGAAGCCGCCGACGATCAGGCGCTTGAGGTACAGCTCCGGCGCGATGCGCAGGAACATTTCCTGGTCGAGCGCGTTGTGATGGGTGACGAAGGGCTTTGCGTTGGCGCCACCGGGAATCGGATGCAGCATGGGCGTCTCGACTTCGAGGAAGCCCGCGTTCACCATGAAGTCGCGGATGCCGCTCACAGCCCTGCTGCGTGCCGTGAAGCGATCGCGTGCGACCGGGTCCATCATCAGGTCCACATAGCGCTGGCGGTACTTCACTTCCTGGTCGGCCACGCCGTGGAACTTGTCCGGCATGGGGCGCAGGCTCTTGGTCAGCAGGCGCAGTTTGGTCACGTGCAGCGAGAGCTCGCCGGTGCGGGTCTTGAACAGCTTGCCTTCTGCGCCGATGATGTCGCCGAGGTCCCAGTGCTTGAACGCGGCGTAGAGTTCTTCGCCGATTTCATCGCGCGTGACGTAGAGCTGGAACTTGCCGGTGGCGTCCTGGATGGTCGCAAAGCTCGCCTTGCCCATCACGCGCTTGAGCATCATGCGTCCCGCGACGCTGGCAAAGATGCCTTCTTCCGTGAGCTTCTCGGGTGTCTTGCCGTCGTGGTGTTCGATGAGGTGGGCCGCGCGATGGCCGGGCTTGAAATCGTTGGGGAAAGCGACGCCTTTGCCTTCTCGCTGGGCTTCGCGCAGCGCCTTGAGCTTTTCACGGCGCTCGGAGATCAGCTGGTTTTCATCGACCGCAGCGGCGGCGGGAGCAGGGTTCTTGGTGTCGGACATGGGGGGCGCCAGTGCAAAAGACAAAAAGGCCGATCGTCGGCCAAACCGTCGATTCTAAGTTTTTGCGGCCCCAGCCCACTCGGACTCGATAATCAGGCCCCATGTTTTTGAAAGCCGGCGCCCTGTCCCTGGCCCTGCTGCTGGCCAGCCGGTTGCTGGGTCTTTTGCGCGAGTCGGCGCAGGCTGCGGCATTTGGCGCATCGGGGCTGGCGGATGTCGTGGTTCTGATGCTGACCCTGCCCGACTGGCTGGCTGGCTTTCTGGCGAGCGGGGCCCTGGCCTATGTGCTGGTGCCCGCATGGGCCGGTCAAGACAGGGCAAGCGTTGCCGCCACTCAGCGACGGGTTGCGCTCTGGGTGATCGTGGGGGGCGTGCTGCTGGCGCTGGGGCTGCTGGTTTTCAGGCAGTCCACTGCGCTCTGGCTCGCCGGCGGGCTCTCGACTGCACAGTTGCCGGCGGCATCCACGGCATTGATCTGGAGTGCGGTCGCGCTTCCCGCCGCGCTGCTGGCGTCGCTCTGGGTGACCCGTCTGCAGCACGAACGTGATTTCACCGGGATGTATGGCGCGAACCTGGTCGTCAATGTTGCGTTGATCGCGGCCATCGTGTGGACTGCCAACTCTGCCGCCGGCAACGCGGTGCAGTTCCTGGGGATCGGCCTGGTCGCTGCCATGCTGCTGCGTCTGGCATGGCTGCATTGGAGGACGCCCGCCCTCGACGTAGCGCCCGTGACTGCGGTTGCACCTGTACTGCCTTCACCGCCCGTCTGGTTGTGGGCCGCACTGTCGGCGGGTTTGCCACTCGCGCTTCCGTTCGTTGCGAGGTCGATCGCATCGCGAGAAGGCGAGGGCGCTCTGGCGACTTTCAACTACGCGTGGAAGCTCGTCGAGTTGCCGCTGATCCTGGCGATTCAACTGGTGGCGACATTGGCGTTTCCCGCGATCGCGCGTGCCGTTGCACAGCGTGATGACGCATTGACCGCGACTGCAGTGCGAACCGCATTCGCGCTCGCATGGACATTGGCGTGCGCAGCCGCGGCCGGCCTGATCGTCGGCGCGCCCGCCGTCGCTTCCCTTCTGTTCGGCTGGGGCCGCATGGATGCGCAGGCGCTGGAGCGCATCGCGCACTGGGGATCGCTGGGCGCGTGGGGATTGCTGCCGCAAGCGCTCATCGCAGTCACGCTGACCGTGCTGGCGGCGCGGGCTTCGATGTCTGCTGCCGTCGCTGCTTACGCGGGTGCGGTGGCGATGCTGTTGCTGGCGCCCGCTCTCGGATGGTCGGGCGGCGCGCAGCTGATGGTCGTGATGAATGTGCTGCTCTCGGGCGTCGCGCTCGTTTGCATTGCGGCGTTGGGACGCGACGTGGCGCGCTGGGTGCCGTGGAAGGCCATGGCGGTTTCGCTCGCGTGCCTGCTGGGAGCGGCTGCTGTGTCACGTCTGCTGTCCCTGACGCCATCGCTTGTGGCGGGACTCGCGTCTGCGTTAATCGCCGCAGTGCTCGTGGCCGTCGTCACATGGCTGTCCAGCGCCGACCTGCGCGCGGCGCTGGCCCGATAATCAGCGCCTGCCATGCTTGAACTGATACAGATCACCAACGACGTCGAGTTCGCGCGTCGATGCGACGACATGGGCGGATTCCGTCTGTGGGTCGATCTGGAGCGCATGGGCAAGGCCGAGCGCCAGGCCGGCCGCAACACCTTCATCAGCGTGCACTCGCTGGAGGACGTCGGCCGCGTCAAGTCCGCGCTGCGGCATTCGCAGTTGATGGTCCGCGTCAATCCATTGCATGAAGGCACGCGAGCGGAAGTCGATGCCGTGATCGGCGCGGGGGCTGACCTGCTAATGCTGCCGATGTTTCACACCCCCTTTGAGCTGCACGAGTTCGTGGACATCGTCCATGGCCGTGTGCCTGTCATCCCGCTGCTGGAAACCGCGCAGGCGCTGGCTTGCGTTGACGAGTGGATAGCAACGCCCGGCCTGGGCCAGGTATATGTCGGCCTGAACGACCTGCACATCTCGCTTGGACATCGCTTCATGTTCCAGCCGCTGGCCCTGGGCATGGTCGATCGTGTCGCAGCCGCTGCAAAATCGCACGGGCTTTCATTTGGGTTCGGCGGGATCGCCCGCATGGACGAGGGCCACCTGCCGGGCCGTGATGTGTTGGCCGAGCACCTGCGGCTGGGGTCATCTGCGGTGATCCTGTCGCGCACTTTCCATCGAGCCGGAGAGGGTGGCAGTTTCGAGGACGAAGTCGCGAAATTGCGCAGCGCCGAGGCGCTGCTGTCGCGTCGCACGTCCGCGCAAGTCGAGCAGGATGCGGTGAGGATTCACGCGATCATCAACCGCATCGCCGCAGGGATGGAATCGGCGCCGTGAAGCGTTTGATCGATATTGCGGTCTCTTTGGTCGCGCTGCTTTTGCTCTCGCCATTGCTCGTTGGGGCGGCACTTGCCATCCTGATCGAGAGCGGCGCCCCGGTGTTCTTTCGCCAGATCCGCATCGGCCTGGGCGGTCGCGAGTTCGGCATGTACAAGTTCCGCAGCATGGTGAGGAACGCTGCGGCTATCGGGTCGTGGCAAACCTCGGCAGGCGATGCACGCATCACGCGGGTGGGCCGCATCCTGCGCCGCACCAGCATCGACGAATTGCCGCAGCTGATCAACGTGGTCAAAGGCGACATGAGTCTCATCGGCCCGCGTCCTGATGTGCCGGCCCAGCGTGCGCTGTATAGCGACGCAGATTGGACCGCGCGCTGCAGCGTTCGCCCCGGCATCACCGGCCTCGCGCAAGCACTGCTGCGCTCCGAAGGAACGCAGGCCGAGCGCCTCGCGATGGACTTGCGCTATGCGCGCGAACACAACCTGCGACTGGACCTGCAAATCGCCGTGTGGACACTGGGTCGCCTCACCGGCAAGGGAAGCAACTAGACCATGTGCGGCATCTTCGGTTACTGGGACAGGGCGCGGCGTGCAATGCCCGATGAAGCATTGGGCGTGATGGCGAGCAAGCTCGTGCATCGTGGGCCCGATGACGAAGGCATCTGGAGCCAGCCGCAGCGCGGCGTGGCGATCGGCAACCGGCGTCTGTCGATCATCGATATCGGCGGTGGGCATCAGCCGTTTGTTTCCGACGACGGCCAGATCGCCGTGGTGCAGAACGGCGAGATCTTCAATTACATCGAGCTGGCCGACGACCTGCGCGCGCAGGGTGTGCAGCTGCAGTCGCATTCGGACACCGAGGTGATCCTGCGGCTTTACGAACAGCACGGCATCAAGGGACTGGAGCGCCTGAACGGCATGTTCGCGATTGCGATCGACGATGCCCGCGAGGACGCGATGTACCTGGTGCGCGACCGCATCGGCGTGAAGCCCCTGTATGTTGCGGACGATGGCGCTCGCGTGGTGTTTGCCTCCGAGATCAAGGCCATGCTGCCGTTCACACAGGCGAGCAAGGGATTGGCCGCGATCGACCTGGAGGCGATTCACCACTACCTCACGTTCAACTACATTCCCGCGCCGTGGACGGTGTGGCAGGGCATCCACCATGTCATGCCCGGTACGTGGATGAAGTTCACGCGCGGCGGTGTGCAAACCCATCGCTGGTGGAACCTCGCCGACCAGCAGGAGCGCGACCACGACTTCGGTGCGTGGAGCGACGAGTTCATGGCGACCCTGGACGACGCGACGCGCATTCGTTTACGCGCCGATGTGCCGTGGGGCGCATTCCTGTCGGGCGGCGTCGATTCCAGCACCATCGTCGGCCTGATGGCGCGTCATGTGGACCGGCCGGTCAAGACGTTCTGCATCGGCTTTGCCGATCCGCGCTATGACGAGTCGGCTTTCGCGGCGCAAGCGGCGCGGCGTTTCGGCTGCGACCACACCAGCGAGATCGCCGAGCTGAACATGCTCGACCGCTGGCCGCAGGTGCTGCATCACCTGGACCAGCCGCATGGCGATGCGTCGTTCATGCCGACGTTGCGCGTGAGCGAGCTGGCGGCGCGCCATGTCAAGGTGGTGCTGACGGGTGATGGCGGTGATGAGCTTTTTGCGGGGTATGAAAAGTACGGGGACTACTTCGGCAGGGGCGATATCGCATCGCTGGGTGATGACGCCTTCCAGCGCAGCTACTTCGATTCGATCTCGCTGTTTTCACCCGCAGACAAGATGGCGCTCTATCGACCCGAGGTTGCGAGCCAGCTGGCGGGCATCGACAGTTTTGCGCAGGCGGCCAAACCGTGGTTCGACGAATCGGCGCACTTCAGCCGATTGAACCAGGCGCTCTACCTGGATATGCAGTTGCTGCTCTCGGGCAACAACCTGGTCAAGCCGGATCGCATGGGCATGGCGGTGTCGATAGAAGCGCGAACGCCGTTTCTCGACTGGCGAATGATGGAGTTCGCGTTCCGCTCGCGCGCGGAAACCAAGTTAAATCAAGGTGACAAGAAGCACTGGTTCAAGCGGGCCGTCACGCCGCTGATCGGACAGGACCTGGCTTATCGCAAGAAGCAGATGTTCACCGTGCCGGTGGGAGACTGGTTCCGGTTCGAAAGCCACGGATGGCTGCGCCAGACGCTCGGTGGCAGCCCCTTGCTGCAGTCCCTGTTCCGGCAAGACGAGATCGACCGGATGCTGGATGCGCATCGCGCGGGCACGGCGAATTACACGCGCGAGTTGAGGGCGCTGGCGGCGGTGGCGATCTGGGCGGCGGAGTTTTCGTGACGATTGCATCAAGGCTGTCATGCCGGGCTCGACCCGGCATCCACCGCGCAGCGGCTACGGCCTTTGAAGACATGGATTGCGGATCAAGTCCGCAATGACAGCCGGCTGTTGGCTGTCATGCCGGGCTCGACCCGGCATCCACCGCGCAGCGGTTACGGCCCTTGAAGACATGGATTGCGGATCAAGTCCGCAATGACAGCCGGCTGTTGGCTGT
>JAZKFI010000017.1:285875-402655 GCA_040386575.1 Pseudomonadota bacterium
CCTTGAAGACATGGATTGCGGATCAAGTCCGCAATGACAGCCGGCTGTTGGCTGTCATGCCGGACTTGATCCGGCATCCACCGCGCAGCGGTTACGGCCTTTGAAGACATGGATTGCGGATCAAGTCCGCAATGACAGCCGGCTGTTGGCTGTCATGCCGGGCTCGACCCGGCATCCACCGCGCAGCGGTTACGGCCCTTGAAGACATGGATTGCGGATCCAGTCCGCAATGACAGCCGAGCCTAGAACACCGGCAACCGCACCATCCGCGAAGAAAACCAGTTCACCACACTCAGCACGTCCCCATCGCCGCGAATCATGATCGGGTCCAGCAGCTGACCCGGTCCGGTGCCTGCACCCAGTCGCGTCGAAACAGGTGTCCAGTCATGGGTCATCTTGAACACGCGGCCCTGCAGTTTGCAGATGCCGTACAGCGATTCGCCCGCAGCGCAGATGTCGTTGCACACGATGATGTCGCCCGTGCGGATCGTGGCGACCTGCAGGGTTTGCAGGTCGATCCGGAATCCGACGCCAGCCTGTCCCCAATCGAATGCGTAGAGGCTGTCACCGATGATCCGCGCGCGATGGACCTTGCCCGGCAGTTGCAAGAGCGAAGGACCCACTTGACCAGCAGTCAACCTGCCCAACACGCCTCGTGAATCAACCGCATACCGTTTACCGCCCCAGTCAAAAACCAGGACCAGCGGGCAGCTGTGCGTGATCGCCAATACATGCGGCTCTGCGGACTCGACCTGAGACACGATGAACCCGCCGTCGCTGTAGTGCGACCCCACCCACAGGTCATCCCCCAGCCGATCGAGCTGCGTCGGCAATTCGAGCCGGCGGCCCCATACACAAATACCTGCGTCGATCCGGCGCACGTTGTTCTCATCGCAGGTGGCTGCCCACCCATCCTCGGCTGAACCGTCCTTCGCAATGAAATCCCAGGGGCTCTTGCAAGGCAGTGCCGTATCGGACAGCACGCCGGCGGTGGACTCCGTGCGATCCAGCACCACGCGCAGCATCAGCGAGAGCCGCGTGAGCCGCATGCGCCGCGGTCGCATGGCCTCATTGCCGATCAACGCTGCAAAGCCGCGTGCGGTTGCGTCGGCGAGTTCCTTGAATTCGGCAAGGGGTGGCAACAGGTGCCCGTGCGTGACGACGAGCGCAGCGAATCGATCGATCTGTTCATCGTTCGCTTCAAGCAGGTCGTTTCGCAGCAACTGGGTCGCTAGCACCAGTGCGTCCGCCGCCTCCGGTGCTCCTTCCACCACCACCTGGTTACCCGGCAGCAGATCGTAGAAAGAAAACGACGTATGACCCGTCGGATCGAGGTCCGCGAGGCGGATGGTGGTCATGGCGCCCGGCGTCCCACGCCCATCAGCATCACATCGTGCGAGAACCGGATCACGTTGTTCATCTGCGTGGGCCACGGCATGTTGCGGATCGGCCGGTAGGGCAGGCCCAGCATCCCTGTCAAAGCGCCGAGTGCCTTGATGAGCGGCATCCACGCACGGTTCTTCCACAGGAACGGCAGCTGGTAGAAGTAGTGCACTTCCACATCGACAAAGCCGGCCATCGTCATCGCTGTCTTCAGCGATTCGATGGTGAAGGGCGTGACGTGCGTGTACTCCATGTAGAAGATGCGATAGGTGTGAAACCAGCTCGGCGTGAGGATGCAGGCCGTGCCTCCGGGCTTGAGCGATGTGAGCGCGGTGTCCAGGAAGCGATCGGGCTGGCGCATGTGTTCGATGACCGACTTGCTGTACACAAAGTCGAACTGGCTTTCGCCAAAGGGGGGTGGATCGACTTCTAGATTCGCCACCCGAACATCGAAGCCGCTCGCGAGTTGCGAAGCGCTGTTGGCGATGTCGGTTCCGCTGCATGCAAGGCCCAGCTCTGCGAATGCCCGCATCTGGTCGCCGCGTCCGCAACCGATGTCCAGCAATGTGCCGCTGCGTCCGCCAAACACGGTGTCGTGCAGGTGTTTCGACATGACCTTCACATAGGGGCTGAGCGGCCTGTTTTCCTGGCTGTACGAGGTGGCGAGGTACGCGTCACCCTTGGCGTGGAGGTCAACCTGGGGCGGCGGTGTTGCGGGGGAGTTCATGGCGTGGCAGTCGTGAAGGAATGCGTCGCGTCCTGCGCCAGGAGGCACTGGACGATGGCGCGGGCGGCTTGCCCGGTCTGGGGGAGCGTACGGCGAAAGCGCGCGAGGCGCTGGGCGTGATCGTCATCGGCGAAGAAGCTGGCGAGCGCTGGCTCCACCGCAGACATGGATTGAACGACGAAGACACCATCGTCTTCGCGGTAGTCCACGAAATGGCTGTATTGCGAAATGGCTGCGACGACGACAGGCTTGTCGAGGACGAGAGCTTCGAACCCGATGGTGGAAGTGAAGGTCACCACCGCATCGCACATGAGGAGCGCATCGCGCACGCCCTGCGTCCTTGGACTCAGCAGTGCGCCCTCTGGCAAGGTCACGCTGGCTCCGGCCTGGCTGGAAGGGTGCAGGCGCGCGATGAACTTCCATCCGTGGCTCGTACAGGCCGCTGCCAGCGTCTCCCGCATGGCCGTGGGCAGGGCGGGATTGCCCGGCTCGGGCTGTTCGGCCCAGAGGACGGCGCGTTGGTCGGTGGCGATGCCTGCCTGCTCGCGAAGCTCTGAACGGCGCGATTGCGCGTCCGGTGCTATCAGCGCGTCGAAAGCGGGGTTGCCGGTGACGATCACACTGGCAGGTTCGCGACCTGCATCGATCAGCTGCTGGCGAATGCGCTCATTGAGTACGCAGATCACGGCGCCGTTGTCACTGCGCTTCAAGTAGTCCAGACCGATGTGCGGAAAACTCGTGAGCAGGCACACCGAAGGCAGCCCCATCCGGGCAGCTGCGTTGAGCGCGGCTCGTTCGGCTCGGGGCGAATCAGTGGCGATGACGGCTCCGATCCGCTCCGCCTGGATGATCCGCTGGAGCGTGCGAACCGGGAGCAGGGCGTTCAGACCCCTGGACTTGTAGCTGGCAAGGGCGGCTTCTTCACCGACATCCCCGACCAGCTCGGCCATGCTCGCGCCGAGGTAGGCCATCGACTCTTCGCGGGTGATGCCGATGCCTTCACGATGATGGAATTCGCACAGAAAATGACCCCATCGCTCGACGGCCGGATCGCCGATATCGACATGATCCTGAAAGTGCACGATGGGGATGCCCAGGCGGCGCAGCGTGTCAGCGGCTGTGGTCAATCCGAGCATCACCGGTTGCAAGCCTGCATCCAGCAGCTCCCGATACAGCGGCATGGCCGCAGCCACATGCGCGCCGCCGTATGCGGCGACAAGGACTCGCTTCACAACACGTGCCTTGCCACAGCGACGCTGCCTTCAGCGCCTGCGCTACCAACGGCGACGGACTCAACATCTTCCAGGGGAACCGTTTGCGAGTCGAAGATGTAGGTCCAGTGCCGCTCGGGCTCCTGCACGTCGAAGTTGTCGTGGATGTACACGCCGCTCTTTGTCCTGTACGCGAGGAAAGGTTGCGGGCCGAAGCACTGCCCGGCAGTGCAGCGCACGCTGAGCACGCCGTCTTCGATCGACATTTCCAGCGCGAGCGATGCCTGCTGTGCCAACTCGCCACGTGAAGCCAGGTGCGCACGCGCGGCATCCACCGCGCCGCTGAACCGGATCTTCACATCGGGAAACCGCGATCGGGCCGCCTGCACCATCTCACGCACCCGCCGCACATCGGGGCGGATGTCGCGGTAGTCGTGATCCGCAAATGAAAGGATTGCGCTGCCGGCGCGTCGCGCGTCCTCAAACGCCTGATCCACATGCCGCTCGCCCAACTCGCGAAACCGCGTGCCCACATTCAGGCAGCGGAAGATGTGGCGGTTCATGTTGCCTGGTTGCTGGTAGTCGCGGTACGAAGGCCGATAACCGGTCCACGATGCTGGCGCACGCCGCCAGTCGCCGAAGCGGCCGCCGCGCAGGTCCTTCTGGCCCGACTCTTCTTCGTAGGACTGGTTGGCGTAGTCGAACGGAATCCATTGCTCCAGAAAGGCGTGACTGTCGGGCCGCTCGCTGTGGAAACCAGGCCGGTTGGCCTGCGGAAACCAGCCCTCGTCGATCAGCCTGCGGGCCAGGATCTGGTTGAGCTGCGCGTAACTGTTGGTGTACGAGGTCGCGGCCTTGAGCGGATCGCCGTCCGGGAAGAGCGGGTGGAAGTGCCAGTTGATCTCGTCCTGTGGCCCCGACTTCTTGACCGCGTCACGGTAGAAGCGAAAGACCGCGCCATAGCCCAGAGCCTTGTTGCGCGGATTGCTGGCGTAGCCGACGTGGTCCATCACGTGCCAGCTGTAGATCCAGCCGCCGCCGAAGTCGTCGACGGTTTCGCGGCGAAAGGGCTCGCTCATCGCGTCATGGAGCATCGCGCCCACGGCATCCCAGTCGCCGTTGTAGGCCAGGAGTTCAGGCTTGATGACCTGCGCCACCTCGGCTTCCAGCCCGCCCAGGTCGATCTGGCGCTGCTGCAGGCGCTTCAGGTTCTCGGCAGTCGGCTCTATCGTGAGCCCGAAAATGCCTTTCAGGCGGTCGAACGTGGCGGCTAGCGGCTCTTGCAGTGGACCTTCCGTGTCAATGCAATGGACGATATGCAAGACAGGATCAGGCATCGTTTGTCCGGGGTGTTCCGGGGAATGAAATAATGACCGCCATTATGCAAAACCGAGCCGCGAGCGACCGTCCACGGGTGCTGTTGACAGGAGCCGGGTCGATAGGGCGGCGGCACGCGCAAAACATCCGCGAACTGGTGCCTGATGCCGAGCTTTTCATGGTCGCGACGCGCGATGAGTCCGTGCAGTGGGTGCACCAGTTTGCGGCGACACCGGTCGAGTCGGTTGCGGCTGGGCTTGCGGTGCGTCCGCAGATCGCCGTGATCTGCAGCGTCTCGGCCCAGCACGCTGCGGAACTCGATGCGCTGATGGATGCAGTCGAGGCGCTCTACATCGAAAAGCCCGTGGTCATAGCTGCGGCTTCGCTGCGGGCGATCCAGCGCCGGATCGAAGCGGGATGGGATCGGCCCAGTGTGGTCGGTTGCAACCTGCGCTACCTGGGGGCGGTGAACAAACTCAAGGCAGCCTGCGAGAGCGCAGCAGCAGGCCGCATCGCTCGCGCCAATTTGCAAGTCGGCCAGTGGCTGCCCGACTGGCGCACAGGCCGCGATTACCGCGAGAGCTACAGCGCGCATCGCGATCAGGGCGGGGGCGTGATCTTCGACCTGGTGCATGAGATCGACAGCGCGGCCTATCTGTTCGGCGATATCGCCATGGGACAGGCCGCAGCCTCGAACAGCGGCAGCCTGCAAATCGACAGCGACGATGCGGCGGCGATCACGCTGTCGATGAAGAGCGGATTGCCGGTGCAGGTCACGCTCGACTATGTGAGCCGCAAGCCTGTGCGCGAGTACCTCGTGGTGGGCGACAAGGGGACGCTTCGCCTGGATATCGTGGGACGACAACTCACACTGCAGGATGCGAACGAGCGCCGCGACATCGAAACGCAGGCATCGGACTGGGACATGGCCGGCACGTACAGATTGGCGATGCAGGACCTGCTGGATGCATGGCGCACCGGTTCGAAGACCCGTTATGACCTGCAGCACGCGATGCATGTCACGCGCTGGATGATCGACCTGGAAGCGACTGCATGGCGAAGCGCTGGTGGGGCTGCGCAATGAACACCATCATCACGATCTGCGCGCGGGGCGGCTCTCAGGGCCTGCCCGGCAAGAACATCCGTCCGCTGCTGGGCAAGCCTTTGATCGCATGGACCATCGAGCAGGCGCAGCGCAGCGGCCTCGCACGCGGCATCTACGTCTCCACCGACGATGAACAGATCGCTGAAGTGGCGCGCGCCCATGGTGCGACCGTGCCTTTCGTGCGTCCTGCCGAGCTGGCGACATCAACCGCTGCGAAGTTGCCCGTGATACAGCATCTGGTGGCGTGGGTGGAAGCCAACGAGATGCCGGTCGATCGCATCATCGACCTCGATCCGACCTCGCCCTTGCGGGAAGTGAGCGACATCCTCGCCTGCAACGCGCTGCTGGACGAAGACACCGATGCGGTGATCACGGGTTACGAATCCGACAAGAATCCGTACTTCAACATGGTCGAGCAAAAGCCCGGCGGCTTTTATGAGCGCGTATGTCCGCCAGCCAGCGAAGTGGCGGGCCGGCAGCTCGCGCCCAAGGTGTACGCGATGAATGCGTCGATCTATGTGTGGCACAGGCGCACACTGGCTTCTTCGCTCTGGGCGCATCCTCGCATTCGCCTGCATGTGATGCCGCGCGAGCGCTCCATCGATATCGACCATCCGCTGGACTTCGAGTTTGTGGAACTGCTGATGAAAAGACAAAAGGGAACAACATGAGTGATGCCTTCGGGCTTGATGGCAAGGTGGTCGTGCTGACCGGCGCGGCGGGCATCATCGGAAGCGAAGTGACCCGCAACTTCCTGGCGGCAGGCGCGCGCGTCTTCGCGATCGATCGCGATGCCGCGCTGCTGGAGCAGAACCTGGGGCCGGCAACGACTGAGCTGGTTCATTGCCACGCCGATATCTCAAAGCCGGATGAAGTGATGAGGGCGCGGGTGTTGTTGCAGGCGAAGTGGGGCGTGGCCGACGCGCTGCTGAACAACGCCGCCACCAAGTCCGAGAATTTCTTCGAGCCTTTCGAGACCTTTCCGCTTGCCGACTGGAACGAGGTCATGGGCGTGAACCTGACCGGCGCCATGCTTTGCGCGCAGGCGTTCGGCGCACCGATGGCTGCGCGAGGCAAGGGCAGTATCGTGAACACGATTTCGATCTATGGCGTGGTCGCACCGGACCAGCGCATCTACGAAGGCTCGCAGTACCTGGGCCGAGCGATCAACACCCCCGCCATCTATGCGGCCAGCAAGGCGGGACTGTGGGGCCTGACCAAGTACCTTGCGAGTTACTGGGGCAGCAAGGGCGTTCGCGTGAATGCGATCACGCCGGGCGGGGTTTTCAGCGGGCAGAACGAAACGTTCGTCGCGAACTACGCCAGCCGCGCGCCCTTGGGACGCATGGCCGAGGCCGACGACATGGCCAATGCCATGCGCTACCTCGCAAGCGATGCGTCGAAATACGTGACCGGCCACAACCTGGTTGTCGATGGCGGATGGACGGCGTGGTAGCGATGTCACCAGCCAGCCACGTCTTCGTGATCGCGGAAGCAGGCGTCAACCACAACGGCGATCTGCAGATGGCGCTGCGCTTGTGCGATGCGGCCCATGCGGCAGGCGCGGATGCGGTGAAGTTCCAGACGTTTCGCGCCGAAGACCTGGTTGTGCCAGGCGCGCCCACTGCCGATTACCAGGCCAAGGCGACCGGCGCGCATGACCAGTTCGCGATGTTGCGCGCGCTGGAGTTGTCGCGCGAGCAGCACGAGTCCCTGAAGGCGCACTGCGATCGGATCGGTATAGAGTTTTTCTCGACGCCGTTTTCGGTCGATGCAGTGGACATGCTGGTTGAGCTGGGTGTCAGGCGACTCAAGTTGTCGTCCGGCGAACTCACCCATCGCGCCCTGGTCGCGCATGCGGCTTCGCAAAAACTGCCTTTGCTGGTTTCCACCGGCATGGCGACCATGGAAGAAATCCGTGAGGCGCTGGACTGGATTCGCGAAGCGCGCGGTAGCCTGGACGATGTCACCGTGTTCCATTGCACCTCCGCTTATCCCGCGCCGGACAGCGCGCTCAATCTCACCGCCATCGGTTCGATGGCGCGCGACCTGGGGGTGACGATCGGCTACTCCGACCACAGCCTGGGAATTGAAGCTGATCTGGCTGCGGTGGCGTTGGGCGCGACCGTCATCGAGAAGCACCTCACACTCGACAACGCACTGCCCGGTCCCGACCACAGTGCCTCGCTGGAGCCCGCGGAATTCGCTCGCATGGTGACGGGCATCCGGCGTGTTTCGGCGATGCTGGGCGATGGCGTGAAGGCGCCTACCGCTGAAGAACGAAACACGGCCAGCGTGGCGCGTCGTAGCGTTGTTGCTGCGGTCGATATCAAGGCTGGAACGCTACTGACGCAGGCGATGCTGGCGTGCCGCCGCCCTGCAACAGGAATCGCGCCTCGTGAATTGCCGCAGGCCGTGGGCTGCGTTGCCCGGCACGATATCGCGGCAGGTTCGGTGCTGCAGTGGAGCAATCTCGATGTTGAAGGGCGGAGCGCGGCATGAGCAGCGCGGATGAAGGCCAGCGCCGCATCGTCTACCTGACCGGCACGCGCGCGGATTTCGGCTTGCTTCAATCGACGTTGCAGCGCGTCGCATCGACTCCCGGCATCGATCTGGCCATTGCGGTGACCGGCATGCACCTGAGCAAGGCGCACGGCGAGACGGTCAACGAGGTGCGTGCGAGCGGCCTGCGGATTTGCGCCGAGATCGCGCTCGACATGGACAACCGCACGGGCGCCGGGATGGCCTTGGCGCTCGCTGACTGTCTGCGCGGAATGACGCAACTGCTCGATCGCGAAAAACCGGACTTCCTCGTGGTGCTGGGCGACCGCGGCGAGATGCTGGCGGGCGCCCTCGCTGCATTGCACACCGGTGTTCCTTGCGTCCATATTCACGGCGGCGAGCGATCGGGCACGGTGGACGAGCCAATCCGTCACGCGATCTCCAAACTGGCGAGCTATCACTTCGTCGCGACGCAAGGCTCGCGCGAGCGCCTCATCGGATTGGGCGAGGACCCCGCGCGAGTCTTCGTGACAGGTGCGCCGGGGCTCGATGGCCTGGCTGAGCTTGGGGCCCTGCCGAGAACAGAAGCGATTCGCGCGCTCGGCCTGGTCAGTGAGTCGCCCTTCGTCCTGGCCATGTTCCATCCGGTGGTGCAGCAGGCAGGGCAGGCCCGCGCGCAGGCCGATGCGTTACTGGCCGCGTTGGCGAGCGTCGGCTTGCCGGTGGCATGGCTGGACCCCAATGCCGATGCAGGCTCGCGCGAAATTCTCGCAGCGCTGGAAGCCACGCCGCTTCCGCACGGCTCAGTTCGAATCCGCCACCTGCCGCGTCCGCAGTTCGCTGCGGCGCTTGCGCATTGCGCGGTGCTCGCGGGCAATTCATCGGCGGGCATCATCGAGGCGGCCACATTCGGCACGCCGGTTGTCAACATCGGTGACAGGCAGCGTCTGCGCGAGCGCAATCCGAATGTCACGGATGTGCCGCCCGAGCGCGATGCCATCGAGGCAGCGCTGCGTTGCGCCATCCAGCACGGACCGTGGCCGTGGGACAATCTCTGGGGTGACGGGAAGGCGGGCGCTCGCATCGCCGCGCTGCTGGCAAGCTTGCCGGCAGGCCCTCATCTCCTGGAAAAGATCAACAGTTTTTGACGTTTCTGACGTACTGAAGAAGGCGCGAATCGCGTGGCGGAGTTGCTGATTTTGGGTGCGGGCGGCCATGGCCGCGTGGTGGCGGACGCGGCATTGGCGAGCGGGGCGTGGTCGCGTGTCTTTGCGTGCGACCGCAATCCGGCGCGCGCAGGCGGGGAGTTGTTGCCCGGCGTCACGGTGATCACAATGGGCGCTGCGTTCGCCCAGTCGTACACGCTTCACGTCGCCATCGGCAACGCCGCCAATCGTGAGACGGAAACTGCGGCGACCGCCGATCGGCAGCATGCAACTGTCATCCATCCCCATGCATCGGTTTCCAGTTACGCAACGATGGTGGCGGGTTGTTTCATCGCGGCGCAAGCGGTGATTGCGCCGGGTGCAGCCGTTGGCCGCGCGGTCATCGTCAATCACGGTGCCGTGGTCGATCACGATGTGGTCGTCGGCGAGTTCTCCCATGTCGCGCCGGGCGCTGTGCTCGGCGGCGGTGTGCATGTGGGGCGCCGTGTGCTGGTGGGGGCGGGCGCTACTGTGCTCCCCGGCATCCGGATCGCTGACGATGTCACCATAGGCGCAGGTGCTGTCGTTTCCGAACCCATCACCGAATCGGGCATCTATGCAGGCGTTCCCGCCAGGAGATTGAAGTGAACGCCGACCAGTTCAACGCCCTTTGCCTGCCTGCAACCGCCACGCTGCACCAGGCGCTTGAGGCCCTGAATGCAACAGGTCGCGGCATCCTGCTCGTCACCCGTGCCGACGGTACGCTGCAGCGCACGCTCACCGATGGCGACCTGCGGCGCGCTGCGCTGGGTCACGTGCCCGAGGAATCGATGGTGTCAGCCTTGCCCGAGCAGGCGCCGATTACCGTCGGCCTCGATGCAGGGCTGCCGACCGCGATGGCCGTGCTCGACAAGCACCAGATCGATCACTTGCCGGTGGTCGATGAAGCGGGCCGCGCCATCGACATCATGTTCAGGCGCGAGTTGTCGCAGCGCATCTGGCTTTCGTCGCCGCACCTGGGCGAAGAGGAAACGGCCTTCGTCGAGGACGCGTTCAAGACGAACTGGATCGCGCCGCTCGGCCCGCACGTCGATGGCTTCGAGCGCGAACTCGCGAGTTACGCAGGCGTGGGCCACGGCGCAGCGGTGAGTTCGGGCACGGCGGCGATTCATCTGGCCCTGCTGCTGCTGGGCGTGAAGCCGGGCGATACGGTGTTCTGTTCGTCGCTGACGTTTGTCGGCAGCTGCAACCCTATCCTGTACTGCAACGCCAAGCCCGTGTTCATCGACTCGCAGCCTGAGACCTGGAACATGTGTCCTCAGGCGCTGGAGCGTGCGTTCGAATGGGCGCAGCGCGAAGGCCGCTTGCCGCGATGCGTGATCGTCGTGAACCTGTACGGGCAGAGCGCCGACATGGACGCGCTGCTGCCGGTGTGCGAACGCTACGGCGTGCCGCTGCTCGAAGATGCAGCGGAGTCCCTGGGTGCGAAGTACAAGGGCCGGGCCAGCGGCAGCTTCGGCGCCATCGGCATTTATTCCTTCAACGGCAACAAGATCATCACCACGTCCGGCGGCGGCATGCTGGTGACTGACGATGCGCAGATGGCGGAGCGCGCGCGCAAGCTCGCGACGCAGGCGCGCGAGCCAGCAGCCCACTACGAACACATCGAAGTCGGCTTCAACTACCGCATGAGCAATGTGCTGGCCGGCATCGGCAGGGGCCAGCTGCGTGTGCTGGATCAGCGTGTGGAGCAGCGGCGCAAGGTCTTCGACACTTACCTCGCCGAGCTTGCCGATGCGGCGATCGACTGGATGCCGGAGCCGCAGGGTTATCGCTCCACGCGCTGGCTGAGTTGCTTCACGTTGCCGGGCAACGAGGGGCAAGCGCGCCGTGATCGCTTGCTGAGGGCATTGGAGCGTCACTCCATCGAAGCGCGGCCGGTCTGGAAGCCGATGCACATGCAACCGCTTTTCAGGGATGCGCCGTACTTCGCGCACGCGAGTGGTGATTTTTCGAAAGCGTGTTTCGAGTCGGGTGTGTGCCTGCCCTCGGGCTCGAACCTCACGCAGGAGCAGCAGGGTCGTGTGATCGACCAGTTGCGCCGCGCGCTGCAACAGGCGGGTGCGCGTGCAACTGTCTAGGAATACGCTGGTCCTGGTGGCTGTGGACCTGGCGCTGGTGCTGGTCGCCGGCTGGGCGGCGTTCTGGCTTCGATTCAACTTCGATATTCCGGGGGAATTCGACCGGTTGGCGCGGCACAGCGTCCCATGGACGCTTGCCGGCTACGCCGTGGGCCTGTCGGTTGCCCGCGTGTATCGGCAGGTCTGGAGCTACATAGGCCTGCCGGAGCTGCGGCAACTCGCCGCAGGCATCCTGCTTGGCGGCCTGCTCGCGGCGGCAGCGATCCTGATGCTGCGCATGCAGAATTTCCCGCGGTCGGTATTGCTGCTGCAGCCACTGATCGCCCTGGTGCTGTTGGGCGCTGCGCGCGCGGGCTGGCGCACGTTCATCGAGCGGCGCACGCTGGGACGAGGCATCGGTCGCAGGCTGGTCATCGTCGGTTCCCTGCAGGACGCCGCCGATGCGCTGCGTGCGCTCAAGGGGTCGCACCAGTGGGAGCCGGTCGCGATCGCTTCGCCTGTCCCCAGTGAGGTCGGGCGCTCCATCCAGAATGTGCGCGTGTTGGGCCAATCTGAATCGCTCATCGAAGTATGCGAGATGGCTCAGGCCGATGCGGCGCTGGTCGCAAGCCCTCCTGGCTCGCCCGAGCGGCATGAGGCGTTGATGAATGCGGCCGGCGCGCGCCTGACCTTGCTCACCATGCCCCGGCCCAATGAGTGGCTCAAGACCGACAGCCCCGGTCCGCGCAAGATCGAACTGGAAGATTTGCTGGGACGCTCGCCGGTGCAGCTGGACACGGCGCAGCTCGCCGACCTGTTCTCCGGGCAGACGGTGATGGTGACCGGGGCCGGCGGCTCCATCGGCTCTGAGTTGTGCCGGCAGGTCGCGCGCTTTGGCGTGGGGCGGCTGGTGTGCGTCGACGTTTCCGAGTACGCGGTGTATCGCCTTGAGCAGGAGATGCGCGATTCGCATCCGCAGATGCATGGCCTTTACTACACGGCCAACGTGCGCGAGCTGGACCGGCTGCGCGCCATCGCTGACAAGCACAAGCCGTCGGTGATCCTGCACGCAGCCGCCTACAAGCATGTGCCGCTGATGGAGGAACTCAACGAGATCGAGGCGCTTCGCACCAACGTGATCGGCACCCTGAATGCTGCGCAAGTCGCGGGTGAATGCGGCGCGCGGCGCTTCGTGATGATTTCGACCGACAAGGCGGTGAATCCGACCAACGTGATGGGCGCCAGCAAGCGCCTGGCCGAGCTGATGGTGCAGGCGGTGGCAGCGCAGTTCGATCGCACGCAGTATGTGTCGGTGCGTTTTGGCAATGTGCTGGGTTCCAGCGGTTCCGTGGTGCCGCTGTTCACTTCGCAGATCGCACGCGGCGGTCCTGTGACGGTGACGCATCCGGACATCGTGCGGTACTTCATGACGATTCCGGAAGCGGCGCAGTTGGTGCTGCAGGCCGGCCTCATGGGCAGTTCGGGCCAGATTTTCGTGCTGGACATGGGCGAGCCCGTGAAGATCGTCGAGCTGGCTCGCATGCTGATTCGCCTGTCGGGACGCACCGAGCAGGACGTGCCAATCGCGTACACAGGTCTGCGGCCGGGCGAGAAGCTCTACGAGGAACTCCTCGCCGACGATGAGACGACCGAGCCGACGCCGCATCCCAAACTGCGAATCGCGAAGAACTCGACGTCGCTGCCCGATGTGGCCGGCGTGACACAGTGGATCCATGAAGCGGGGCCGTTTCCGGCTGGTGCAGCGGTGCGCGACTGGCTGCGCAGCCAGGTGCCAGAGTACGCGCCGAGGTGAACGGGTTACGCAGGTGAAGCCATGGATTGCGGATCGAGTCCGCAATGACAGCCTCAGTACCTGTCATGCCGGACTTGATCCGGCATCCACCGCGAAGCGGCTGCGATCGCTGCGCAGCCACCAGAACCTACTGCGCAATCCCCGTGCGCGCCAGCACATCGCTCACGAGTTCGAGCCGCACGAGGGGGTTGTCCAGTTCCATCAGGCGCTGCTTGAGCTGCACACCGAGCGGCAGCAGCTCGCACCAGCGGTTGGCGACCCAGCCGCAATCGTCGAGTCTGTAGGGGCCCTGGATCGGCAGCTGTCCCGGCGCATCGGCCTTCTGCTGCAGGGAATCGATCAGGCGGGACAGCGCCGTCGCGGTGATCTTCAGGTCATCTGGAATCGGCACCGCCATATCGACGGGAAGCCCCTCCACATCGGCGATCCACAGGCCGTGCCTGAGCTGGTCACGCGAGGTGATCCGAAACCGCTGCGCCCCGTTTGCGCGAATCATCATGAGGCCGGGGCGAGGGGTTTCGAAGTCGCTGATGGTGGCCAGCGTTCCGACATTGGCAAACGCTTCGCTGGCCCCCGGTTGCCGCACTTCGTTGCCCTGGGTGAGTGAGACGATCCCGAAGGGCGCTCCCGCCTTGTGGCAGCGGCCGATCATGTCGAGGTAGCGGACCTCGAAAATGCGAAGCGGCAGGACGCCGTCAGGAAAAAGGACCGTGCCCAGTGGGAACAACGGCAGGGATTGCAGTGTGAGGGCTGACGACATCGATTTCCCGTTCTGCCCGCTATCATCCCACGAGAGAACCCATCCATGTTTTACCAAATCATTTCGTTCGTGCTTGACGTTGCAGCCGGTCTGCTCGGCGGTGCTTTTCTGCTGCGCGCCTACATGCAGTACCAGAAAGTCCCGTTCAAGAATCCGGTGGGCCAGTTCGTGTTTGCGCTCACCGACTGGCTCGTGTTGCCGCTGCGGCGAGTGCTTCCCGCCATCGGCAAGGTGGATACGGCGAGCGTGGTCGGGGTGTTCCTGGTGGAACTCGCGCAGTTCACGATTCTCTGGCTGCTCACGCGGCTGGGCGGACTTGAAATGCTGCCCGTGCTCGCGCTGTTTGGTGTGGTGCGGCTGATCATTTCGCTCCTGACCGGCCTGGTGATCGTCCACGCCATCCTGTCCTGGGTGCGCGCCGATTCGCCGATCGTGGACATCATCGACCGCCTGTGCGCGCCACTGCTACGGCCGTTCAGGAAGCTGATCCCGCTGGTGGGCGGGATCGACCTTTCGCCGCTGGCGCTGCTGGTGTTGCTGCAGGTCGCCGCGATTGCGCTGGCCTACCTGCAGGCAGCGGTGCTGCGCTGACGCGAGTCAGTCGACCGCGTCAGCAGGCTGGCGTTGCAGCATCGCGAGTGTGCTCGCCACGGTCTTGCGCAGTTCGCGCCTGTCGCAGATGAAATCGACGGCGCCCTTGGTCTGCAGGAACTCGGCGCGCTGGAATCCTTCGGGTAGCGTGACGCGAACCGTCGACTCGATGACGCGCGGCCCCGCAAAACCAATCAGGGCCTTGGGTTCGGCGATCACCACGTCGCCAACAAACGCAAAGCCCGCGCTCACCCCGCCCATGGTCGGGTCGGTCAGCACGCTGATGTAGGGCAAGCCCTTCTTGGCCAGCCGGGTCAGTGCGGCATTGGTCTTGGCCATCTGCATCAGGGACAACAGGCCTTCCTGCATGCGCGCTCCGCCGGTGGCGGTAAAGCACAGGAACGGTACTTTCTGTTCGATGGCCGCTTCGACGCCGCGCACGAAACGCTCGCCGACGACGCTGCCCATGCTGCCGCCCATGAAGTCGAATTCGAAGGCGGCTGCCACCAGGCTGATGCTGTGAACCGCACCGCCCATGACCACCAGCGCGTCGGTTTCGCCGGTGTTTTCCAAAGCCTCTTTCAGACGCTCGGGGTACTTGCGGCTGTCCTTGAATTTGAGCGCATCGACCGGCAACACTTCCTGGCCGATTTCATAGCGGCCCTCGGCATCGAGAAAGCCATTGAGTCGGCCGCGCGCCCCGATGCGGTGGTGGTGGCTGCAGGTCGGGCAGACGTTCTGGTTTTGCTCCAGGTCGGTCTTGTACAGCACGGTTTCGCAGCTCGGACACTTGACCCAGACGCCCTCGGGCACCTGGCGGCGGTCAGCAGGATCCGTCTGCTGGATCTTGGGGGGAAGCAGTTTTTCGAGCCAGCTCATGGGTGGGAGACTCCTCGTGAATCGTTCATCATACGTCCAGCGCGTGCCGGATCTGTTGCAGGAAGCCGGAGACGACAGGCGCGACATTCTCGCGCGGTTCGTTCTCGATCAGCTGGATGATCTTGGTGCCGATGACCACCGCATCGGCCACTTTGCCGATGGCTTGCGCCGTCGCGGCATCGCGGATGCCGAAGCCGACCCCCACTGGAATTTTGACGTGTTTGCGGATGCGCGGCAGCATCAGCTCGACAGCACCCGCGTCAGCGCTCGCTGCACCCGTCACGCCCTTGAGCGACACGTAATATACGTAGCCACTGGCCACCCTCGCAACGAGCGCAATCCGCTCATCGGTGCTGGTCGGCGCGAGCAGGAAGATGAGGTCCATGCCGTTGCTGCGCAGTTTCGCGGCGAATTCTTCGCACTCTTCCGGCGGGTAATCGACGACCAGGATGCCATCCACGCCGGCCTGCGACGCGTCGCGGATGAAGGCGTCCTTGCCGCGCATCAGGTCGTAGCGTTCCAGCGGATTCGCGTAGCCCATCAGGACCACAGGCGTCACGTTGTCCTGCGCGCGGAATTCCTTGACCATCGCGAGCACCTGCGCCGTGCCGATGCCGAAGGTCAATGCCTTTTCGCCTGCCTTCTGGATGACGGGGCCGTCGGCCATCGGGTCGGAGAACGGAACGCCCAGTTCGATGATGTCGGCGCCTGCCAAGACCATCGCGTGCATCAGTTCAGGCGTGATGTCTGCGTACGGAAAACCGGCAGTCACGTACGGAATGAGCGCCTTGCGGCCCGCGGCCTGGAGCGCCTGCATTTTCGGTGCGATGCGGCTCATGGCTGCGCTCCCTTGACCTTCATGCCGCGCATGGAGGGGCGGTCGTAGAACTCGACGCCTGCGAGGTCGGCCACCGTGCCGATGTCCTTGTCGCCCCGGCCCGAGAGGTTGACCAGGATCTTCTGATCCACGCCCATGGTCCTGGCCAGCTTCATCGCATAGGCGATGGCATGGCTGGACTCGAGTGCCGGGATGATGCCCTCGGTGCGGCAGAGATAGTGGAACGCTTCGAGCGCTTCCTTGTCGGTGATGCCGACATACTCCGCGCGTCCGATGTCCTTGAGCCAGGCGTGCTCGGGGCCGACGCCTGGATAGTCGAGGCCCGCGCTCACGCTGTGCGTCTCGGTGATCTGGCCGTTGTCGTCCTGCAGGATGTAGGTGCGGTTGCCGTGCAGCACGCCGGGGCTGCCGCGTTGCAGCGACGCTGAATGCTTGCCGCTATCCAGGCCTTCGCCGGCCGCCTCGACACCGATCAGGCGCGTCTTCTCGTGTGGAATGTAGGGGTGGAAGATGCCCATCGCGTTGCTGCCGCCGCCTACGCAGGCGATCACGGCATCGGGCTGGCTGCCGGCGAGTTCCGGCATCTGCGTGAGGCACTCGTTGCCGATCACGCTCTGGAAGTCGCGCACCATCATCGGGTACGGATGCGGGCCTGCCACGGTGCCGATGATGTAGAAGGTGTTCTCGACGTTCGTCACCCAGTCGCGCATCGCTTCGTTGAGCGCGTCTTTCAAGGTGCGGCTGCCGGAAGTGACCGGAACGACCGTCGCGCCGAGCAGGTTCATGCGATAGACGTTGGGGCTTTGCCGCCGCACGTCCTCGATGCCCATGTAGACGACGCATTCGAGGCCGTAGCGCGCGCAGATCGTGGCGGTTGCAACGCCGTGCTGGCCTGCACCCGTCTCGGCAATCACACGGGGCTTGCCCATGCGCCGCGCCAGCAATGCCTGGCCGATCACGTTGTTGATCTTGTGCGCGCCGGTGTGGTTGAGGTCTTCGCGCTTGAGATAGATCTGGGCGCCGCCTTGTTCGCGGCTCATGCGTGCGGCGTGATAGACCGGCGAGGGCCGGCCGACGAAGTGCTTGAGCTCGTAGCGAAACTCTTCCAGGAACTCGGGGTCGTTCTGGTATTTGGCGTAGGCCGCGCGCAACTCGTTGATTGCGTGGGTCAGCGTCTCGCTGACGAAGCTGCCGCCGTAGGGGCCGAAGTGGCCGGAGATGTCAGGTTGTTGATAGGAGGCCATGGGTGCTCTTTGCAAGGAGAACGTCGGCAGCACGTACGGCCGCGACGAACCGATTGATCTTTTCCGGGTCTTTGAGGCCCTTGTTGCCAGGGCCATCCAGTTCGACACCGGAGCTCACATCGACGGCCAGCGACTTACAGCGCGGCCGGACCTGCAAGATGCCATCGCCCGCGTTTGCAGGCGTCAACCCACCAGACAAGACGAGGTGAACGTTGACGTTTTCGGGCAGCTGTGACCAATTGAATGTTTTCCCGGAGCCGCCGTATCCCTCGACGTGGGCGTCGAGAAGGATCGCTCTTGCGCGGCGGTAATCCGACGCGAATTTTAGCAAGTCGAAAGGTGTGTCATCCAAAGGGATTCTCGCGGCACGGATATAGGCATGCCGGCCATGACCGATGGACTCTTCGCACAGCTCCGGGCTCTCGTCGCCGTGGAACTGGACCAGGCATCCGGGAACACGGGCACACGCGTCCTGAACGGTTTTCGGCGTCTCGTTGACGAAGAGCAGCACCGGTGTGATGAAAGGCGGCAGACGTCGCGCCAGTTCGGCTGCTCGGCCCGGCGAGACGAATCGCGGGCTTTTCGGATACATCACGAAGCCGACTGCGTCTGCTCCCGCTTCAACTGCGGCGTCGATGTCCTGCTCACGTGTCAGGCCGCAGATCTTGATGCGGGTGCGGGGCAATGGGGTGATGCTCATGGCAGCCCATCATACGCAGCGGTGCGATCCGGAAGGCCCCACTCCGGCGCGTAGACCGGCCCGAGGAAATAGAGACCGTCCGGCGAGAAGGTGGGCGCGGCGGCGTCGCGGTCGCGCGCTGCCAGCACTTGCGCCATCCACTCAGGCGGCTGCATCCCCTGGCCGATCTGCAAGAGGCATCCCATGATGTTGCGGATCATGTGGTGCAGGAAGGCGTTGGCCTCGAAATCGAATCGCCAGTAGGCGCCGCGGCGCGAGATGTCGATTCGCTTCATGGTCTTGACCGGCGACAGCGCCTGGCAGGCCGATGCCCTGAAAGAAGTGAAGTCGTGCTCACCCAACAAGATGGCCGCAGCCTTGCGCATCGCTGCCTCATCGAGCGGCCGGTACACCCAGCCGGCACGGCCTGAATCGATGCTGGGCCTGACGGGGGACTCCAGGACGACATAGGCATACCGACGCGACAGGGCGCTCGCGCGGCAATGAAAAGCGTCGGGTACGGGGCGCGCCCACTGCACGGCGATGTCGCGGGGCAGGAAGCGATTGGTTCCGCGAATCCAGGAAAACTCGTCACGCTCGATGTCGGTGTCGAAGTGAACGACCTGCATCAGCCCGTGTACGCCGGCATCGGTGCGGCCGGCACAAACGGTGGATATGCGCTGCACGGCGAATTGCCCGAGCGCCTTTTCCAGCTTGTCCTGAACGGTCAAGCCGGACAACTGGCTCTGCCAACCCTGGTAGGCCTGGCCGTTGTAGCTGATACCGAGTGCCAGCCTCATGGCAGGCCCGTCAAGCAGCAGATGAGGCGCGAACGCCCCTTCAGCTGATGTCCGCCAGGAACCGCTGGGCGCGATTCTTCAACTCGCCGGATGCCTCGGCGACAACTTCCTCGGCGAGGCTGCGGGCGCCTTCGGGGTCGCCGATGGCATTGAACTCTTGCGCGAGTGCAAGTTTAGTGGCCAGCGGATCGTTGGCACTGTTGTCGGCACCCAGGGGTGAGCCGGCGGTGCTGACCGGGGCGTCGTCATTTTCCGCGCCCTGAGTGTCCGGGCCGAGGTCAAGGGACAGCGCGCCCAGATCGAACTCGATCATGCCGGTGTCAGCTGCCGGTGGCTTCGCTGGAGCAACCGGGGCGGGCGCTGCCTTGGGCGGCTCGGTCGTGAAGCTGAGGCTATTCGGGTCCAGCATCAGGTCCGGCGCATCGAGCCGCACGGTTTCGGTCTGGGAAACCGGGGCCGGTGTGTTCACAGGCGGTGCGTTCAGCGAAACCGTCTCGGTACCGAAGTCCATGTCCAGGGCAGGCGCATGCTGCGCCGCTACTGGCGTGACGGCCTGCGTGCGCTCGTCGTTGGGTGACGCGAGCGGTGCTGGCGAACTGCCCTGCACAGGGTCGTCGAGCGAGAAATCGAGGTCCAGATCAAAATCGGGCGCCGGTTGCGGTTGCGCCGCCGGCAGATGCGCCGATGCCATCGGCTGCGTGGAGGCGCTAAACGCCTGCGTCGCCATCGACGAACTCGGGATGCCTGCTGCTGAAGGGCTTCCGCCTGGGCGATAAAGGGCATTCGACGGATCGAGCTCCTTGCCGAGCTCACAGATGTGCTCCCACTCGGGACCTTCGCCGTGCGTGAGGGCGTGCGCTTCAGTCGCCACCTGCTCGAATGCCTTGCCATCGCGGCGCTTCGAATAGATTTCGAGCAGCTTGCTGTGGATGGCGACGCGCTGGGGCTGCGTGCGCATCGCTTCCTTGAGGATTTCCTCGGCCTGCAGGTCGCGGCCGTAAGCCAGGTACACGTCGGCCTCGGCAACCGGGTCTACGTCGCCCGCTGCATCGAGTTGGCTGGGCGAATAGACCATCGAGGAGCCCGTGGCTCCGCCTTCATTGGTATCGATGCGCTGGCCGCCACTGGCGCCGAAGAATGAATCGGGTTGCAGGCGGCTTTCCAGGAACGAGCTGTCGACCTGCGTGGACTTCTTGCGCTGTTGGGCGCGATAGATACCGAAGCCGAGCAAGAGCGCCAGGATGCCGCCGAGCGTGGCAGGCACGATGGGGTTCTCGAGCATGTCGTCGATGAGGCTGGTCTCGACGGGAGCAGGCGCGGGAGCCGGTGGCTTGACCGGTACGACGGCAGCGGGAGTGCTGGCCGCTGCACCGGGAGTTGCTGCGGACGCGGACGCGTTGGCTGCAGAAGCGGCTGCCATCGTCGTGGCAGCAGCGCTGGCAGGCGCGCTGGCAGAAGGAGCCACGGCCGCTGCGGTCGTCGCGGACGGTGTCGTTGGCGCGGCCGACGATGCTGCGGCCGTTGCCGGGACTGGCGAGGCCACGGCTGTGGCAGGCGCCGACGCGGCTCTGGCAGCCGAGGCCGCCGCCGGGGTGCTCGTGGCCGCAGCTGGAGCAGGCACTGGCGCTGCAGCGACAGGCGGGGCTGCCGCCGGACGAGCTGCACTGGCAGTCGCAGCGGGCGCTGGCGCAGAAGCCGGGCGGGCCGCACTGGCTGCGCCGGCTGGCGTGCCCAGCGGAAGGGCAACACCCGGACGGGCGGCACTTGCGCCAGAACCTGCTGGAGCGCTGGCGGTACCCAACCGGTTCAGGTCGGCAATGTTCTTGTTCAGCTCCGCAACACGCGAGGCAGATTCCTTTGCGGCGCGTTCGCGAGCAATCGCGTCTTCGGCAGCCCTGGCTTGCACCGAGCCCTTGGAAAGCTGCAGCTTGTCAGGTGCAGCGGCACCGGGACGCTTTTCTTCGACCTGCGCCTGCACGCGGCCGGTGGCCTGGCGGTCGGATGTGGCGGCGCGCGTGGTGGGTGCGCCTTCAGCCAGCTTGCGGCGGAACTCATTGAAGTCGCGGCTTTGCGCAACCAGTGTCTGCCGGGCTTCACCGGCTGGCACCAGGTTGGCCTCATCGTTGCCGGGCACGTCCATCACGGCGCCGGCGCGAAGCCGGTTGATGTTGCCGTTGATGAATGCGTCAGGGTTGGCGCGCAGCAGGGCGACCAGCATCTGGTCCAGCGACACGTTGGCCGGTTTGAACTGGGCGGCGATCTTGCTTGCTGTATCGCCGCTTTGAACGGTGACCTGCTTGTCGCTGCCACCTGCGCGAGGCGGACGTGCGGCGGCGGTGCGTGGCTCGCTCGGTGCACGGGCAGTTGGTGCCCGGGCTGGTTGCGATGGCGCAGGAGATGCCGCGGCACGCGGTGCGGCCGCTGAAGGGGAGGAGGGTGCGGGAGTGACCTGCGCCGCAAGCGGCGCGGCAGGCGCACGCATGTTCGGTGGATCGAACAGCATCGTGTAGTCGCGCACGATGCGGCCGGCAGCCCACTGAGTCTCCAGGATCAGGTCGACGAAGGGCTCGTTGACGGGACGGGCGCTGACCAGGCGCAGGAAGTGACGCCCATCGGCGCGACGTTCAAGCGTGATCTTGAGGTTGGAGACGGTGGGGTTGTATTCGAGGCCTGCTGCACGGAACGCCTCGGGGGACGCTACCGACGTGCGCAGCGACGCAAGCTCTTCCGCGTTGATTTCCGGGATGTCGATCTCAGCGCGCAGGGGCTCGCCCAGTGCGGACTGAACCGTGATGCGACCCAAGCCCAGTGCGGATGCATCGGAAGCCGAAAACCCCAGGAGCGCAGCCGCTGCAATTGCCAGAGCGGTGGCGCGCCATTGCGGCTTTTCGGTCGTTTTGTGCGCCCCCACTGCTCGGTCTGCAGGCAATATTTTTCTCATCATGCGGACATACGCCTCGACACTGAATTTGCTAAAAGGACCATAACATCAATGTCTTAGACTGACAAGCTGAGACATCTCTTAACTTCCCGCAGCATCCGCCTGAGCTTGCCGGTAGTCAAATTTGATGTTGTGATGTGACAACGGCCTGTAACTACACATTACAGGCCGCCGCGCCGGACGCGCTCCGTGCGCGAAGGCTCAACCGGAGGCGCGGTTCGCGCGAACGCTCAAGTATCCAGCAAAATCCGCAGCATTCGACGCAGCGGCTCTGCAGCACCCCACAGGAGCTGGTCGCCAATCGTATAGGCGCCCACGTACTCAGGCCCCATTGCCAGCTTGCGGATACGTCCCACCGGGATGTCCATCGTCCCGGTCACCGCGACCGGGGTCAAGTGGCGCAAGGTGGCTTCCTTGTTGTTCGGAACGACTTTGACCCAGTCGTTGTCGGCCGCGATCATCTGCTCGATGTCGGCGACCGGAACGTCCTTCTTGAGCTTGAAGGTCAGTGCCTGGCTGTGGCATCGCATCGACCCCACGCGCACGCAGAACCCGTCCACAGGCACTGCCGGTGTTGCGAAGCCCTGGCCCTGGCCCAGGATCTTGTTGGTCTCGGCGCCGGCCTTCCACTCTTCTTTCGACATGCCATCGCCGAGATCCTTGTCGATCCAGGGGATCAGCGAGCCACCGAGCGGCACACCGAAGTTTTCAGTTTCGGCCGCAGACATGGCGCGCTGGCGGGCCAGCACCTTGCGGTCGATTTCCAGGATGGCCGACTTCGGATCGTCGAGCAGGGGGCGTACCTCTGCATTGAGCGTGCCGAACTGGGTGAGCAACTCGCGCATGTGTTGGGCGCCGCCGCCCGATGCTGCCTGGTAGGTCATGCTGGACATCCACTCGACCAGGCCGGCCTTGTAGAGCGCGCCGACGCCCATCAGCATGCAGCTCACGGTGCAGTTGCCGCCGATCCAGTTGCGTCCGCCCTTTGCCAGCGCATTCTTGATGACCGGCATGTTCACCGGGTCGAGGATGATGACCGCGTCGTCCTGCATCCGCAGCGTGGAGGCCGCGTCGATCCAGTGGCCGTTCCAGCCGGCAGCGCGCAGCTTGGGGAATACGTCGGAGGTGTAGTCGCCGCCCTGGCAGGTGATGACGATGTCGCACTTTTTCAGCGCTTCGATGTCCATCGCATCCTTGAGCGTCGCTTCGTTCTTCGCCTGCACGGGCGCTTTGCCCCCGGCGTTGGAAGTCGAGAAGAAGACGGGCTCGATGAGGCTGAAGTCGCCTTCGGCTTGCATGCGGTCCATCAGCACCGAGCCGACCATGCCGCGCCAGCCGACAAGGCCGACCAGGGGTTGCTGTCCCATACGTGAGTTCGTCAGTTTCATTTGTGCGCCTTTCAAAGTTGTGATTTCAAACCTTTGTTCCCCCGGCTCGCTCGGGCCGGGGTGGGCGCGACGAACCGGAGCTTATCTAGCCCTTGGTGGTCGTCTTGGTAATGGCGGAAAGAGCGGACACGACAGCGTCGCCCATTTCGCGCGTGCCGACCTTCTTCGTGCCCTGGGAATAGATGTCCCCGGTACGCAGCCCTGACGCAAGCACGTGCTTCACCGCGGACTCGATTCGGTCGGCGGCCTCAGGTTGGTTGAGTGAGAAGCGCAGCATCATGGCAACTGACAGGATTGTAGCCAAAGGATTGGCGATTCCCTTGCCGGCAATATCGGGTGCGCTGCCGTGCGACGGCTCGTACAGGCCCTGGCTGCTGGCGTTGAGGCTGGCTGAGGGCAGCATGCCGATCGAGCCCGTCAGCATCGATGCCTCATCCGACAGGATGTCGCCGAACATGTTCCCGGTGACGATCACGTCGAACTTCTTGGGCTCTTTCACGAGCTGCATGGCCGCGTTGTCGACATACATATGGTCGAGCGCCACGTCGGGGTATTCCTTGCCGACTTCCGTGACGACGTCTTTCCAGAACTGGAAGGTTTCCAGCACGTTGGCTTTGTCCACGCTCGTCACACGTTTGCTGCGTTTGCGGGCCGCTTCGAATGCGACCCGGGCGATGCGTTCGATCTCAGGGCGCGAGTAGCGCATCGTGTCGAATGCTTCCTCTGCGCCGGGGAAGTTGCCGTCCGGCGAAACGCGGCGGCCGCGCGGCTGCCCGAAATAGATATCGCCAGTCAGTTCGCGAATGATCAGGATGTCCAGGCCCGACACCAGTTCGGGCTTGAGGCTCGACGCCGACACGAGTTCGTCGTAGCAGATGGCCGGGCGGAAGTTGGCGAAGAGGCCCAGGTTCTTGCGCAGGCCCAGCACGGCCTGCTCGGGGCGAAGCGGCCGGTCGAGCTTGTCGTACTTCCAGTCGCCGACGGCGCCGAACAGGACCGCATCCGATTCTTTCGCGAGCTTGAGCGTGGAATCGGGAAGCGGATGGCCGTGCGCTTCGTAAGCCGCGCCACCGACCAGGGCGGTCTCCAGCTCGAATTTCAGGTCGAGAACCTGGAGCACCTTCACGGCCTCTGCAACGATTTCGGTGCCAATGCCGTCACCCGGCAAAACTGCAATCTTCATGTCATCAATCCTGGAAACGGACAAGCCGTCAATGCATCAGTTCGTGAGTGTATGGGCGAGCCACGACTTGGTCGCCAGCCGCTCGGCCTCGAAAGCCTTGATCTTGTCCGACTGGCGCAAGGTCAGGCCGATGTCGTCGAAGCCGTTCATGAGGCAGTACTTGCGAAACGGCTGCACGTCGAATTCGAAGGCGCCGCCGTCGGGCTTGAGGACCAGCTGGCGATCCAGGTCGACCGTGATCTCGTAACCGGGGAACGCCAGCGCGGCGTCAAACAGTTCGCTCACCCTCGCTTCGCTGAGCACGATGGGCAGCAGGCCGTTCTTGAAGCAGTTGTTGAAGAAGATGTCGGCGTAGCTCGGCGCGATGATGGCGCGAAAGCCGTATTGGTCCAGCGCCCACGGCGCGTGTTCGCGCGACGACCCGCAGCCGAAATTCTTGCGCGCGAGCAGGATCGACGCGCCGGCATAGCGAGGCTGGTTCAGCACGAAATCGGGATTCGGCCTGCGGGACGCCGGGTCTTGTCCCGGCTCGCCCTGGTCGAGATAGCGCCAGGCATCGAACAGGTTCACGCCGAAGCCCGTCTTGCGAATGGACTTGAGGAACTGCTTGGGAATGATCGCGTCGGTATCGACGTTTTCGCGATCCATCGGGGCGACGAGGCCCTTGTGCACGTTGAATTTCTGCATGGTTGTTGCTCCTGCGCGCTCAGGCGAATTTTCTGACGTCGACGAAGTGGCCGTACACCGCTGCCGCTGCCGCCATGGCCGGGCTCACGAGGTGCGTACGCCCACCAGCGCCTTGCCGGCCTTCGAAGTTGCGGTTGCTGGTCGATGCGCAGCGCTCACCGGGTTCGAGCCGGTCGGCGTTCATTGCCAGGCACATGGAGCAGCCAGGTTCGCGCCACTCGAAACCCGCGGCCTTGAAGATCTCATGCAGGCCTTCGCGCTCGGCCTGTTCTTTTACAAGGCCGGAGCCCGGAACGACCATCGCGACCTTCACGTTCTTCGCAACCTTCTGGCCGAGCTTCTTGACGACCGCAGCAGCGTCGCGCATGTCTTCGATGCGGCTGTTGGTGCACGAGCCGATGAATACCTTGTCGATGAAGATGTCGTTCATCGGCTTGCCGGGGGCGAGGTCCATGTAGGCGAGGGCGCGTTCGATCGCGTCGCGCTTGCTCGGATCCTTCTCCTTGTCCGGATCGGGCACGCGTCCGTCGATGCCGATGACCATCTCGGGCGAGGTGCCCCAGGTCACTTGCGGAATGATGTCGGAGGCATTGAGCTCGACCACCGTATCGAACTTCGCATCGGGGTCGGACTTCAGGGTCTTCCAGTAGGCGACCGCGTGATCCCATTCGACACCGGTCGGCGCGAGCGGACGGCCCTTGACGTATTCCAGCGTCTTGTCGTCAACGGCCACCAGGCCCGCGCGCGCACCGGCTTCGATCGCCATGTTGCAGACGGTCATGCGACCTTCCATCGTGAGCGAGCGGATCGCAGAGCCGGCGAATTCGATGGTGTAGCCCGTGCCACCGGCCGTGCCGATACGACCGATGATGGCCAGCACGATGTCCTTGGCGGTCACGCCGGGGGCGAGCTTGCCCTCGACTTTCACCAGCAGGTTCTTCGCCTTCTTCGCCAGAAGCGTCTGCGTGGCCATCACGTGTTCGACTTCGCTCGTGCCGATGCCGTGCGCAAGCGCGCCGAATGCACCGTGGGTGGACGTGTGCGAATCGCCGCAGACGACCGTCATGCCAGGCAGTGTTGCGCCCTGCTCAGGCCCCATCACATGCACGATGCCCTGGCGCTTGGAGAGGTACGGGAAATAAGCCGCCGAGCCGAACTGCGCCATGTTCTTGTCGAGCGTGGTGATCTGCTCCTTGCTGATCGGATCGTCGATACCGTCGTAGCCGCGCTCCCACCCGGTGGTGGGCGTGTTGTGGTCTGCGGTAGCGACGATGGAACTCACGCGCCAGACCTTGCGGCCCGCCTCGCGCAGGCCTTCAAAGGCTTGCGGGCTGGTCACTTCGTGAACCAGGTGACGGTCGATGTAGAGGATGGACGTGCCATCTTCTTCGGTGTGGACGACGTGCTCGTCCCAGATCTTGTCGTAGAGGGTTCTTGCCATGGGGCTTGTCCTGTCTTGGTGCTTTGACTCTTGAAAAAAAATTCTATGCCGCCAGGCGTATGCCGGCGTTTTCTGTCTGCGAGGACAGGTGATCGACCAGCAGGCGCGCGGTCACGGGCAGGGTGTCGAAGTCACGCGCGACCAGATCCAGGCTGCGGCGCGCCCACGCATCGGTGAGCTTCACGCACTCGAGTTCGCCGACGCCGTGCATCAACTCAAAGGCGCGGCGCGGCATCACGCCCACGCCCAGGCCGTTGTGGATCATGCGGCACATCGCGTCGAGGCCGGTGACATGGATACGCAGCTTGATCGACCGGCCGACGGCGGCAGCCGCATCGTGCATCGCCATCGAGATCGAACTGTTGGCGTGCAGGCCGACATGGTCGAAGTCGAGCGTGTCGGCAAAGGCGATGGACTTGCGACGGGCCAGGGCATGGCGACGCGGAACGATCAATGCGAGTTCGTCCTGGCGGTAGTGCCGCGATTGCAGTCCGTGGTCGCCGCGCACGCTGGCGTTGCAGATGCCCAGGTCGGCCGTGCCTTCCTGCACGGCGCGCAGGATCTCGGTGGACAGGTGCTCTTCCAGGTCGATCTTGACTTGCGCATGCTGGCCGATGAATGCGCCCAGGTCCTCGGGCAGGTATTGCACGATGGCCGAAATGCTGGCGTGCACCCGAACGTGACCGCGCACGCCGTCTGCATATTCGGACAACTCGCCCTGCATCTTCTCCAGGCTGAACAGCATCGACCGCGCGTGGTGCAGCAGGCTTTCGCCGGCGGGCGTCAGATCGACACCGCGCGCGTGCCGATAGAGCAGCGTGGTCTCGACGGTGGCTTCCAGATCGGACAGGCGCTTGCTCACCGCCGATGCCGCGATCGACTCGCGCTCGGCCGCGCGCCCGATGGAGCCGAGCTCGACCGCCGCTACAAACAGCTGCAGCGAGGTGAGGTCTATCCGTCGGGCGAAGGAACGTTCGGAGGGGCGCATGGGGTTGGAGCAGTCGCGGTTTGCGATGACTTTTGGTATTTTCCCTGACTGGCGGTAAAAAAGCCATCGCGTTTGGAGATGGCCTACTTCTTCTGTGAATTCAGGTGGCTGCGCGTTGAGCCTGTTTGCGCAGCCACGTGCTCGAACGCCCGCCCAGCGGACGCAGCAACCGGTCCTGCGCGAACTGCACAGCTTGAAGCAACGCTGCGAGGTCGATGCCGGTGGCGAATCCCGCTTGATGCGCCATCAAGGCGAGGTCTTCCGTGGCGAGGTTGCCTGCAGCACCGGGTGCGAAAGGACATCCGCCGATACCGCCCGCACTGGCGTCGAATCGGCGCACGCCTGCTTCCAGCGCAGCCCATGCGTTGGCCACGCCCATGCCGCGTGTGTCGTGGAAGTGCACACCAACCTGCTCGACCGGCAACACGCGGACGATGTCGGCCAGCAGGTCACGCACTTGCGACGGCCCAGCCGCGCCTATCGTGTCGGCGATCACCAGTTCGTCGGCCCTGGCTTCATGCAGCACACCCGCCAGGCGAAGCACGGCGTCAACCGGCGTCTTGCCCTCGAAGGGACACTCGAACGCAACGGCCAGGTAGGCGCGCGTTCGCAAGCCTGCTGCGCGAGCGGCTTGCAGGGTTTCGACACTCACCGACGTCGCCTGCGCCAGTGTCATGTTGATGTTCTTCTGGTTCATCGTCTCGGTGGCAGAGAGCACCACCGCGATCTCTGTTGCGCCCGCAGTGCGCGCGCGTTCCAGCCCCTTGAGGTTGGGCACGAGCACCGATACGCGCAGCTGCGGCAACGCCTGCGAAATCAGCGGCAGCAGGTCGCCTGCATCGGCCATCTGCGGCACGGCTTTGGGCGATACGAAGCTGGTCGCTTCGACACTCGTGACGCCTGCACGGGCGAGCAAGCGGACGAATTCGAGCTTGTCGGCCGTCGACAGATGAATGGCCTGGTTCTGCAACCCGTCGCGCGGTGCGACATCGGTGATGACAATGGATTTCATCGCGTTCAGCCCACCGCGCCTGCGGTGCGCAGCTCATCCAGTTGCGCTTGTGAGTAGCCGAGCATCCCACCCAGGATCTCGTCGGTCTGCGAGCCGAGCGCGGGTGGGGCGGTGTGCTCCATCTTCTTCGCACCGGAAAGCTTGATCGGGTTGCCGGGCATGCGGATCGTCTCGCCGGTTGCCAGCGTCACGCTCGTCACCATGTCGCGTGCCTGCACTTGCGGATCGTTCATCGCCTGCTCGAAGTTGTTCACCGGCCCGCAAGGAATGCGAGCTTCGCGCAGCCTGGCGAGCCAGTGTGCCGACGGCATGGTGCGCAGCCTCTCGCCGACGATGGCGTCGATGCGGTCCTTCTCGGCGTAGCGCACGGGCTGCTTGCGCAATTCGGGGTCGCGCAGCGCCTCGATATCGATGAATTCCGCGAACCGCTCGAAGAACGGATCGCCGATGCACGCGATGATGATGTGCCCGTCTTGCGTCGGGTAGCAGTTGTAGGGCACGTGCACGAAGTGGCCGTTGCCGATGCCGCCGGGGATGTTGCCGGACATGAGGTACATGGTGGCCATGTAGTTCAGCAGCGAGATCTGCACGTCGAGCATGGACACGTCCACATGCTGGCCGCGACCGGTGCGCTCGCGTTCGGCGATGGCGGCCAGCACGCCCATCGCACCGAAGATGCCGCCGCCCAGGTCGCCCATCGGAATGCCGCTTCGCATCGGGCCTGTTTCGGGCGATCCGGTGATCGACATGCCGCCGCCCATGGCCTGCACGACCTGGTCGAAGGCGGGGCGCTGTGTGTCGGGGCCGGTCTGGCCGAAGCCGGTGACCGAGCAGGTGACGATGCGCGGATTGACCTGCGACAGCGTTTCGTAGTCGATGCCCAGGCGCTGCGTCACGCCCGCGCCGAAGTTGTCGAACACCACGTCGGCGTGGCGCACGAGGTCCATGAAGACAGCGCGGCCCGCTTCGCTCTTGAGGTCGATGCAGACGCTTTGCTTGTTGCGGTTGAGCGTGAGGAAGTACGCGCCCATGCCGTCGCGCGAATACTCAGGGTCGTTTTCGAGCAGGCGGCGCGTGCCTTCGCCGCTGCCGGGCGGCTCGACCTTGATCGTGCGGGCGCCCAGGTCGGCCAGCAGCATCGTCCCGTAGGGCCCGGAAAGCATGTGGGTGAGGTCAAGGACAGTGATGTGTTCGAGGGCCATTTGCAAGTTCTCCGGTTCGGTTGACGTGAACCATCGCAGCGTCCGTGCCAAGGCTGCAACGCTTGCAAGTCCTTGATTTCATTGAAACCCGCTGCTGCCTTCGTTGGGCTTCGTGTCGCATGAAACACGCCGTGCGACACTGCGGGTTCCATGCCCAACGCCGTTCCCTCCGCCGCCCCCTCGGTCACGCCAACGGACCTGCCCCGCCTGTGCTTCATCAGCTACCCGCGCATTCGTGCGTTCGCGCAGCCGGTGCTGGAAGAGTTCGCGGACCGGGCCGTGATCGACGTGGTCGATGGCGTGTTCGAGGATGCCCTCGCCAATGCAAAGGAGCGCCTGCGCCGCGGCGCTGTCGATGCATTCGTGAGCGCCGGATCGAACGCGGCGATCCTGCGCGCGAACCTCAGCGCGCCCGTGGCGACCATCGAAGCCACCGGGTTCGACATCCTCCAGGCGCTGATCCGGGCCCGACGGATTTCGCGCAAGGTCGGCGTGGTGACGTACGGCGCGACCATCACCGAGCTCGACGAGGTCAAGCCGCTGCTGGATCTCGAGGTCGCGCAGTACGCGTACCTCACCCCGGATGACGCCAAGGACAAGTTCGAGCAGCTGCGCCGCGACGGTTACGGTGCGGTGGTCGGCTCCAGCCTGGTGGTCGATCTGGCACAGGCGGTCGGTTTGCCTGCGCTGCTGGCGTATTCGCAGCAGTCGGTTCGCAAAGGTTTTGAAGAGGCGCTGGAGCTTGCTCGCGTGGCAAGGATAGAGGCCGCCCGGTATGCACAACTGGAAAGCGTGCTCAGCAACATCCAGGAGGCGGTGGTTGCCGTCGATCGAGGTCATCGCATCATTGCCGTGAATGGCGCGATGCAGCAGCTGCTCGGCCGTCCCCGTGCGCAGTTGAGCGGCGAGCGACTCGATGTGATTGCCCCCGAACTGGCGCTTACCTCGGCCCTGGAGCGTGGCAATGAAGATCGCGGCGTCGTGATGCGCTTTCGCGATCGCGACTGGGTGGCCAATCGCACACCGATTCGTGAGGGCAGCAGCATCACCGGCGCGGCGATCACGCTCTACGACGTGAAGTCCATCCAGGATGCGGACACCAGCGTGCGCATCCAGCAGCGCCGTCGGCAGCACGCGGCGCGGCATCGCTTTGCGGGGCTGGTTGGAAGCAGCGCACCGTTCGTTCGCGCGGTCAACACGGCGCGCAGGTACGCGGCCACCGATCTCACCGTGCTCATCGTGGGCGAGAGCGGATCGGGCAAGGAGCTGTTTGCGCAGGCCATCCACAACGAAAGCCGGCGCCAGGGCAAGCCCTTTGTTGCCGTGAACTGCGCGGCATTTCCCGAGACGCTGCTCGAAAGTGAGCTCTTTGGTTATGAGGATGGCGCGTTCACCGGTTCGCGCCGTGGTGGCAAGCGGGGCCTGATTGAAACCGCGCACACCGGCACGCTGTTCCTCGACGAGATCGGGGACATGCCGCAGTCGTTGCAGACGCGGCTCTTGCGTGTGTTGCAAGAGCGCGAGATCACCCGGCTCGGTGCGACGGCCGCGATTCCTGTCGATGTGCGGATCATTGCGGCCACGCATCAACCGCTGCAGGAGATGGTGAGCGAGCGGCGCTTCCGGCAGGACTTGTACTACCGCATCAACACGCTGCGAATTGCATTGCCGCCGCTGCGTGAGCGCCCCGGTGATGTCGCGGTATTGGCGACGATGCTGCTGCGCAGATCGCTGGAGCACCAGGGCTCGCGGCATCGCGCCGAAGTCGTGATTGAACCGTTGCTGGCGCTGCTGCAAGCCTACGCGTGGCCCGGCAATGTGCGCGAACTCGAGAACATCTGCGAGCGGCTGGCCGTCTTCGTGATCCAGTTCGAAAGCGAATCGGCCATTGATCTGGCACTGCTGCCGCAAGACTGCCCGGAGCTCTTTGAGCAGGCTCAGGTGCGAGTGCTGGGCGATGAGTTGCCCATGGCGCAGCGTGTGGCGCAAGCGATGCGGCTTTCAGGCGGCAACCGCCAGGAGGCGGCGCGGCGTCTGGGCATCAGCCGCTCCACGCTCTGGCGCTGGTTGCGCGCAGGGGGCGAAGCGGCTGAAGAAGGTGACCCAGGGGAGCCTACTCAGCCCTGATGCCGACCTTCTTGATGATGCGGCCGTAGAAATCGAGATCGCGACGCACCAGCACACCGAGATCTTCGGGAGGTCCGCCGGCGGGCTCGAATCCCTGGCCCTTGAGCTGCTCGGCGATCTTCGGATTCTTCAGCGCCTTGTTGAGCGCGTCGTTGAGGGTCTTCACGATAGCTGGCGGTGTGCCTGCCGGTGCGAAGTACGCGAGCCAGCCGACAGCCTGGAAGCCCGGCAGGCCCGATTCACTGAGCGTGGGCACATCAGGCAATTGCGAAGAACGCTTGAGACCGCCGCTTCCGAGCGCCTTCACCTTGCCGCCCTTGATGAACGGCAGTGCGGTGGAGACGCTGATGAAGAACAGCTGCACTTCATCCATGCTCGTGGCCAGGATCCCCGGATTGCCGCCCTTGTAGGGCACGTGGACGATCTGCACGCCGGCCTGGTCCTTCAGGATTTCCATGGACAGATGCTGCGGCGACCCGATGCCCGTCGATGCGTAGTTCAGGCCGTTGGGCTTGGCCTTGGCCAGTGCGATGGCTTCCTTGACTGTCGCGGCTGGCAGCTTCGGGCTTGCGAGCAGCACGTTCTCCAAAGTGACGCCCACTCCGATGGGCGCGAGGTCCTTGGTCACGTCGAACGGCACCTTCGCGTAGAGCGCGGGATTCGTCGCAATCGACGACTGGTCCACCAGCAGCGTGTAGCCATCGGGGGCAGCCTGCGCGACTGCAGTGCCGGCGATCATGCCGGCAGCGCCGGTCTTGTTCTCGATGACCACGGACTGGCCCAGGATGCGGCCCATCTCGGCGCTCACGACGCGCGCGAACAGGTCGGTGCCGCCCCCGGCCGCATAGGGAACGATCACGCGGATCGGCTTGTCGGGGTACTGGCCCTGGGCCACGGCCGGGGTTGCTGCGGCGAAGGCCAGCGACAGGGCGGCCAATAGCGTGCGACGGCTCATTTGGATTTTTTTCATGTGCTTGTCTCGTGATGGGTATGGGTGGGTGCGAGGCGTCAGACGAGGCTCATGCTGCCGGAGGTCGGGCGGTTGGGCAGCTCGAACTTGAACTCGCGCTTGATGAGGGGCTGGATCTGCTCGAAGCACGTGCCGAAGCGCAAGACACGCCATGTGCCCATCTCGATGATCGTGCTGCCGACCAGCCACGGGTTGGCGTACTTGCATTCGCCGTGGTCCACGTTGATGTCGACCTGCGCCAGCACTTCGGGCTCGATGTCCTGCAGCCTGAACTTGTTGCCGGTGAGTGAGCGGTTGGCCGAGGAACCCATGAGGGGGGTGGCTGCCTCGAACGACATGCGGGCCAGCTCGCCATGGATGGCGCCGGCGTTGAGCAGCAGGTCCATCGTCGGGCCCTTCGTCGAGCGGCGCAGCGCGCCGAATTGCGTCGTGCGCAGGAAGTCGTGATCGGGTCGATACGTACCGACGACCGACAGCGGCAGATTGTTGTCGCGGATGACGCAGCTCACCAGGTCCTTGTCGGCCTGTGTGGTCTCCAGCACTTCCGAGAAAGTGTCCCACGTGCCGAGCACGCCATTGGGCTTGGCCGAGCTGCGGTTCTTGATTTCGTAAATGCGTTCCACGGCGCGCGCGGTGTGCGCAAAGATCGCATACGACACGTCGAACGGCACGATCGCCACGCCGCCCGCGCTCATGATCCCGAAGATTTCGCGGGCTTCTTGCCGCAGTGCGTCGCCTTGCGGCACGTGTCCGTTTCCGATGTGTTTCATGTCTGGTTCCTGAGGGTGGTTGGATGTCGCGGGCAGGCCCACATGAAGGAGTCAGCAGAAAGCGTGCCGCCGCACCGGGCGTCGTAAGTCGTTGATTTGATTGGGTTGAGGTGCGGTAGATCGACAAACACGCGTTGCACGTGTTTCATTGAAACCGGCCCTGACACATTGCGTGTCAGGGCCAACCAGCTCATCGAGGCGGTGTTCGCGTCCCTGGACGTGGGTTGCGCGCCGGGGCCAGCGCTGGGCTCAGCGCTGGTCCAGCGCCTTGACGTCGCGGCGCGTCGAGCCGGTGAACAGCTGGCGCGGACGGCCGATCTTGTACTCGGGGTCGCCGATCATTTCGTTGAGCTGGGCAATCCAGCCGACGGTACGTGCTGCCGCGAAGATCGCGGTGAACAGGGACACCGGGATGCCGATCGCGCGCTGCACGATGCCCGAATAGAAATCGACGTTCGGGTAGAGCTTGCGCGACACGAAGTATTCGTCTTCGAGCGCGATCTTCTCAAGCGCCATCGCCAGCTTGAACAGCGGGTCGTTCTGCAGGCCCAGTTCGCCCAGCACTTCCTTGCAGGTTTCCTGCATCAGCTTGGCGCGCGGATCGTAGTTCTTGTACACCCGGTGACCGAAGCCCATCAGCTTGATGCCGGAGTTCTTGTCCTTGACCTGCTTGATGAATTCGCCGATCTTGTCCACGCCGCCATTGCGCTGGATGTCTTCCAGCATGTTGAGCGCAGCTTCGTTGGCGCCGCCGTGGGCGGGGCCCCACAGGCATGCCACGCCAGCGGCAATCGCGGCGAACGGGTTGGTGCCCGAAGAGCCGCACAGGCGCACGGTGGAGGTGGATGCGTTCTGCTCGTGATCGGCGTGCAGGATGAAGATGCGGTCGAGCGCGCGCTCGAGCACCGGGTTCACGACGTATTCCTCGCAAGGCGTGGCGAACATCATGCGCAGGAAGTTGCCCGAGTAGGACAGGTCGTTCTTCGGGTACATGTACGGCTGGCCTGCGCTGTACTTGTAGGCCATGGCCACGAGCGTGGGCATCTTGGCGATCAGGCGGATGGCCGAGATGTCGCGGTGCTCGGGATTGTTGATGTCCGTGCTGTCGTGATAGAAGGCCGACAGTGCGCCGACCAGGCCGGTCATGATGGCCATCGGGTGCGCGTCACGGCGAAAGCCGCGCAGGAAGAACTGCATCTGCTCGTTGACCATGGTGTGCATGGTCACGCGGTTCGTGAAGTCTTTCTTGCCCTGTGCATCGGGCAGCTCGCCGTACAGCAGCAGGTGGCAGGTTTCCATGAAGTCGCACTGCGTGGCCAGCTGTTCGATGGGGTAGCCGCGATAGAGCAACTCACCCTTGTCGCCGTCGATGTACGTGATGGCCGACTGGCATGCGGCGGTGGACAGGAAGCCCGGGTCATAAGTGAACATGCCCGTCTGCGCATAGAGCTTGCGGATGTCCACGACGTCCGGTCCGACCGTGCCGTGATAGACCGGCAGGTCAACGCTGGGGCTGCCGTTGCTGAACGAGAGGGTGGCTTTGTTGTCGGCGAGTTTCATATCGGTTTTCCTGCTTGTTTCTATACCCGTTTGTCGTGGAGTGCGGCCCATTCAGGTCCGCAGCATTCCCAACACTTGTCTGACGTCGCTTGTATTGATCTCGCCCTCGGGTTCCCTGCGCCTGAGCAGCAGGTCCAGCAGGTCGTTGTCTGCCAAATCCATCAACGCGGTGAGCCCTGCGGCCTGATTCACTGTCAGGCTGGACTCATGCCGCGTGAAGAAGCGCTCGATGAAAAGGTCGTTTTCCAGCAGGCCTCGGCGGCATCGCCACTTCAGCTTGCTGAGCGACCTTTCGTCAATGAGCGTTTCTTCCAGGTCCATCACACGGCCCGGCGCACCATCAGTTCCTTGATCTTGCCAATTGCCATGGTTGGGTTGAGGCCCTTGGGGCACACGTCAACGCAATTCATGATGGTGTGGCAACGGAAGAGGCGGTACGGATCTTCGAGGTTGTCCAGGCGCTCGGCGGTGGCTTCGTCGCGGCTGTCGGCGATGAAGCGATACGCCTGCAACAGGCCGGCCGGGCCGACGAACTTGTCAGGGTTCCACCAGAAGCTCGGGCAGCTCGTCGAGCAGCTCGCGCACAGGATGCATTCGTAGAGGCCGTTGAGCTCTTCGCGCTCAACCGGCGACTGCAGGCGTTCCGTTTCTGGCGGGATGCCGTCGTTGATGAGGTACGGCTTGATCGAGTGGTACTGCTTGAAGAAGTCGGTCATGTCCACGATCAGGTCGCGGATGACAGGCAGGCCCGGCAACGGCTTGAGCACGATGGTGCCCTTGAGCGTGAGCATGTTGGTCAGGCACGCCAGGCCGTTCTTGCCGTTGATGTTCATGGCGTCGGAGCCACAAACGCCTTCGCGGCACGAGCGCCGGAACGAAAGCGTCGGGTCCTGCGCCTTGAGCTTCATCAGCGCGTCGAGCAGCATGCGTTCATCGCCAGCGAGTTCGATCTCGATGGTCTGCATGTACGGCTTGGCGTCCTTGTCAGGGTCGTACCGGTAGATCTGGAAGGTGCGTTTTTGCATGTCGTGCTGTCTTTGAATCTAGGCGGTTTGATCGGGCTTTGAAAGTACGTACTAGAACGTACGAACCTTTGGCGGTACTGACTCGGCCGTGAGCGGCTTGAGTTGCACCGGCTTGTACGAAAGACGGCTGCCTTCGCTGTACCACAGGGAGTGCTTCATCCAGTTGGCGTCGTCGCGGCCCATCGGTGCGACCGGATCGTCAACCGGGCGCTCGTAGTCGTTCACCGTGTGCGCGCCACGGCATTCCTTGCGCGCTGCCGCCGACACGATGGTGGCCTGCGCGCACTCGATCAGGTTCTCGACTTCCAGCGCTTCGATGCGCGCGGTGTTGAAGACCTTCGACTTGTCCTTGAGCGCCAGCGAATTGACGCGGTCGCGGATGGCGGCGATCTGCGTCACGCCCTTGTCCATCATCGCCTGCGTGCGGAACACACCCGCGTGCAACTGCATCGACGCGCGCAGGTCGTTGGCAACGTCCTGCGCGTACTCGCCCGAGTTGGTCTCTTCCAGGCGGTTGAGGCGCTCGAGCGTGCGATCGGCAGCGTCGGCCGGAATCGGCTTGTGCGTCTTGTTCTTGTTGTTGAACTCGACGATGTGGTTGCCGGCAGCCTTGCCGAAGACCAGCAGGTCGAGCAGCGAGTTGGTGCCCAGGCGATTGGCGCCGTGCACGCTGACGCATGAGCATTCGCCCACTGCGTACAGGCCGTTGACGATGGCGTTGTGCACATCGCCCTTTTGCACGACAACCTGGCCGTGGATGTTGGTGGGGATGCCGCCCATCTGGTAGTGGATGGTGGGCACGACCGGAATCGGCTCGCGCGTGATGTCCACGTTGGCGAAATTCACGCCGATCTCGTACACCGAGGGCAGGCGCTTGTGGATCGTCTCTGCGCCCAGGTGGTCGAGCTTGAGCAGCACGTAGTCCTTGTTGGGACCGCAGCCACGGCCTTCCTTGATCTCCTGGTCCATCGAGCGCGAAACAAAGTCGCGCGGTGCCAGGTCTTTCAGCGTAGGTGCATAGCGCTCCATGAACCGCTCGCCGTTGCTGTTGAGCAGGATCGCGCCTTCGCCGCGGCAGCCTTCGGTCAGCAGCACGCCCGCGCCGGCCACGCCGGTGGGGTGGAACTGCCAGAACTCCATGTCTTCCAGCGGAATGCCGGCACGAGCCGCCATGCCCAGTCCGTCGCCGGTGTTGATGAAGGCGTTGGTCGATGCCGCAAAGATGCGGCCCGCGCCGCCGGTGGCCAGCAGCGTGGTCTTGGCTTCGAGGATGTGCAGGTCGCCGGTTTCCATTTCCAGCGCGGTGACGCCGACAACGTCGCCTTCTGCGTCGCGGATGAGGTCCAGCGCCATCCATTCGACGAAGAAACTGGTCTTGGCGCTCACGTTTTGCTGGTACAGCGTGTGGAGCATCGCGTGACCGGTGCGGTCGGCCGCCGCGCAGGCGCGCTGCACCGGCTTTTCACCGTAGTTGGCCGTGTGGCCGCCAAAGGGGCGCTGGTAGATGGTGCCGTCGGCGTTGCGGTCGAACGGCATGCCCATGTGTTCGAGTTCATACACGACGCGCGGGGCTTCACGGCACATGTACTCGATTGCGTCCTGGTCGCCGAGCCAATCGGAGCCCTTGACCGTGTCGTAGAAGTGATAGTGCCAGTTGTCCTCGGACATGTTGCCCAGAGATGCACCGATGCCGCCTTGAGCCGCAACCGTGTGCGAACGCGTCGGGAACACTTTGGAGAGCACGGCGACGTTCAGGCCTGCGCGCGCCAGTTGCAGCGAGGCACGCATGCCGGAGCCGCCAGCGCCGACGATAACGACGTCGAACTTGCGGCGGGTGATGTTCTGTTTTGTGTAGGTCATATCAAAGTCTCCACAGCACTTGCACGGCCCAGCCGGCGCAGCCGGTCAGCCATGCGATGGTGAAGACCTGCAGCGCAAGGCGCAGACCGACGGGCTTGACGTAGTCCATGAAGACATCGCGCATCCCGACCCACACGTGCCACAGCAGCGAGACGATGACGGTGAACGTCAGCACCTTCATCCACTGCGCGGAGAAAATTCCTGCCCACTTGTCGTAGCCGATAGGGCCACGGCTGAAGATCACCTGCCCCAGCACGACCAGCGTGAAAAGTGCCATCAGCGTGGCGGTGACGCGCTGGCTGAGCCAGTCCCTGAGTCCGTAATGTGCGCCGACGACAGTGCGCCTGGAGCCGTAGTTGACAGTCATTGATTGCAGCCTTGTTGTTGTTCTGTGGGTATTTCAGTAAAGGCCAAAGAGCTTGGCGCCCAGCACCACGGTGAGCAGGACGCTCAGGATCAGCGTGACCATGGCAGAGGTGGTTCCGAACTGCTTGCTCACGGCCTTGTGGCTCACGTCCATCCAGAGGTGGCGAACGCCGGCGATGAAGTGGTGCAGGTAAGCCCAGATGAGGGCGAGCGCCACGAGCTTGAGGAAGAAGCCCGGAAACAGCCAGATCCCGTTGTTGAAGGCGCTGCGAAATTTCGCGAACGAATATTCGGAAGAGACCGAGGTGTCGAACATCCAGATGATGAACGGCAGCAGCAGGAACATGATCACACCGCTCACGCGATGCAGGATCGAGACCCAGCCCGCAGCGGGCAATCGGTAAGTCGGAAGGTCAGAGATGGCGTTGATGTTCCGGAATTCCGGACGTTTTCTGGCTAACTCTGTCATGTCATGGCTTTCGGTTTATGAGCAAACAACCCAAAATTCTATTGCAACGCACCAAACTGACACGGAGCCTTCAGCAATCCCGACATACCCGCGCTTTTGTTCGCGCATCAATTCAACTCATTGCGGTAGTGATGCGTGTCGGTGCGATAGAAACCGCGGCGCAGCTCCATCGGCACATCGTTGTAGGTGAACGCGACCCGCTCGACGCTCAGAAGCGGGGTACCTTGCTCTACTTTCAATAGCATCGCATGCTGCTCGTCTGCGGCAACGGCGCGAATTCTTTCTTCGGCGCGGACCATGCGAACGCCGAACTCTTCCTCGAACATCGCATAGGTCGGGCCGTGATAGCCCGCGACCTGCTCGGCAGAAATTCCCTTGAAGGCATTGCCGGGCAGCCAGAGGTCTTCGACGATGGTGGGCACGCCGCCGAAGGCCAGCACGCGGCGCACCTGCACGACTGCGTCGCCCGAGCGCAACGCGAGCAGCCGCGCGACATCCGCTGTGGCGCGAACGCGCTTGCATTCGAGCACGGTGCGCTGCGCCGGACCCTCGTCATCGCGGTCGCCGCTGTCGGGCATGAGTTTGAGGAAGCGGTACTGCACGTGCTGCTCGGAATGCGTCGCAACGAAAGTGCCCTTGCCCTGGCGGCGCACGACGAGGTTTTCGCCGGCGAGCTCATCGATAGCCTTGCGCACCGTGCCCTGGCTGACGCGAAAGCGCGCGGCGAGGTCCATCTCGCTGGGGATGGCTTCACCAGGTTTCCATTCGCCGGCCTGCAGGCTTTGCAGGATCAGGCTCTTGATCTGCTGGTACAGCGGGCTGAAAGCCGGCGTCGCCGACGAGACGGCAGCGACGTCGGCCTGGCCGTTTTCGGCGTTGGATGCGGGTGTGGCGGCCATGATCGTGAGCGAAGGGACATGCCCGGGAAGTCTTCGGGAGGGTCGGCGAATCATATCTTATATAAGACATAAGACAAATTGACGATTCAGGGTTTGCGCGAGTACACTCGCGGGCTGTCCGGCCGGCGATTTCCAGCGCGTTTCGCACCTGTTTCCCGACCGCTGCCAGCACCGTTTTTCATCACCTTCGGAGATTCCCTCATGAGCAAGAAGCCCGTCCGCGTTGCCGTTACCGGCGCCGCAGGTCAAATCGGTTACGCCCTGTTGTTTCGCATCGCCTCCGGCGAAATGCTGGGCAAGGACCAGCCCGTCATCCTGCAACTGCTCGAAGTGCCTGTCGAAGGTCCGCAAAAGGCGCTCAAGGGCGTGATGATGGAACTTGAGGATTGCGCATTCCCGCTGCTGGCCGGCATGGAAGCCCACAGCGATCCGATGACCGCTTTCAAGGACACCGACTACGCGCTGCTCGTGGGTTCGATGCCCCGCAAGGCCGGCATGGAGCGCGCCGAGCTGCTCTCGATCAACGGCCAGATCTTCATCGGCCAGGGCAAGGCGCTCGACGCCGTCGCCAGCCGCAACGTCAAGGTGCTGGTCGTGGGCAACCCCGCCAACACCAACGCCTACATCGCCATGAAGAGCGCGCCCAGCCTGCCGCGCGAGAACTTCACCGCCATGCTGCGCCTGGACCACAACCGCGCGCTGTCGCAGGTTGCTGCCAAGACCGGTGTTGCCGTTGCCGATATCGAAAAGCTCACCGTGTGGGGCAATCACTCGCCCACGATGTACGCCGACTACCGCTTTGCAACGGCCGGTGGCAAGAGCATCAAGGACATGATCAACGACCAGGTCTGGAACGCCGATACGTTCCTGCCGACGGTGGGCAAGCGCGGCGCCGCGATCATCGAAGCGCGCGGCCTGTCTTCGGCTGCATCGGCCGCCAACGCCGCCATCGACCACATGCGCGATTGGGCCCTGGGCTCCAATGGCAAGTGGGTGACGATGGGCATTCCGTCCAATGGCGATTACGGCATCCCCCAGGATGTGATGTTCGGCTTCCCGGTCACGACCAAGGACGGCAAGTACGAGGTCGTCAAGGGCCTGGACATCGACGCATTCAGCCAGGAGCGGATCGACAAGACGCTCAAGGAACTGCAGGACGAGCAGGCCGGGGTTTCGCATCTGCTCTGAACCCATGACCTTCATGGCGGGCTTTCCTGATCGGGCACCGTATCCGCTTCGCGGTGGATTGCGGGTCCAGCCCGCAATGACAACAAGTACATGACCCACCCTCGACAAGTACTCCTCGGCGCGCAGGCGCAGACCGGCTTCCTGCCGGTCTGCGACCACTACAGCGGCGTCGAGGCGCGCATGCGGCGCAGCCTGGCCTTGCAGGCCGAGATGACGCGCGAGTTCGGTGAATGCGTCTTCGATGTCACGCTCGACTGCGAAGATGGTGCGCCAGTGGGTGGTGAACGCGACCACGCGCAACTCGTGGTGGGCCTCGCACTCGCAGCCGATCCGCAAGCGCGGGTGGCGGTCCGCGTCCATCCTGTGGACCACCCTGCCTTTCAGCAAGACATTGCCATCATCGCCGGGCAGGCCGGCCGCAGGCTCTGTCACATCATGCTGCCCAAGGTCGAATCGCCCAACGATGTCGATGCAGCCGTGCAGGCGCTGTCCGCGGTCGGTGCTGGCAAGTTGCCGCTTCACGTCCTGATCGAGTCACCGGCTGCCGTGCACCGCGTGTTCGACATTGCCGCGCATTCGAGCGTGCAGTCGCTCAGTTTCGGCCTGATGGATTTTGTCTCTGCCCATGGCGGCGCGATTCCGTCCGAGGGCATGGGCATCCACGGGCAGTTCACGCATCCGCTGGTTGTGCGCGCCAAGCTCGAAATCGCATCGGCCTGCCACGCCTGCGGCAAGGTCCCGTCGCACGGTGTCGTGACCGAGTTCAAGGACACCAAGGCGTTTGCCGCAGCGGCCCGCCGCGCGTCCACCGAACTCGGCTACACCCGCATGTGGAGCATCCACCCCGACCAGATCCGGCCGATCCTCGAAGCCTTTGCGCCCGGCGCCGATGAAATCGAACGCGCGGCCAGCGTGATCGTGGCCGCAGCAAGGGCCGACTGGGCGCCTATCAGCCATGACAACAAGCTGGAGGACCGCGCGAGCTACCGCTATCACTGGCAGGTGCTCGAACGGGCGCATCGCACCGGCAGGGCGCTGCCCGAAGAAGTACGGGGCTGGCTGGAAACCCCGGCAGCCGCCACCAACACATAACCCGACGGAGACACGCCGCATGAAATTTGGTTTTGCCGCATTGCTGATTGCAATGACACCCGCACTGGCGCTCGCCCAGGGCACGACAACGACTAGCAAACCCGCACCGAAGGCCGCGGCGAAGCCGGCCGCCAAGGCGCCCGTCGTCAAGCCGGCCCCGCTGGCGCCGGCCGGTGCCGACGGTAGCCGACCCACGGTCACAAAGCGCGGTGGTGCCGTCGTGCCCAAGACCCTCGAAGAGAGCATCAACGTCGATGACGATCCCGCCGTCAAGCTCACGCCGGCCGACCTGGAAGTCGCCAAGAAGATCCACATCGGCGACATCCCCTGCGAACTCGGCGCCACCGTGCACGTCACGCAGCACAAGCGCGAAGGATTTTTCATCGTGCGCGCCGGCCTGCAGCGCTTTCGCATGCACCCGGTCGAAAGCAAGACCGGCGCGATTCGCCTGGAAGACCCGGTGGGCGGCGCCATGTGGCTGCAGCTGGCCAACAAGTCGATGCTCATGAGCCAGAAGCTCGGGCGTCGCCTGGCAGATGAATGCATGGCCCCGCCGCAGGCTGCCGTTGCCGAAGCCATGAAGAAGGCACCGGCGGCACCAAGCTTGCTAGACCCTTTGCCAGTCGCTGCTCCGGCTGTGACCAAGCCGCCGGTCGCTCCCGCAGAAGCCGCCGTTCCCGCTGCTGCAGCACTGCCCGCAGTACCCGCCTCCCGCTAGTTGCGGCCTGACCGCCGCCAACCGATACCTGAAGTCAAGAAACGGAGAATCACCATGTTGCAAGCCTACGTAGCCCACGTCGCCGAACGCGCGGCGCTCGGCATTCCGCCCCTGCCGCTGTCGGCCAAGCAGACGTCCGACCTGATCGAGCTGCTGAAGAATCCTTCGACCGCAGAGGCGAGCTTCCTGCTCGACCTCATCACCAACCGCGTGCCTGCCGGCGTGGACGATGCGGCCAAGGTCAAGGCCTCGTATCTTGCGGCAGTCGCGCATGGCACCGAGACCTGCCTGATCATCAGCCGCGCCCGTGCAACCGAGCTGCTCGGCACCATGCTGGGCGGCTACAACATCAGCCCGCTGGTGGACCTGCTGGACGATGCTGAAGTCGGCACCGTGGCAGCAGACGCGCTCAAGAAGACGCTGCTGATGTTCGACCAGTTCCATGACGTCAAGGAAAAGGCCGACAAGGGCAACGAAAACGCCAAGGCCGTGCTGCAAAGCTGGGCCGACGGCGAGTGGTTCACCAGCCGCCCCGAAGTGCCGCAGAGCATCACAGTGACGATCTTCAAGGTCTCCGGCGAAATCAACACCGACGACCTGTCGCCCGCGCCCGACGCGTGGAGCCGTCCCGACATCCCGCTGCACGCGCTTGCGATGCACAAGAATCCGCGTCCGGGCATCACGCCCGAAGAAGAGGGCAAGCGCGGCCCGGTCAAGTTCATCCAGGAACTCAAGGCCAAGGGCAACCTCGTTGCTTACGTCGGCGACGTGGTGGGCACCGGCTCGTCGCGCAAGTCGGCAACCAACAGCGTGCTGTGGTGGACCGGGCAAGACATTCCGTTCGTGCCCAACAAGCGCTTTGGCGGTGTGTGCCTGGGCGGCAAGATCGCACCAATTTTCTACAACACGATGGAAGACGCGGGCGCTCTGCCGATCGAGCTCGACGTGAGCAGGTTCGAGATGGGCGACGTCGTTGAACTGCGTCCCTACGAAGGCAAGGCGCTCAAGGGCGGCGAAGTCGTCTCCGAGTTCCGCGTCAAGAGCGATGTGCTCTTTGACGAAGTGCGCGCCGGTGGCCGCATTCCGCTGATCGTGGGACGCGGCCTCACCGCCAAGGCCCGTGAAGCGCTGGGCATGGGTCCTTCGACCTTGTTCCGGCTGCCGCAAGCGCCGGTGGACACCAAGAAGGGCTTCACGCTTGCGCAAAAGATGGTGGGCCGCGCATGCGGTCTGCCGGAAGGCCAGGGCGTTCGTCCGGGCACGTATTGCGAACCACGCATGACGTCGGTCGGCTCGCAGGACACCACCGGCCCGATGACGCGCGACGAACTGAAGGACCTGGCCTGCCTGGGCTTCTCGGCCGACCTGGTCATGCAGTCGTTCTGCCACACCGCCGCTTATCCGAAGCCCGTCGATGTGAAGATGCACCACGAGCTGCCGGAGTTCATCTCCACGCGCGGCGGCATTTCGCTGCGTCCGGGCGACGGCGTGATCCACAGCTGGCTCAACCGCCTGCTGTTGCCCGACACCGTCGGCACCGGCGGCGACTCGCACACACGTTTCCCAATCGGCATCAGCTTCCCGGCAGGCTCGGGCCTGGTTGCATTCGCAGCGGCCACTGGCGTGATGCCGCTGGACATGCCGGAATCGGTGCTGGTTCGCTTCAAGGGCAGCATGCAGCCGGGCGTCACGCTGCGTGACCTGGTCAATGCGATCCCGCTGTATGCGATCAAGGCCGGCCTGCTGACGGTCGAGAAGAAGGGCAAGAAGAATATCTTCTCGGGCCGAATCCTTGAAATCGAAGGGCTGCCTGATTTGAAGGTCGAGCAGGCGTTCGAATTGTCCGATGCGTCGGCCGAGCGTTCTGCTGCCGGCTGCACGGTGCACCTGAACAAGGAACCGATCATCGAGTACATCAACAGCAACATCACGCTGATGCGTTCGATGATTGCCAATGGCTATGCAGATGCACGCACGCTGGCACGCCGTATCGCCGCGCAGGAAGCCTGGCTGAAGGATCCGAAGCTGCTCAAGGGCGACGACGATGCCGACTACGCCGCCGTGATCGAGATCGACCTGGCCGATATCCATGAACCTATCGTCGCTTGCCCGAACGATCCGGACGATGTGAAGACGCTCGCCGAAGTTGCCGGTGCCCAGATCGACGAGGTGTTCATCGGCTCGTGCATGACCAATATCGGTCACTTCCGCGCGGCGTCCAAGCTGCTGGAAGGCAAGCGCGACATTCCGGTGAAGCTGTGGGTGGCGCCGCCCACCAAGATGGACGCCACCCAGCTGTCCGAAGAGGGTCACTACGGCGTGCTGGGCAGTGCCGGTGCGCGCATGGAAATGCCCGGCTGCTCGCTGTGCATGGGCAACCAGGCGCAGGTGAAGGAAGGCGCGACCGTGTTCTCGACCAGCACGCGCAACTTCCCCAACCGCCTGGGCAAGAACAGCAACGTGTATCTGGGCTCAGCCGAACTCGCGGCGATCTGCTCCAAGCTCGGACGCATCCCCACGAAGGAAGAGTACATGGCCGACATGGGCGTGCTCACGGCGGCAAGCAGCACGGTGTACCAGTACCTCAACTTCGACAAGCTCGAGGATTACAAGAAGCTGGCCGATAGCGTCGCAGCCTGACCAGGTTGACGAGCAATAAAGAGAAGGCGGCCCTGGGGTCGCCTTTTTTTTACCCCTGCGACATGAGCTGCCGCAGCGCGTCGCTGGTCGCGGCATCGGCGGGAAAGAACGTCTCCAGCGCCAGCTCCTGCAAGGTGATGTCTGCAGGGGTGCCGAAAACGGTGGTCGTGCTGATGAAGTTCAGGACGCCGCCCTCACGGCTGCGAAATCGGAACGGCATGGCAACACCCAGGTGTTCGCCCTCGATGTGCAGGTCCTGAACGCCGCCCGGCAAGGGCAAGGCGCGAAGTTCTTCCAGCAGCGCTGCCAGTTCCACGTCGTCGGTGGCCTGCACCTGCTGGCGCAGCCTCTCGAAGATGTGGTTTCGCCATTGCACGATGTTCACGATGCGCGGTGCGAGTCCCTTCGGATGCAGGCTCAGTCTCAGCACGTTGACCTGTCCTTCGAGCAGTGACGGGTCTGCGCCTTCCAGCAGGTGCGGCACGACGCGGTTGGCCGCGAGCAGGTTCCAGTGCCGGTCCACGGCGAGCGCGGGGTAGGGCTCGTGGCTCTTGAGGATCAGGTCCACCGCCTGCCGCGCCGAAGCCAGCGCCGGATCGTCCAGCGGGCGCTCGCGGTACATGGGTGCATACCCGGCGGCCACGAGCAGCGCATTGCGTTCACGCAGCGGCACGTCAAGACGCTCGGCCAGTCGCAGCACCATCTCGCGGCTGGGCACCGAGCGCCCGGTCTCGACAAAGCTCAGGTGACGGGTGGAGATTTGCGCTTCGTGCGCCAGATCGAGCTGGCTCAGGCGCCGGTGTTGCCGCCAATGCTTCAGGTGCTCGCCGAACGGCCGGGGTGCGGACCGGTGAGCGGGCGCCGATCGGGCAGGGGAATGCGCAGTGTTCATGGCGCCATCGTAGAGAGGTCTGCGCGCCAGGACCATGACCTGCGGCGTCATGGACTGCAAACACATTCGAGAAAAAGATGAGGCCTTCACCCAACCCAAGGAGTACCTCATGTCGATCTTCTCGCACCCCCAGTTTCTTCGCCGCGTGCTGTGGGCCGATGCTGCTGCCGGCGCTGCCAGCAGCCTCATTCACCTGCTGGGCGCAGGTTTCCTGAGCCAGCTGCTGGGTGTGCCGTACGCGGTGCTCGCAACAAGCGGCGTTGCCCTGATCGTGTTCGTTGCGCTGGCGGGCTACCTCGCTTCGTGTGATCCGGTTCCACGCGGATGGGTCGGTGTGCTCATCGCAGGCAACTGGGCGTGGGTGGGTGGATGCGCGGTCATCTTCCTGATGCACGCCTCCGCCCTCACACCGCTCGGGCAAGCTTATGTCGTGGTTCACGCGGCAGCCGTTGCGCTCCTGGCGGAACTGCAATGGCTGGCGCTGCGCCGCGCACCGCGTCATGGCTGGGCGTAGGGCCTTGCGGTTCTTGTATGCTGATACTTCTTTGGCGCTACCCCGAGCGCCTGATGAGTTTGCGAACCCCAGCATTGCAAGAGAAAGCCACCAAAGCCCTATGACCCGCGTCTTCAACTTCAGCCCCGGCCCCGCCACCCTTCCCGAACCCGTGCTGCGCCAGGCAGCCGCCGAAATGCTCGACTGGAACGGGTCGGGCATGTCGGTGATGGAGATGAGCCATCGCGGCAAGGAGTTCATCTCGATCTATGACGAAGCACAGGCGCTGGTGCGCGAGTTGCTCGGCGTGCCGGCCAACTACAAGGTGCTGTTCATGCAGGGCGGCGCCATCGGCGAAAACGCGATCGTGCCGATGAACCTGCTCGGCAAATCCGGCAAGGCCGATTACGTCGTGACCGGTGACTGGTCGAAGAAATCGCTGAAAGAGGCCAAGCTGTACGGCACGATCAACACGGCAGCCACCGGCCCTGGCACGTCGGTGCCGAAGCAATCGGAGTGGAAGCTCGATCCGCAGGCGTCGTACGTCCATATCTGCTCGAACGAAACCATTGGCGGCGTCGAGTTTCACTGGACGCCCGATACCGGCGGCGTTCCGCTCGTCGCGGACATGTCGTCCAACATCATGTCGCGGCCCATGGACGTCGCCAAATACGGCCTCATCTACGCGGGTGCGCAAAAGAACATGGGTCCTTCGGGCCTGACCATCGTGATCGTTCGCGACGACCTGCTGGGGCACGCACTGCCCATCACGCCGTCTGCGTTCAACTACCAGTTGCAGGCCGAAAACGATTCGATGTTCAACACGCCGCCGACCTACGCGATCTACATCGCGGGCCTGGTGCTCAAGCACATCAAGGCGCTGGGCGGGCTCACCGCGATGGAAGCGCACAACAAAGCCAAGGCCGCGGTGCTCTACGACTTTCTCGATGCCAGCTCGTTCTACACCAACCCCGTGGCCAGGGAAGACCGGTCGCTGATGAACGTGCCGTTCTGGCTGAAGGACCCATCGCTCGACGACGCTTTCCTCAAGGGCGCGCAGGCCAAGGGAATGATCCAGCTCAAGGGCCATCGTTCGGTGGGCGGCATGCGCGCCTCCATCTACAACGCGATGCCGATCGAAGGCGTCAGGGCGCTCGTTCAGTACATGAAAGAGTTCGAGGCACAACATGCCTGAGCGGCCCGGCATGGCGGCCGCCCGTTTCAAGGTCCTGGTCCTGAACCAGATCGCTGCGAACGGGCTTGCGCGCCTGCCGGGCGATAGCTATTCGGTCGGCAAGGATGTGGCCGAGCCCGATGCGGTGCTGGTGCGGTCTGCCGACATGCACACGCTGCAGATTGCCACCAGCGTGCAGGCGATAGGCCGCTGCGGTGCGGGTACCAACAACATCCCCGTCAAGGCGATGAGCGCACGCGGCGTTCCGGTGTTCAACGCGCCCGGCGCGAATGCCAATGCGGTGAAAGAACTCGTGCTGGCTGCGATGTTCATGGCCGCGCGCAACCTGGTGCCGGCGCAGCGTTTCGTCGCATCGCTGGACCCCGCATCGCCCGACCTCGACAAGATCGTGGAAGACGGCAAGAAGAACTTCGCCGGCTTCGAGATCGCCGGGCAGACGCTGGGCATCGTGGGCCTGGGCAAGATCGGCTGCCTTGTGGCCGATGCCGCGATCAAGCTGGGCATGAACGTGCTCGGCTACGACCCTGAAATTACCGTCGATGCCGCGTGGAGCCTGCCTGCGCAGGTCAAGAAGGCGGCGAGCGTCGCCGAGGTGCTGCGAAGCGCCAACTTCATCTCATTGCACGTGCCGCTGGTCGAAGCCACGCGCGACCTGGTCAATGCGCAGAATCTTTCGCTCGTGAAGCCGGGCACGGTGCTGCTGAATTTTTCGCGCGAAGGTGTCGTCAATGACGCAGCCGTGATCGCAGCGCTCGATACCAGGCAGCTCGGCTGGTACATGTGCGATTTTCCGGGTGGCGCCATCCTGAATCACGACCGCATCGTCGCGCTGCCGCATCTGGGCGCGTCCACCCGCGAGGCCGAGGAGAACTGCGCGATCATGGTTGCCGACCAGCTGCGGGACTACCTGGAAAACGGCAACATCGTCAATGCCGTGAACTTCCCGAATGTGAGCATGGAGCGTGAGTCGCGGTTTCGCGTGGCGATTGCCAATGCCAATGTGCCCAACATGCTCGGACAGATATCCACCGCGATGGCCCACGCGGGCCTGAATATCCACACCATGGTCAACAAGTCGCGCGGCGACATGGCCTACACCCTGGTGGACGTGGATAGCGCCGTGGGCGACGGCGTGTTGTCGGCCCTTCGGACCATAGAAGGCGTGCTGGCGGTCCGCTACCTGCCGCAAGCTGGCTGAGCGCAAAGGCAACCGCAACGGCCCCGCGGACACTCCTGTCGCTGCACAATGGCAGCGAGAGCAACAAACCCGGGGTCCACATGCCGCACGCGTTCGCCAATACGCTTAAAACCTTCAAGACCGCCTCCGGCAAATCCGGACGGTTTTTCTCGCTTCCGGCCCTGGCCCGGGAGTTTCCCAAGGTCAGCCGCCTTCCGGTTTGCATGCGCATCGTGCTGGAGTCGGTGCTGCGCAACTGCGACGGCAACAAGGTCCATGCCGACCATGTGCGGCAGGTTGCGAACTGGTTCCCCAACGCCGATCGCACGGATGAGATTCCCTTCGTCGTCGCACGCGTGGTGCTGCAGGATTTCACCGGCGTGCCGCTGCTGGCCGACCTCGCGGCCATGCGCAGCGTTGCGGCCCGCCTGGGGCTCAAGGCCGGCGCCATCGAGCCGCTGGTGCCGGTCGACCTGGTGGTGGATCACTCCATCATGGTCGATCACTACGGCAAGAAGAATTCCATCGACCTGAACATGAAGCTCGAATTCCAGCGCAACCGTGAGCGCTACGAGTTCATGAAGTGGGGCATGCAGGCATTCGACACGTTCGGTGTGGTGCCACCGGGGTTCGGCATCGTCCACCAGGTCAATCTCGAATACCTCGCACGCGGCGTCTTCAAGGGGGCCGACGGCACTTACTACCCCGACACACTCGTGGGCACCGACAGCCACACGACGATGATCAATGGCATCGGTGTCGTCGGCTGGGGTGTTGGCGGCATCGAGGCCGAGGCGGCCATGCTCGGCCAGCCGGTGTACATGCTGACGCCCGACGTGGTCGGCTTTGAACTCACAGGGCGCCTGCGTGAGGGCTGCACCGCCACTGACCTGGTGCTCACCGTGACCGAGATGCTGCGCAAGGAAAAAGTCGTCGGCAAGTTTGTCGAGTTCTTTGGTCCCGGTACGCGCACGCTTGCCTTGCCCGACCGCGCGACCATTGCGAACATGGCGCCGGAGTACGGCGCGACGATGGGATTCTTTCCGGTGGATGAGCGCACGATCGAGTACTTCCGCGGCACGGGCCGAACCACCGATGAGATCGAAGCGTTCGAGGCCTACTTCCGTGCGCAGGGCATGTTTGGCGTGCCGATGGCGGGTGACATCGAGTATTCGCAGGTCGTCAAGCTCGACCTGGGCCAGGTCACACCCAGTCTTGCAGGCCCGAAGCGCCCGCAGGATCGCATCGAACTGGGCAAGGTGGCCGGCCAGTTTGCGACGCTGTTCTCACGGCCGTCGTCTGAGAACGGATTCAATCTGCCCGCTGATGTACTGCTCACCCGGCATCTCGTGCGCCAGAGCGGAGAGACGCCCGATGCGAAGCTGCCTGCCAATCCGCCCACGCCGCCGGCAGCGCCGCGTTCGGTGATGGAGATGGAAGGCAACAAGCCCACGCTGGCGTCGGCGCATTCCGAAGCGCCGCCGCCGACGATCAAGGTGGAGGACATCACGATCGGTAACGGCGACGTGCTGATCGCAGCCATCACCAGTTGCACCAACACATCCAATCCGGGTGTGATGCTGGCGGCAGGACTGCTCGCCAAAAAGGCCGTGGAAGCGGGGCTGCGCGTCAAGCCCCACGTCAAGACGTCGCTGGCGCCCGGCTCGCGCATCGTTACCGAGTACCTCACCGAAACCGGCCTCCTGCCCTACCTTGAAAAGCTGGGCTTTGCGCTCGCAGGCTACGGCTGCACCACATGCATCGGCAATGCGGGCGATCTCACGCCCGAGATCAACGAGGCGATCAGCAAGAGCGATCTGGTGTGCGCGGCCGTACTGTCGGGCAACCGCAATTTCGAGGCGCGCATCCATCCCAACCTGAAGGCGAACTTCCTCGCGAGCCCGCCGCTGGTGGTGGCCTACGCGATTGCCGGGACCGTGCTGCGTGACCTGATGACCGAGCCGGTCGGCAAGGGGACCAAGGGACGTGATGTGTTCCTGGGCGACATCTGGCCGACCAGTGACGAAATCAATGCGCTGATGAGCACCGCCATGAAGGGCAAGGCGTTTCGCGAGAACTACGCCAAGGTCAAGACCGAACCCGGTGCGCTCTGGCAAAAGATTCGCGGCGTGACCGGCGAGGCGTACTCATGGCCTGCCAGCACCTACATCGCCGAGCCGCCGTTCTTCCAGGACTTCCGCATGGAGCCGCCGTCGGACACGGCGGCCGAGCCGGTGATGGGCGCGCGGATCATGGCCCTTTTCGGTGACTCGATCACCACCGACCACATCTCGCCCGCAGGCTCCATCAAGGAGAGTTCACCGGCCGGCAAATGGCTGCTCGCCCATGGCGTGGGCAAGGCCGATTTCAACAGCTACGGCGCGCGTCGCGGCAATCACGAAGTGATGATGCGCGGCACCTTCGCCAACGTGCGCATCAAGAACCTGATGATTCCCGAATTGCCCGACGGCTCGCGCGAAGAAGGCGGCGTCACCCTGTTCCGCGATGCGGACGGCAGCGTGGAAAAGATGTTCATCTACGACGCCGCGATGAAGTACCAGGCGCAGGGCAGGCCTACGGTTGTTTTCGCAGGCGAGGAATACGGGACCGGGTCATCGCGCGACTGGGCGGCCAAGGGCACGCAACTGCTGGGCATCAAGGCTGTGATCGCGCGTAGTTTCGAACGCATCCACCGCAGCAACCTGGTGGGCATGGGCGTGTTGCCGCTGCAGTTCCTGGGCAGCGACACCTGGCAATCGCTGCGGCTGGACGGCAGCGAAACGGTGGACGTGATTCCGGCGCCGGACCTCAAGCCGCAGAGCATTGCCCGTGTGGTCATCCATCGCCCCGACGGGACGATCAAGGAGATCTCGTGCCGCCTGCGGATCGACACGCCGATCGAGGTGGACTACTACCGCCATGGCGGCATCCTGCCGTTCGTTTTGAGGCAGTTGCTGGCCTAGGCCTGGGCGTCCTTGACAAGCGCCGCCAGCTGCTTGATCGCATGCAGCGCGAGCGGCGAATGGCTGCGCCCGTTCAGGGCGACAACGCCGAGGTCGGTGTAGGCGGGCGGGAAGTCGGCGATGGTCAGGCGCCTCATCACGCCTGAGGCGAGTTCGTCCACGAGGATGTCGTTGGACGCGACCATGACGGTGTCGGTGGACCTGACGACGCGGCGCACCAGGTGGGTGTCGTCGCACTCCAGGGCGACCGGCAGACTTCCATCGGCTGGCACGCCCATGGCTTTCTGCAGCGCCGTGCGCACCTGGCGGGGCAAGCGGCCCGTTGCCAGTCCGAAGGGCAGGATGTCGCGCATTTTCAACCGGGGTTTCGCCAGCAGCGGGTGGCTGGCGCGAACATAGAAACCGGCGCGTTGTCCGCCCAGCGTGGTGATGTCGAAACTGCCGTCGCGTGGTACGTCGCGCGTCTCGCCCACGAAAAAATCCAGCTCCTCGCGGCGCACGCAGTCGATCAGCACGGGCGGATTGTTCACCTGCACCTGGACTTCGGCTTCGGGATATCGCAGGCGGATCGCGGTCAGCATGCCGGGTAGCAGGGACGCAGCGACAAAGGGGCCGGCCCCTATGCACACCTTGCCGATGAGGCCGCTTCGAAACAGCTGGACGTCGCGCTCCAGGGATCGGCTCTCGTGCAGGATGCGTCGCGCCCGTTCGACCACGAATGCGCCCGACGGTGTGCACTTGACTTCGGTGCCGCCGCCGCGCCCGAACAGCTTCATTTCCAGTTCGGCCTCGGCCGCCTGGATGCTGCGGCTGAATGCCGGCTGGCTCAGATGCACCCGCTCGGCTGCCCGAATGAAACTGCCTTCGTCGGCAAGGGCCACGATGTGCTGGAGGCGTTTGATATCCATGACCGGCTTTCAGAAGGACTTGCAGAGAACGCATGGACTTTATACAGCAAATGCAATTGACGCATTTACTTCAAACATAAACAATCGCACTCTGAATAGTTCAGTTCGTTTTTATTTAAGGCCCCATGACGACCGACCGCAATCACGCAGCCGCTTTCGCCAGCCATGAGGCTCATGTCCACCGGGTGATGATCGCCAGCGTGACCCGTGTCGCCGGTTCCGCGGTCGATGAGTTGCTGGCTCTTCGGCCCTGGCTGGTGAAGTTCAATGGCGCGCGCGGGCTGCGCTCGGCCATCCTCCACGCCGGCGGCTGGTTCGTGCAGTGGCATGAAGGCAGCGCTGAAGCGGTGGAGCAGGGCATTGCGCGGGCCGAGGCGCTGACCGGGCATCGCCACTCGCGCATCGTGCACCGCAGCGTCGGCGCCGCGGTGCTGTCGGAGACCCTGAACATCGCGGCGCTGAGCAACGGCGACAAGGCCACGACGATGGCGCGGCGCATCTACCGCATCGAGCGCGAAGCACTGCTGGGCCATGCAATGGAGCCCCTGGAAATCTGGCGTTCGCTGATCGCCCCCTGCCGCAAGGACGAAAGCAGTCCCCTGGCGCCCTCGTCGCGCCGCCATGTCCTGGCGGTCACTTCCGGGGCCAACGAATCGACCGACCTCGTGCGCTCGCTCGCCCTGCGCTACGGCGTGCCCGTCAGCTACCAGCGCTTTGCAGCCGGCGACCGGCGAGCAGCCGATGCGGGCGCTGCCTTCACGGATCTCCCCAGCCCCGACGCCGGCACGCGGGTGCATTCGCTGTCGCGCGGAGCATTGCTCAACACCATGTGCCGCCTGTCCTTTGCGAACATGCAGGCCATGGTGCTGCTGCTGGGTGAGCGGCCCGGCGCCGCAGCGTCCCTCGCCGATGGCGTGGTCGATATGCTGCGGGCCACCCGCCTTCGCCCCTCGGTGCGGCTGATCGTCAGTTGCCGCAACACGTCGCGTGTCGCGCAGGAGTCGCTAGCACGCCTGCCAGGTCTCGAGATCGATGTCCTTCCCGGAATGGGGGCAGCCGCCAACGCTTCGGTTTTCGCGCAACAATGCATCGGACGCTATTGATTCCCCCATCGACACTTGGTGCCTGATATCGAACATCCTGCCCCTGCGGAACCTGCCGCGGCAGTCGTGCGTCTGGTCGTGGCGAGCGAGTCACGCATAGCGGGCTCGGTGATGGAAGAGCTCTTTGCCGTGCGGGCCCGTTTTCTGGCGGCGGACGATTCAAGGGATGTGCATGCCGCGGTGCTGCACTCCAGCGGCTGGTTCGTGATCTGGATCGAAGGATCGGACCAGGGCGTGGAGGCGGTGATGCGCCGTTCCATGCGCGATCCGCGCCACGCCCAGCAGCGCATCATCCATCGCAGCCGCGGCCGGCGCAACCTCAGCGACCGTCTCACGCTGGCGACGACCCAGGGCGCGGACCGGCCGTTTGAGTTCGCCTTGCGTATTCGCGCGATCGAACAGGCGACGCCGCCGGCCTCTGCGACCGAAATCTGGGAGCGCCTGAGTGCACCCTGGACGCTGGGCGCGGCCGATGCATCGACCGTCGGTGCGTTCGGTGCCATTGCACTCATGGGCTCGGACGAAAACAGCTCGATCGAGGTGCTGCGGCGTCTGGCCGACCGCTTTTCCAGCCGCGTGGTGTACCAGCGGTTTGCCAGCGACAGACCCAACAGCCGTGACGTGGGTGCTGCCTATGTCGACATTGCCATGACGGGCGGCCTCTCGACGCGCGTGCTCGCGCTTTCGCGCAAGGCGCTGGCCTACCGGACGGTGCGTGAGTCATTGGCCCGGGTGCAGAGCGTGGTGCTGATGCTGGGCTCGCGTCCCGCGCCTGCCGTCGAGCTTGCCAGCAGTGTTGTCGTGCTGGCCAACGCCGGGATGCCGCTGCGATCGGTCCAGCTGGTTGCCGACGACTCCGTTGCGGTGGCGAGTGTCTGCGAGTACCTGCGCACAGGCTTGCGGCAACCGGTGCCGGTGGAAGCGGTCTCCGTTCCGCAGCCGTTCGTGGTCGATTTTGTCGCCGAAATCGCGAGCCGCCATCAGGCTTAGCCGGCTTGCCCGTTCAGGCGCGAGTCTGCCGGGGCACAATCGGCCGCGATGGCCCAACAACTGTTCATTGCCGGGGGAGGGATAGGCGGCCTCGCCGCAGCGCTGGCGTGCGCCCGTGCCGGCTGGGAGCCACGGGTCTTCGAGCAGGCCCATGAGCTGAGCGAAGTCGGCGCCGGGGTTCAGCTGGGCCCCAACGCAACGCGCCTGCTTCACGCATGGGGCCTTGCAGATCGTCTGGCGGGCGTGGCTTCATTTCCGTCGCGGCTCGATGTGCGCAGCGCATCGTCCGGTGAGCGACTGGCGACAATGGACCTGGCCGGCTTCAACGCACGCTACGGCGCGCCCTACGCCACGATTCATCGCGCCGACCTGCAAGCCATGCTGTTGCGGGCCGCGCAGGATGCGGGCGTGCAACTGCAAACCGACATGCGCGTGACTGCAGCACATGACGGCGCCCATGCGGTGATGGCAAGCGTCAAGGCTGCGGGCGAACGGGTGCGAGACGTCGAGTGCGATGCGCTGGTGGGCGCCGATGGACTCTGGAGCGCCGTGCGGGGCGCGGTCTGTGCCGACGGCCCGCCGCTTGCCACTGGACATGTCGCCTGGCGTGCGCTTGCGGTGCAGTCCCGACTGCCCGTGGGATTGCGAACTTCAGACGTCAGCGTGTGGCTGGGACCACGCCTGCATGTGGTGGCCTATCCCGTTCGGGGCGGCGAGATGCTCAATGCGGTGGCGATCGTGCATGGCAAGGGCAGCGGCGCGGCAAGCGACTGGGACCAGGCAGGCGTCGCGGGTGATTTGCATGCCGCGATGGGTTCGATGTGCGCCCCTCTCAACGAGCTGGTTCACACGCTGGAGAACTGGCGCCTGTGGACCTTGCACGACCGCGATCCCATGCGCGGACCAGAAAGCATGGCGAAAGGGCGCATTGCGCTGCTGGGTGACGCTGCGCACCCGATGCGGCCCTACCTCGCGCAGGGCGCGGCCATGGCGATGGAAGATGCGGCTGAACTGGGCCGCTGCCTGGCGATGGTCGAGGGCGCCGACATCGAATTGCCGCTGGCCCTGGCCCGCTACGCGCTCAACCGGTGGCAGCGCGTGGCGCGCGTGCAGTCGAGGGCGCGACGCAACGGCCGCATCTTTCATGCGACGGGCGTGGTGCGGTGGGGGCGCGATCTGTCGATGCGCTTGCTGGGCGAACGCCTGCTCGACCAGCCGTGGCTCTACGCGGCGTAACCGCCAGCCCGCTGCTCACAGGCTGGTGCGCAACCGCCAGATCTCCGGGAACAAGACCACGTCCAGCATCTTGCGCAGGTAACTCACGCCGCCTGTGCCACCCGTGCCGCGCTTGAATCCGATGATGCGCTCCACGGTCGTGACGTGCCGGAATCGCCAGAGACGAAACGCGTCTTCGAGGTCGGTGAGTTCTTCCCCCAGCTGGTACAGGTCCCAGTGGTGTTTAGGGTCGCGATAGACGATCAGCCACGCGTGTTCGACTTCGTCATCGGCAACATAAGGCTGCGTCCAGTCGCGCTGCGTGTGCGAGGCCGGCACCGGCAGGCCTCGCGATGACAGGAGCCGCAGCGCCTCGTCGTATAGCGATGGCGATTCATACGCCTGCTGCACCTGCGCGAGCAGCTGCGGCCGATGCGCATGGGGTTTGAGCATCGCGGCATTCTTGTTGCCGAGCGCGAATTCGATGCAGCGGTACTGCGCGCTCTGGAAGCCACTGGAGGCGCCGAGATAAGGCCGTATCGCGCTGTACTCGGGCGGCGTCATGGTGGCGAGCACATCCCATGCATGCACCAGCTGCTCCATGATCCGCGAGACGCGCGCGAGCATCTTGAAGGCGGCGCCCAGCTCGTCGCGCGCGACAGCCGACATGGCAGCCTTCAATTCGTGCAGCATCAGCTTCATCCACAGCTCGCTCGTCTGGTGCTGGATGATGAAGAGCATCTCGTTATGGTCCGGCGACAGGGGCTTTTGCGCCGAAAGAATCGCATCGAGCTGCAGGTAATCGCCATAGCTCATCGACTGGCTGAAGTCGAGTTGCGCGCCCTCTTGTTGGACGATGGCTTCGGGAGTGTCTGGTTTGGCTTCCATGTTCAGGTCACCGCGTTGCGCTGGTTGAATTCGGGACGCTGCCATTCGCGGTCGGCGAGCACCTGTCGCAGGTGTTCGACTGCGTTCCACGTGTCTTCATAGCCGATGTAGAGCGGGGTGAATCCGAAACGCAGGATGTCGCCCTTGATGCCGCCGGTCGTGTCGGCCGCGCGGTAGTCGCCGATCACGCCGCGCGCGATCAGCGCCTGCACGATGGCAAATGCGCCGCCCTCGCGCGAGATGCAAACCTGTGAGCCGCGATGGGCGTGGTCTCGCGGCGTCACGAGCGAAAGACCGTGGCCCGCGCATCGCTCTTCAACGAGCTCGATGAACAAATCCGTGAGGGCGAGCGACTTGGTGCGCAGCGCATCCATGCCACCCAGGGGCTCGGCGGCTAGCAGCGTGTCGAGGCCGCAGTCGAGCGCCGTCATGCTCAGGATAGGCTGCGTGCCGCAAAGGTAGCGTGAGATGCCCGATGCAGGCCGGTAACCCGGCGTGAATTCAAACGGTGCGGCATGGCCCCACCAGCCCGACAGCGGCTGCTCGAAGCTGTCCACATGGCGCGGATGCACCCATGCAAACGCCGGCGCGCCGGGTCCGCCATTGAGGTACTTGTAGCCGCAACCAATTGCGAAATCGGCATCAGCCTCCTGCAGGTTCACCGGAACTGCGCCCGCGCTGTGCGCGAGGTCCCACACCGTGAGGATGCCGGCGGCGTGTGCAGCCGATGTGATCGCTTCCATGTCGTGCATCGCGCCGGTGCGGTAGTTCACATGCGTGAGCATCAGCACGGCCACATCGCTGCGCAATGCGCTGGCGATTTCATCGGCGTCCACGAGGCGCAGCGTGAGTCCTCGCTCCTTGCAAAGTCCCTGCGCGATGTAGAGGTCGGTGGGGAAGTTGGTGCGCTCGCTCACCACTACGTTGCGCGAGGCATCCTGAGTGACCGCGATGGTCAGCGCTGCGTGCAGCACCTTGTAGAGGTTGACGGAGGTGCTGTCGGTGGCGACAACCTCTCCGGGCTGGGCACCGATGATTCGCGCGATCTTGTCGCCGGCTCGCTGCGGCAGCGTGAACCATCCTGCCGAGTTCCATGAGCGGATCAGTCCCTGTCCCCATTCTTCGGTGACGGCTTTGGCAACCCGCGCGGGCGTCGCGGCCGGCATCACGCCGAGCGAGTTGCCATCGAGGTAGATCACGCCCTCGGGAATGGTGAACAGGCTGCGCAGGGATCGCAGCGGGTCTTGCGCATCGAGGGCGCGGCAGTCGTGCAGTGTGGTCATAGTTCGCGCAGCACGGCCCGCACCGGCGAGGCGTCCGCAGTCATGAGTTTGAGGGGAAGGGCGATGAGCTCGTAGTCGCCCTGGGGGACGTCGTCGAGTACCAGGTTTTCGAGCACGCGCAGGCCCAGGCGCCGGATCACCTGGTGGCTTTCGAGCGACTTGCTTTCGGCGGGGTCGATGCTGGCGGTGTCGATGCCAACCAGTTTGACGCCGCGCGCGGCGAGGGCTTCGATGGTGGACGGGGCATAGGCGCAAAGCTGCGCGTCCCATCGGTGGATCGGCATTTGCGCGTAAGTGCGCAAGAGCACGCGCGCAGGCAGGTTGTGTACGGCGTGTTCGATGTGCGCCCACTCAATCAGCGGGCCGCACTCGATCGCGTGAATCACACGGCAGGGCCCGAGGTAAGCGGCAAGGTCCACTTCGCCGATAGCCGCGCCTTCCGGGTCGTAGTGCAGGGGCGCGTCCGCGTGTGCGCCCACATGGGGGGACAGGTTGATGCGGCTGACGTTCACCGGGCAGCCCGGCGCAAGAGTCGCCGTCCATTCCTGCGAGTAGGGCGTGTCGCCCGGAAACACGGGCGACGCGGCCGATACGGGCGGGGAGATATCCCAGATGCGTTTCATGCCAAAAGTGTGCGCCGGGCTGCGCCGGCGTGGTGTCGGTTTATTCCAACGTGGCCCGAAATAGTTGAGGCTTAAAGCAAATCGTGGTGTCGAATCCCGTGCGGTTTTTGCTTGCAGCGGGAAGCTGATTTTGGAATACTGTACGTAAATACAGTTAATTCGGGGAACCGCAAGGAGGCAATCATGGAAATCCAGGCCGCACGCCAGATCATCGACACGCTCGCACAGGGCATCCATCCGGTGACCGGCCAAGCCATGCCGGACGACAGTCCTTACAACGCACCGCCGGTGATACGCGCGCTGGTCGCTGTCTCGCAGGCGCTGGTCGAGAAAGCGGCACGCGCGCCTCGGGAACTGCCGGCGAATGCGGGCAAACCGTGGAGCGAAGAAGACGACCGCGCGTTGGCAACGGCCTTTGATGCGGGGGTCGATGTGAAGGCCATCATGCAGGCGCTGGGCCGCACGAAATTTTCGGTGGAGGCGCGGCTGGTCAAGCTGGGCAAGGTCTCTGCGCGTGACGGCACGGTGCCGTTTCGCACGCGCGCCGTTCTCTAGCGAACCGTCGCGAACTTGAGGTTGTTGTCGACGACCGTGACCTGGGCCAGTGTGGGGTCGTCCCGGTGAATCGCAAGCATGTTCATGCCCATCTGGAACACCTTGTAGCCCATGGCCATCACCAGCGTCTCCAGGCCCGCCTTGTCGGACTTGATCACTTCCACCAGCAGGATGGGCCGGAGGTTGCGCAGCGTATCGAGCGCGCCGTGCAGCACTTCGAGTTCCATGCCCTCCACATCGAGCTTGAAGAAGTCCAGGCGCTTGAAGGGCAGCGAATCGATATTGACCATCGGCACGGTGGTGCCCGCGTCCGGCTGGTAGGAAATGTCTTGTCCGATGTACTCGGTGCCCGGTCGCTTCCTGAGTTCCAGGCTGCCGAAGCTCGCCGGCACGAACGGGTCGGCCCAGGGGATCGTCAGTTCGCCTTGCGCTTTGCCCAGGGCCGCCATCCGGGCGTGTGCATTGAGGCAGTTGTTGATGGCGATGTTGCCGGCCAGCGCGTAGAACACAGGCTCTTGCGCCTCGAACGACATCACCTCGCCCCAGCCGAACATGTGGCGCGCCCACTCGATGGTGTGCACGCCGATGTTGGCTCCGCCGTCTATGGCCATCACGCCGTCGCCGAAATGCTTGCGACGGCTGTCGAGCAGCGCGAGCGCCAGGTTCACTTCGCCTTCGTCGAAGGCAGACTTGGTCAGGATCTGGAAGCCGACCCCGTAGCCGGAGTTGGCATCGATCATCCGGTAGTCGTTGCGGTTGACGATCATGCTGCCGTGGTTGCTGGCAGCCAGGACGAACGCGATGGGGCGAAGCGGCAGTGTCATGGACCGCAGTCTAAACGCGGCCCAGCAGCAGGTACTCCATCAATGCCTTTTGCGCGTGCATGCGGTTTTCGGCTTCCTCCCACACCACGGATTGAGGACCGTCGATGACATCGGCCTCCACCTCTTCGCCGCGATGCGCCGGCAGGCAATGCATGAACAGCGCATCCGGCTTTGCAACAGCCATCATCTCGGTGTCCACGCACCAGTCGATAAAGGCCTTGCGCCGAGCTTCGTTCTCGGCTTCATAGCCCATGCTCGTCCACACGTCGGTCGTGACGAGGTCGGCGCCGCGGCAGGCGTCCATCGGGTCCTTGAAGACCTTGTAGCTGTCGCTGCTGCGAAGCCCCGCAATGGCCTGGTCCACCTCGTAGCCGCTGGGTGTGCTCACATGCACCTTGAACCCGAGCAGCTCTGCCGCCTGCAGCCAGGTGTTGGCCATGTTGTTGCCATCGCCCACCCAGGCCACTGTCTTGCCGGCGATGGAGCCGCGCTGCTCGATATAGGTGAAGATGTCCGCCAGGATCTGGCACGGATGGAATTCGTTGGTGAGGCCGTTGATCACCGGCACACGCGAATGCTCGGCAAACCGGACGATCTTGTCCTGCCCGAACGTGCGGATCATTACCAGGTCGACCATTCGGCTGATGACCTTGGCGCTGTCTTCGATCGGTTCGGCCCGGCCCAGCTGGCTGTCGCCGGTGGTCAGGTGCACGACGCTGCCGCCCAGCTGGTACATGCCCGCTTCAAAGCTCACGCGCGTACGTGTCGAGGCCTTCTCGAAGATCATCGCCAGCGTGCGGTCGGCCAGCGGGTGGTACTTCTCGTAAGACTTGAACTTCTTCTTGATGATGGCCGCGCGATCGAAGATCCACGCGTATTCATCCGCCGTGAGGTCGCTAAATTGCAGGTAGTGCTTGATGGCTGCGGTCATTGCGCAAGAAACTCCCGCACGAGCGGCGCCAGGATGGACATCAGTTCATCGGCTTCGGCCTCGGTCATGATCAGCGGCGGCACGAGACGAATGACGTTGTCCGCCGTGACGCTGATGAGAAGCCCCTTGTCGGCCGCACGCTGCGTGAGCACGCCGCACGGCGTCGCCAGCTCGATGCCGATCATCAGGCCCTGGCCGCGGATTTCCGTCACGCCTTTCAAACCGCCGATTTCACGGGCGAGCGCGCCTTTGAGGTGTGCGCCGACGCGCGCAGCGTTCTCCAGCAGGCCATCTTCTTCCATGATCGTGATGGTCTCGATGCCTGCACGCATCGCCAGCGGATTGCCGCCGAAGGTCGTGCCGTGGTTACCCGGCTGGAAGATATTGGCGGCCTTGGGGCCGGCCACGACTGCGCCGATCGGCACGCCCGAACCCAGGCCCTTGGCCAGCGGCATGACATCGGGGACGATGCCGGCCCACTGGTGCGCGAACCACTTGCCGGTGCGACCCATGCCGCACTGCACTTCGTCGATCATGAGCAGCCAGTCGCGGTCATCGCACAGCTTGCGCACCTGCTGCAGGTAGTCGATGCGCATCGGGTTGACACCGCCTTCACCTTGAATCGTCTCAAAGAACACGGCCACGACATTCTTGTTGCCTTCGGTGGCGGCCTTGAGTGCCTCGATGTCGTTCACCGGCACGCGGATGAAGCCCTCGACCAGGGGACCGAACCCCTTCTGGATCTTGGCATTGCCCGTGGCGGACAGGGTCGCGATGCTGCGCCCGTGAAAAGCCTTTTCATAGACCACGATCTCCGGGCGCTCGATGCCCTTGTCGTGGCCGAATTTGCGCGCGAGCTTGAGGGCCGCCTCGTTCGCCTCAAGACCCGTGCAGCAGAAGAAGACGTTGGTCATGCCAGACAGTTCGGCCAGCTTGGCGGCCAGGCGCTCCTGGTTGGGCACATGGTAGTAATTGCTGGAGTGGATGATCTTGGCGATCTGGTCCTGTAGGGCGGGAACCAGTTTGGGATGGTTGTGTCCCAGCGTGTTGACGGCGATGCCGCCCAGTCCGTCGAGGTAGGACTTGCCGTTCACATCCCACACTCGCACGCCCTGGCCGTGCGACAGGGCGATCGGCACGCGGCCGTAGGTGTTCATGGTGTGGGGTGACGCTGCCTCGATGAATGCCATCTGATTTCTCCGGATTTCTCGTATCCCAAAATGAATCGGCTCAACGAATTGAGCCGCTGAGGGTCGATTTTAGGCACAGGGCTTGCTGCTCGTGGATGACAATTCCGCATCACAGCCATGCCCGGCCGGGTTGGCCTCAAGGTCCTTCATCGGAAGTCCCAAGTCTTATATAAGATACAATACTTGTGCACTGCAGCAGAGGGCGATCCCTTCGGCGCGGTCGCCACCCCACCCGACCTTTACCCATGGTTTCGAGCAGCGCCAAAGAAGTCTTCATCATGGGCCGCACCCTTGACGGCAAGACATTCCGACCCAGCGATTGGGCCGAGCGTCTGGCCGGCGTGATGAGCTCGTTTCGCCCCGGCGGCGCGACGCCGGGCAGCCACCTGAGTTACTCGCCCTGGTGCATTCCAACCCTCATCGGCGGCGTGAAGGCCGTGGTCGTCAATAGCGAACTGCGCAGCGTCGAGCCGATGGCGTGGGACTTCGTCCTGAATTTCGCCAAGGACAACAACCTGGAAGTGAGCGAGGCCTGCCTGTTGCCGGACGCTGCGCCGAAGTAGCGCGAGAACCGAAGGGCCCAAACGCAAAAAAGCCGTCTTTCGACGGCTTTTTGCTTTGCTGGCAGCGCACCCGTTTCAAACGGCAGAATCCTGATTGCTTCAGGACTCCGGGCTGTTTGCCTGAGGCGTCAGGCGGCGGCGGTGACCAGGGCCTTGACCCGGGCCGAGAGGCGGCTCTTGTCGCGAGCTGCCTTGTTCTTGTGGAAGATCTGCTTGTCGGCGACGATGTCAACGATGCTTTGCGCCTTGGCGAAAGCTTCGGTTGCCTTGGCCTTGTCACCGGAGGCGACGGCCTTTTCGACGTTCTTGACGGCAGTGCGGTATTTGGAGCGCAGGGACGTGTTTGCTGCATTCAGCTTCACGTCCTGGCGGGCACGTTTACGGCCCGACGCGAGGCGGGGGTTCTTTTTCTTGGGTTTGGCTGATGCCATGATTGAGTTCCTTGGTGTCTGAGGATGTTGCCAGCAAAGCCCACCATTATAGTCCGGCAGCTTAAACTCGGAAGTCGCCTGCAGTTCCATGTCCCTTTTCAAAGCCGCTTCCACCGTCTCCATCCTGACTCTCGCCTCCCGCGTGACGGGCCTTGTGCGCGACCTGCTCATGGCGGCGACCTTCGGTGCGAATGCGATGACCGACGCGTTCAACGTCGCTTTCCGCATCCCCAACCTGTTCCGGCGCCTGTTTGCCGAAGGCGCGTTCAGCCAGGCTTTCGTGCCCGCGCTGGCCCAGTCCAAGGAAGTCGATGGCGATGAAGTCACCCGCAAGCTCATCGATAGCGTGGCCACGGTGCTGGCCTGGGTCCTGCTGCTCACCTGCGTCATCGGCGTAGCGGCGGCGCCCCTGCTGGTGCTGGCGCTGGCCAGCGGCTTCAAGCAGAGCCCGCAAAGCTTCGAAGCTGCGGTCTTCATGACCCGCTGGATGTTCCCCTACATCGGCTTCATGTCGATGGTGGCCCTGTCGGCCGGCATCCTCAACACCTGGAAACGGTTCGCCGTGCCTGCGGTGACGCCGGTGCTGCTGAACCTTTCGATGATCACGGCTGCCTGGCTGGGCGCGCCGTGGTTCAAGAGCATGGGCATCGAGCCGATCTATGCGATGGCCGCCGGCGTCATGGTGGGCGGCTTCCTGCAACTGGCCGTGCAGATTCCGGTGCTCAAGCGCCTGGGCCTGCTGCCGCGCATTGGCGTGGGCTGGAGCCGGGTGCGCGAAGCCTGGTCGGACCCGGGCGTGCGCAAGGTCGCAGGGATGATGGCTCCTGCGCTGCTGGGCGTGGGCGTCGCCCAGATCTCGCTGATGATCAACACCCAGATCGCCTCGTGGCTCGGCCCCGGCAACGTCACCTGGCTGGACTATGCCGGACGGCTGATGGAGTTTCCAACCGCCATGCTCGGCGTCGCGCTCGGCGTGGTGCTGATGCCCCAACTGGCAGGCGCCAAGGCCGCGGACGATCCGCAGCGGTATTCGGCCATGCTCGATTGGGGGCTGCGGCTGGTGGTCCTGCTTGCAGTGCCGAGCTCGGTGGCATTGCTCGTGTTCAATGTGCCGCTGATCGCCACCCTGTTTCACTACGGCGCATTCAAGGTCAGCGATGTACAGCAGGTCGCGCTTGCGCTGGCCGGATACGGCGTGGGACTGGTAGGGTTGGTCGCGATCAAGGTGCTGGCCCCGGGCTTCTATGCCAGCCAGGACATGCGAACCCCCGTCAGAATCGCGATCGTGGTGCTCGTCGTGACCCAGCTGCTCAACATTGCGCTCGTCCCATGGTTGCGACACACGGGTCTCGCCCTGTCGATCAGCATCGGTGCCTTGATCAATGCGACGTGGCTGCTGGCCGGCTTGAAAAAGCGCGGCAGCTACCAACCCTCGGCCGGCTGGGTCAGGTTCACGTTGCAGGTGCTTGGCGCGACCGCACTGCTCGGTGTGTTCCTCTGGTGGGGTGCAGGGGTCTTTGCCTGGACGGGTGAGGGCGTCAATCGCTGGTACCGCGCGGGGCTGATGGCAGCGATGCTGGCGGGTTCGGCGGTGATCTATTTTGTAGCGCTTTGGGCGACCGGCCTGAAGCTCAGGCAATTCATCACCCGATGAGGCCGGCAACCTCGCTTGACGCGTGGTGGCCGGTCCATTACAAAGAAACATGCTGCTCAATCTGACTGCGCCAACGCCGCTCGAGTACTTCGGCGCCCTGGTGCAGAGCGACGAAGATTTCCCGCTGCTCGAAACCGCAGTGAGCATCGCGCAGGATGAGTATCCCGACCTCGACGTGCAGCAGGTGCTCGGCGATGTCGACCAGTTGCTCGCTCGGCTCAAGCGCCGCCTGCCGGCAGACGCCGCTCCGCTGCACCGCCTGCGGATGCTCAACCAGTTTTTCTTCCAGGACCTGAGTTTTGGCGGCAATGTCAACGACTACTGCGATCCGGACAACAGCTACCTCAACGTGGTGCTGCGCACGCGCCGCGGCATCCAGATCTCATTGGCGGTGCTGTGGATCGAGCTGGCAACGGGGCTGGGCCTGAATGCGCGTGGCGTGTGTTTCCCCGGGCATTTCATGGTCAAGGTGAACCTGCCCAAGGGGCAGGTGGTGATCGATCCGTTCAGCGGCCAGTCGCTCTCCCGCGAAGAGCTCGCCGAACGGCTGGAGCCCTACCAGCGGCGCAGCGGACTTGTCGACGAGTTCGAGGTGCCGCTGGGGCTGTACCTGCAGGCTGCCCCGGCCCGCGACATCATCGCGCGCATGCTGCGCAACCTCAAGGAAATCCACAAGGCGCAGGAAGACTGGCAACGGCTCATCGCCGTGCAGGACCGCCTGGTCGTGCTGCTGCCCGATGCATGGGCCGAGTTTCGCGATCGCGGTCTCGCACATGCTGAGCAGGGCCATGCGGCGCTCGCAGTGACGGACCTTGAAACCTACCTCATCCATGCGCAGGACGCGCTGGATATCGATGTTGTCGCCGAACGGGTTGCGCAGCTGCGGCGAGAAAAATACCAGGGACCCTAGCGCTTGAGGAACCGGGGTACGCCCAGGGTTTCGGCCACGCGCGTCAGCGTGGGAACGCCGGGGTTTGGCTGCGTCGCAATTGGTCTGCCGGCTGACAGCACGCTCAAACGCGACCCATGGATCAGCGACTCCTGCGCGGGCATCAGGCTGTCTGGCCTCGAGTTGCCGATGCGCGCGGCTGAGACGTGATCGGTGTCGCCATCGTTGGCTGCCTGCAAGGGCTGCAGGATCGGCCGCATCCAGTCCAGGATCGGTTCCCACTGCGCAAGGTCCACTTGCGATTGACTGGGCGGAAGGTCGAAAACCGTCAGGCCGCGTTCGAGGCTTCGCACATAAAGCTGCGTCTCGCGCAATGCGCCGGCGAACGGGATGCCAAGACCGGCGGACCAGTCGCGCAGCACTTCGGCCGCACGTGTGCGACCGTCGATTCGCATCCCCACGACTGAGAGACGGCAGCGCCCATTGGCGATGCGTGGCAACGCCATCAGCTCCGCATGGCAGGCAGCGGCCGATTCACGGTCGAACACCGACGAACACACCGGCATGACGATCGCATCGGCAAACATCACGATGCGCGCGAGTTCGAACCCGTGGATGCCGCCGGCTGTGTCGAGCACGACATGCGAGATGCCGGTCGGCACGCGCAGCATGTTCTTCTGGTCCAGCGCCCAGGGCGCAATGTGGGGAAGGCCTTCGTGGCGGCGGCGCAGCCAGTTGCGGCTCGATTGCTGGCGATCCACATCCCCCAGCATCACCTTGTGGCCCTGCAGCGCGCACCATGCCGCCACATGCGCCGCAAAGGTGCTCTTGCCGCTGCCCCCTTTGCGGTTGACGACTGCGATGACAGGCATGTGAACTGGCCTTCCAGGAGATTCCGGAAAACACAGTCTGATACACAAAGGCCGCGCCGTCCAGCATTCAAGTGCTGGCGTGGGTTTGGCGCTAGGGGTTTTGTAGCAACTACGCGTCAGCGGGTCAGTTGACCTCGACCGGGGCGCCTTGCCCGCGAGACGCGATGGCGCCGATTTCGTAGACCGTCTCGCCGCCATCCCGCAAGCTCGATGCGACGGCAGATGCGTGCCCGGCGTCGACGACGACGACCATGCCAATGCCGTTGTTGAACGTGCGATTCATCTCGAAGTCGGAGATCGCTGCAGTGCTTTGAAGCCACGCAAACAGCTCCGACTGGGGCCAGCTGCCCTTTTTCAGGTGGGCGGCCATGCCTTCCGGCAGCACGCGCGGAATGTTTTCGAGCAAGCCACCACCGGTGATGTGAGCCAGTGCCTTGATCGGGTGCTGCGCCATCGCCGCCAGCACGCTCTTGACGTAAAGCCGCGTGGGCTCCATCACCGCGTCGCGAAACGGACGTCCATCCAGCGTCTTTGGCAGGTCTGCGCCGCCGCGCTCGATGCACTTGCGCACCAGCGAGAACCCGTTGGAGTGCACCCCGCTGGAGGCAAGCCCGAGCACCACATCGCCGGGCTTCACATCGCTGCCTGTCAGGATCTTGGACTTTTCAACCGCGCCGACGGCAAAGCCTGCGAGGTCATATTCACCTGCGGGGTACATGCCGGGCATCTCGGCCGTCTCGCCGCCGATCAGTGCGCAGCCGGACAGTTCACAGCCCCGCGCGATGCCGCCGACCACGGCAGCGGCCGTGTCCACATCGAGCTTGCCGCACGCGAAATAGTCCAGGAAGAAGAGGGGCTCGGCGCCCTGCACGAGCACGTCGTTGACGCTCATGGCCACCAGGTCGATGCCCACGGTGTCATGCATGTTCCACTCGAACGCGAGTTTGAGCTTGGTGCCGACACCATCGGTGCCGCTGACCAGCACGGGCTCCTTGTATCGCTTGGGTACTTCGAAAAGCGCGCCAAAACCGCCGATGCCTGCCAGCACGCCTTCGCGCATGGTTTTTTTGGCCAGGGGCTTGATGCGCTCGACGAGGGCATCGCCTGCGTCGATGTCCACGCCGGCGTCTTTGTACGAGAGGGGAGTTGCGGTCACGTGTAGCCCGATAGAATTTGCTTCACATTTTAGGGCCTCATGCAATTCACCCCCAGCCAGCAACGCGCCGCCGCCTGGGCCTCGATCGCGATCCTTGCGTTCGCGGCCCTGTACCTCCTGGGGCGGGTGCTGGCGCCGTTCGTGGTGGCCGCCGTGCTGGCCTATGCGCTCACTCCGCTCGTGGACCGTCTCGACGACCTGGGCCACGGACGCATGCCGCGAGTCATTGCCGTGGTCATCGTGGAACTGTTGCTGATCCTCGCGCTGTTTTGTCTTGTGCTGCTCGTGATCCCGATCGTCGTCAAGGAAGTGCCGCTGATGCGCGAGCAGTTGCCGCTGGTGTTCGACAAGCTCGACACATCGCTGCGTCCCTGGCTCATGCAGTTCGGCATCAGCGTCTCGCTGGACCTGGCCAGCCTGAAGGCGCTGGTGCTCAAATACCTGAGCGCCAACTACGAGGACACGGTTGCGTCGGTGTTCTCATCGCTTCGCCTTGGCGGCGGCGTCGCGGTGACCGTCATCGGCTACGCCGTGCTGATCCCGGTGGCGCTTTTCTACCTGCTGCTGGACTGGAAGCAGTTTGTCGCCCGCCTGCTCGAGTTCGTGCCGCCGCGTGCGCGTCCGGCTTACGACAGCTTCACGTCCGAAGCCGACGAGGTGCTTGGACAGTACCTGCGCGGCCAGTTGCTGGTGATGATCACGATGGCCGTTTTCTACAGCTGCGGCCTGGCGCTCTTCGGCCTGGACCTCGCACTGCCGATCGGCGTCTTCACCGGCCTGGCGATGTTCGTGCCATATGTGGGCTTTGGCATCGGCCTCGTCCTGGCGGTGGTCGCGGGCTTGCTGCAGTTCGCGTCGATCAAGGCGCTGGTGATGGTGGCGGCGGTTTACGGCACAGGCCAAGTCTTCGAGGGGTTCTACCTCACGCCGCGCCTGGTAGGCGAGCGCATCGGCCTGCATCCGCTGGCCGTCATCTTTGCGCTGCTCGCTTTCGGTCAGGTGTTCGGTTTTGTCGGCGTGCTCGTTGCATTGCCGGCCAGCGCAGTCCTGCTGGTGGCGATACGGCGCTTGCGCGCCGGCTACCTGGCCAGCAAGCTCTATCACGGATGATGAAACAGATCGCCCTCGACATCGGCCTCGCGCGTGCGCCCACGCTCGAGAGCTTTTTTGCCGGGCCGAATGAGGCGGCGCTGCGGCATCTGCAGTTGTGGGTCGGCAGCCCGACGCGGTCACCCGTGCCGACCTATCTGTGGGGCGAAGCGGCCAGCGGCAAGACGCACCTGCTGCAGGCCGTGCAGGAGTCGCTGCGCCAGCAGGGGGCCCGCGCCGGCTGGCTCGATCCGTCGATGCTGGAGCCGCCCGAGTTCGACGAGCGATGGGCGGTCGTGCTGATGGACGACGTTCACCTCTATACGGCTGTGCAGCAGCATGCTGCCTTCAACTGGTTCGTCAATGCACAGTCCTTGCAACGCGGCGTGTTGGCGGCCGGCGCACTGCCGCCCGCTGACCTGAAGCTGCGCGAAGACCTGCGCACACGACTGGGTTGGGGGCATGTCTTTCAGTTGAGCGTGCTGAGCGAACCGGAGCGCCGTTCCGTGCTGCGGCAAGCGGCCGACGACCGCGGCGTGTTCCTGGGCGACGAGGTGATGGATTTCATGCTCACGCGCTTTTCGCGTGACCTGGGCAGCCTGATGCAGCTGCTGGAGCAACTCGATGGCTATGCGTTGCAGACCAAGCGCGCCATCACGATTCCGCTGATCAAGGCGATGCTGGAAAACGAGTGACTTGCGTCGCTCCTAGAATCGGAGCCCATGGGCCTTCCAAAAACAAGAGTTTCGCTTTTCGACCTCGACCACACGCTGCTGCCCATCGACTCGGACTATTCCTGGGGCGTCTTTACCCAGACCATCGGCTGGACCGACCCGGTGGAGTTCAAGCGCCGCAATGACGAGTTCTTCGAGCATTACAAGGCCGGAACGCTGGACATCCACGACTACGTGCGCTTTGCCGTGGAGGCGGTGCGCGTGCGCGGGCCCGAGCAGGCACAAGCGGCTCATGCGAAATTCATGGAGACCGTGATCGGCCCGGAAATCCGGGAAGAAGCTGTTTCGCTGGTCCGCCAACACCAGCAGGCAGGGGACCACGTGGTCATCGTCACCGCAACCAATGAATTCGTCACCCGGCCCATTGCGAACGCCCTGGGCGTGCAGGAGCTCATTGCGGTTGAGCTGGCACGGGGCGATGACGGGTGGATCAACGGCGAAATCCTTGGCATTCCATCGGCACGCGAAGGCAAGGTCGGCCGGGTGGAACAATGGCTGGCCGGGCATGGATGGGCGTGGGAGAGCGTGGAGACCACGTTCTATTCCGACTCCTTCAACGACATCGCGCTTCTGGAGAAGGTGGACCACCCGGTGGCCACCAACCCGGATGAGCGGCTGCGCCGCATCGCCACTGAGCGTGGCTGGCGCATACTGGACCTCTTTCACAAAAAATGATCAAGAAATTCATCGACAAGCTGCTGGGCAAGACGCCAGGCGGCAAGGCCGCAAGGCCGAACTTCGGCAAGCGCCAGGAAGTGGGTCCCCAGGAGCACGGCATCGACCCCTCGCTCGTGGACGAGCGCGCCCTGAACGTGGTGCACACCCTGAAAGAGGCGGGCTTCGAGGCCTACATCGTGGGCGGCGCCGTGCGCGACCTGCTGGTGGGCTTGCGGCCCAAGGACTTCGACGTCGCCACCAGCGCGACGCCTGAGCAGGTCAAAGGCCTGTTCCGGCGCGCTTTCATCATCGGCCGTCGCTTTCGCATCGTCCACGTTGTTTATGGCCGGGGCCGCGAGCACGAGGTGATCGAGGTTTCCACCTTCCGCGCCTACATGGATAACGCGGCCGCCGAGCAGGTGGCCGGCAACGAAAAGACCAGCAAGAGCGAACTGGCGGGCATGAAGCATGCCGTCGATTCCACAGGCCGCGTTCTGCGCGACAACGTGTGGGGTCCGCAGGAAGAAGACGCAACGCGCCGCGACTTCACCATCAACGCCATGTACTACGACCCGGAGACCCAGACGGTCGTGGACTATCACGATGGCATCAAGGACGCCAAGAAGCGCACGATCCGCATGATCGGCGATCCGCTCACGCGTTACCGCGAAGATCCGGTGCGCATCATCCGTGCCGTGCGTTTTGCCGCCAAGCTGCGTCCGCTCGGATTCAAGCTCGACAAGAAAACGGCGCAGCCGCTCATCGAGTGCCAGACCCTGCTGGCCGACGTGCCGCAAAGCCGGCTCTTCGACGAGATGCTCAAGCTGCTGCAGACCGGGCATTCGCTGGCGACCATCGAGCAGCTCAAGGAGCTGGGCATGTCGCGCGGCATCTATCCGTTGCTCGACCTGGTCGTGGAGCGTGCCGAGCAGCCCTTCGTCAGGGCCGCGTTGCAAGACACCGACCGCCGCGTGGGCGAGAGCAAGCCGGTGGCCCCGAGCTTCCTGCTCGCCTGCGTGCTGTGGGCCGATGTGCGCGATGGCTGGGCTGCGCGACTGGCTGCCAAGCAGCATCCGTTTCCTGCGCTGCAGGACGCCATCGACGATGTGTTCAATTCGAAGATCGGCGATGTGTCCGGGCGCGGCAAGCTGGGCGCCGACATGCGCGAGATCTGGATGATGCAGCCGCGTTTCGACAAGCGTACGGGCTCGACCCCCTTCAGCCTGGTCGAGCAACCGCGTTTTCGCGCGGCGTTCGACTTCATGCGCCTGCGTGCCGACATCGGCGAGGTCGACGTGCTGCTGGCCGACTGGTGGCAGGAATTCAGCCAGGCCAGCGACGCCGTCCGTGAGGACCTGGTGGCGCAGCTGCGCGACGAGCAGCACAAGGGCCAGCGCCGCGTGCGTGTGGCGCGTCCGGTGGAACGTGCCGAAGGCGCTGAGCCCGCCGCTCGTTCCAATCCTCCAGCGCGGGTGACCGAGCGCGCCGAGCCCGCGGCGCGCAACGAGCCGCGCGATGATGGCGACGGCGGTGAGGGTGTCGAAGGCGCCACTGGCGATGCGCCAAGGAAGCGCAGGCGTCGCCGGCGCAAGCCGGGGGGCGGGGGAGCGCCTGGCGGCGGTGACGACTCGGGTTCCGCCGGGTAACACACCCCCTCGAAGCACTGGCGCCGATGCGAGATCCCGTCATCGCGTACGTGGCGCTAGGCGCTAACCTGGGCGACGCTGCGCAAGCGGTTCGCGACGCGTTCACGCAACTTGGGCAGATACCCCAGACGACCCTCGTGGCGCAGTCGTCGCTGCACCAGACAGCGCCGGTCGATTCGAGCGGGCCGGATTACATCAACGCCGTTGCCGCGATCTCCACGCGCCTCGCCGCGCCCGATTTGCTGGTGCAATTGCAGCGCATCGAAAACGAGGCAGGTCGTGAGCGCCCGTATCGCAACGCGCCTCGCACGCTGGATCTCGACCTGCTGCTCTATGGCAGTGGGCGCATCGACAGCCGGCAGCTCACGGTCCCGCATCCGCGCATGTTCGAACGTGCGTTCGTGATGGTGCCGCTGGCGGAGGTTGCTCCTTCGGCTGTGATTGTGGGCATGACAGCCCCATTACCTCCCGCGTCATTGCCCCAATGACCTCCTGCCCGCACGATCAGGGCAGCAGAAGTTCATTGACAACCGGAGGTAAATCATCATGAGCGACAACGGCCTGATTGCAATTGCGTGCGGTCTCATCGTGGGTCTGGGCGCCATCGGCGCGTGTATCGGCATCGGGACGATGGGTGGGCGGTTCATCGAAGGCGCCGTGCGGCAACCCGAAATGATGGAGCCGCTGCAGGTCAAGATGTTCCTGCTCGCCGGCCTCATCGACGCGAACTTCCTCATCGGCGTCGGCGTGGCGATGCTGTTCGTTTTCGGCAAGCCTTTCGCGTAGCCACTGGCGATCAGAACTGATCCACCAGCCCCGATTGCAACGCGTTCTCGGGGTTGGAGCCCGCCTCGCGAACGCGAAGCAATGAGTCCTGCGTGTCCACGCCGAGAGCCTTCAGCACGCACGCCGCCGTGCTCCCGGTGCGACCGATGCCGGCTGCGCAGTGGAGCATCACCGAGTCGCCGCGGCGCAGCGCCTGAGCGATCTGCTGCACTTCGCGTTGAAAGAGCGGTACGTCTTCGGGCAACCCGAAATTTCGCATCGGCAGGTTAAGCCACCGAAACGGCAATTCACCCTGGCCGACGGCTTGTGAATACGCGGGTGCCAGCTCGGCCATTTCATGGCGCGGCGTCAGGCACACGACAAGCGACAGGCGATGGGCCTGCGCCTCGGCGTGAAAAGCGGGCCAGGCCTGGAACCGTCCCGGCATCGCACCCAGCCAGAGCTTGCCCGGCACGTCCGCCGGAAGAACGACGCTGCGCAGTGCCACGGTCAGGGCCCCACCGTGCTGCGCTGCTGCGTCACCGAGAGCTCACTCACGCCGCCCGATGTGTTGCCCCACGATGTGCGGATGTGGCTCAGCACGGCCGCGATATCGGCGTCGCTCAGGGTGGTTGCAAACGGCGGCATGCCGTACGGCCTCGGGTTGCCTTCGGTGGCGGGCGCAAACCCGCCGCCCAGCACCACCTGCACGAGATTGGCCGTCACCTGCATCGTCACGGCACGATTGCCGGCGAGCGGCGGATAGGCACCCGGGATGCCTTCGCCGCGCGCACCGTGGCATTGCACGCAGTTGTCTTCGTAAAGCTTCGCGCCGCGCGCGGCCACCGTGGCGGTGATCGGCGGTGGGGGCGACTCGTCGGCGCGCGCGGCCTGCGGCAATGACTTGAGGTACATGGCCATCGCGCGCAGGTCCTCCGGGTCCAGGTGCTGCGTGCTCTTCATCACGACTTCCGCCATCGGGCCGAGGACCGTGCCCCGATCCGACACGCCGGTCTGCAGCAACTTCGCGATCTGCATCGGTTCCCAGTCGGCCACGCCGGCCTCAGCAGGCGAGGTCAGCGACGGCGCATACCAGTTCTGCATGGGAATCAGGCCGCCCGACAGGCTGGCTTTCTCGTCGCTCGCGCCCAGTGCATTGCGAGACGAGTGGCATGCGCTGCAATGGCCCAGGCCTTTGACCAGGTACGCGCCGCGATTCCACTGCGCCGTCTGGGTGGCGTCGTCCTGGTGGACGGCCGGTGAGAAGTACATCGCGCGCCAGACGGCAAGCGCCGGCTGCGTGCTGTAGGGCCAGCGCAGGCGATGCTCCTTGTTGGCGCGCGAGACCGCAGGCACGGTTTGCAGGTAAGCATGAATTGCATCGGAATCCGCGCGCGTGACAGCCGTGTAGTTCGGATACGGAAACGCCGGATAGAGCAGCCGTCCGTCCTTGCTCCTGCCGTTGTGCATCGCCCGCCAGAACTCGCCCGCGTTCCAGTTGCCGATGCCTGTCGCCTTGTCCGGGGTGATGTTGCTTGCGAACACCGACCCGAACGGCGTTTCGATGGCGACGCCACCGGCGAAGGGCGCACCGCCCCGCTCGGTATGGCACGCCATGCAGTTGCCCGCCTTGACCAGATAGGCGCCTCGCGCAACGGTTTCGCCGGTGGGGGGAACGAGCGGTGGCACGTCGTGGATCGAGTCCTCGCCGCGAAGGTTCAGCCAGAGCACGAGCGCGGCTATGGCAAGCAGCGCGGCAACGAGGGCGGCCAGCAGTTTCCTCATGGCTTCTGGCTCCCCGCGGGCAGCAACGCGCTGCCGCACTGGATCGAGGACGGTTTGGGCAATGCGGCGACCGGTTTGGGATCGGCGGGCAAGGGCTGTGCGGCCAGCCAGCTCGCCACCGCGTTGACGTCTTCGGGCCGCAGCTGGCGGGCGATCTCGCCCATGCAGTCAGGCGCGTGTGCGCGGCGCTGACCGGTCTTCCATGCGCCGAGCTGCGCGCTGAGGTAATCGCGTGGCAAGCCGAGCAGGCCCGGCGTATTGGGCGCGACGCCGGTCAGCGCTTCGCCATGGCACTGCACGCACGCCGGAAGTTTGGCCCCCGCGTCGCCCTGCATGGCAATTGCCTGGCCGCGTTGCAGGACCGCTTGCGGTGCATCCGATGTGGCGGGCGGTGAATAGGGCAGGTCGAGCGCGCTGAAGTACTGCGATATCTCCAGGATGTACTTGTCGGACAGCGGATCGAGCAGGCGCGCCATCAACCCGTAGTGGCGGCGGCCGTCGCGAAAGTTGAGCAGCTGGTTGTAGAGGTAACCCGCGGGCTTGCCGGCAATGCGCGGGTAGAACCCGTCCGGGGCGGCGCGCCCATCCTTGCCGTGGCACGCCGTGCACGCGATCGTGCGCTGGGCGATGGAATCCTCGAATACAGGTGGCGCGCCGGCTGCTACCAGCGGCGCTGCCATGGCGATGGCGGCGATCAATGTCTTCACGATGTAGCCGACTATGCCACCAGTCCTACAGGTCAGCTTGCGCACAGCGGCTACCCTGATCAGCTAGCAAGGAGACATGCATGAGCACATCACCCAATCCGAAATCCACAGACCCTGCCGTGCCCGATTCGGGCCGGCCCGCGGGCGAGGACCCGGGCACCAACCGGATCGAGCACGAGCCCAATCCCAAGGCCGACCCTATCGAGGGTGTTGACCACAAGTACATCAGGCCAAGCCCCCACACGGCTGGCAACGATTGAGGCGATTCATGCCGCGCGGGCCTTCGCATCGGCGCGCGGCATGATAATCATCGCCTTCATTTCACTGCATTTCCCATGACAAGTTACAAGGTCCGCACTGCGGACGACAAGGACGCCGAAACGATCGCAGCTGTGCACGCGAGTTCATCGCATGCTGCATACGAGGCTGTCGCGCCCGACGCGCAAAGCCTGCCGATGCCCAAGCGCATCGCTTTCTGGCGCGATGCCATCGAATACGGGGAGCCGTTCGTGCATGTCGTGATGGACGACGCACGCCTGGTCGGCTTCGTGGGCTATGACCGCTCGCGCGACCCGAAATCCAAACCCACCACCGGTGAAATCTGGGCGCTTTATGTCGAGCCGGACGCCTGGGGCACGGGCGCCGGCCTGGCCCTGTGGGACGCCGCCCGCGAGGGCCTGATGGAAGAAGGCTGCATCGAAGTGACGATGTGGATTCCGCTGCGCAATGAGCGCGCCCTGCGATTTGCTGAACTCGCCGGCTTCAAGCGCGAACTCAACACCGCCCGTACAGCAGTGCTGGGCGGCGTGAAGCTCGAAGAAATACGGCTCAAGCGGCCGCTCAACTAGACCTCCAAGGACGGAACTGCCCATGGCCTCCAGCCTGCTTGCGCTACTCGACGACATTGCCACGATCCTGGACGACGTCGCTGTCCTGTCGAAAGTGGCGGCCAAGAAGACCGCAGGCGTGCTGGGCGACGACCTCGCCCTGAACGCGCAGCAGGTCGCCGGGGTCCAGGCCGAGCGTGAGTTGCCCGTGGTGTGGGCGGTGGCGAAGGGATCGTTCATCAACAAGGCGATCCTGGTCCCTGCGGCCATCGCCATCAGTGCGTTCGCGCCGTGGGCGGTCACGCCGCTGCTGATGATTGGCGGCGCATTTCTTTGCTACGAGGGGTTCGAGAAGATCGCGCACCGCATCCTGCACAGCAAGGCCGAAGACGATGCGCATCACCAGGAACTCACCAAGGCGCTGGCCGACCCCTCGGTCGATCTGGCGCAGGTCGAAAAAGACAAGATCAAGGGCGCGATCCGCACCGACTTCATCCTCTCGGCAGAAATCATCGCGATCACGCTGGGTACCGTCGCGCAAAGCGAGTTCGCCGTGCGTGTCGGCGTGCTGGTCGGCATTGCGCTCATCATGACGATCGGCGTTTATGGACTGGTGGCCGGGATCGTCAAGCTCGATGACTTCGGACTTGCCCTGACCCGGCGGGCCAGCAGCGGCGCACAGGCCATAGGGCGCGCCATCGTGAAGGCAGCGCCCTGGCTCATGAAGTTCCTGTCGATTGCCGGCACCGCCGCGATGTTCCTCGTGGGCGGCGGCATCCTGGTGCACGGCGTTCCTGCGGTGGCGCACACGATCGAAGCCTGGGCGCATGGTTTGCCATCGATCAGCTGGCTTGTTGAAAACCTGCTCAATGCCGTGATCGGCGTGATTGCCGGCGCGATCGTGCTGGGCGTTGTCACGCTGTTCCAGAAGACGATGCGCCGCGACAAAGCCGTGGCGTGAGCGATTCGCTGCTCGTCCAGTGGACTGACTCACGCGGTGCGCTGCAGACTGCGCGCTGGCGGTCCGAAGGCGGCTTGCCGCCACCCAAGCGCATCGCCCTGGCGGATGACACGCTGAAGGCTGACGCTGCGGTGAGGCTGGCGAGCGAAGGCACCCAGCTGCTGTGGCAAGGCGATTTCCAGAATGCGCGCAACCTCGTGCAGGCAATGAGCCGGCGCGCGGACAGGAAGCCGCGCAACAAGGCCGCTCCCACGTCGATGCAGGATGCGTTCAACGTGCACCGACAGGCCCAGGGCCATCGCTCCCGGCTGCTTGCCAGCGTGCTGGTTCCGCTGGCCCCCGACTATTCGATTCCTCTGCGCCGGGCGCCTGATCTGCGGCAGGCGTGCAGGGAAGCGTGGGGGCCGTCCGATGGTCAGCCTTGTGTCACTTCGCTGCGCGAACTGCTGGGTCTCGTCGGCGCGCACGAATGGCGAAAGCGGGGCGTGGCGGTGCCTGCGCTCGGCGAGCCGCCGCTCAATCGCATCCATGCCCACTACGGCGTGTTTTCGCCCGTGCGCGGCGAATACCTGGACCTGGTGGCCCAGGCGCCGCTTCCGTCGCTCGAACTGGCGTTCGACATCGGGACGGGCACGGGCGTGCTGGCCGCCATCCTGGCACGCCGCGGCGTGAAGCGGGTGGTCGCGACCGAGCTGGCGCCGCGCGCACTGGCCTGCGCGCGCGAGAACGTCGAGCGCCTGGGCCTGGCGGCAGTTGTGGAGGTGGTGGAGGCAGATCTCTTTCCCCCGGGACAGGCCCCGCTGATCGTCTGCAATCCGCCGTGGTTACCTGCCCGGCCGACATCGCCGCTTGAACATGCCGTGTACGACGAGGACAGTCGGATGCTGCGCGGATTCCTTGGCGGATTGGCAGCGCACCTGTCGCCCGGCGGCGAGGGCTGGCTCGTGATGTCGGATCTGGCGGAACACCTGGGGCTGCGAGCTCCCGGCGAGTTGGCCTCGTGGATCGCCGGTGCGGGGCTCGTCGTGGTCGGCAGGCTCGATGCGCGGCCACTTCACCCCAAAGCGGCTGACGCCGCAGACGCACTTCATGCGGCGCGCAGCCGGGAAGTCACGACGCTCTGGCGTCTGGCGGCAGCCAGCGCAAAGCAGTAGGCACCTTCCTACGCGTTATCGGGCGGTCCGCCGAACGCGCTGCCGAGCTGGTCCGCAGAAGATGTGTCCTGTGCCGATTGCGCACTTCTGGAGGGTTCCATGACCAATTCTGAGCCGACGACCGCTGCCATCACGATGTCCAACATGGACGTCGCTTATGTACCCACGTTCAGCGTCGACGATGACGACTACGCGATCGGCTGGGAATGCGCCAATCCTGCCCTGCAGATCGAGCGCTGGGGCCAGGACGACGCGGCTGCCGCGCGGCAGTGAGTCCGGTGAGGGAGCAGCCTGTGGCAAGCGACAAGCCGATGCCGGCGAAGAAGCCGCGTTCCGACTTCCTGGATTCGCTGTGGAAGGGCGCATTGCTCGGGGGCCTGGTGCTGGTCATTGCGCTGCCGTGGCTGCGCTCGCGTACACCCGCACCGGCCGTGCCTGCCGTGCCCACCGTTGCGGTTGCGCCTGCTCCTGGACAGGTGGCACCCGCAGATCCGGCCTCTTCGCCGCCTGCTGTTGCCGATGCGCCAGTTGCGGTACCTGCGCCGCAAGCTCAGTCCAATGAAAGTGCAAAGGTCATCGCCGCTGATTTCGGCTCTCACCAGCCTTCCAGCGATGCGCGCCGCATGGCGAACTGGATCGTCCAGGCGTCCGATAACAACAAGCATTCGTTTGTGATCGTGGACAAGAAAGATGCCCGGGTTTACGTCTTCGACGGCATGGGTCGCATGAAGAACAACACACCCGCGCTGATGGGTTCTGCGCATGGAGACGATTCGGCACCCGGGATTGGGGACAAGCCGCTCTCTCAGGTCAAGCCCGAAGAAAAGACGACGCCTGCGGGCCGCTACGTCGCCGAGCTGGGAGTGAACACCAATGGTGAAGACATCGTCTGGGTTGACTACGACGCGGCCGTGTCGATGCACAGGGTGCGCGCCAACAACAAGGCTGAACGTCGCATGGAGCGCCTGGCTTCGCCCACTGCCCAGGACAACCGCATTTCATTCGGCTGCATCAACCTGCCCAAGCCTTTCTACGAAAAGGTGCTTCAGCCGACGGTGAAGGCGGGCCAGACCATCGTGTACGTCCTGCCCGAGACGCGTCCGCTTGAAAAGACGTTCGCTTCGTTCAAGGACCCGTCGACCACGCTTGCGCAGCGTTAGTCGCGGTAATGCGCTGATCGGCAGCCCCGCGCGGCTGCGCTGTTACCGTTACAAATCGTTGTAATCGGCCCCTCTGTTGCTAGCATGTTCACTGTTGAGTTTGACCACAACAGGGGACACGGATGGCTTGGAAGGGCTGGACGCTCTGCGCTGCTCGCTTTGCAGCATTGATTTTTTTTCCTGTTACCGCGCTCGCTGGAGGCGCCGCCCTCTCGAAGGAAGCGGCGGCGGCGCTAGGGTGGATCAAACGCTCATCGGATCACGGCGCAAGACCATTCGCAGTGGTCGACAAGAAGGGCGCGCAACTCCATGTTTTCGACAGTCGAGGCGTGCTCATTGGTAGCTCGGCCGCGCTGGTTGGGCAGACGAGGGGAGACCTGGCTGCTCCCGACGTCGGCAGGAACACGGCGCTCGGCCACGTTCCGATCGAACAAAGAACAACACCAGCTGGACGGTTTATGTCGTCACCCGGGGTCAATCTGACCGGAGAGCCCATTGTCTGGGTCGACTATCACAGCGCATTCGCGATTCACAGGCTGCGCCCTGGCGCATCGGAAGCCGAACGCGCACGCCGCCTGGCCACACCTTCTGCGGATGACAACCGCGCCTCACTCGGTTGCGTGGTGGTGCCGGTGGCGTTCTACATCCAAGTGGTAGCGAGGGTGCTCGGCAACCGGGCGGGCGTCGTGTATGTACTTCCGGAGGCTGGTTCACTGCAGGATTTTGCAGCGTCGGCGCAATGAGTTCTGCTCGACCGATGGTGTCTGACAGGCGGTGACGCAGATCGCTGACCCTCCTGTCTCAAGCGATCTTTTAGCTTGGGTGCGTGGCGGAATCGCTGCCATTTAACCAATTTACGAACAGGACATCTCACGATGAGCACAGGCATCAAGAGCACCATCTGCGCAGCGGCCCTCGTCGTTGCAGGTTCGGCATTTGCACAGGGAACGCCGCCTAACAGCGCTGTCAAGGATCCGGCCGTCGGCGCGGGTCAGCAGAGCACCCAGTCCACGCCCATGGGCACCACCGGGACACCCGGCGGCAATGCCTCGGGAAGCACGACGACGCGCAGCACGACAGCTCCCATGACGGGCAGCACCTCGGCCACGACGGGGACTTCGTCGACCAACATGGGCAGCGGATCAACCACCATGGGTACCTCCAGCAGCACCGATACCACGATGGCCTCGTCTGGAACGACGAGAAAGGCTCGCGCCGATCGGAACTGATCGAGCCGACACAATAAAAAAACGGGCGCGAGCCCGTTTTTTTATTGCCGACAGCAAAGGCGCTGAAGTTCCGATGTGGGGATGAGCGCAGTCGCGGCCGGGCTCGCTGGACAATGTTCTCGCAACTCGCTTGCAAAGGCGAGTGTCCGATACCTGTCTTTGTGGCGCGAGGCCCGGCTGCTGGAAAGCAGTGTCAACCCGCCCCGGATCGTCCAAAGCAAGCCGGTGTCTCGACGCAATGTAGGCCGCCGCCGCGCGGGCTAGCGCAGGAACTCTTCGAATCCCGTCGCAGGCTCGAACCGCTTGCCCCGGTAGTGCAGGCGGGTCGGACCGGGCAGGGCGCGCTCACGGATGGAATGTTCGCTGTCGCCCGGATAGCAGATCACGCGCTCGCCGGGCACAAGGGCCTCCAGCGGCTCCGGGTGTATGAGGGGTGGTGGGCGACGTCGTGCGGCATTCATGGCATCTTCTACGCTGTCGTAGCGTGCCAGATGGGCCAGGCTCATGATCTGCGGCGGCGCAAGTTCTATGGTGCGATCCCAATACTGCTGCAGGGCGTCGCGCGGTGTGAGCCACGCGCTATCGATCGCTTCATGGTTGTCGTGATTTGCAACTTGTCCCTCGGGCATGCGCGCGAGAAAAAAGCGGGTGTCGAAGCGTTTGCGGATCACGCCACCCACGGCGGGCGTGATCCATCGCGACCAGGGCCTGATCGCGCCGGCTTGCAGCTTGAGCTGCATGAGCGCAATCACCTCCTCGAAGCCGCGGCCCTCGCGCAGCAACTCCCACGCCTGCTGCTGGGTGGATGCATCTGCGCCATGAGCGAACAGCACACCGGTCTCCTCGAACGCTTCTCGCAGGGCGGCGAAGTAAAGCGCTGCGGAGTCGGAAACAGGGAGTCGCGGTTCATTCAACGCCTCATGCAACTCAATGCCGGGCGTGTCGAGAAGCGATTGCGCTTCCTCGTGCGAGTCGTCCCTATCGACCTTGCCACCCGGAAATACGTGCGCGCCGCCCAGCACTTCCGACTCGCCGTGACGCTTGACCAGGAAGACTTCGAGAGCGCTACTTCCGTCGCGAATCATCACCACGGTGGCTGCGGACCGCGGTAGTTCCAGAGACCGCTCTAGATTGATTTCCATCGGCAAAGGCTAACAGCACGCGCCCGCAATCGCCAGCACGCGGGTGACTCAACCGGCACCCAGTGTCAAAGCAGAGCGTACAGGGCGTAAGCCTGTACGCGTCAAACAGCGCAGCCATCGTCCGACAGGCGATGAGGCAACGACCTGACGCCTGAAAAATGCCCAGCCACTATTCTGAATACAGCTGGCAACGAGCTGGCCCTCACTAACCTTTAACCAACTTGAAACCGAATCGAAGGAGCTAATCATGAGCAAATTTTCCAAACTGGCGGGCCTGGTTGCCGGCGTGTCCACCGTCGCTGTTCTCGGTGTTGCAATCGCACAGGGCCAGCCGCCCAATCCGCTGATTCCTCACCACGCTATCGCTGCAGGCCAGCAAAGCAGCCACATCACCCCCATGGGTGAGACCGGCGTACTGACCCAGCTCGGCGAGATCCGCACGGCCACGATCCAGCGCGAAGCTGAAGTTGCCTATGTGGCTCCAGCCCCAGCTGCTGAGCCCGTCCAGCAAGTCGCCGTCGTTGAGACAGCCACGATGGGCGCTGCACCCGAGCCGGCACCTGCCGCTCCTGCACCCATGCCCAAGGCAGACCGCAACTAAAGCGCAACTGGTCACCGCGCAAGCGCCTCCAGTCAAAAGCCGGGAGCTCGCCTATTGGCGGCTGCCGGCTTTTTGTCGTTGGCTCGCGATTCGCTCGACGATCATTTGCCGCGTGGATCGCACATCGGATGCAAAGGGGCTCGGCATGGCAGCGGCCTTGTCGATTTCCGCCAGGGCCTCTGCATGGCGCCCTTCATCCGACAGTGCCTGCGCCAGGTTGTTCAGCACGATCACTGAATCAGGATGGCGTTGATGCGCGACCCTCAATGCCGTGACAGCCAGGCCATACGTGCCAGCGGCGTGGTATTGATTGGCGAGTCCGATGGCAGCGGTGAGGTTGTTGGGCCAGCGCGTCAGCGCAGTGGCATAAGCTGTTGTCGCCGCCTCGGGCGCGGCAACCCGCGACATGGCGACCACAGCGGCCATCCACGCATCTTCTGTCGCTGTTGCAGGAATCCTGTCGGGCGGCATTGCCACCATCGCCCAATGTTTGCTTTCCATCCACTCGCGCTCGAAGGCAGTGAAGGGCATTTCAAGCCGGCGCTTCTCGCCAGAACGCAGATAAATCGTCCCCGAGGGATAGTCAAAGCCGTTGATCACCGCGTAGTGCCACTGGGTGAACATGGGGTTCACGTCCTGGAGCACGATCACCGGATTGCCTGCGGCAACCTCACGAAGCACATCCCCGTATTGCGGGCGCAGCTGGTAAGAAATTCGTCCGTGGCGCCTTGGCGCTGCGAGCATTTCAACCTGCAGGCTTCCCTGGCGGGACGGCAGGTAAACGTTCCTGGCGAGTTCTTCAGGCGTGACGCTCACGCCGGTGTAGTTCAGCACGGTGGCCAGCGCCGCCGGGCCGCATTGATATTCGTCCTGGGGAAAGAAGGGCACCTGCGTCAGTTCGACCGTGCGTGCAACGCCTTGCGGCCAGTCCGTTCGCAGGGCCACCGTCTGGGGAACCATCTGCGCGCAGCCCGAAAGCACCACAAACGCAGCGCAGTAGAAAAAGCCCGCGCAGAGGCGGGCTGTGTGCTGCAAACCGCCGGTGCGGCGGTTGTTCGATTTACTTGCGGAAGGCAAAGTACCAGACCAGACCGATGATGACGACTGCGGCGATCCAGCCGTTGGCAGCGCCTGCAGGAGCGGTATGAATGTCTTGAGCCAGGGCCTGGACTTCCTGGTCGGTCATGGCGGCGACACGTTCGCGAGCCATCTGCGGATCGATGCCCTGCGATTGCAACTGCGAGGCGGTCTCAGCGCGGCTCAGCACGCTCAGGACCGTGGCGCGGTCAGACTGGGCGGCCGCCTTGTCGGCGCCGATCATGCCCGCGCTTGCACCCGTCTGGAACGACAGTGCGAGCAGCGAAACGACCAGTGCGCGGCAGGTTGCTTTCTTCATTGAACTCATCTTCAGGCTCCTTGGAATTAGGTTGAGTCATTGGAACGCCACGGTGGGAACCACCGTGGCGCCGATCCAATATACGCGCCCTCAGGAGGGTTGTGTAGATTTGTCGCGCTGCCGCCACGCCTTTGTTGCAGGGGGTCGATCAGCCCAGCGGGGTCTCTGGGGCCGGTTCCTTGCGGATGGTTTCGCGGTCCCTGTGCTGATGGCGGTCCAGCTTGCCCAGCGCGTGGTCCAGTGCGTGAATCAGGCGCTGCCCGGCACCTCGAATCGCCTCGTCCTGCGTGGATGCGTGGTGGTTCACTGCCAGCGGGTCGTGTCCGTTCAGCCGGGCTTCCATCATGCAGCGGATATCCGTGCCGCCCTTTGCGTTTTCGCGGCTGATCTGCACTTCGACGCGGGTGATTTCCTGCTTGAAGCGCGCCAGCAACCCCTGGAGGTATTCGTCCGCCCAACGATCGAGTGTTTCGGAGTTTTCGATCCCGTTACTGGTGTTTACCTGAACCTGCATTGCTGATCCTTTCTGTTTTTACTGTACCCAGTGTGCGGGGCTGGCCCGAACTTCACTGTAGGACAGCAGGCCACCTGCTTTGTCAGACGGCTCGGGCGGACGATTGCACCTTGTATAAAGCTTCCTGTTGTAGTCAGGAAAGCCATAAATGAACGCACTGGAAATCATCGAGCACGAAACCGGGCCAGTCCCCACCGCCACCATCATCATCTTGCACGGTCTCGGGGCCGATGGAAACGACTTTGTCCCGATAGCCCGGGAGCTGGACCTGTCGGCAGCAGGCCCGATGCGATTTGTCTTTCCGCATGCGCCGGTGATACCGGTCACGATCAACAACGGCATGCGCATGAGGGCCTGGTACGACATCCTGGGAACCGACCTCGTCAAACGTGAAGACGAGGTCGGTCTCAGGAATTCCGTGGCCCAGGTCGAGGCCCTGCTGGAAGCCGAGAAGGCGCGCGGCATGCCAGCCAACCGCATCGTGCTGGCCGGGTTTTCGCAAGGCTGTGCGATGGCTTTGCTGGCGGGCTTGCGCCACAAGGAGCGCCTGGCAGGGATTGTGGGGATGTCCGGTTACCTGCCGCTTGCGTCATCGACGGCGGCCGAGCGCAGCGATGCGAATGCCATCACGCCGATATTCCTGGCCCACGGCCAATACGACAACGTGGTGATCCCGGAGCGCGGCCGTGCGTCGCGCGACATGCTCAAGGCCCTGGGCTACCTGGTGGAGTGGCACGAGTACCCGATGGCGCACTCGGTGTGCATGGAAGAAGTGCAGCAACTCAATGACTGGCTGGTCAAGCTGCTGGCAAAAGACTGAGCGTCTGTTCGTCGATGGATTGCGGGTCAAGCCCGCAATGACAACCGGTATGGGCTGTCATGCCGGACCTGATCCGGCATCCACCGCGAAGCGGACACGGAAGGCGAGCGCCCTAGACCTCGCCGCCGAAAGCCTTGATCAGATTGGCGATGTATTTGTCGACGAGTTTTTCGAACTCGCCCTCGACCACGGGGGCCACCACCATTTTCATGAGGCCCGGCAGCGGCAGTTCGATTTCGCCTTCGATCTTGAGTTCGATGGCCGTGGACTTCTTGTTGTCCTTGATCTTCCAGTGACCGCCGACCAGGGCATTGCCGATGCCCTTGACGGGAGTCCAGACGACAGTGCCCTTGGCCTTGTCGCTCTTGTACTTGCTCGCGTAGATGGTCTGGATGTTGACCTGCGCCGTGCCGACCTTTTCCATCTCCCATTTATAGACACCGTCGCCCATGTCGGTGAGCTTGTCCACCTTGGGAAAGTGCGACACGGAAGTGGGGACGTCCGACAGGACTGCGAACACGTCGGCGGCCTTGGCCTTCACCTCGAATTCGTAGCCCAGGTCGATCTTGACAGTCACGGCCATGGGAAGCTCCTCTTTGTTATTGGAAGGGGTGGACGGATTCTGCCACCCGTCCGGTCAGGCCGAGGTCAGGCCGACTTCTGCTCGTACGCCTGCTTGAGCGTGGCTGCGCGGTCGATCGCGGTAATCGTCGCGCCAACCAGCGTGTCGATCACGACGACAGCGCCATCGGCCGACAGTGCCAGGCCTCGGGTGTAGTAGCTGCCGATCACTTCCTGGGCATGGGCGGCGTTCTTTCGTGTTTCTGCGGAGAGCTTCGGGCTTGCTTCCTTGAAGGCCGCGTCCCAGCGCTTGCCCACGACCGCGGCCAGGCGCTTGCCCCCCTTGCGATACAGGCCCACGCCCTGGTGGGCGGCGTTGCCAGCGTTGGCGACGACGGTCTTGGCGGTGGAAGCGATCTTGTCGGTGGTCATGTGGGTGGCTCCAGGAGTGACGGAAATGAGGAAGGGTTACGGATTCATTTTGCGCAGGCCCCCCTAGTAGCCACGACCTAATTCGGGTCCAATTCGTAGAGCCTGCTGCCTAGCAGAAACGCCATGCCCCGCCCCGCAGCACAAATTTGCTGGCCGTGCTACCTTCCGGGCCGTAACCAAAAGACTTCAACAAATTCCCGCCATGAACACCCTGCAGGCGCGTCTCGCCGTCCTTCCGCCCGATCGGCTGAAAGGCATACGCCGCGGCATCGAAAAGGAAAGCCTGCGCGCGGCGGCCGATGGCTCGCTGGCCATGACGCCGCACCCGCAAGCGCTGGGATCGGCCCTGACGCATCCGCATATCACCACCGACTACAGCGAAGCGCAGCTCGAGCTGATCACCGGCGTTCATGCAACGCCAGAGACCTGCCTCGAAGAGCTGATGCAGGTGCACCAGTTCACCTACCGTTCGCTGGGCGACGAGATGATGTGGGTGTCGAGCATGCCGTGCATCCTGCCGGCCGACGAGACGATCCCGATCGGCCGCTACGGTTCGTCGAACGTGGGGCGTGCCAAGAGCGTGTACCGCATGGGTCTGGCGCATCGTTATGGCCGGCGCATGCAGACGATCTCGGGCATTCACTACAACTGGTCGATGCCCGACGTGACCAGCGAACAATACTTCGCGCTCATTCGAAACTTCCGCCGGCACGCGTTCCTGCTGCTTTATCTCTTTGGCGCGTCTCCCGCTGTTTGCTCCAGCTTCGTCGCGGGCCGCAATCACGAACTGCAAGAGCTTTCCGCCGGCACGATGTACATGCCGCACGGAACGTCGCTGCGCATGGGACGCCTGGGCTACCAGAGCGAAGCACAGTCCAGCCTTGCAGTGAGCTACAACGGGCTCGATGGATATGCGGCATCGCTCCACGAAGCCTTGACCCGCCCGTACCCGGCGTACGAGGCGGTGGGCATCGTCAACCCGGGCGGTGACTACAACCAGCTGGCGACCAGCCTGCTGCAAATCGAAAACGAGTTCTACGGAACGATCCGGCCCAAGCGCGTGATCTTCCCGGGCGAGCGTCCGCTGCACGCGCTGCGCGAGCGGGGCGTCGAGTACGTCGAAGTGCGCCTGCTGGACCTGAACCCGTTCGTGCCGATCGGCATTACCGGCCAGCAGATCCGCTTGCTGGACATCTTCCTTTTGCACTGCCTGCTTTCGGACAGTCCGCCCGATACACCGGAAGAAATAGCTGCGCTCGGACGTAACCAGCATCGCACCGCGGCGTTCGGACGCGAACCGGGCCTCAAGCTCGAGCGTGGCGACGGCGAGATCGAACTGGCGCAGTGGGCTGCCCAGTTGCTGCAGGCGTTCGCGCCGGTGGCGGCCTCGCTTGACGCGACGCATCGCACCACCGACTACACCGATGCATTGCGTGCTGCGAACGCACTCGTGGACGACCCCGACCTGCTGCCTTCGGCGCGCGTACTCGCGGTGATGAAGGAAGAGTTCGACAACTCGTTCACCGGTTTCGCCCGTGCACAGTCCCTGGCGACCAAGGCCAAACTGCTGGCCCTGCCATTGAGCGGGACGCAGCAAGCCCGTTTCGCGGCGATGAGCGCACAGTCGATCCAGGACCAGAAGGCCATCGAGGCCGGCGACTCCATGCCGTTCGAGATCTACCGGCAGCAATATGTATCGCCCGACCGGCTGGGTCTGGGCAAGTCGGCCATCGCTCCTGCGCTTGCTGCGGTGTGAAGCGCTGCGGGCCGGGCGCCGCACGAGTACAATAGAGGCCATACGATTGCGCAGGCGATCGAACACGCGAAAGACGTTTCGCGCTCGCGTCTCCCAGGCATCCCAAAGCCCTATTCCGGTCCGCCAAGCCGGTTTTCTCCCAGACGCCGTCCCGGCCCGCCACGAAACGGGGGCCACGCAAGGGGATCAGCTGCGCGCACAACCGAATCAGGAGATACCAGATGGCCAAGGAAGAATTGATCGAGATGAAGGGGCACGTGAACGAAGTGCTCCCCGACTCCCGTTTTCGCGTGACGCTTGAAAACGGTCACCAGGTGATTGCATACACCGGCGGCAAGATGCGCAAGCACCACATCCGCATCATTGCAGGCGATAACGTCTCGCTGGAAATGTCGCCCTACGACCTGACCAAGGGCCGTATCACGTTCCGTCATATCGCAGGTCGCAGCGGTCCACCGCAGCGTTAATCACTAGGTCGCGCCAAGCTGAGCCGTAGGTCGCGGTTCAGTCCTACAGCGGCGCGTCGGCGGGGACGCGAGGGTAAGCGTTGAGTACACACAACGCAACCCTGGAGCTTCAAATGTCCCCTCGCGCATCCCTCATTTCCCGTCGGTCCATCGCGATCGCAATCACTTCCCTGATGCTTTCGGTCCCTGCCTTCGCCAAGGACAAGGGCGACGACCACGGCAATGGCAAGGGCAAGGGAAACGACCACTCCCAGAAGTACGAAGCCAAGGCCGAGAAGCGAGAGGCCAAGGCGGACAAGCATGCTCGCAAGGACTACGAGAAGGCCCAGAAGCAGGCCGCGAAGCGCCAGCGTGAAGAAATCAAGCAAGGCGCTTACTTCAACGACGTCCAGCGCGATAACGCGCGTCGTTACTACACGCAGCAGTACGGTGACGGTCGCCGTTGCCCACCGGGCCTGGCGAAGAAAAACAATGGCTGCATGCCTCCCGGACAGGTCCGTAACTGGCAAGTGGGCCAGCCGATTCCGCGTGGCGTCACCATCTACTCCGTGCCGCAGCCCGTTGTCATGCAGCTCGCACCCCCGCCCTACGGCTACCGTTACGCACGTATCGGCAACGACATCGTGCTGGTGCAGACGCAAAACAACCTGATCGTGGACATCATCCAGGGCCTGCTGCGTTAAGGGCAGCGCGGGGGCGTGACAAAAATCTCGCTCCCACCCGACCCGCAGAAACAACGGGCGGACATGGACGGCCAAGTCCTACAGCGGACGGGCTTGCAGCAGTAGAGAGTGAATGGGTCGACACACCAATGCGGAGTCCCATTCCATGCAGTCCACTTTCAAAAGATCAAAAGTAATCGCCATTGCGGCGGCGGCCCTTGTGGCCGGCGCCGCGTTCGCGCAGGCGCCTTCGGCACCAGCGGCCGCAGCTCAGACCGGCTACGGCGTGAAGATCGGCAAGTTCTTCAGCGAGCAGGAGAAAAAGGCCGCTCGCAAGGTGTTTTCCCAGAAATACGCCAAGGCTTCGTCGTGCCCCGAGGGCCTGACCCCAAAGGGCAAGGCCTGCGCGTCGCCCTGGGACCAGCGCTATTGGGCCGTCGGACAGGCGCTGCAGCCAGCCGTGAAGGTCTATGCCGTGCCCGAGCCCGTTGTTGCCACATTGCCGGCAGCGCCCAAGGGCTACGAATACGTTCGCGCGGCCGACGACATTTTGCTCATTGCAAGCGGCACCAAGCTCGTTGTCGACATGATCGAGCACGTCGCGAGCTGATCGCGCGCACCAGTTGCAAGCCAGCCTGCCGGCCGTCAAGGTGGCGGGCTATTTTGTCTTTGGCTTGCCCCGTGGAATCACCGCGGTGACCGGCGGCATCGGACGGTCGGAAGTGGCGGGCTTGGGTGCCGAATTGTCTTTCTTCGGCTTCTTGGACATCTTCTCGCTGCGCTGGTCGCCTTTGGCCATATTCGCCTCCTCGTGTTCAATGGATGGGTGAAAGGCGCGATGTTAATGCAGGCGCTACGATCCGGTGAACACTACACGGAGTACCAGTGAGCTTGCCACCACCCACATTCGAGATATTGCCCCGCGACCTCGCAGCGTACCGCGCCGGCAACGTCGGCATCGACTACGTGCACCGCTTCGAGTCGGGCAAGCCCGGCCCTCATGTCCTTGTCAACGCATTGACGCACGGCAACGAGTTCTGCGGCATGGTCGCTGCCACGCACCTGCTGGACAACGCGGTGCGGCCCCAGCGTGGCACGCTCACCGTGAGCTTTGCGAATGTCGATGCCTACAACTCGTTCGACCAGGCCAATCCGTTTGCCAGCCGCATGCTGGTTCACAACCTCAACCGGATCTGGTCCAGCCAATGGTTGGACGGCGAGCAGGACAGCCCCGAAATCCGGCGCGCGCGCGTGCTGCGGCCGGTGGTCGATGCCGCCGATCACGTGCTCGACATCCATTCAACAGCGAGTGTGGTGGAGCCTTTTTGGGTTTATCCGGGGTTCGAGCGCAATGCGAGCGTCGCGGCGGCCGTCGGATCGCCCGCCATTCATCTGGTGATGCCCGCTGGCATGACGACGGGTGTGCCGCTGATCCAGCAAGGCCGCCACGGCGATCCGGCCGATCCCGGCGCAGCACTGGTGGTCGAGTGCGGACAGCACTTCCTGAAGGCATCTGCGGACACCGCAGTGGATGTGACGCTGCGATTCCTTGCGCACTTCGGCTTGATCGACGCTGATCCGGGGTGGGCGCCGCCGCCCGAGCCACGCCGTTTCGAGTTGCTCCAGACGCCGGTGATCAAGTCCGAATCCATGACGTTCGTGCGCCCGCTGGTCGGCTTGGAAACGTTCGCAAAAGGCGAGCTGATCGCAACCGACGGGGCTGATGAAATACGTGCGCCCTGCGACAACTGCACCGTGTTCATGCCAGCCCGCGCCCCTATCGTGGGTCGCGAACTGGCATTTCTCACCCGGCCGCTCTAGACGGCAGGCTCAATAGCTGTTGAGCAGGAGATTGGCGATGAGGCCGGTGGCCAGGGCCATCAGCAGGAAATCGCCGGAATCGGTTTGGACCCACTGGTAGCCATAGGGTGGGGCGTACAGGTTGTACGCATTCCAGTCGTTCACGTAGTAGCGGGCCTGGCGATACTCGTATGGCACATAGCCGCCGCGATAAAACCGCGCCTGCGGACGATCCCAGCGGTAGTTGCCCTGCGCGTAGCCGCGGTCGTACGAGCGATCGTAGCTGCGCTCATAGGTGCGACCGTCGCGGCGGCCGTCGTACCGGTAGTCCGCACGATGTTCGGTGCGTCCGTCAAATCGCTGCGTGCCGTCGTAACGCTGGGCGCGTTGGGCCTGCTGCTGCGGCTGGAACTGCTGCTGCGGCACGGCCTGCACCTGGGTCTGGGGACGCGTTTCGCGTTGGACGCGGTCAGTCCGATCCGCGCGCCGCGCTTCGCGATTGGCCTCGCGGGTTGCGTTGCGCGTTCCATCGCGCTCGGTGGCCTGGCGATCACCGCGATCGCCGCGGCCGATGTTTTCCTGCGCCTGGGCCAGTGAACCGAACGTCATGGACGCGGCGGCGATGGCGCAAACAAGAGCTGTGGATTTCATGGTGAACCCCTTTCAAGGTTGTGAGCCCTGATGGTGCGCCCGCTGCATGAATCCCCGGTAAAGCCCGTGTTCACCCCGCGCAAAGTACAGCTCTGCAGTTCAGAAAGAACCGGGCAACACCTTCAGGCCCACCCAGACGGCCGCGATGACGGCATTGCCGGGTACAACCAGCGCGCCCGGTACATAAAACACCATCGACAACCCGGGCGAATTGAGCACCAATTCGGCCAGTGTTCCGAGCCCGTAGAAGACGATCCCGCACCAGGTCCAGCGCCTGAAGTACGTCAATAACCAATTGGCGTTGTCGCGGTTGTGTCGCCACGCCGCGGCGCGCTCGAACACGGTGCCGCGGCTGACATCCTTGTAGAGCCATCCGAAGAAGAAGTATCGGTACAGCAGCGTGCGAAAGGCAAGGGCTTGCATGCGAACTCCTGGGGGCATGGTAGTCACCGTCACACCCCTCCAATGTAGGACGGCGTTGGCGGCCTGCGCAAGATGGGAAGTTCTACACAGCAGGGGCTCGGATTCCACAGATACGAACGGTTAAGGACTCCGTTTCCCTATCGCCACATCGGGCTAACCCTCGTAGTCTTCGCGCAAGGGAGTCGTTTCTGCGCTGATGTCATGGCGCCAGGAGATGGCTATGTCCGGACAACCGGATTCGTCGGTTCTATCGCTCGTTTCAGCACTCTCGGATGCCATCGGGCAACCGCTGCAACTGGACGCGCGTGGCGAATGCGCGATGGAGTTCAACGGCCCGGGAGAGCCCACTACAAAACCGGTCATCGACGTCGTCCTAGCGCGGGCCGCCGATCCGGAAATCCTCAGCATCCGCAGCCAGATCACGCAGCCGGGGCAGGTCCTGCAGGTGGAGCTGCTCGAGCTGGCGCTCGGCCTCAATTACACGCGCGTCCCCCCCGGCTATTGCATCGCCCTCGATCCGTCCAGCCGCCAGCTGATGCTGGTTGCATTGTTCGACGCTGAGCGCGTGTCGCAGGATGAATTCCTGCACGCCATCGCCGGGTTTCTGGAATTGATCCCGCAACTGCGCCAGGAGTGCGTCGCTGCACTCCAGTCGCGCACAGAAGAAGCTCACGAAATGATCGCAATGGGAGTGCTTGCATGAAAGTGACGACAGTCGTTGGTGGTTCAGGCATCTTTTCGACGCTGAGACAACGCGTCACGCCGAAACCGCGCACGGGCCTGCAGGCCGGCCGCAGCGACGATCGATCGCGCATCCGCAACGCTTTCAGGGCGTTGTGCCGTCGCGGCGCGAGTACATCGACGCCCGGGCAGTGCGTGCGCAAGTCCTCGCCGGGCGGCCCGGGGCTGGTCGGCCTGACAGCCAGCGTCCCGCAGGCCGCGGTCGCGCAGCCTGAGCGGCAGCAGGCATCCGATGATTCCCCACAAGAGCGCGTGCACGCTGCATTGGCACTGGCGCTGCCCGGCCTGCCAAAACCGGGCGATGGTCTTTATCACGCGCTGCCCGACGGCCTGGTGGAAGGTCTGCTTGAGCTGCAAAGACGTCTGGTCGGTGCGAATGCAGATGGCGAAAGCTTCGCAAGGCTGGTCGCGGTGCTCTGTGATCACGCGCGCATCCGGGACCATGCGGCGGAAAAACCCGGATTGGCGCTGGACGGCCTCAAGGCGATGGTCGACGTGATGTGCGAATCGATCAGCAGGGACCGTGACGGGCTCGCACTCAACGCATTGGTGGGGCTGGACAACAAGCTGGACGGCGCCATCATCAAGCTGCGCACCCGATGTGTGCGGGACATCATGCTGAGCCAGTCGGACGGAGAGTCCCAGGCCACTTACGGCGCTGTGCAGGTGGCCATCGAGGATGCCACGCAGCTCGTCGAGCTCGAGGCCGAACTGGCCAGGGCGCGCGTCCAGATGCTGCAGGCGTTCGAGGCAGCAGGCATTGCGCGGACGATGGGGGGAATTGCAGGCCAGAAGATGACCGCCAATCTCGTGCGTGGATTGCGCAACAGTCTGGGCGCAGGGAAATCCAGCGAGGTGGGCCTGGCCATTGCGTATGTCTATCTGCTGGAGGGCAGGATCGCCGGGTCGGCGTGCGGCAAGCGCATGCTCAGTGACGTCCACCTCATGCGGCTGAAGTTCTGCGAAGAATTGAGCGAAGTCGACCGAAGTACGCCTGCAGGCCAGCTCAGGGCGCGCGAACTCAACGACGAGATCCGTTATCTGGAGCAGCGCGCCGATAGCCTGGAGCAGGAAGACGCAGCATGCGGAGTCGGTGGCCTGACCGACGACGAACTCAAGCGCCTCGGCCTGCCGCCGGCCATGCAGGACTTTGTGGGGCCGCAGACCGAGGCCGCCGCGCAGGCCAGGGAGGCGGCAGAATTGCGAACGCGAGACGTGATCTGCAAACTCGCGAGCCAGGGCCTGTCCGACGCCGCGCAGACCCACAACGCGGTCACCACGATCAATGCCGTCATGCAGGCGTGGCTGGGTGCGCGAGGCCTTGAAAAGCTGGCAGAAGGTGATGGTCTGGAGATGCTTTCCGGCGGCAAGAGTGAAGACCGGGCCAGGCGCTTCGGGCAGCGGCTGGTCAATCAGACGTGCCGCCCCAATGGGGCAGAGTTGCGCAAGCTCACGTCCATCGTCGAGCAGGAGATCGCACCCGCGATGAAACTCACTGCCATTGCGAACAGATCCGACCTGCTTGCGACCCGCCAAAACCTGCTGGGACCCAGGGTTTCGGCAGCCCTGCGCGACGCAATTCGCGCCGCCGCGTTGCAACAACTCGGGACCATGCCGCTGCACAAGTTCGTCCCCGCCGAACATACGGTTGCGGTGTGGCACACCTTGAAATCGTGGGGCATCCCTTCGCATCTGGTGGGGCCTGAGATCGATGCGTGCCTGGGTGAACCTTTCAGTGACGAAGTGCTGCAACGATGGGTCGCCGACGCGGCCCTGCCGCCTGAACAGGTCGATACGCAGACCGCGCACGATGCGCTCTTCAAGGGCATCGACGAGATGAAGCTCGGGACGCGGCTCAAGCTGGTAGCCGGCCAGCGCGTGGAAGTGCAGACCGGGTACATCCCGCTCGACCCGGCCATGATCGTCGAGACCAACGTCAAGGCCGGTGGCGGCACGTCGACCGCACTGGAGATCGCGCACATCTCGGACGCCGGCGCCAGCGTTTTTGAACTCACTTTTCGCGCCGGCTTCGACCTGAAGATCGGAGCGGAACTCTGGGCCAATGTGGCAGGTGCCAGGCAGCTCGGCGTCGATTTCGACGTCATGGGTACATCGGAAGGCGCCTACCAGCGGCTCCAGGGTGTGTCGCTGCGCTTTGCAACCCGGCAGGCCCTGCTCGATGCCCTGGACACGCTGCTTGCGAGCACACCGCAGTCCCCTGTGGGTGCGACGTCACTCCAGGGAGCAAGAAGCATCTTGCCGCTGGTGGACAACAAGCTGAGCACAAAAGGCGGACTGGGTGCCAAGGTGGGCATCGATGTCGGAACCCAGCAGGTGGGGGGCAATCCCAGGACTCGGCACATCGGTGCCACGGCGAGCCTGCGCGCGATGCTGCAGGCGGGGGCGGGGACGAACAGGTCCCGCAGCCTCAACACGCTGGAGTCGATTGAAAAGGCCGAGCATGAAACGGTGGTCGAAGGGTCCCTGAACGCAATGGCCGGGGCCGAATTCAAGGCAGGCCCCTCGGTCGACCAGACCGCGTGGTCGGCAACCGTGCCGGCGGTCCAGGCCAGCGTGTCGATCGCGTCGGTCGTCAAGCGCAAGCTGAAAATCCTGCGGGGACGCGACGGGCTGGTGCAGCAGGGCACCGAGCGCATGTCGCAGGCGTATCTCGCCAAAGGCAGTGGCCTCGAGGCCGCAGCACGGGTAGGTGGCCCTGCATTCACGCGCCTTATGCAGGAGCTTGCAGTTCATGACAAGCCTGCGGCCGATGCCATCCTCGCCCTGATTGGCGACGTGCAGCAAAACGAATTGTTCAGCGTGGCCTATACCTTGGACCCGAAAATTTTCGACGAGATCAACGCGCTGTACCGACAGGCTCGCAACCATCGCAGCGGCCGGGCCGGCACTGGCACGGCGCGGGAATCGGTGCGGCAGGCTGACAAACTTGAGCGGCAGGCAAGGGCCTTGCTCGATGATGAACACAGCTACCTGATCGAGCGCATCGCGATCATCCCGACGGCCGAGCGGCTTGAAACCTTGACGCAGCTGAACCTGGTCCTGCTGCAAAAGAGCACCTACACCGAAGAGCGGTCCGAGTACGTTGCCATGCAGGTCAAGCCCGATCTGGCTCTCTCGGCCCGGGTGCGCGACGAATTGCGGGGCGCGAAGCTGCGCCGCGAGAGAGCAAAGGCGTTTCGCGCCTGAGTCGATTGCCGCTGCCCTCGGTGCGCAGCTCCCGTTTCGGAGCATGATTGCGCTGCCAAGGGAAAGGAAAATCGATGTTGTTGTTCGGCAAGCGCAATGCCTTTGAGCAGACGGCGTTTCCACTCAAGCCCGCCGACGCAGCTGCCGAGTTCCCGTGGGTTCGCGCGGCCTGGGCAACCACGGTTGTTTCGGGTCTTCTGGTCGCGCTCGCGCTTGTCTGGCTGAGGGCGGAGGCACTGCGCTCCGGCGAGCGGCTCACGCAGTCGCTCACGCAGGTGATTGGCGAGCAGACCAGCCGCACGCTGCAGGCGGTGGACGGCCGGCTGCAGCGCACGATCGACCGGATGGAGATGCTGGAAAAGGCCGGCAACCTGGACGAGAGCACGTCCCGCGCCATGCTGCGCGAGCAACTGCAGGGGCTGCCGTTCGTCCGCGCCCTGTGGGTGCTCGACATGCAGGGCCGCATCGTGCACGACTCCGATGTCGGGAACATGGGCGTGTCGCTGGCCGATCGCGAATATTTCAAGGTGTATCTGCAGAAGCCTTCGACCGAGCTTTTCATAGGCTCCGTGGTGCGCAGTCGAACCACGGGCACCTGGCTCATCAGCATTTCCCGCCCCTTGCGCGATGCCAGCGGAGCGGTGAAGTACGTGCTGGTCGGTGCGATGGAGCCGCGCTATTTCGAGGAGATGTGGCGCAGCATCGACCTCGGGCAGAACGGCGCGATCGCCGTGTTCCGGCGCGACGGCATCCTGATGATTCGCAGCCCCGCCGACGACAACGCACTGGGCCGCAACTATTCGTCGATGGCGCTGTTCACCAGACACCTGGGCATCAGCCCCCAGGGCATCCTGACCACCAGCAGTGCAATCGACTCTCATGAGCGCGTGGTGGCCTATCGCGTGCTGCCGGCCTATCCGGAGCTGATCGTGGCCGTGGGATCGAGCTCTGCCGGTGTCCTGGCGGCATGGCAACGTTTCGCGCTGCTGACCGGCCTGGTGTGGCTTGCGGCGGTGGCCGGTGCAGCGTTTCTGGTGCGGCAGGTGCTCAGGCAGTCCGCCAGGCGGCGCAACCACGACATGCGGTTTCGCCAGCTGGCCCAGGCCATGCCGCAGATCGTCTTCATCACGGACGCGCGAGGCTCCGTGCAGTTCGTCAACGACCGGTGGGCCGAGGCGACCGGCCATCCGGTCGAAGAAGCCTTGCAGGGCGGATGGTCCGAAATGGTTCATCCGGACGACCGCAAGCCGTCGATCGAGATCATGTCCCACATGATGCGCACCGGCCAGGAGCTCCAGCGCGAGCAGCGCATCAAATACGGCGACGGTTCGTATCGGTGGCGACTGCTGCGGGCGGTGCCGATTCGCAATGACGCAGGCAAGATCGTCTCGTGGTACGGCACGTCCACGGACATCGACGAGCTCAAGCAGGCGCAGGAGCGCCTTCGCGCGCAGGCAGACCTGCTCAGCATGGCGGGAAGGCTTGCACTGCTGGGCGGCTGGCGGATCGATGTTCGCACGCAGGTCATCACCTGGTCGGACGAAGCGTCCGCCATTCTCGACATGCCGCCCGGGCAATCGCCCAGCCTGGACGACGTGTTCGAGCTGTTCCTGCCCCAGTCGCGCGACCAGACGATCGCAGCCGTGCAGGATTGCATGACCAACGGCACACCCTTCGATGTCGAAGTGCAGATGGTCACGGCCACTGGCAGGCCGGTGTGGATCCGCTCGATCGGTCGCGCCGAGCGCGATGCCAGCGGCGAGATCGTGACGATCCAGGGTGCGCAGCAGGACATCACGCAGCGCGTGCATCTGCTGGCGGAAGTGCGTGACCTCAATGCGGGCCTCGAAGTCAAGATCGCCGAGCGCACTCGCGAACTGGCGCAGCAAGAGGCGCTGTTCCGGGCGCTGGCCGAGCATTCCCCGCTGCCGATCTGGACTTGCGATGACCTGGGGCGCCTGACGTTTTTCAGCCGTGCGTGGTACGACCTGGTGGGCGGCGAGCCGCCCAAGTGGCTGGTCAACGAATGGCTGGACCTCGTCCACCCCGACGACAGGCCCGCCATGGTGCAGAACTGGAACCTCGCTGTGAATACCGGCAAGCCCTACGCGGGATCGCGTCGCATCCGCGCGGCTGACGGCACTTATCACATCATGTCTTACCGCGCAGCGCCGGTTCGCGATGCGGCGCGGGGCATCCTGTTTTGGGTCGGGGTCGAATCCGACATCACGGACCTCAAGGACACGGAGGCAGCGCTTCGGTTGTCCAACCGCGAACTGGAAGTGTTCTCCTATTCGGTATCGCATGACCTGCGCTCGCCCTTGCAGCGAGTGGGCGCGTTCAGCCAGTTGCTCGGTCAGCAGCTGGGCGAAAACCCCGGCGAAAAGGCGCTGCACTACCTGGCGCGCATACGAGCCAACGTGGACCACATGACGCTGCTCATCGACGGCCTGTTGTCGCTGTCTCAGCTATCGCAGGTGGAACTGGGCAAATCGCACGTCGACCTGAGCGCGCTTGCGACGGAAATCGCCGAGCGGCTGCGCAGCGAACAACCCGATCGCGTGGCGCTGTTCCAGATCACGCCGGGCCTTGTCGTGTGGGCCGATCGCACCTTGCTTCGCTCCGTGCTGGAAAACCTGCTGGGCAACGCCTGGAAGTTTTCGTCCCAGCGCCAGCAGACCGAAATCCAGCTGGGCGGCTCGGTGGAGCGGGGCGAATACTTTGTGCGCGACAACGGCGCAGGGTTCGACATGACCTACGCTGCCAAGCTCTTTGGCACCTTCCAGCGCCTGCACTCGGACGCCGAATTCGAAGGCACGGGCATCGGGCTTGCCACGGTCGCTCGCATCCTGGCCCGACACGGCGGCCGCATCTGGGCGATTGCCGAACCGGGTCACGGTGCGACGTTCTACTTCACGCTGCCGGCAGGTCCGTCGAGCGCTACCTAGAGCTGCGTACACAGCACGAGAAGGCCGGTCGCGAGCAGTGCCAGGCCGACGCGATCGGCGTGCGAAAGCTGTTCGCGCAGCAGGCGGTGCGAGACCAGGTAGCTGAAGATCACCTCGACCAGTCCCAGCGTGCGCACGTTCGCCGCGGACGTGAGCGCGAACGCGGTGAACCAGCCGATGGACGCCATGGCTCCCGTGGCGCCCGCAATCGTCGACACCCGCCATGCGCGAGCCGTCGCGCGCAGCGACTCCCGTGAACGCCAGGCGAGCCAGCCGCCCAGCAGCAGGGTCTGAACGGCTTGCGCGAACAGCACGCCCCAACCGCCAATGAGCCACGGTGAAACGTCGGGCAGTTGCAGTGCCGCGCCGCGATAGCCGACGGCGGAGAACGCGAACCCGGTCCCCGAGCCGAGCCCGTAGAGCGCAGCGGGCGCGGACCATCCCGCCGTCACTGCACCCGCTGCCGGCTTTTGCGGCATGGACAACATCACGACGCCGGCAGTTGCCAGGCCGATCGCCACCAGCGTCACCCAGCCCGGCAACTCGTGCAGGAAGATCGCAGCGAACAGGGCCACTTGCAAGGCATCGGTCTTGGAGAACGCGACCCCGACCACGAAGTTGCGCTGCTTCATCGCCGCCAGCAGGCATGCAGTGGCGGCGAGTTGGCTCACCGCGCCCAGCAGGAGCCAGGCGAAGTACGAAGCATTGAAAGCCGGCACTGCGCCAGCGGTTGCCGGCAGCCAGTGAAGCACCAGCACCCAGGCGGCCGCAAAAGGCAATCCGTAGAGAAAACGCGCCAGCGTGGCGCCCAACGTGCCGGCCTGTGCAACGAGCGAGCGCTGCGCTGTGTTGCGTGCTGTCTGGGCCAGGGCGGCCCAGATGACGATAGGGATCCAGATGTAGGGCAGGGTGCTGTTCACCCGCTCACCCTACCAGATGGACCCCGGGGGGAGAGGACGAGTCTGCTGCAAGCGCCAGATCGCTGACGAACCGCTCGAAGGCCGCGTGCTGAAGTTGCGGGTCCATTCGCAGCAATGAGGACGGGTGCACGGTCACCATGACGGGCCGGCCGTTCGCACTGACATGCCACCGGCCCCGTTCACTCAGCAGGGCCACGCTGCGCCCGAGCAATGACCGTGAAGCCGTCGCGCCTAGCGCCACGAGCGCCTGGGGTTGCACCAGATCAATCTCGCGTTCCAGCCAGCGCAGGCAGGCGGCGGCTTCGGCCTGCGTCGGCGTCTTGTGGATACGCCGCTTGCCGCGCAGTTCGAATTTGAAGTGCCGCACGGCATTGGTCACGAAGATTTCATCGCGCTGTATGCGCAGCCGCTCCAGCGCACGCTGGAACAGTTGACCCGCAGGCCCGACGAATGCGCGACCCGCGAGATCTTCCTGGTCGCCGGGCTGCTCACCGACGAACATCAGCCTCGTGCGCAGCGGGCCATCGCCATTGACGGCCTGTGTAGCCGTGGCACCGATGGGGCAGTCGCGGCAACCCTGGGTCGCCTGTTGCAGGTCGTCCAGCGAATGGATGGTCAAAGGGATCACGGCCTGCGCAGGACGGACCAGACGCGATACCTTGCGCGCGGGCTCCGTCGGCGCCTCGTCGATCATCGCGCCGGTGCGCGCCATCGCCTGCGCCGCGAGAGACGAGATCAGGCTTGCTTCGGGCAGGTTGTGCCAGTACTTGCGCGGCATCTCCTTTTGCATCATCGCCAGCTTCAGGCGCGCCGGATTGAAGATGCTGCGGTAATAGGTCAGCCAGTGCTGCTCACCGGCGTCGGCAGCGGGAGCCTCCTCGCGGCTCGCCCCGGGCCTGAACGTGAGCTTCGAGCCGTCCCAGGCGGCGCAGCATTGCGGCGTGAGCAACACCCAGTTCATCTGCGTGAAGCGGCGCATGAACCACGGTGCGTTGGCCTGCACGATGTGGTGCATGGGCTCGAACCACGCCACATGGCGAACACCACCGGGCGCCGTGTCGTCGGGCACTTCACGAAAGCGCACGAATGCACGCATCTTGTGGATGTCGTGCCGCACTGCCTTGGCCATCTGCTGGGCGCGCAACATGTCTTCATCGAGCGGATCGTGGCGCAACCCCGGCTCGTGCGCCAGACGCCAGAGCAACTGGTACATCAACGCGAAGCGTTGCGGGTCGCTGTGCAGGATCACCGTTTCGCACAGCTCGACGAAAGCAGCGGGAACTTTGGGCACGGGTGCCACCGCCCGCGTCGGTTCGGCAGGCGAGTCGATCACACCTTGCGCTTGCGATGCGTCCACTTGTCCGAACAGGTCGCCTGCTTGCGTCGAAGTCGTCCATTGCACGAGCTCGGGCCTGATGCCCGAAGCCAGCAGCGTGCGGGCCCGGGCCCGAAACCCTTCGATATCGACCTCACCACCCAGCTGCACGCGCATGGCTAGAACAGACTGGCCTGCGCAGGCGCCGCCGATCTCGCGAGCAGGGCTGCATCGGGTGCGCGCGCCGGCCGATGGTCTCCCACCACGACGAACGGCAGCACCTTGGCCACCGGCACGCGCAGGCGCTTGAGGTCTTCCGCGCGAAGCCGTCGCACGCGCCGCGACATCAGCAGCCGGTTCACGGCCTTCACGCCCAGCCCCGGTACACGCAGCAGCATCTCGCGAGGCGCCCGGTCCAGATCGACGGGAAACCGCTCGGGGTGCGCGAGCGCCCACGCCAGCTTGGGGTCCACGTCGAGCGACAACATGCCTTGCGCCGGGGTGATCTCTGTCGCCTCGAATCCGTAGAACCGCATGAGCCAGTCGGCCTGGTACAGGCGGTGTTCGCGCACCAGGGGCGGGGCTTTCAGCGGCAGCGACGAGGACGAATCGGGAATGGGGCTGAACGCGCTGTAGTACACCCGCTTGAGGCGATAGGCGCCGTACAGATTGGCGCTCGTCGCGAGGATCGTCGCGTCGTCGGCACTGTCTGCGCCCACGATCATCTGGGTGCTCTGGCCCGCAGCGGCAAATTGATTTGCCTTCGAGCGTGTCGGTTTCACCCCCGCCTGGGAGACGATGGGCGTTTTGGCCGCGTCTTTTGCTTCGCCTTTCGCCTCATCGATGTGGATGCGCAACCGCGCCATCGACCGCTTGATCGCCGCGCCATCTTTTTCGGGCGCAAGCGCGTCCAGTCCTTCCTGCGTGGGCAGCTCGATGTTGATCGACAGGCGATCGGCGTAGCGGCCTGCTCGCTGCAGCAGCTCGGGCGCGGCGTCGGGAATCGTCTTGAGGTGGATGTACCCGCGAAAGTCGTGGTCTTCGCGCAGCGAACGCGCGACTTCCACCACCTGCTCCATCGTGTAGTCGGGGCTGCGGATGATGCCGCTGGACAGAAAGAGGCCTTCGATGCAGTTGCGGCGATAGAAGTCGAGCGTGAGATGCACGACTTCCTCGACTGCAAATCGTGCGCGCGGCACGTTGCTCGTCACGCGGTTCACGCAGTACAGGCAGTCGTACTGGCAGTAGTTGGTGAGCAGGATCTTCAGCAGCGAAATGCAGCGGCCGTCTGGCGCGTAGCTGTGGCAGATGCCCATGCCTTCGTTCGATCCGAGGCCTTTTCCACCGACAGAATTGCGTTTGACGCCGCCGCTCGAAGCGCACGACGCGTCGTACTTGGCGGCGTCGGCGAGGATGGCGAGCTTGCTGTTGATGTCCACTGGACAATCGTACAGTGTCGCGTCGCAGGGCGCACTGCGTATGGGGTTTAGCCCGATGACGAAGCGGTTTGTGTGACGGATTTCCTGTCGCAGAATGGCAAGGTCAACAACACAACGAAAGACGACGATGAAACGCTTCGCTGCAATGGCCCTGTTACCGCTGATGTTGGCGGCGTGCGCCAGCGACTTCGGGTACGACTACGGGGGCCGTGACGGCCGCGGCCGTCCCGGCGCAGTCATGCCCAATCCGCCGCCCACCCAGGCCCATCCGTTGGCGCGAACAGCGACCTACGCCTGCGAGGACCTCTCGACTGTCAGGATCACCGAAGGCACCGACCAGGCGCGGGTCACGACGAACAGCGGCCTGGAGCTGGCGCTCGCCCGCCGCCCGCTGGTGGGCGCATTTCTGTTTGGAGACCGCACGTATGAGTTCCGGGGTAACGGCGACATGGCCACATTGACCGGCAACGGCAAGACGTGGCGCTGCCGGCTGAAGTGAAGTCCGGGCCCCAGGCTTTCAGGCCTTGACCTTGATCTTGCCTTCCTTCACATAGCGGTCGTATTCGTCGCGGGTAATGGCGGTGGAGCCGGCATTGCCTTCGTCGTCGGTCCAGCCGATCGTCACGCTCTCTTCCGTGACTTCGATCTCGACCTGACCGGGAGGAATGGGCAGCATGATGCCGTCGCCGGCGCGGAAGCACACATCTGCGCGGATAAGGGCTTGTTGCGTCATGGAAGGCTCCTGGAGTGAATGGATGACTGATTGCAGCCCATCCACCCGATGCAGCGTGTCATCCAAAAGCGCCAGCGGCTGCGGGAAGAGTCGCTCTATTCATCACCTTCGGACATCCGCAGTCAGCAGCAGCGATGCGCGTTGCGGATCGTCGGCATCGGTAACCATCCAAAGTAACCCATCGGGTGCAAGGGCGATCCCTTCCACCTTGGGCGCGCCAGCGATCCATTCCAGCCGGCGAAGCTCCCCTTGTGCGCTCACCCAGCCCAATGCCGAAGCCGCGCAGGCTCCATCGTTAAAGCTGTCCGCGGTGTCTTCAGCAACGGCGCTGAAGATCCATTCGCCGTTACCCACCGCAGCCCCATCGGTCAGTCCCAGACGCACGCCATTGAAGGCGGGGAGGGTGATGGCCTGCACGCTCGCCTCTGGCGGCCTGCCCACGCCTGAGCCAGCCATCCATTGCGCGATGCCCTGCAGCGGGAAGTCGATGCACGCATTTCGTGAATCGCGCCCGGTATTGGCTCGCTGCAGCAATCGCAAGCGGTCCCCCAGAACAAATGCGCCTTCAATGTTGAGGTCGGCAAATTCATTGTGAAGCGGCTGGTAGAGCGCGCGCAGATCGACGGGATGTGCGTCGCCTTCAATCGCGCCTTCAGCATCCAGAGGCATAACGACCGCGCGCTCTCGATTGGCCCGCGATCCCGATCCGAGGATCAGCAATGCGCCGTGCGGCCAATACGGCGACGCCGGCAGCAGTGCAATCGACTCCATGTCGGGCTTGCGCTTCTTGCGATCGCCCTTGTCGTGAGGAAGATCGCCGGCGACGATGCGGCGCAGGTGTACTTCGCCGCTCGCCAGCTCGTGGATATCCAGCACGCCCAGATGGTGTTCATCGTCTGCCACCAGGTAGAGGTATCGGCCGGCGCGGACCAGGCCGCTGGTGGAGCTGAGGTGATGCTGGCCGCGCGGATGCAGGCCGGCCGCAGTCGTGAGCTCGCGCACCAGCACCGGGGCAATCACATTCAGTACCCGGCCTTCTGCGCGATGGGCAGCATCGCGGCCATCGACCCGACGAAATAGAGCAGGTTGCCCGTTGCCGGGCCCAGGTAATACACGTTGCCTTCGTGGACGGCCAGGAACGCGCCGGTCGCAGTGTAGTAGCGATAGAGGTAGCCCGTGCCGACTTCAGTGTGCACACCGGCGGGTTGCAACAGGTGTTGCGCATCGGCTTCGGCGAAGTTGAACACGCGCTCGGCTTGCGAGGCATTGCGGATGATGTTGATGATGCCGCCCGGCGCGCCGAAGATGGACCCGCTTGTCGCGTACCCGCCGGAGAAGCCCGACGTGTCGCTCACGTCGCCGGCCGTCGCCGCGCAGAACGCCCACTCGGAGTAGCTCGACCAGAGCGTTTTGACCTGCTGCGTGTAGCCGCGCTTGATGAAGCGGTGATCGCATCGATACGCCTCGGCGCGTTTCCAGATCGCGGCGCCATCGAACTGCGCGCTTGCCAGCGGCAGGATGCCGTCGTTGCCGTACGCAATGGAGAAGTTGTTGCGCAGATACCCGTAGGAAAACAGCAGCGAAGGCGACGAACCTTCTTTGAACACGCCCAGGCCCAGTTGCAGGTCAGGCGATTGCAGGTCGCGTGCGCCGTACGCCACGATGCGCTCGTAGTAGCCCGGCAGGGTGCTCAGTTGCGCAGTGCCGCAGCGGCCGTTGCCTGTGACCGGCAGCCTGGGCGTGAAGCTGTTCAGGCGTGCCAGCCACGGGTTGCATTTGCCGCCCGACAGGTTCAGGCCGTCGTAATTCGTCCATGCCAGGTCGGCCAGGAAACCGGGCCAGGTGTCAGCCAGTTCGGTCACCGTCTGCAAGCCCAGGCCGAGCGCAACATCGGCGAGCGGACTGCCGTGGTGCGGTGTCGCGAGCGTGATGAGGTGGACGACCTTGTCGCCCCCGCGCTGGCCGTCGCTGAACACCTGCTCCTGCATCATCGATCGGGCCACCAGCCCGCCCATCGAATGCGCGAGGATCACGATGCGCTTCTTGCCGAAACCGAAATCCGGGGCGGACGTGGGCTTGTCGTAGTACGCCTGCACGGCATTGCGCAGTGACGCGCCAAGTGCAGCGATGGTGCGCGGCGCGGCTGCATCCGCCACAACTGCGGCATTGCTCGTGCTGTAGCTGAATGAATACGGCTTGAATGTCGCCTGCCACGAGGGGTTCTGCTCGTAGGCGCGCAGAAAGCTTTCCCAACCTTCGTTGCCGCCACCCAGGCCGTGGACCAGCAGGACCGGAATGCGCGTGCCCAACGCGAATGGATCTACCGAAGAGCCGTTGTTGAAACGTGACGGCGTCAGCAGCGGCGCGGCATGCGCACATGCGGCGCCCAGGGTCAGGATGGCAGCAAGGAATATTTTGAAAAGCATGATGAGTGCCCCGATTGGAACGCACCAACTCATCGGTGGGATTTCGGCCTTGTAAAGCCCCCGGGCCTAGCGTGAATCCGAGGAAGAATCGATGAAATCGACCTGTCCTTCGCTGCGTTCGCGCAACAGCCGGTCAATGAGCCTGAGCAGGGTAGCGGGCGCGACGGGCTTGGTGATGTGGCCGTTGAAGCCGGACCTGGCCGAGGCAGCCCGGTCGGTCGCCTGGCCGTAACCGGTCAGCGCGAGAAGCCGGCCACGATAGTTGTACGGCGCTGCTCGCAAGGCTTGCGCAAGCTCGTAGCCGCTCATGCCGGGCAGTCCGATATCGAGCACCGCGACATCGGGATGCTGCTGGGCCATCAACTGCATTGCCTGCTCGGGTGTGTACGCCACACGCACTTCGTAGCCATTGAGTTCCAGCAGCATCGCGCACGTGTCGGCTGCGTCTTCGTTGTCATCGACGACCAGCACATGCCCTGCACCTTGCGCAGCTGGCTGGGAGGCCGGCCCCTGCGAATCCACGGGCGGCTGGCAAAGCGGCAGCCGAACGGTAAAGCAGCTCCCCATGCCAGGGCCTGCACTGTCGCCCGACGTGCTTCCGCCGTGCATTTCCACCAGGCTGCGGACGATGGGCAGGCCCAGCCCAAGACCGCCGCGCGCGCGATCGTTGCTCTGCGGCGCCTGGTAGAAGAGTTCGAACACGTGGCGCAGGTCTTCGGACGCAATGCCCATTCCGGTGTCTTCCACGTCAATCTGCATATGCTGGCCGCTGACGGCGGCGCGCATGAAAACCTTGCCGCCGACCGGCGTGAACTTGATGGCGTTGACCAGCAGGTTGTTGAACACCTGCGTCAGGCGCACTTCGTCGCCCGAGACCCACGCACTTTCTGCACCGGGCTTGAGTTCGAGTGTGAGTTCGCGCTCGTGCAGTGAAGGGCGGATGGTATCGGTGAGCTGCGTCAGCAAGGCGCCCAGTCGAATCGGCTCCGGGTGGATGTTCAGGCGGCCGCCGGTGATGCGAGACACGTCCAGCAAGTCGTCCACCAGACGCGTGACATGCATGAGCTGCCGCTCGATGATCTTGCGCTCGGGTGCGGTGGTCGCGTCGCCCTTGAGCGCCATGAGCTGCACCGCATTCATGATCGGCGCCAGCGGGTTGCGCAACTCGTGCCCGAGCATCGCCAGGAACTGGTCCTTGCTGCGGTTGGCGTCCTCTGCGCTGTGCAGGGCCTGCGCGACCTGCGAACCCATCCGGCCCCGTTCATCGGCTGCCCGGTCGCGTTCCAGAGCGGCATTGGTGAGGGACACCGCGACGTCGTCGAGTTCGGCAATGTCCAGGCGGGGCAGTCTCACAGGGTCGCCGCGTCCGAGTGCAGCCGCGCCTTCCTTCAATTGCTCGATCGGCTCTATCACCTTGCGTGACAGCAGCCATGCGAGCAGGACCGACAGCGCCAGCGAAGCCGCCAGTCCCAGCGCGACTGCGCGAAACAGTGCATAGAGGTCGCGATACGCCTCATCGACAGATACCGCCACAGCCACGACCCAGCCCGAGTCTTTCAGCCGCGTGTAGCCGCTGAAACTTTCGATTCCATCGCGCGTGATCGTACGGCCCACACCTTGATCGTTACCGCGATCGAGCATCGCCTTGAGGGAGGGTGACGGGGTCGGCGCGGGGGCCGGGCGGGATCGCGCGACGCGGTACTGCGCCTGGTCGAACACGGCCGCAACCGAGTCGACCGACAGATTCTGCCGGCTGAGCACCGCGCCGATCTTTTCAACCGGCACCACTGCGGTCAGCACATAGATGAGTTTGGCTTCGCGCAGAACCGGCACGCGGACGCGAAATACTTCTTTGGTCCCGTCCGTCACGACCGGGCCAATGGCAGGCTGGCGAGTAGCCACGACGCGTGAAAGGCTCTCGGTCTCGCGCGCAGTGGGATCAGAGGCGCCGTAGGGCTGCGTGGTTCGAAACAGTGCCCGACCATCGGGATCGCTCAGCACCATTTCGCGCCAGCCACTCAACTGGGCTGTGCGCTGGGCCGAGCTGTAGAACGCACGAAAATCCGCGCGTTCCAGCTCATCCGAAATGCCCATCTGGTCGAGCTGCACGGTGGTGGATCGCAGTTCGGCTTCGACAGTGGTGGCAAGCGCTCGCGACATGTTGGAGACGGCCTGCTCGGACTGCACCTGCCGCTCTTGCACGAGGTGAAAGATGCCCCAGGCGACGAGTGCGCCCAGCGGCAGGAGGCCGCTTGCTGCCAGGATGAGCAGCCGCATGCGCAGCGGCCGAGCCCTGACGTTTGGTGTAACTGCGTGTCGCGGCATGGAGCTGGCTATCCTACCGTTTAAGCGCGGCGGTTGGGCCCGCTATCAGGGAGTCCCTTGAACAGCGCGAACCGGTGCGAAGCCTCATACTGCACGGCTTCAAAACACGGAGGCAGTCATGGGCGATTGGGCTGAACAGGTCGCGGCCGCGCAGGCACGCGCCGAACACAAACAGGCTGCCGAGCAAATCGCCGAAGGCCGCTTCGATGCCGTGCATGACGCTGCCACCGCAAGGGGCGATGTTGCACACGCGCTTCAAAGCGACGAGATGCGAAGCTGGATGGCCGCACGCCACGAGACCGATGCAGCCTGGGGCGAGTGGGCCACCATGATGGATGCACGGCCCGATTCCGAACCCGGTACCGAGCAGCACGCGTGATTCAGGCAGCGCCTGGAGTCAACGCTTGCGAGCGGGCATCTTGCTGATCGCAAAAGCCACGAGATTGCCCACTGCCGGCAGCCACAGCACCAGCATCAGTGTTCCCACGTCGCGCGCGGTTGATGGATTGGGCGCCCAGTAACGGACGGCCGCACCGATCACGGCGAGCAACAGCAATACGCCCATGACGATCTGGCGGCGCGACGAGGTGACGATTTTCATGTCCGATGATAGGCTCGCCGCATGAAACTCCTGCGCTGTGTTCTGGCCGCCTCTGTTTTGCTTGTTGGTGTGCCCGCCGCCCTTGCGGCCGATCCCGGACCTGCAGCCATCGATCGACTGTTCTCCACCTGGGACAAGCCCGACACGCCCGGCGCTGCACTGGCAGTGGTGCGAGACGGCAAGATCATCTACAGCCGCGGCTATGGCATGGCCAATCTCGAATATGCGGCGCCGATCACGCCCACAACGCCGTTCCACGCCGCATCGCTGTCCAAGCAGTTCACCGCACTGGCTATCCACATGCTCGTGCAAGAGGGCAAGCTCGATCTGGACGACCCGGTGCGCAAGCACTTGCCCGAAATGGTGATCGAAGCGCCGATCACGATCCGCCATCTGTTGCATCACACGAGCGGTTTGCGCGATGTGTGGGACCTGGTCGCGCTCGCCGGTTTGCGCATGGACGACGTGATCACCGATGGCGACATGCTGGGGCTGTTGTATTCGCAAAAGGAGCTGAACTTCGCGCCGGGGCAGGAAGAGCTTTACAGCAACAGCGGCTACAGCCTGCTCGGGCAAATCGTGAGACGCGTGTCCGGCAAGACGCTGGCCGCGTTCACGCAGGAGCGCGTGTTCTCGCCGCTGGGCATGAAGAACACGCATTTCCATGAGAACTACGGCGCGCTGGTGAAAGGCCGCGCCTATTCGTACCGTCGCACGCGCGAGGGTTATGTGTATGTGGCGCTGTCGTTTTCCAACACGGGTGCGACCAGCCTCTTCACGACGGTCGAAGACCTCGCCACCTGGAACGCGAACTTCGATACAACGAGAGTGGGCGGCCCGGCAGTGATGGCCGCACTGCTGACCAGCGGCAAGCTGGCCAACGGACGGGAGACGGGATACGCCAGCGGCCTGGTGGTCACGCCCTATCGCAGCGTGCCGTCGGTTGCGCATAGCGGATCGGATGCGGGCTATCGCGCTTACTACCTGCGCCTGCCGCAACAAAAGCTTGCGGTGGTGGTCCTGGGCAATGCGGCCGACTTCAACGCGGTCGAGACTGCGCGCCGGGTCGCGGACCTCTACCTGGAAGGCGAGGCGGGTGTGACTGGCCCACGCACTTATCCAGCAGAGGTCGAACTGCAGGCGCGTGATGTGGCTGCGCTGGCCGGCGACTATGAGGTGCGGCCCGGCAGCGTCCTGAGTTTCGTGGCCGAAGGCGCAAAGCTGTTCACTGTGACGGGTGGCGGTCAGCGCACGCCGCTCTTCGCATCGTCGGCAACGCAGTTCTATTCGCGCGCTTCGGATGTCGTCGTCACGTTCGCACCCAGCGTTGGCAATGAACCGGCGATGTCCGCGCTCTGGAAAGCCGGCGAGCGCGAGTTCCCGCTCAAGCGCGTGGTGCGCGAGACGCCGGGCGCGGACGTCTTGCAGGCCTGCGTTGGCGATTACTACAGCGCAGAGCTGCGCACCCTCTACACGTTGACGATGCGCGATGGCAAGTTGTCGGTGCGCTATCCGCGCGGCAACGTCGAGCTGCGCCCAATCAATCGCAATACCTTTTTTGCAAGCTATCCGCTGGGCGTCGTCACCTTCAAGCGCGACGCCGCAGGCAGGTGCGAGCAGCTGGCCGTGAGCACCGGCCGGACTCGCAATGTGCGGTTCGAGCGCGTGAAGATCGCGCCGGGCTGAATAACTGGAATCTGACCCCAATTAGTTGGTTGCGATTAGTTGTTGAGTCGGTTTGCTCCCACGCATTTGGGCTGCTTGCGCCTACGGCCGCTGGTATTGCTTTCGACCCCCTCCTGAGTTCATCGGTGATTAATCTTTACCCATGCCAGCAGTGCGCGAGCGCTGTTGACCACTCAGCAACCGTCGTGAAGGAGTCCACATGACCAAGACCAAGCACCTCAAGGCCGCACTGGCCATCGCAACCGCCGCACTGGCCTCGCAGGCTTTTGCAGACGTCACCCTGTACCAGGTCGAGAACCTGCGGGGCCGTGCCATCACTGCCACCGGCGATATCCCCAATCTCGAAGGCTACGGTTTCAATGACCGCGCTTCGTCCATCGAAGTGACCGGCGACCGTCGCGATCGCTGGGAAGTGTGTGAAGGCGCAGGCTACACGGGCCGTTGCGCCGTGCTGCGCCCCGGCGCCTACAACACCATCCTGTCGCTCGGCCTGAACAACCGCATCTCGTCGGTTCGCCAGATCCGTGGCGATGAAGTCGTCGCCGACAACCGCTATGCACCCGCATGGCGTGACGACTATCGCCGCCGTGACAGCGAACGTCTCTTCGAAGCCCGCGTCGTTGACGTGCGCGCAGTGGTTGCCGGCCCGAGCCAGCAGCGCTGCTGGGTTGAGCGCGAGCAGGTCGTGACCAACTCTCCCGGCAATAACGTCGGCGGCGCCGTCGCAGGCGCAGTGATCGGCGGCATCCTGGGTCACCAGATCGGTGGCGGCAGCGGCCGTGACGCAGCAACCGCCCTTGGCGTGCTCGGCGGCGCAGCAGTCGGCGCGAACAACATCGGCAACACCGGTTCGCGCGTGGTGACGCAGGACGTGCAGCGTTGCGAGCAGCGCGCCAACTACGGCCGCCCGGACTACTACGACGTGAGCTACGTCTTTGAAGGCCGCCAGCACCGCGTGCAGATGGCAACGCCCCCAGGCGCCACTGTGCTGGTGAACGCGAACGGCGAGCCGCGCGTTTAAGCGCGGCTCCTCCCCAGGCAGCCGCGCGTCTAAGCGCGGCTCCTCCCCAGGCAGCCGCGCGTTTAAGCGCGGCTGGCTGCCAGGGTCAGCGCCGGGCGAACACCAGCAACAGGTTGTTCGCAGGCATGGCCTCTCGACTGCGAAGCATGAGCCCGACCCGCTCTGCTTCGCTTTTGACGTTCTGGATGTTCCGGATGCCCCACGCCGGATTGCGCTCGCGCAGGCTTTCGTCGAACGAAACGTTTCCCGGCGACGTGACAACGTCATCCTCGATGTACGGCCCATACGTGATCAGCACGCCATGGGGCGCGAGGTATCGCGCAGCGCCGCGCATCAAGGCGCCACACGTCTCCCACGGCGAGATGTGAAGCATGTTGGCGCAGAAGATGGCGTCGAATGTCGAGGTGAATTCCGGACCGGTCGAAGGCCAGGCCGGCGCGGTGACATCGAGCAGCACCGGCTTCAGGACATGGGTGACCTTCGCCTCGCGTGCATAAGCCTCTATCGAATCGAACCCGCTCGAATCCATGTCGCTGGGTTGCCATGTCCAGCCCGGCAACTGCGCTGCGAACCACGCGGCGTGCTGGCCCGTTCCGGATGCAATTTCAAGCGCGATGCCTGATGCGGGCAGCAAGGCGCGAAGCGAATCCGCAATGGGTTGCTTATTGCGGTCGGCAGCGGGGCTATGGAGTGTCATGCGTGCATCGTAGCGGCCGGGTGGTGAACCCGACGTCCAGCGATTCGGTCCTACAAGTTTCTCGCGGCACGCAACCTAATATCGCACGACGACCTCAAGGGGAACGATCATCGACTTCAACCACAGTTCCAGGCGCCACGCCCGCAAGGCGCGCTACGCGTTGGCGTTGCTCGCCGTGGCCGCGCTCCTGACCACTGCCGGCTGCACCGTCTGGCGAGTCAGCGATGCCAGGGCTCTGGCGAAAGCCAGCGAGCCATTCCAGGCAGAACCTTCGCCTGCGACGGCGAGCCTGCTCGTGATCGGCGACAGCACGGCAGTGGGCACCGGCGCGAGCGGTGCGTCCAGCAGTATCGCCGGCCTGATCGCGCAGTCGCGCCCAGGTCTGCGCGTGGTCAACCGCGCCACCGATGGCGCGAAGTACGCAGACTTCGTCGGACAACTGCAGCAGGACAACCAGAAATTCGACACGGTCCTCGTGCTGGGCGGTGGCAACGATGTCATCCGTTTCACCTCGGAGTCCGAGTTGCGCCAGAGCGTGGACACCGTGGCCGAACTGGCGGCGCGTCGCGGCAAGCGGGTGATCCTCATGCCGCCCGGTAACGTCGGCAACGCGCCGTTCTTCTTTGCACCGGCTTCGTGGTTGATGACCAGCCGCTCGCAGCAATTGCATGCGCTGGTGCGCGAAGCAGCCACGCGCACGGGTGCCACCTACGTCAATCTCTACAAGCCCAAGGCGCAAGATCCCTTTGCGCAGAGGCCGCGGGAGCTGCATGCCCGGGACGGCCTGCATCCGAGCGATGCGGGCTATCGTGAGTGGCTGTCGGAGCTCAATCGCCAGGCGAACCTGGAAACGACGCTCGCCGCGTTGCGCTGATCGCCATGGGACATAACCATGGGAGATAGCGCAGCCTGGTACGGTGCCCTGATCAAACCCGCGTTCGCGCCGCCCGCGTGGTTGTTCGGGCCGGTGTGGACCGTGCTGTACATCATCATCGCGGTGAGCTTCGGCTACGTGTTCTGGCAGGCCTTCAAGCACCGGCTGCCGTGGCGCGTGGCGCTGCCGTTCGCTCTGAATCTTGTTTTCAATGCCGCGTTTACGCCCCTGCAATTCGGCCTGCGCAGCAATGTGCTGGCGGCGGTGGATATCGTGCTGGTGCTCGTGACGCTGGTCTGGGCCCTTCGCGCGATCTGGCCGCGCCATCGGTGGGTCGGGCTGGTGAACCTGCCTTACCTTGCGTGGGTGTCGTTTGCCACCGTGCTGCAGTTGAGCATTACCTGGTTGAACCGCTAGCATCGGGAGATGCCTGACTGCCTCGCCGAATGCCGCTGATCGCTGACATGAAGCAGTGGGCGCGGCGCATCAAGCGCGACGCCGTCACCTTGTGGTTCGCGGGCAAGCACCCGGCGACGCCCTGGCACGCGAAGGCGCTCGCCTTGTTTGTGGTGGCTTATGCGCTCAGCCCCATCGACCTGATCCCCGACTTCATCCCGGTGCTCGGCTACGTGGACGACGTGCTGCTGCTCCCCGCCCTGATCTGGCTGGCCGTCAGGATGCTGCCGCCCGACGTCCTGGCCGAATGCCGTACCCGCGCCGATGCGTGGATGCTGGAAAAGGGCTCCAAACCCGTCAGCCGTGTGGGCGCTGCCGTGATCGTGCTGCTCTGGATTGCGGCCGGAGCGGCACTTTGGTGGTGGCTTGCCTAGCTGCCCCAAGGTCTCGAAATATTGCGGATAAGCAGTGGCACAATCCCGGGTCTTTACAGAATTAAGTAAATATGACTCATCCCGGCATCGCGTGCCCACGCTGCGGGTCTTTCAAAACTCAGGCCCTGGCGTGCGCCGACGGCAAGATGCTCGCGATCATTTGCGAAGACTGTTCATCGTGCGTGCTCACGCCTGTTCCTGACGCGGTGGACGCTGCCACCGTGGAAGAAACGCAGCCCAGCACCTACCTGCGAGACATCGCGCCGATCGTCACCAGTTCTGAAGACGAGGCGCTCGAATATTGCGTGGCCAATGTTCTGGCCACCGTCAAGGACGGCAACTACGCCAAGGCCGTCGAGCGCGTGCTGGTCGGCAAGGGCTACCGCTCGCTCGACGGTTGGGAGTTGTGCCGCTGGTCGCGCCGAGAGCTGGGCCTGGACCTCGCGAGCGGCTTCAACGAGACAGCGGTCCTCGCGTGGACCGATGCAAGCAAGCATGCCTTCGAGCCGCACTTCCGGCTGTATGAAGAAGGCGAGTTCAGGCGGTTCATGGCAGTGCGCGTCATCCGCTGGATAGACGCCCAGGGCGGAGTGCCCGAGTCGCTGGATGAGGTGATGGGCGGGCCCAAACGCAAGCGCGACGACCTGCATTAGTTGCGCGCCTGCCCGTTTTGCCATGGCAAGTCGGGCAGTTCTCTGACAGGCCTGCATGGACGCTCCCTCACAGAATCGCGGCACGGGAGCCAGCCGCACTGAGAAAAATCGGGCGGCATTCAGGAGACTGTCATGCGTAGCCGTTTTCTCGCACTCCTTGCATTGGCCGGCGGCATCTTCGCTGCGCAACCCGCATTGGCGCTTCCGTGTTCGATCATGCCGACCATCCAGGTCGATGGCGGGCAAGTCACGGCCGCGGTGCTGGTGCCCGGGCCGACTTATCTCGCGCCCGATGGCAACACCTACACAGGCCTTCCGCCGTTTTGCAAGGTGTCCGTGGTTGCAACGCCGACACCCGATTCGCTCATCAACATTGAAGTGTGGCTGCCGCAAACCTGGAACGGCCGCTTCGAGGGCGTCGGCAATGGCGGCTATGCGGGCTCGCTGGCCGCGAGTGCGCCAGCGATGGTCGTCGCGCTGCGACGGCAATTCGCGGTCGCGTCCACCGACCTGGGCACCGTTCCATCCACCAACAACAACGGCGATGCACTCACGGGGCATCCGCAGAAGTGGGCCGACTTCGGCTATCGCGCGACGCACCTGATGACGACCATCGCCAAGCAGCTCGTCACAGCCAACTACGGCAACCCGCCGCAGAAATCGTATTTCAACGGATGCTCCACCGGCGGCCAGCAGGCGCTGATGACTGCGCAGCGTTATCCCGCCGATTACGACGGCATCCTCGTCGGCGCGCCAGCCGCCAATCGCACGCACATCCACACGGGGCTCGTCTGGAACTTCCAGGCGCAACGCGCGACACCCACCAGCAGTTTTGGCTCGGACACGGCCAAGCTGCTCACGGCAGCGGTTGCCAATTCGTGCGCCGTGAGTGGGGGCGGGGTTGCCGGTGACGGGTTCCTTACCGATCCGCGCTCCTGCCAGTTCGACCCGGGCGTCCTGCAATGCAGCAGCGTGACCGCGAGCAATTGCCTGTCGCCGGAACTGGTCACTGCTGCGCGCCGTATCTACCAGGGCGCGACCAACCCGGCCAATGGCGAGCGCATCGCGGTTGCTTCTACACGCGGCGCCGAGACCGACACCTTGTTCGGATGGCAATCGCAAGGCCGCGCCGAGCCGCAGTTCGGATCGCTCTTCAAGTGGGTGTTCGGCCTCACCTGGCAAGGCACGACATTTGATTTCAACAGCAACATGGCGTCGGTCGATTCGCTGCTCGCACCAGTGCTCAATGCCACCAACCCGGACCTGTCGGCGTTCAGAAAGCGGGGCGGCAAGATGATCGGCTATCACGGCACCGCCGACCCGCTGATCCCGGTGCAGGATTCGATCAACTACTACCACCGGGTCGCAAAGGGTCCGAAGGGCACGCTTTCCAACGGTTTGAAAAACACGCGCGACTACTACCGGTTGTTCGTGGTGCCAGGCATGGGGCACTGCGCTGGCGGGCCGGGCCCCAATGCGTTCGGCAATTTGTTCAGCGGAGCCGTTGTTGCGCCGGAGCCGCCGGTCATCGACGCGCAAAACGATGCGATGGTGGCGCTGCAGCATTGGGTCGAAGCAGGGGCCGCACCGGAGAAGCTGATCGCGACGAAATATTCGAACGACCTGACGGGCGGCACTGTGGTGGCGCAACGCCCGATCTGCGCTTACCCGAAGTTTCCTAAGTACCTCGGGGTGGGAGACACGACGAAGGCATCGAGCTACACCTGCGAAGACAACGGCAATGCGCTGCGCACCGAGCTCAACCCGATGCCGGGGACGGCGTATTTGAAGTAGCCGCCCGAAGCCAAGCCAGGAAGGTCTGTCATTGCGGGCTTGACCCGCAATCCATCGCTGATCAAGCGCAGTCGCCGCTTCGCGGTGGATGCCGGATCAAGTCCGGCATGACAGCCCCAACATGGCTGTCATTGCGGGCTTGACCCGCAATCCATCGATGATCAAGCGCAGTCGCCGCTTCGCGGTGGATGCCGGA